>JBGSUQ010000027.1:0-220961 GCA_041753395.1 Spirochaetota bacterium
GACCACGATGATCCGGTACGCCGTGTTGGGAGTCAGACCCACAAAGGAGGCACCGGCAGCGGAAACGTCCTGGGACGGGCCGATGCTGCCGGCCACCACACCGGTGGTGTAGTTTACCGATATGGTGCCGTCAAGACCCACGTAGGCAAGACGCGTCTGTACCGGCGGCAGCGGATTGCCCGCTGTCGTAAAGGTCGGCTGCTGCAGCGTGATAGAGGTCTCGTCAGACGCGGTTATGACCAGCGGGTTCATGACCGGCGCGATGCCTCCCGTGCTCTGCGTGATCTGCACAACAGAGTAGCCGGAACTGTTCTGCGCTACTACAATAATCCGGTGAATCGTGTTTCCTGCAAGGCCGTTAAAGGTGTACCCCCCGGCGGATACGTCGATTGGCCCTTCCAAGATGGTTCCTCCCACCGTTGGACCTATCACCGTGATAAGGCCATCTTCACCAATATAGGCTTGTACTGTGGGCTGCGGATTTCCCGAACTGAACAGGGTTGGCCGGGCAATGGTTATCGAGCTTGGATCCGTAGCGGTTACCACCAGAGGGTTCAGCACCGGCGTAGTGCTAAAAAAGAGCCCGTAAAACAACTGTGACGCGGTATTTGATTGCATATATCCGCTGCAACCGACGGACGCCATCACCGCAAGAGCCAGTGATATGCCCAGAATATATTTTTTACAATTCACGTTAATTGTTTTCATTGCCGTGAACCCCCTTCCCTTTGTTCATCAATTCTTTCTTCTCTTTCTTTTCTTCCTCATCCTGCTGGATGTTTTTCTTCATTACTTTCTGCAATTCTTCAAGCTCTTTTATCTTTTTCCCCACATCCCGGTAATAGACATTGTATCTTCTGGCAGATTTCAATTCGTTAACAGCTGAATCGATATCATTCGAAAGATAGTGCGTCATCCCTTTCCAGTAATGCTCCTCCGCTTTTTTCCTCATTGCCTCAGCCACCGGATAAAACGAAAAAGTCACACCGAGGGAAACGGACCATTCGTCCCTCGATAATTTCTGGTTCCACCCATGATAATACACGAACTGGCTCCCTGTCAGGATCGACGTCAGTATGTCGTAATTGTTTCGCTGTGCCGTTGTATAGAAAGAATAGGAACCGCCCACGCTCACGGTCATGTAATCCAATGGCCTCAGAGAACACCCGGCCCCGATCGTGTGGCTTGAGAGGAGATCGTCATATTCAGTCAGTTTATCGGTGCGCAGGCCGAAATCATTGTATGAATAGCCGGCGCTTATGACCGCCCAGGTGGCAACGCTCCACTCGATGCCCTGGCCCAGCCGGTACCCGACGGTGTGCCAGTTCCGTTCCCGCCCGTCCAGGTCCCGGGCCCCGGGGAAGGTGAGGTCCGCCGATGTGTCAAATTTCAGCGCGGGGATGACGCGGTATGACAGCCCGAGCGAGAGCGACGGCGGATAGGTGGCCTTCACCTTGTTGCTTATGTCCTTCCGGGTGCGCGGGTCCATCAAGACAATGTTAAAGATGTTGCCCGTGCCGCCGGCATTAAGCCGGTCGTTTATAACAAGGGGCCATATGCTGTCGCAGAATACATTGAGCTGTCCCGACTGGGCGAGAACCGGATTGGCAATGAATTTATTGGTCCGCTTGTTCAGCACCATGGGCGGGTAGTATTCCATGCGGGCCGCAATGTTCAGATTTTCCAGCGGCTTATAGTCGATGCCCAGGATAATGCCCGTCCCGTGTCCGAACACATCGGTGTCGATGGATACCGGAGCCTGGTACGCGTTTACGGAAACACCGCCGGTGACCTGCACGTAATACGGGATCTGCGTTATCCTGGTATTTGCCTTTACGTTGATATAGCGCAGCGAAAGAGAGCCGGAAAGCTGGTCAATGAAAGCGTATGACGCCCCGACGGTGGCGCCGATATGATACTCCTGCCGCTTCAGTGAGCTGTTGCTGTATACGCTTACCAACTCCTGGGAAAACCGCGAGGCGAGAACGGTATTATACGCCACCAGGAGCCTGTCCAGTGATGAGGCGCCCTGGGTATAGGTAGCCCCGGGCTGGCCCCTGAGAGACGACACCTCTGCAAACACTGCCCAGTTATCGCGTTTGAAGATAAAACTTAAATTGGACGGCATGGCCACCGCCGTAGTAGACAGGTACCTGTTGGCCGACTGGTACCTGCTCGGTATGGGCCTTATCAGCCTGTTGAACGAATTGACGCCCTGGGAGCCCCACATACCGATGGAATCGCCCTTCCTGGTATAAGCGTTCACCGAGTTTACCATGATGTAAATTCCGCCGTTCAGCAGGAAGCTGAGACCCGCCGGATTATAATGGACCGCGTCCGCCTCGGTGGAAGCGTTCCTGCTCTGGGTGCGGACAAACTCGGCGCTGCGGGTCGGAGATATACCCTCTTCAGAAAGGATTAGCGATGCGGAAGCGTCAGCGGTGACGAGTAATAGCACCAGCAGTGCATGGGCCATGAGGAGAATGACGTTCCGTGTTCTACGCTGAACAACACTCTGCATCCATGTTATTAATTCAATTCCCAAAATCCGTCCTGTTTTAACTGGCTATTATCAATAAATTATCAATATCCAGCATGAAAATTAATGTATACTTTTGCTCTCTTTGATTATTACCCTGTCAAACACATGGACAACCGTATTAATATAACCATAGTCGGTGGACAGATCAAATTTTTAAGCCTGGCTGGGCTTTTTTTTATTGAACAATTAAAAAATGACCTTTTCATGATTTCAATAATTGATAACATTATTATTATCAATTATCGGATCACTCCACTAAGTATGGACCGATTTATTGCTGTATAGCTTGAAATTAAATCCGAAACAGTAAGTGTTTTAAAAAAGCACCAGTTAAATACTTAATAACTTCTACTATGTGTAACTTTATTTCTGAACAAGTTACTTTTAATTGAACACATAATTTTTTTTGTCAATTTATTCTAATAAGACACTACTTTATTGACAAACATAATTATTTGCAAATATTGTCATTGAATAAATAAGCAGGGAGAACCCGATGAGCGCACTGGCAGATCTTACCATATTTCCGCTGGACAAGGGGGAAAGCGTCAGCTCCCACGTGGCGGAAGCTGTTAATATTATTAAAGCAAGCGGCCTTGATTACCAGATGGGTCCCATGAGCACCTGCTTTGAAGGTGACTGGGACGAGGTAATCAGCGTAGCCAGGGAATGCATGAACGCTATGAAAAACCACTGCAGCAGGGTCTACATGGTGCTGAAGGTTGACTACCGTGAGGGTATGGACAACCGGATGAAGGGAAAAGTCGATTCCCTGAAAAAGAAACTGGGCGGTGAATAGAGAGCAGGTGTCAGAGTCCCGATAACGCGGCTTCCTGCCGCTATCCCGACAAAACAGGCATCCTGCCTTTGTCGGGATTTCGACATCCATGTCTCAATCCGGCATCCTGCCTCAATACAGTGGCCATAACCATCATATAGCCCTGACCGATAACTTTCGGGTGAAAACCCCTGGGGTCAGAGTAAAATACCCTGCTATATTATCACACCATGCAAGATATGCACAAATTATTCTATTTGTTTATCCTTGCAGAACTAATCAATCCCCTAGCCTTCTCTCTCATTTCAAGGACAAAGGGGTCCCCGGCCTGTATCCCCTTCTCAGCCGCATCCATCACATCATAGTAAAGATCCCAGGCCCGCTTCTCCCGTTCATAGATTGCAGACAGAAGATTTTCTCCTCTTTTATAGTATTCCATAAGGCCGGAAAGTCGCTTCACGCCGTCAGAGAAGAACCGCAGCGCTTCCGGCTCATCAGCAGCGAACATGGTTGCGGCCCTCAGGGCGAACCGGAGGTATACGATAGTTATCGGTACCGGTGTGATAAAGCATCCTGTAAAGGGGTCTACCGCATCTTTGGTTTGCTGAAAGGACCAGGGGAGGGCCAGGGCATAGCCGGAAAAAAGCAGCATGCGCACGTAGTCGCCCAGGGTCTTGCCGGTTCTCGCCGCATCGGCCCCACTGGCAAAGAGGTCCGCGTCGTGGCGCATCACCAGGCCCGGCACGTGGGCGTACCGGAGAAAACCACACGGATCGGAACGGTACAGCACCGAAAGGAGAAAGGCCTGGTCCTCGGCCCTGCCAATGCAGGAAGGCGTGAAGGGCCGGTACCGTTTCAGGGCCTCCACCAGTATGCCGGTGGTGCCGCCGGTGACGTGGACCCGCTGTATACACGAAGTCTCGCCGTCATGCTCCCGCCCTGCCCCATAGCGCGTCATCATCTCCGCATCGGTTGAGAGGGCCTGGGGCACGGCGCTGCGGAATATAACTTCATCGCTAGCGGGAGCAGGCTCCGGAAACGGAACGTCCGGGGTGAAAACCGATGTGCCGATATCCTTCCGGTTCACCAGGGCCCCGGCTATCATGCCAAGATATACCGCCTCGCCCCGGCTATCGGTCCCGCGGGCGCCCCATAAGGGCGTGCGCAGATGACCGAAGGCGGTGGCCCCTGTCTCGCGAAGGAGCTCTTGCTGGGGAAAGGCCTGGTCCAGGTCAAGCTTGAAGGTCGCCCTGATTTCCGGCGACACGAACACGCTCCAGAAACGCGCCATGGCCTTTAAAAAATTATAATGTCTCCCGTATTCACCGTCAACGCCGAAAATTTCGCGCAGGACAGCCCGGTCGGAACCGGGGGCATAATGCCGGACCGCCGGGAGCAGGATATCCTCAAGGAGCCGTTCCGTGTCTTCTTCGGTAAAAATGTGCAGGTTGATGCCGTGAAGCCCGTCCTCGCCCATCACCAGTGACCGGATCCAGCTCCTGGCAATGCCGCGCAGGCCCCTGTGCGTAACCGAGACCGACACAACGCATTCAACGTCACGTCCCGGATCCTTTGACCCGGTGGATTCCTCGAAGCGCAGGGCTTCCGACAGGCGGCGGAGGCCATAGATCAGCTCGTTACGCCCGGCCGGGGTGCCCACCGGTATCGGATGGTCATACCAGAAGAGCGGGCCTTCATCCATGGCCGTTTCAGCCGCTCCGCGCACTTCCCCATCCAATCCATCGAGACTGGCCCGTGAAGGCGGGACCGTCAGGAGGGCATTGGCGGTGAAAAGAACTTCCCGCTCCGGGGCACGGACCGGTTCGCGGTTCAGCTCCGTGATCCGGACATTCCTCTTTTCTTTCAGTGCTGAGATGGCCGCGGAACGACCGCCATCGATAAGACCTTCAGGGAAGAAGACCCGCCAGATCAGGCTGATGATATCGTCGCAGCTTCGCGGTTTGCTGCTGATTCCGTCATGGAGAGCGTCAAAATCGCGGCGGAACCGTTCGTCCCCATTGTAGCGCGACTCGATTTCGCGCGCCACCATGTCAACGCCGTCACGGAGAAACCTGGATGCCCCGTCCCACCGGGCACCATTCATACCATCCAGGAAGTGCAGGGCTTCGTGATATTCCGGGGCATCCGGGCCGGACAGGACCATGAGGAAGGACGCAGTCAGGTTTCGCGCCATGGATAGCTCATCGGTTTCACCGGGCCTAAAAAGACCGGCAGTGTCTATTCCCGTAACGGGTCGTGCGCCGTCTTCCGACAGTGTCAGGAACCTGATGATATCCCCGAATTTTTTTTTAATGGACAAACGCACGTCCCTTTTATAGTATTTATTAAAACCAAACGGGAATGGCCGAAATCAGACCTCGGGCATCGGCCGGTCCCCGGCGGCCATTAATATCCGCCCTGATCGGCACCTTGAAAAGTGCCCCCGGGGGACATCCTGATATGGTTTTTAGAGGTTCCCTTATAATTGTTTTTGTCAAATCATTATCATGTCCGATATTAATAGGGCCGCTCACTATATTACAACAAATACAAGAGCCGGGTGCACACAATGAAAAAAACATTATTTTTCCTTCTAATATTACTTCTGGCTGCCCAGGCAGGCAGGCCGAACATGCAGGCCGCGGAAATTAAAAAATCCAAATCAACATCGGCCACCATCACCCGCACGGTTGAAAAAAAAGCCGTGGCGGATAAATCCGCAAGCAAGGATGCGAAAGACGATTCGGGGAAAAACGCGAAGGCCGATAAAAAAGAGGCGGAAAATGACCCGAAGCAGAGCGAGGAAAAAAAGGCCGAATGGATAGAGCAGACCCTTGACTATGGCATACAGGAGGAACGTCTATCCGCCGTCAACAAGATGCAGCAGATAAAAGACCCGGCAATCCGGGGAAGACTTGTAAAAAAACTCATCGACATAATAAAAGACGAAGAAGATCCGGAGCTGTTAATAAAGTCTATCACCGTGCTGGGTGAGATGAAAGAGACTTCCTCGATACCCATCATGATGGAAAAGATCGACCACCGGTCTGAAGACGTGGGCACCGCTGCGGTGTACGCCCTTAAGAACATGAACGGCACGGCGGCAAAGGAAAAGCTGGTCCAGAAGCTGAAGTCCCGGGACCTTGAAAACAACTCCAACTTTACCGCCGCACTGCTCCAGACCCTGGGTGAATTCAAGGCCGTCGAACTGGTGCCCTATGTCAGAGAGTCACTGGAAAGCCCCAAAACCAACAAGGGGACCAGGGAAGACATGGTCATTTTCCTCGGGAAGGCGCAGTCGCTGGAGTCGAAGGGCATCCTCCTGAAAATCTACAAAGATGATGAGGAAGATGTTGCTCTGAGGTCCTACGCCGTCAACTCCCTTTCCAAGCTCGGTTCCAGGGAGGTAACGGCAGACGTTAAGGAGATTATGAAAAACATCGATACATACGATGTCAAGAAACGGAAAAAATATTACAACCTGTACCTCTATTCCATCGCCGCCCTGGCAAAGCTGGGCGACCCGGAGGCCATACCGAAACTGATCAACGCCCTCCGGAGCAACAGCTCGCAGGTTCGGCTGAAGGCCATCAGCCTCATAAAAGAATTCAAGGAAAAAAGAACAATTGACATTTTAAAATACAAAATGAATCATGATCAGAACCCGAAGGTCCAGTCTGCGGCCAGGAAGGCTCTGAAAGAGATGGGTGTTGACGTGGGTGAAGACAAGAAAGCAGAAAAAAAAGGCGAAAAGAAAAAAGAAGAAAAGAAACAAGCAGACACCAGGAAGCCAAAGTGACCCGTGCGGAAACGATGGCGCCCCGCGCTGAAGCTGCAGGAACAAACCGGCTGATGGTTAATAACTACGACAAGGACTATCCATGTATAACGGCAACCTGTATGAAAAAATGAAACTCCGCGACCGGTTCAAGGAAATATCCACCCTCGCGCTGTTCACCCTGGCCGTTGCCGTCATATCGGTGGTCATCATGAATATCCTGATCTACCCCGTGACCATCTTCGCGATCAACCATAAAAACACTTTTAACTTTATCGTGAAAGATCTTTCCATTTTCGTTCTGGTGGCCCTATTCGTGGCATTTCTGGGCATGAGGATCCACCGGCTTGGGAAGGAAGGCCTTGCGGCGCGGGACATCGTCATCTACCTGGTGCGGAAGCCGCTCTATTATCTTTCGATCTTATTCTTTTTTATAATCACCTCCTCGGTGCTGATATTCCTGCTCTACGTGCTGCTCAGCAATAACTATTATCTACTATACAAACTGACCAATAAATAAGAACGCGATGGCCCTCAGTAATTTCGATAAATATTTTTTAAACCTTCCGCCGCAGGATAAAAAGAATGACTTCGACGAGTTCTGGGATAAATCCATTGCCGAGATAAAAAAGATTCCCCTCGAAACAAAACTAGTCAAAAGCGGGAAAAAATCGACACACCGATTCGCTTCCTATGACGTTACGTACAAGGGCTTCACCAAAACCACTATAACGGGGGAACTTCTAATACCCCGGGGAACCCTTAAGCCGAAAGTGATAATACATGTCCATGATTATAATAATATGCTGCACTACCCGCAGCAGGTCCTCGATGAATCGGCGGCATATTTTTTCATAAACCTCCGGGGACATACCGAGATAGTCAAGCCGGACGATACCGAGGAAGAGCCCGCGTCACCCGGCTACATGGTGGAGAACATACTCGACCGCGACACCTACTATGTCAAGGCCGTGTATCTCGACCTGTACCGGTCCATCGATATGCTTCGCCTCATCCCTGACATCAACTGCAGCGCCATCGGAATCATCGGCAAGGGCATCGGCGCCGCCGCCGCGGTATTCACCGCCGCCTTTTCCGACCGGGTCGCGGCGCTCGTATTGGAAACACCGGCCTTTTGCCACCTCGTCCTGAGCCAGAACATTTCCAAAAGCGACGCCTCCAATGAAATAAACGAGTTCGTGGCCACAATCAAGGCCAAGAAAAAGCTGATTAAAGAGAACCTCACCTATTTTGACGCGCTGAACTTCGCGGATAAAATCGGCTGCCCGATACTCGCAACGGTAGGGTTCAAGGACACCTTGTCGCCGCCGGAATGCATTTTCAGCCTGTTCAACCACTTCCAGAGCGAAAAAGTAATAGAGGTCTACCCCGAAGAAGGCAATACCGCCGGCGGCAACGCGCAATTCAAGAAGTCGATAACGTGGCTTGCGAAACAGATCAATTCGTAGTTTTGAAGTATTTCACCGGGACTATTGCGTTTCCCTTTTCATTGAATTAGACACGGTCCCGGGGATATCATGCTTCCCTTCCGGAATTTTTATGATGCTTCATCAGGAAGCGATCAAGCTGATTGGCGAAGGCCTGGCAATCCTTGCTGCAGAATGCCGATGGGCCGCCCGTGTCTATCCCGCCGCTCCTCAATTCATTCATCAAATCACGCATGGCCAGCTTCTCTTTAATGTTCTCACTGGAATAAAGCGCTCCCCTGGGATCTATCACCCATGCTCTTTTACTGATGACACGGTCTGCCAGGGGAATGTCCGCGGTAACGACAAGGTCGCCGGCCTGTGCCATGGCAGCGATTCGATCATCAGCCTCGTCCGGACCGGCCGGCACCGTAATGCATGTTATGTAATCGGATCGAGGCGTCTGTATAGGCTGATTCGCAACCAGGACAAGGGGAATACCCGTCCGTTCCACCGCCCTGAACAGTATATTCTTGATAACAACCGGCATGGCATCGCCGTCTACAAATATACGCATGATCAATCCTTTATGAAAGTAATACTATAAGAAGGAAAAACAATGTGAATTAGTAATGTTCTATCCGGTCTGCAAACAAGCAGATACGCAGGTTGTATTCTATTTACAATGCGGGACATGTCAAGGAATAATGCGCTATAATTTAATCATTGACAGTAACCATGTCACCTCATCTGTGTCATATTATTCAATCATTCTGCGCCTGCTTCGGCGCAATTTATTTTTTATGGAAGGGTTACCAGATGAACCGAAAACGAATCGCCCTGGTGGCGCATGACAACAAAAAGAAAGGTCTTATCGAATGGGCCGAGTGGAACTGGCATATACTCATCGAGCATGACCTGGTATGCACCGGCACTACCGGGAAGATGGTCGAGGAAGCGCTCTCGCAAAAAGCGGAACAAAACGGAGCGACAATCAGTGTGGAAAAACTGAAGTCGGGCCCCTTGGGAGGCGACCAGCAGATGGGCGCCCTCATCGCGGAAGGGAAAATCGACATGATGATTTTTCTCTGGGACCCCATGGAGCCGCAGCCCCATGACGTTGACGTAAAGGCGCTCCTCAGAATCTGCGTCCTCTACAACGTGCCCACGGCGTGCAACCGTGCCACGGCCGACTACCTCATCTCATCCTCGCTGCTGAACCAGGAATACACACCGCAGCAATCTGACTTTACCTTATATACGGGGCGAAAGGTAAGCAGGGTGTGAGTACTGTACTGAAGATAGGAATAAACATTCCCATCTTCAGTACGACCGTCCCTTCGATGACCATCAAGGAAAGCACGTCCTCACCAGTATCTTCCGATAACACACAACGGGCGTTATAGTTACCTATTAATTGGACTGTCACCACAAATCCCCAGATATACCTTCTGCTTAATTTTTCATAGCAGAACATCTGCTAATGCAGCTGCCGGTATCCATTGAAATATCTTTGACATAAACCAGCCATTGTACTATTATAATACCATATGGGGATTGCATCAATAACTGATTCTGGCTATTGACATTTTTCAGCAGACACAAACGTCTGTGTGATTACCTGGAGATTATTCTTTGAAGCAGAAAATACTCATTGTTGATGATTCTGAATATAGCCGGTATCTGGTCCAGTGTATTCTCACTGATTTCGAGGTACTTGCCGCGAGAAACGGCATAGACATGCGAAAAATTCTCGACCGGGAACTTCCGGCATTGATCCTCATGGATGTAATGATGCCTGGCGAGAGCGGCTTCGAAATCGCCCAGGCACTCGGTAACGATATCCGCTATAGTGACATTCCCATTATATTTCTATCAGCGCGGGACAGCGGAAAAGACGTGGAAGAAGGATTCGCAGCCGGTGGGGAGGATTATATAAAAAAACCGTACCAGGATGCCGAACTCCGGGCGCGAATTAAAGCGGTACTCGCCAAAAAACAAGCTGAAAAGACTCTCAAACTGAATTCACAGCTCGATTCGCTCACCAGGCTTTATAATCACGCCACATTCATGGATCTGGCCGGCAAACATCTCGCACAAGGTAGCCGCGAAGAAAAATCCGTCGCGATTGCCATTCTTGACATCGATTTTTTTAAAAATGTAAACGACACCTTCGGTCACCAGGCTGGAAATTTCATATTATGCAACTTTTCCGAGTTGTTGAGGAACAACATGCGTGTTCTCGACATTGTCGGCAGGTACGGCGGCGAGGAATTCATCATTTTGTTCTATGACTGCGTCCGTCAGCAAGCCCGCGAGAATATCGAACGGGTCCGTATCATTACCGAAACATCGGTGAAGGAATTCCAGGGTGTAAAAATCCGATATACCTTCAGCGGGGGTGTCGTGGACACCTCTGAATATGAAAACATTCGCGGCCTGCATAACCTTATTCGCATAGCGGACCAACGTCTGTATCACGCGAAAAAAATGGGGCGGAACCGCATCGCTCTCGATTAAAGGACTGAGCACCGGGTCACCCGCATCGAGGGTAGTGACGGGTCAGAATAATGACGGGAATGAACTATTCAATTCAATGAAATCAGGAAAACATCAAATCGGAAGATGGGGTGACATCAGCGGCAACAGGATGATGCGGGCAATGCTCGATGCGTCGCTTGACGCTATTACTGTCATCAATAAGGAGGGTGTAATACTTGCAGGCAACAGGGTTCTCCTGAACCGGTTGGAACGCACAAACGAAGAACTAATCGGCCACTCGGCAAGAGAATTGCTCCCCTCCGAGATATTCGAAAGTCGTTTAAAACATGTCATGCACACCATCAAGACCGGAGAAAGCGATCGTTTCGAGGATACCTATAACCAACACTATTATGAAATAACCATCGTGCCAATCATTGAAAAAGGCAGCGAGATACAATCTGTTATGATGTATTCTCGCGATATCACCAAACGGAAAATGGGCGAGCAGGAGTTACAACGATTATATGAGGAACTTAAATTACAGGTGGAGGAACACGCCAGTGAACTCCTTCTGGCGAACGAGCGACTCCAGGAGCTTGACCATCTCAAGTCAGAGTTCCTGGCTATCATGAGCCATGAGCTCCGCACCCCGCTGGACTCAATCACCGGTTTTACGAGCATCTTAGAGAAGGGTCAATCTGGTCCCGTCACCGATGAACAGAAAAAACAGCTCGGCATAGTGGGCAGATCGGCCCGGCATCTTCTCACCCTTATCAACGACATCCTGGAACTCTCGCGCATTGAGGCGGGCAGGCTCATACTCGACCTGGAACCATTCAACTTCATTGACGTGATCAATGAAGTAACCGAGGTGCTCCGCCCTCTTAGCGACCAGAAGAGCTTGAAAATGAAAATCGTCCTGCCGGGAGATACGCTCCCGTTCACCGGAGATAAAAAACGGTGTTTCCAAATACTGCTTAATCTTGCCAGCAATGCGATTAAATTCACAGAGCACGGCGAAATTACCATTAAAGTTGCATTAATCAATCATCACCTGAGCGTCAGCGTGAGTGACACGGGCATCGGGATAAAAAACGAAAATTTGGGTATGCTCTTTGTTGCATTTCACCAGCTGGACGGTTCGGCCAAGCGTGTTTACGAGGGAACCGGGCTCGGCCTCTATCTCTGCAAGAAGCTCGTGGAGATGATGAACGGCGATATCGGCGTCGAAAGTGAATTCGGCAAGGGATCCACCTTCACCTTCACGCTGCCGGAAAAGGTATCGGACGCACCAGCCGGGACCGGCCTGACATCATAATCCTTGTTATCGAGATACCGGTCATGGACGGCCGTGAAACCATCGCCTTCCTGAAGTCCGATCCGGAACTGCGTACCATACCATCACCCTTTCTTGAATCGCCGATCCAAAAATAAATGCATCCGAAAACAAAAATGACCACAACACATCCCGGACCGTCTCAGCTGTCGCTCGAGGGCATGATGATCATAAGCACGATATAGACGATGATGCCGGGAAACGCGGCGGATATGATCGAAGCCAGGATATATAGTATACGCACCAGTGTTGCGTTCCACCCGAGCCACTCGGCGATACCGCCGCATACACCCGAGATGATCTTGTTTCTTGATTTTTTCAGGGTCATATCGTTACTCCTTATGGTTATGCCGGTTATAGACGTCGGTCGGATTATGCCGCGGCGGGATCCCCTTTGTCAATAAACTTTACCATCCTAAAGAACTATAGCAACAGGGATAATGGAATGCTTTCAGGTTGGTACCTCAAACCCGTTGCGGCAATTGAGCGACACGGTGAAGAGGTGCACAAGGAGAAGAGGCCGGGGAGGCCTCTATTACTCGTACTATTCAGGCCGTCTCTTCTATGATATACGGCACGAAGGTCGCCTCGCCGATATCTTCCTCTAACACGACGCCGTTCTGCTTGACGATAAACTTTTTTATGCGGTGTCCCCGCCTGTTCCCAACCGGGATGATGAGCCTGCCCCCCGGTGCGATCTTGCCGAAAAGCGATACCGGAAGTATATCGGCGCCGGCAGCCACAATAACGGCATCAAACATCCCCGCGGTCTCGTTGAAGTCGCCAGAATGTAAAAACGTAATATTGCGATAGCCGAGTCCGAAGAGCACGCCCCGGGCGCGGTTGAAAAGCTCCTCAATGCGTTCCATGGTCACCAGGGAACCGGCAAGGCGTGAAATAACAGCGGACTGGTACCCGGAACCGGTTCCGATCTCGAGAACCCGCTCGTCGCCGGTCAGCCCGAGGGCCTGAACCATCTTCGCGATCACCGAAGGCTTTGATATGGTCTGGCCGTTGCCGATGGGCAGGGAAATGTCGTCGTAGGCATGAAACCGCAGGGCTTCGGATACGAACAGGTGCCGCGGCACAGACGCCATGGCCTCCAGCACCGATCCGGAGGAAATCCCCTTTTTTTTAAGGTCAGTAATCAGGCCCTGCTTGATGTACTGCATATGGCTGTTCCGCTCCTATGGCACAAAATATCCGCCCCACTCAACACCCTTCTGTCCCTTGTGGCCTACCTCGATCTTCACATCGGACCACCAGCCGGCGAAGGACTTGAGCTTGAAAGTGGAATACACCAGCACATACCGGTATTCCTCGGAATTCTTGATCCGCGAATAGATGGACCTGAGCCCGTCAAGGTCGCGCGGCCGGAACACCGCACCGCCCGTTTCCGAGGCGATGTTCCGGAGGAGCTCATGGGGTTCCTTAAAGGAAATGATATATATCGGAATGTAATGCGACCTGGCGAACCGGATGATGTTTGTCGGCGTGTAGTTTCGGAAGGAATCTTCATCGATGCTGCCGTCAGTCACCATGACCACGCCGCGTCGGTTCAACCGCGGCACCAGGTCGCTGATGGCGTTATAGAGTGCCTTGCCGATATTCTTCCCTTCCCCGTATTCGCGCTCCTTGAGCGCCCGGAGGGCCCTCCTTCTGCTCCAGTCAAACTTGTTGCCGACCCATGTCTCCCGGTTGAAATTCAGCACTTCCAGAGAATCGTTCTTCCTCATTTTTTGTAAGATAAATTCAGCCGTCCAGGGGAGATCCCCGCGGTAGTCTTCCGCCCCGCCGGAGCGGTCGACGCAAAGGGCTATGGAAACAGAGGGTGCAAGGCGCTTCAGGTAGTCACTATACAGGTTCGTAATGGGAGCGCTGTCCTCGGTGACGGTAAAATTCGTTTTATCGAGACCGTAGAGGGGACTGCCGTCCCTGTTGCGCACGTTTATGTAAAAAGCCACTACCGGGAAGCTTGCCAGATCTATCGAGGTGATTTCGAGGCTCACGTTGGAATATTGCTTCTGCTCCGGCGAAAAGAGAACCACCGCCTGCCTGCTGAAATCGAGGCAGTAGAGATAGCCGTCGCGGTCGGACACGGCCGCCATCAGCCGCCCCATGCTGTTCCCCTTCGCATCGGCATTGAGCCGGGTCGAAGACCCGTTCGACGGATCGTACCAGAGGAGGCCCCCCTTCTCGTCTGAGACTATGAGGGCGTCCCCGGACTTCACAATGCCCCGGGGTGATTCCACGCCGTCAACAGTTATATTCTCTATGAAATTCCCTGAATCATCGAAACACGCGACCCGTTTGTTCCCGGTATCGGTGACATACACTTTGTCCCGGTATACCGCCACGTCAGTGGGCCTGGACAGTTCCCCCTCGTACTCGCCTTTTTTCCCGAATTGGAGTATGAATTTCCCGGTATCATCGAACTTCTGGACCCGGCTGTTGCCCGAATCGACCACATAGAGCTCGCCCCTGTTATTGAAGCAGAGGCCCTCGGGCCCGTGGAACGCCGCTTCGTCGTTGCCGCTTACACCGAAGCGGCTTAAAATCTCCCCGCTCCGGTTCATTATATAAACCCGGTCCCTCTTAAAATCAGCAACAGCGAGCTTCCCGGCCCGGTAATCGATGCCGTAGAGCCTGCTGTCGATGGAGGTCCTGATCGAGAAAACACCCTTGCCATTCGAATCGAGCTTAACCAGGGAGCCGTCAAAGAAGGAAGTGATGTAAATGTTCTTTTCATTATCGACCGCAATATCAACGGGATTATGGAACCGGAACCGGTTATAATCGGAAGACCTGTATGTTTCATACAGGACATATTCAGGGCTGTCGTTGGACCGCTCCAGCAGGGTGTCCTGGAACCGCAGGTTTTCGATTTTACTGGTCACCGCCACATTGTCCGGTGACATGTCTGACAGGTTTTCCCACTCCTTCAGGGCCGAATCGGTAAAACCGGCCAGCTTATAGGATCGGGCCAGGTGGTCCCGCGCGGTATAGTAGTCTGGATATTCCTTCACGGCCTTACGGAAATATTCCGCAGCGGCCAGGTACCGCATCTTGTTAAAATAGGTATTGCCCTGGCGGAAATATTTCTTGGCGATCTCGAACTTCACCATGTCCGCGATTTCGGAAAACGCAAGAGGAGTATACAGGCAGATTATCGCTGTAATAAGAACTGGGGCCCATGCGCGCTTGATGACTATTGAACGAATTGTTGTCATACTTTATTATATTATCGTCTCAAAAGAGGCTGTATTTCTTAAATTTTTACCCTATTACAGTATCCACGGCATATTGCTGCATATCTAGCATTAAATGAGACATAATGCAAGTTTTTTTTCAAATACAGGAAAAAACATGCTGTTGCATCAGCATGGGAGCTGCCCAACTGCCGGAATATCATAACCTCCGGTACGGCTCATAGCTGTTATCTATCAGGCATTATGCTTTATCTGCCTGGTTCAATGCGCCAGCATATAGGGCTCGCATGGTTTAACCCCGTCAGTCAACTGTGAAAATATCCTTGACGATGACATGTTTTTTAACTACCATTTTTAATGTATAGTGAAACTCATGACACGAGGAAAATTATGATCCACAACCTGGAACGAGCGCTGCTGCTGTTACTGATAATCTTCACTGCTGCCGGATGCGTGAAAGTCGCGAAGCAGGCGGAACCAATTACCGTTGCCGCCACACTTGGGAGCGTGAGTCTTAACCAGCCCGGCAGGGAACTGCGGCCCAACACGGTTGTGCAGGTCGGCGACAAAATCATTACCGGTGAAAAATCAATGGCAACGCTGCTGATGCCTGATAAGTCACTGGTCAGGATATTTGAAAAAGCGGAATTCTCTATAGTCAGCCAAATTGCTGCCGGTGACGGGAAAGAAGCTGACACTGTTTTGTCCCTCGACAGAGGGAGAAGCATGCTCATCATACAGAAACTGGCGAAAGGTGACAGATTGAGCGTTGCAACGCCGACCGCAGTCGCAGCGGTACGGGGGACAACCTTTACCGTTTCGGTCAGGGAATCCTCCGGCAAGGGTAAAAGCGGCGTCACTGATGTTAATGTCCTGAGCGGCACGGTCTTCGTTGAAGCGAAAGACAGACCCCAGATCAACAGCCTTGTTAAAGAAGGAGAGATGATCGCCCTTTCGAATGAAGCAGTAGTCGACGACAAAAAGCCGATACCGGAAAAAACCCTGAAGGAGCTGAAGGAAGAAGAGAAGGATCTCTGCACACCCGCCACCGGGCAATCGGAAACAGTAGAGAAGAAAGAGGATACGACCGTAAAAGCCGGTTCAACACCGCCGGTACTGAAAACTGAAGCGGCCATCAGGGAGTACTACCACAAACTGGAAGAGGTGAACCTTGATGACGGGTCAGTTCTCGTCGGTGCGGTTATATACCAGAATGCGTCAGTGGCGAGGATACATACTTCAAGCGGCGTCATACAGGTGCCCACTAGCAGCATCAAAACCATCCGGGTGCGATAGCCCGCCCGGGACGGGCTATCCTCCGCTGTAAAAATTTCTACTTGATATCAAAGGCCAGTTTGTCAATCAACCCTATTACGCATCACTTGTATTTCATCTCGCTGATCTTGTCTTTTTCTATGGTGATGGTGTTGTATTTTGTCCTGACCGTCACATGGGTGCGGGTCTGGGAAACAATTTTACCCACGATTTTACTCCCGTCGTTCATAAGGATGGTCTGGTTTCCCTCATCCTTGTTTGTATCCTCGTCCTCCTTTTTATCCCAGGTGTTGCGGTTCCCGCCCTTGCCCTCGAGGAGGTTTGCTATTTCAATGAAATTATATCTTTCCGCCACGGTCAACGCGGTATCACCCTGCCTGTTAACCGCCTTCGGGTTGGCCCCATGTTTAAGGAGCTGCCGGGCAATCCCCCCATATCCGTATGTGGCCGCGAGAATCAGCGGGGTGCTGTCTTTTAATACCGAGCCATAATCATGCATTGAGCGGGCATTCGGATCGGCATTCTGTTCCAGCAAATATTTCACGATATCATAGTAATTATAATATATAGCCCACATGATCGGGGTCCATCCCCACCGGTCATACTGGTTAATATCAGCGTTTTTTTCGACATGTTTTTTAACACCGTCAAGGTCTCCGCGATAAGCCGATCGCGTCAGCGATCCGCAGCTGTAGAAGACAGCCATGGCAAGGACCAGGACAATGGTCATTTTGTTTTTGTTCATCATAGCAATACCCCGGGTATATTTTTAATTTTTACGCATGACCATCCCCGATGATCCGCGTAATGGCAAGTCGTTGATTGATTATTCGGTCACAACACTAGTATATTTGAATTTTTATACAAGCATTTTTTTAATGCAAAAGCCCGCAGCCGTTCAGTTCTGATTCCGCCGTCGGGCAGGCAGGTGTCGCGGGTACTATCGTTTATTCTTCAGCATCTTCTTCAGAAACTGCCCGGTGTAGGACTCCTTCACGCGAACGACGTCCTCCGGCGTTCCCGCCGCGACCACGGTGCCGCCGTCATCCCCCCCCTCAGGCCCCAGGTCGATGATCCAATCGGCGGTTTTGATGACGTCAAGGTTGTGCTCGATCACGATCACCGTGTTCCCCTTGTCCACCAGCGACTGGAGCACGTCGATGAGGCGCTGGATATCGGCAAAATGGAGACCCGTGGTCGGCTCATCGAGAAGATAGATGGTGCGCCCCGTGGCGCGTTTGGAAAGCTCCGTCGAGAGCTTGACCCGCTGCGCCTCTCCACCGGACAGGGTCGTGGCCGGCTGACCGAGCTTGATGTATCCGAGGCCGACACGGTTCAGCGTGTCGAGCTTACCGCGGATCGCGGGCACGGCACTGAAAAAATCGAGGGCCTCCTCCACCGTCATCTCCAGCACCTCGTAGATATTCTTCCCCTTATAGCGCACTTCCAGGGTCTCGTGGTTATAGCGCCTCCCCTTGCACACGTCGCAGGTGATGTACACGTCGGGAAGGAAATGCATCTCGATCTTGATGACGCCGTCACCGAAGCATGTTTCGCATCGCCCGCCCGGAACGTTGAAGGAGAAGCGGCCCGGCTGGTAGCCCCGTAGCTTCGAATCAGGGAGCTTCGTGAAGAGGTCGCGGATCGGCGTGAAGAGACCGGTGTAGGTGGCGGGATTGGACCGGGGCGTCCGCCCGATAGGGGACTGGTCTATATCGATCACCTTGTCGATTTTCTCGACGCCGATAAACTTATCGAACTTTCCCGGGTGCTCCTTCGACCTCATCACCAGGGACGACAGTGCCTTGAAAAGGATATCAATCACCAGGGTCGACTTGCCTGAGCCGGACACTCCGGTAACCGCGCAGAGCACCCCCAGGGGAAACTTTACGTTAATGTTCTTCAGATTGTTTTCCCGCGCTCCCTGTATCTCGATGAAACCGGCCGCTTCCCGGCGTGACGGGGGGATCGGTATGAAGCTCTCGCCCGCCATGTACCTCCCGGTGAGCGACGCTTTATTGTCCTCGATCTCGGCGGGGGTCCCCACGGCAACCACGTAGCCGCCGTGGAGGCCGGCACCGGGTCCCAGGTCGACCACATAGTCCGCCTCGCGGATGGTATCCTCGTCATGCTCGACGACGATAACGGTATTGCCAAGGTCGCGGAGGCGCTTCAGCGTGGCCAGGAGCTTCCGGTTGTCCCGCTGGTGGAGGCCGATACTCGGCTCGTCCAGTACGTAGAGCACGCCGGTAAGGCTCGACCCGATCTGGGTGGCAAGGCGTATGCGCTGTGATTCGCCACCGGAGAGGGTCCCCGCGGCGCGGTCAAGGGTGATGTAGTCGATCCCCACGTCGGTGAGAAACTTGAGGCGCACCTTTATTTCCTTCATAATCTGTTCGGCGATCTTCTTTTCGGTATCCGTGAGGTCAAGTCCCTGGAAGAGACGCCAGGCCTCGCCGATGGAACAGGCCGTGACCCGGTCTATGGTATATCCCCCCACCTTCACGGCGAGGCTCTCCGGCCGCAGCCGCTTCCCGCCGCACTGGCCGCACAGGGTATTGGACATGTAACCCTCCATCCAGATGCGCATGTCCTCTGACTTCGTTTCCATGTAGCGGCGGTGGAGGTTCGGGATAACTCCCTCGAAGGCCCGGGTAAAGCGGTACTCGGCGTTCTCGCGCTTTACCTGGTAATTGATTTTCTTTCCTTCAGATCCGTAGAGGATGATGTCCTTTATCTTTTTCGGGAGTTTTTTCCAGGGAGTGTGAGCGTCAAAACCGAAATTCTTTTCGAGGTTTTTGATCTGCTCGAGATACCAGTAGCTGGTGGTCTTCCCCCAGACCTCCAGGACGCCGTCATAGAGGGACCGTTCCGGGTCGGAGACGATCAGGTCCGGGTCGAACTGCATGATGTAGCCCAGGCCGCCGCAGGCGGGGCAGGCGCCATAGGGACTGTTGAAGGAAAACATACGCGGCGAGAGCTCCGAAATGGAGATGCCGCAGTCTGTGCAGGAGAGCTTCGAGGAAAAGAGGCGCTCGGCTTCACCGCCGGCGGAGGACTTTTCATCCGCCAGGACCGTCACCAGGCCTTCGCCTATTTCCATAGCCGTTTCAATCGATTCGGCCAGGCGGGGCCGCACGCCGTCCTTGATGACGATGCGATCGATGATGATCTCCAGGGTGTGCTTCTTGTTCTTGTCGAGCTTGATTTCCTCCTCAAGCTCGCGCACCTGTCCGTCGACCCGCACCCGCACGAACCCCTTTTTCCGGGCCTGCTCGAGTTTGTCGACGTGCTCTCCCTTGCGTCCCCGCACCAGGGGCGCGAGGACCTGTATCTTCGTCCCCGCCCGGTACGTCATCAGGTTCTCGACGATCTGGTCGAGGGACTGTGACGATATTTTTTTGCCGCAGTTGTGGCAGTGGGGGACGCCGATGCGGGCGTAGAGGAGCCTGAAGTAATCGTATATCTCGGTCACGGTCCCCACGGTTGACCGCGGGTTCCGGTGAGTGGTTTTCTGTTCGATGGATATCGCCGGGGAGAGCCCGTCGATGTAATCGACGTCAGGCTTCTCCATGAGGCCGAGAAACTGCCGTGCGTATGAGGAGAGGGACTCAACGTAGCGGCGCTGACCTTCGGCGTAAATGGTGTCAAAGGCTAGGGATGATTTTCCCGAGCCGGAGAGTCCCGTCAGGACGACCAGCTTGTCCCGCGGAATTTCCAGTGATATGTTTTTGAGATTGTGCTCGCGCGCCCCCTTGATAACAATGGACCGGCTGCTCATATCAGAGTGACATTCATGGAACCGCACATGGGACAGATAACATCAGGCTCATCATCCTCAATAACGTCCTTTTTCTTGATGATGATGTCGTCCCAGCGGTAATCGCATTCCTCGCAAGCGTAGCTCACCGTGACTTTTTTTTGATCCTGTTCATCCCACCCGAGTTCCTCGACTTCTTCCTCGGCTTCGGCCTCGCCCTTGGCTTCTTCGTCTACGGCACGTTCCGCTTCCGCTTCCTCTTCTTCCTCGATGAGTTCGGACTCGTCTGCTAATTCTTCCTCCTCATAATGCTCTTCGTAATAGTCGTCTTCATATACTTCATCATCGTAATCTTTTTCGTGGAAGTCTTTGGCCATATTCCCACCCTGGTTTCGCTTAATAAAATTACGGACCATCGGAAGTCCGTCAGTTTTTGCCGGTACAACAGGCAATCTGCAATACACGGTACTATAATAACACTTTTTTCATTCAGTGTAAATATGTGAATCAGAAAATATCACCCCTTTTTTTTGTCAAAAAAAATTCTTTTTTTTCAATAAAAATAATCAAGATGGCTGTATATCATTAAATCATTGAATTTCACCTCTCTCCGCCGCAGGGGGCAGAAGAAAATTTTATAAATTTCGACTTTTATACCACTCCGGAACATACTTTGGCACGGATACCCCCCCTGTACCCCCGAGAGGCATGTTTTCACATCGATCTAATTGACCTCACTTGCGCTCTGCGCACCTTCTCCATTTCATGGAGAGGGGCCGGGGATGAGGTGAATAAAAGGGCTCTTACGTTATTCAACAACGATTGACAAAAATTATTATCAGTCCCTCGGGGGGACCTACCCATTACCCATATCGTAATGAGTCAGCAATTCAACCCCCTAAATCCCCCGGAGGGGGACTTAGGGATACTAAGCCAGATATCTTTGAGCCCCCCTCCGGGGGGTCTGGGGGGCTTCAAAGTGACTTAAGGGTAATAATAAGCGAGGGGGCCAGGGAAGCCGCAAGGTATCTGCCGATAAAATTCCGAAAGAACCCTTACAATAACTTATTACTGTACAATCCTGTCATTAATTTCAAGATTAATGCTTTCATCACCGGGGATATCATTCCGGTTAGGCAGTTCCCCGGCGCCGGTCACGATAATGTCCCAGATGCCCCAGTTGCCGGAAGCGGAGGAGAACTCCACAAAGCGTATCTCCGCACTGCCCCGGGATGAAACGGCCATGGGAATATCAGCGTGATAATATGAATCGCCCATATCGGAATACCTGATTTCATCGATCAGGCATTCTTCCATACCCGGTCCGGCAGCGTATATTTTCAATAAGGAATCGGGATATCCTCCTGCTGTCCTGAATCTGATAAAATCTATCCAGACACGATACCTTCCCTCACGGGAAAGGCCATTGACAAGGATTACCGATCCAAAGGGACCAACGCAGGCTGCCGTTTGATCCATAACAGGACCGCGGTCCTCCAGGAGCGACAGGCCCTGGGAGGCGCCCCACTCCCTGATAGCGTGACGGCTGAACGGCATGCGCCAGTCCTTCATCTGCTCTTCGTAGCGCCCGGAGCATGGATTAATAACATTAATAAAGGGCTTATCCTGATCATAAGCCGGATACGGAAAAAAAACAAGCAGGGGGATAAACAGAAATAACGCGTAATTATATCGTCTGGCTGGATACATCTCAATCTATCACTGATAATCGCGGTTATGGTGAAGGGTAAAACCGCGCTTATTTAATAAGCCTCATGACGGCGTCCGGCCTCAGGGTCGAAATGTTCTCAATGCTGGCGTTGCCCGACCGGGTAAAGATCGAATCGACATTGGACACGATGTTCTTCAGCCTGTCCTGGCCGACCAGGTCCGATGCCGTGATGTTGTCGAGCTCCACCTGGAGCTTTTTCAGCTTGGTGACATCATCATTGATAAGCTTATTATTGACGTCCATCTTCGCATTAAGCTGCTGCTCCGTTATGGCCTCGCCGACGAAACCACGGAGGACCGGGGTTTTCTCGAAAGTCACGTTGTTGAGGATGATCTGCTGTTCCGGGGCGCCCTTGAGGAGATCGGTCCTGAGCTGATCGATGCCGTCACGGACGATCTGGTTGCGGGTGAGGGACGACTGCACTTCCCTGAATTCGGTTTCCATCGCGTCCAGGCGCGTATTGATCCTGCTTCCGATGGAAACGGAATCAGTTTTAACGTCGCCGCGCTTCTTGTTGGGATTGTTTTCTTCCAGTTCCTTCTGGTTGTTTATCTTCTGGGCAGTACCAAGAATTCCATCAATGGATACTTTCATTTCACACCTTCCTTTGTGTCGTCACAGGCGATCATTCGCCCGGGCAGTTATACAATTCTAAATTCTGGCGGTCATTAGATACACACAACTACTCTATTAATAATTTAAATTAATCTATATGAAATGTCAAGTTTATTTCAATTATTTCCCTCTATCTTGTCCATTTTTACGGACACGAGCTTGGAAACGCCGGGTTCTTCCATTGTTACACCGTAGAGGGTCTCGCCGATGCTCATGGTCTTCTTGTTATGGGTGACGATGATGAACTGGGACCCGCGCGAGAACTCCTTGAGCATCCTGACAAACCTGCCGATGTTCTGCTCGTCAAGAGGTGCGTCGATCTCGTCAAGGAAACAGAAGGGGGACGGCTTGACCATGTAGGTCGCGAAAAGGAGCGCGATGGCGGTGAGCGCCCTTTCTCCCCCGGAGAGGAGGTTTATATTTTTCAGCTTTTTCCCCGGGGGCCGAATCAGGACCTCGATGCCGCTCTCCAGGGGATTGTCCGCCTCGTCCAGCTCGAGTGCGGCCTCACCGCCCTCAAAGAGCTGTTTGAAGACATCGGAGAAGTTCTTCTGTATGCTCTTGAATGTCTCCATGAACATCTCGATCGATGTCCGGTTGATATCCTCGATAACCGAGAAGATGTCCTCACGCGCCTTCTCGATGTCCTTCTTCTGCTTGATGTAATACTCGAAGCGCTTTTTCAGATTGCGGTATTCCTCGATGGCAAGGTTGTTGATGGGCCCCAGGTCCTGGATCTGCTTCTTGATCTCCTGGCTGCGGGACATCAAGCCTTCCATTTGCGATTCCATGATGCTCAGGTTTTCGATATCCTTGATCTTCTTCTCGTATTCGATCCAGAGGTGCTCCTCGATGCTGTTCTTCTTGAATATGAGCTCAACCTGCGATTTGTCCAGGCTGGTGATTTTCTCGACGACGCGCTGAAGCTCCTCTTCGTCCTTGTGGGCGACGTTTTTCCTCTCATGGATCTTGTTCTCGATCTCGAGCCGCTTCGCCGTGAGATCGGCGATCTCTTTCAGGAGCGACTCGCTGCGCTCATTGAACTCGACGAGACGCTGGTCCCATTCCCGTATCTCTTCGGAAAGCTCCTTTATTTTCTTTTCGGCCCGGAGGATCTCCTCGCGGTAGTTATCTATCTGCTTTTTAAAATCGACGATCTGGGTACTCAGGGACTGTATGTGCTTTTCAATCCAATCCCGCTCGTTCTCGTTGCGGGAGAGATCCTTCTCGACCCGTGTTATCATCTGGTTGACGTCTTCCAGCTCCACCTGCTCGTGCTGGATGTGCGTTTCCAGGGCGGTAATCTCGCTGCGGAACCTTTCGATGCTGTCGATCTTTTCCCGTATTTTCCGGTCAAGGCCCTCTTTTTCCGCGTGTATGCCTGTCTTGTCGAAAAGGATGGAACGGAAGCCGTCCTCGTAGCTTTCAAATTTCAGTATCTCTTCCTTGAGGGAGTCCATGTCGATGGTGTCCAGCGCGGCCAGGGCGCTGTCGGCCATGCCCCCGCGCAGGTCGGCAGCCGCCCTGCGGAGCGATTCCTCGATGGACCGAATCCGGTCATGTATGATGCCCCGCACCTGGACCCGCTCCTGCTCGGAGCCCTCCAGCTCGGCCTTGCGCTTTTCGATGGCGTCCACCAGCTTCCGGATGACCTCTTCGAGGAGGGCCTGGAGCTCCTTGAGCCCCTTTTCCGCGTCCCTGATGCTGCCCTTCTTCTCCTCTATGGCGTCCCGCGAAGCATGGATGGAATCGATCTTCCGCTTCCGCGTTGTGAAGAAGGCCGCAAGCTTCTGCTTGTCGTCCTCGATCTTTTTGCCGATTTCGACGCCGGACTGCTCGCTCTTCTGCTTTTCCTCAACGAGACGGTCATGGTTCTTCGTCCGCTCGACGATCTTGTTTTCGATCCCCTTCTTGAGGTTCTGCTCCTCTTCTATAAGACCCTTGTTCTTATCCGTTTTAACGTCGATGTCCTCGACACGGATCCGGTAGGCGTGAAGCCGCTTTTCCAGCTCGAAGAGCTGGTGCTGGATGTCATTTTTGCGCTTTTCGTCCTTCTCGTTGTCGGCAGAGGTGGTGGACACCCTGGACGAAATGGCCGCACGCTCCCTGTTGTGACGTTCGATATCTTCCTGAATTTTATTCTGCTTCTTTGCCAGCTCCTGGTAGCGGAGGGTGTTGATCTTTATATCAAGCTCGGAGAGCTCCGTCTTCAGCGAAATGTATACCTTCGTGGTCTCGGCCTGCTTTGACTTGAAGTCCTTTTCGCGCTCTATTTCCTTTATGATGTCGTTGATCCGCTCAAGGTTGTCGCTGGTTTCGGTGAGTTTCTTCAGCGACTCCTTCTTCTGGTACTTGTACTTGGAAATGCCCGCCGCCTCCTCGAAGATGTAGCGGCGGTCTTCGGGCCGCGTCGACAGGATCAGGTCCATCTTGCCCTGCTCCATTACGGAGTAGGATGCCTTGCCTATGCCGGTGTCCATGAAGAGCTTTTCAACGTCCTTCAATCGAACAGGCGATTTATTGATGAGGTATTCCGATTCCCCGTCGCGGAAGATACGGCGCCCCACGGTGACCGAATCGGAATCGAAATCGAGGACGCGGTTGGAGTTGTCGATGGTAACGAACACCTCGGAAAGGGACAGCTGCTTCCGCTGCTCGGTGCCGGCGAATATGATGTCTTCCATCTTTTCGCCCCGGATATTCTTCGCCTGCTTCTCGCCCAGGACCCATTTTATCGCGTCAACGACATTGGATTTGCCGCACCCGTTGGGGCCGATGATAACGGTGATCCCCGGCTCAAAGGTGACCTGTGTCTTGTCGGCAAAGGACTTGAAGCCGTATAAATCCATCGATTTAAGGAACATAGATCCTTCCAATTAATATTTCAGGGTCGGGTTTGAACCCGACCCTAGCAGAAGATTTTTATTATGACGACATAATGCAAGAATATTTTAAAATCAATTAAAAAAAAATCACGTCCAATACTGAAAAATATCCTTGACGCTGCGAAAAAACAGCTATTATCAAAATCATGGCTCCCGATCTTCATTTGAAAAGCAGCATATTCCGCATCCTCATGATCATCGCCCTCGCAGGGCTGCCTGCCCTGTTTGCATCGGGTTGTGCCACCACCGGCCAGAAGAACCAGGAGAAGGAGAGGAAATACAAGCAGAGCAGCGTGAAAGCATTTTCCAGCATAGCAGCGACAAAGTCCGTCGATATGATCGATCGGCACGCCACCTCTATGTTGTTCTTCAAACTCGACAAGAGCGTTGACGCACTTTCCATCGGCATAACAGCGGAATATACCGCCGATATCATGGGCACGAAAAAAACAAAGAAGGCCTATTTTATAATAGAAAAAACCATCGACATGTCCCACTTCAAGCTGGCAAAAAACAAGATTCATTATGCGGAAATCGGCAGGAACTTTGACGCCGACTGGAACCGTGAAAAGGAAATAACCCTGGTCTCTAACAAAACCGTACCGTTCAAGGACCTGGACGGCAGCTCGTTGTACCGGATCAGGTTTACCATCTTCTCGCCGGAAACCGTGGATTACACCATCAGGATCAACGCCGACTGCGCCGTTACCTTCATGGATGATTTCAAGTGACTACTTCCCGAGCCTCCGGGCGTCGAAATCAGACCGTTTGTACAACGAGATAACTTCAACACCTGTTTTTTCAATGCTCTCGCGTCCGCCTTCCTCACGGTCTATGATCACCGCCGCTTTAACCACCGTAAGTCCCGATTCGCGCAGCCGCTCGATGGCGGTGATGGTGGAGCCCCCTGTGGTTATGACGTCGTCGATGACCACCACGTTTTTGACCTTGCCGGCATCGCCCTCGATCCATTTCTGCGTCCCGTGCTTCTTCGGCTCCTTCCGCACAATGAGGGGCGATAGTCTGCCCCCCCTCTTTCCGGCCGCAATGGCTGTTGAAATGGAAATTGGATCGGCGCCAAGGGTCAGGCCGCCGATGCCGTCTATGGCCAGGGGACCCATAAGGGGCTCAATGGCATCGAACATGACCTCGCCGATTAGGGCCACACCCCTGGCGTCAAGGGTCGTGGCCTTACAGTCAAAATAATAGAAGCTCTGCCTGCCGGAGACCAGGGTAAAGGGCGGGTCTTCCCGGTAGATGAATGACTTGGCGAACAGAATATCGAACAGTATGTCGCGGTTGGAACTCATGATATGACCTCAAGTATTAGTACCCCCCCGACCCCCTGAGGGGGCGGATGATAAAATTGTTTATCCCGAGTCTATCGAGGGGCTTGTCGAAATGACAATTATGCAATAACTCAACAACCTTCCGCTTTTTTAACGCATGCCCCCTCAGGGGGACAGTGGGTTATCGGTTATAATAGCATGTTTCCACATGTTGCACAGCTATTATTCAAATCAAGTATTATTTTGACATGGCCGGAGATTCCCTGACCCCCTTCCAGAACTGGTTCTTCCCGATTTTTCCCTGGATGAAATCGCGGATAAGGACCTGGATATCCGGAGGGAAGGACTCCCAGTATTTCTTGTGCCACCCCTCGGGAAACTGCTTCTTGTCCTCTTCGCTCACCCCCCCCATGCCGTAGGCGACAAATTGAGTGATCATGGCCAGGAGCATTTCCCGGGGAACATCCCCGGTTTTCTTGCCGCTCCGGCCCGGGACCCACTGGTCAAGGAGGGTCTGCAGCTCCCGTTCGGGGATCTCCGGCTTTTCCCTGCGGATCATGTCAGCCACGAGGCGCCGCGACATTTCGTGAACGGAATCTCCGCCGATCCCCATCTGCTTCTCGATATCTTCCGCCATGGTCCGCGCCATCTGGTTGACATCGATCTGGCCCATGCCCAGGGTCGATTCCCGCTCCATGCGCTTGCGCAGCGCTTCCCCGACCAGCTCAAGCTCGTGGCGTGTGGCATGGCGTAAAATGTACTCGAGAACTTCAGTGATTTTCTGGCTGCTGCTCATGGGATTACACCTCTGGCTACATAGCGCCGCATGCGGCGCAGTATCTATGCTTAATTCTCTTCTTCCGCTTCCCGCTCAAAATCGGCCGGCGGCGCCTGGCCGCGCTTCATTATCTTCAACAGCTCCTCGAGGTGGGGATAATGGCGCCTGTATTCAGCGGTCATCTGCTCAAAGGGAAGATCATCGAAAGGACCGAAATCATGGAGATACTCCATGTGCTTGTTGCCGTCTTTGTCAAACGGATGGAGTATTGAATCGTCACGGCCGTTAAAATCGAGCGGCTGGATGCCGAACTTCTCGCACAGGGACAGGTTAAAGGCCGGTGTTGCCTTCACCCATCCGCCCTCCAGAAAAAATTCGACGAGTCCATGAAACACGAAAATGTCGGTCTTCATCGCCTCTTTGAGGCGCCGGGTGACCAGGTGGTTGCGCACCGTGGCGAAGCGGAGCCTGCAGGGAACGCCGGCCGCCCGGGACAGCGCTGCTGTCAGCACCGCCTTCTGCACACAGAAGCCGTCGCCCTGGCGAAGGATGGAACTCGCCCGGTACTGGTCCCGGTCGTAGGTCGTGCGGTACGGGTTGTAGGGGATCCGGTCCCGGACCCAGTAGAAAATCTTCACCGCCCGGTCAAGGCCGCTGTCGCCTGCAGCGACAATGGCGCGGGCCCGGTCGATGACGGGCGCGGAATCACTGTCGATAAAATAGGTAGGGTTCAGAGTAACGTGCATGTCCATGCTGGCTTTTTCCGCTCCGGTTATTTTACAGGGATCAGAATACAATTCATCTTATTTATAACGTTCAGGCCAAAGTGACTTCAACCGCTCCCGGATGGTCTTCTCCCCTCCCTCCTCGGAAGGGTTATAGAACACCTGGGCCCTGATTTCATCGGGGAGATATATCTCCTTCACGAAATGATGATCGTAATCATGGGGATACTTATAGCCCTTGTGATACCCGAGCTTCTTCATGAGGTCCGTGGGCGCGTTCCGGATGTGAAGGGGAATCTCGTAGTTGGAGTCTTTTGCCGCCGCCATGGCGCCGTCGATAGCAAGGTACGAAGCGTTGCTTTTCGGCGCCGACGCCAGGAATGTGGCGCACTGCGACAGGATTATCCGCGCTTCGGGCAGGCCGATATTCTGGGTCGCCGTCATGGCGGACACGGCCAGGGTAATGGCATTGGGCGCGGCGTTTCCTATGTCCTCCGACGCGAATATGACCATGCGCCGGGCGATGAAGACCGGATCCTCGCCCGCGAGGATCATGCGGGCCAGATAGTATACCGCCGCGTCGGGGTCAGAGCCCCGCAGGGACTTGATGAAGGCGGATATGGTGTCATAATGCCGGTCACCGGCGCGGTCATAGTAGAGCATGCTGTTGCGGACGGCCTCTTCCAGTTGGTCCGCGGTTATAAGACCGTCAGAGGTCAGAGTAAAAGCCGTTTCCAGGATATTGAGCATCCGCCTGGCATCGCCATTGGATATGGCGACAAGCTTATCCTTCACTGTTTCATCGGCAAAGCGGGCGTTTCCTTCTTTCAGAATATCATCATTGCGGAGCGCCTGGTCAAGGATAGAGAGGAGGTTCTTTTCCGAGAGACGCGAAAGCTTCAGAACGCGTGTCCGGGACAGGAGCGGTGAAATGACATTGAATGAAGGGTTTTCTGTCGTGGCGCCGATAAGAATGATATCGCCGGATTCAACGGAGCCAAGCACCGAATCCTGCTGGGCCTTGTTGAAACGATGGATTTCATCAAGAAAGAGAAGCGTCTGGGCGCCCTTCCGCCTGTTCTCTTTTCCCTTCTCGATTACCTTGCGCACATCGGCCACGCCGGCTGATATGGCGCTTAAAAAATGAGAATCCAACTTGCAGTATGAAGCGATAAGACGCGCCAGGGTGGTCTTGCCGGACCCTGGTTCGCCCCATAGAATGAGGGAAAAGGCGGTTCCCTTGTCTATAATGGTTTTAAGAATTTTATGTTCGGAAAGAAGATGCTCCTGCCCGATGAACTCTTCAATGGTTCGGGGGCGGCACCGATCGGCCAGCGGGCTGAGGGTATCTGTTATATCCATATGCATCTTTATCCAATGTACCTACATCTGGAGCTCGATGTATAATTAGTAAAGATAAAAAAATCCGGCAAAGCCGGATTTTTTTATTTCTGTGATAATAACATCAATTATGCATCAGTGGTTTCGTCACGGGAGAAGTCTTTACCGCCTCTCATGGTGGGAGACTTCTTGACCCTGCCCTGCGACACATTCATCCTGCGGATCTTCTTCAATCTACGTCTTTCAGCTTCTTCTTTTTTCCGCTTTTTCTCTTCGCTGGGCTTTTCGTAGTACCGACGTCTTTTAAGCTCCTTGAAAATACCCTCAAAGGCCATCTTTTTCTTCAGGTTCTTAAAGGCTTTCTCAATATCGCCATTGACGTCGACTTCTAACGGACTCGTCATCTAAATCACATCCTTTTTATTATAATAACGCTTTAAGCGCAATGTGTTGGCACCTTAGTGAAGGTTATATTTTTTGTCAATAATAATTATTGCCCGTATTTCAAGGATCATGGCATCGTTATCCTCCTTCTTTAATCTGACCCCACGGTAAAGCTTAATTACCTTATTGATCATTTATTGGTGGGAAAATAACTGAAACACCATTTTTTATAACCCGCCAAACAGCTTGCTCCCGTTAAAATATGATTGACCAGTGCTATAAAATAACTATTATTAACGCCATATTCTTCCAAGGAGGGGTCGTATGCCAGTCAAAGAGGCTTTCAAGAAAACCCTGCAATCCATCATATCCACAGCGAAAAAAATTTATCACGGCGAGGAAATCGTCAGCGGAATAGGGAAAAAACTCATAAATGCCGTGAAAGTTCTTATCGTGTCCACGCGAAAATTCATTGCTGACGACTGCCCGACCAAGGCCTCTTCCATAACCTATACCATCATATTATCCCTGGTGCCGGCCCTTACCGTGGGCCTCACCATCTACTCCTTCTATTATGGCGTCGGTGAGAATAAAAAGGAACTCTTTGACCGGATACTGCTCTTCTTGAACGAAAACAACATCAAGCTCAACATTGATCCCATTTTCGATGCGATCATGGGTCTCATAGAGAACGCCGGAAAAATCGGGGGCATCAGCGCGGCGGTAATGATTTTCTCCGCCACGGCGATGCTCAGGACCATGGAAAAGTCCATGAACAACATCTGGAAAGTAAAAAGGGGGCGGCCGATTCTCCTTAAGATCATCTACTATTGGGCGGCCCTGACCCTTGGCCCGCTGATGCTCGCCGCGGGAATGACCGTGGCAACCCAGTTATCCATTATCCTCTCCTCGCCGAACTACAATGCGGCCGCTATCACCGATACCGGCCGTCTCTGGGTTGTCGGGGAAAAGTCCACGATACTTTACGCTGACACCGCGCAAACTGACGTCAGAAAAATAATTTTCACAAGCCTGGATAAAAACAGCAGCAGAATCGATTATGACAACCAGAGAGTGTACGCCTATGAACCGGGCGGCAGGTCCTTTACCGAGCAGGAAGGCCGCATTGAACCGATGGAGCTTGCCAAAACCAAGTACCGCGGCGTTCAGTTTATCGGGGAAAAAGGATGGATAGTAGGCACCAACGGCATCCTCCTCGTAACATTCGATGGCGGATTCCAGTGGCATATAAGGAAATTCGGCGGCTTCAATTTTAACGCCATCCGCATGCTGACCGAAACCCGTGGTATAATCGCCGCCGAAAACGGAGCGGTCCTGACGACGGGCGACGGAGGGGAAAGCTGGTCGGTCGAAGAGTGGGAAGGCAGGCCGAACCTGAACGCCATAGCATTCTTCAAGGACCGCGGGATCATCACCGGGAACCGCGGCGTCATTCTGCGGACTGAGGACGGCGGCAAGAAATGGGAAATGACGCATCTGGCCGCGGCGCAGCGCAGAAACCGCCCGGTCAATATCAACAACGCCTTTTTCATCAACGAAAACAGGGTACTCCTCGTCGGCAATGAAGGAGTAATTCTTATTTCCGAAAATGGCGGCGCGACATGGGCATCGAAAAAATTCAAGGAAAACAATTACTATTCGGCCTGGTTCTTCAATCCTGATGAAGGAGTCGTGGGCGGCGATGGGGGAACCGTGATCCGCACCAGAAACGGCGGCGAGAGCTGGGAGGAAACAAGCCTGCCGACCCTGTGCGTTAATTCGCTCCAGCTGCGGGATGAGAAACTATGGGCCATCGGCGACGCAGGGACCGTCATACTTTCAAAAGACCTCGGCCAGAAATGGATATCGATAAAACAGGGAAGGAAGTTCGGATATACCATCATTAACTTCCTGGCTCCCTTTGCCTTCATCTGGCTCCTGTTCCTGCTGGCCTATATCACGCTCCCTTACACCCGGGTGCCCTTCAAACCGGCGGCCCTCGGCGCCTCATTCACCGCCGCCGTGTGGGTCATTTTCATATTGCTGTTCATCCTGTACGTGAAGGGGTTTGCCACGGGCACCTTTGCGGTATATGGAGCACTGGCGGCAATACCGCTCTTCCTCCTGATGGTGTACGCATCATCGGTCATCATCCTCATCGGTGCGGAGGTAGCGTACACGCTCATGCATCCCCACACGTACCGGAGTCTGAAAAAGGCCCCGGACGACAGAGATGAGCTGCACATGTATTACGGCATTGCGCTGATCCATTATGTTTACCGCAGATTTGAGCTCGGCGACGGTGCCAGTTCCCTGAAAGACATCCAGAAAGCCCTGGGAGGGGGTGCGGAGCAAACAGAGCGGTACATCCGTCCCTTAATGGACGACAGGCTCATCATCCAGGACAGCGACGGCAATTACCTGCCGGCGAACAGCTCTGGGAACGTCATGGTGAACAGGGTCATGGACATCATAATGAGCATCAGCCTTGACATGCCGGTGTCCCCGGGCAAGTCGTCATTCCGCATTTTCCTGGGGAAACTGTTCAGCCAGATAACGGCAGGCAGGAAAAAGATAGTCGGGGAGATGACGCTAAAAGAGCTGATTGACAAGGAATGACATAAAAAGGGCCCCGCGGAAAGCGGGGCCCCATGTGCGAATCGACATTATTCATTTACCGGTTCTTCTTTTTCTACCGGCTCTTCTTTTTTCATTGGCTCTTCTTTTTTTACCGGCTTTTCTTTTTTCATCGGTCTTTCTTTTTTCATCGGACCTTTTTTCTTCATCGGACCCCTGTGCATCTTCTTTAACTTTTCACGCTGTTCCGGAGTAAGGACCTTCTCCACTTCCAGTCTATGTTTTATCATTGCGAAATGCATCTCTCCATGGATTTTTGACATGTCCATGATCAGGGATTTTACTTCTTCGAGGTTCACCGCATCTTCCATCATGAGCCTTTGAAGCTTTATTTTTTGGGGTGCGAGGGCTTCTTTTTGTATCAGCATTTCTTTTTTATGATCCGTATGCAATGTCTTGATTTTAGCCGTCTGTTCATCAGTCAGATTGAGCTGCTTCTTGAGAGCCTCGATGTTCATGCCACCCATCATGCCACCGCCATGCATCATGGGACATTCCTCCATCATGGGACAGCCTCCCATCATAGCCTTTCCGCCTTTATTGTGACCGCCATGCATTTTTTTGCCCTGCGCGAAAGCGGCTGCGCCGGCCAGTGAAAAGACCATCATAAAAACCAGTATTTTTCTGAACATAGAAACCTCCTATAGTATTATTACTCTTTAAAGAGTTTTGCGCGCACGTAGAAGTTTGAGAATGATAGAAAATATTATATTCAAGCTCAAGAATTTTATTTTTCCATTAAAGAGGCCTGGCAATTACTATCAAGCGCTCCAGTCATGATGCTTCAGATCAATACACGTAGTATCCGAAAATAAAGGGAATAACCAGCACGTCCCCTTTCAATAAATCCCTGGGCACCGGGCCGAAGGTCTTTGACAGCCTGATGGCATCATAGCAGGACGAGTTGAGCGGCTTGTTGCCGAGGGAATCCAGTATCTGTATATGTATGATGTCCCCCTTCTTGTTGAGCACAAAGACCGTTTTAACTTCCTGGCTCGGGATGGCCATGATGCGCGTGTATCCCGGCGCGTATTCGCCTGAGAGTGGATTGTATCCCTGAACCATGGAATTTGCCATGAGAGGAGGAAACCAGTTCGAGGCGATCCTGTCCTTCATATTTTTGAAATACTTGAAGTCCTTGAACTTGACGGTATTGAAGCTGAAACGGCCGTCATTTGAATAAAAGAGGGCGTTCTCGCGGCTGACATCATTCTTATCGGGGATTTGGGTCTCGTCGAATATGCCGTAATTACCCGCATCGCGGCCCGCGCTGTCGTTCCTCTCTATTATGGCGACCATTTCCGAATCATCGGATACCATGATCTTGTCCCTGCCCGCACGGGCGGCCGCCGATGAATCGCCCTGGCCCCTCCCTTTGCCCTTGCTTCCCCTGAGCACCCGGAAATCAAGGGAATTGTTGAGCCATCTGCTCCCGGTTTTCTTTGTGACATATCCTTTTGCGCTGGAGTCCCTGTCGGAAAGAAGCGTTTCCGGCGTCACGACCCGGCGGTCATCCTGGTTGATATTAACGATAATGTCCCTGCCGGTCCCATCGGAGCCGAAGATGTCTTTCATCATTTTCCGGGTGCCCCACATATCACCGATCTGGGGCACGATAAAGCTTACCATGATTACAACATGGATAAACAAGGATATGATGAGGGTGAGGGATATCTGGAATACGCCCTGACGGTTCATGGCTATTCCCGCTCCGAAGATGTCATAGTGTATACTGTTTTGATCATCGCCATGAATTCTTCGGTCATGGCGACATTTCTCCGCCCCATGGCCTCGCGGCAGGTCGACATGAACTCATCAAGAAGGAACGACCTGCCGGTCTCCCCATTGATGTACCAGGAAAAGGGCGGGATATGATATGGAGTCAGCATCCCCGCGTGAACCAGCATGGCCCCCGGCCCGATACTCGTACCGGTATTGATAAGCGTGCCGATGCTGGTCTTGACGAAATCTCCCATAAAACATCCCACTTTTTTGCAGCCTGTCTTCTTCCGTGAGCCAGGAGTGTATACCTTGACATTAGTGTAATTGTTCTTCAAATCGCTGTTCGTTGTCAGCGCACCCATGTTTATCCACTCGCCGATATAGGAATGGCCGATGAAACCGTCATGGTACTTGTTGCTGTAGCCATGGAATATCGACTGCTCGATCTCGCCTCCGATTCTGCAGCACGCTCCGATGGAGGTGCCGCTCCGCACCTTCGCGCCCAGTATTATGCACTCTCTCCCTATCGCGCAGGGCCCCTCAATCCGGGAATAGGAATTGATCTTCGTGCCTGCGCCGATAACTACCGGGCCATCCGTCGCGTCAATGAATACAAAGGGTTCAAAGGTCACTCCGTCCTCAATATATACCTGAGTTGCATCGCCCGAAATAGTTACATCTTTACGTGAAGCGCCGTTTCCCGCGAACCCTGCAAGGCCGTAATCACCCCTGAGTATATCGGGATTGGAATCCATGAGGTCCCAGATGAAATTCGCCTTTCGCCCGGTCCCCGGGGCCTCGTACTGTTCGTAATAATCCATCTCCGCCAGGCCGAGCTTCATCAGCATTGCTGGAATCGCATCAACCTGCTTTCTGATCATATCCGCGTCGACACGGGCAACGACCGGCACCGGCCCCAGTATCACGGCGCTGTTTCTTTCTATGGTAAAATCAGTGCTGGAAGGATATTTTACCGCATTAATGAACAGGAACTCACCGTCCCGCTCAAATGCAGAATAATCGTTTATGCTTACCTGCGGATATTTTTCGCGGAAATAGGGGGCCAGGTGCTCCCTGGTGAAAAAGTGGAGGCCGGCATCGGCCAGCCTGGGGTCCCTCCGGACAAATAACTCAATGCGCTCCCGGAACGAGAAGAGCCCGGACCTGAGTTCCCAGAGCGGTTTTGTCGGTGAGAGGGGATAGAAATTATCATGGAGGCCGTCTTCAAATACGATGATGTTCATAGGGTTACCGGATGCCAAGCCCGGAGCGGGTCAACGGGACCGCCCCAGGCGGGCATATGCTACTTGTTCGCTTCTTCTTCAAGGAGCTTCTTGCGGGCGGCGATGACGTTGTCAGCCTCACGCCCTGATATGGGATCGTAGTGGGAAAACTTCATCTCAAAGGTGGCCTTGCCGCTGGTCATGCCGCGCAGGTCGATGGTATAGCGGAGCATCTCCGCCAGCGGGATCTGCGCCCGTATCACCGACACGCTTCCCCCGTTTTCATCGGCGCTTTCCATGCCCAGCACCTTGCCGCGGCGGCTCGTCACGTCGCTCAGGATGTCACCCATGAACTGCTTGTCCACGTAGATATGGACATCCATGATCGGCTCCAGGAGCATCGGGCCGGCCTTCTCCATACCCAGCTTGAAAGCGGTTCGTGATGCGATCTTGAATGAAAGCTCGGACGAGTCCACATCATGATATTTCCCGTCATACAGTTCCACTTCCACATCAACGACGGGGAACTTCCCGAGTACCCCTTCTTCGATGGCCTCGAGGAGTCCCTTCTCAACCCCGGGGATATACTGCTTCGGGATGGACCCGCCGAATATGGTTTCCTTGAACTCGAACCCGGATCCGCGGGTACGCGGCGCCAGGCGTATATAGACTTCTCCGAATTGGCCGTGACCGCCTGACTGTTTTTTATGCCGGAAATTGGATTCTGCCTTCTTGGTGATGGTCTCCCGGTACGGCACCCGTGGCTCCCTGGTCTTCACCTCGATTTTATTCTTCTCCTTGAGGGAGTTGAGCACAATACCAAGCTGTATTTCGCCCATACCGGAGAGGACAGACTCGGCGGTTTCCGCGCTGTAGGTGTAGGTCAGGGTCGGATTTTCCTCCGTTACCTTGGTGAAGAACTGGCCCACCTTGTCGACTTCGGCCTTGTTGACGACCTCGATGGCGTATGAAAAGACCGGATTGGGCAATTTGACCAGGTGCAGCGCCACGGTCTTTTTCGCGTCGCAGAGGGTATCACAGGTACCGGTCTTGTCAAGCTTCACCACGACGCCGATGTCGCCGGCATTGATCTTCGGCATATCTTCCTGCTTGCTGCCGACCATGGTGTAGAGCTTGGACACGCGCTCACGGTGCTTTTTGTTCGCGTTGTATACTTCAACGTCCGGAAGCATGCTCCCGGAAATTACTTTCAGATAGTTGAACCGGCCGGCGTACTGGTCGATATAAGTCTTCCAGACCACAGCCGCCAGGGTCCCGCCGTCGCCGGATTGTATTTTCATTTCTTTTGATGCGTCATCGGGGTCATGGCCGATATACTCCATCCCCATCTTCGGCGCAGGGGCGAAATCCTTTATCACGTTGAGGAGGTTTTTTACGCCTATGGTTGAGAGCGATGACCCGCAGATCACCGGGAAGAGCTTCGCGCCTGCCAGCTGGGCCTGCAGGCCTTTCTTGATCTCGTCGTCGGTGAGGGTCTCCCCTTCCAGGAACTTTTCGATCAGGGCATCGTCGCCTTCCGCAGCCACCTCGACCAGCTTGGTGCGCTCCGCCTCGGCTTTCGCTTTCGCGTCCGCCGGCACATCCGTAATTGTCACGTCCTTGCCCCCGGCCTTGGGGGTCTGGAGCTTCATCTGGTAGAGGTCGATGATGCCGCTTAATGTATCCGCCTCACCGCTGGGGATGCACAGCGGCGCGATATTTGCCTTCAGGTCGGACTTGATGTTTTCCATGACCTTCTCGAAGCTGGCCCGCTCCTTGTCCATCTTATTCACAAAGATGATCCGCGGAATATTCTTCTCGGCAAGATAGCGCCATGCCTTCTCGGTCTCAATCTGGACGCCGTCGACGGCATCCATCACAAGGATCACTGTCTCCGCCACCTGGACGGCCGCCCGCGCCTCGCCGATAAAGTCTGCCGTTCCGGGCGTATCTATAAAGTTAATCTTAACGCCGTCAAGCTCGACAAAACCGAGGGCGCTCCTGATGGACATCATTTTTTTCTTTTCATCATCATCAAAATCGGATGTGAGGGTTCCCTGGTTCGGGTTTCCTATCTTGTCAATTTTTCCCCCTACCAGGAGCATTGCGTCGAAAAGTGTGGATTTTCCGGTTCCGCCGTGGCCGATGATGGCGACATTCCGAATTTGATCAGCTTTGTATTCCTTAAGCATTCAGGGACCTCCCAAGAACTGTATCACATGAGACTGTGCCGGAGCCTGCGGAACCGTGCACAGGCAGCATATTTTCAAATGTTTTAAGGGAAAATAATAATGAAGCAATTTTTTGTAAAGAACTTTATTTCTCGACCTCACCTCTGTCCCTCTCCATCAAATGGAGAGGGGTATATTGAAATACATTAAGATAATTAATGCAACAACCCTCTCCTTATAAGGAGAGGGTGCGCATAGCGCGGGTGAGGTCTAAACAACGCGAGAGTAAACACCAGATTATTGAAACGGATTAAATTGAGTTATCACTCAGAGTATCATCCATAATTCTTAAAAAAGAATAGACATAAAACTTAAAATTTGCATATCGTGTTGCCCAATATAAACATGCCAGCATCGGCTGAAAATGCAATTAACACAACAGAGGAAAGGTCATCATAATGCAACAGAACATCGAGGTCAAAAAAGTCACCGACAAAAAAATGCTGCTTGAATTCATAAAAGTGCCATGGACTGCAGAAATATACAAATACGACCCGGCCTGGGTCCCGCCCGTAATCAATGACCAGCTCCACTTTTTTGATCCGAAAGAGGGATATTTCTTCGAACATGGCGAGGCCCAGCTTTTCATCGCCTATCGTGACGGAAAGCCCGCGGGAAGAATCACGGCACATACCTATTCACGGTATGAGGAACGATATGACAAGGAAACCGGCTTTTTCGGCTTTTATGAATGTATAGATGACCTGAATGTGTCAAAGGCCCTCTTCGAGACGGCCAGGGAGTGGCTCAACACGAAGGGCAAGAAGAAAATGAACGGGCCCCAGAGTTTTACGGTTTATGATTCGGTGGGATTCGACTGTATCAATAACGGCAGGATGCCGGTCATCGGCATGTTCCATTCCGCCCACTGGTATGAAAAGCACGCCCTTGCCTTCGGCTTTGAAAAGTATATCGACTGGTTCTGCTTCATGGTGAAAAAAGAGGGCGTCAACTGGGATCCTTTTTTCAAAATGCGCGAAGAAATGGTGAAAAAGTCGGACATCAAATTCGTCGTATCGAAAAAACGCGATATACCGAAAAGGTCGGATGACGTGAAGCGTATATTTAATGCCGCATGGGAAGGCAACAAGGACCACCTTCCCCTTACCGATAAGCAGTTTGAACACATATTTGACGAGCTTAAGATGGTCATAATCCCGGAACTCGCCATTTTCGCCGAAAAGGACGGCAAGACCGTGGGATTCATCCTTTCAGTGCCGGACGCGAACCCCGGCCTGGCCAAGCTTAACGGCAAGCTCTATCCCTGGAGAATCCTCAAGCTCCTCTGGAAGGTGAAAAGGACAAAAACCCTGAGGACCATCCTGATGGGCGTGCAGCCGGAATACCGGGGGAAGGACATTGACCAGATACTCATACTCATGACCATGGAAATCGGCATAGGGTTGGGCTACATCCAGTCAGATTGCTCACTCATCGTCGAGACCAACCAGAAGATGATTGGAGCTCTCAAGTTCGTAAACGCCGACCGCTACAAGGGCTACCGGGTATTCCAGATCAATATCTGATCAGCGGAAGGCTCGGGAGCGGCGGACAGTCTGCCCAGTTCATTGAAGGCCTGGCGGATATAATCTGCAGGGAGGCCGGGGCTTTCGATGCCGACAAGCACCGCGCGGTCAAAGCCATGGGAAAACACGTCGGCAAAGGCATTGTGAAGGCGCGCGCCCGGATCATGGCCGCGCTGCACGAGGCGGAGCGACTTCCCGAAAATCCCCGGCGGTCCCTTACCCGTGGTCCTGGTACCGACAATGATAGTTTCTGCGTCCACGGTATGGAGTGTGTCCAAAATATCCCTGATAAAGCAGACAGAGAGGTCAAAGGCAAGGTCATTGCCGATTTCCTTTGCCAACTACGTTTTCATTTTTCCCCTTTCAGGATACCGCAGAAACAGGATTATGGCGTCTTTTTTCAAACCCCTTCACCACTATCATGCATATGCTTTTTCATGCTCCTCATAATGATACTTCAGATCAGACGTTTTTTGTTTTATTATCTGACATATATAGTCAATATATACATTAGACTTTTTGCATAACTATGTATAATCAACTATATTTGCCTCCGCCGCCGAAGGCGGCGGAGGCAAATATAGTTGATTATTGAGTTTCGCAACAAGTCTATTATTAATATATTAAAATATGAATAAAAATCGAATCACCATAGAAATTTATGATAATTGTTGTTAAATTGTATTTAAGGAGCATACTTGCGTAGTTTTTTCGGAGGTGTTGACAGGGCTACAATAACATTAAGGGAGACATCATTTGTACGATAAATCCCAAACTGTGATCCTGACCATTGAAGACGAAGACATCCTGAGAAACAATATTGTCTCCTATCTTGAAGACAGCGGCTATGATGTAGTGGAGGCAGCCAACGGCAGGACCGGACTTGAAATGTTCCGGATGCATAAGCCTAACATGGTCCTGCTTGACCTGCGCATGTCGGAAATGGACGGGCTGGAAGTTTTAAGGGAGATACGAAAAGACTCTGCCGATACCCCGGTCATCATCGTATCAGGAACCGGAAACATCATTGATGCCATAGAAGCCATCCACCTGGGCGCCTGGGATTATATCAACAAGCCCATCGTCGAAATGCAGGTTCTTGAATACGCCATCAACAAGTCCCTGGAAAGATCGCAGCTGTTACAGGAAAACAAGCGCCATCGGGCCCACCTTGAAGAAGAAATCACGAAAAGGACCGCGGCACTGGAAAAAACGACCGTTGAGCTTCAGGAACTCAACACGCGTCTCGCCAAGGAGATTAAAGAGAGGATCTTTGCGGAAGACGCGCTGATAAAGTCTCTGGACAGCCTCGAGCGGTCAATCTCGGGAACAATCAGCACGCTCTCCTCAATCGCGGAGATGCGGGACCCCTTTACCGGCGGCCACCAGCAGCGGGTGGCCTCCCTATCCAGGGCCATAGCCCTTGAACTGGGCCTGTCGGAGGAGGAAATCAAGGGCGTTTACGTTGCGGCCATGCTCCATGATATCGGGAAGCTGTCAATACCGGCTGAAATTCTGGTCAAGACCGGCCACCTCAACCCGATTGAATTCAAGTACATCATGCAGCACTCCCAGTCAGGCTATGATATTCTGAAAATGATAGAGTTCCCCTGGCCTGTCGCCCAGATAGTGCTCCAGCACCATGAAAACCTTGACGGCTCCGGATACCCGCAGGGACTGACCGGCGACGGCATACTTATCTATGCCAAGATAATCCGCGTGGCCGACGTAATCGAGGCAATGGTTTCACACCGGCCCTACCGGAACGCCCTCGGAATAGACCTGGCCCTCAATGCTATTAAGAAGAACTCCCGGTTGCTGTATGATGATCGTGTCGTGCAAGCCTGCACGGACCTTTTTGTTAACAAGAAATTCACCTTTGATGCTGCTGACAGGGATAATAAAATCGATTCCGGCAAGGCCAATTAAACGGGCTGTTGCAGGCAATGAATATATTCAATTATGCCTATATCAATTTTTTTGCTACCGCCGCTCTTATCGCCACGCTCTTCAACATCGCGGTGGTCCTCTACTTTCTCATAATGCCGAAAAAATCAAAAGCCACGACCGATCTCATCCTCATATATTTCTTCATCGTATTCCAGAATATCGGATATCTCATCACATCGTCCATCTACCATCCCCTGTCGGCATACCACCGCTGGCTGACAGTATTTTCCGTGATACCGGGCCTCATGTACATCGTGCAGTTTTTCTTTCATTTCCCGGAAGAACGGAACACGCGCACGGCTCGAATCATTCTGGCGATACAGTGGCTTATTTCAATTGCGGTTAACGCGGTCTTCGTGATCAATTCCCTGGAGGCGGACAAAATCTTCCGCTTCGATGGACATTACTGGGACTTTGACCTTGATCCGTTGAGCTATATTGTCTCCTTCGTCATCATAGGCTATATTTTAACATGCATAGCCGCCGGTATCTGGCGCATAATCGTTACGGAGCGTCAGAATAAAAAGCCGGTCCTCTACATGCTCATCTGCTTCCTGATTATTACCGTGGTTCCCGGCCTGGCCAACTCCCTGAGCCGGGAAGGGACCATAACGCGGGATATCTTCCAAATAACATGGAACATGGTGACCGTGCTCGGTTTCTTTCTTGCCGTGACGGTCTATACCAACATCACCAGGAACCGGACCACCATAATGGCCAATATCGTGGGCATCAGCATGGTCGCCTTTCTCGTCGTGTTCCAGGGTCTGAGCTACTATACATCCCTGGAGAGGGAAGAAACGTATGACATGATCCAAAAGCAGAAAACGGCCCGCTCTATCATCGATCATGAATACCATCCGGCGGATCTCAAATACCTCGTCTGCTATTCCGAACCAGTCAAGGGATCCAAGCCACTATTTTCGGGGGACCCGCTGCCTTCAAGGAGCAACATCCGGTATGAGCTGGCCAATACCCTGATGCATGAGAAACTTAACGATCTCCCTGATAATGCTTTTTATGAAAAAATGACAAAGCTGATAGCGGTTTCGCATCCTTATTTCAAGGGATATCGTTCGGCAATAACGCAATATGCCGATTTGCTCCCGCCGTGCAAAAAAAAGGGCAAGCGTTACCTTATGAAATATTTTAACAGGCTGAATACCATAACCGCTTATCACCGGTTTAAAATTAATGAGCTTCCCGTTGAGAACTTCCGGGGGGCCCTGCTCACCTATCTTGGCAAAACGAAACAATCATTCGATCCATTTAAGCTGGCCATAATTGAATTCATGGATTCAACAAGGATCAACGGCAATGAATTGCGCGGCGAGGTGATGAAGTACCTTGCCCCCATGGAAGTGGCAGGTGTCCGATTATATCGCCTGGGGCTCGGTGATGAACATTTTGTTTCGTATGAGGTGGCGGATATCGGCGCCAGCCTTATATATGAAGCGGGATTTTCCTATTTCGATTACCGGGCATACATCCACAGCTCATCGGTCAAACTGGTCTACGCGCTGATGACGGTCATCATCCTTGTCATGGTGGGTTTTCCCCTGTTTTTCCGCGGCGCCCTGGTGCAGCCCCTGCACGACCTGCTTACGGGGGTCAGGAGGGTTGACGAGGGGAACATGGAGGTCCCGGTTCCCGTAAAAATGGAAGACGAGATCGGCTTCCTCGCCAACGCGTTCAACAAGATGGTAGCCTCGGTGAGGGACAGCAACGAGAAAATAGACTACATTAATCACTACCTGAAGAATATACTCGACTCCATGCCGTCCGTGGTTGTGGGCGTTGACGCGGAAGGGAAAATCACCCACTGGAACATGGCGGCTGAAAAAAAGACCGGTTGGAAAGAGGAAGAGGTCATGGGCTTCTATTTAGGCGAGGTTTATCCCCGCCTGAATCAATACATGGACACGATGCGGGCAGCCATCACGAAGAAAGAGCCCCAGAAGCTCGAAAAATTGGTCCAGCGCGAAAAAAGCGAGATCACCTACTCTGACCTTCTTATCTACCCGCTCATCGCGGACGGTGTGGAAGGGGCCGTGATTCGGATTGACGATGTTACTTCCCGCGTACGCCTCGAGGAGATGATGATCCAGTCGGAAAAAATGATGTCCGTGGGGGGCCTGGCTGCCGGGATGGCCCACGAGATCAACAATCCCCTAAGCGGCATTTTACTGGCGGCGCAGAACATCCAGCGGCGCCTCTCCCCCGACAACAGGATCAATACCGCGGCCGCACGGGAGGCCGGCGTTGAATTCGAGAAAATGCTCCTGTACCTCAAGAAGCGGGAAATTCCCCAGATGATTGACGGAATGCGCGAAATGGGAGAGCGTGCGTCAAAGATCGTCAATAACATGCTGAATTTCAGCAGGCGCAGCGAATCCCGGAACGACATGGTCAGGATATCGGAAATGCTTGATAAAACAATTGAGCTTGCCGCGAGCGATTATGACTTGAAAAAAAGCTATGACTTCCGCCATATTGAAATAATCCGGGACTTCGAGAAAGAAATGCCCGCGATTGAGTGCACGGCGGTGGAAATCCAGCAGGTGATCCTGAACCTGCTGAGGAACGCGGCCCATGCAATCCGGTGCAAGAAATATCCGGAGGGCGAAAACCCGAGGATTACCCTCCGTCTGAGAACGGAAGGCTCTTCGGCCCTGATAGAAGTGGAGGACAACGGCCCCGGCATGAGCGAAGAACTGCGCAAGCATATCTTCGAGCCGTTCTTCACGACCAAGGAATCCGGCAGCGGGACCGGACTCGGGTTGTCAGTATCGTATTATATAATCACCAATAATCATCACGGCACAATCGCCGTGGAATCGCTGCCGGACCGGGGAGCTAAGTTCTCCATAACGATTCCAATAAAAAGGGAGATAGAATGACTCGAAAAACAACCATCCTCATTGTTGATGACGAGGAGCACCTGCAGTCAAACCTGGTGGCCTACCTGGAGGACGAGGGCTACACTGTCGTGACCGCCGGAGACGGGGAATCGGGCATTGACCGGGTCACCGGTCAGAAATTCGACCTCGGCATTATCGACATGCGCCTGCCGGGCATGGACGGCAACACCTTCATACTGAAGGCCCACCAGATCCAGCCTGACATGAAGTTCATCATCCACACCGGGTCAATGACCTATTCCATCCCGCAATCGCTGCTGGAGATCGGTATAGGCAGGAGCCAGGTCTTTCTCAAGCCCGTCATCGATATGAACTGCATGATCAGAGAGATAAATAAAATTATTCCGGGAGATTAAACGCCGGATACGGCATGGAGATTTTCAGCAAACTGCTAGACTCTATCTTTCAAGTACCTCTCGATCCTGTCCAATCCTTCCTTGATGTTTTCCAGGGAATTCGCGTATGAGAACCGGAGAAACCCCTCCCCGCCGGAGCCGAAATCGATGCCCGGCGTGACCCCCACCCTGACGGTATCCAGGATCCTGAAGGCCTCATGGTACGAATCGGTGCAGAAGTGCCCTGCATCGGCAAAAACGTAAAATGCGCCGGTGGGCTCTACGTGGAGCCGGAATCCCAGCTCCTTGAGACGGCGGATCATGTACACGCGCCGCTCGTTGTATATCGCCTTCATCCGGTCTATGTCCGGCTTACTGTGCCTGAGGGCGGCAATGCCGGCAATCTGGACAAAGCTGTTGGCCGATATGGCGAAATTCTGGTGCAAACGTTCCATGACCCGGGAAAACTCTTTTGGAAAGATAAGGTAGCCAAGGCGCCACCCGGTCATGGCGTAGAGCTTGGAGAAACCGTTGATGACGAAGGCCCGGTCCGTGTATTCCAGTATCGAATGGGCCTTACCCTCGTACACCAGGCCGTGGTATATTTCGTCTGAGAGGATGAACTGATTCTCGAACCCCGCGATCTCCTCCATGTTTTTCTCTGTCATGACGATCCCGGTGGGATTGGACGGCGAGTTGATGAGGATCGCCTTGGTCCTGTCGGTCAGGACCGAGCGGATCTGCTCCGGCCGGTACTGGAACCCGTCATCCGGCTGCGTGCGGACCTCGACGACCTTCCCGCCAACGGCCTCGATGAAGTTGGGATAGCAGGCATAATGGGGATTCGACAGGATCACCTCTTCGTCGGGCTCCAGTATGGATAGCATCATGAGGAGCATGGCCGGGGATGTGCCGGAAGTGACCAGGACCCGGTCCGGCGTGACGGAAACGCCGTACTCCCGGTGGTAATATCCACAGATCTCCTCCCGGAGCTCCAGGACGCCCATGGCGTGGGTGTAGTGGGTCTTGCCGGAACGGATCGCCTCGATGGCCGCCTCCCGGATCACTTCAGGGGTCTCAAAATCGGGCTCCCCCACCTCCAGGTGAATAATGTCCTTGCCCTGATGCTCCAGCTCTTCTGCCCGGGCCATCACGTCCATGACCATGAAGGGCTTAACCCCCATGACCTTCCGGGAGATCATCTTCTTTTTATTCTCGGAATTGTTGTTCATACCGGGTTTTCCCATAATAACATGATACAATAAGCCCTCCTTCGGTGCGCCGAGGGCATCTTTGCGAGCCCCATGACAATAAAGATTAATTATTGTGTCAAGGCGAAATTCTCGCCGGGCCTTGGTCCCCCCGGGGTGTATAAAAAGGCCTTTAAAAAAATAGCTTGATTAACCACAAGAAATATTGCATCCTTGACGGTATGGAGGCCCGTCAAGCCGCCTGAACCGGTCGGGAAGTAAACCGGCCGCTTTGTTTTTACATATTCTATAGCCTGCTCAACACTTTAATAACCGGAATTAAGTAATGAATAAAAAATACATTATCGGGATAACTGTCTTTATCATGGTTTACGCACTGATAAGCTTCTCCTCGGGCTTCTATGCCGATCTGGAATGGTTCAGAATATACAAGGGCCTCAATATTTTCTGGGTCCTCTTTTTCACAAAATTCAATGTACATATCCTTTTCGGGCTCATATTTATCGGCATCTTTTCATTCAACTTTCTCCTGATACGGATGCTCGGGGGAAAGGGGCGGATCTTCGCGAACAATATCCTGAACCGCCTGCAGCTGCCGGTCCTGGGATCGCCGAAGCGGGCCCTCTTCATTGTCCTGGCGATCAGCGTGGTGGCTGCGGGGTTCATGATGGGCGGCGCTGCGTCGTCCTTCTGGAAGGAATACATGATGTTCACGAATGCCGTCCCCTTCACGGGCTTCCCCAAAGACCCGATCTTCGGGCAGGACCTGGGCCTGTACGTGTTCAAGCTCCCCTTTCTCCAGTTCCTCTATGGCTGGCTCATGTCTGCACTGGTTATAACGGCCCTCTTTTCCGTCGTGTTTCATGTCGTAAACGGCGGCATACTCTTCAAGAACGCGAAGCTCGAGTTCTCTCTCTTCGCCCGGGCGCACATTTCGACCCTCCTGGCGATGATCGTTTTCCTCTACGGTCTTGGATACAAGCTGGATGCCTATGGACTCCTTTTTTCCAAGATCGGCAAATTCTACGGCGCCGGGTATACTGCAATCCACGCGAACCTGCTGGCCTACAATGCGGCCATGGTCATATCCTTTATAGCCTCGGCGCTGTTCCTGTTCAATATCTTCAAGCGGAGCTTCAAGCTCCCCCTCATCCTGCTCGTCGCCATCATCCCTGTCTATTTCATCCTGGGCAGGGTCTTCCCCGGGATGCAGCAGCGGTTTATAGTTGAGCCCAACGAGTTTGGAAAAGAGAAGCCCTACATTGAGCACAACATCAAGTACACGCGCTTAGCCTATGACATCGAACGGGTTCGGGAAATGCCCTTCGCGAACAAGCAGAACCTCACCTACCAGGACATCGTCAAGAACCGCAACACGCTGGAAAACGTGAGACTCTGGGACTGGCGCCCCCTGAAGCAGACCTACAAGCAGCTCCAGGAGCTCAAGCCCTACTACTTCTTCAACGATGTGGATGTCGACCGCTACGTCATCAAGAACAGGAAGAGCGCGGTGAACGTGTCGGCGCGGGAGCTTTCCATAGACCGCCTGGGGAAAAACAGCCAGACCTGGCAGAACAAGCACCTTTTGTATACCCACGGCTACGGCGTTGTCCTCTCCCGGGTCGACAAAATCACCTCAGAGGGACAGCCTGAAATGCTCATTTATGACATCCCGCCGAAATTCGGCGTCGATATCCCCATCGACCGGCCGGAAATCTATTTCGGCGAACATAACAATTCATATATCATAACGAACACCAGCATGAAGGAGTTCGACTATCCCTATGGGGATGAGAACAAGTTCGCCGTGTACAGCGGGACCGGGGGCGTAAAGCTCGATTCTATTTTCAAGCGCATCCTCTTCGCAGCAGCCTTCAAGGACATCAACATCCTGATATCAGGCACCATTGACAGCAAGAGCAGGATACACTACCGCCGGAACATCATGGAAATGGTGCAGGAGTTTACGCCGTTCCTTGACTTCGATACAGACCCGTACATGGTCATATCCGACAAGAAGCTTTACTGGGTCATCGACGCCTATACCACGTCAGACCAGTTCCCCTACTCCACACCCATTTCTATCGGCAAGCGCAAGATAAACTACGTGCGCAACAGCGTCAAGATCGTCATCGACGCGTACAACGGGTCCATGGACTACTACGTGTCGGATGAAAAAGACCCGATCATCAAGGTGTACCAGAACATATTCCCGGGGATTTTCAAGAAGATGTCTTCAATGCCCGCCGACCTCAAGGAGCATCTCCGTTACCCTGAAAGCTATTTCACCATCCAGGCACGCACGCTCCTGCGCTACCACATGACCAATCCCAACGTGTTCTACAATAACGAGGACGCGTGGCACATCGCTCGGCAGGTGTTTGAGAACAAGGAAGAGCCGGTGCAGAGCTACTACCTGGTAACAAAACTGCCCGATGAAAAACGGGACGAATTCATTTCCATCATTCCCTTCACCCCCTTCAAGAAGGACAACATGATCGCCTTCCTCACGGCTAAGTGCGACATGCCCGATTACGGCGAGCTCAAGCTCTACCTGCTCCCTAAAGACAAGCTCTCCTACGGGCCCCTCCAGGTCGAGGCGCGCATTAATCAGAACCCGGAAATATCAAAGCAGCTCACACTCTGGAGCCAGAAGGGATCCAGCATTATCCGGGGAAACATGCTGGCAATCCCCATCGAGGAATCGATACTTTTTATTGAACCGCTCTACCTCAAGGCCGAATCAAGCGAAATGCCGGAGCTCAAGCGGGTCATCGTGGCCTTCTCGGACAAGATCGTCATGGAAAAGGACCTCCCCGCAGCCCTGGAGCGGCTCTTTTCCGGATCGACCTTCATCGACGCGGGTTCCCTCACGGAAGGATCGCTGGAGACCCGCCTCCGCGACCTGGCCGTACGGGCCATGAACCACTACAACCAGGCCGATGCCAGCATGCGGGAAGGCAACTGGACGAAATACGGCGAGCACATCAACATGCTCAAGGAAATACTGGAGAGAATGAATAGCTTGCGGTGAAGATTGCGAGGATGAAGGCCTTCGCGGCCTCCCTCCTCGCGCTCCTCCCTCCCGGTCGCTCAAACGCCGCGACGGGCTACGGGCGTAACTCGTCGATTCGGCTCCGCCGAAATCGACTTCAGACAGACGCCCGTATGGTATCCGCCCTTCGGGCGAATGTTTTACTGACTTACTGTACTTAAAACATTTCCCCTCTCCATTTCATGTAGAGGGGTTAGGGGTGAGGATAAAAAAAAGAGAGGTCCTGGTGTGATTGGAAATAACGGGGGTGAGGACAGAATGGACAGGAGAGTTGGATATTAATGAAATTGGATCGTTCCAGCGGGGCACTGCTCCACATCACCAGCCTGCCGGGGAAATACGGCATCGGCACCCTCGGGCCCGAAGCCAAGGATTTCGCCGTCCGCCTCAGGGACGCCGGCATGCGGTACTGGCAGATCCTGCCCATCGGCCCCGTGGATGCGAAGCTTGACTACTCGCCCTACGCATCGACCTCCGCCTTCGCCGGGAACTGGCATTTCATAAGCCTTGAAAGACTTGCCGAAGAAACATGGTTCTCCGGCACCATAGGGCCCATCACCGTAAAGGAAGGACATGTTGTACCCTTCAAAGAGGTTATCGAGCACAAGGTACCCCTGCTGGAAAAGGCCTGCGCTGATTTTTTTTCCAAAGCATCCGACAAGGACCTGGCATCCTACGAAAAATTCTGCAGCTCGGAAGCCTACTGGCTGGATGATTTCACCCTCTTTTCCGCGATCGCGGAGCAGACAGGCACCACGGACTGGCTGGAATGGGACGAGGGTTTGTCAATGCGCCAACCGAAGCCGCTCGAACAATGGAGCAGGAAGCTCGGCACGGAAATCCGTTTCCACTGCTTTATCCAGTATATCTTCTTCCGGCAGTGGGCCGATTTCAGGCAGGAGTGCCTGAAGATGGGCATCGAGATCATCGGTGACATCCCCATCTACGTGACCATGGAAAGCGCCGACGCGTGGGCAAACCCCGGCATCCTTCTGCTGGACGATACGACGCGACAGCCCCTGTCGGTGGCGGGGGTGCCCCCCGACTATTTCAGCAACACGGGCCAGCGGTGGGGAAACCCGCTATACCGGTGGAAACAGGGAACGGTCCTGTGCGCCGAGACTTCCAACTGGTGGACAAGGCGTATCGGCCACCTCCACAAGCTCGTCGATATCATCCGCATAGATCATTTCCGGGGCTTCGAATCATACTGGTCGATCCCGTCAAAGGAGACCACCGCGGTCAATGGTAAATGGGTCAAGGGCCCGGGTATCCAGTTCTTCAAAAAGCTGCGCCAGGAGCTGGGCCACCTCCACCTTATCGCCGAGGACCTGGGGGTCATCACCCCGGAAGTGGAAAAGCTCCGCGACGATCTGGGCCTGCCCGGCATGCGGATACTGCAGTTCGCCTTCGATTTCAACAACAGGAACTATTACCTGCCCCACAATATCGACAACCGCAACTGCGTCCTTTATACCGGGACCCATGACAACAACACGACCAATGGCTGGTTTTACGGGACTGAGATCGACGAGAACACTCGCCGTTACGTCCTGGAATACCTGGGCCTCGAGGAGTGGTCCGACTTCCACTGGAAGATGATCCGCCAGGCATACCGGAGCGTGGCCGACCTGGTGATAATCCCCGCCCAGGACATCCTGGGCTTCGGCCCGGAGTTCCGCATGAACCGGCCCGGCACAACGGAGGGGAACTGGCGCTTCAAGCTCAAGGAGGAAAGCGTCACCCACGACATGGTGCAGCGTCTCAGAAGGATGGCACAGATATACAGCAGGCTTCCCGAAGAGAATATGATCATAAAGTAATGAGAGGTCCCCCGATGGAAGCGGAAAAAAAATCGAACATCATCAGGCTCATCGCGAGCATCCTCATCCCCCAGGCGATCGGCGGAATCGGCGCGCTGTTGACCGGGCCCGCCATTGGGTCATGGTACGCGGGCCTGAACAAGCCGTCTTTCAACCCTCCGAACTGGATTTTCGGCCCGGTATGGACCGCGCTCTATCTGATGATGGGAATCGCCCTGTACCTGGTATGGAAAAACGGCCTTTCGAAAAAGGAAACGAAGGCGGCTGTAGCGGTTTTTAGCGTCCAGCTTCTCCTTAACCTTGCCTGGTCTTACCTGTTCTTTTACCTGCACATGCCCTTCGCGGCTTTTGTTGATATCATTTTACTCTGGATTGCCATAGCCGCAACCATGGCGGCGTTTGTGCGGATTGCCAGGCCGGCATGTATCCTCCTGGTTCCTTACCTCCTCTGGGTAAGTTTCGCCGCAGTGCTCAACTTCTTCCTGTGGCAATTGAATATCTAGCCGAACTATAGATGGCTGATCGAGACACAAGCTCTTGAAAAATATGCCTATAATTTCTTTTTACTCTGACCCCTTATAAGTTTAACATATTCCGTTATGACAAAATCACAAAATTCAGCTATAAAATTATTGATATTGTAATAGACAGTAAATTCCGGATCTACACGATTGGACATAAACCTAGACATGGAGGCGTTAAATGTCCAATAAAATCAATCGTGATACCATCGGTGAAATATCCCGCCGGGCTGCAGCAAAATATAACGATAAAACAGCCATTGTTTTTAGGGATAAAACCTTTTCATATGCCGACCTGGAGAGAAAGGCCTGCTCCTTTGCCAATCTCATGCTGCGTCTGGGAGTCAAGAAAGGCGATAAAGTCGCAGTTAATTCATATAATTCCCACCACTATCCCATCAGCCTCCTGGGCCTTGCGAAGATCGGCGCCGTGCAGGTTCCCATCAACTTCATGCTCAATGCCGAAGAGATTGATTACGTGGTAACCCATTCCGGGGCCAAAATCTTTCTGGTGGAAGACTCGCTCCTGCCCGTAATACAGTCAAAAAACAATCTCTTCAAAAAAATACAGACATGGGGGCTGATACCCCTCGCCAGCTCCGATATACCGTCAGGTTTTTTTGACCTTGACTATGAAATGGCCGCAGTGCCCGCCGATGATCCCGATGTGGATGTTAACGCCGAGGACATTGTGCAGATACCTTACACCAGCGGCACCGAGTCCAAACCCAAAGGCGCCATGCTGTCGCACCGCGCTCTCATGACACAGTATTTCAGCTGCATGATAGACGGCCAGTATGAAACACAGGATGTGAGCCTCCATGGCCTGCCGCTGTTCCACTGCGCCCAGCTTCACTGCTTCCTCATGCCATTTCTCTACTCCGGGTCCGAAAATATCATTCTGCACAAGGCTGATCCCCTGGAGATGCTGAGGTGCATAGAACAATACAAGGTGACCCACATGTTCGCGCCCCCCACGGTCTGGATCGGGCTCCTGAATCATCCCCGCCTTCGCGACTTCAACCTGTCGAGCCTCAAAAAGGCTGCCTACGGGGCAAGCATCATGCCTGTTGAAATCATCAAACAGCTGTCGGAAACATTTCCCGGAATGCGGCTCTGGAACTATTACGGCCAGACTGAAATGAGCCCGGTTGCGACCATCCTCAAGCCGGAAGACCAGCTCCTGAAGCCGGGCTCGGCGGGAAAGGCGGTGGTGAACGTGGAGACCCGCCTGATGGATGACGACGGCAATTTCGTTCCTGTGGGTTCCGTGGGCGAGATCGTGCACCGGTCCGGCCAGGTCATGACGGGCTATCTGAACGATCCGGACAAATCAGCCGAGGCCTTCACCAATGGATGGTTCCACAGCGGCGACCTGGGCAGGTTTGACGAAGATGGATACCTCTACGTGGTGGACCGGAAGAAGGACATGATCAAGACCGGCGGTGAAAACGTGGCGTCCCGCGAAGTGGAGGAGGTCATCTACCGGCACCCGGATGTCGTGGAGGTGGCCGTTATAGGGCTCCCCGACCCGAAATGGATTGAGCTGGTTGCGGCAGTGGTCGTTTTAAAAGCAGGCTCCGCGGCAGTAGAAAAGGATATCATCGAATACTGCAAAACCAACCTTGCGGGATTCAAGTGCCCTAAAAAAATAATTCTTACGGATAAACTGCCGAAAAACCCTTCCGGTAAAATATTGAAGAGAGAATTAAAAGAGATGTTCGCTCCGGTTAATTAAGTTACGGGGCCTGATTGAGAGGCCGTCTAAAGACTCACTGAAGCCTACTTTGCCCTCCCATCAGGGGGAGGCCAAAGCAGGCCTATAACACAATCCCGTTTTGTACTCCTGGCGCTCCAATAACCGGAAAAATATCGTCCGGCCGAAAATATTGATTGATAAATTCGATTCCCGACTGTAGAGTTAGTTCACATCTTCTGTTTAAGAAAAATATCGTTTACACTGAATCGTGCATCACCCGGGCGGACCCCGATGGTGATGCGATATCGCACGAGGTAAGACTGGCATATAATTAGTTGTTGCGCCACAAGAACCATGGAAATATCCGGCATCGTTACAAATATATACCATAATTTCTTCTCCGTGTGCGCACTGATCCCGGCCATTTTTATGCTGTCGCTGGGAATGATTCTGCTGAAAGTACCCCGTAAGTCAAAGGCAACGACACATCTCGCCATTACCTATGTGCTTCTGATGATTTTCTATTCCGGGTACATCATCGCGGCCATGGTATACCATCCCACGGCTGCGTATCACCGGTGGATCACCGCCGGGGTCGTGACCCTGAGCGAAATCCATTTCATCATAGCATTGCTATATCTGCCGGACCAGAAATACCCGCGCGTCGGGCGCCTGGTCGGGATCGTGCTGTACGTCATCTCGCTCACTTCGTGGGCCGCTTTTATCATTATCACCTATCATTCACCAAGAATCTACCATTTCGACGGCCACTACTGGGATTTTGACGCGGACTTTATCAGCACCTATATTGCGCTCCTGGTTATCGCGTACCTGGTGCTGATGGTTGCCATCGGCCTGTGGCGCGTTGCCATAATTAAAACAAAAAACCGATGGACGATCCTCTCCATTACGGTTCTTATTTTCATTACCATCTTATTTCCCGCCACGGCGAACCTTCTCAGCAGAAACGGTGTCCTCGACCGGGGAACGTACCAGATCAGCCAGGATCTTTTTACCATTGTCGGCTTTTTTGCCGTATTCATCATTTTCTTCAACACCACCAGGGAACGCACCAGCCTCCTGGTCAAGATTCTCGGCATAAGCCTGGCCACACTGCTGATCATGCTCCAGGGGGTCTCATATTTTTCCCTGAAGGGCCTCGACGATTCATACGATGCCCTGAGAAATAGCGACATGACCATAGCCCTCGACACCGGGCGCACCCCCCCCGGGCTCTCATACCTGGTCGAATACAATTGCCGCGAAGACCGCCTTGTCACTAAAAAGGGTAGCCCGGCTGTAGACTTCACGGCACTTCAAAGCGAGCTTTTCAACACCGCCCGTTTCGAGGAGATACGGTTGATCGGCAATCGTCCCCTGCAGTCATTCCGTGCGGAGGTCAAAGGGCTTTTGGCAGACGGCTCCGTGTATTTCAGCGGCTACCGGGATACTATCCTGTTGCAGGTCGAACGGCTGCCTGCCGATACCGCCGATCCGGCCGCCGCGGCCGTCATGTTCATTGGTTCGCTCCAGCACCCCATCTGCACCATGGCAAAGGAGATATCAAAACTGTCCGACCGGGACTTCGCCCGACACCTTCGGGAATACCTGAGCGGCCATCACCCCGGCATGGAGCACTTCATTAAGGCGATACTCAATTATACGGCATCGGCACGGCTCGACGGACCCGATTTGAAGCGGGAAGTCATCAGGTTCCTCGCGCCGATGCATCCCGCAGATCAACGTCATTACCGGACCGGCATTGATGCAAGATCCCATTACACCACCTTCATGAGATTCGATCCTGAACGGCAGGTGGTGCACGAGGCCGGATTCAACTATCTCGACTATCGGAAATACCATCACCAGACGGCCCGGAAATTCATCATCATGCTCTTCATCATCCTCGCCGTGATCTTCATCGGTTTCAGGCTTTTCTTTCTCGGCGCTTATATCCGGCCCCTCCGGCGGCTTCTCCACGCCATCACCCAGGTCCGGGAAGGAAACTATGACATTGTCATCCCCATAACGGTGAATGACGAGCTGGGATACATAACGCGCAACTTCAATGAAATGGCCGGCACCCTCCAGATGTCCAGGGAAGCGCTGTCGGATTACGCCGAGAACCTTGAGAAAATGGTGGATGAGCGCACCACGGAGCTTGAAAAGGCGCGGGACACCATATGGGGTGAAATGGAGCTGGCACGCAAGATGCAGACCATCCTGATCCCGGAACAACCCCGGATGGAAGGATACGAGATCGCCGGTTACATGGCACCGGCTGAAATGGTCGGTGGAGATTACTACGATATAATAAACGCCGCAGGAATGGACTGGGTGGTTATCGGTGATGTCTCCGGTCACGGCGTTCCCGCCGGCATCATCATGATGATGGTGCAGACCTCCATCCATACTGTCCTTACGGGTAATCCGGGCATCAGGCCCTCCGACCTGCTGGAGCGGGTCAACACGGTCATCAGCGATAATATAAAAAAACTCAAAGAAGACAAGTACATGACCATTACAGTCATAGCGTGCCTGAGCAGCGGCAGCCTCTACGTGTCCGGCCTTCACCAGGATATCCTTATTTACCGTTCCCGGTCAGATACTGTTGAAACATTCAAGACAAGCGGCATCCTTCTCGGTCTCAAGGACGTCATAGAATATATTCCCTCCGACAAGGAGCTCCATCTTGATCAGGGCGACGTGATGATCCTCTACACGGACGGCATAACCGAATCATGGAGAAAAGGGACCCGCCGTAATCACCGGAATCCGCGGACCGACATGTTCGGGCAGGACCGACTTGCCGGGATCCTCGGCCGGCAACAGGCCGGCACGCCTGAAGGAATCCGCGACGCCATAATTGACGAGCTCAGCGGATACCACTGCACCGACGACGTTACCATGGTTATTATAAAGAAAAAGTAGCGGGAGGATACCGGGAGTCCTAAAAGCCCCCTAAATCCCCCGGAGGGGGACGTAGGTACTCAGATCCAGCCCGAAAAGCCCCCCTTTTGGGGGTTGGGGGGTCTTCTCGATTGTTATTTCAGGATTTTAATATTCCTCGACACGACATAGGCGCGCTTCTCCTTCCCGATGAAATCCACGATCACCCCTTCGAGAAGAACCGGCGTTCCGCCCGAAAGGCCCGGCACGATCCTCGGGGAATAGACATCCACCTCTCCGGCGGATTTTCCCTCCGGCGCGTCAAGGCTCAGCGTGATTACCTGGCTCTCGTCCCGCTCCCTGATTTTGCCGACCTTTCCTATCCAGCGCACCGCGAACCCCCGGTACCGATACCTGTTTTTTTCCACGTCCGCATAAGGGATTTCGCTGAATTCCCGGTCCTCCAGGTCAGTGACGAACTTGATGAGAAACGCGACCTTTTCCTTCACGACGAAATTGACATTGCTGTGATGCAGCCCGTTGAGAAGGAGGATGGCGTCATTGTGCTTTTCCGCCTTGATGAGCACACGCGCGCGATTGAAGTCGCCCGTCATGTCCCTCACCGATTGATAGTACACGGCAACTCGGTCCGGGCCAATGTTTTTTACGAGGTCATATTCCGTTCCGCCCAGAGTCACCCGGTCAATGCCGCTGTAATCCGCGCGCGAAACCCCGACCCGCTTTGCCGCGCTTGTGAAGAGGCCCGGGCCGCTAAAGAGCCGCACCCCCAGAAGGACCAGCAGCCCGACAATAATGATAACGAGCATGGCCAGCGCGGCGCGGCGCCAGGTTACTGGAGAGTCCCGGATGATGCGTATTCCCTTCTTCTCCAGCATGCCGGTATACACGGCCTTTTTCGCGGTTTTTTTCAAGCTCCGCGGCGGGGTCGGTATAAGGACAAAATCCTGGAGCCGGGCATTTTTCTGGAAATCGCGAAAATCGGCTGCCTCGCTGATAAGACCCCTGCCCCGATGGATGTGAGGGTCTGCCGGATACTTCGCCATAAGATCAATATACACTTTCAGTGCCTCTTCCTTAGCCGGGGCCGATTTAAGCTTTAAAAAAGCCTCGAGCTGGATGAGAGGTATGTAGGTCCGGTTCATCTCCCGCATCTTGGTAACAAACCGGGCGAGTTTCCCGAACTGATCCGTATGCAGGTAGGCAACGGCAAGGAGAAGAAGCACGTAGATATCCCCCGCGCCGGAGGAGAGCACCTTCTCCAGCACAAGTATGGCTTCCTGGAACTTTTTGCTGTTGAGGGAGCGGTAGGCGTCCCTGATGAAGCGGTAATTTACCTGTGCCGAGTCCACGGATTTATTATGGGGATACCGCGGCTGGTCCGTCAATCACGATTTCGTTTGAAAAAGGAAGTTATAAGGTCGATGACTGATATATTTTCATCGCGCGACTTGCCGATGATAAAGCCGGCAAGAACCAGGACGAGAATAATAAGGGTCTTCCACCACCCGATGGTGAAAAGGAGAATACCCAGGATGAATCCGATGGCGCCACCGACGGTCTTCCCCGGGTTTTCCTTTATCCAGGAGGCTATCTGGTCGAAAAAATCCATTCCTACATCTTCACTCGTTCTATATATTCGCCGGTCTCGGTGTTGATCTTGATGAAATCGCCTTCGTTGACGAAGAGGGGCACCTTGACCTCGGCGCCGGTCTCGACTTTGACCGGTTTTTTCACGTTGGTTGCCGTGTCACCGCGAAGCCCCGGTTCCGCATAGATAACCTTGAGAACCACCGACGCCGGCGGCTCGATAGTTATCGGCTCGCCCTCGTACATGGCTATCTGGACGATGTCTTCTTCCTTCATGAACTGCAGCGCGTCGCCGATGGCATCCGCAGGAATATGCTCCTGGTCGAAGGTCTCGGTGTCCATGAAGACCACCGAATCTCCATCCCGGTAGGAGTACTGCATGGGCCGCTTTTCGAGACGCACGTCCTCGACCATAACGCCGGCGTTGTAGGTCCGGTCGATGACGTTGCCCTTCTTGACGTTGCGCATCTTGACCCTGACGATGGCGCCGCCCTTGCCGGGCTTGTGGTGCTGCTGCTCGATGACGGAGAAAAGATCCCCGTCCAGAATGATGACGTGTCCGCGTCTGAGTTCGTTAACTGATATCATATCCCGCTATCCTATTACAATGATGTCTTTCGATGATTTGGTCAGAACCTCGTTCCCTTTCGCGGTGACCACGACCATGTCCTCAATACGGACGCCGCCGGCGCCCGGCACGTAGATGCCCGGCTCGATCGTAATGGCCATGTTCTTTTTCAGCTTCAGGTCTCCCGGCTTGATGGCCGGCAGTTCATGCACTTCCATGCCTATCCCGTGACCGAGGGAATGGCCGAAACGGTCGCCGTAGCCGGCTTCCGCTATGATGTCCCGCGCCGTCGCGTCAAGCTTTCCGGTGGTGATGCCGGGCCGGACCGCATTCACGGCCGCTTCCTGGGCCTGCTGAACAACGCGGTATATCCGCTCAAGGGCGGGGTCAATGCTAGAAATGAACATGGTTCTTGTCAAGTCTGAATTGTAGCCATGGTACTCGCACCCCATGTCGATGAGAATGACCTCGCCGGCCCTGACCTTTTTCACCATGGAGGTGGCGTAATGCGGCATTGACGAGCCGGGCCCCGACGCGATAATGCAGTCGAAGGAGCTTTTCCGACACCCGTGCCTCCGGTAGAAATGCTCGATCTCCACCGAGATGTCCCATTCCCCGTCACCGGGCCTGATGATCTTCTTGAGATGATCCACGCAGGCGTCGGTAATTTTCGCCGCATGCCTGAGAAGGGCAAGCTCGTCCTCGTCCTTTATCATGCGGACGCTGTTCACCTCATCTCCGCCCGGCATGATCTTTACGTTTTTTATAAACTGCTTCATGTTTCGGTATACGGAAAAAGGCGTGGAATGCTCCTCAAGGTACAGTTCCTTCGCGCCGATGGTTTTGAGCACCGATTTCAGCGTATCAAGAAAATCGGTCTTCTGGAGTATGAATTCCACTCCTTTCGGGATGATGGAACGGGCGTATTCCTCGTACCGTGAATCGGATATGAAATACGACCGGCTACTGCCGATGACCAGGTTGGCGTAAGTTCCGGTAAAACCGGTGAGATACCGCACGTTCACCAGGTCCGTTACGAGATAGGGCAACGCGCCCTTTGTCTGCAATTCCCTGATCAGCTTTTTTAATCGCATATGGTGTTCCTGCTGAGGGCTGTCCACAAAGCCCCCTCTGGGTGGGTGGGGGTTACCGGACAAACCCTGTCGGTTTATTTCAGCAGGTCCTTGTAATCGTCCCTGCCGCGGCACTCGGCCCGCTTTCTGTTCCACTCTTTTTCATCTATCGGCACATACTCGATGTCGGCATCATCTTTTCTTGCCATGATTATCGCTTCCACGGGACAGGAGGACACGCAGAGGCCGCACCCGATGCAGCGCCCGCTGATCACGGCGGTATCGCCGATTTCGATCGCCCCTTTCACCTGGCACCGGTCAAGACAGGCCCCGCAGGCGGTGCAGAGATCCTGATCAACGACGGCCCGGTAATTGGAACGCGCCAGGGCCGTATCCAGCCCCAGTTCGTTCAGGCCCCGGAGGATGCCGCAGCAGCAGCCGCAGCAGTTGCAGATGTAGATATGCCCTTCCCTGGTGTTGGAGGTCATGTGGACCAGGCCGGAATCTTCGGCTTTCTTTAAAACGGCATAGGCCTCTTCCTTGGTTATGGGCCTTCCCCAGAAGTAGTCATCAAACATGTTCTCCAGCGGCGAGAGGGCCATGCATACCTCCATGGGGTTGTCACACTTTTCGCCGAGGATCATTTTTTCCTTTTTGCAGATACAATCGCCGACAGCCCATGACTTCGCATTCTCGACAAGGCTGGAGACCCTCTCATAGGGCTCAATGATGGAATTTGCAGGGATCTCTTTTTCAATAGGGACCACTTTCAGGAGCGCCGGGCTCTGGCTATAGAAGGTGCTGCCGAAATCTCTCCGAAAATATTCCTCAACCATGTCAACCAGCTCACGGTCCAGGCGGTATACCTGCCATTCATAGATGCCGAAAACAAAGGGCGGCAGCTTGTATATCTTCGCGTCGCCGATGGTAACGCCGAAAATCTGCCCCTGGTTCGACATTTTGGGCAGCATCGTTTTGAGGTATTCCGCATCGAGGCCGGTCCGCACCGCCATAGCCTCGGCGGTCTCGAATTTCATCCGCATTTTTGCGGCGATTTCCGCCTCTTCCTCGGTATAAATTTTTTTGAGTATTTTTATCTCAAGTCCGTCGCTGGTGGCCGGGTATCCATTGGGCATTTTATCAAGCATATCCCTGAGCCGGTAGTAAACGTCATCTGCCATAGTGCACCTCACTGGGTAGTATCAATAGTACCGGTCAAACATAACACTGTTATGTTTTAATGCAACTATTTTTTGTTCCCTCAGCACCGCATAAAACAGCAACAGTCAGATGCGTGACGGCTCACTTCAGCAGTGATTTATAGTCGTTCCTTCCTCGCGAGGCGGCGCGCTTCCGCATCCAATCCCGCTCATCCCGGGGAACTAGCTCGATCTCACCCTCTTCCCTCAACTTCAACCGAAGGGCGCCCGCCGGGCAGCTGCCGGCGCAGAGCCCACAGCCGATGCAGCGGCTGTTAACTGCGGCCACATCACTTATTTCGATGGCCCTCACCTGGCAGCGTTCCCGGCAGGCCCCGCAGGCAGTGCACCGCGAAGGATCCACAACTGAAACGTAATGTGAGCGAGCGACGCAGTTCAGCTGGTCCAGATCATTGATGCCGCGCAGAATGCTGCAGCAGCATCCGCAGCAGTTGCAGATAAAAAGATTCCCGTCGCGTGTATTGGACGTCAGGTGCACCAGGCCCGCCATATCCGCCGTCTTCAGGATTTCGAGTGACTTCTCCCTGGTGATCGGCCTTCCCCAGAAGTGATCATCGAACACGTGCTCCATCGGAGCAATGGCCAGACAGACTTCGAGAGGGTTGTCGCACCCTTCCCCGAGAATTCTTTTTTCTTTCTTGCACACGCATTCACCGACGGCCCACGATCCGGCCTTCTCGATCATCCCGGTCAGGCTATTGTACGGCTTGACTTCTGAATCATGGGGTACGGCAACTTCAATCGGTACCACCCTCAAGAGGGGCGGCTTGTGGCCATAGAACTCTTTCCCGAAATCGCGTCTGAAATATTCCCGCACCATCTCGACCAGCTCACGGTCGAGGCGATGAAGCTGCCATTCGTATATGCCGAACACAAAGGGAGCCAGTCTGTATATGGGGACCCCGCCGACAGTGACGCCAAAGATCTGTCCCTGGTTCGCCATTCTGGGCAGGATCATCTTCAGGTATTCCGTATCAAGACCGGTCCGTGCCGCGATGGATTCGGCATTCTCGAATTTCAATTTCATCTTGGCGGCGATCCCGGCCTCTTCTTCGGTGAAAATTTTTTTCAGGATACTGATTTCAAGATTATCGCTGGTTGCCGGAAAACCGTGGGGCATGGAGTCAAGGACCTCCTGGAGCCGGCAGTATGCTTCATCAGCCATGAAAAACCTCTCTGCTCTATATTACAAGTCATACATAACGATACGCGTTTTTAGGCAAGCCACTATTTTCCCGCCTACGGGAAGATACTTTTCAGGAGCATGGCCACGGAATAGAGGAAATACCCCGTGCTGCCGGCGCCGATGGCAAGGTTGACCAGGTTCAGTGGGGGCTGGAATATCAGGATGACCCGCATGGGAACGATCCCGGCCAAAGTGAGATAGACCATGGTGCCTGCCAGGGAGAGCGTTTCCTTGTGATTGAGGGCCCTCGTAATGCTGCCCCAGAGGAAAATCTCATCCCAGAGACAGAGCAGCGTTACGACAATAACAGGGAAAATGAATTTCCTGAAAATCCTGTCGAACCGTGACATCCGGATTTCTGCGGGAGCGCTCTTCTTCACGCGCCTTTCAAAAACCCAGAATATCATAATTTCAAGAAACGTGAACATTATCCAGAGAAGAACGCCCGGAATGAGGTTCTTCACGTGCAGCGCCTTGAGTATATGGTAGGCAATGTAGATATTCATGGCCCACATGCCGAACGGCACCATTATCTTCAATGCTCTCAGGCGGACAGCCGCAGCCGGCTTTCCCTTTTCCCGCTGCACCTCCGTACCGGCAAAGACGATCCCGCCGCCGATGCCCACCATGACCATAAGGTACCCAAACACGGACATAATTATGAAATCACCCTTGCCGAAAATATCGAACACATTCATGGCCACGCCGAGATGGAGAGCGATGACGATCCACAGAGCAGCAATGCCATACAGCACGAAGATAAAAACCTTCTTGTAATAACCAAGGTATTCCCTAAGGACCAGGCCGACGTACCATATGATAAAGAAATCGATAAAGACGCCGGCAAGGAGGAGCGTTTCCATGCTGAGGACCTGCACGAACCACTTCCCCCCGGTAACGAATTTGTACAGAAAGAATTCCGCATATGCGAACAGGAACACGTCAAAGATAAACTCGTCCCAGTTGAGGCGGAATACATATTTTCGGAAAAATGATCCCTGATTATTCATAGCAGTTTGACCCTTTATGATTCTTCCCCGAAGCATGACAATTGTCATTCATAATTTTTAAAATCTCCTTGATTTTTTAAGACCCTCTATTTCTTTCACCTCATAAAGACTTTTTCATGGAGCAGTATATGCCGGTTATTGCAAAAACAATTATTCTTCTTACTATCTCCAACATCTTCATGACCTTCGCGTGGTATTCCCACCTGAAGAACCTGAACGACAACGCGTGGTACATCGCATCCTTCGCCAGCTGGGGCATAGCCCTCTTTGAATACCTGGTACAGGTGCCGGCAAACAGGATCGGATACACCACGATGTCCCTGCCGCAGCTCAAAATACTTCAAGAGGTGATCACGCTATCCGTTTTTGTTCCCTTCGCCCTCCTTTACATGAAGGAATCGCTCAGGCTCAACTACCTCTGGGCAGGTTTCTGCCTTATGGGCGCCGTCTATTTCATTTTTAAGGGCTGATTCACCGGACGAATCTTTTCCGGGTCCGTTATAGGAGGCGGACAAGTGGGATAGCTATAGGCCTGATATCCTTTTTATAATTGACAATATGGCAGATGAGAAGTGTACTTTGAGGAGTCATCGCTGCCCGTATGAGGCGACCTCATACCCGGAGATCGAATCAAGGAGGTTGGTTTTCCCGGCATGAAGTTTTCAGTGCTCATCCTTTTTCTTTTTTTTGCAATCAATGTATTCGCCGGACCGATTGAAGTGAACCGGGATTTCAGGAGCATGCCCCTCGGGACCCATATCGAATACCTGCCCGACCCGGCATGCATCCTGACCATCGAAGACATCCGCGGAATCGCCCAGATGCACAGGGACGGCAGGCCGTTACGCTGGCTGCGATCCGATAAAGACTCACTCGGGTTCGGCTTCACCGCAACGGCGTACTGGGTGCGCTTCAGGGTTGTAAACAATACCAACGGTGTGGTTGAATGCTATCTTAACCAGAACTACCCGCTGATCAGCCATATCGACTGCCATATCGACGACGGGCCGATCCTGACGAGTATCAGGACCGGCCACAGCTACAGCTTTACGCAGAGACCGATGAACTATCGGACCTTTGTTTTTCCCATAACGATAAAACCGCACGGGGCAACCACCTGCTATCTGCGCTACCGTTCGGACAGCGCCCTCATCATTGATCTGGACCTCTATTCGCCTGAGATCTTCAAGCTCCGGAATGACAATGAATCCGCTTTCCTCTGGATGTTTTACGGCATCCTCCTGGTCATGCTCTTGTATCACTTCATCCTCTTTTTTTCCATGAAGGATATCGGCTACCTGTATTACATACTGTCGATCGCGTCCATGCTGTTCCTCGCCATGGGCCTTAACGGCATATCATACCAGCACCTCTGGCCTGAGAATCCCTGGTGGGAACGGTACAACAACCCACTCATGATAGGTCTGACCTATGCTTTCTTTTTGCAATTTGGAAGATATTACGTTGACTTGCGAAAGCAGATGCCCCGCGCCGACATCGCCGTCAGCGCGTTCATCTTTCTGAGTCTTATCGCCGGCCTGTCAACGCTCATCATACAGAATTACCGCTTCAGCATTGTAACGACAACGGCCATTACCCTTGTCAGCATGTTCTACAACATCTACATCTTGCTGATCCTCACCCTCGTGAAAAAATCACGGACAGCGCGTTCGTTCCTTACCGCGGTAAGCATACTCATACTCGGTGTGATACTCTACATTTTGAAGACCTACGGCCTCATCCCGGAAAATTTCATAACCGGCTACAGCATGCAGGCCGGATGGGTAGCAATGGTCATCCTCCTCTCCCTAGGCCTGGCTGATCGGATCAACGCGATGCGACTCCAGGTAGAGGAGACACAAAAGAAATATATTCATATCATCGATAGCTCCAATGACATTATTTTCAACCTGGATGAACAATTTCGGTTTGTAACCGTTAACAGGGCTATAAAAAAACATCTCGGCTATGAACCCGGGGATGTGCTCTCTACCGGTTTTCTCGATTATATTGACCGCAGGGTCGAAAAAGAAGGAGACATGTACCTTCATATTTACAACGAGTACCTGTCGAGCCTGGGGAAGGAGAAGGAAACAATAACATTCAGAACCGATTTCAAGTCAAAATACGCCAGCGAGCCGGTCAGCCTGTCGGTCAAACTCGATTACATTGAATCCGATGGAAAAGCGAATATTTTCGGGACTGCCTCACCGGTGACCGATGACATCATCCTCAGCCTCATGGAGGCCGAGCGCCAGGTGTACTGCGCCGACAACAATTTCAGCCACGCGGAGCTTCTCAGCCAGCGCCTCATTAAAAATCTGGGCAAGTTCCTGGACCAGACCGGCATACAAGCCGTTAAAACGGGCCTGCTGGAAGTAATCATCAACGCCATAGAACACGGCAACCTCGATATCCAGTTCAGCGAAAAAACAGGGTACGTGGCCGGTCATACATATCTTGAATTCGTACGCGAACGCCAGAAGAATCCCCTCTACATCGGCAAACGGGTTAAGATCGAGTATTCGCTTATGCCCGCGATGGTCGCGTACCGCATAACCGATGAAGGAAAAGGCTTCGACCATCGCATCATCATGACGCTGTCTGCCGATAATGTAAATCAGGAGTTTCTCATGCACGGCCGCGGCCTCATTATAGCGCGAAACACCTTCGATGTTGTCAGGTTCAATGAAAAGGGGAACCAGGTGACTCTGGTGAAGTATTTTCAGGGCCGCTCCGGGGAGGAACCGCAATTCTAGCACCGCATTGAATCGGTCATAGCGACGAGTCCTGATCCGATCGGAACGATGAATCAATCTAACTAGACCCCCTGTCCCACTGAGGGGGCACGAAGGAAATGTCGAAATGAAAAACCTAACAAGTCGATATTGTAAATGATGCATGCCTCCTCAGGGGGACAGGGGGGTCGTAAAGTATTTGATGATCGGATCCAGGGACAATCGCTCCACCCGCGATACTGCATAACGCATCAAAAAGTTGTTTACAAAAACTGCGGATCCTCAAACATTTTCATCAATAATTCAGATCTTTTACTTCATCCCCGAAGCGGCGATGAAAATTCTATTTTAAACTACAAGGAGCCAATCATGTCAACATGCAGCTATACTGTGGATGGGCAGGGAGTCGCCCTGATGACCATCAATAAACCGCCGATGAACGCCCTCAGCACCCCGGTCATTAAAGACATCAGGGAGGCCGTGGATAAAGCCCTCGCGGACGACGCGGTTCGCGTGGTCGTCTTCACCGGCGAAGGCAAGGCCTTCATCGCCGGCGCGGACATCAGCGAATTCACAAACCTCAACACCAAGCAGGCGGGAAGCGACTGGCTCAAGGCCGGACAGGAGCTGCTGAACCTGATAGAGAATGCCGACAAGCCCTTCATCGCCGCGATCAACGGCTTTGCCCTGGGAGGCGGCACAGAAGTGGCGCTGGCCTGCCACATCCGCCTCGTCGATGAAACGGCACAGATGGGGCTCCCCGAGATAAAGCTTGGCATCATCCCCGGTTTCGGAGGAACGCAACGGTCTCCCCGGTTCTTCGGGACCGGCAGGGCTTACGAACTGATCCTCTCGGGCAATTTCATAAGCGGAAAACAGGCTGCCGAATACGGCATTGCCAACCGCTGCACGCCCAAAGGCGAGGTGGTTGCTGAAGCGAAGAAGCTCGCGTCGGCCATCGCCCTCCGCGGAAGACCGGCAATAAAAACCGCCATGGAAGTCATACGCAAAGGGATCACGATGGAATTCAATGCCGCCCTAAAGATGGAGCGCGATGCCTTCGGATCGCTCTGCGAGACTGAAAACAAGCGGGAAGGCGTCACGGCCTTTCTCGAAAAACGCGATCCGGTGCCGAAGGACAGATGAGCTTCGTTCATTACCATCAAACCGTAAAATATTCTGATCTCCCCCCCGTCCCCCGGAGGGGGCGACCGGTACATAATATATACGGACTGACCATTCCTTCGAGTAATAAATAGTTTTTCTGAATTATTATTTGAACTAATAATGCATGACATTGATTGTCAATCTGATCAGAAATTTTAAATCTGTAAATCAATTAGGATGTTCAACCAACATTGCAATGATATACTGGATTTAATTGCTTGCTCTTTCTTAAACCTTGAGCATGTTATATCATGCCCCCTCCGGGGGACAGGGGGTATAAAAATTTTGATAGATGTCAAGATGTATGTGACCACAGTAATTTAAACCAAAGTATGATTATCACTGGAACAATGAATCTTACAATCAGAAAGGCCGCAAAAGCCGATATCGAGGCCGTTTACGCGATTGAGCTTGAAAGCCACGCGCGATGGAACCGCAGGCAGTTTGCCGATGAGCTGGACCTTAATTTCTCCCGCTTCTACGTGGTCGAAGAAGGGGGCGATATCGTCGGTTTCGCCGTCGCGTGGATCGTTTCGGACGAGATCCAGCTCAACAACATCGGCATCAGGAAGGATTGCCGGCTCCGCGGTCTGGGATCACAGTTGCTGGAACGCATCATCAGCGATGCCCGGGGTTCCCATGAGCCCCTAAAGATCTTTCTCGAGGTAAGCTCGCAGAATACCATCGCGCAGATGTTCTACCGGAAAACCGGATTCGCAGAAACCGGCCACCGCAAAAACTACTATGACGACGTGGACGCAATCCTGATGGAGCGGGTGCTCAAACCATGAAAATAAAAGAAGTATATTTCTTAAAAAGCTGCAGCACCCCTTCGCAGTTCCCGCGGTATTCCTACCCCGAATTCGCTTTCATGGGCAGATCCAACGTGGGGAAATCGTCCCTTATTAACATGTTGATGAAAAAGAAGGACCTGGTCAAGACCGGTTCGAGACCGGGCGTGACGAAAACCGTCAACTTCTTTCTCCTCAATAACGCGATCTCCATCGCCGATCTTCCCGGCTTCGGCTACGCGAAGCTTCCCATGGAAATCAAAAAGGCTTTTTTGCCCCTTATCAAGAAATACATAACCACGCGCGCGAACTTGAAGCTCGCCTTTCTGCTTATCGATATCAGGAGGACCCCGGATGATTTCGAGGCGGAGATACTCTCGCTCCTGGCCAGCCTGAAGATCCCGGCGGCCATAACCCTGACGAAATGCGATAAACTCTCGCGTAACCAGCGATCACAGCGGGTGCGGCAGATCAGCGAAGCCCTGGGGATTTCGCGGGATGCCCTCTTCATTAGCTCCGCAAAATCAGGGGACGGCAGGAGAGAGATGCTGGGACTAATAGATGAATACTCGACAATTGCGGAAAGCGCCGCGGACTAGACGCGGCCGCCCGCCTCCGCGTACCTCTCGCGGATATCCTTGTAGTCTATTTTATCGTTGAAAATCTTGTACTGGTTCTTGCCGGAAAGCTTTGCATCATAGAGGGCGTCGTCGGCCGCTTTCTGCAGCTTCAGGTATTCGTCCTTGGTACCGTCGAAGTTGATGCGCTTCAGCCTGACGAAGTCCATGGCAAACACCGCGATACCGGCGCTGATGGTGACAGCAATATCTGAATTGTCGAAGTTGTATTTCAGGTTCTGAAAAAAACTAAACATCTTGTCCAGGTATGTCACACCGCCCTTCAGGTCTGTCGATGGCAGCATCACGTCGAATTCTTCGCCGCCAAAGCGTATCAGGTAGTCAGTGGGGCGCGAATGAGCTTTTAGTATATCAGCCAGGTCGACAAGGACGATGTCCCCCTTGTCATGACCGAAACGGTTGTTGAGCCTGGAAAAATTATCGATGTCGAACCGGATATACGTGATTTTATACTTGTCGTTCGGAATGATGTCCAGGGTCCGCGAGGCGGATTTGATTATCATTGTCAGGTAATCATCCCGGTATTTGAGCAGATTGGTCTTCCAGTCAATATTGACTTTTTCTTCAAGGATGCTGTTCTTATCTAGGAGGGAATGATACTCAAAATTCAATTTCCGCAGGGTTTCCATCACCTCATCTTCGACCGCGCCGCTCTTGTACAGGTGGGTCATGATGTTTATGATGTTCAGATCAAAACTTCCCAGTTCCCGTTCTTTTTCATCGCGATTTTCTTTCTCGCTCATCCCGCCACCCGTGGTTTATGATTGCCGATGCCCCGGGCCACAATGGCATATCCCTGTTCAGGGGAACATCGAACTGCATCCATTCAGCCTTAATGGACGTATAATTAATGCGCACAGGATAAACAGTTGTCAAGTTTTTTTATTTGCAAAATTCAGGGATGACCGGGGAAGGCCAGGCGATCAATAGGCGGCCGGAGCCGGGCGGCAAGCCTAAGGGCCGCCGTGACCGGCTTTACCCGGATGATCAAATCTGCGTCATAAGGTACATGATACGGCTGGCCCGCTCCGCCTTTTTCGCTGACATGAGCTGGATAATGTACGGAGTGATGCTGGTCCGGCCAACATCCATGGCGTCAGCATCTATCTGCCTGAGCACGTCAATGATCAGCGGGTCTTCCCAGTTTAGCATGATATCCACCGAGCTTTCCGGAGGCATGTTGACCATCTTGTTTGCCAGGACTTTTACATTCATTTTATAGCCGGAATACCGGTTTTTTTCCTGGTCCAGCTTCTTTTTCTCCAGGCTAAGGCCCTTCCTCATTTCCTCGATCTTCTCCTTCTGGGAATCCATATCCTTTTCCTTTTCGGCGATAAGGGCCTCACGCTTGTCGAGGTCTTCGATCCGCTCCGAGAGCTTCTGCTTTTCCTTCTCGAATTCCTCCCGCTCCACCAGGGACGGCTCATCATCACTGGCTTCGGTCACCAGGGGCGGTTCTCCCTTGAATCGGTTTACATAACCGGAAATGTTAAAAAGGCCGATGTAATCCATCCAGAATACGCCAAAGGCCGATATGAAAAGTATCAGCATCAGCAGATATATGATTTTTGCCCTGTTTGATATGTTTCTCATCTGTCTCCTCCCGCAGCCCTGATTGTTCCCCTGCCGCGTTTCACTCGCTGTTCTTGATATATGAGTCTATGACTTTCTTTACGTATTCGCGTGTCTCGGGATAATCGGGTATCCCGCCCTTTTCATTTACCGCACGCCTGCCTGCATTGTAAGCCGCCAGGGCCTTCGTATAGTCCCCGTTGTATTCACCGAGAAGGTCTTTAAGCAGGGACACGCCGGCGTCTATGTTCTGATTGGGATCAAAAGGGTCCTGCACTCCCAGATCCTTGATGACCGATGGCATGAGCTGCATCAGGCCCTTGGCCCCTTTCGGCGACACCGCGAGAGGATTGAAGTTTGACTCGGCCTCGATGACCGCCTTAACCAGCGCCGGCGGCACGTGTTTTTTTGCCGCGTAATGATCGGCCAGCTTCCGTATCTCATCCACGGAATTCCCTTTGATGCCAGCGATGCCTTTGTCGTCCGCCCCGGTCTTTTCAGTTTTTCCGGCCACGACGGCCCGGTCCTGGTACTCCTGGTAACCGGTCCGGGTCTGCTGTGCCGCTGCCTGCCCGGCATCACGGTGCCGGTTGAGGCCGAAGCGGCCCCTGATATCGTTGATGCGCTTCATGACCGTGTACATATTGTCTATCATGGCACCCCTACGCTGTTTCCTTTTTTCTCATCGCGTATATCTTCTGGTTTGTTTCGTCGTTCTCCTTGTTGAGCTCGCGGTTCACCTCGTAGGTATGCTGCTCTTGCTTGCGCTCCCTGAGCTTTTCCACGACCTTCCGCGCCCGTGACGCCTCGACCAGACGTATCCGCACTTCCTGAATCTGCGGCTCCATGCTCCTGATCCGCTCTTCCGCCGTGTCGATGGCCCGGAGGGAGACATCCACGAAGCGCTCGAACAGGATCGCTTCGCTACCCGAAAACACGCCCCGTTTCAGCTTGTCGCCGAAGAACGTCTTCTGCTCCTCAATGCGACGCCGCAGGCCGGCCTGCTTTTCCCGCTCACGGTTCTGAATGCTTATGATCCTCGCAAGCTCGTACTGTATCTCGCGCTCCCGGGCCTCCCTTATATCGAGGAGCGTCTGGAGCTTGAACTTGAATTTTTTCATGGTTCTTCCCTCAATTACGCGGATTTTAATCCGCGCCTAACAGAACTTGCTACCTCATCCCCCAACCCCTTCTCCATTAAATGGAGAAGGGGAGCTAATACATCCCGATCAATCGTTACCCCCTCTCCTTACAAAGGAGAGGGGGAATGGGGGTGAGGTCTATCACCTCACGATCCTCGCGAAGGCCGGGGTCCTCGTGATAATGTCGGGACGTACCGGGGTCTTGCGCTCCGCGAACATATCTATTAGTCTCTTCGTTATTGCGTCAAAATAATCCTGCTCGTATATCCCCTGGCGGAGAAAGGCGTTCATCTGGTCCATCATCTCCAGGGCCCGGTCAACCGCCGGGACGGAGCCCCGTGCGTAGGCGCCGAGGCTGATCTCGTCCTCGTGCTCGGTGTACGCCGCCAGGAGCTCCCTGAACTTGTTGGCCGCCGCATTGTGCTCCGGCGTGACCACGTCCTTCATGCACCGTGATATGGACTGGAGAATATCGATGGCAGGGTAATGCCCCTTGTGCGCCAGACGGCGCTCCAGTACGATGTGGCCGTCAAGGATGCTCCGGGCGTGGTCGGCGATCGGCTCGTTCATATCGTCGGCTTCCACCAGGACCGCATAGAAGCCGGTGATGCTGCCTCCGGTGGCTATCGTCCCGGCGCGCTCCATGAGCTTGGCCATCAGCGAGAAGGTCGAAGGCGGATATCCCCGCATCGACGATGGTTCGCCCGCGGCAATGCCCACTTCCCGCTGGGCCATGGAAAACCGCGTGACGGAATCCATCAGCAGGTTGACATGCTTCCCCTTGTCCCTGAAGTACTCCGCGATGGCATGGGCCAGGTAGGCGCCCCGGATGCGCATCATGGCCGGCTGGTTGGACGTCGCTACAACGACGACGGATTTTTTCAGCCCCTCGGGACCGAGCTCCTTCTCGACGAAGTCCTTTACCTCGCGGCCGCGCTCGCCGATGAGCGCAACCACGTTCACGTCCGCGTCAGTGTAGCGGGATATCATTGCGATGAGGGTCGATTTGCCGACGCCGGAACCGGAGAAGATGCCGATGCGCTGTCCCCGGCCGACGGTGTTGAGGCCGTCGATAGCCCTGATGCCAACAGAAAGCGGCCTGTCTATGACCGTGCGCTCGAGGGGATTGATCGGCTCGCTCGTGACCGGGTACCGGTCCTTCGTGTAAATCTCGCCCTTCCCGTCCAGCGGAATGCCGACGCCCGAAATGACCCTGCCGAGGAGCTCCTCGCCCACGGGCACCATAAGCGCTGTGCCGGCTGCTATAACGTCGGCCCCGGGCATGATACCCTTCATGTCGCCGATGGGCATCAAGATGACGCGGTTCTTGTTGAACCCCACGACCTCGGCGAACAGGTACCCGCCGCGGTCAAGCCTGATCTTGCACAGCTCGCCGTACTCCACATCGGGCCCGATTGACTCGATGGTGAGGCCCACCACGCGCTCCACCTTGCCGGTGTACTTGATGAGCTCCAGATCTTCGATGACATCCTTGTACTTGGTAAGGATATCAATCTTTTCATGTGGGAGTATCCGTATCATACTATTACACTATACCCTCTATTGAAGACCCCCCTGTCCCCCTGAGGGGGCATGGATCATAATGCTTTTTTATATGTAACTTTGTAATCTCAATCATCATGAATGTTACTCATTTGTTCTACAAAATCCCGGTATCAATTTGGCCCTTCACTAGCACCCCTTCAGGGCGATGCGCTGAGCCCGTCGAAGCGGGACAGGGGATCAACACGTTATGTCTCATCCCGAATCCGTCGAAAGGCGCGGTTGCATAACCGCGCCTTCGGTTATATCGCCGTTGTGCTCCTGATCGCTTCCTCGATAGCGTCAAGCTGCGTTGATATCTTCGCATCGATGGCGCCGACGTCTGTTTCGATGATGCATCCGCCGCGCTCGACCCGCGAATCCTCGTATATGTTGACCTTCTTCAATGATTCCATCATCTTGATCAGTTCGTCCTTGTGTGCCGTGGTCATGTCGAGGTCGGCGAAGTTGACCCGGATGTCGATCCGGTCGCGGTCCTTGACCCGCTTAATCGCCTCCTTGATGTTGTTGATGACGACCTCGCGGCGTTCCACGATCTCGTCCTTGATGACCTTCCGCGCTATCATGAGGATCATCTCGGTCATGAGCTTCTCGGAGGACTTGATGATATCGTCCCTGATGTCGACCGCGGTTGAAACAATGGTGCCGAGGCGGTCAATGAGGCGCATGACCTCTGCCTGGCCTTCCTTGTACCCTTCCTCGCGACCGGCGTCGTATCCCTTTTTATACGCCTCATGCTCGATCTCGGAGACCTTGAGCTCGGCCTCTTTGATCATCTTCTCGGCCTCGAACTTGCCGCGCTCGATCTCGCGTTCGGACTCGACCTTGAGGCGCTCCATCTCCTGGTTGATCTGCTCCTTGGACGTCTGGAGCTCGTTGAAGGCGGCCTGGCGGCCCTCTTCTTCTATCTGCTTGGCCCGGCTTCGGGCCTGCTCGAGCATGTCTTTGACTTCTTCTTCAGTCTCGCGGCGGTAACGCTCGAGCTCCGCTTCCATCTCCTCTATGGACGGTCCCTGGTAAACGTCTATCGGGTTGCCCTCGTCGTCGACCTCGAACTCCTTGAAGTCCTCGGTCTCAATCAGGTTCTTCTGGTACTTCGAGGGCAGCTCTATCTGCTTGGGCATGTTCATCTGGCGGATTTCGCCAGGCTTGAATACTAACTTAGACAACCAGTTCCTCCTCTCCGGCCCGTGCTACGATGATGTCGCCGGATTCCTCAAGCTTCCTGATTATATTAACTATCTTCTGCTGTGATTCTTCAACATCACGGAGCCGTATCGGTCCCATAAAATCCATGTCCTCGCGGAGGAGCGCCGACGCCCGCTTCGACATGTTCCGGTATATCTTTTCCTGCACATCGGCGTCGACGCCTTTGAGCGCCTTGGCCAGGTCCTGGGTATCGACCTCGCGGAGCACCTTCTGGATCGAGCGGTCGTCAAGCAGCACGATGTCCTCGAAGACGAACATCCGCTTCTTGATCTCCTCCGCCAGCTCCGGGTCTTCCTCTTCCAGGGCCTCGATGATGATCTTCTCGGTACCGCGGTCAACGTTGTTCAGCACCTCGACAATGGAGTCGATGCCGCCGGCGGAGGTAAAATCCTCGCTGGCCAGGGTCGAGAGCTTCCGCTCGAGCACGCGCTCGACCTCGCGGAGAACGTCCGGCGAAGTGCGGTCCATCTGCGCTATCCGCTTGGCAACGTCAGCCTGTATCTGGTGCGGCAGACCCGACAGGATCAGTGCCGCTTTCTGAGAGTCAAGGTACGCCAGTATAAGGGCGATGGTCTGGGGGTGCTCCCCCTGTATGAAGTTCAGGAGGTGGCTCGGGTCGGTGCGCCGTATAAAGTCAAAGGGCCTCACCTGCAGCGATGATGTCAGGCGGTTGACAATGTCGATGGCCTTCTGCGTTCCCAGTGCCCGCTCCAGGACGTCCCGGGCGTAGTCGATCCCGCCGTTCTGGATGAATTCCTGGGCCATCATCATTTCCTGGAACTCCTGGAGGACCTTGTCGCGGTCTTCCGGTTCGATGCGGTCCAGGCGGGCTATCTCGAAGGTCAGCTGCTCGATTTCATCTTCACGGAGGTGCTTGAATATCTCTGCTGACACCTCGGAGCCGAGGGAAACGAGAAAGATAGCCGCCTTCTGGCGCCCGGTCAATTGTGACTTTTTCGATTGAAGCATCAGTTATTCCATCCTACAACTCAGGTGGATTATATACTGTATTAATTATCGGCCCGTACATGTAATTAACATTATTAATATATCAAAGTCAAACAGAAATTGGTCGCCCTGAGGGGGCAACCTCACCCCCTTGGTCCCCCTCCAGGGGCCGGGGGGTCTATTACTCTTCGGCCAGCCAGGTTCGCAACAACTGGGCCACATCGTCCGGCCGCTCCCGGGCCAGGTTGATGGCGTTTTCCTGCAGTTCCAGGCGCGCCCGCTCTTCCAGGGAGAGCTCCACGTCGATCCCCTCCTCTTCCGCGGCGCGGAGGGCCGCCTCCCTCATCCGCTGCTGCTCCAGGGCAAGGGCCTCTTCCTTGGCCCGCCTGCGGCGCTCCAGCTCCTTGGATATCGCCCGGAACAGGATAAATCCGACAAACAGGACGATGACCCCGATAAGGGCCGCGAGTAGTATCTTTTTAATCTGCTCTTTCTTCCTGAATTCCGCCCGCAGCGATTCCCAGTATTTGCTCCGGTCGAACATGATGTTCTCAACGGCAACCTGATCGCCCCTGCCCTCGTTAAAGTTGATCGATTTCTTGACGATGTTCTCCGCCTTTTTCAGCTCGTCCGGCGTGAGCGCCATCTGGACCGGCTCTTTCATGGGGTCCAGGTCATAATCGCCGCTAGGGAGCTTCGGCAGGTTCTGATGGCCGTCTATGGCTATGGCCACGGAGACTTTCGATATATCGTAGGGATCGCGGTCGATCTTCCGGTTCGTTTTATTTACCGCGTGGTTCTTAATGTCTTCTTTTTTACTGTACTTGGCGAACTGGTCGTCGCTGGCCTTGTATCCCGGAGGTGTATTACCCTCGGTGCCGGCCGGTCCCTCCGGATTCCAGCCATGGCCCTGGAATTTCTCCCGGGTAGTCTTCTCGGAAATGACCAGGGAATCCTTTATCTTTCTGGTGTTGTACGGCTTGGAGGGATCCTGCTTTTCCAGCTCTATCGGGGTATACTCTTCCTGCTCTTCGGATATCTTGTCCCAGTTAAATTCCATGTTGAGGCGCAGTATCTGTATCCGGTCAGCCGAATAGATCCGCTCGAGGCCTGCGCGGATGTCTTTCAGCATCCTGACGCGGGCGCGCTCTTCAAGTTTGTGCCGGTATTCAATGATGGTGTATTCGGTCTTGGCCTTGTCGAGCTCATCATCGAAATCGGATATGATTGCGCCGGTTTCGTCGGTTATGGTGATGTTCTCAGGCTTCAGCCGGGGCCCTACTCCGCGAGAGACCAGGTAGATGATGCCCTTGATCTCCTTTTTCGAAAGCTTCTCGAAGCCAGATTTCAGGTGCACTGTCACGGCCGCGGTGTATGGCGATTCTGTCTCAGAATAGATGCTATCTTCGGTAATGGCGATGTCCACGTCTGCCTTGTCGATGCTCGAGAGGGACTCGATGTGTCGCTTGATTTCGTCCCGGACCGCCCGCATGTACTTGACGTCAAGCTCACGCTCGGTTTCAGTCCACTTGGTCATGTCGAAAAGCTTCCACCCCGGTATTCCCTTGGGGATCATCTTTTCCTGGGCCAGCTTTGTCAGGATGACTTCACGATCATCGGGACGCACCATGATGTTGGTCTGCCCCGAGGCTTGGTAATGATAGCCCATCTCGTCAAGCTTTTTCGTCACCTGCCCGAAATCATCGGATGATAGCTCCGAGAAGAGGACAACGTTCGGCTGGCCGCTCGATACAGAGAAGAGCACGATGAAGGCGACCACGACCACACCGGTCACGACGCCTATGATTATTTTTTTAGTCCGGTCCAGCTTCCCGAAGACTTCCTTCATCTGGCCGAATAATTTTTTTATGAACTCCATCTTTGTTCCTCCTCTGATCGCCATGGGGGGAACGGCAATCGTTACGGATATTCAAGACATGTCAAAACACAATGAGACATAATACACCTTATCAGGACAAAAAAAAATGTCAATTAATTTTTCTAAAAATAACAATAAAAATATACATAAAAATTAATTGATTCGTGGGGTTGTTTTTTAAGGGGCTCCGCCTTTACCCCCCTGATTAATAAGATAAATAATGTAAAAATATTTTTCTTTTCATCCACCCTGGATGGGTGGAGGAGATCAATTCTAAATCACCCTCCACCGTTATAGGGTTTATTTTCATTACCTCAGGTTAATAAGCTCGCGGTACGCCCTGATGGCCTCGTCCCGGACAGCTTTAGTGAAAGAGAGAGCCACCTCGGCCTTCTGGGTAGCGATCATCACCGTATGGATGTCAACCGACTCCGGCGAATGTATCATCTTCTCGGTAAGGTCCTCCGAGTTGACCTGAAGGTTATTGACCTTCCCGAGAGCCTTCATGAGGGAATCCGCGAAGGACGTGGACACATCATCCAGCGCCGGTTCGTGTTTCTCCCTGTTGTCATAATGGAGAGGGTTCGTGGTCTTCATGTTTACGATATGGCCGATGGGCCCGTCGTTGATAGTGTTCATCACTGCACTCCTTTTACGGTATCATAACGCAGCTCAATCTTCGAATTAATATTAAGGTCGTTGATATGGTTCCAAATCCGATCACTCCGCTTAAGCTGGAAGCGTTTCGACATGTTATGTGAAACATGTATTTCAGTGTTGGCTGCTAATTCCCGGTACATATGTTACCTCCTTATACTCCGCCCCGTCCGATTTCCAGGGCCTTGTTGAACATCGCCTTCTCGTTGTTTATCATCTGCACGTTGGCCTCGTACGACCTCGATGCCGATATCATATCCGTCATTTCCGTGACAATGTTGATGTTCGGCATTTCGACATACCCGGTTTTGGGGCCGGTCTTGATGGCATCCGGGTGCGTTGGGTCAAATACCAGCCGGAAAGGCGCCTTGTCTTCCTCCAGCCTGACGACCCGCACGCCCTTGCCGATGCCGTGTTCGATCCGTTCCGGAACCAGTGGCGACTTGTAATTGGGCCTGATGTTCACCGGCGCGAATATCGCCCGCTTTCTACGGTAGGGCCCGCCCTCGGGCGTCCGCGTGGTGGTCGCGTTGGCAATGTTGTTGCTGATCAGGTCCAGGCGGAGCCGCTGTGCAGTGAGGCCCGTGGATGATATGTTAAAGCTGTCGAACATTCCCATGGTTCATCTCCTTATGCCGATCTCATGACGGACTTGAGCATCCTGAAGTTATGGTTCAGGTTAGTGGTGAAAGCATTATAACGCATCAGGTTCTTCGCTGCGTCGACCATCTCTTTTTCCGGGTCCACGTTGTTGCCGTCATTCCGGGAGGTGGAGTTGTAGTCCAGGTTTATGCGGGGCCGCACGGTCGTGACGTCCCGGGGCACGAAGAACGGTATGTGCCGCTCGTCGGTCATCAGGGCCGGGAGTTTGTTCTCCTTCTCTTCCCTGTCCATGATGGCCCGCTTCAATTCGCTCTCGAAATTGACCTCGCTCCTCTTGAAATGAGGCACGTCGACATTGGCCATGTTGTTGGCGATGACCTTTCTCCGGAGCGACTCGATATCGAGCCCCTTTTCAAGGAGATAATTGGTCGTCATCATTTTACTGTTCTCAAACATGTCACAATCCTTATTATTGCAGAATTTGTCCCTGTTATTCAGATCGGCTTATTCTGAAATACTTTAAGCATTTTTTGTCAGGGGACATAATTTTTTATTGAATTTGGTCTCCACCGGTATTGTTTTTTGCGTTTTCATCACATTCAAACACATTATATTTAACAAGGCCTCCTGAACAAACAGAACGTTTTTCGACAATATCCCAGTCAGTAAGCATTCCGGGAATTGGTGTCGAAATAGGCAACTTATGAAATTTTTTATGCTTTTTTTATACCCGGTTTATAAATTTTTTTGTTAAAATAATAAATCTTGACACACTACAATAATGAGTACGATATATCGCGTAAATATTTTTTTACATTCATCACATCTGTACTCACATACTATTAATCAATGATTTCACGGAGGATTTTTTTAATGAAAAAAATGTTGTTATTTTTTGGATTATTAGCGGCTGCACTGATCATCACGCAATCGGCACAGGCCGCGGGAATCGGCCTATACGGCACGGGGGGCGCCGCATTTATGAATTGGCAAAATGAAGGCGAGAAATATGGCAGTTCAACCGATTACTTTTATGGCGGCGGAATCGTAATAGACTCCACTGTGGCGAAGAACCAGCTCTTCGGGTACCGCTTCAGCGCAGGTTATGAGCAGTATGTATTCACCAGTTCGGTTTCAGATAATAGCTCCGACCCGATCCATCGATTCAGCATGTCCCATACATTCGGATTCGGCATGGTAAGAACTGACATGATAAGACTCTGGGCAGGACCGCGCCTGGGACTGCACTATCATTATTTTCGCGAGTCCGGTTATGAACTCGACGCTATCGGAGCCGATGCCCTATTAGCCTTCGGCCTGAATATTAATGCCGGCAACACCTTTACCTTTTTCTTTGACGTCGGTTTTGGCTACATGGGCTTCTATACTATCAAATCAAAGGAATCAAGCGGTGATGCTTTCGGCTTCACCGGAAAAGAGATAAGACCAATGGGCCATTCTTTCGGTATCGACGCAAAAGTCGGTTTCATGTTCCGCATCAACGACACCTACAAGGAGACGGCATCATCGGGTGCTGTAAAAATGCAGGTCCAGGACGTAAAATAAAGAATTAATATTTAAAGCACGACCGGGCAACCGCGTCAGCTTAGAATAAGCATATGAAAAGCAGGCATGATCACCATGCCTGCTTTTTTTACTTTACATATCCTTCATCCTTGCGTAAACATCTTCCATGAAAAGAGCCTTGTGCCAGTTAACGGGCCATTTTAAAATGAGAGCCGATATCTTTTCCATCAAGCATATAATTATAATTTGTTATTGGAGGATTACTGATGAAAAAAGTCGTGGTATTTCCTGGTTTATTGGCTGCAGCATTATTTATTGCACAACCCGCGCTGGCCGCTGGAATAGGCGTCTATGGCACGGGGGGTGTGAATTTTACCAAATGGGAATCCCATGATTTAACGGATGGCACGTTCGACTATTATTACGGTGGCGGCCTTATAATAGATTCAAATGTCGCGAAAAATAAAATTTTTGGCTATCGATTCACAGCCGGATATGCAGAATACCGGATTAAGGATATTGAATCGAAAAGTTTAAGCGATCCGATACACCGTGCCAGCATGTCACATACCTTCGGATTCGGTTTGATTAGAGACGAAGACACACGATTCTGGATCGGCCCATCTATCGGATTCCATTATCTCCGCCTCAGAGAGTCCTTCTGGGCGCTTGAAGCGGATTCGTTTTCGCTTTTAATCTATCCTCACAGGACCAAGGTCAAGGTGGACATGGTCGGTTTTGACGCCCTCCTTACTTTGGGAATGAATCAAAATATCGGCGATATCGCGACATTGTTCATTCAGATCGGGTTCGGATATATGGGGAACTATAGTATTAATATTTCAGAAATTGGCCACGGGTTTGGAATCGATGGTAAGGTCGGTATCATGTTCCGGATAAACGACACGTTCAAACAGACGTCCTCATCGGGGGACGGCATAATGCGGGTCCAGGATATTAAATAGAGACCTATTTATGAAAGCACTGTTACTCAACAGCTTCAACTAACAATAATGATATGCCCGGCAGGTGTGATAATCACACCTGCTTTTTTTACTTTACACATCCTTCATCCTTGCGTATGCCCCTTCCATGAAAAGTGCGCTGTAATTTATTAGAGGGCCGTTTAAAAAATGAGAACTTACATCTATTCCGGCGATCAAATAATCACCATGAGTTAAATGGAGGATTTATTATGACAAAAAAATACATTTTATCCTTTCTGGCAGGCATGATTGTTCTATCGACCGCATCATCCGCCTTTGCCCTTGGTATTGGCGCCTATATCGATGCTGCAGGCGGTGAAACCTACCGGAGCGTCAAGAGCAAGTCCCTCGAGAGTACCGGCGGCAAGATCACCAACTACGGGTTCAGGGCAGGCCTTATCTTCGAGACCTGCGCCGCCTGCGACAACGAATTCAGTTACCGCCTCAAGCTCGGCGGCGGCATGGCAAAGGCCGACTTCCTCTCGAAGATCGACTACAACGGCTTTTACATGAGCCATACCTTCGCCTTCGCAGCCGTTAAAAACGACTACATTAAATTCTGGATCGGGCCGCAGATCGGCTTCAGCTACCGCAAGGGAAGCAGCAACCGGCTCTTCATCGGAACAGATTTCCCCGGAGCAAGTTATTATCTGGTTATGAATTCTTCGATGACGTTCCCCTACGTTGGGGTTGGTACTTTTAAGGAACGCAACAAGTTCAGCATGTTCGGCGTCGATGGTGGCCTTTCCTTCGGCGTAAACCTGAACCTGGGCGACTACGTGACCCTGGGACTTGAAGCCGGCGTCAAATACGGCTACAACATCGGCTCCCAGGACCGTGAGCTGTATTATCCGGGCAATCCGCTCATTCCCTACAACAGGTTCAAGGGGAACAGGCTCACGGAGCACGGTATCGAAGGATACGGCTCATTTGCTTTCATGTTCCGCTTCGCGGACACATACCAGTAATCATATCATCCGGCCGGTAGCGCTCCAGCCGGCCGGTACCACCGATAGTTATCGGTTGTCGATAACTATTGGTAGCTAAATCATTCCAACAACCGTTATCTCCCCCCCCTCTCCAGCCTAAAATACCGATAACTATCGTTCTCTATGGAAAATTTGCCAAAAAAAATATGGCGCATTGCATGCGCCATATCAGCGGTGAGGTTTATCGTGGTTTTAAGTTTCCAATATTATTTTGAAAATACAGGACCACACTGCCCCGCATTCCCGTTATCAGTCGTCATAACATCCTATCTTTCTCGATATTACGATGCGCTGAACCTCCGATGTTCCCTCCCCGATGGTGAGGAGCTTGTAATCGCGGAAGAAGCGCTCGATGTTGTATTCCTTCATGAGGCCGTAGCCGCCATGTATCTGGACAGCCTCGTCAACGACGCGTCCCATCACCTCCGAGCAGTAGAGCTTGGCCATGGCCGCTTCCTTGCCGAAAGGTTTTTTCTGGTCTTTCAGCAGGCAGGCTTTATATAATAAATTACGAGCCGCCTCGATCTCCGTGGCCATATCGGCCAGCTTGAAGGCGTTGATCTGGAAGGTCGCTATGGGCTTGCCGAACTGCTTCCGCTCTTTGGCATACTTGAGCGCAAGCTCGTAGGCGCCCTGCGCCCCGCCCAGGCCCATGGCTGCAATGGCCAGCCGGCCGTTGTCGAGGGTCTGCAGCATCTGGTGAAAGCCCTCGCCCCGCTTGCCCAGGAGGTTCTCCTCGGGAACCCGGCAATCGTCGAAGTAAAGCTCGCCGGTGTCGGATGCCCGCCACATCATCTTCTTCGTCATTTTCTTCGTGGTGAAGCCCTTGGTACCGTTAGGCACCAGGATGCAGGATACTTCCTTCCTGCCGTCCTCCTTGGTCCCGGTGATGGCCTGGACCGTGCATACCCCGGCCATCTTGTTCGTGGAGTTGGTGATGAAGATTTTGCTCCCGTTAATGACCCACTGGCCGTTATCCAGCTTCGCATTGGTCTTGCTGGCACCCGCGTCCGATCCGGCCTCCGGCTCGGTGAGACCAAAAGAAGCCAGTATCTCGCCCTTGCAGAGCCTTGGGAGCCACTCCTCTTTCTGCTTGTCGCTGCCGTAGTAATAAATCGGACCTATGCCCAGGGAGTTGGCCGCGGCAACGGTGGCGCCGTGAGATCCATCTATGCGGCAGATCTCCTCTACGGCAACGCAATATGACAGGTAATCCATTCCGGCGCCGCCCCACTTATCCGGGACGTAGATGCCGAAGAGTCCCAGCTCTGCCATCTTTTTAGTTATATCATATGAGAATTCTTCCTTTTCATCAAGCTCCTGCGCCTTGGGTTTTATTTCCTTCTCGGCAAATTCCCTGACGTTGTAGCGGAGCATCTTTTGTTCGTCATTCAGAAAAAAATCCATTGTGTTCCTCCAAAATATCCCAGCCCTTATTAGGTTTCCCGGGTCTCCCTGCGGAGACCCGGGAATGCAAACTCACTTCCCCCCTATGGGGAATGGAGGTCTCGTTACTAGAATGAAAACCCCTTGGGCAATTGATCCGCCTTGGTTCCCTCGGGAACCCACGCAAGATCAAGAATGGTATACGTCGGATCCTTTTTCTGGAAGATGGGTACCACGCGCATGCCCATTTTAGGTTCGCCGATCGCCAGGTAGCTGAATAAAATCGTGCAAACTCCGTCGAATTCGATGTTGATGAACTTGATCGGCTTGTCCAGCAAGTTGAAAGCTCCCGAGCGTTCGCACACCATAAAGGTATGGACCTTCGCGGTTTTCTTGGCCAGATCGGTCATGTCAAACGGGGTCATCTTCACCAGGCAGTCCGGGCAGATGGTCCGGAAAGGCTGATAGATCGAGCCCTTGTTTTCGCATTTGGCATTGTCGCAGCGTGTTGCCATGAGCTTGCCCTGCGAAAGCGACTCGAAAAAAACAGCCTCTCCGCCGTACGAATGCATGTGAATCATCGTCCGGGGATTGGTTATCCCGAGCAGGTGCCAATCATCGTCCGCGTTGCGAATCGGCTGGCCCATCTCAAGGTGGTGAAAGTCGCCTTTTATTTTATACTTGTTATCTTTAACTGTTACTTGTCCACTCATGCTCATAGTTTGTCCTCCTATGCGTCCTTTTTAATAAGATGATCAGGGTTCTGCAGAATTGTGCACGTCACATGGGAACCGACGCCGGCGTGACTGATGGCGAGGGCCCGTTTCGCGCCCTTCACCTGAAGGTCTGTCCAATCCGAAGGCTTCTGACGGCCAAAGGCCTTCCATCTCTTTTCATCGCTATGTACCTCGGCCCACCTGTTCCACAGGTGGCATGCCAGCTCGAACACCTGCATGATGCCGGTCGCGCCGACTGAATGCATGCAGCCGATGAGTCCGCCCGAAAGGTTCGAGGGGAGCTTGCCCGGTTTGCCGGTCTTCGGATTCGTGTGATAGCAATCGCCCGATTCAACATAGTCGCGGCCGTATCCATAGGGACGGATTCCTATGTCCTCGTAGGTCTGGATGTCGCTGATGGTAAAGGCGTCGTGGAGCTCGATTACGTCAAGATCTTCGGTCGGGTCTTTGATGCCGACCTGGTTGTAGGCGTAATAGGCGGCCATGCGGGCCGCGAGGAAGCCGGTGAAGCCCGGGTAACGCTCGCCGCCGGGGAACCTCTTGCCAAGGTCCTTGTACTGATCAGCGGTCTCATTGGGCAGAAGCGGGATTGCCATGTCGCGCCGGTCTGCCGCACGTAGGGTATGCGAGCCAGCTGTGACCCATATCCGCAGCGGCTTGTGCGGCGAATTTTTCGTAAGCTTCATCGCAGTCTCCTCGTCGCAAAGGATACCGCAGGCCGCGCCGACACTCATGACGCAGCAGTCAAGGGCACGCAGGGGATATGCCACAACTGGAGAATTTAGAACATCCTCCACCGTTATCTTCATCGGGGCCTGCGCGTAGGGGTTCATGCGCGCATATCCATGATGCTTCACAGCAATTTCCGCCATGGTTTTCCGGAAGGAATCCTCCTGCTTGCCGAAAACCTGCCAGTACTTCTGCGCCATGACGGCGTAGTACCCGGTGTAGATATGGCCCATGGGGCCTTCCCAGTCTTTGTCAGCAGCGCAGGAAATGTAAAAGTTACCTTCGTCCGTGGGGACCTCATCCATCCGTTCCCAACCCATACAGAGCACGCAGTTGGAGTAGCCGGACGCGACAGCTTTGAGACCTTCCCAGAGCGTTGAGCCGCCGGTCGCGCCGCCGGTCTTTACCCCGACGTTGCCGAGCGGATCCAGTCCCAGCCGGTCGTGGATCAGCGCTTCGCCGAGGAGCTGGTCGCCGAAGTGGTCCGCGAAATGGCCGTAGTAGCAGGTATGAATGTAGCTTTTCAGCTCGGCCGGAGACATGTTGATCATCTCGGCCGCCTGGACCAGGGCGTCAACGCAGAGCTCTTCCGTCCGCTTGTCCGGGAAGGCCCTGTCGAACTTTGACTGTCCGGCCGTTACCAGGTACACCGGTCTCATCAATTTCGGAGTTGCCAATTGTTTGTCACTGAATTTAATCATATTCGAAACACCTCTTTTTTAAGAATCTTATATAATGTTTTTAATGTGATGCTTTTATATAGTCCCAACCCACACTACAACCGAGGTCGGGCTTTTCCCGAAAATCATCTCCTTTCCCGGTATGGACCAGTAATGAATCGAATCCCCTTCGGAGAGCATGATCTTTTCATCTCCAAGCTCCAACTCGACCTTTCCCTTGAGAACGCTCAAAAGCTCCTGGCTGTTTCTGATATTTTTTCTAACCGGAATTGATTTCCCTTCATTAATAACAAGTATTGCCGTATCAATTACGGTGCGGTTATCCGGCGGGAAAAAACGCTTCGTCGCGAATCCGGACTGGGGTATGTCGGTATCGGCCCAATCATTCTTATGTATGACCACGAATTTAATCTGCTTCTCGACCTGGTTCAGAACATCACCAGCGTTGATGCCCATTGCGCCGCAGATGTTCATAAGGGTGTCCACTGAGGGAGTGTTGACATTGTTCTCAATCTGGCTTAAAAAGCCTTCAGAAATTTTGGCCTTTTCCGCCACGTCCTTCATGGTCAACTTCAGTTCTTTCCTGTTTTTCCTAAGAACAGAGCCCAAGTTCATCGCGTCTTCCCTTTCATGGTTTTACTCGTCAATTATAATATAGTAAATATTTACATTATAAAATATATTATTATATGTTAATATTTACAAATAATAAATATTAACAAAACAAGTCAAGCAAAAATGTGAATTTTTTGTCAAAAAATTATACTTTTTTATAAATAATGTACTGTTTTTGAGTAAAATACGAATGGCCTCTGGCATGAGGTTTAGTAAGTGGAAGGATTATATTAGGGTAGACGAGGTCACATGACCTCGTCTACCATTCAATTACTTGAGTTTCGGCGGCGGCATCACCAGGCCTTCGCCCGTTCCCACAATTTCTCCTTTCTGGTTTGTCCAGGTCAGCTTCATCCTGATCCATTTCCTTTCCTCGAGCTTCTCGATGACCTCGGTTGTTGCTGTTATCGTGTCCCCGGGATAGGTGGGAGCCTTGAACCGCGTCTTTATCTCGAGAGCTATGGTGCCCAGGCCCGGCAGTTTCGTCCCCCAGACAGGGGCAATAAGGCCGTGAGGGAGTCCGCCATGGGCGATCCTTGTTTTAAACGGGGTCTTCTTCGCAAATTCCTCGTTCATGTGCATCGGATTGAAGTCTCCGGTTATGGCGGCAAAAAGTGCGATATCCGTTTCTGTTATAGTCTTTGAAAAAGACGCTTTGTCGCCCATGTTGATTTCATCATACGATTTACCCAATTCATATTCCATATATTTCTCCTTTTAGTAATAATATTATTGATTCAACCGGTCATTGCGAGGAGCCCCTCGTTAGACTCGGGATAAACTCCGCGACGATACAGCTCACTTTTATAGACCCCCCTGTCCCCCTGAGGGGCATAACGATGGCTTTGCTTCACTCGCGATGACATGTGCAATAAAACATCCTAACTTGCGTATTTCTTTATCAGATCCTTGGCGATCAGCACCCGCTGTATCTCCGAGGTCCCTTCGCCGATCTCGCCCAGTTTTGCGTCGCGGTAAAGCCGCTCGACAGCAAATTCCTTGATGTAGCCGTACCCGCCGTGCACCTGCACCGCCATGCTCGATATCTGCGTCGCCGCTTCGGAGGCCCATACCTTGGCCACGGAGGCCAGTATCGCGGCTTCAGGGTTTTTTGTTTCCTTCGCCCAGGCGGCCTGCCAGATAAGGAGCCGCGCTGTGTCGGACATGATCATCATGTCGGCCAGTTTGAAGGATATTTCCTGGAACCTGTTGATCGGCTTGCCGAAGGCCTTGCGCTCTTTCGAATACTTGTTGGCCACATCAAGACACTTGGCCGCGATGCCGAGGCACACGGTGGCCATGCCGATCCTTCCGTATTCAAGGGTCTGCATCGCCTGGATGAAGCCCCTTCCCACTTCGCCGAGGACCGCGCTTTCGGGTACTTCGCAGTCTTCGAAAATCAGCTCTGCCGTGGGGGAGCCGCGGAAGCCCATCTTGTCAAAGGGCTTGCTCACGGAAAAACCTTTCGTTCCCTTGTCGACGAGGAAGCAGGTCACTCCGGCGCCAGGGCCTTTTTCACGATCATTGTAGGCGAATACCAGGGCGACGTCGGCAATAGTCGCGTTGGTGATAAAGGTCTTGGTCCCGTTAAGGACCCACTTGTCGCCCTTCTTGACTGCCGAGGTCTTGATCGAAGCGGCGTCGGAGCCAGCTTCCGGCTCGGTGAGGCCGAAGCAGCCGATGATCTCTCCCTTGATGATGCCGGGAAGATATTTTTTTTTCTGCGCCTCGGTGCCGAAGAGCTTGACCGGGACTCCGAAGAGCCCGCACGAGGCGCCGCAGGAAAGGAAAGTGGAGGCACACGCCTTGGCCACTTCTTCGCCCGCTATCGCCTGGCTGATCAGGTCAAGGCTGGTACCGCCATAGGCCTCATCATGGGCCATGCCGAGATAGCCGATGTCGGCCAGAATCTTGATGTTTTCTTTTATAAGCTTGTCCACTTCTTCATGGGAAGCCTTGTCAAGGATCTGGGCGCGCGGCTCAATCTCCTTGGTGCAGAACTTCGCAAAATTCTCTTTTATGGATAATTGTTCCGGTGTCATATCGTAGTTCATTGGATCTCCTATAATACCCCCCTCTCCCCCGCAGGGGGCACGAAGGATGTATCGTGTTATTGATATTTAATAATTTTTAACCATACAAGTAATGCTATTATCCGTTAGTATTTAATACATGCCCCCTCTGGGGGACAGGGGACGAATAATAATATGTTTTTCATGAGTAACCGCCTAGAAAAAACTCAGTATCCTCGATATAATAAACCGCTGTATTTCGGATGTGCCGCCGCCGATCTGACCCAACTTCGCGTCGCGGAGGAACCGTTCGATCGGGTAATCATGGATGAAGCCGTACCCGCCGAATATCTGGACTGCATCACTGGCAGCCTTCATGCCCCAGTCGCCCACTATCGCTTTCGCGATGGAGGTATGCATGTGATTGAGGGGCTTGCCCGTGTCTTTGTCATGGGCAACGCGGTACACTGCCATCCGTGCGGCCTCTTTGATGATCTTCAGGTCAGCCAGCTTATGCTGGATAGCCTGGAAGGAATTTATCGGTTTCTCGAACTGGACCCGCTCCTGGGAGTACTTGGTGCACTCCTCGATGGCGAACTGCATGCCGCCCACGAAAGGCGCCAGCAGGGCGCTCCGGTCCCATGACAGGGTCTCGTGCGTGTATTCCATTCCCTTACCAACCTCTCCGAGGAGGTTCTCTTCCGGGACCTCGCAGTTGTCCAGGAACACTTCGGACGTGGTGGACGCCCGCACGCCCATCTTATGGAACGGCTCGCCCGTGGAAAATCCCTTGAACCCCTTATCCACGATAAAGGCGGTAATGCCATTCTGCTTCAGCTTCTTATCGATAGTTGCGTAGACCACGCACACATCGCATACCGGGGCGTTGGTGATGAAGGTCTTTGACCCGTTGAGGATCCACTTGTCGCCCTTCTTCACAGCCGAGGTCTGCAGAGAGCCTGCATCCGATCCCGCGCCCGGCTCGGTGAGGCCCATGCAGCCGATCCATTCGCCGCTGGCGAGCTTCGGGATATATTTCTTTTTCTGCATATCGTTGGCATGCTTGAACAGCGTGTCCGTGCACAGGTAGGTGTGCGCGCCGAGGGCCAGCAGGTGCCCCTGGTCAACGCCGGCGTGGCCCAGGGCTTCGCCCGACAGGCAGCAGGTGACGACGTCCGCGCCCGAGCCGCCCAGCTCTTCCGGAAACGGCAGGCCCAGCAGGCCCATGCCGCCCAGTTTTCCCCATATTTCCTTCGAAAACTCAGATTTCAGATCGGCCTGCTCGACGAGCGGCGCGATTTCTTTCTTGGCGAAACGATATACCGTTTCTCGAAACATCAATTGTTCTTCAGTAAATCCAAACTCCATTACGTCCTCCTGTTAACCATGTTAAATCTTGCGAGGTATCCCTCGTTCCCTTTATCTTCGTTATTATGTGTTGATTCCTGTTTTATTCATGTAATGTTTCGGTTGATCATTCAACCAACATGATGCCGGTTCAACTCCATCTCCGGACCGCTACTCTTCCGCATCATTTCTTTTTGCAGACCAGGTCATTGACATGCTTCATCACCTTTTTTGAGAATTCTTCATAATTGAAGGCATTATTATCGATTACATATTGTATGATCAATCCCTGGATGATCGATATGATGACCGCAGACGTGAAATCGATATCCATCTTCACGAAAGCACCCTGCTCGATGCCCTCTTTAAGAATTTTGGAGATCTCATCGCGGTAACTTTTAAAGAGCTTTATGTTAGCGCGCTTCATCCGGTCGTTTTTGTTAACCTGTGTCCAGAAATCTATGACGATGTAGAAATAATCCTTCTCGTTCTCGACAAGATCAAAAGCCTGTTTCATGAATATATTCAGCTTTTCCCGCGCATCGTCAGATGTGCTGATGGACCGGTTGAGTATGACCAGCATGTTCTTGTTGATCTCCTTCAAAAGGTTTAGCAGGAGATCTTCTTTGTTTTTGAAATAGTAATGCACAAGGCCTGTTGAGAGGCCGGCTTCCCGGGCGATATCACGTATCGTGAAATCGTAGTATCCCTTCTGACCAACCACCTTGTATGCGGCCCTGGTCAACTGGTTCCGCCTCAGGTTAATGATATCACTCTTGCTTCGTTCATTCATGGCTGCTCGAACTCTCCATTTTTTAATATACGCCTTCCGCTGCCCCAGCGGCATCAGCGGTTCTCAATCCGTTGTGCCACCATTTCAATCACCGTTCCCGCGTCAGTATCCGTATCCCTGCGCCTTCAAATTCGTCGGCGGAATCGCCCCACTCTCCTCCGGGAACCCACCGGTCATGCTGTCCTGTCGCGTATTCCGTCAGGTACCGGTGCTCCTCATGAGGCCTGGTCCCGCCCAGGATTACCGCCATCCCGCCGATCTGTATCGTCTTAAATGGATCGATAATGATAAATCCGATATCATCGTGCTCGAACTCGCCCCGCTTCTCTTCCAGTATCCCGTGGATCATTTCGCAAATACAATCAACCGGGTATCGTTCAAAGACGTCCTGCGCGCCTCCGAGGAGCGACTGGCGCATGCAGAACCGCCACACGTCGTCGAATCCGTCAGTTGAAAGCAGCACCCGGCAGTTACGGTCTGCCGCGCGGTATTCCGTCATATCCGTGAGCACCTTGCTCCTTCCCGCAAAATTCATGTCCCGCCCGGTCTGGTGGCAAATGGAGCCGCTCACGCTGTCCATCACTGTCACCACGCTGTCGCCACCGTGTGTTATAATCAGGGAGACCCCTTCCGCCACAGCCTTGATGGCAACGCAGCTGAATGTGGTCTTGTGCTGGTACTTCTGAACGGAGTATATCTCCGTGTTGATCAGGTTCTTCCAGCCTTCTGCCGTATCAGGCGACCCGGACAATGCCAGGCTTTCCGATAATCGATTTAAAAGATCCCGTGACGCCCAGGGGAAACGTTCCGTGCCGTCGGCCACGGCGAAAACCATATGCTCAAAGTCAAAGTAAAGACAGTCACCGTTGCCGTAACCGCTCCGTATCTTGTCGGTGCCGGTGCTGATACCGCCGCACACCGCCCCCGCCATTTTCAAAATCCTCTTTGACGGATTTATCTCAACCTTCAGTGAACCCTCCCGGTAAACGGACAATTGCATACTCCCTGCCGCAGGCGGCGCGAGAATGCCGCTGCCGCTGTCAATCTATGACTTTAAAATACTCGATGTCCCGGATGCTCCCCTTGGGGTTCTCTGAGAACACCGGTTCGACCCGGGCGCCGACCTTGATTTTCTTCTCGTCCTCGACGTTGATGTAATGCTGGAACAGGGTATCAGCGCCATCAAATTTAATAAATCCATAACCATACGGCACCGGCTTCTGGTGTCCCGTCTCCGGGTCGATGAAGGCGAAGCGGAGGATGGTAAAGGTGCCGATGACACCTTTCGGGCCCACTTCGACCCAGTCGTTCATCTCCACGAAGCACTCCCCGCACACGCCGCGGGGCGGGATATACACTTTCCCGCACTTGGGGCACTTGAGGCCCATGAAACGCTTGTTATCCCGTAACTCGGTGAAAAATTTGCTCCCGTGCATGCCCACTGAATACTTGAAAGGCTGCACCGCGTCGCCTGATTCTATTATTATATGTTCTTTCTCTGCCATAATTGCTCCTCCTCTGTATCTCTTCCCCCATGATGGCGGGGGGCGCTAAACAGGATGTTTTAGTGCCGAGCGCTGACAGGATGTCTGAAAAGCGCTCGGCCCGGGTGGGGGTGCCGAATTTATTATCACCCTCCCCTATCCCCTCCCATCAAGGGAGGGGGAATCAGTATCTGTCACTTCGGCTTTTTCTTGCCGTGCAGGATCATATCAGTCCACCAGCACCCGCCGAAGCCGCTGCTGAAGGCGAAATTGACGTCAGGCACCTGCCGGCCCTCGGCCTTGCCCATCACCTGCATCGCCGCTTCAGCGCAGCGTATAAGACCGGTCGCGCCGATGGGATTGGTTGCGATAACGCCGCCCGATGGGTTGACAGGTAGCTCGCCGCCCATGTCGGTATTGCCGTCCCAGATGTACTGGGGCGCCTCGCCGGGACCGATGATACCCATATCCTCGATCCAGATAAGCCCACCGAAAGAATACGGCTGATACAGCTCAATGACATCAAGCTCTTTGCGGGGTTCTTTTATACCCGCCTTTTTCCACATCTCCTGCGACCCTTCGCGCATGCTGGTGAGACGACCGTAATCGGCGTCCCCCAGGTACGAGTAGCTGTGCCGGACCGCCGTGGCCCAGATCCAGTCCGGTTTCGGACATATCTTCTCGGCCACGTCTTCGCTGGCCATGATGACCGCGCAGGCGCCGTCAGTGCGGGGACACACGTCCAGCAGATGGATCGGGTCCGCAAGCATCGGCGAAGCGAGGACCTCTTCGAGGGTCACTTCCTTCCTGAGCTGCGCGTGGGGATTGTTCATCGCGTGCTTCCGGTCACGCACGGAAACGCGAGCGCCGTCCCGGTCGGAAGCGCCGTAGCGGGCCATGTAGGCCTGGGCCTCGGCCGCCAGTCCCGAAATTGCGCCGGCGAACACCAGGCGGTCCCAGATAGGATCAAAGGCCGTGGTTATGGCGCCGGTTGTGTCCGACTCGGAGTTCTTCTCCCAGCCTATGACCAGGACCTTTTCAAACATACCCGACCCGACCAGATGATACCCGCCTATAGCGACGGTGCACCCGGTGGTCCCGCCGGTGGTCAGCTTTATGATAGGCTTCATCGTTCCGCCGGATCCATCAACGCTCCAGCAGTCAACGTAGTTGATTCCCTCGAAATGGTCCATATTACCGATAACTATCGCATCGATATCCTTCATCTTGAGATTTGCATCATTGAGCGCCCGCATGACGGCCTCGTTGATGAGCTCCTGGCCGTTCACATCAGGGCGGTGGCTTTTATGGAACGTCTGCCCGGTTCCTACAATTGCAACTCGTTTAGCCATGGTTCTTCCTCCTACTTGTCCTTGTCAAGAATCCACACGCAGTGTGACTGGCCGCTTAGGCCGTTCACGCCGTGTACCAGGCCGGTTTTGGCCTTTTTAACCTGGAAGCCGCCGGCATCGCCCCTGATCTGCCTGACCACAGCAGCCATGCTGTAAAGACCGGCGGCTATGACGGGATGCCCGGACAGCAATCCTCCTGAAGCATTCACCGGCAGCCTGCCGTCGATGTTGTACTCTCCCTTTTCAAGGAGCTTTCCCGCAGCAGCTTCATCGGCAAGTCCCATTTCCTCAAGCCACATGAGTTCCTGGTAAGTAAATGCGTCGTATAGTTCCGCCACATCGATTTCTTTTTTCGGGTCTTTTATGCCTGCCATCGCGTATGCCTTCTTCGCAGCCTCGGTAAGCGACCTGACGCGGGAAAGGTCCCGGTCCCCGAAGAAGAAGCTGTCAGCGCAGAACGACACGCCCTTGATCCAGACCGGCTTCTGCTTGAACTTCGCCGCCACCGATTCATGGGCAATGATGACCGCCGCGCACCCGTCAGATACCGGGGAGCAGTCCAGCTTGTGGAGGGGGTCCGCAACCATTTCTGACTTAAGCACGTCGTCCATGGTGATCTTCATGGGGAGCTGCGCCAGTGGGTTTTTCATCGCGTTGCCATGGTTCTTCACGGACACCATCGCCAGCTGTTCCGGGGTGGTCTTTGTGCGGTGCATGTAGGAGCGCGCCTGCATGGCGCACGCCGTTACCATGTCCATGCCCAGGCTCCGCTCGTAGATCGGGTCAAAGGCTGAATTGGTGATAAGGCTCGACACGCTCTGGGAGCCTTTGGAATGCCCCGTTATCAGGGTGGTCTTGTACGACCCGGAAAGGCTCCTGGTCATACCGTAAAACGCTCCATACGTGCCGTCGCCTTCAACGCATGAGACGTTCTTGTGCGCCGCGCCGCTGGCGTCTCCCACGGCCATGCATGAAATCGTCCTGCCGTCCCAGAAGTCGCTGGAGGTGGTCACCACATTGTCTATATCGTCTATGTTCATCCCCGCGTCAGCCAGGGCCTTGTTCACGGCCTCCCAGGCCATGTCAGCAAAGGTCTCGCCGACCTTGGCCTTTTCTATTTTCGTCATTCCGACGCCGATTATTGCTGCTCTGTCCATATCTGCGCTCCTTCCTTATTTCACCGGTTTAAAATGCGAGATGTCGCGAATAGTCCCCTTCCGCGCTTCTGAGAAAACCGCTTTCACGCGCATGCCGATGGTCACGTCTTCCGGTTTTACTTCGCCCAGGTAGTGCAGCAGGGCGGTATCGGCTCCGTCCAGCTTAATCAGTCCCCATATGACCGGGACTTTTTTATCGTGGGGAATGGCGGCAAACTGGAACCGCGCCACTGTAAATGTCAAAACCGTCCCCTCGTCGGACACGCTCACCCACCCGGCGTTCTCGGTGAAGCAGGTCGGACAGACCTTGCGGGGAGGAATAAAAACCTTATTGCACGAATTGCATTTTGTTCCGAGTATCTTCTTTTCATCCCGCAGGGTTATAAAGAACTTGGTCGCAGTATCGCCGGCCCACCATGAATAGGGGACGTTGATCTTGCTGTTGTACACCATCGGCTCAATGCCTTTGAATTGATCGGACATGATTGCTCTCCTTGTAAAATCCCCCCTCCGCCTTGATGCCCCCCCTGTCCCCCTGAGGGGGCACGATTCATGAATCATGTTCTCCCGCCCCCTACGGGGGCCGGGGGGGGTCTTCCGGTGGAGGTGGTAGTTATCTTCCTATAATATACCGGTGCGGATCGACCTCTTCGCGGAGAATGCGCAGCTCGTCCGCGTGAGGAGGATCGGTATCAACCAGCTTTTCCGCCCACTTCAGCTCGAACCCGCAGTTGTCCTGTATGTCCTTCCGGCTGTAGCCCGGGTTAACGTTGAGTACCTTCATCCACTTGGTCTCTTCGTCAAAACCCATGATGGCCATGTTGGTTATGATTCGGTAGGGACCGGTCCCCTTGGGAAGTCCCGCATCATACCGGGAGGTGCCGCCGGTGAGATACCCGGGCGAGGTGATGAAGTTGATCTTGTCGGTAAAGCGCTTCGCGTCCTGCGGCGTCATCATCATGGTCCGCCAGCAGAGGGAGGCCAGGTCATTCGCCCCGCCCGATCCCGGGAACCGCACCTTCGGTTTCGCGTGGTTGTCACCGATCATGGTCGAGTTGATGTTCCCGTACATGTCGATTTGTGCGCCGCCGAGAAACGTGTAGTCCACCATCCCGCGCTGGCAGGTCTCCATGACGTCCGGCATGGAGGTGGCCAGGATCGCCTTGTGGAAGGTCCGCGAGTCGCCCACGGATATCGGCATTGCCGGCAGGATCGGAGCGATACCGCCAGCCTCGAACATGATGCACAGGTTGGGCGAGTGCGTCTTCTGCGCCAGCATCGCCGCCGCGCAGGGTGCGCCGGTACCAACGACGACGGTGGCCCCGTCCTCGAGGTTACGCGCCGCGACGCATATCATTAATTCCATCGGATTATAATCTGCCATTGTAGTTCTCCTTATGCCTTATCAGTCAGGTGCTCGATGGCACGCAGCTTGATGATCTTCTCAATTCCGCCATTCAATTCCAGGTACTCGTTGAAGTTCTTGGTGTCATAGACCTGCTTCTTGAAAAACTTCTTGAATTCCTCGGGGTCCTTTTCGATGTTCAACCACTCCTTAAGATACGCCTCGTCGGAGAAATACTCATAGGGCATATTGCCCGGGTAGCTGCCGAAGGGCACCTCGACGACGGCATCAACGCACCAGAAGGGGATGAAGGTCGCGTGGGGTGTTCGCCTGATCTCCTCATTGGGGATGATACGCTCCGTGGTAAGTACGACATGCTTGGCCGCCCTGGCCAGGTCCTGGTCGGACACCGATGAGCCGTACACGTGTGCGTTGCCGTATACATCGCATTCATGCACGTGTATGGCGGCGAAGTCCGGATACAATGCCGGGTGCGCCACGTACTTCTGGCCGGTAAAGGGGCACAGGATCTCCTTATCCGCGCTGTACTTGAAGGTGTCGGTGCCCATGATGTTACGCGCCGGCAGGAAGGAGAGGCCCATCGCCGCCGCCTTGATCCGCCAGCTCAGTGTCGCATTCGTCCACTCGGTGAGCTTGATATTCCCGCTCTCGACGGCACGCCGCGAGCTGGGTGAAAGCCCCCTCGCTTCCAGGCCAATGATATAGGCTATGTCCAACCGGTCGATGCATTCACCAGCGACCAGTATCTGCATGTCATGGGTTGCAGTGTGGCCGGCAAAAGCCAAATTTTTCTTTCTCTGACGTACGATCTCATGCAGGATTGCAGTGGGTATCCTGTTTGCGCCGAACCCCCCAATGGTCAAATAATCACCATCTTTAAGAAGCCTCTTTACCGCGTCTTCCGCGGTGGTGACCTTGTTCACCATGGCGCGGGATTTATGCCTGAAAAACTCCCTCGCCTTGTCGGCATCGGGATCAGAAAACAGTTGGTTTTGGCCCTGTTTCAGTTCAACTGCCTTGTTCATAATGTATCTCCTTAACTCTCACGGATATATAGTGCCGTAACGCTTAACGTTACTGCTGTTGCCTGTTATTTTTGCGCGTATAATTCATCAACCGCTTCCTTATCGTACATCTGGTCGATGAAATCCTGATACTTCTGCTGTACCACTTTCCGCTTGACCTTCAACGACGGCGTCAGCTCTCCGCCTTCCTGCGAGAAGTCTGACTTGATGATCCTGTAATTCTTGATCGATTCGTACTTAGCCAGGTGCGCGTTGCGCTCATCTACATGTTTCTGGATCATCTCGAGTACTTTCGGATTATCGAGCAGCTCCACCGGCTTGCCACAGGAGATGCCTTCCTGCTTCGCGAAACGCTCGACCTCATCCAGGTTGATGTTGCACAGGCCGGTGAGGTACTTCTTCTTCTCGCCAATGACAATGAACTGCGTGAAAAGCGGATCTGACTTGAAGAGGCCCTCTATCTTCTGCGGCGCGACGTTCTTGCCGCCGGAGGTGATGATCAGGTCCTTCTTCCGGTCGGTGATGAGGAGGTTCCCCTCATCGTCGAACATGCCAATGTCCCCGGACATTAAATAGCCGTCCGGTGTGAAGGCCTCCGCAGTCTCTTCCGGAAGCTTCCAGTATCCCTTGATGACGTTGCCGCCCTTGATCAGAATCTCGCCGTCGTCAGCAATCTTGATTTCCTGTCCGGGTATCGGCTTGCCGGTAGTCCCGATCCGGTAATCACCCAGGGACTGCATTGTGGCGGGAGCGGTGGTCTCCGTCATGCCGTATCCCGATATGACGGTAATGCCGGCGGCGTTGAAAAACCGTATGATCTCTTCCGCCGTGGGAGCTCCTGACGCGGTCATCCAGGTGACGCGTCCCCCCAGTTTTTCCTGGAGCTTCTTGAATATGATGGCGTAGGCAATCTTATATTTCAGCTTGAGCCAGAACGGTATACTCTTATGCTTTTCGCGAAGCTGGCTCATGTGGATACCGACCTTCTGCCCCCATCTGAATACCTTCTGCTTGAAAGGGGATTGTTCCTGCACCTGGGCCATTATCTTCTGGTAGACCTTTTCGCACACGCGGGGAACGGCAAGGATCATGGTGGGCCGCTTCTGCTCGAAATCGGCCAGGAGCGTATCAATGCTCTCCGCATAGGAAGCGGTGATGCCGCAGTACATGCCGTAAAAATGCCCGGCGATCCGCTCGAACACGTGGGAGAGGGGCAGGAACGGCACGGTACAATCCTTGTCGGAGGCAAAATGGGGCTTGATCGAGTCAAGGGACTGGACGACCCAGAATATATTGCCGTGGGTTATCATGGCGCCCTTGGGAAGTCCCGTGGTTCCGGAGGTATACACGAGGGTGGCCAGGTCGTCCGGGGTGACTTCTTTTGACACCTTTTCAAAGAGGGCCGGATCTTCGCCATGCTTCTTGCGTCCCATCTCCATAAGAGCCTTGAAGCTCATGACCTTCTCGTGGCCCTCGGCGTCCTTTTCTTCCATGACGACTATTTTTTCAAGGGCGGGACACTTGTTCACTACCTCGATGACCTTCTTCAGCTGCATCTTGTTTTCCACGACGATGACTTTCGATCCTGAGTTATTGAGGATATACTCAACTTCCTCGGATACAAGGGTCGGGTATACCGGGATCAGGGCAGCGCCGACACCCAGGGTCCCCATGTCCGTGTAGAGCCATTCGAGCCTGTTCTCGGAAAGGATCGCAACCATCTGTCCTTTTCTGATCCCCAGGGAATAGAGTCCCAATCCCGCGGCACGGGCGCGCTCGTAATACTCGTTCCAGGAAGCGCTCTCCCATGTTCCGTGGATCTTTTTCTCGACCGCCACCCGGTCCCCATACTTGTTGACACGATTGCGGAACACATCATTTACAGTCTTTTCGGATAATTCCATTGAAGTCCCCCTATGTAATTTATACAATCGTTGATCTCAAACAGTTCAGGTCATCATGCGTGTTCTTCGGCAAACCGCATCAATCTCATAATTCCAGATCAGCAGCATGAACACATGCGCTGTTATTTTCCTTTAAAACCCGGCTTTCTCTTTTCAAGAAACGCCGCGATGCCCTCTTTCTTGTCCTCGGTCTCGGCCAGTTTCCCGAAGAGACGGCTTTCGAGTTTGAGTCCTTCTGCTAACGGCATGTCAGCTCCCTTCGTGACCGCTTCGATAATGGCGCCCATGGCTACCTGTCCCTTGTATGACAGGTCCTTGGCGAATTTCATCGCTTCATCAAAGAGGGTCGCATGGGGAATGACCCGGTTCACCAGACCTATCCGGTCGCATTCCGCGGCCGGCAGGAACCTGCCCGAGAGCATGATCTCCATGGCCCGCGCCTTGCCCAGTATCCGCACCGCCCGTTGCGTTCCGCCGAAGGCCGGCATAATCCCCAGCATGACTTCCGGAAGGCCCATCTGGGCCTGGTCGCTGATAAAGCGGATATGGCAAGCCATGGCCAGCTCGGTGCCGCCGCCCAGGCAGAGGCCGTTGATGGCCGCTATCACCGGCTTCGGTGAAAACTCGATGAGGTTCATTATTTCATGCGCCCGGCCGGTAAGGGTCTCGCCCGCCTCGCGGGTGTTGACGTTCTGCACCTTGTTGATATCGGCGCCGACGACGAAAGTCCCGCCTTCTCCGGTAATGACCACGACCTTGACCGGGTCATCCACCTGGATCTTGTGCAGGCAGAACTCGAGCTCCAGCATGGTCTGCTCGTCCAGCGCGTTCATCGGCGGATTGTTAATCTTCAGCACAGCCACGCCACGTTCATTGACTTCATAACTGCATTTCGCACCCATTGATACACTCCTCTCAATATTGGACCTCACCCGCGCTCCGCGCACCCTCTCCTGAAAGGAGAGGGTTTCCGCAACAAGCGGATTATCCCTCTATTCCCCCTCTCCCCGTGGGAGAGGGGGCCGGGGGGTGAGGTTTACTTCTTTTTCAGTCCCATGATCGCGCGTGCTTCGGTCGGTGTCGCTATCGGCCTGCCGAGGCAGTCGCACATCCTGGCTGCAACGTCAACGAGCTCATAGCTTCCCTTGGCAAGCTCGCCATTGGGCATGCGGATGTTGTCTTCAAGACCAACCCTCATGTGTCCGCCCAGGAGGCATGACTGCATGATGGCCGGGAACTCGTCGCTGCCGACGCCGCAGGTGGTGAAGTTCGCCTTCGGGGGCAGCGCATTCATCAGGGCTATGAACGATTCAGCCCTGAAAGCCTGTCCGCCGGCGACGCCCCAGACAAAGTTGAAGTTCATCGGGTCGGTGAAAAAGCCCTGCTTGGCCATCAGCATGGTATTGTCGAAGCCGCCCATGTCGTATACTTCGATCTCCGGCTTGACGCCGTTCTCTTCCATGGCCTTGCCGAAATCCTGCAGCATGGTGAAGGTGTTTTCGAACACGAAGTCGATGAAGATCTTGCCCGTTTTCCGATCGATGATGCTGAAGTTCATGGTATTCGTGTTCAGAGATGCCATCTCCGGCTTGATCGCCACGATCTGGCTGATCCGCTGCTCGGCGGTCTTGCCCATGCCGACGGCGGAGCTCAGGTTCACGATAAGGTCCGGGCATTTCTGCTTGATGGCATCATGGGTCTCCCGTATCCGGTCATGTTCGTGCGTTGCCATGCCGTTGTCCATCCGGGCATGCACGTGCACCATGGCCGCTCCCGCCTTATAGCACTTGTACGCTTCTTCTGCGAACTCGGCCGGAGTGTAGGGAACATTCGGGTTCTGGTTCTTCATTGTAGCGGCGCCTGTCAGCGCTGCGGTTAGAATTACTGGTTTTGACATATCTGGTCTTCCCCCTTTATGTTTTACTTGTGTTTCGGGTTCATCTTCAGGAACCCATTGTTTCCGCGCCGCGTTGCGCTCATGAACCGACAGTGTAGCGGCGGCTGGTTTAAAATGGTCTATATCGAGGATGGTGCTCGTCGTTTTTTCAGCAAACACCGCCTCCACCTTCATTCCTATCTTCACGTCCTCAATCGTGCATTCCTCGAGGATATGCATGAAGGGAGTATCGGCCCCGTCCATCTTGATCAGGGCCAGGACAAAGGGCGCTTTCCGCGGCAGGTGCTTGTCGTCATAGCGCACTACCGTGAAATTCGTCACCTTTCCCTCTTTGCCCACATCTACCCAGTTTTCGCGGATGTCGGTAAAATCCTTGTCGCACACCTGCCGAGGCGGCAGATAGACCACGCCGCAAGTGGGGCATTTTACTCCCATGATCTTCTTCTGGTCCCGGATGGTCGTGATGAACTTACTGCCGACCCTGCCGGCGAAGTAAGAATAAGGGAGCGCCATCTTACCTTCAACGACATAGCTGTCTTCAAATCCTTTCATCTGCTTTGTTGCCATATCCCCACTCCTTACTCATCTATCTCAAAATATTTGATATCCCAAATATCACCGGTCCGGTTTTCTTCCCATACGGGACGGACGCGGGTCCCCTTCTTCTCATTCCAGCCCATCTGAATCTTCTCAATCTGATCTTTCCGTATAAAGTGCGGCAGGGTCTCGTTCCCCTTGCAGCCGTCCAGGAGCACGTTGATGGCACCGTACGGCGTTTCGCGCGCTACGCCGGTTAGCGGATCCGGCATTGCGTAGTAGACAATGTCCATGTAACGGACCTCGCCTTTTGGCCCGACCTCAACAAAATCGCCGGCACGCACGCGGCACTCTGCGCAGACTTCCCGCGGCGGCAGCTGCATACGCCCGCATTTATTACATTTGTTGCCGAATATCTTTTTCTCTTTCAGGCCCTTGAGAAACTTGCCCATGATGGGTCCGGTCGCATACTTCTGGTTCACCGAGATAATTTTCTTCAGGACCAGGAGCTCCTGTTCCGGAACGGCGCTGCCCACGGGGTCCTTGTACTTGTCAAAAAGTACCGGCCATTTTGTCTGCATCATGTTGATATCGCCTTTTGCGGAGGCCCTGCCGGCCGCAAGCAGGCTCTGTGCGTCGATTTTTCCAAGGATAAAATCGACATAGTCTTTTGCATCGTTGAACTCGAGGGTTACCGACGGTTTCCCCTCGATGGTCGTTGTCATCGTACACTTCTTGTCCTTGATGAAAATGGTCCATTTACCGCCATCCGGGCCTCCCAAATCGAACGCGAAGGATGCGTCAACACCCTCAGCCTCACTGGCCTTGAAACGCGGTACTACCGTTGCAAACATATCCTCGAGATATTCTTTCGTCGACATTGCTTTCTTGGCGATGACGAACTTGCGGAACATCTTCCCGGTTTTCCCGAAGGCGGCCATGTCGCCCTCGACCTTGACCTTGCCACCCATAAAGGCGTTCGTCGCATCGACCTTGCCGGAGTTCACCCCAACGAAGGTCTCGCCGTCGGCTTTCATGGTCGCAACGCAACCGGCCAGATCATCGCTCTTCTCTATCTTCATCTCATTATTTTTAACAGTCAGCTTCCACTTACCTTCGTCCTTGATGTCGTAACCGAAAATAGCATCAACATCCTTGGCGCCTTCGGGCCGGAAGCGGTCCTTCATTGAATTGAATATATCTTCTACTTTTATTCCCCAGTATTCTGTCATGGTTATCCTCCTACCAGTTAAGTTCCTTCTCGAGCATCGTCATCACCGTCCACATGGTGCCGCCGAAGCCCGAGGCGAGCGCATGATTGACCGGGGTCGGTATCTGGTGGCCGCCGGCATTGCCGCGAACCTGCAGCGCCGCCTCAGCCACTCGGATCAGTGCGGTCGCACCGATCGGATTTGACCCGATAACTCCCCCCGACGGGTTGATGGGCATCTTGCCGCCGATCATGATTTCCTTGTTCTCGATAAGCTTCAAGTGCTCATCGCCCTTAAGGTCAAAAAAGTCCCTGAGCCAGTCGATCGCCCACCATGACGCCGGATCGTACATCTCGAACACGTCGAAATATTCCAGAGGATTTTTGATATCATTCCGCTTGAAGAGCTGTTCAGCAGCAAACTTGTGCGTCTTCATAACAGGGAATTCCCTGTTGTATCCGAATATGGTGAAGGTCTCTTCCTTGTGTGCTGTGATATGGTCCCGTATCCAGACCGGGCTTTTTGAAAGCTTTTTCGCCTTCTTCTCACAGGCAAAGATAACGCAGCACGCCCCGTCCGACTGGGAGCACATCTCGATGAGCTTCAGCTCGCCGACGAGCTTCGGAGAGCTCTTGATCAGATCATCAATCTGGCTGAAGTCAAGGCCGAAGGCCCGGTGCGCGTTGGGATTGAGCCCCGCGTGCTTGTCCATGATGATGCGGTATGTCAGTGATGCTCTATTGGCCCGCTCGAGCCCGAATTCCCGCTCGACGTCATATGCCGAGGAGCCGGTGAGGGCCCCCGCCTGTATTTTTCTGAACCAAAGAGGATCGGCCATGTTAGTGATACCGCCCGTGGTGTGCCCTTCCTGCAGCTTTTCGAAGCCGATGGCCATTACGATATCATACATTTCAGATGCCACCAGGTTATCCGACGCGCATGAAAGCGTCGCACCGACGGTACCGCCGGTGGTGATCCGGATACTGTCTTTGCCATAGGCGCCTGTGCCCAGCACGTGCCACATATCCGGCTGATGTACCATCTCGAAGAGCTCCATGTTGCCGTGAACGATGCAGTCGATGTCATTCATTGTCAGGTTCGCATCCTTCAGCGCCAGGCTGACCGCTTCATGTATCATTTCAGGCTGGTTGACGTCCTCGCGGTGGCTGGAATGCTTCGTCTGCCCGATGCCTATTATTGCAACATTTCTGTTTTTCTTTCTGTGTGCCATTGTCAAACCTCCCTACGCTTCCATTACTATAACGGCCTGGTGCTGTCCCGCACCGCCGGTTGCCGCCTGGGCCACGGCCTTCCTGGCCCCCTTGATCTGGCGGTCGCCCGCCTGGCCGGTGAGCTGATAATAGCATTCGATGGCCCTGGCCGCGCCCCCGAGGAGTAGCGGATTCCCATTGAGCTGGCCGCCCGACAGGTTCACGTTGAACTTGTCCATGCCGCCATCATCGATCCATTTGCCGCCCTTTCCATCATCGGCTATGCCGACTCCTTCAGCCCACATCGGGAGCTGGTGCGCAGCGTGGTCGCTGAGTTCGAAGACCTGGATTTCTTTTCCCGGGTCCTTGATGCCCGCTTTCTTGTAAGCCCGCTGGGCCGCGTTTTTAAGCGAAAAATTCCCCGCGAGGTCCCTGTCGCCGAGGAAATACCGGTCAATGCAGCTGCCATAACCGCTGATCCATATAGGGTTCTTGGTGAATTCCTTCACCCGCTCTTCGCAGCAGAGGAGCATGCCGTAAGCCCAGTCGGTCACCGGGTACACGTGTATCTCCCGCAGGGGGTCCAGATACATCGGAGAATTCATGACTTCTTTTTCATCTACGAGTTTATTATCACGGGCGAAGGGGTTCTTTTTAGCGTTCTTCCTGGAACGTACCACTATCTTCGCGAGGTGCTCATCCGTTACGCCGGATTTTTCCATGTATGCCCTGGCCTGCAGCGCATCCACGTTCTGGAAATCCATTCCAATGGGCCTGCAGTAGAAAGGATCATAGGCGAGATTGGTCGCCATTCTCCGGCTCTCTCCCTGGGACTCCTTGCAGTGGCCCATGAACAATATCACATCGTCATGGCCGCTGAGGATGCTGGCCATGGCATAGCCGAGACCGTTGATGCTTTCCTGCGCCATTTTCTCTTCACCGCGGAAGTGGGCGCCCACGACATCCGTCACACCGTTATTAGATATGGTCCGCGCGTCAAATACGTCATCTGAGCAGGTAATAATATTCCTGATGCCCTTCTCAAGGTCAAAGGTGACCTTGGTCTGTTCCATGATCGGCTCGAAACATTCGAGGAGCATGTTCTGAAACCGCATATGATCGTATGCCGGCTCGTTTTTAACCTGCGCAACAGCGCAGATTGCTATTCTTTTACCCATTACCAATCCTCCTGTTTTTACTGAAAAGATAAAGGATCACAATAAAACCTCCTGCAAAATCTTTCTGTTTCTTATTTCTTGATCCATCCCCGCATATATTCAATGCGAGTGCTGTGTTACATAACTTGATCGCGTTCCGTACGGTCACACGTAACAGTTCCAGAACTTTCCCTGTTTGATTGCCCGCAGTATTGAATCTTTGTCGCGCTTCGCATCCAGCTCGATCCAGGCACGCCCGATCCCGACCAGCGTGTGAGAGTCGTCAGAAGCAATTTTTGGATATCGTATGTTCAGCGATTCAAATATCGTGTCGCGGAATCCTTTTGTCGTTATCTCCACCGCGTCCAGGGGATACATCTTCTCCAGCTCCACCAGCCGTTCCAGCACCTGGTCAGGCGTCATATCGTATTCCCCGATATGGTTGAAGATGTGCAGCGTCTCGCTCTCCCCTTCGATCCTGCCCACATGCAGGTAGCCCCTTACAAACGCCGTGATCTCGATGCCGTGGAAAATGATCATGTCGGTTTTGACCTGATCGTACAGCTCCCGGTAATTCGGCTTCAGCAGATAGTCATGGTCTGTAAAAGCCACAAAATCATACCCCCTTGACTCGTAGGCATTCACGACTTCCTGAGGCGTCAGTTTGCCGTCGGAACAGGTGGTGTGAGTATGGAGACAGCCTTTTAGCAGCATAGATACCAACCGATTAAAAATTCAAAAGAGCATTGGCTGATGCAGAGACTTTCGATTATCAGCCAGGTTATTGATTGGACGGCCAACCAATTTGTTCTCTAAAAAAAAGCCGTCCCATGGATATTCACTGCGGATATCCAAATAAAACCGCATAAATAGTTAACACTGAGTATTTTAATTAATGTCCAATAATTAAGTTGGACGACCAACCAAAACTAATTTGAAAATAATCATCGCACGTATTATTGTCAATAAAAAAAGATTAATTTTTTCCAAAAAAATTTGCAGGCTATTTCTTCTCTTCCAATGCTTTCTTCAAATCTTTTCCCATCTGTTCAAGGATGTTTTCCCTGAAGCGGTTCAGCGTCATGAAATCGGTCATTTCGTATGAACGCTCCGAATGTTCGTTCTTAATTGTCAGGATGGTCGATCCGCTCGACGTGGAAATCAGGCGGGCCTGGACTTGAAATGTAAAAAACTTTTTCCGCTTTGTCTTTTTGATTTTTTCGGTCTCTTTCGTGGCCGGGTTCTTAACATATTCAATATACTCGACCCATTTCACCTCTTCGCCGTTACGGGTTACCGTTCCGAAAAAAAGCGCCTGCGCGCCGGACAGCCGCCCTATCTCCTCGGAGTTACTCACTATCCCCGACTGGGACCGCTCGATTTCCTTTAAGATCGACTTCAGTTTTGATCGCTCAACGACATTTTTACCGGCGTCGACGAAATGGCCCCGAAATGCCTCTTCACATTCGGTCACTATCACATTCTGTATATCCGGTGATGAGTCGAAATTCATGATGGCGACGGTATTCACTTTGGCCATCTCGGCCTTGTTCAGCGAGATCTTTGATGTTGAGCAAGAGATGAAGACAATAGTCAGAATTACGATGAGAGCAAAACCGGGAATGTTGCGAATTCTTGTTTCCATAAAGATTCCACCTCTATTTGTGGTTAATCAGAATCTATCTCAAAAATATTATTCCCGGTTTTTTTTGTCATCGCGAGTGAAACGAAGCGATCCCGTGGTTGATCGCATTAAGGATATACAACAAAACAATAGTATCATTGAGTAAAATCGATATCAAAATCAAGATTGCTTCGTCGCTTCACTCCTCGCAATGACACGCTAAATCAATACTATAATATAGTGCCAACACTTAACTAAACTATAGAACAGATGTGACATCTGTCAATTATAAAGTATCTATGAGATATTATTTATATCACCGGCGTACTTATTATACCCCCGTCCATCGGACCATGCTTTGCCTATATTTTCGCCAAAGGCCCAGTATCGGTTGTCCGGCATCGTAAGAAAAAATGCGCCGATACGTTCATAATCAGGGCTTTTGCCGTCAAGACATGATTCATCACACCAGGCCCCTTTGACTTCGCCGATAAAAAGCATGTTAGTTGGAAGATCAATGGAATGGACAAGAAGGCATTCAAGGCAGAGCGCCGCCTCACGGATCAGGGGCGCCCCCGGCAGGTCGCCGTAAAATAAATCAAAAACCCGCGACTTATCAGTGTCATGACCTGAAACAATCCCCACGTAATCAGTCTTTACCAGCAGATCCTTCCCGGGAATGTTTACACTGAAGGCCTTCGTCACCAGGATGCCGTCGCAGGTGGCATGGTTCTTGCCTATTCCAACGGCAATCATGGGCGGTTTCGCGTTGACCCTGGCCGCCCATCCGACGGCCATGAAGTTTTCCTTCCCATTATAGAGGGTGCCGACGATACTCATCGGCATGGGAATAAACGTATTCGTGCTGACCTTTACATGATTCATGATATACTCCTGATAAAAGAAATGTAACCGGCATCACATCCCTCAATAATCTATAATTCTGAGCATTAATAAAGCAATCGTTTTTTGCATATCTTTTTAACTCCCTGCCCCCTTGAGGGGGACAGGGAGTTAAAAAATCATTGCCATCCAGTCCTATCATATATATTATAATCTATATGAACTCACCAATATACACAAGCGCACCAAGGAGACGCCCTATGAAAATCACCGCCCTTCTTTTAATGATGATGGCAATACCGGCTATCAATGCCCAAGCGGGCACGAAGATCCAGGTTTACAATATGGGAGCCTTTAACGAGGGTGCCCTGGTCTTTCTCGCTGCAGACACTGTAAATATCCGCAGCACACCTGCTATCGGCAACAACATCATCGACAACCTGCCTGTCGGATACCAGGTTAAAGTTGAAAAAAAAAGCGACTTAAACTACAACGTGGACGGCCTGAAAGCGCCCTGGTACCAGGTCAGCTATAGCAGCAGCAAAGGCCCTGTCAGGGGATACGTGTGGGGCGGGTTCCTGTCAATCGCCGCACTGCCGGTACAGTATGATGGAAAACAGGCCCTCATCCTCTTCACTATAAAGAGTGCCAAAAATATCGGTACGATTCCGGTCCAGGCAATGATCGCCTGCGGCGGTAAAATCGTTTCAAAAACCGGTTTTGATGCCATAGGGATCCTCTCCGATGACCGCATGTATGGATACAATATCTCCGCCGAGCTATTCGGCAGCCGCGGTTTCACCGGCGTTTCAAATGTGATAACGCTTGATTTTAACTATCCGGCATGCGGCTACCCTTTCGGCATCATCGTTATTATCTACAATGGAGCTGAAATCATCTGCGGTCCGTATTCGTTGAACACGATAGAGAGCGGCGTGTTTCATAGTCTTGAGAAATTCGTATTTCCCGATGAGAAGGGAGGGGTCAGGAACAGCCTGGTCAGCATTAAAACCCATGAGGATTTCGACGAGGTGAAGAAAAACTATGTTCTCAAGAAAACCACGAAGACCACACTGACCTGGACGGGAAGAAAATTCGAAGACATGAAGTAGGCCGCAGTGAGCAATAATTAATAAAGAACGGTAATAAAACATATTCTTCTTATACCTAAACAACCATGAATGAGAAAACAGAAATAACAGCAACAGCCGGGAAACGAACCGTGTGGTTCGTCTTCCTGTATGCGGCCATCGCCATGGTTATAGCCGCGTATTCCATGATCATCTATACCTATGTCCGCATGCAGATCAGCGACAACACCCGGATCAACGCTGCCGGACGTATGCGCATGCTCACGCAGAAGTTAACCAAGGAACTGTTGCTGTACAAAGACAGCAATATAACGAAGCAACGTGCAGAGCAATCAGTAACAATCTTTCACGCGACCATATACGGTATAACCCGCGGCGGCTCTGTCCCCCTGGACATGATGATGACCATGTCGTCACGGCTCCCCGCCATCAATGACCCGGAGAGCCGGTCCCGTCTCGAAGGGGTAATACTGAAATGGGTGCCCTTCAGGCTCCATGTGGCCCGGTACCTCGAGATAAAGGACCCGTCTTCCCTGCGGTATGTCCTCGACAATAACGAACAGCTGATCAAGGCCATCGACAGCACGGTCATGGCCATACAGAAGCATGCGGACCATGACCAGCGGATGATGGGCCTGATAATAGCATCTGCCATCATACTGATCATTGGCGCCGTCCTTGCGGCCATGGTCCGGCAGGTCAGGAGATACCGCCGTGCCGAGACACGCCTTGCCGAGATCGAACAGCTTCTTCCCATCTGCGCAAGCTGCAAAAAAATACGCACCGACAATGACCATCCGGAGGACCCCCGATCATGGACTTCTATCGATGATTATCTCCGGGAAAAGAAGGACATGACATTCACCCACGGCATCTGCCCCGACTGCATGATCAAGCTCTACCCCGGCATGTTCAAGGACGAACCGAAGAAAGAGTGACGGCACGCTCCGTATCCCGCGCCGTTATTTCCCGAAGCGCCGCGCGATCCCGTCAGCCACGTAATTAGACAGGGCCATGATGGTAATCTGCGGGTTCACGCCCAGGGACGTTGGGATGATGCTCGCGTCCGCAACGAAAAGGTTCTTCACCTCGAAGGACTCGCCGCCGCCGTCCACGGCCCCCTGCTTCGGACCCGATGCCATCCGGCACGAGCCGAGGGGATGAAAGGCCATGGTCTCGATCTGGTTCGGCTTGACGCGCAACGCGAGGAGGCGGTCGGCGTCCTCCACGGAATCCAGGTACGGCATCTTTGAAATTGCCGTGTATACGCGGATCGCCCCGGCGACGAAGAATATCTTCGCCAGGTAGGCAACGGCCCGCTTGAGCTTGTCCGCGTCGGCCTGTTTTATCATGTAGGTCGCCAGGATGCCCCTGTTCCGTTTCATGCTCTGGCCCTTGAGCACGCGCCCCTCGGTCTCGTCATGGACCATGACGCCGAAGGCGGCCAGGTTGTTGTATTTCACTGCCATCTCCTTGTGCCCGGGCCCCACGCCGGGAAGGGCCGCCAGGAGAAGGGAGGGATGTACCATGATGCCCTCCATCATGATCCCTTCATTCTCAAAATCGTCAATATAGGCCCCCTGGGAAACACCCTGCCATCCCCTGACGGTTTCGTTCATCAGGGCCACCACCCTGCCGGCAGGATGGATCTGGAGGTGCCTGCCGATATGCCTGTTTTTGAGGCCGCTCCATTTCAGGAACGACGGTGTGATCATGGCACCACATGAAGCCACTACGACCCCGGCCTTAACGGTGACGCTATAAACGCGCTTACCGGTTTTGGGATCAACGATGGATGCTTCCACACCCTCGGCTGCACCGTTCTTTATAACGATCCTCTCGGCGCGGCAATTGGCGTATATGCGGGTGCCGGCTGCGTCTGCCTTCGGGATGTAGGTCACGTTGACGCTCTGCTTGGCGTTTTCCTGGCACCCAAACTGGCAGGGCCCGCACCCCTTGCAGTCCTTCACGTTGTGCTTAAGGGGCCTGCAGGTGTAGCCCAATTTTTCGCAGCCGCGCTTCACGATTTTCGCGTTGTTTCCCAGAACGTCCCAGGGGAGCTCCGTGACGTTGACGATTTTCTCGACCCTTTCGAAATAGGGATTGAGCGTCTCCTCGGTCATGGCGCCCAGGCCAAGCTCGTCGCGCCACTTCTTCAGAACGGCCCCCGGCGTCCTAAAGCAGGTGGCGGAGTTGACAGTGCTGGTGCCGCCGATGCACTTGCCCAGGGTGAGGGATATGAAGGGATTCCCGAAAGTCCCCGTGGTCCCGCCGCTCCGGTACATGTCGATGAGCCCTTTCACCGGCTTGCCGTCCCACTCTTTTACCGTGTAATGGCCGCCTTCCTCGAGAAGCACCACCGAAAGGCCTTTCTCAGCCAGCTCCTTGGCCATGACCCCGCCGCCGGGGCCGCTGCCGATGATGCAGACGTCGCACGATTCGTTGATATCGCCGTTGTAGTCTTTTATTGTTTTTATCATGATTATCTCCTGTTTACCCCCCTGTCCCCCGAGGGGGCACGAGGGCAATACCTTTTGGTCCTCGTCATTTCATCGAGATACAAAAACCCATTTCATTTCGAAGGAACGGTAGCAAAAAAGAAATCATTATCCATATATGGAAAAATTCCTCACCTCCGCGGGGTTCGAAATAACTGCGCATTACAATCTTATTCTACACGCCCCCACAGGGGGTCGGGGGGGTCTTCATTTCAAATGGCATCCGTGCTCATACCCGGTGAGGCGCGCATTGTCGTCGCTTTCGTAAAACGTGAGCAAAGTCAGGAGCTTCATCAGGAGCATAATCATCCTCCGGTAAAAAAGAGGGCTCCGCTCCATGGCTTCGAGTATATGGGTCCCCTTGTCCACGCTCAGGCTCGTGAACACCCTTCCCTTCCGGAATACCGAGCTGAACTGGATATAATTCAGCATCAGCGGAAAGAGGCTTCGTATGACAGGGTCATAACTCATCAGCACCTGGTCCGCCCGCGGCAGCAGGTCGAAATCAGCGGCGCCCGGTTTGAAGGCGCCCCCCCGCGGTATGATGGCGTTCATCACCGCCTTTAGAATCATACCGTTTCTTCCCTTTAGGATTTTTAAATTGTTCATGTGCTTCTCCTGTTAAAATGACCTCACCCCGCCTCCGACGCACCCTCTCCTTGGTAAGGAGAAGGCTTACTTATCATCAACTTCAAACATCCCCCTCTCCTTTTTAAGGAGAGGGGGATAGGGGGTGAGGACGAGTATGGAGAGGGGCCGGGGGGTAGGCCTTTCTCAATGAAAAGTAAAATGAATTGAAAACCAGCCGACCAATCCTGAACACACCCCGGCCCAGGTAATGGCCTTCTCCTACCCGTTTCACCTCGTCATTGAGCATTTTCAAAATAAAGCTGTTGCCCTTCCGGTTGTAATTGATGTGAAGCACGCTCTGGCCGTCCCCCAGCACGGAATCCCTGATGCTGATTTTGAAGCTGCCGATATGGATCCTCCCCAGGAATTCATTGTAGCCCCCGGGGCCGCCCTGCTCCAGCGCCGCATCATCGGGAAAAAACTTCCGGTGCCCGAAGAAGCGGATCTCCGGGAGTAATGGCATTACGAGCCTGACCTCGTAATAGCCGCATAGCTCCGACAGGCCGGGGGTCGTTCCATGAAAAAATATCTTTTTCAGGCTCATGGCTGCTCCTGGTGCAGATCACGCCGATATGGTGATTGTGGCTTGATACCTGCTGTATATGCCGTATATTATAGAAGAAAAAAGATTCTGTCGACTGGAATGATAAATCCGGATAATTTTATTCATGCCCCCCGCTCTTCCTGAAATTCTGCGGAGACATGCCGGTAAATCGGGAAAAGGCCTCATAGAAGGCGGATTTCGAGTTGAACCCCACTTCCAGCGATATGGCCAGGACCGTTTTTTCAGGCTGCTGTATCAGCATATCCTTTGCGAAGCGGATGCGGTACTGGTTCACGAAGGTGTTGAAATTCGAGTTCATACGGTCGTTCAGGAGCTGGGAAAGCTGGTGGGGCGTGATGGAGAGCTCGTCCGCAAGGTCCTGGAGGGTGAGCTGGTCATCGGTATAGATGCGTTCCTCATCCATGAGGCGGCTCAGTGCCTTGACAAGAGACGGCACGTTCACCTGGCCGAGGAGAGACCGGCCAGAATATTTCTTCTCAGCCTCGAACATCAGCAGCTGGAGGATCTTGGGATACCGTAGGCTCACCAGGTAGGCGCAGATGACCAGGAGGCCGGCCAGGTTGGCCCCCCACCGGAGCAGGGTATAGGAGCCGGTGAGGTATCCCAGGATAGTAACAGCTGTCAAGGCTGCAATGACCACGATGCTCGATGTCATGACGTAGAATATAACTATGTTCTCCCCGGACCCCCTTGTGGTAATGAATTTCTTGAAAAGAAACCCGAGGTAAACGGCCATCTGGATGCCGGCGCCGGCGATAATTATCCGCGCTGCCATAACATCCCGGCCCGCTTCACCGCTGAAGAGCCTTCCCAGAAGGGCAATCCTGGCGTCATCGGCCATGACAAGGAAGGCGATGTCCGCCCCAAGGCCGACGGCCACCGGAATAAACAGGAGGGCCATCTTCCGCGGCATGGCCTCGACGGGAAGAATCACCAGGTAATCGGCGAAGTAGATGATGGGCGCCATGAAGTAAAGAGCCGTTATGTGGAAAGCGAGGAGCCGCGGGTGCGCGTAGTGCATGTCGTTGACGACAAGGCAGATCTGGAACAGTATCACGCTCAGGCAGAGGAGATAGGCGGCCAGCACGTAATTCTCAAAGTAGCGGACCCTGCCGCCCAGCTGGCCGATGCAGATAAGGAGCGACAGCCCGGCCGAAAAGAAAATGAAGGCGGCCGATATGAATTCAATGCTGAGTATGTCCATGACAGCATCACTGCAGAATTAAGGTCGCTATGAATAGCAGTTCCACCAGGAAATGCAGCAGGAAGGGGACCCAGATGCTCCGCATCCTCAAAGCGAGCCAGGAAAGGAGCGGCGATCCGGCGAGGAGACCCAGAGCTTCGAGCTCCGGCTTGATGAAGTGAAATACGACCTCGAAGACCCATACCATAGCTATGGCTATCTTTGCCGCCGTTTCAACCGGAATACTGTCCCGCTCTCCCAGAACGTAATAGAGGCCCATGAGGAGGAAGCCCCGGTGGAGGAACTCCCACCCGGTGAGGGTGGAGCTCGTAAAAATCATGAAATTGAAGAAGCGGCCCAGCGTCCCGTCGCCGGGACCCGCAAAAGCGGACGAATAGAAAGTGAAGTATCCCTTCATGAAATATATGCCCGCAAAGGCGGCGACGAGGATTACCGCCGCGACCATGACAAGGTTTCGGGTCAGCGGGTCAAAGCGCGGCAGGCCGAGGCCGATCTTCGACAGGGGCACCTTCAGGGCAATGAGAACCGCGACGGGAAGCGCGATACGGAGAATGACCCAGAGCAGATAGAAATAGCCGCCCAGTATCATTGATTTCGCGTGATACGTCCCGATAAGCTGCGAAGCCAGGGCGGTGAAAACAATAATTATGAAAGGCGAAAAAATATTCGGTGTTTTTTCTTTATAATCAGTCATGGCGTCACACATTAATGGATTTCCGGCGCGGACGATTACAGCGCCGCCTCAATCAATAAACCCTCGCGCATTATTTATCAAGCTAAATTTTTATCCTTTGGCTTCGTCATCCAGGCCGGATGGTCCATCGTTCTTCAGCCGCTTCCGGTATTTCCACATGCTGTAATGGAGCGACAGGAAAAAAGAGACAAGCTCGACGGCCCCGGTCCAGTGGTTGATTGCCGCCATGATCATGTTTTTAAAAAAAGCAATGACATAGAGGATGGGGGAATAAACGGCGACCAGGAAGTGCCCCTTGCCACGCGAAAATATGGTTGAAAAAAATACCTGTGACGCAAAGTCCTCGATCCGGTGAAAGTGGCCCGTGGAGGCAAAATACACCATGGCCACCAGGAGCACTATGACCACCGGCACGAGTAGAGCGATGACCGGCAGCAGGGCGATGAAGATCCCGGCGAAATACGCGAATACCGCAATGGCGTAGGACTGCAGAAGGGCGACGAATTTCCTGCCGCTGAGGGGAAGCACGATACCCTTCCCCGGATAGGTGATGATGCCGACTCCGGCCCCCATGACATAGACCATGCCGATTTCCATGAAGTATTCCATCACCGAGGAATAGGAGAAGCCCCTGAAAATTGCAGGAATGACCTTGCCGACCAGGAGGAACACCATGACAATCCCCAGGTCCCACACCGTATCCCTGACAGCCTCGCCGTATCCTCCGAAGTTAACTATAATGGAGTAACTATACCAGGCGAGGATTATACCGGTCAGGGACGCCACCGGTATGAAATATCCGCCGCTCAAGTGCGGCCAGATCGAGGCACAGGCCGTGAAGGCAACCAGCAGTACCGATACATAGTCCCTGGCGGCGGCAAGATAATTTTTATGCGATGTGTCCACGCCAAAGGTCCGCGCCCGGTCCACTGCGAAAAACCGGATCGGCAGATAAAAAATAAGCGCCAGGACCGGCATGGTCAGCAGCGCATAGGGCGTGGCCAGATTCGCAGCAAGGGCGACCGGGAGTGAAAAGGAGCCGCTGTCATAAACGGCAACTGCCAGCGCCAGTGGCTCTTTCATAAACAGCAGGGCCACAACGTAAAATGATGCGATTATGACCGCGAGACCCGCCAGCTCCCTGGCGGCAAAGGATACATCAGATACTATATTTTTAATTATTCGATTCATACACCGTCACGCTCCAGATCCGGATACCATCCATTTTTAGCAGATGTATTCTATAATAACCTGAAAAAAATACAATACTAAAATGTATTGTCATTCGTGTTGGCCCATGAGAACCTGCTTATTGAATTTTATTTTTCATGTTTGATAAATATTACTTGCAAAATGGAAATATTATCAGTATTATGACGTTATCACTCAAGGGGGAACAACCGATGCTGGAAGACATCCCGCGTGATCAACTGGACCCTATACTCTTCAATGCCCTGCGGGCCATATACAAATTCCAGCAGGCGAAGATGACCGCCTTCGGTCTGGACTACGAGGACATCTATCTACTTCAATTACTCAGAAACCATACTCCCTCACGCATGGGTGAAATTGCCGATGAAATGGGCATTCCCATCAGCACCGCCACGCGCGTGGTGGATCGTCTCGAAGAAAAAAAGCTCCTCTCGCGGAAAAAGGACCCCCGGGACAAGCGGAACATCCTGGTGACACTGGAACAAAAAGGGAAAGATGTGGTGAACAGGATCGAGAACCAGACATACAAGATACTATCGGAAAATCTGAAAAAATATACCGATGAAGAAATTGCATCATTTTACAAAACTGCGGTACACCTTCATGAAATATTGCGGGTTTCCTGATACCTGTAAAAAGGAGAGTTAAATGGAATATGATTTCGCGGTAATTGGCAGCGGTTTCGGCGGGAGCGTATCCGCCCTCCGCCTCGCGGAAAAAGGCTACAAGGTTGTCGTCCTCGAACAGGGGAACCGCGTGACGCCTCTCGACATGGAGGAGGCGTCCGGGAGCCTGTTCAAGCTCCTCTGGATGCCGTTGTTGGGGATCAAGGGCTTTTTCACGCAGCAGTTTTTCAAGCACCTTAGCATTGTCGGCGGCGTCGGCGTTGGTGGAGGCAGCATCGTCTACGCAGCCGTTCTCCTCAGGCCGAAAGAAGAATTCTACAACGACCCCTCCTGGAGCAGACTTGGCGTCAGCTGGAAGAAAGAGCTGAAGCCCCATTATGACACCGCTTCCAAGATGCTCGGCCTGAAGACAAACCCCAATCAGGATATAATGGACGACTATCTGAAGCAGACCGCGAAAAAAATGGGCGCCCTCAAGACCTTCGGGCCGGTCAATAACGGAATATACTTTGGCACACCTGAAGTGACGCGGGATGATCCCTTTTTCGGCGGAATCGGCCCGGCCCGCGACGGCTGCCACCTCTGCGGCGAATGCCTTACCGGGTGCAAGCACGGCTCCAAGAACACCCTGGACAAGAACTATCTCTACCTGGCGGAAAAGCTCGGCGTGACGGTCCTGCCGAACCGGAAAGTCACCGCCATCATACCCCGCGAAGACGGCATGTACGACCTCAGGGTCAAGGACCCGACCCGGAAGCTCAAGCGGTGCCCTGGCATAACAGCGAAAAAGGTGGTCGTTGCAGCCGGCGTGCTGGGGACCTTGGAGCTGCTGTTCCGCTGCAAAAATATTACCCGGACCCTGCCCAATATATCAAAAGAACTCGGGACAGTGGTGCGGACCAACAGCGAAGCAATTGTCGGCGCCCTGTCGCCTGACCGGGACATGGACATGTCCCGGGGCACCACCATATCCACCGACTTCTACCCGGACAAGCACACGCACATTACACAGAACCGCTTCCCCCGCGGATACAACTTCATGAAATGGTATGCCGGCCCGCTGGTCAACGACGACCACCCTTTCAGGCGCGGCCTCAGGGCGCTGGGCAAGATCATCATAACCCCCTCGACTGTTTTCAAGCACTGGTTCGCGCACAACTGGAACAAGCGGGTGGTTATCCTGACCGTCATGCAGAACCTTGACAACCGCATTTCCTTCGCCTACGGCAGGAGTCTGGCTTTGCTCTTTCTCGGCCGCCGCCTCAAGTCGAAACGGTACCCGGGAAAAGAAGCACCCACCAATCTGCCCGTGGCCAACGAAACCGCCCGTGTCCTTGCGGAGGTGATCGGCGGAACTCCCATCAATGTCATCATGGAAAGCCTGATGAACCAGTCCACCACGGCGCATATCCTCGGGGGGTGCCACATGGGCTCTTCGGCGGAAAACGGCGTTATCGGCACGAACCACGAGGTCTTCAATTATCCCGGCCTGTACGTGGTGGACGGCGCCGCCGTATCGGCCAACGTGGGCGTGAACCCGAGCCTGACCATAACGGCCATGGCTGAGCGCGCCATAAGCCTCATCCCGGCGAAGAAAAAAGCACCGAACAATTTCCTGAAAAACAATATAACCATCACTAAAAGGAGTCCTGTCATGAACGTATTGAAAAAAACCATCATTGCCTTCGCAATCATCGCTGCAGTAACCATAGCGCTGACCGGCGTCAATATAGCCCAGAAGGGATGCGGCGGATACAAGGGCGAAACCATGGAACAGATACTGGGCGTCCCGGCCGACAAGGCGACACCGGCGGACATCGAAAAGCTTTCACGCGCGAAAGTTGTACAGCTCTTTTATGCCGCACCGGCCCCCCTCTACGAGCACATGGACGGCGAGTACAAGGCCGGCATGGCGGGAGGCGGCATCATGGGCCCCGCATCGAAACTGTATGTGGCCTTCATGTTCGGTCCCGGTAGCTGGTCAGGCAAGGCCTTCTCCCCGAAAGAGGGATTCGGCTATAATATTTTCAAAAGCACCCGGGACGGGAAAGAAGTGGTGAAACGAACCAGGAAGATGAAAACATTCATCGGGAAATCCCAATATGACGGCAAGGACTCATTCCATCTGGATTACAGCTCTTTCAACGGCGGGCTTCTCCATTCCATGCGCGATGAGATCAGAAGAATAAATGACAACCTCTTTATCGGCATGGGCGCCATGGCAGCCAGCGGGGGCACGATCAATCCGATGCCCTTTGTTCTCTCCGGCGAGGCAACCCCCTGGGTAGGCCTGGACGAAAAATAGTTTATTGTACTGGCTCGTTTCCGTCTCGCCCGCCGCGTACAATCATCATGAGGACGCGGCGGGATCGGCGACATCCTGCCACCCGCCCGTCATGGAACCAGCCTGCAAATAGATGAATATATTCCAATTATTATGATTGAACTATAAGATAATTCGTGATCAGTCATTATTATGAATAAGATAAGACTCGCCAAAGGGGAACCTTGCGGGATTTGCGGCAGGAACGAGGCGGTGGTCTACTGCGACGGATGCGACAAGCCCCTCTGCCAGGACTGCCGCGTCTTTGATATATGGTGCAACGGATGCGGCAGCGGTGATCCCCATGTGTTTTGTCGAAAGTGCAACGATGACCCGGAAAAGAACATCTGGAAGGGATTGTATTGATCGCGGATCCCGATAGTTATCGGTATAGATATGATTACTATCAACAAGCTACTCAAAAAATGAACATACACCGATTACTGTCCAGAACAGCCGGCGCGAAGCTTTTCAAAAAGGCCGGCCACCTGCCTGCGGGTTTCATCCAGTGAACCGGTGTTATCTATAACAAACCGCGCCTTCCCCTTTTTATCCTCTATATTCATCTGGGCGGCTACAGTCAATTCAGCAGTATGCCGGTCAAGCCGGTCCCGAGCCATGAGACGTTCTAACTGGACCGGCTCCGGCACGTAGATAAGAATTGCGTCCGGAAAAAACCTGTCCCATCCTGATTCATACAGAAGGGGTACATCGATGATGACGGGCATTCCATCCTTCATCTGGTTGAATGTCGCGATCCTTTCCATTACGATCTGGTTGATGCGCGGATGGGTTATAGCATTGAGCCTGTTCCGCTTTTCAGGATCCCGAATTATCTGGGCCCGTACCTTTTCACGATTCAGTGTCCCGTCAGAATTTATCACATCTTTTCCGAAATAATCTTCTATTTCACGCAGCACCGGCTGGCCAGGCTCCACCACTTCACGGGCGATGAGGTCGGTATCGATGATATGCGCCCCCATTTCGGCCAGCATCGACGACACCACGGACTTCCCGGTCGATATGGCGCCGGTGAGGGCAAAGCAATTTTTAAGAAAATTTCCGGATCCGGACATAGGCGGGAATCCTCCAGGATGGGTCTTTCTATCGCTTCAAGAATTTTTTCTCGATGAAATCGGCAAGCTTATCAATCTCGTCAAGGCCCATAGAGGGAACACTTAAATCAAAATGAGTATCAGTCACCAGCGCGATCAGGTCACGGCCGTCGGCAAAGACCGGTTCGGGGTGCTCCCCGGCCCGAAAGACTTCAATCTTCGGCGCCCGTTCCTTCTTAAAGCCTTCGGTGATCATGATGTCCACATCCCCGGCATATTTGTCCCGGAGTTCATCGAGAGACGCGTCATGGTCCACGTCACGGATCATCGCCAGCTGTTCCTGCGATGAAATAATCGTGCATGCGGCACCGGCTTTCCGGTGGCGCCAGGTATCCTTACCTTCATGGTCCATGGAAAAATGATGCACATGTTTCACCGTGGCAACGCGATATCCGCGCCGCACAAGCTCCGGTATAAGCTTCTCCAGCAGGGTTGTCTTGCCGATTCCGGACCAACCCACAAAGGAAAGAATTGGGACCATGGTGCCTCCTGGCGTGTTTAGTGACTATGTCAGTGCATAGCGGTAAAAATTCAATAAAAAAACGCACCTTCCGGCATGGGGGGCTGTTATATAGACTCCGTGATTAACAAAGCCGCCATCAAATATAACAGAATAATCTGTTACGCCTGAAACAATCGGGCACTTTCTCTATTAGAATTATATCTTGACTTGATAATAAGTATTAATTATATGTTATACACCATGGACAAAAAAAGAATTTATTTAATCAATCCCAGAAATCCTGAAAATTTCTGGGCAATGAAAGGGACACTCGATATCGTGGGAAAGCATAAAACCCTGATGCCGAATGTGGCCCTGCTTACTTTAATAGCCCTGACTCCTGATGACGTCAACATTGAATATATTTTTTGCGATGAAAACATCAGGCAGATTGACTGGAATATTGACTGTGACCTGGTCGGTATTACCGGCTACACCCTTCAATTCGAACGGATGCAGACAATCAGTGCCGAATTCCGTAAACGCGGTATTCCTGTCGCAGTGGGCGGTATTTATACCACCATTAATCCCGACACGGCCAAAGAGATTGCGGATTATCTCTTTATCGGTGAAGCGGAATATACCTGGCCTCAGTTTCTTCATGAATGGACCAGCGGTACGGCCCGGCCGGTTTACCGGCAGGAAACGTTTATAGAAATGAAAGACAGCCCGGCACCGGACCTCTCGTATATCAAAGGGAGGGATTACCTGTATTTTTCAGTACAGACCAGCAGGGGCTGTCCCAATAATTGCGACTTCTGCGATGTTGTGAGGGTCGTGGGACGAAAGTACCGGATTAAAACTATTGATCAGATCATGCGCGAGGTCAAAAACGCCCAGGCCCGCGGCGCCGAAACCGTCTTTTTTTCAGATGATAATTTCTTTGTCAATAAAGCGTTTACCATAGAACTGCTCAAGGAGCTTATCAAGTGGAACAGGACCATGGACAGGCCCCTTTCGTTCAGCACCCAGGCAACGGTGAAGATCGGCGCTGATGACGAAATTCTAAAACTCCTCGCAGACGCCCGTTTCAGCGTGATCTTTCTCGGACTTGAGACAATCCGCGAGGAATGCCTTGTGGAGGTGAACAAGGGACAGATGGTCCGATACAATCCCTTTGACGTTATCCCCCGCATATCAAGCTACGGAATAGTGCCCTTTATCGGTATGATCGTTGGGTTTGATCATGATACATTATCTGTTTTTCAGGAAATCCCGGACTTCCTGAATGCCACTTCAAGCCCAATCGCATCAATAAGTGTTCTCAATGCTCCTAAAAATACCCCGCTGTACGATAGAATAAAAAAAGAGGGGCGCCTCGTCGAAGATTTCAGGGGGTTCTGGCACCTCACGACCAATATCATGCCCAAGAATATGACCCTTAAAGAACTTTATACAGGGCACAAGAATCTTTTTATACAAATTTACGAGCCCGAAAACTTCAAGCGCCGCATGTTAGGCTGGCTTGAACATGTTACATACTTCACCGATCTATATTCCACTAAAAAAAAGAACCTGTACCGTATTTTCCTGATGATGAAAATACTCCGGCATTTTCTGTTCCGCGTGCCGCCGTCTGTAAGGACCATGTTCTGGGATGTGATAAAAGCGTCCTGGCGAATCAATCCGCGTCTGATATCCCGCGCCATTTCTATTCTGGTACAGTACTGGCATTATTATGAATTTGCCCATCGGGAATCCTGGCAGAAAGCCGGTCTCGAGGAATGAGGAAACCCGTTTTTCAGCCTTTCAGATAAAGATAAAAAAACCGGCAGCCTGAAGTCAGGTTGCCGGCCGGATATATATCCCCATTTTTCCCCTTTTTACACCTGTTGCAGAGCTCAGCTCTACAACTGTATCATCAGCAGATGATTCAATGAGGTGTAGCAATTCAATTACAGATGAACGAATCATATGTATATACTATTACAGTGTCGGGTGGCCAGGAAAAATGACAAAAAAAATATGGCCGGCAGCTATTTATGCCCGCATTTTTCGAGGTGACTCTTGAGGTATTTTATTTTTTTGAGGTTCTATATGCCGGGCGAATACAGCGAAGGCCTGCCGTGTATCGTACCGGCAGGCATAACCTGTCTCGCGTTTCAACTTCTCACAGGATGCCACCCAGCTGTACCGTATCATTTTTAAAAATGGGCTCGGGAATTCGCTGACGAAGGTGAGTCGCAGAAGCCAGGCGATATTGTTCAGCACATAGAGCATATAATATGGCAGCGGCAGTGTCATATTGCCGAGGGCCGAGGCCATCTCCCGCACCGTCATGACGCCGTCACCGGCAGTATTAAAAATCCCGCTTTCGCCCCTCAGTAAAAGGATCCACATGATATCGACCAGGTCATCCTCATGGATGAATTGCATAGGCTCCGTGTGAATGGGAACCGGGACGACCTTCATCTGAAGAAAGCGGGCCAGGGGATTGTCGAAACCGGGACCGACCACAAAGCATGGCCTGACAATTATAAAGCTAATATCTGGATGCTGGCGGCTGTATTCGCTGAAAATTCCCTCGATGATCCTTTTCGACTTGCTGTAGATAATATCATCATTGCCCCGCAGGGGGCTCTCCTCGGCAAGGGGCCGGTCATTGTCCGGATGAAACCCGTAGGCCGTTGTGGAGCTGGTGTAGAGGACCCGCTTCACGGCGGCCCGGATGCACGATTCCAGGACTGACCTGGTCCCATTGATGTTAATGTCCTCCATCAGTTTTTTGTCATGGAGCGGCGGCAGCACAAAGGCTGCATGGATGACCGTGTCAATGGAATGTTTTTTAATGATATCATCAACCGGCTGCCGCACATCCCTTTTGTAAAAAATAAATTTCTCCGATGACATGCCGGGTTCCTTCACATCCAATCCAACAATCACTTCAACAGCATTTTTTTCAGAGAGACTCAGCAACAATTTTGTGCCGATGTATCCGGCAGCGCCGGTGATGAGTATACGCATCATGATCATATATCTCCTTTTGAAATATGGCGGATTGCTGTTAATCCGAGCTGCGCAAAACGAAATTGGAAATCGAGTCCACCAGCCACCGCGGCATGAAGCGGTTCAGAAAGAGGTGAACAAACTTGTTCATGAATCCCGGTACGGCCACGGACTTACCCTTCACCAGCGCCTTCATACCCTTACGGGCGACATCCGCCGGATCACTGAGTCCGCTGATGTTATACCACCATACTTTTTTGGGAAAACCGTTTACCTTAAGAAGGGGCGTATTGGTGTAAGAAGGACAGAAGGCAGTAATGCCGACCCCTGTTCCCTTCAATTCCTGGCTCACCGCTTCGGACAGGCTCTGGATGAAGGATTTTGACGCGCCGTAGACCGCGTGATGGGGACAAGGCTGAAATGCTGAAACGGAACTGACATTGAGGATCCTCCCGTCGCCCCGCCTGACCATGTCAGGGATAAAGAGACGCATCAATGCCAGGTACCCCACGATGTTAACCCGCACCAGATCAACCTGGCTTTTGAGCGACACCTCGTGGACATTCCCGTACACCATCATCCCTGCGTTGTTGACCAGGACGTCTATGCTCGGCACAACCGCAGTGACTTTTTTATGGAGGCTGGCCGGACCTTCTTCACTGGTGAAATCCTCTGACAGGCACCATGTCTTGACAGAGTATTGTTCCTGCAGTTCCCGTCCCCATTCAAGGAGCGCGTCCCGGTCCCCCGGGATCGAGTGAAGCACGCAGTGCGATCCCGCCCGGGCAAAACAACGCGACAACTCCTTCCCGATACCGGATGACGCTCCCGTTATGAGCACATACTTGTCTTTAAGGTTGTATTTTTTCATGATACCTCCGCATTGATTCCAGAATCGTTGGAATGCTCAGCCGCCCCCCTGTCCCCCTCCTTATCATTACCCACATCGTAATGAGTCAGCAATTCAACCCCCTAAATCCCCCGGAGGGGGACTTAGGGATACTAAGCCAAGTATCTTTGAGCCCCCCTCCGGAGGGTCTGGGGGGCTTCAAAGTGACTTATGGGTAATGATAAGGTCCCCCAGATGGGGCATAAACCATGTGGTCAACTTTCGTATTACATCCTACACGCCCCTTTCTGGGGGTCGGGGGGCCGGACACCCCCACCTGGCCGCCCCCATCGAGGGGGAGGATGTTATAAGTCTATTGTATTCTCCCCTACAATACTAGTAGTTAGCTTTTTCCAGTATATGGACGCACATCGCCGCCTCTTCAACGCCGATATTGCCGCCGCCATTCTCCGCCAGGCCGATGCGGGCGCCATCCACCTGCCGTTTTCCCGCATCACCGCGGAGCTGCAGCACGAGCTCATGGATCTGCGCGAGTCCCGAAGCGCCGATGGGGTGGCCCCGGCATTCCAGACCGCCGCTTGTGTTGATAGGCCGCTCGCCGCCGAGGCGCGTTGCTCCTGTTTCCGCGTAGGGTCCCCCTTCCCCGACAGGGCAGAACCCCATCACTTCCGCCTGGTGCAGCTCGCCCCACGATGTGGCATCGTGGAGCTCCGCCAGGCTGATATCAGCGGGAGCAATGCCGGCCATGTTGTAGGCCTGTTTCGACAGGCGCTCGCCGATATCCTCGCCGTCCAGCTCCCGGTCGCTCCCCTGGCCGCACACCGACGCGATGATCTTCACGGGCCGCGCGCCCTTCAGCTTCTTGAGAAAGACTTCGGAGCAGACGATGCACGCGGCGGCACCGTCACCAACGGGGGCGCACATGGCGCGCGTGAGGGGCCACGCCACTTCCTTGTCAGCCAGCACCTCTTCCACCGACATCAGCTGCTGGTACTGCGACAGCGGATTGAGAGAGCCGTGGAAATGGTTCTTGGAACAGATCACCGCGAGCTGCTTCTGCGTTGAGCCGAAGCGGTCCATGTGCCACCGGGCGCCCATGGCGTAGGCGTCCATGAATATGCTGCGCCCTTCCCCCGGCTTCGACTCGTCGTGCCCGGGGATCTTCAGGTTTTTGAAGGTCTTGCCCACTTCCATTATCATGGCTATGTGCTTCTGAAGATTGCCCACGTCCATGCAGGAGGCATAGGCGCCCAGGGACAGGGCCTTGTTGGGATTGGTGATCTTCTCGGAGCCTACCGCGATAGCCACGTCATACATGCCGGCCCGTATCCCGGTGTAAGCAAGGTGGAGTGCTGTGGACGCGCCGGCACAGGCATTTTCCACATTGGTCATGGGGATCCTGTCGATCCCCATGCCGCGGAAGACCACCTGCCCCCTGATCGAATGCTGGTTGTCAAACATTCCCCAGAAGGTGTTGGAAAAGAACGCCGCCTGGAGGTCCTTCCCGCTCAATCCCGCATCGGCAAGGGCAAGGATTATGGCCTCCTCGGCCATGGCCTTGACCGTTTTGTCCGGATACTTGTTGAACCGGATCATCCCCGAACCTATGATGTATATGTTTCCCATCAAGCCAGGGCCTCCTTCACGATCATGTTCCCTCCCGTTATGGCGAGAGAATCATTGGAACCGTCCTCGATGAGACCGGCCCGGGCGTCGCGGAAGAGCTTCTCGATGGGAAACTCCTTCGAAAGGCCGTAGCCGCCGAAAATCTGCACCGCGTCATTGGTCACTTCCATGGCCGCCTGGGTGCAGTACACCTTCGATGCGATGGAGTATTTAACATCAGGCGGCATCGTGTTCATGTTATAACTCATGGCATCGCGCGAGAAGGACCGGGCCGTCGCGGTCTTGCAGAACATGTCAAAAAGCTTCTTCTGCACAAACTGGTGGTCGCAGAGGCGCTTGCCGCCCTGCACGCGCTCCGTGGAGTACTGGACCGCCATGTCATAGGCGGCCTGGGCCACGCCGGTGAAAAAGGCCCCCATGCCGGCGTTGGCGTGGGCCAGTGTCAGCTCGGTCATGAGTTCGTAGCTTTCCTGGTCAATTATCATATCCGGCCCTGGACATACGGCATTGTCGAAGAATATTTCTCCCTGGGGAAGCTCCCGCTGGCCCATCTTGTTCAGGGGCTTGCCCCTGCTGATGCCCGGCTGGTTCAGGTCCACCAGGCAGATGCCCCCGCCGGCCATCCCCATCTTCGGGTCGATGTTTACAAACAGTGATATGTTGCTTGCCACCGGACCGTTGGAGATCCAGGACGACTTCTGGCCATTGAGAATGTAATCGCCCCCCTTCTTCACGACCTTGACCTGCTGGGTCACTTTGGAATCGTGAAAATTGTCGGTACCGGGCATCAGGATGTCCGATCCGTGGTCCGGCTCCGTAATCCCCCAGCAGCTCATGACGCTGGCGTCGCGGCATTTGACAAAGGGGTCGATGAATTTCTCGATCATGTAATCGGTGGCCATCATTGACGCGAAAAAGGCGTTGAAGCAGCTGCACCCCAGGGCCACGGCAAAACCGACGCTCCCGTACGACAGCTCCTCGAAGACGATGTGCACTCCCAGCGGGTCGAGGCCGAGGCCGCCGTAGGCGTCCGATATGAACACCGTATGATAATTGAGCTCGTACATCTGCTTCATGCACTTCCAGAAAAGGGATTTCTTTTCAATCACCTGTTCGGCCGTCATCCTGTCGAGTTCGATCGCCGCCGGGCGCAGCACGCCCATCGAAAATTTATGCACCGCCTCCTTCAGGGCCACGTGGTCCTCGGTGAGGCTCAGATCCAGTTCAGTATAGGACATGGCATCCTCCTTGTGTTATGTGTGGTCTTCGTATTTATGTATTGTTCCTTCTCCCTTATCGAACATCTCTTTCAACTGCCGCGGTATTGCCTTCTCGGATATGGTCTTAGGAATATGGCCCACGACTAAGAGGAACGACGGGATGAAATTTTTCTCGAGATCGCTCTTGCAGAGCCGGAATACCGACGCCGGGTCGATGCTCTTTCCCTCAAAGGGCTCCAGGGCCGCCACCAGGTCGCTTTCCCCCGGCGCTCCCGACACTGCCGGTATGCCGAAAACGCAAACCTCGCTCACCTCCGGGTGCTTGCCGATGACCGACTCCACGTACTCCGGCTGAATGAAGTCGCCGGCGCGGCGGAGCTCGGTGCCCTTGCGGAAATCGAAGAAATACCACCCCTGGGCGTCCTTGTGCACGATGTCCCCGGTGCGGAGCCATCCGCCCCGTGTCTTTTCCTCGGAATCGTCCGGCTTACCCAGGTAGTCCACTTTTGTTTCGCCCTTCATCATGCGGCAGATAAGCTCGCCGGTGGCGCCAGCCGGCACTTCTTTGTCTTCTTCATCGACGACCTTGAACTCCATAACACCCGGAACCGGTTTCCCAAAGGACCCCGCCGGTCCCTGGCCGATCGGCTTGTAGGCGAAGCCGCCCTCCACCGATCCGTACCACTCGAGTATCTTCACGTTGAAGCGCTTCTCGAAAGCGTCCCAGATCGGTTGCGGCGTGCCGGCGCTGACCACCACCCTGACCGGGTTGTCGCCGTCATCGGGCTTCTCCGGCTCGTTGTAGATGCCGCCGAGCATTCCCCCGAGGGACGAGAAGGAGGTGCACCCGTACTTACGGCAGATATCCCAGATGCGGCTCTTGGTGAAGCGCGGGCTGAAGACCGCCTTGATCCCCAGGGCCAGGGCCGGGAAAAGCGTCACCGCCTGGGCGTTGCCGTGAGTCAGGGACAGGCCGTTGTAGAGGACATCGTCCTTCTTGTACTTCCACACGATCATGTTGAGGATGTTAAATAGTCCCGTCCGGTTATTACGGATGGCCACACCCTTGGGCTCCCCGGTGGTGCCGGAGGTATAGATTATTTCCATGGGCTGGCGCACGTCCATGATCATCTGGTCAACCGTCTGCCATGCATCTTTCTCAAGTGTTTCATTCAGCACATGATACTTCGATGACACCGGCATATTCAGGTCACGCTGATACGCCACGGTGATGAACTTCAGATCAGGCACATCCTTCACGACCTCCTCGAGCTGATCCAGGCACTCGACTGAGACAACGACCGCCCTGGCGCCGCTGTTAGTCAGCAGGTACCTGAGCCGGTCGCCCCGCGACCGCGGGTCGATGGGCACCATGATGGCGCCGATGGTCGTGCCGGCGATGAGGCTGTAGACGAATTCGGGATAATTGCGCATGAAGACCGCGAAGGTGTCACCGGTCTTAATGCCGTTATCCAGGAGAAGACGGGCCATCCTGTTCGCCTTTTCGTGAAGATCCTTATACGTTATGATGTCCTCGCCATGCTCACCGCGCTCGAATATGTAAACCTGGGTGTCGGGATTTTCCTCGGCCTTGATCTCCACCAGATGCGAGGCTATGACCGGATTGAGATGGGCTTTTGCCATGGCCAGCCTCCTATTCTACCGCGCCGATGAAGCCGCGGGTAAAGGTCGGGAACTCCTTGGAGAAGGTCTCGTCCCAGTGCTCCTGCGTCCAGAACTTGTGCCGGTCAAAATAGGGATCGACCCTGGCAGCGCTCACGGAAACGCTCGTTACCACGTCCACGTCGGGTATGATCTGGAGCGCGAAGGCAGCCATCGCCAAGGTGCTAAAAACCCGGCAGTGAAGCCCCAGCCGCCACGCTAGTGACGCGGCCGCGTTCGCGGCTATGTTCAGGCTGATGTTCTTGAACTGGCAGCTCGGCCCCCGGGCCGTGAGGGACTCCATTTCCTCCGCCTTGTTGAGCTCCGCACAGGTGCGGTATCCGCATGCCCCGCAGTTGAAATTGAGGTCCGACTTACGCTTGTCCCCGAAGATGAGGAGAGCGCAGGGCTCCTTGATCAGGTCGCGGAGAAACCGCCCGTCCCGCGCCGCCAGTGGCGACATGTCGCCCAAGGAATAGGCGAACTCGGCGATCTGCTCCATTTCTTCTATGCCAACGCTCACGCATTTTATCGTGTTGCGGTTGCCGAACCGGTAGCTGTTGTGGGCCGCCACCATCATGAGTTCAACGGCGTGGTCCAGGCCGGACTGCAGCACGTCTTTCATTTCTTTTATAGCCATGGATATCCTCCTTAACTGTAGATGGACCGGAACTGGGGCCAGAGCCTTTTAATGATCCGGTCGTTCATGGTCCGCTCGTTCATCGTATCATACTTCACCGGGATGTCGCGGAAGGGGCTCTTTTCCGTGACTGATACCGCCACGGCCACGCAGAACCCGGTATCCCGGGGTACGATCTTCATCCGCATGGCTGCCGCGCCGGCGGACCAGAACACGCCGTAGTCGATCCCCATGGTTCGCGCCTGCTGTATGACGGCGTCAATGGCATAGGCTATGTTGTTCGCCCTGAATACGCAGAGGGGCCCCGTGTAGGCAATGTCGGGCCCGGCAGGAAGCTTATCAACCTTGCGGTAGTACTCACAGGTCAGCCGCCCGCACATGTTGCAGTTGACATCGGCCGGATCGGTCAGACAGCGGAGGGACGTGATGACAAGGACTGCATCGGCATCGCGAAGCATGGCCGCGTCGCGCTTGAACATCTTCCATGCCGTGTTGTCATTTGCCATGGCCTCAACATTCTGAGCCAGATCCTCAATCTCGCATTCGTCATCGATGATATGGATCGTGCATTCGCCCACACCGCCCACCCGCGGTGACGTAGTCCCCGAGGCAAGGAGGAGCCGGGCAGCAAGCTTAACCGATTCCCTCCGGTCGAGCTCAAACTGTTTCAAGCTTCGTTCAATACTCATAGCGCACCCCCTTATTTTTTAGCAGCGATGGCAAGGCCGTTTTCTTTTGCGATCTCCGGATAGGCCGCGAATGCAGGTTTGAGGAGCGGCAGCAGCTTCAGCACTTTCGGGAGAGGCCCCTTTGCCTTGATCAGACCCTTGGCAAGTGCGATCGGCATGGAGACCTCCTGGAGCCAGAAATGGTGGCAGGTGTCTCCTGACAGGGTCATTTCGATGGTAGGTGTGAGTCCTGAAGGGCCGCATACGACCTCCCCCCCGTTGTTTGGCGAGAGCCATATCTCTCCACCCGGGTTGTCGATTGCGAACTTGATGATGATATTGGCCTCGACAAACTGAGGCCCCACCGACGGGTCCTTCACCAGCTTGTTGAACAGCGCGCCCAGAATGGAATACATCCTGTCAGTGTTAGCAAAAACAGCCATGAGACGCCTCCTTTGTTAATTATTATTTTTTGATTTCCCCCAGCAGAGCGGTTATCGCTTTCTTTGAATAAATGACGGCCCACTCTGTAGAATGTGTATCTTTATCCAGGAACCACCGCGTTGCCACTCCCTGATATATTGACGAAATCGCCCTCGCAGTTCCCTTGATATCTGTTATATTAAAAACCCCTGAATCCACGCCCTCCTCCAATGCGCTCCCCAGGAGTGCAATCCATCCATCAAACCATTCGTGAAAAATATCGCGGTATTCCATGTCATGGCCGGCCATGGACATGGCGTCAAAAAGCATTGAATATCCGATGTCAACCAGCGGGTCTTCCCAGTTGTAGAGCCATACGAATGAAAGAAGCTTATCAACAGGATCGAGATACTGATCCATGATCGTTTTACCGCGGAGAAAAATCATATTGAAGAATTCTTTAAAAGCATCCTTGATCAGGCTTTCCTTTGTCGAATAGTAATAAGCGATCCCCCCCTTGGATAATCCGGCCTGTACGGCAATGTCATCCATGGTGATGTTCTGGATGCCAATCTCAGTAATTTTTTTAAAAGCGGCCTCGAGAATCTGAGATTTTCTGATCTGTTCCAGAGTTACTTTGTTGTTCATAGTTTTTTGTTTCTAGATTTGTTGCATAACTCATTTTAAAAATGGGGTTAAGGGGCGACGTCTCTTAAGAAAGCCCTCGCAGGTCTCCCCGGAACGCGAGACGTCAGTTTTGCAACAAATCTATTATTATTGGATACAAGTTCAATAATCCGACTGTTCAGATTATTAACCGGATGGACGGATTGTTAATTATGTATTACAATATGTCAATAATTAATTAATACTTTATTATTATTAAACAGAATCAATTATTAGAGGTTTAATATTGTCACCCTGGGGAGGAGTCAGAGTCCCAATTATCGCGGCTTCCTGCCGCAATCGGGATTTCGGCATCCATGCCTCAATACAGAAGTTATAACTTAATACCGATAACTATCGGTGATTCATAGGGAATAAAGCAAAATCCAGGGGTCAGAGTAAATAAAATATCCGAATTAATAAACCGAACAGTATTTTACTTGAAAAAATAGTCATTTTTTAATAATTATTATCATATTATCTTGACAAATTGACCATATTTAATTACTAGTAATTCTATTATATTGCTAGTAATTAATAAAGGAGAAAATCATGAGCAAAATTGATTCACAACTTAAAGTTGAATCACTGGTGCTTCACGGCGGGCAGGAACCGGAGCCTACCACCGGCGCCAGGGCAGTGCCCATATACCAGACAACATCATATCAGTTTAATAATGCCGATCACGCGGCAAACCTGTTTGCCTTAAAAGAGTTTGGCAATATCTACACCAGGCTCATGAATCCCACAACCGACGTCTTTGAAAAGCGCATGACAGCCCTGGACGGAGGCGTCGGTGCCCTGGCAGTAGCCAGCGGACAGGCGGCTATCACTCTCTCCATCCTGAACATTGCCCGGGCCGGGGACGAGATTGTATCCGCAGACAACCTGTATGGCGGCACCTACACCCTGTTCCATTATACACTACCGAGGATGGGGATCAGGGTGAACTTTGTGAAATCAAACGACCTGGCAGCATTTCAAAAGGCAATCAACCCCAGAACAAGGGCATTATATGCCGAATCAATAGGCAATCCCAAACTGGACGTGGCTGATCTGGAAGGCATTTCGAAGATCGCCCATGAGAGCGGCATACCCTTTATCCTCGACAATACGGTGTCGCCCTACCTTCTGCGACCATTCGATCATGGCGTCGACATTATTGTCTATTCAGCGACCAAATTCATCGGCGGCCATGGCACGTCAGTGGGCGGCGTGATCGTCGATTCAGGAAAATTCGACTGGACCAGCGGCAAATTCCCCATCATCGCCGATCCGGAACCGAGCTATCATGGCATCCCCTTTGTGGAGGCACTGAAGCCGTTCGGTAACATCGCCTATATCACAAAGGCCCGGGTCACCCTTCTCCGCGACATGGGCCCCGCCCTGTCGCCATTCAATTCCTTTCTCTTTCTGCAGGGACTTGAGACACTCCACCTGCGGATGCCCTGCCACTCGCAGAATTCCCTGGCAGTGGCGCATCACCTTGAGAAACACGCGGCGGTCAGCTGGGTCAGGTACCCCGGTCTTGATTCGAGCCCCGAACAGGGGCGTGTCAAAAAATACCTGCCCCGGGGAGCAGGCGCCATTGTCGGTTTCGGCATAAAGGGCGGAGCTGCCGCGGGAAAAAAATTCATCAACTCCCTGCAGCTGATATCGCACCTGGCCAACATCGGCGACGCCAAGTCCCTGGCCATTCACCCGGCCAGCACCACGCATCAGCAGTTGTCGCCGGAGGAGCAGCTGGACACCGGCGTCACACCGGATTTCATCAGGCTATCCATCGGCATCGAGCATATCGACGACATTATCGCCGACATTGACCAGGCCCTGGCAAAAGCCTCAGCGTGACAAAAGGACGAAAATACGTTTACAAAAGGAGAAACCCTATGAGCGGTATATACAATGACATAACCGGGACCATCGGCAATACACCGCTGGTGAGGATTAACAGGATGAACGACTCGAAGGGGGCCGTCATACTCGCCAAGCTGGAATCGTTCAACCCCCTCTCCAGCGTAAAATGCAGGATCGGTGCCGCCATGATCGACGCCGCGGAGAAACAGGGGCTGGTCAAGAAGGACACTATCATCATAGAGCCCACAAGCGGCAATACGGGGATCGCCCTCGCCTACGTGTGCGCGGCCAGGGGCTACAAGCTCATCCTCACCATGCCGGACACGATGAGCGTGGAGCGCCGGCAGCTGCTGCAAATCTTCGGGGCGGAGCTTGTTCTGACCGACGGGGCACTGGGGATGAAGGGAGCCATAGCCAAAGCTGAAGAACTCATAAAGACGACGCCAAACAGCTTCATGCCCCAGCAGTTTAACAACCCGGCCAACCCCCAGATACACCGTGTAACCACCGCGGAGGAGATCTGGAACGACACGGCCGGGGCTGTGGATTATTTCATCAGCGGCGTCGGCACCGGCGGCACCATCACCGGCGTCGGCGAGATGCTCAAGAAGCGAAAACCTTCCATTAAAATCATCGCAGTCGAGCCCTCCGACTCTCCGGTCCTGGCCGGAGGGAAGCCGGGACCGCATAAGATACAGGGTATCGGCGCCGGATTCATCCCGAATATCTTGAACCGCTCGATCATCGATGAAACTATCGCAGTATCGCATGTCGATGCCGGGGATACCGCACGGCGCCTTGCCCGGGAGGAAGGGATCCTGGTCGGCATATCGAGCGGCGCCGCCTTCTGGGCCGCCCTCGCCGTTGCAAAGCGGAAAGAATCCGCGGGGAAAACCATAGTTGTACTCCTACCGGACACCGGCGAGAGGTATCTCTCGACCTGGCTTTTCAAGGATCTGTAAGATGAAACCCATGGCGGCCACCGGGCCGGGAAATGCCTCATGAGGCTTTCTACAAGATCGCGCTATGGCGTCAGGCTGATGCTGGCGCTGGGCATCAGCGAAAAGGAAGGGCCTATATTCCTTAAAGACATTGCACGCGCCGAGGACATATCGGAAAAGTACCTGAGCCAGATCATCATCCCGCTTAAGGCAAAAGGCCTGGTGAACACCTTCAGGGGTGCCCACGGCGGCTACGTGCTGGGCAGGCCTCCTTCGGAAATCAGGCTGCGGGATATAATCGAGCCCCTCGAGGGTGACCTGGGTCTGGTGGACTGCGTCAGTAACCGCGACGTATGCGGCCGTTCCGGCGAATGCGTCACAAGGGAAGTATGGGAGGAGATGAGCGCCATGCTGTTACGCTATCTTGAATCCATGACACTGGAAGACCTCATCGGCAGGTATACGGCAAAACGGGAAGCCGGCAGAAACGCAGCTGACTTTTCAATATGACAGGAGTTCCCCCGAAAGAAAAAGCAAGATGTCGCAGTTTTAAAACCGTGACTTCTTATAAAATAGTTACAATCCCCCGATAAAGGCATCGATTTCCCTGTTCACCTCGTCCGGCTTTTCCAGAAAGACCATGTGCCCTGCACCAGGGATGATCACAATACGGGAACGGGGTGTGCGGTCAGCCAGGTATTGCGAATACTTCACCGGGGTCATGATGTCTCTCTCGCCGCAAATGAGCAGGACCGGGAGCGCGATTTCGGGAATCCTTTCCATGATGTCAAAGCGGTCACAGCAGAGGAAATCGTTCAGGTGCGTACGTATGGGAAACGTACATACCTTATCGAGGACCATGTCACGTATCGCGGCATCAACGCCGCCATACATGGTCATGATGATCTCGCGGAACCACGAGGGCGGCCGGTGCGCATTATCAGACAGTGTGTTCAGAAATCCTGGATTTACCCGGAGCCTGGCGCCGGTGCCAATGAGGACCAGGCCGCTCACGTCTGCGGGATGAGCCAGCGCGTAGGAAAGCGCCACGGCGCCGCCCATGCTCTGGCCGGCCAGGACCACTTTACCATATTTATTACCAGTTATATGACCGCGAAGCCATTCCCGGTATTCATCAATACTGGCGCAGGGTGCTCCATGGGGATGCCCCGGCATGGTAACGGCATCGCAGTCCCGAAAATGCCTTGCCTGATAGTGCCAGAGGTCGCCGCAGCCGCCGGCTCCATGTATAAATACTATTTTCATCATAACAACCTCACCCCGCCTCCGGTGCGCCCTCTCCCTGCGGGCGAGGGCTTTGTGATAAATTTTTTCCTCGTTCCCCCGTCTCCCCGCTGGAGAAGGGGCCAGGGGGATAAGGTCATCACTGGCATCTGTTCATCAGCCGTTATTCTTCTCCTGCAGTATCTGCTGGACCACGCGCGCCAGCTCATCGATTCTGTAGGGCTTTGCAATGACGCCGCTGAATCCATAATCGCGGTAATTGGCCATGATCGGGTCGTTGGAATAGCCGCTCGAAACAATGGCCCTGATGCCGCCGTCCAGCGCCAGCAGCTTTTCAATGGTCTTCTTTCCGCCCATGCCGCCGGGAATAGTCAGGTCGAGAATGACCAGGTCATACCGCGGGGCCTCAAATAAAGAATGCTCGTATAACGAAATCGCCATGTCTCCGTCAAGAGCTAAATCCACGCTATATCCGAGATGCCTCAGCATTTTCGTTGCCGTGGTATTTACCGCTTCGTCATCGTCCATAAAAAGGATCCTTCCCGACCCTTTTACATATGACCTGACGTCCTCTTTCTCCGCCACGACCGCGGAATCAGAAGACGGGAGATAAATAAAGAAGGTCGTCCCGGCGCCGGGCTGTGAATCCACAAAAATATAACCATCATGCCGCTTTATGATGGAATAGGAGCTGGTGAGGCCAAGGCCGTTGCCGGAGCCCTTGGTTGTAAAATACGGGTCGAAAATCTTTGACTGGTTTTCAAGCGGTATCCCTATGCCGGTATCGGCAATTTTGATCTTAACATACCGGCCCGGCTTGACCGGGAGACCGCTATCCGCGGCCATGACGATATTTTCCGTGATAATGGTGAGGTCGCCGCCTTCAGTCATCGCCTGGTCGGCATTTATGACAAGGTTCTGAATTACCTGACTGAACTGGCCCACGTCAACATTGACGGGCCACAGGTCGTCCTGGAAATTAAAGATGCATCGGACATTGGAGCCGCGCAGTATAAACCGCGACGAGTCCCGAATGATTTCTTCGATAGAGGCGATCTTTCGCACGGGGGCCCCGCCCCTTGAAAAGGTGAGAAACTGGTGGGTCAGCTCCTGGGCGCGCAATGATGCCCTTTCCGCATCATCAAGGATCTCCAGCAGCCGGGGATTTTCCTGCGCGGTCAATTTCGCCAGGTTGACATTGCCCATGATGGCGGTGAGGATATTGTTAAAATCATGGGCAATCCCGCCGGCAAGTATGCCGATCGACTCGAGTTTCTCTATCTTCAGGAGTTCGCTGTGAAACCTGACCTCTTCCGTGATGTCCCTGGCAACAATGACATAACCGGTCGTTTTAGCGGAACGGTCAAAAATCGGCGCCACGCGTTCAGACACGATCCGCTCCGAACCGTCCCGCCTGACAAGGACGGTGTTGGATCGATATCCTTCGGCGGTATAATTGAACAGGCCGGTTTTAACCAGGTCTCTGACATTTCCGCTTTTCTGATCGACCAGGACCAGAACATCGGATATATTTCTCCCCCATATCTCATCCTGCCGCCATCCCGTTAGGTCTTCCGCCGCTTTGTTCATGAGATGGACGCGCCACTTGATGTCCGTGGCTATGACACCCTCCCCGATCGAACGCAGGGTAATGGCGAGACGCTCCTTTTCCTCCAGGAGCGCCTCCTCCGCCATCTTCCGCTCGGAGATGTCGCGGGCAATTCCCTGGATACCGGTAACCACGCCGTTTTTCATTATGGGCGAGAGATTGATCTCAACGCTGAGCCTGGTGCCGTCTTTCTTTTTAAAGAAGGTCTCGTATCCGATTATCTCCTTTCCCTTCAGCAAATCGCCGAATATCAGAATGTCGAGGCCCAGTGTCTCCTCGGAAACATAATTTTTAAAATAGCTGCCCACCAGTTCGTCCACCCTGAAGCCTGACATGGACGTTACGGACGGCGACATGTAGGTTATGCGGCCTGTCGTATCCATCATGAAAATGATATCAAAATTTCTCTCGATTACGCCGCGGAAACGCTCCTCGCTCCTCTTCAGCGCCTCCTTGTCATGTATATGATCCGACATTTCCCGAACAATGTTTGCATTGAGGATCTCAAGCTTTTTCTTCATCGTGTTTATCCTGTCAGCAAGACCGAAGGAAAAGATGAGAATCTGTCCCAGCATCGCGAATCTGAAAAACGACATGGTGAAAATATTAATGGGGATGATCCCCGTGGCCCTGAGTATATAAACCATGATCCCGGTAACGATAATGACCCATGAAGCCACGAAGAAGTTCGCCTGGCGCACCTTCCGGTACAGGGCGAGACTTGAAATACACAAGGTCAGGGCAATTGCAAAGCCCCCATTCACGATGGAGAGGAGCAATAACTGCATGCTGTTAATAAATACCAGATTCAGCACGATTCCGACCGCACCCAGGCCAATGATGGCAAGGCCCCCCTTGTCCATAAGCGGAGACAGGGACCTCGTGCTCATGAATTCCCTGACAAAAAGGATATACAGGATGAAGAACAAAAAATTATACAGGCTGGAATCCGAAAGGATCGGCGCGCCGGGCCAGAGATACTGGGCGCCATGCCCCCTGATGGCCACGGAGGCCAGGAGAAAGCCGGCAATATACAGCGAATAATAGAGGTAATCCTTCCCCCGCACTGAAAAAAAGAGGAACATGTTGTACACCAGCATGATGATCAGCATGCCGTAGAACAGGCCGTTTATCCAGTTTTCTGTCATCGTCCGGCGGTATAATTCCTCCCGGGACATCACCCAGATGGGGATGGACATGGCTGATGCGGTCCGGATCCTCATGAAACAGGTCTTCGTGCCGGGTTCCATAACGAGCGGGAAGACAAAATTTGTGTGCTTCAGATCCCTCTTGTTAAAGGGAATACGGTCGCCGGTTTGCTTTACCCGGAATCTGCCGCCTTCCGGGATATACAGCATGATATCATCAAGGAGGGGATAACTGATCACGAGATCAAATGACACGGCCCTATCCGTAGGGTTCCGGAAAGTAAACCGTATCCAGTAGGCTGATGTGGTTAATCCGAAGTTTGGAAATTCGTTTTTTGAATTTTTAAATCTTGATCCAAACCCGGGAGACGATACAACATCAATGGTGAATTGCGAATCCCGGTCTTCGAGATAATCAACAAGGCGGCCTATTGTTCTGGCTTTGACTTGTTCATCAAGGAGAATAGTCCTTTCTTTTCCCCGGTCAGTGACGGCATGTCGGTATGCCTGAATAACATATGACAGCCCCCCCGGCATGGCAGCGGCATCAGTCGCCGCGGGCAGATCAGCTCCGCCAAAGAACATGCAGGCCAGGAGGAAAACCGCTGGCATCATGAATCCCGGACCGCGTCGTCCCCCGATATATTTTCTTAAACTGAACAAAATCAGTGATTCCGCCAAAAACATGGTCAATCAATGAAAAATGGCAAAAATCCGTCTCCCTGCATTCTTTTACATATCAATATATTGATACAAGTAATCATATTATATTGACATAAAAAAAATCAACTGAATATCTATTAGACTTGCTGCAAAAATCGAAATTCTTTATTTTGTACCCCTGCCGCCTGCGGCGGCAGAATTTAAATATAGCAGAGTGCTTTGTTGCACGTTTATATCATAATATAGGAATTTATGATGATTATAGTACGATATATCTATTCCATCCTTTGCTGGACCTTTATCATTGCCGACACGGCCTTCTGGGGTACATTATCTCTTCTGTCAATATTCATAAGCCCGGGAGGAACGCTGTCGAAATTCTGCGAAAAGTCGTGGGGCCGGACCATCCTCTGGTTCTGCCGCATTAAGGTTCAGGTCTCCGGACTTGAAAACATAAGCCGGGACCTGATCCAGATATTCGCTTCAAACCATCAGAGTTTTTTTGACATCTGGGTCCTCTGCAGCATCATTCCTGTCAAGTTTGGATGGATAATAAAGAAGGAATTGAAAAAAATACCCTTTCTAAATGCACACATGAAAATAATGGGTTACGTGACCATCGACCGGAGCGATCGCGAAAAGTCCCTGGCCAGCATGGACCAGGCGGCAGAACAGATCCGCAACGGCAGCAGAATCATCATTTTCCCCGAAGGTACCCGCAGCCGGGACGGAAAACTTCAACCGGTAAAAAAAGGCCTGTTTCATCTCTGCCTCAAAACGCAGGTGCCCGTGATACCCATCTATATCCACGGGACCGGAAGCATAATGAAACCGGATTCATTGCTGATAACCAGCGGCACCATACACGTTACCGTGGGGAAACCGATACAAACGACCGGATACCACGAAGATGCCCTTGATCAGACCGTAAACGATTTCCAGAATGTGATGCTTGCCCTTCAGCGCGATACCATCTCGATGCAGAAAGAGAGTAGAGTCAATCGGTAAATCCGGTACGGGTGGATTCAAACCCGCCTTCAGTCAGGTGCGCACCGGTGGAGTCAGATGTTTTTCAGATACTTGGATTCAAACTGCTGCTTCGTCATGATGGTGATGACCTTGTCCAGTTTTATAACCTCGAAAATTTTTCTCAGTGATTCGAACACATCAAAGATGACCAGCTTGATTTTTTCTTTTTCAGCAATACGGGCCATTTTAAAGATATGATTTATGCAGATAGAATCTATCTGACTGACGTCCATGAAGTCAAGGGCAATCACATCCGGCATGTCATCCACCTCATCGCTCCACGCGTCTTCCATATCCTTCAACACTTCCCGGGTAAGGATTCCATTGAAATGCATGACAACGACCGGTCCGAATCTATCAACAATAATATCGATCATTCACAATCACTCTTTATGCAAACTCGTTTTTTCCACATGTAATAATACCCCCCCGCCGCCTTCCCCGGGGAATACCTGCATACAATTGCCAGGCGACCGACTGCACTGTTCATAGTTTACAATATTTCATAAGCAATGTCAATATGTTTAATAAGTCGGTAATGAAAAACTCAACGCCAGGTTTAATCCTGCGGCCGCCGGCATTCAGCGGCTCACACAACAGACTTCAGGCGGTCTTACAGCAGCGAACACCGCACATGCTTCACTTCATCCCCGGATAATCTGTAATGTTTCATGATAAAGGCGTCTACTTCCTGCGGCGATTGCGCCCCCCCGAGGATGCCATCGGCCAGTGAAACAAGCTGTCCCAGGATCCTGTCCCCCCAAAGGGGAAGCGGTAGCTGCTCGAGATGTCCGCGGAGAACCTTGATCGATGAGAACTTTTTCTGGAATATGAACTGGTAGAGCGACGAGTTAAAAAGGGCCAGCACCGCCTTGACCGGATAGCACTCCGCCCGCGGGATCAGCACATTGGCGCTGTTCAGGGTAAGGCACCGCCGGTCATCATAGGCGACGACCAGGTTTTTTGAAATGAACCGGTATATCAGCTTTTCCGGTGCCCGGTACTTACGTTCCGGGGCGGCCTGCTGGAACCTGTCCGGCATAAACCTGATGAAACTGGAAGGCTCTCCGAGGAAATACGGCCCCACCTCCTTGCCCGTGTAAATAGGCTCATAGCCTTTGTCTTCCATGGTGTCGCTGAGGTATTTCCCGTTGTCTCCTGTTACAATACCCAGGGCCCACTCTGCCCTGCCGCGGAGAAGGACATGACCATGCCCATAGATCTTTTCGATGATGCGGGCATCGGCGCTGCCGATATTGATGTCAAAAACGCACTCGCTGTTTTTTCTGAACCGCGCCTGGTCCACCCTGCGGGCCTCCTTTCCCGAGATAAAGATGAAGCGTCCCGTTCCGGACTTTCTGGTCAGATCAAGGCGGATGACGGGGGTGAAAACATTTTTAAATACACGCCCCAATTGCACTATGCGTTTGATCCTCGTATGTTTCAGGATATAATCCCTGATGTCGCGATGGGTCTTCACATGCAGCATCGACTCGGGGAGAATAAACGACAGGGAGCCGTCCCCGCGCAGCAGGTCGATGCTTTTCTTCAGCATATATGAGAATGATTCAAGGGAGCGGATTGCCGGGTGCAGTTTTTTTAACAGCTCAATCTCGGCGGGAGAATAGTGGAGCCCCCAGGGGGGGTTTGTCGCTATCATATCAAAGCCTTTTCCCCCGGGCTCACATGACCGGCTGTCCAGGAGGAAATCGCTGCGGCAGATGCGCGGCTCGAAATCGATGTCACGGAACTTCAGCATCATGTTGATCCGGGCAACATGCACGGCAAGGCCGTCGATATCGCTCCCGTACAGGGAAAGGGGATCGCCGGTCTTTTCAGCAAAGGCGAGAAGAAACTGCCCGGTCCCGCAGCAGGGATCCAGGATCCGCGCACCTTTGCCCGGGACAGCTTCCGCAATATCATCGACGATCCGGTCCGGCGTGTAATAGGAACCGCTGCTGGCCTTGTCCCCTTCCCGGATGATGGACTGGTATATCAGCCCCAGGACGTCCCGCTGTCGCGGCATGTCAAGGCCGAAGAGGGGATTATACTCCTTCGACAGGGCGAAATGACCGAGCTCCCCATGCCATGAACGGAGCTCGCGACCCAGGAATTTTCTTCCCGGAATATGAAAATCGTTGCGGATGAAGCACCCCAGATCCTGCTCGCCGCACACACCTTCGGCATACAGCCTGCTCAAGGCCAGGACAAAAAATGCACGGTCGATATCGATGCCGGACCCGGCAATACAGGCCATGATCCGTTCTATCGTCCCCCGGCAGCCCTGGTCGCCCAGATATTCATCAGGTATGAAGGACCGCTTTGCCGTCGCCTTGTTGGCCCGCCGGGTAAGGCGTGGAATTGAGCCGTCCTGTATCATCGCATGGAGGCGGCAAACCTCGTCGTACCGGAACAGCATGCCGGAAACGCGGTTTTCGGGCCGCAGGTAATCGTGCTTTATCCAGTTGCGCACCGTGGCGGAAGATACCGCGAGCATCGATGCGGTTTCATCAAGCGAGACGAACCGGTTTTCCAAAACCATGACGACATTCCTCCAGTGTACCCACCCGCGACAGGGGCGGCTGATAAGCGGCGGGATCGGGCGGATATGTTCCGCTCACGTTCATCGCTGTCATGGTTAATAAATCGACCGGGGAGAGATCATCGCATTAATACTTTTACATAGGTTATGTCTCGTGAAGAAAAATATGAGTCGTTGCAAGAAAAAAGCACGAAACGAAGATGCTATCTTCGGATACCCCCCTGTCCCCCTGAGGGGGCATGTGGGAAAATAATCGCCGCATATAATCATACAAAATCAAAAATAAATTGAACCATTTCAACAGTAAAGCATTGCATGATTCGTGCCTCTTCAGGGGGACAGGGGGGCGATAAATTTTTTGCGGATATGATTTTCGATTCAACGGAACAGCTGTATGACGGGAATCTCGATAAGGTGGGTCTTCATGGTTTTCAGCTGCCTCTGCTGGATGAGAAAGCTTTCCCGGGCATCAGACTTGAGCACGACAATCGCCTGGCTGTACCCGGTCTGAAAGATTTCAACATTGAGGTTATACAGGCTCAGAGCCTCGACCACGGTGAGGACGTTTCGCTGCGCCACGTTCCTCGCCAGGCTTTTCTCCCGGTATGCGGCGCCGAAAAGACCAAGGCAGCAGATCTTCTTCACACCGGCATCGGTCATACTCGCCTGGAGCCTGGTAATCTGCTCCAGGGCCATGTCGCTGTTTTCCTCGCGCGACTTGAACAGGTGATTTACACCGAACCAGACCTTGCCTTTGTCTTCCATGCCGCACAGGATCACCGATACGCATGAGCCGAGGTCGACATGGATCACGTGGCTTTCGTCCCTGACCATGGTCTCGTTGACATGGACATAGCACATCTTCTTTCCCCGGCACTCCAGACTGAACATTCTTTCATCGGTCATGGCGCGCACCCTCCCCCGGTCCTTTCGTCCAGCCTCCCTGCTCTTCCCCGGTAAAGACGAATCACGATACGCACCACTCCCGTTACGGCGACCATCACCGGATAATAAAGGACCGGGGCCGCATAAACCATCGCATTTTCCCGGATATCTTCAATCGTTTGAATCGATATAAGGGCCGCTGTCGCTACAACCGACACATGGAGCAGAAGGAGAGTCCCTGCGGAGAGCACCGTATACTTTATCCAGTTGTCAGCGAATATTCCAAGTAGGGGATTGACCACAGCGAACAGGAGGAGCGCAAAAGCGCCGAGCATCCATTCCGTCCCGGCTTCACCGGTGAAACGGCCCACGATCATGGCGATGAGGGCCAGTGTATATAGAGACAGGGACTGACGGAAAATGGAGGATATGAATGCTTTCATGACGGATTTTCCCAGTGCCGATATTCTTACTTAATTAATAATCAAATGAAGCAATTAGTCAATAATTATATGCGCGGTTTGAGTTAAATAATGGAAACCATATACATTTTATTACTTGACCCACCGAAGTGTATCAATGATTATAATCGCAACGCACCATGGAAGAAGCAAACAAAATAAAACTGGTCGCTCTTGAAGATACGGAATCCGGAAAAAAAATCGCCTTTGCATCGTTCCTTAGAAAGGATTACGTCGCCAAATCGCTGGTCGTGTATATCGACAGGAACAATGTCATCTCCGGCATCTTCTTTTCATCGGATATCCACGGCACCGTGGAATGGATCAACGGCTCCGGCCTGAAGAACTGCCATCAATGGGAAAGCGAGGATCAGGCAAAGTCCCGGTCGTACCTGTCCCGGCGCTATACCGCCATTCTCTCGGACGGATCGGTCACCATGGACTACGCACGGGACTTCATCATAGCGGACATTCTCGACAACCTGGCCAGTGCCGATGTGGCCGAATGGGTCGGCGACATACTCCACACCAGGGAGTACCTGGTCCCGGTTGACCTCTCCCGCTTCAAACCCAGCTGAAGCCGCCGGGAGACATCCCGTTCACGCCCCCGGTTCGCATCGGTCACTTCTTTACAAACTTCATCGTGTATTCGGCATTTTTAATCACCCTGTCCCTGCTGAAATAATCCCGGTGATACTTACCGTTTATGTACAGATCCGTCTGGTCGCAGTAGTGCCTGCTGCCGGGATTGCCTGACACGCCCGTCGGGATGACCGTGTACGAATTGTCCCAGTCCGCCAGGTCATAAGCATGCCGCTGGGATGCGCCGTCGTTCGAATTAAAGGGCTTATTTGGCTTGTAGCTGTAGGGGCACACAGTATGATAGCTCCCGCCGACCTGGTACGCTCCCCGGTTAAGGTTCAGCAACAGGTCAAGGATAGCAACGCTGCCGAGGGGGTGCTCGAGCGTGAGGGTGTGCATCTCACCCCAGTGCCACCGCCGGGTGTTGCCGCTGAAGCGGTCTTCAAGTTGTGCCACCGCACCGCGGAAGCTCTTTACCGCGATATCCTCAAGGGATTCCTTCCGGTCTTTGGTAGCCGGGTCGTCGAACCATCCTGAATCGGGGCTGCCCCATAACTGCTCAATGGCGTAGGCAACAATCACCCGTTCACCTGCATACTTGTCAAAGAGCTCCTGTCCCAGTTTATCCCTGAAGGTGTTCACGATAAACGCATGATAAAACTGCTCAAACAGGGCCGCGGCGGCGCTCTCCTTATCCAGGGTACCGTCCCACTGCCGCAGCAGGTCCAGAGCGTTCTTCTCCACGTCATCCAGGTCTTTCACTTTTTCGATAGCGGCCAGCATCCCCGGCTTCATCGCGGCCACCAGGACTGACTTCTTGTCATTGTGCATCCTGGTGAAGTCCTCAACTACCAGCCTGTCCTTAGACTGGATCATCTCCCTGATCCGGTCATAGCGGTACGGCGGATAATACCAGCGGCTGACGTGATAAGGAAACGTCGGCGAGGTTCTGTTGTTGGCGGAGATGAGCATCCCTGACGGCGGATTATAGAGGAACGGCTGCTGCTCAAAGGGGACGAAACCGCTCCACTCGTACTCGTTGGTCCAGCCCGGAACCAGGCCCGAGCCGTCTCCCTTCTTTCTGATGGGGATCGCCGTGGCGCAGAAGATACCGATATTCCCTTTCACGTCGGCGTAAACGATGTTCTGGCTCAGGGCCCTGAAGGTTCGTAGGGCCGCCTTGAAGTCCTCGAAATTCGCGGCCCGGTTAAGGCGATACAGCGTCTCCACCTCGTTGCTGAAGTAGTTCCCGACCCAGTGCATCGACACCACGGCATCCTTTATTTTCTTAAACTCAGACATCACCGGCCCGTGCAGGGTGAAGCGCAGCTTCTTTTCTACTGTGCGGCCTCCCTTTATCCTTATTGTTTCTTTCTGTATCTCCATGTCCCGCCATTGGCCCTGGTACAGGTACCGGTCCGGCTTTGACGGGTCTGTCTTCTCCATGAAGAAGTCCATGTCATCGATCATGACGTTGGTCATTCCCCAGGCTATCTTGCCGTTGTGGCCGGAAACCACAAAGGGCGCGCCGGGGACCGCGACGCCGGTGACATCGAGGAGCGGCTCCGCGCCGTTGTTCGCCTCGATGCATTGGTGCATCTGCATCCATATTCCCGGGGCGTTCAGCCCCAGGTGCATGTCGTTCGACAGAAGGGGTTTCCCTGTGGCGCTCCGCGCTCCAGAGACGGCCCAGTTGTTGCTTGCGTTAAAAACTGCAAGGCCGTTGTCCTCAAGGACCTTCATGGAATCGAAAAGGACATTCGCATATTCATGTTCCGGACCAATAGTTCCGGCCCGGCCGTATATGCATGATTTAGTCCTCTCAATGTGGGGCACGATATCGTCATACAACTTGTCACCGACCTTTTTATTCACTTCATCAAGGACCGTCTCAATGCCCCAGGGCATGGTCAGGTCCCAGGCCATGTACCCGATGAGGTTGACGGAATGGACCGGCTTCCATTCCTCCGGCTCGTACCCCAGGATGGTAAATTCCAGGGGTAGGTTGCCCCTGTTTTTCCTAATATACTGATTAACACCGTCGCAGAAGGCAAGTCCCGCGGCGGTCACAACACCGTTGCTCTTCGAAATGACCTCGAGTGACTTCTTCTCGATCCTGAGGGCGCGAAGAAGCAGGTCCGTGTCCACCATCTCCTCGCCGAAAATCTCTGACAGCCTGCCCTGGGTCACGCGCCGGATCAGGTCCATCTGCCAGAGACGCTCCTGGGCCATGCAGTATCCGGTGGCAAGGTAGAGGTCATGCTCGTTCTTCGCGTAGATGTGGGGCACCGCGTAGCGGTCGCGGTAGACCGTGACCTCGTCCTGAAGCCTGTCAAGGACAAGGTTCTTGTTGTAGTCCGGAACGCCCTTCCCCTTCAGGTAGATGGCAAAGATCACCGTGCCGATAAAGGCCAGGGCAATTGCCGCGGCAATGCCGACGGCCACACGCTTTACAACAACAGCATTCAATTTCATGTCAACCTCCCGCTTTTCTTTTTTTGAGCCAATCTCCCACCGCCATGCCGGTGCCGAAGGGCCAGGGCTTCAGTTTATCGGGACTGACGCGGCGTATCTCCTCCAGCTCCTCGTTGAGGGAGACCTCCCCTTCAGCCGTCAGGTCGTATGCCAGGATCAGCTGGTTCTTCTGGAAGAAAGGGTATATCCCGACCAGCCCCCGTATCGTGGCAGAGAGACCAAGCTCCTCGCGTACCTCGCGGACCACGGCATCCTCCGGCATCTCCCCCTTTTCGAGAAATCCCGTAACCAAGCCGAACATCTTGTCAGGCCAACCTTTGCCGCGTGCCAGTATGACAGAGCCTTCATGCTCCACGATCGCGGCCACTACTGTTAAGGGATTGTCCCAGAACACGTACCCGCACCCGTCGGCCATGCAGGCCGCGTGTTCCCTGCCTTCGATTATCTTTTTACCGAGCTGATTCCCGCACCAGGGGCAGAATTGCATCTGTGGCATATGGCTGGTCCTTGCGGTATGATTTAGCAGTTTGCTGATCAACAACAAACTGCTAAGCGATACACGGATATATCGCCATTTTTCGAGGCATTTGCCGAGAAAAATGTGAAGTTTTACGAATTAACTTCGTAAAACCTCCCCTGGAAAAATCCATGAATGGAGTTTTTCAGGAAACTGTTGATTCGCAAAGAAAAATGAAGGGGGCCCGTGACTGATTGCGGCGCCCCGCCGGCCTGCTGGTGGATACTGATTCCGCCGGCGCCTGCATGCTTACGTATAGTATGGGAAGAAAAGCATGTCAATATTAATTCTGCCTGTTGGTCGGCGGCAAATAAGAAAAGATTGGCCACAGAGGCACAGAGGATCAATAGTTATTTTCATCTATTTTTGTTAAATAGCAACTCTTTCATTCATTTCACGATATCATTTTAGAATCTCCATGCCTCTGTGTCTCCGTGGCAGACTTTTTTGACAGTTTCTTAATCGCAACATGGTTACAGCGACAGATAAAATGATTGCAATTTTCTCAATCCCTCCGGGAAATACCAGAAACCAGAAACAGGAATGCGGACAATGTCGCTGAAAGAACTTCAAAAAGAATTGCGCGGCAAAGCGGACCCGCGTCAGGCGGAGATACTCCTGCGCTTTTTCAAGACCGGCCCGGGCCAGTATGGTGAGGGGGACCGGTTCCTGGGGATCAAGGTGCCGGTCCAGCGGACAATCGCGAAGAAGCACCGCGATCTTCCCCTCGGCGACGTGGCAAAGCTCCTCGGTTCACCCCTTCACGAAGAGCGCATGGTATCGCTCATGATTCTCATTGAGAAGTATGAACGAGCCGCCGATGTCGAACGGAAGGATATAATCGAGCTCTACCTGGCCAGCACCCGCAGCATCAACAACTGGGACCTGGTGGACCTATCCGCTCCACAGCTGCTGGGGAGGCACCTCTACGCCGGAAGCATGAAGCCGCTGCGGAAGCTGGCGCGCTCCGCCAGCCTCTGGGAGAGAAGGATATCCATTTTATCCACCTACTATTTCATAAAGATGGGAGACCATGATATGACACTGGAGCTGGCGGAACGTCTCCTCGGTGACGAGCACGACCTGATCCACAAGGCCGTCGGATGGATGCTCCGCGAAGTGGGGAAGCGGGACCTGAAAGCGGAGAGGCGCTTCCTCGACAAACATGCCGCCGCAATGCCGAGGACCATGCTGCGGTATGCCATCGAACGGTTCCCTGAAAAAATACGCCGGTCGTACCTGGAGCAGGAGAAATAGCATATGGAAAACATTTTTGCCGACAGAATAAGCGATGTGCCCCGCTCCTTCATACGGGAAATACTGAAGGTAACCGCTGACCCAGAGATCATATCCTTCGCCGGCGGGCTGCCGAACCGCGATTATTTTCCTGTAAAGGAGATAAAGGACGCCTGCATTAAGGTCCTCGACAGCGACGGGAAAACCGCCCTGCAGTACAGCACCTCTGAGGGCCATCCCCCCCTCCGGAAATTCATCGCAGACCGCTATAAGGATCGGCACAGCATCGACATCGACCCGGACGAGATCATCATCACCAACGGGTCCCAGCAGGGGCTGGACCTGATCGGGAAGACGCTCCTGAACGAGGGAGACCATATCGGTATCGAGAACCCCGGCTACCTCGGGGCGATCCAGGCCTTTTCCCTGTACAAGTCAGTATTCCATCCCGTGACGCTCCAGGATGACGGCGTTGACATCGATGAATTCGGTGCGATGATGAAATCGTTCCCCATCAAGCTCTTCTACGGGGTGCCAAACTTCCAGAATCCCACCGGGACCACCTATTCGGCCGAGAAGAGAAAGGCCGTCGCCGAAGTCATGGGGGGGCATTCGGCCTTTTTCATCGAGGACAACCCCTACGGCGAGCTGCGCTTCATCGGCGCCGATGTCCCCCTGGTCAGACGATACCTCCCGGACAAAACAATCCTGCTGGGGTCCTTCTCCAAAATCGCGGCCCCCTCCTTCAGGCTCGGATGGATATGCGTGTCGCGGAAGATCATGGACAAGATGATCATCGCCAAGCAGGCCTCCGACCTCCATACGAACTACCTGTCCCAGCGCATCCTGTCGCAGTACCTCGTCGACAACGACATTGACCGGCACATCGCCGTCATACGGGAGGCCTACGGCAGGCAGCGGAACACGATGGTGCGGATGATTCAAAAGCACTTCCCCGTGGAAATGCGCTACACGGAGCCGGAAGGCGGCATGTTTCTCTGGGTGACGCTCCCCGCGGGACTCTCGTCCATGGAGCTTTTCGATATCGCCATCAGGGAAAAGGTGGCCTTCGTACCCGGCATCCCCTTTTACGCGTGCGGCGGCGGGGAAAACACGATGAGACTGAACTTTTCAAATTCAGACGAAGGGCTTATCGAGGAAGGGATCAAGAGGATAGGCGTATCAATCAAGAAGATGATGGGCCGCCGGGGCTGACCGTATCCAGGCCGGTCAGGCGGGGCCCTTCCCGATGAAGAAATCGCGGTACTTCATATCCGTTCCCTTGATATGGTTGACCAGCCAGTCTTTCAGGAAGCTCATCAGCTCAAGGGAGAAGGACGCCTTCCCCTCCCTGAGCCGATCATTAAACTCAGCCACCTTCACCATCAGCTCATAATGCTCGCGGCGGTGGGCTTTTAATTCAGGATATTCATACTTCGACATCAGCTCTTCCTCTCGGCCGAAGTGCCCTTTCGTGTAATCGATCAGGCCGTCAAGGATATAGGTCATCTGCGAAATCCCGATGCCGGAGATGATGCCGCCATGGAGATCATTGACATAACCTACCAGGCGGCGGTGATCTTCATTAAATTGAGATACGCCGACATCGAGGCTATTGTCCCAGGATATAAATGCCATGCCATACTCCTCCTGAATTTATCTTTAGTGCCAATGATTCAAATCCATCCTTATTTCCTGGGAAACCTGACGGTAAACCGCGTTCCCTTTGAGCGGTCCGCTTCAAAGGTCCCGAAAAGCTGTTTCGCGAGCATGGGGGTCAGGGACAGGCCCAGGGTCTGTGTTTTTTTCATATCAACAGACTCAGGCAATCCAATGCCGTTATCGCTGACAACAAGCTCGATCATGCCATCCTTCTCGCTCACCGAAATGAGGATGTCCGGCTTTCCTTCCCAGCCCGGGGGGAATGCATGCTTCAGGGCGTTCGTCAGCAGTTCATTGATGATCAGGCCGCAGGGGATTGCCTGGTCTATGTTCAGCTCAATCCGGCCGGCTTCTATGCGCGGTTCGCATGCCGGAACGGCATGGTGATAGCTGGAGTGGAGTTCGTTGACAATGGTCGTAAGATACCGGGATATGTCCAGCCGCGAGATGTCTCCCGACTGGTACAGCAGCTCATGGACGAGCGCCATAGACCTGATTCGGTTCTGGGCTTCGGCGAAGTATTTATGCAGATCGCGGTTCTCTATGTTTGCCGACTGGAGGTTGAGGAGGCTCAGGATGACCTGAAAGTTGTTCTTGACCCGGTGATGGACCTCCCGGAGGAGCGTCTCCTTCTCCCTGAGGGACCTCCGGACCTGCTCCTCCATCTGCCAGCGCTCGGTGATATCGTGCGACACGCCGTGGAGACCGATGAGGAGGCCATCGCCGTCGCGGATGGCCCTGACCGTGTTTTCCATGATCACCGTCGAGCCATCCCTGTGGTAGTGTTCACAGTCGATAGTCACTGCCCTGCCGGGGTCCGTCCCGCCCAATGCATCCTTCCGCATCTCCTCGGCAAACTGCTCCATGACCCTTGCCAGCGACTCAGGGGTAATAATATCATTGATCTGATGGGACATGTGTTCCTCGACCGTAAAACCCGTCACCTTCTCGACCGAGGGGCTCATATAGGTTACTTTAAAATCAGCATCAGTGGTCCACACGACGTCGCTCATCATGCCGGTGATGAGACGGTGCTGCGCTTCGCTTTTACGCAGCGCATCATCGTAAACCCTGCGATCCGTAATATCCCGGGCAATGCCCTGTATGGCAAAGGGCTTCCCGTCGCGGTAGATCATCGAACCCAGGGCCTCGATGTATCTTATACCGCCGCCTTTTATTGTGAGCCGGAATTCTATCTTCTCCTTCTGGATCCCCGTATTGATTATTTCACTGACTAACGCGATGGCCACGGGGAGCTGGTCCGGGGATAGAATGGACTGGAAGTTCACATTTCTAATCTCATCTTTCGTATATCCCATGAGATTCAACGCCGCGTTATTGGCATCAAGAAAATTTCCTGTAAAATCATGGACATAGATGCAGTCGTTAGACCGGTTAAAGAGGGAGAGATATCGCTCCTCGCTTTCCTTGATGGCCGCTTCGGCATTCTTGCGCTCCGTAATGTCCCGCGAGGAGAATACCGCGCCGTCAAACTGGCCGTCGGCCGTGAATATATACGTGGTGGTAGAATCCATCCAGACATAATTTCCTTCAGCATTCCGGCACCGGAATTCCCCCCTGATAAAGGGCGTTTTATCCATGAAATAGCGGTACGCATTCATGACCATATGTTTATCGTCCGGGTGGGGCAGGTCAAAAATATTCATGCGGTACAAATCTTCCGGTTTGAAGCCCAGGATCTTCTGGTGGGAGGGGCTCACGTAGGTAATCTTATCATCACGGTCGATCCAGCTGATAAGATCGCCCATGTTTTCAGCTATACGGCGGTACTTCTCCTCGCTCTCCCGCAGCCTCATTTCAAGTCCCCGCCGGTGCAGGGCTGTATCTATGGTGGAGAAAAGATCCTGGACGTTGATCGGCTTAATAACATAGCCGTACGGATTGGTTTCCCGCGCCCGGGTAACCGTCGCCATATCGGCATTCCCGGTAAGGTATACCACCGGTATGTCATAGGTATTCATTATCACCCTGGCCGCATCAATGCCATCCATATCTCCCGGCATTAAGATATCCATGAGGATCAGATCCGGCAGGGTCCCGCCGCACTCTCTGACTGCCTCCCCGGCATTTTTGACCATGCCGACAACTTCGTATCCCAGCCCGGCAAGGGACGTTTTCAGATGCATGCCAATTATTGCCTCATCCTCCGCGATGAGAATCCTCTTTTTCGTCATTGTGGCTCCTGACTGATACTTGAAAACGGGATTTTTACAGGTTATCCCAGGACCTCTTTCAATTTGGCCGCCAGGCTGTCCATCTGATACGGTTTCTGTATGAAACCTGAAGGGCCCTTGCCTGAGAACCGGTGGGTAATCTCCTGCTCATTGTAGCCGCTTGACATGATAACACAGGCATCCTTCCTGATTTTCAGAAGCTCCCGGAAGGCCTCTTCGCCGTCCATGTGAGGCATGGTCAGGTCCAGGATGACGCAGACGATCGCGTCAGGGCGCTCCCTGAACAGGTCCAGGGCTTCACGCCCGTTGGAGGCGGTGACGACCGTAAACCCGAACCGCTCCAGCATACGCCTGCCGAGGGTGCGTATGGTTTCCTCATCGTCGACCAGCAGGACCGTCCCGCACCCCCGCCAGCCCTGCTCCGGGATATGGCTCCCCGCCAGGCGCTCCGCCGTACCTTCTACAGCCGGCAGCAGTATCTTGAAGGTGGTACCCTTCCCTCTCTCGCTGAAGAGCTTTATTGCCCCCCTGTGGCCCCGGACTATGCCGAGGACCGCGGCGAGACCAAGGCCCCGTCCGGTGAACTTGGTGGTATAGAATGGGTCGAAGATCTTCTGAAGCATGCCGGGGTCCATACCGCAGCCAGTGTCCGCCACCTCAATGCAGACGTAGGTGCCCTCGGGGAGCCCTTCATTCAGCCAGGTCTGGGAAAGGTACATGCGGTCGCACTCCATCACATCCGTTGATATTGAAATGAAGCCGCTCTTCTCCCCGATGGCGTCCGAGGCGTTGATCACGAGGTTCATGATAATCTGCCGCATCTGCGTGGCGTCAGCCTCGATGGAGGGGAGCCCCTGGACGAAATTATAGCGCAGCAAAGCTTTCTTTGAAATCGACACCTCCAGCATGTGCCTCATGTCTTCAATGATTTCATTCAGGTTGATGATTTCGCTCACGAACCGCCCTTTTCCCGAATAGGCAAGCATCTGCCGGCACAGGTCGGCGGCGCGCTGCGATGCCTTAGCCGCCTCCATTAGATTTCCCCGTGAAGGCGACGAGGGCGACAGGTCAAGAAGGGCAAGGTCAATATTTCCCAATATCGCCATGAGGAGATTGTTAAAATCGTGCGCGATGCCTCCGGCGAGGACTCCCAGGCTTTCCAGCTTCTGCGTCTGCTGGATCTGCATCTCCATCTTCCTCCGCTCTTCCTCGGCCTGCTTCCGCTCGGCAATGTCGCGGATAAAGAGCAAAACGGCCGGCTTCCCTTCCCAGCTGAAGAGGACGGAGTTGAGCTCGACCCATTTGATGGCGCCGTCGTGGTCGACCAGGCGCGCCTCGTAGATGAAGGGAGTCTCGTCGCCCTCCAGCCTCTTGCGGTACCGCGTGGAAATCATCTCCCGGTCATCGGGATAGACGAATTCAGTGAAATCCCTCGAACAGAGGTGTTCCGGTGTATACCCGGTGAGATTGGTGAAGCGCGGATTCACGAAGACAAACCGCCAATCCATGAGGACCACGATGCCTTCATTGGCGTTGTCGACGAGGAGGCGGTTACGCTCCTCGGATGCCTTTAGCTTCGCCTGGGCGACATTGCGCTCTGTCATGTCTTCCATGACCACTATGCCGCCGACAACATTTCCCGCCCCGTCGCGCAGCGGGCTTCCCATGACGGATACCCAGAGGGACACATCGGAGAAGGTGCCTTTATACGGCCCATCATAGGTGACGAGCTTCCCTTCAAGGGTTTCCCGAATCCGCGGAGCCACGTAACTCTCCTTCAGCACGTTCAAGTCAAGACCGATCAGTGTTTCCCTTTTCGAGTTCATCATCCTGGCAAGGCGCTCATTGCATTCCGTGATTATAAGGTTTTTATCATACGTAAACACGCCGATCGGCGACTGGTCAAAAAGGGCCCGGAACCGCTCTTCTCTGTCGCGAAGCGCGGCCTCGGCATTCATGCGCTGGGTTACATCGTGGCAGGCCACAAGGAGGCCCCGTATGCCGGGATCATCCGACATGTTTGCCGCCAGCGCTTCCACATAAATCCATGAGCCGTCATGCTTCCTGACCCTGAAGAGCGTTGGTATATGGGTGCTTATTCCACTTAGAGTTTCCTTGAAATCATTCAGCACCCTCGAAACGTCATCAGGATGTATGAAATTAAATGCGTTCTGACCAAGCGCCGAGTAACCCAGACTTACGCTGGTTATCGGGTTCTCATAAAGTATAACGCCCTTCGGGTCCATGATAATGATGATATCTTCCAGGTTGTCCACCAGTGCGCGAAACCGGCCCTCACTTTCACGGAGAGCCTTCTCCGCAAGCTTCCTCTCGGATATGTCCCTGGACACGCCATGAATGCCAATCATCCGCCCGTCATTATCACGGATCGGCCGCATTTTGTTTTCGGCCCAGACTGTAGAGCCGTTTTTATGGCAGTACTCGACCTCCATGGTTATGGTCCGGCCCGGATCGGTCCCGGGCATCGACTCCAGTTTCAGTTCCTCGATAAATCTTTGGCTTACAGTGGCCAAGGATTCGGGCGTCAGCTGCTCTTCAACCTTCTGGGCGCATCGCTCTGCCGGGGTAAAACCGAGGATGCTTTCGACCGAAGGGCTGACATAAATGGTATGCAGTTCCATGTTCATCATCCAGACGATGTCGCTCATCGTATCGGTGATGAACCGGTATTTTTCTTCATTCTCCTTGAGCTGTGTCTCAAGCCCATGACGATGGAGGGCAGTGTCAATCATCGAATACAGGTGCAGTATGTTGATCGGCTTTAGTATATAGCCGCAGGGGTTTGTTCCCCGGGCGCGCGAGATGGTGGGAACATCGGCATTGCCGGTCATGTACACCACGGGAATGGCAAGAGTTTCTTTGATTATTTTCGCAGCTTCGATTCCGTCCATGGGGCCCTTGAGGATGATGTCCATGAGGATCAGGTCAGGTCTGAGCTCAGCCGACAGATCAAGTGCCTCCTCTCCCGACTTGACGCAACCGCAGACTTCATATTCCAGCTTAATCAGGCTGTTCTGAATATGCTTTGCAACGATGGCTTCATCTTCAACTATGAGAATCTTTTTTTTTGCCATACGCTCTTCTATTTTAAATATTCCGGAAAACCCGTTAACCTTTTGCAATTGCCGTGCAGGTTGCCGAAGCAGGCGACTGTCCTGTCGGCATTATGAAGCTAGTATCCAGCACAAATAAATACTGCACCGATTCCGGGTACCGTCAATTAAAATTTATATGGACACCCATCCGTCCCCAATGAACGGGTAAACAGAGCACTGTTCCCTCTTTCATGATCCATCCGCAAGTCCCGTTACCGCTTTTCCGGCGGCATGACCAGCTCCAGTTTTGTGCCGAAATCGTACACCTTTGGCTTTACCACTCTCCCTTTGCCGGTTTCAATCTTTTCCGGCTGTTTATCGCTCTCCGGATGCTTCATCGCTCTCCTCTCTTCTGCATTGTCCTGGTCCTTCTTCCCGTGTTTTTCCACCGGGACCGTGCCGCGGTGCGGCGCAGTCCGCTTCAGGGCGAGGAGCATCTTCCGGACCCCATGATCCGGTCCCTTCGCGGTATGGAGCGGCGCCTTTTCTGCCAATCCGGAAGGAATGCCCGACACGATCCACCGGTACGCGTACGTTCCTTGATTACGGGAGCCTCCGCATCGGCGGTACTGACAGGGGAGTATCATCAATATAAGAAGAATCACGGCGCCGCCCGCAGCCAGGTAACCCCGCCACCTGCGAAGCCCCTTTCCGGATTGAGCCGGCTCATGCCGGATCGTTGTTACATCTAGTCCGCGAAGATTCGTTCTTGTTGGAGTTCCGCTGCTTTTTTTCATTTCCGCTAATACCTTCCGGCCATCATAGCATTCTCTATATAATAATATAACAAAATATTTGCCGATTATTCAACAAAATCCTGTAAACTTATGGGAATGAAAAATATCAGAAAGTACTAGGGGTCGTGGCTATCCCAGCGAGGTCGCTCACGGACATCCTGTCCTCCGCGGCATTACTGCCTTCCTGGCGGTAATATGTTACCAGGATTTTGGATGATGTCGCCATTTCCGCCGAGTGAAAACAGGTGCGCTGGACAGGATGTCCGAGTGCAGAGCCGCGACAGGAGGTCGCATTTGGCTCTGCTTATATGAGGCGGACGCGCGGGATAGCACGACCCCGAAAAATTATACTGCTACTTTTTCAATTAAATCCTCACATAAAAAAGTATTGAAAAATGTCACTGCATGAATATAGTCAATCCTTAAATATGGTTCTGGTAGAAAACCCATGGATGAAAACATATTTATAGACATTCATAACAAGGCTGAGGAGTTCGGTTCCGTCGAGCTGCTTGTGAACGAGTCGTCAAGGCTCAGAAAAAAACATTCCGAGGAGTCTATTACCCTGATCAGGCAATCCCTCGAAATCGGGGACATCCTCAACCATGAGTTCGAGATCATATCGCGCGCGAACCATACGATGCGCGACCAGGATACATCGATACAGAATTACTGCCACATCCTCGATTCAAACATGGTCCGTCAGAAGGAAATAATCAGCTCCCTCAGGGAGAACGCTTATGTTAACCAGACAGCGCTGCGCCAGATGGAAGAGATGGTGCACAATCTGTCCGAATCGGCGCACAAGGCGATCATCCTTCTCCATATGCTCATCGAGAACGATAACGAAATCATCCTGATGGATAACCTCATTATCAACCGGAAAAAATTCCAGAGGGACTCCATCAACCGCCTCAAGAAGCTGTCATTCCAGACCATGGAAGACGCCGACAGCGCCATCCGCGGGTCATCATCCAACCTCAAGCGCGGCCTCCAGCTTGCGGAGCGCCTTGCCGATGTGAAGCGGCACCTCGAAGACGGGAACAGGGACGTGCTGAACAGGCTCATAGACGAGGCCCAAATGGGATGGAACATAGCCGCCGCGGTGAACAGGAGCTCCGCCACACAGATGCTCTTCGCGGAGCAGGTGGGGCAGTTCACGACCAGGCTCCACGAAGACTCCGACGCCATCCGCGACCTGGTCATTGAGAAGCACAAGCTCTTTTCCCGTAACCTGGAGCTTTCAACCGAGCTGACCGTCATCCTTTCCCTCGAGATTAAGGATTACCTGCCGGCAGGCGAGCTGGCAAACGGGCTGTGCGCCGACACCAGTCTTCCGGGCGAGGTCCGCCGACTGGCGGGTAATTTGATGTCCTACGCGACCATCGCCTGCAGGGATATCCGTTTCGTTTCAAACCTCAATTTCGACATGACTGACAGCATCAGACTTAATGCCGACATCGAGAAAAAATCGGTCGACCTCACCAGGACCGAGATGGAGTATTTTGAGCGAATCAGGAAAGAGGTGCAGAATATGACGGAAGCGACCAGATACCCGATCGAAGGATCGGAACGGAACATAGAAAACGGCAAGCTCATCGAGAAGTATTTGAGGGAGATCATGGAAGGCGCCGGGCAAATAGGTCCTGCATAAATATTTAAAGAATATCTCTCGCAGAGACGCAGGGGCGCAGAGAAAAATTGATAATACATGCGCTTTAAAATCATTTTCTAGTGCATGTAGTTATAGAATACCTTGGGTGAATTGTTAAAACTCTGCGTCTCAGCGCCTCCGCGAGAGGCATTCTTTTATTCTTCTTTATGAATGACCACACTGTCCCCAGCCGGCGTTTCACCTGAAAGGATGACTTCTATGACATCGGTGATTCCGGTCTTGATCCGGTACCCGCAGTAGTCCGGCTGAATCGGCAGTTCCCGGTTTCCCCGGTCCACCATGACGAAAAGCCGTATGGCTTTGGGCCTTCCAAATGAAGTCAGTGTCTCCAGGGCCGCCTTGGTGGTCCGGCCGGTGAATATCACGTCGTCCACCAGGAGTATGGTCATATTGGAAATGTCAAAGGCGATGGATGTCTCCTTTATTGAAGGGAGCACGCCCCGCGTGGCGATGTCATCGCGGTAAAAAGTTATATCCAGCGTGCCGTTCTTGACCGGCTTACCCGACAACTCCTCGATCCTGCTCCGTATGCGTCGGGCCAGCTCGACACCGCCGGTCTGGAGACCGACAACGGCTAACTTATCAACGTCGTCAAGATCATTAAATATCTGACCGGATAGGCGGTCAATTATTTCAGCGATATCCCTGCTCTGGAGCAGAACTGTCTTTTCCATAATTCAAACAACCTCTTTGTGGTATTCCTGGATCGGCCTGACGTTGTAGTCCCTGTTCTTCTTGATTTGGAGAAGGCCCCGTATTGCCGCCCGCGCCGACTGCACGGTGGTCATGTACGGAATATGGTAGCGCACCCCGGCCTGGCGTATCAGGTACGAGTCGTCCTTTGACACCTTGCCGGACGGCGTGTTGATGATCATGTCAATTTCCTTGTTTTTCATCAGGTCTATGATGTTGGGGCGCCCCTCGCTCACCTTGTGCACCTGGCCGGAGGGGATGCCCAGCTCATTGTAATACTGTGCCGTCCCCTCGGTGGCTATGAAACGGAACCCGCTATCATGGAGACTCTGCACCTCGGGAAAAAGTTCGTCGCGGTACCTGCTGCTGATGGACAGAAGCACCGTCCCCGACAGGGGGAGCGAATCGCCGGCAGCCAGGGTCGCCTTGTAGAAGGACTCGCCGAAATTACCCGAGATGCCCATCACCTCGCCCGTGGACTTCATCTCGGGCGACAGGAGGGTGTCCACGCCGGGGAACTTGTTAAAGGGAAGCACCGCCTCCTTGACGCTAACGAAGGGGATCTTCTTCATCCTGGTAAGGTTGTAATCCGCAAGCTTCTTGCCCAGCATCACCCTGACCGCCATCTTCGCCAGGGGAACACCGGTCGTCTTGGACACGAAGGGAACGGTCCGCGACGCACGCGGGTTTACCTCGATGACATACAGCCGATCTTCCTTTATGGCGAACTGTATGTTCAGGAGTCCCACCACCTCAAGCTCCCGGGCCAGGGCCTCCGTGGTATCAACGATGGTCTGCATCATATCCTCTGAAATGGACAGGGGGGGGATGATACAGGCCGAATCGCCTGAATGGATACCGGCCTCTTCCACGTGCTCCATGATGGCACCGATGTACACGTCGGTGCCGTCGAAAATGGCATCAACGTCCATCTCTATGGCGTCCTCCAGGAAATCATCAACCAGGATCGGGTGTTCGGGCGAGAGCTCCACCGCAGTGGCGATATAGTCCCGCAGGCTGTCCTCGTCATATATAATGGCCATGGCCCGGCCGCCCAGGACATAGCTGGGCCTCACCAGGACCGGGTAGCCGATTTTTCCCGCGATGCGGATCGCCTCCTCCTCGGCGAAGGCGATGCCGTTTTCAGGCTGCAGCAGGCCGAGCTTGCGCACGACCTCGGCAAAGCGCTCCCGGTCCTCGGCGCGGTCTATCGAATCGGGCGACGTGCCGATTATCTTCACTCCGTTTTCCGCGAGGGCACGCGCCAGGCGAAGCGGCGTCTGTCCGCCGAACTGCACGATCACGCCATCAGGCTTTTCCTTATTGTATATGTGGAGGACGTCCTCCAGAGTGAGCGGCTCGAAGTAGAGCCGGTCGGAAGTGTCATAGTCGGTGGAAACGGTCTCCGGGTTGGAGTTCACCATGATAGACTCGATCCCCTCCTCTCGCAGGGCGAAGGAGGCATGGCAGCAGCAGTAATCGAACTCGATCCCCTGGCCGATCCGGTTGGGCCCGCCGCCGAGGATCATGATTTTCTTTTTGGCCGAAACGGCGGCCTCATCAGCATCATCGTAGGAAGAATAATAATAGGGCGTGAAGGCCGCGAACTCGCCGCCGCAGGTATCCACGAGGCGGAAACCGGGGACGATGTCCCGCTCGAAGCGGAATTTCCGCACCTCATCCTCCCTCGACTTCAGCGTTCTTGCATACTCTTTCTGGAAATCAGGGCCGCGCTCGTAAAGCCGGATGAGCTCGTCGCGGTGCGACAAGTATCCAAGCTGGCGGTCCGAGAAGCCGAGGCGCTTCATGCGCAGGACGGATTCCCGGTCCAGACCTTTCGTCTTGCTCTCCTCGGCAAAACCCTGTGCCGCATCAACGATCTCGTGTATCTGTGTCAGGAACCACCGATCAATGCCGGTAAGCGTATGGACACGCTCGACGCTCCACCCCATCTTGAAGGCCACGTTGAGGAAAAACATCCGGTCCTCCCGGGTGTTGATGAGCTCCTTCTCAATGATGTCGCGTTTGTGCCGCTCGGGAAGCCGTTTCAGCATCTCGATGATTTTGACAACGCCGTCGGAGCCGAAGCCGTAGCGGTTGATTTCGAGGGAGCGAAGCGCCTTCTGGAAGGCCTCCTTGAAGGTGCGCCCTATGGCCATGGCCTCGCCCACCGACTTCATCTGCGTACCCAGGCGCGAATCGGCGCCCTCGAATTTCTCGAAGGCCCATCGCGGCGCCTTGACCACTACATAGTCGATTGTGGGCTCAAAGGATGCCGGCGTTTCCCGGGTAATGTCATTCGGGATCTCGTCAAGGGTGAGGCCCACGGCGAGCTTGGCTGCAATCTTCGCGATGGGGAATCCGGTCGCCTTGGATGCCAGGGCGGAGCTCCGGCTCACGCGGGGATTCATCTCGATAACTATCACCCGCCCGTCGGCGGGATTGACCGCGAACTGGATATTGGACCCGCCGGTGTCGACGCCTATTTCCCGGATTATCTTTATCGACATGTTCCGTAAATTCTGGTACTCCCGGTCGGAGAGGGTCTGCTGCGGCGCGACGGTGATGGAATCGCCGGTGTGGATCCCCATGGGGTCGATGTTCTCGATCGAGCAGATGATGACCACGTTGTCCTTCCGGTCGCGCATCACCTCGAGCTCGAACTCCTTCCACCCGATCACGGACTCCTCCAGGAGCACCTGGCTGATGGGAGACTCGTCGAGGCCCCGCGCCACCAGGTCGATAAAGTCCTCGCGGTTGTACACGATGTTGCCGCCAGTGCCGCCCAGGGTAAAGGCGGGCCGGATGATGAGGGGAAGATTGATCCGCTCCAGCACGGCCAGGGCCTCCTCGATCGACGACGCAAGGCCCGACTGCGGCACCGACATGCCGATGGCGAGCATGGCCTGCTTGAAGAGATCGCGGTCCTCGGCCTTCTTTATTGACGCGATGCTGGCGCCGATGAGCTCGATGCCGTAACGCTCGAAGACACCGCGCTCGCCCAGGGCCAGGGTCACGTTCAGCGCGGTCTGTCCGCCGACGGTCGGCAGCACGGCGTCAGGTTTTTCAATGGCTATGATTTTTTCAACGACATCCGGCGTAATCGGCTCGATATAGGTGCGGTCTGCCAGCTCCGGGTCGGTCATGATGGTAGCCGGGTTGGAATTGATAAGAACAACCTGGTATCCTTCCTCTTTCAGGGACTTGCAGGCCTGGGAACCTGAATAATCGAACTCGCAGGCCTGACCGATAACTATCGGTCCGGAACCGATAATGAGTATTTTCTTTATATCTGTGCGCTTGGGCATAGTTCTCCTTGTATCAACCTACGAATTACAATTTTTGTATAGATTATTTGTCAATTAAAATAGTATTATATGTCACTAAATTTACATGAAAGAGATATGCATACACCCCCTTGTCCCCCGGAGGGGGCACGCAGGATAATTATACTCTCTTTTTTAAGGAGAGGGCGCGCCGGCTCCCGAGCTGCGTCGAGGGGAGGTGAGGTCAAATGCGGTTATATAGTGCGCGGGGGTGATATCCTGAAAATAAAAATTGTTATTTACAAAATTCCCTCAAAATATACAATTTCCACCCAGTCGGGCTATATTTCGTCCAATTTTTGTCTTCCTGTTTAATTTATTAGTATAGAAAGCAACTGTCTGATGTCGATTAGTATCGTATCATGTTTTAATATCGACAATCGTCAGATCCAGGGGACAAAACAGATATACAACAATGAAAAAAGAACTCAAAGTCATTAAAAAAAAGAAACACATCATAGAAGCGCTGAAGCGCTGCCTCGAGCAGGATGTGTACTCCCAGGTCTCCCTGGAGGATGTCGCCAAGGAAGCCGGCTTTTCCAAGGGCGGGCTCCGGCACTATTTCCCCACCAGGGAAGAGCTTTACGTGGCCCTCATCGAGAACTTTTTCAACCAGATACAGAGAGACCAGATCGGTGTGGTCCAGGGCCTCGACCTGGATAAAAACGACAAGGCGCTGATAACGACGCTCTTCGGGATTGAGAAATTCCTCCTCGACAAAAAGAACATGCGCATACTGATAAACATCATACTCTACGGCTTCGAAGACGACAAGATCCGCGAGATCATAAAAAAATTCATCAGGAACCACCTGAACCTCTACTCCACCACCATCAGGGACCTTAAGAGCGGCGTCGAAGTCCAGGAATCAGAAGCCCAGTTCATCGGCAGGATAACACAGGTCATTCTCCTCTTCGCCGGCATCCTGGAATACATCGACCCCATCAACGTCGATACCCCGAAGCTTATCGAATTTATCCTGACTCTTTACAAGCACGACTAGGGGGATTTTTTGCAAGGGGCTTCGCCCCTTGACCCCGAATAAAAAAAATAATCATTAGAAGGCGGTCAGTGCCGCACGGATGAAGCTCGTGATGGGAGCCTGCTCGCGCGCGTCCTCTATTGTTTCCCGCAGCTCTTTAACAAGGGATTCGGTCTGGCCGTGGACTTTGTCCTCGTTTATGAGCTTGCCAAAAGTACCCTGCCCCTTATTGAGCTTGTCCGTTATCTCGCGCATGTTACGAATCGAAGCATACAGATTTTCACGGTTGTCGTCGATGATCTCGCTCATGGCCCCCAGGACGTCCTCGTACCTCCCCGGAAGGTTCTCCCGTTCGGTGATCACGCCCTGGGCGATCCCATTCCGATCATAGGGAGCGCCGGGAGATATACCGACAAATTTTTTCCCCAGCAGGGAATCGCTTTTGATCTTGATGGCATAGTTATCGTACAGAATAAAGCGGGTGTACATCTTCAGCTTCACCAGCACCTGATGCCCCTTCAGCCCGACGGCCTCGACCCTGCCCGCTTCAACGCCGTTGATCTTCACTTTATTCTCGACTTCAAGTCCTTCGATGTTCGGGAAGATGACCGTCATGCGGTAAGCAGCCGCCGGTTCAAGGAATTTGCGGGACATGATGATGGTGTAATATCCCAGTATCATCATCGCCACGAGGAAGATGACCCCTACCACGATTTCGTTTCTGTATTTTCCTTCCATGGATTTTTTATTCCCTCTCCCCGCCTCCGGCGCGCCCCCTCCCAGGGGGAGAGGGCTAATTGATACGACAATTCAATTATAACAAATTTGTATTGCCGATGCAAAACAATTTTCTATTTCACTCATGCTTAAAGTAAAAATTAATACAATGGGAGCCAGCGGCTATCCCACTCGTCCGCCTCGTATAATCCCGATACCTTTTTACTTTATAAGGAATCGGGATTGACTCGGCGGAATCGGCGATATCTACCAACATCCCGGTAGCATGTTACTGCCAGGATGGCAGGAATGCCGCGAAGTGCACGGATGCCCGTGAGCGACCTCGCCGGGATGCACGCCGCCCCTTACATAATACTTTTAAAAATACCGGCCAGTAAGCAGGAGACTATTCCACTACTATCGGCCCGTCCACCATCCCCCTGACGAACTGCCGCACAATGGGATTATCAGAATCCTTTATCTTCTCCGGCACATCGCACTGGATAATCGCCCCGTTGTAGAGCATGGCGATCCGGTCCGCGATATCGTAGGCGCTGTGCATGTCATGGGTGACGACCATGGAGGTTACTTGGAAGTCGCGTTTCATCTGCTTGATGAGATTGTTGATGGTGCGTGACATTACGGGGTCGAGCCCGGCGGTGGGTTCATCGTACAGGATGACCTCCGGGTTGCGGACGAGGACCCGCGCCAGGCACACGCGTTTCTTCATACCTCCGGAGAGCTCCCCTGGCATCTTGTGCTTGGCCTCGGTCAGGCCGAAAAGGTGTAGCTTCTCGTCAACGACGGCCTCGATCTCGGCCGCGGTGTGGCGGCGCCGCTCCACCAGTGGAAGGGCGACGTTTTCAAACACTGAGAGCCAGTTAATGAGGGCGCCGGACTGGAATACGATGCCCATCTTACTGCGCAGTCTGTCCTTTACATCATCCCGGGCCCCGTTCATCTTGACCCCGTCGATGAGGACGTCGCCCTCATCGGGCTCCAGGAGGCCGGCGATATGCTTGAGGGTGACGGTCTTGCCCGTTCCCGACATGCCGATGATGACGAAGGTCTCTCCCCGATCCAGGGTGAGGGACACACCGTCCAGCACAATCCTTCCCTCAAAGCTCTTGCGCACCTTTGACAACTCTATCACAGGCCCTCCCTGAAGAAAAGGTCTGTGATAAAATAGCCGACGATGAGGATCACCAGAAACGACGCAACCACGCTGTTCCTCGTGGCTTGCCCCACACCGCGGGCGCCGTTCTCCGCACGAAGCCCGTGGGCGCAGCTGATGGACGAAATAATCATCCCGAACACGAAGGACTTGAAGAGCCCCACGTAGGTCGCCTTGAACCAGAGCGATTCCAGCACGTGCAGGTAAAAGGTCTGGAAGGAAACTCCCAGGTGGGAATCGGCGATGACAGCGCCCCCGATGACCCCCAGGGTGTTGACGTAAATTGTCGCGACCGGCATCATAATGGTAAGGGCCACGACCCGGGGCATCACCAGGTAGTCCTCGGGATAGATTGACATTATCTGGAGTGCGTCGATTTCCTCCGAGACTTTCATGGTCCCCAGCTCTGCCGCCATGGCCGAACCGATGGATGCTATCAGGATGATGGCCGCGCTGAAAGGCCCCATCTCCCTCGTCAGCGTGGCGATGATGATGTTGCCGATGGTCTCCTCCATGTTGTAATCCTTCAGGGCGATGCCCGTCTGAAGAGTGAGGATCATACCGGTAAAGAGCGCAACCACGGTGATAACGCCGAAGGTGCGCGCGCCGGCGTTGTACATCTGCCGGGCGATTTCGTGGCGCCGGGCGATGACATTGTTAAGGTAGCGGAGTGATCTGAAAAAGAGCAGTATGGTGTACCCGGAAAAATCAAGGACATGGAAAATGCTCTTCCCTACAAACGATACTATGTCGGCGAGTCCTTTCAATATTATTTCCAATTAAAATGATGCGTTATGGTAGCAGAATCCAGCGGCCTGTCAATCAGCAAAAATGATTCGCTGGCAATATTTCTCCCGCTGCCGCCGTCCTCGTCCGCCGCATCGGGCGGCATGTCCTCGCTGTCGCCGATCCGCACAGGAATCCAGAATATCCGGAAATAGCGGCCCTTCCGCTTCACGGTATAACCGAACATGTACTCGAAAAAGGCCAGCTCGGTCAGCCGGCCGCCATGCCGGCCCACGGACACAAGGAACGGGACCTTACAGTAAAAAAAGCGGTCACCCCAGCGCTGGAACCAGAGCCTCATGAGGAGGCCCAACCGCTTCTCACCGTCGCGGAAGCGGGTGTATTCGACGATAGACCAGAAGGGCTGATACAGTTTTTCGTAACCATCGCGATCGCGGAACGGGAACAGGGTGAACATATTGAAGGCCCGGTCTCCTCGATCGTTATACTCGATGCTAAAGAGGGGCCACATCTTGAAATAGCGCCACTCCCTGCCGTAGTAGGGATCTGCGGCTCCGTGATAGCTCCGCCGGTAGAACCAGAAGATGACGAAGCTGATATGCTGCTGCGAATCAAAGGTGTCCGATTTTTTCCGCATCCTGATATACAGGGGCGTGATGAACATGGTCTCGCTATCCTCGTACCGGTACTCGCCGTACACGGGAAAAAATATCCGCTTGCGTATCTTCGGCCGCTCCGTGTCCTTGAACATGACCAGGGGCCAGGGTATGTTGAGCTCCCAGTCGCCTATCCTTTTGTCATAGCCCCAGGAGAAAAAGGGCCACAGGAGAGTTACCGACGACATTCTCCCCGACCTGCTCCACTTCCGTCCGAAGAGGGGAAAGAGGAAGAAGGTCTGATGAAGGTCTTTGGTGAAATAAAATCGATGGTAATTGATAATAAAGAGAAATGAGTACTTGTCATACCACCCCTCCTTGTGGAAATGGGAATAGAAGGGAAAAATTCTGAATTCTTCCCTCCGGCCTCCGCGCCCGTAATAGAGAAAAGGCCACAGGATGTTCCAGGCCTTGAAATCATTCACTTCGTAATAAAGGTACACCGGCACAAGGGAAAGGACGCCCCAGGCGAGGGTGGTGTAAGAAAGGATCCCGGCCGGGGGGAAAAAGACAAAAAGCAGGAAGCCGGGGAAGACGTATGCCGAAATCTTGCTGGTCACGAATTTCCCCTTGAGGGTGCCGCCGATAGGCCACAGAAGAAGGTAATTTTCCTTAGCCCGGTCTGATCCGAATCCGAAAAATAAAAGCGGGAAAAATCCGAAATCGAAATCCCTTTTCCCCTCCCTGGTGACATCGTCCACCTGCCCTAATCCGAAGAGCCATTTCCATTTGTCATATTCGGGGGTGTTGTATCTCCAGAAGAGGATGGGCATAAGGGAAGCCTGAAAATATTTCAGATCTGTGCCGGTCTTCAGGTAAAAAGGGCGCACCGTCAGTGACTTTGTGGACCCTGCCGTCTCCTTTTCATAGAAAAACCAGAACCAGTCGAATTCCATCGCCGGCCCCAGGCCGCCGCCGTACCATTGCCTTCCCGCGGCAGCTTTGCGCGCGACTGGATCGTACTGTTTCGCCATGGCCTGCCCGGCGGCGGAGATGATGATTATCACGCCGAGAATGGCGGGGAAGAGACGGGAAATCCGGAAACGGCCCCCGATGCTGATGCCGCTTGTTATTGCTTTTGGTTTATAGATTACGGTCTGTGGAAGCATGCGGACTTCTTAACGGCCGGATCGCATTCTTTCTATTATTTTGGACAGGATGATCCTGTCCCCCGGGGACATCACGTTGATAGCGACGCCTCCCCTGAAAAGCATGTTGCCGTTTTCGAAGCGCACCATGTTCCAGGCATTATTCACCGAGGCCATGATCGTTTCATTGCCAAAGTCTATAGTTATCATGTAATTTCCGGCTGATTGTATCTCCGTAACAAGGGAGTCGGATATATTGCGTATTTCGATGCCGAAGCCCTTCAGGCTCACGTCCACCACGTCACCCGTCAGGTCCCGGTTGAAATCAAAACGGCATTTCGCGATAGCGACCCCGGGCTTCCCGCTCGCAATATCACCGCCGGTATACCTTTCAGCTTCTCTCAAGTTCATGATATGATCCGTCCCGATTTTCTAATCGCCACATGTTCTCTATCGGTCTTCATCGTAGTACGATAACGATATTTTAATTTCAAGTAAATTACCTCCAGCTGGCTCTTTTTTCCACGTAACTTTTTGAGCAGCATGAAAAGAATGTATTGACACTCCCTGTTATAATTGTTACCATATCATACATAACCGAAGGCATTATTCAGCCTGCAAATTATTTTTGGAGGATTCCGGGATGGTTAAAAAAATCATGATAGCCCTCATGGCACTGGCATTTATTGCGCCTCTCTACTCTCAGGATAAAGTCAAGGCGAAAGACGAAAAAGAGGCCGAATCGAAAAAAGCGGCCGAAGTAAAAAAACCGGCCAGTGACAAGAAAGTGACGATATGGCAGGAAGTGATCCTGGAAGATTTTGAAACAACCCCCTATACGAATAAAAATGTCAGCTTTAACGTGACGTCAGACCAGGAGGCAAAACTCACCATACGCGATCAGCTTCCGGCTACAGCCAATTCCAAGAAATACCTGGGGCTCAAGGTTAAATCCCGCGGCGGCGATATTTTCGTCATAAAGCCGGCAAAAGAACTGATCATTGATAAATTCTGCAAATCCATTTCTTTCTGGGTATATGGCAAGAAAACCACCGGTGAGCTTTCCTTCATGATCCAGGACACGAAAATGATCAACCATAAACTCCTTGTGGTGCCGACTATCAACTTTTCAGGCTGGAAGCAATTTACTATTCTGCTGGGCAACAGGATAGCCCAGGATGATGACTTCCTGAACCAGAAAAAAACGATGAAGATCATAAATATCCAGTACCGGTCTACCGGAAACAAGCAGAAACCGTCAGAATGGGATTATCTCTACCTGGACGACATCACGGCCACGGTTCGAGAGCGCTACGACGACAAGCAGAGCGACGAGTGGTAGATTAGAGTCAGGATAGTATTATAAAAAAAAGCGGCGATCGGTATCGTCGCTTTTTTATTTGATGTATCCCGGCACCGGATACACGAAGGGTCTTCCGGTCGTGGGATTATCCATGACGATGCAGGCTGTCCCGAAAAGTGACTCCACAAGGTCGTACCGCAGCACCTCGCCGGGCTCTCCGTTGAAAAAGATTCCGCCCTCTTTCATTCCGATTATCCGGCCCGAATAATCCGAAGCCAGGTTGATGTCATGGAGTACCGCCATCACCGTGGCGCCGTCCCGGTTGAGCTTCCAGAGGATATCCATGATCATGACCGTGTGCTGTATGTCCAGGTGCGACACCGGCTCGTCAAGGAGTATGACCCTGCTATTCTGCGACAGGGCATGGGCAATGCGGACCAACTGCAGCTCGCCGCCTGAAAGCTCCGTGAGGCGCCTGTCGAGGAGATGGCCCACGCCCGTGGTTTCAGCGGCCCATTCGATCACCTCGCGGTCACTGTCAGCTTCGACAACAAGAGATCCCTGGTGGGGGAACCTGCCCATCCTTATGAACTCACGAACCGTGTAGGCCGCCCGGGTTTCGATGGCCTGGTGGACAACGGAAAGCATACGGGCAAGGGCCCGCGGCCGGTATTCCCTCAGGGGTCGGCCGTTGAAATGAACGGAGCCGGCGCCGGGGATGATATCACCCGACATGATTTTAAGGAGTGTGCTTTTTCCTGCGCCGTTTGGCCCGATCATGGATATGAACTCGCCCCCGGCAATCTTCAGGCTCAGGTCCCTGATGACGGGCACGCCTCCGTACCCCGCGGTAATGGAGTTCAGTTCAAATACATTCACCGGCCCGCCTCCCGTCGAATCATGTATACCAGAAAAAAGGCGCCACCCAGGAAACTGGTGATGATGCCCACCGGAATTTCGAAGGGAGGGGCCAGGGAGCGGCCGATTGTATCGGACGCAAGAAGAAACAGGGCGCCGCCGGCAGCGGCAGCGGGTATGAGACGGAGATGCCGGGGGCCGAAAATGTTCCGCATCAGGTGGGGGACGATGAGTCCGACAAAGCCGATGACACCGGCCAGGGACACCGAGATGGCCGCGAGGAGCGAGGCGATCCAGAAAACGGTACGTATGTTTCCTTCGGTGACACCCAGGTTTTTCGAAAACGTCGCGCCAAGGGAAATGACATCCAGGTGCTTGTGAAAAGCCGCCACTGTCAGCGCGAGAAGAAGGGTCAAACCGCCCAGCCCACCCAGCATATCGTACCTGGCTCCTGATAGGTCCCCCATCAGCCAGAGCATGGCCCGGTGGATCTGGTCGGAGCGCGAGAGCGCGTATACGAGAAGGACCGCCGCGGACAATATGAAGCCGAGGGCCATTCCCGAGAGGATAAGGGCCGAGGAGCCCAGGCTCATGCGCTTCGACAGCAGGTACACGGCGCTGATGGCGGCAATGCTCCCGGCAAAGGCGGCCGCAGCGACCGCATACTGCCCGGCGTTCAGGACGATGCCGGCCGTTGCGCCCAGGGCCGCGCCTCCGGAAACGCCGATGAGATAGGGGTCAGCCAGGGGGTTTTTCAAAACTGACTGGAAAACGGTGCCGCTCACGGCAAGAGATGCGCCGATCACCATGGCGAGGAGCGCCCGCGGCAGGCGGAGCTTCACCAGAATGGTGTAATCTGCGCTCCCGGCGCCGCCGAGAATAATGTCCGTCATGTCAACGGGGTTGATTATCCTAGTTCCCAGGGACAGGGACACAAGCAGCAGCACCAGTGCGACGGTAAAAACGATTATGATTTTATAGGGGGTTTTCATAAAGGTCTGCTACATATATTCATCTGACTTCATCACAGTCAAATAATAATTATCGCATTTCCGCCTTATCAAGAATCTCCGCCACCCGCACAACCGATTTCACGTAATCCGCCGGTGTATAAAAGGGGATCGTGTCGGAGTCGATAACATAGAATCTTCTGTTCTTCAAGGCCTTCAGGTCCCCGAAATCCCGGGACAAACGCCGGGAAAATTCTCCGGCCTCATTATCGCCAGCCATGTACATGATCACGGCCGGATCGGATTCGATCAGCGATTCCAGCGACACCAGGGGATAGGCGGCGCGCGTTCCCGAATAGACGCAAACGCCGCCGGCGTCTCGTATCACCTGCGCAATGAAAGACCCCTCCGACACGGCGATAAGCGGCCGATGTGACAGGAAGAAGGCAACGGTGGCGGGCTTTCCCCGGTTCTCGGCAAACCGCCGCTCCCTGATCCGATAGAGAATATCGGAATAGCGCACGATATTGTTCCGTGCTTCCTGCTCCCTGCCCAGCATGCCGGCAAGGCGCAGATAGTTATCGCAGATATTGTGGAAATTTCTGTTCCGTCCAAACCGGCATATCCTTACCCCGGCATCTATCAGCCGGTCAATGTTCTGTACCGGTCCGTCCTCACTTGAAAGAAAAACCATATCCGGCTTGAGTTGAATTATGGTTTCCAGATTCGGCTGGACCAGGGTCCCCACGATCTCAATTCCGCCGTCCCGGAAGTCGTCAAAGGACGTGACCCCGACCAGCAGATCCCGCCTTCCCAGGTCGGCGATCTGCCGGGAAATGGACGGCGACAGGGATATTATTCTGGCAGGCTGCTGGAGAGGAACCGGCTGTTCCTTCTCCGGAGAACAAAGTAAAGAGAACACCACCGGCAGTGCCAGGCAGCAATGAAGGAGCTGACAATATAATAGATTCTGTTTCATGGTCTGGAAGAGTACCATGGCAGAAGGTCTTCCAGGCTGGCAGGCATGTCAACAATTATCTTCCCGGCCCGGGCATCGGTGTGCCGGGCCGGTCAAAAGCTCTTTTCAGATGAGGGTCACGATATGCTCTTCGCGAGCGCACGCGATGCAGTACCTGAGTCCTTCGCGCCGGTTTTTCTGCGGAATGTAATGGTGGTTAAGCTCGTTGATTTCCTTGCCGCATCGTGAACATTTCATAATGCATCTCCCGCATGTTTGATAATTTGCAACGGCCCGGTCCTTCTCATGACACAATCAGATTTTTTTAGCTATCCAAGTCATTACCAATACATTCTGGTCTGGACAGACAGGGAACAGGCCTCTTCTTTTATAATCGTCACAAAACCGTTAATTAATAAATGAAAAACAATCATGTGCCGACATCTGCCCCAAAACAGCCCATACATCAGTGATATTTTATTTCAGAAAGCCGTTGATAAAAAAGTATACAACGAATACCGAGTGTGAAGAACCGGTTAGAATTGTATACAGGAAACCAGTAGATGAATGGACTTGATGCCTAACTATTCATAAATATTCCTGTTTGCCTTCCCCCGCCTCTGGCGCCGGGAGTAAATTATCATTGATTTCTGTTATTTCTTTCAGTAAATTTTTTAAAATTTGTGTTTACAGTAATGAGTATTATTCTAACATCGGCGATTATTGTTATTATCTACTACAATTGTTTTCATTATTGTTTAATTGAGGAATTCTATGCCATCAAAACCCAAAAGCGGAGTTAAGAGCAAAAAGAAAACCGTACTCCGTAAAAGCGAGCCGAGACCTTCCAAGGTTAAAACAAAAAAAGTTAACCTGCTCAAGCTATACTCGGAAATGAACAAAATGACTACCGATGCTGTGGACAAAGAAGTAATTAAGCGCTTCAAGATCATCATCGACACCATCGAAGAGGATATTACAAAAAAAAGCCTGCTCCTTATTCTAAAGGAACCGAAGAACGTTACCGTTTCTGATTTTGGCGACAGCCTTCAGCCCTATATCAAACACTACCTGTTTCTCATAAAAAGGAACAAGAGGATCAAAAAAGCCTGAGGGGAACGGTTCCGGCTTTTCATCCCAAATTCGGCGCATACACCGGAAGATCTATAGAAGATATCTCAACCGACGGATTGAACATGAAGATAAAAATCAAGGCCTTTGCCAGCGTCAGGGAAGCGTTCGGATTCGAAGAAAAGGAACTCACTGTTTCTGAAGGTATCACCGTAAAAGACATCATACACCAGCTTAAAAAAAGTTATCCCACTTTGAACAATTTCAACGGATCCCTCCTCTATGCCATAAACGAAGAATATTGCCGCGAAACCGCAGCCCTTTCAGAGGAGGACACCCTTGCCATATTCCCCCCGGTCAGCGGCGGATAAAAGGCTGCCATGATCTCGATTATAATCCAGCAGGAACCGATTGATACCGCCCGTGTACTGGCCGAGGCAGGAACCGCCGACGACGGCGCAGTGGTGAGCTTCATTGGCCGCGTGCGGAACAACTCCCGCGAAAAGACCGTGACCCACATCGATTACGAAACGTACAGCGAGATGGCCCGAAAGCAGCTCCGGAAAATCGTCGACGAAGCCGTCGCCCGCTGGTCGCTGAATTCCTGCTCGGTGGTGCACCGGTTCGGCCGGGTCAACGTCGGTGAAGCCAGCATCATAATCGCAGCGTCAGCCCCCCATCGAAATGCGGCCTTTCAGGCAGTGCAATACATAATCGACACCGTAAAGGTTGATGTTCCCATCTGGAAAAAAGAATTTTATTCAGACGGCTCCAGCTGGATAGATGGAAAAGAATAACGACGCCAAATACGTGATCCTCCTGGGAGACGGCATGGCGGATCTGCCCATCGACTCCCTTGGCGGCATGACCCCCCTGGAATACGCCAGTACCCCCAACATGGACCGCCTGGCCGCAGGCGGCATTATGGGCATGGCGCGCACCGTGCCGGATGGAATGCAGCCCGGCAGCGACATCGCGAACCTGTCCATCCTCGGCTATGATCCCCGGAACTTCTTCTCGGGCCGGGCGCCCCTGGAGGCCCTCAACATGGGTATCGACCTCGGTCCGCGGGACCTCGCCGTCCGCTGCAACATGGTCGACATCAGGGACGGCGTCATGGAGGACTTCAGCGCCGGCCATATAGACTCGGAATTCTCAACCGTAATAATGAAGGAACTCTCAGCCGGTATTAACACTGCAGGCATGGAGTACTATCCCGGCGTGTCATATCGAAATATCGTTATATGGAGGAACTATCCCCATCCAGCGCTGCCGGTGACGACGCCGCCCCATGATATACAGGGGGAAGCTGTAAAACCCCACCTCCCCCGCGGAGACGGAGCGGACATGCTTAACCGGATCATGGAACAATCATCCGATATAATCGCATCATCAAAGGCCGTAAGGGAGGCCCGATCGTCATACAAGGGCTCCCCGTCATCGGTATGGCTCTGGGGCTGCGGCAAAAAGCCGGCCATGACCCCCCTCGGGGATCGCTTCGGGCTGCGCGGCAACACCATATCGGCGGTGGACCTGGTCCACGGCCTCGGGAGGGCGGCGGGTCTTTCTCCAATACAGGTTCCCGGCGCCACGGGCTACATCGACACCAACTACGATGGAAAAGCGGCCGCCCTCCTCGGGGCCCTTCCCGGAGTGAATTTCATCTTCCTCCATGTGGAATCGCCCGACGAATCGGGCCACGAGGGATGTCTGGAGCACAAGTTGCAGGCCATCGAGGACTTCGATCATAAGATTGTGGGCCCCGTGATGGACGGAATTTCGTCATACCGCGACTATACCGTGCTGATGCTCCCGGACCACCCGACGCCGGTCAGCCTGCGGACCCACTCCGGTGACCCGGTGCCCTTTGCTATCTATTCCTCCACCGGATGGAAGGGGACCCCTTACGACGGCATGAACGGAACCGCCTTCAGTGAAAAAAGCGCCGCTGCCACCGGCCTCTTTGTGCCGGAAGGCCACCGGCTGATCGAGCTCATGCTGTATAAAAAGCTATAACACTAAACTCGATGGTATCCTATCTTGATGCCCCCCTGTCCCCCGCAGGGGGCATTTATCTTAACACTTGCTGATGGAAAATGTAGAATTAAGAATAAAAATATAAAAAAATATTTTTTACAGTATATCTCTCGCGCCCCCTCTAGAGGACGGGGGCTCAATAAAAATTTTCATTTTTTATTTGAAATTCTCAATCATATGATCATCTATGCCTTATGAAGTTATTCCCCTAGCCCCCCGCCGGGGCGGTTGTACGGGGACAGCTTCAATTCGAATATTAGAGGAAGGTATCCATGAGAAAGGGAGCCATTATTGGAATCATCATCGCGGTGGCCGCCATCGCGTTAACCATTGCCGGTTTCTTTATCTTTTCCAAGAACGATATTGAAAAGGCCATAGACGAATTCGAAGACGGCGACTACAAGGAAGCAATCCTCATGCTTAACCGCCTCGCCAAAACATCAGACTACGACAAGGGCGAAAAAGTGTATTATTACCGCTGCCGCGCCATCAACCGCCTTGCTGCAAAACTGGAAGAAAAATTCAACGATGAGCTCATTGATGCGGCCCAAGAAAAGAAAAATACCGAGAATTACAAAGATGCCAAACAGGACATAGATGAATACCTTGCCGATATCAATAAAAAAATTGAAGGCGACCTGGCGCTGGTACCGGCGTTGAAAAAAAGCCGCATCGTCCCCCGCGGGAAGTTCTACGAAGAATTCATGGCACGCTACCGCGGCAGCGGCCTCATTGAGGACCTCCAGTTCGAAGAGGTGCAGAACCTGGGCAAGACCGATCCTGACCGTCTCATCCCGGCAATGATCAACTTCTACAACAAGTATCCCAACACCGATTACATATCCAGTATCGTGAAAATACTCTTCGACGGCCTCCAGTCGGGCAGGCTCAAGGCGTCCGGCAACGAAGACGTCCTGTGGGAAATCATCATTGCCTATGTTAAGCGCTATCCCACAAGCCCGGAAACGAACAAGCTTTTCTCCTGCACCGGGGAAAACGTGAACCTCCGTAATTCCCCGGGTGTCGACGGCAAGCTGGTCGGCAAGATCGCCCGGGATGAGATCCTCATCCAGCTGGAAAAATCCATGGACACAACCCAGGTCGGGGACGTACGGGAATACTGGTACCGCGTCGCCAGCCTGAAAGGGCCGAAGGGGTGGATCTTCGGAAAGTTCCTCGCACCCATCGACCTGTCTCAGTATAAGGACGCCGCCACGGAGGAAAGCTGGACCATGGAAGAGAACTTCGCGGAATGGAGCGATTCGCACACGCCCGTCAACTGGACACATGTCCCCGGCGGGGACAGCGCCGGAATAAACTTTTCCGTAAAGGGCGGGAAGAAAATCGCGGAGCTTAATTCGGCCAAAGGCTCATCGTCAGGGCTCTTCAGCCGCTTCAACGCTTCCCGGGCCTTTTCCATACTATCACGAGCCCGCTTCACCGGCGGCGACAGCCTCACCATTTTCGCCTATTCTCCGGGGGGGGTCGCTGCATACTACGTAAAACTGACAGCTGACCAGGTGGAGGTCTGCGGCAGGACCATCCCTCTCCGCACCACCGACTGGCACGATTTCCTGCTATCAAGCGACGACGGCAGATATGCCAGGCTCATGATTGACGGCGAGGCTGTGTCGAGTAAAATCGAACCGGTAACAAGTGGCAACTTCCCCATCCGGGGGATCTACTGCCTCTTCTCTCCAAAAAATGAAAATTCCCGGGGGGAGATAGAATACATCAAGGTGCGGTGACAGGTCCCGTCCGTCTCTTTAGTGACACACCGTCATCATGCCCTCTGCCGGTTCAGAACAATAGCTCCACACTGGTCCCGTGTGTGCCGCTTAAAGATATGACCCCGTTCAGCTGGCGCGTCAGCGCCATAACGATCTGCATTCCCAGCGATTTACCGGCAGTGATTGTGAGTTCTTCAGGAATTCCGGGACCATTGTCACGCACTACCAGCTGGCGCCGGCCGTCAATATCTTTCACAAAACTTATGGAAAGCTTCCCGCGCCGGCCGTCCGGAAAAGCATGCTTGAAGGCGTTGGTTATGAGTTCGTTTATGATGATACCGCAGGGGATGGCTTCGTCGATGCCAAGAAAAATATCCTTGACGTCAACTTCAAGCTCCACCTGCCCCCGCTCCAGACTGAAGGAATAGAGAAGACGATCCGCGATCTCGTGAACATACTGCGAAAAATCAACCCGGGCCATGTCCCCGGAATGGTATATCTTTTCGTGCACCATGGCCATGGCCTGAATGCGGTTGCTGCTTTCCATGAATATGCCCCGATACTTCTCGTTGTCGATCTTATGCGCCTGAAGCGATATGAGGCTGGAAACAACCTGCATGTTGTTCTTGACCCGGTGGTGCAGCTCCTTGATTAGCACTGTTTTTTCCTCCAGCGACTTCACGAGGAGATTGTCGTTTCTGATACGGATAATCGCCATTGCAAAGATGCTTCCGAGTCGACGCGCCATCTTCAGGTCTGCCTCGGTATAATCCCTCACCGAATTTGCAAGAGCAATCTGTCCCACGAGAGTACCCCCGAACAGCACCGGCACCGAGAGAAAGCGGGTGACCCCGATATGGCCGTCCGGTACACCTTTTGAGGCGGGGTGACCCCCAGGGTCGTTTGTGAAGAAATCACGACTTGTGTTGAGGGCATAACCCCAGAGGCCGGGGTAAAGGCCGTCCATCCCTTTTTTGAATAAAACAGATCCTTCTTTCCCCATGGCCGGGCACGTATCAGTCATCTTTGTCAGGGCATGACCGATATTGTTGCCGGTTTCCGGGTCGATCTCCGAGACAAAACCATGCTCGCTATCCGAAAGCAGGCGGGCATATTCCAGAACCATATAGGCCATTTCAGATACAGTGAACGACTTGGAAATAACGGAGCCGGATATACCGGCCAGGGCCATGTTGAGGGCCAATTGATCGTGGAGGTCATTTTCAGATTTCCTTCGCTCGGTGATATCCTCTCCCGAGCTCAGGGTGCCGGTAATCGCACCGGACGTGTTCTTTACGGGGGTATTATGCCAGGCGACAAGGCGCTCTTCGCCCGAGGCGGTGAGTACTGTATTTTCAAAATATTCAACCGCCGTTATCTCACCCCTCATCATCTGGTTGAAAATGCTTGTTACCTCTTCCCTGATTTTTCCAGGGATAAACATGTCAAACCAGTTATTGCCCAGAATTTGATCAGCCGAGTAACCCAGGATTTCGCAGCCCTTGTGATTAATGAGGGAGACTTTCTGATCCGCTCCGATGACTACAAATATGACCCCGGCAATATCAAGGTACTTCTGGGCCATTTCCTCCTGCAGCCGTAAAGCCTCCTCGGTCCTTTTCAATTCAGTGACATCCATGGCGATCGAAAGGAGATGCTTATTACCACCGATAGTGATACTGTCGCCGCTATAAATAACCTTACGGGGGCCTCCCTCTTTTGGATAGACCGTGAGATCAATGCCGCTGGCAATGCCGTCCTGCCTGACCTTATCCCGGAAATCCTCGCGGTCCCCGGGACGGACCCACCCGATATCAAGAGTACTTCTTCCAATCAGCTCGTCCCTGCTGAAGCCGGACTGGATGACGAACTGGTTGTTCACGTCCAAGATGGTGCCGTCCTCAATGCTGGTTATGCTCATAAGGATGGGGGCGTTCATGAAAGCCCTCTCAAATTTTTCCTCGCTTTCCCGCAGCGCCACCTCGACCTTTCTGCGCTCAGAGATGTCTATTACGGATTTAATAAGACATGGCACACCATGAAGGGTGACCTCCACCGCGGAATAGAGTACCGTGAGAATTCTCCCATTTTTTTGGCGGATATCGACCAGGCAATCATGCACCATCCTGCCGCCGGTAATCTCCCCGTGAATAAGCCTCTCCTGCTCTTCATCTACCCATACATTCAGGTCCGACGAGGTGTGGCCGATAACCTCGTCGCGGGAATAACCGGTCAAAGCGAGAAATTCATTATTGACATCGAGATATTTTCCATCAAGGATTGAAGAAATGGCAATTGAAATTGGCGAGAACTGAAAAGCTTTGGCAAACCGCTCCTCGCTCTCCCGGAGCTCTTCTATCGCTATTTTACGCATCGACATATCCATGAACTGGCCCATGAGACATGATCGGCCATCAAAGATAATTGGAGCAGCAGAGATATCAGCGTAGAATAGCGATCCGTCTTTTTTTATACAGGGCAGATCATGGGATATCGGATACTTCCTTTCTGCCAGCGCCTGAAACTCGACTTTTATCCGTTCCAGATCACCTGCCGGATGGATAGTGCCAATGCCAATTCCAAGCATATCGTCGTAGCTGTACCCGAACATTGCGCAGGCCGATGGGTTGGCGTACATGAAGCGCCTGGTCTCCACGTCTGCGACGATAATCCCGGTAGGTGAGCCATCGAGGAGAGCCCGGTTCCTGTTTTCACTCTGCAACAAATCCTCATGGGAACGCATCAACTCCTCGTTGCTTGCCTGAAGCTCCTCGTTTGCAGCATCCATCTCCTCGTTGGCCGCCTGGAGCTCCCGGTTAGCAGCGGCCAGGCTCTCCGTCTTATTCTCGAGACTTGTAATTATCGGATTGCTGATGCGGCTGATGATCACGATGCCGGCAATGACTATCAGCACGGAGACGCTGATAATGATGAGCCCGGCTCTTATAAAAGGGGCGCGGATTTCAGACATCTCAATTTTAGCCACGATTCCCAGTTTAAGGCCCGGTATATGCTCGTAGGCTGCAAGGACCGAAGCACCATGATAATCTTTACCCCTCATAGTCCCGGATTTTCCCTCCAGGGCCCGGCGCATTGGTTCCGCCAGGCTGGAATTCATACCGACAATCACCGGGTGATCGGCATGGCCCCGGTGTCTGACAGCTGCAATAAAATGGACATCATCGCCTTCCCGCAGGGCCACGGTGAGCTCTATTTTTCTATTCTGCCGTTCATATTGCTTAATAGAGGTGACAATCCGTTCGGTGAAAAGGTTATGGTGACTTGCGGGCCAGTTTGCAGGGATGGCGCCTTTGTCAAGGTCTGACTGAAACTGAATCAAGCGGGCCAGCACCTTGACAGTATCAGAAAGGTGGCCCCTGGACTCTTCAAGGTACGTGCGATACAGCAGGGTGTTTGAAAAGATGCCGACGCATAATACGAAGGCGGACATTACCAGGATGATTCTTATTATTCTTTTACGTTCTTCCATGGCATTTTTAAAGCTTTTCTTCTATAATATAACATTTCAATCATGTCAATGTAAAAAAACTTTACATTAAAAACACTATTATACAAAAAGAACCCATGATTACCAGGATGAATTTTTACGGAAGGAACAGGGTCCCCTTTATATTTATCATCGACTTTCTTATGCAGAAGCCGGTCATACTGCCTGTCAATGACGTGGATCCCCTGGAGTTATTATATGATTTCAACAGATTCACCAACTCGCAGCGCGGTCCGCTGCTTCCCCGGAAGGTGCGTCTCAGCAAAAAACCTGTTTCATATGATACATACAAATCCGCCTTTGAAATAATCATTGATCACCAGATGCAGGGCGATTCATACCTTGCCAACCTGACCTTCTCCACTCCCATTGACATCAACCTTACTCTGCAGGAAATATTTCTGCATTCCCGGGCACAATACAGATTGTGGCTCAGAAACCATTTTGTCGTCTTTTCCCCGGAGCCCTTTATCAGAATTGAGAATGGAATTATATCATCGTTCCCCATGAAGGGCACCATCGACGCAACGATCCCCGGCGCGCGTGAAATCCTGCTGGCTGATGAAAAAGAGCATGCCGAGCATGTCACCATCGTCGATCTTATCCGCAACGACCTGAACATGGTCGCGACGGCCGTTACCGTAAGGCGGTTCCGGTATATCGACAAAATCGACACCCATGCCGGCAGCCTCCTCCAGGCCAGCTCCCAAATATCAGGCTCGCTACCGCACAATTACCATGAACAGATCGGAAATATCATCGCAACCCTTCTCCCGGCAGGGTCCGTCACCGGGGCCCCGAAGAAAAAGACGGTTGATATAATCAGGAAAACTGAAAGCTATGACCGGGGATATTACACGGGCATATGCGGGTATTTTAACGGATCAATCCTCGACAGCGGCGTCATGATCCGCTTCATAGAAAAAAACGACGGAGACACTGTTTTTAAAAGCGGAGGCGGCGTGACCGTCTACAGCGACCCGGAACGGGAATACAAGGAGCTCATAGACAAGGTGTATGTGCCTATTATTTGAAACCATAAAAATAAACAACGGTTGTGCGGAAAATCTAACGTATCATAACCGGCGAATGAACAACTCCCGCAAAGAGCTCTTCGGCAGCGGTGACACCATCGATCTGTGCGACATCATCAATGTCCCCGACCGGCACAAAGACGGCAGGCACAAATGCAAGGTGGTATATTCCACACATATACATGAAGTATTGTTTGAGCCATATCCGGGTCGATCAATCGGGAGCCTGCAGATAGTCCGCTGCGATGACATGGAATACTCTCATAAATATTCAGACCGCGAGAAGATAAACACCTTATTCCGTTTGAGAGGTCAATGCGACGATATTCTCATCGTGAAGAACAACCGCATCACGGATACATCAATCAGTAATATCGCCTTTTTTGACGGCGCCCGATGGATGACGCCGCGAAATGTTCTTCTGCGGGGGACAAAACGGGAACAATTGTTATCACAGGGCGTGATCGTGGAATCTGATATTGGCGTGTCGGACATAGACGATTTAGAAAAAGCCTGCCTCATAAATGCCATGCTGGACCTCGGGGAAGCCACTATAGAGATCGAAAATATCGTCTGTTAACACCATGACAACGCCGCGCCGTCTGCCGTCACATGCCGATGTCCTTGAAGGTCCCCATCTCACTGATGATCTTCACCGCCGCCTCGATGATATGGAAGGCCAGGGCGGCGCCGGTCCCCTCACCCAGGCGCATGTCCAGCGCCAGCATCGGTGACAATTCCAGGACCCGGCTTATGGCAGCCACGCCCGGCTCTGCGCTGGCATGGGAGGTAAACATGAAGTCGCGCGCCCCGGGATGTATCTTCACGGCTGCCACCGCGGCCGCACCGGCAATGAAGCCGTCGATGACAATCGGCCTCCGCCGGGCGGCCGCCGCGAGGTAGCAGCCGCACAGTCCCGCAATGTCAAAGCCGCCCACCTTTGAGAGCACGTCAACCGGGTCGCCCGGATCGGGCCGGTTCAGCTCCACCGCCCTGCTAATCATCTCCTTCTTGTGACGCAGACCCTCGTCGGAAAGGCCGGCGCCGCGGCCTACGATCTCTTCAAGGTCCCCGGCGCCCAAAGCATAGAGCACCGCGCTGGCAGTGGTGGTATTGCCAATGCCGATCTCTCCGGTTCCCAGGATATCGAACCCATCATCGACGGCCACATTCGTCATCTCGATCCCGGTCTCGATGGCGCGCAGCGCCTCTTCGCGGCTCATGGCGGGTCCCTTGGCCATGTTCGATGTCATCCTCCTGATCTTTCTGCTGATGACACGGCTGTCCTTCACATCAGCCTCCAGGCCCAGGTCAACCACCCTGATCTCTGCGCCGGCGTGGCGCGCCAGCACAGACACACCCGAAATTCCCTTCAGCATGGTTTCCGCCACAAGGGTACTGATCTCTCGCGGAAAGGAACTCACCTTTTCTTCAGTTATGCCATTGTCGCCGCCCATGACCAGAATGGTCTTCCTGCCAATGGGACTGCCGATGGCGCCGGTGATGCCAGCAAGCTTTACCGCGATATCCTCGAGACGGCCGAGGCTCCCGGGCGGCTTGAGAAGAGTGTCGAGGCGCTCCCGGGCCCTTTGCATAGACCCGTAGTCAAGGGGTTTAATGCTTTGCAAGGTTGATTCAAGTAATGTCATGGTTTTTCCTTAGATATGGTTTTTTAAATATCCCAATGGCAATAGTTCAATAAGCATGATTATAAAAATTCTATTTTAGCACCCATATCATCTCGAGTGAAACGAATGTTATCCACCCCTGTCCCCCGCAGGGGGCATGGAGTAATTTGTGATAATTTTAATAATTACATTAATTTCATGTGCTGGAGGGAATATAACTTATCCAAAAGGAGGACCGACAGGAGAAACATCACCTCCGACAGTTCGATCACGGCGCCGATGACATCACCTGTGATGCCGCCCAACCTTGCTTTTACATAGATAATCATGCCGAGGGTGAAGGCAATGACAATCATAACCAGGGGAACTGCCGCCAGCCGGAGCAGCAGCACACTGATAATTATGGCCAATGTCGTTGAAATTACAATTTCGATCGGACCGGTACGCTCAACCAGCCCGGCTGCCAAACCCTTCTCTCCTTTCCGCGCGTATGGGGAAAGGCCGGCGCTCCAGGAAACGGTCATGCGCGACAGCACTGGCATCACCGCAAGGCAGACCACCAGGTACTTGTCGGGCAGAGACATCAGCATGATATATTTCATCATGAGCACCAGAATGAGGCCTATGGCTCCGCTGGTTCCCAGGCGGGAGTCCTTCATAATTGCGAGGGCCCGTTCTTTATCGCGATAGCTGAAAATCCCGTCGAAGGTGTCCGCAAGGCCGTCAAGATGAAGGCCGCCGGTGATAGTAATTTCAGCAGTAAGGGCAAGGAGTACGGCCAGAGGCCGCAGGTCCATCATGCTGACCAGAAGATAGGTGCCGACCGATATCAGACCTATTAGAAGGCCGATTACCGGTGCAAAAACAGATCCCGCCGTAAAGGCCCGATTGCTATAATCGACCTTAACCGGCACCGGTATCCGGGTCAGAAATTGCAGGTTGAGGATAAATCCGTTTATATAATCTTTAATCATAAACCGTTACCATAAAGCGGTATTATTCTATAATTTATTTAATCTTCATTGGAATTCCCGAAACCATAAGGTATACTTCATCGGCTGCGCCGGCGATTATCTGGTTCATCTTTCCGGCTATGTCGCGATAATACCTGCCGATAGGCGTCGGGGGCACAATCCCCATGCCAAGTTCATTCGACACGACAAGAGTGTGCCCGCTAAAATCTCTCGCCATATCGAGAAAGGAGGATATTTCTTTTAATATAGTCTGTTCAATCCCGTCAACCGCATCAATGCCGGCGCTGTCCCAATCAATAGACGAATCAAGGACCATGAAGTTGGAAATCATGATGGTGACGCAGTCCAGAAGGACATAGCCCCGGTCCGGCAGGTGTTGTTTCAGGGAGAGGGCCAGTTCGCGGTAGCATTCCAATGTTTTCCACGCAGGGTTGCGCTGCGACTTGTGGCGTGCAATCCGGTCCTTCATCTCATCGTCGAATCCGATACCCGTGGCCACGTAGAGGACATTGTCCTTCCCGGCAAGAAGAGACTCGGCAAAAGTGCTCTTACCGCTCCGTGCCCCTCCTGTTATGAATATGATCTTGCCCATGGTTATTCCAATTATTAAAAACAAATCCCCGGACCAACGGCCCGGGGATTCCCTTGTTTCCTCGAGTTGTAATGCCGCCCCGATATCACGCGAGTAAAGCGGCAGATTGCACCGGCAGGTCTTCTGGCTTCCGGATCATCCTCAAAGCCGCGCCTTCCCGTCATATCCGACAGTGGCCTCATGCGGTCTTCGTCCCCGGATACAGCGGCGGGCCCGCACCCGATTCACACGGGTTTCCCTATTATCTCGCAGTCAGATCCTGATCCCGACCGGAGAACCGTTGCAAACATTTGACTTATTGCAAAACTCAATAATCAACTATATTTGCCCCCTGCCGCCGAAGGCGGCAGGGGCAAATACATATAATTATGAGTTGTTATGCAACAAGTCTATTATAGATTTCCAAACAACTATACCCGATCTGTTTTGACAAGGAAAAAAGTTAAAAACACCGCGGGTTATACGAGATATAATTTTATAATTATCACCCCCTATTCGTATAATATAAATAAAATAGATAAATGGGGCGCTGCAAGCTATGGAAACCACGCTAAACATCAATACTGACTTACTGGAGGCTATTACACGGGCAGCTCACAGGAAAGGGATTTCCCGTTCTGAAATGATAGTGCTTGTGTTAAAAAAAGTAATGAATGAAATTTCCGGACCTGTACGATACGGGAAGCCGGTCTTATATCAGGAGAAATCCCTGCCGGAGAGCTGGCACACTTTTCATCTTCAGATAAGGGAAGATGATTATGAGTTTCTGCTGGACATGAGGAAGCTGTTGAAGATGTCGGTTTCCTGCATTCTTGCGTATGCTGTCAGAAAATACTTAAAAACTATTAGTACCGATAAGAATCGGTATAATAATTATGTGATTATTAAAAATACCAGGAATAACATAATTTTCTGGACACTTATCTGGGGATACCCGCCAGACATAGAGACCTATCTGCCATCACAAGCCACCTGATCCGGTCCAATACTAATTCATGTAAATAAATTCTTATTGACAGTTTAATCGCTCCACTTCTAATGTCACCCATTGTTCTTTATACATCTGGAGGAAGTCGGGTGTGATTCCCGCGCTGTCCCGCAACTGTAATTCCGCTATCGCGGATAAGCCAGAACTTCCATAACTGTGATATCCTCGAGGAACGGGAGACAGTTAGCCATACTTCATAATTGAAGTTCATGTCTGACACCTCAAAACGCGCCTCCGGACGCGTTTTTTATTCTGCATACGATCGCCACGTCCCCTGATACCAGATTTCACGTAAAGCTCAATGATACAATTAATTCTTGGAGGTTTTAAATGAAACGCTATCTGGTCAGAATCATCATAATATCGCTGATGATATTAATTAATCAGGGAATAACATATTCTCAGGATAATAAAATCAGCAGCGACAACAACACAACGGCCCCAGAAGAGATTAATCAGGCTGATAATCAATCCACAGCAGATAAAAAAGAAACTGACACTGTCAAAGACAAGAATGGATCTGAAATTATAATTACTGCAACCAAAACTGAAATCAACAAGCGGGAAACAGGGGCATCCATTACAATTATTACTGCAGATCAAATAGAACAGAAACAGAAGATGAATTTGGTTGATATCTTGAAAACCATGCCAGGTACTTCTTTATCGTCAAGTTCATCGCTGGGTGGATTGGCCGACATGTATATACGGGGAGCAGAATCCAATCATGTAGTCGTTCTCCTGGATGGAGTAAAAGTGAACGATCCCACTTCACCTTCCAATGGCTTCGATTTCGCCCATATCACCACCGACAACATCGAGCGGATTGAAGTCATACGCGGCTCCCAGAGCACCCTATACGGTTCCGATGCCATCGGCGGCGTTATCAATATCATAACAAAAAAGGGAAAGGGGAAACCGCAGCTTACCGTCAAGGCCGAAGGAGGGTCATACGCAACCTTCAAGGAAATGGCCGGTGTGAGCGGCAGCAATGAATGGGTCAATTATTCTTTTGCGGTATCCCGGCTTGATTCGCGAGGTTTCTCCCGGACCTCAAGCTGGAAAGGATTGCGAAAATCCTTCATAACCAATCCTCATGACGGATACGAGAACACCTCGGTTTCATCACGCATCGGGGTCAAAACCATACACGATAGCTGGCTTACGCTGTCCCTCAGGTACATCGGCACATGGAATAAAATCGCAGATGGCCCCTACCAGGAAGACAAAAACCACACGTACAGTACCAACAACCTTGCAGCCAACCTGCTGTACGCGGTGCCTGTATTTTCCTGGTGGGAATCAAGCCTGTCCGTCTCATACAACTACCAGCACCGGCGGGACAGGGACAGGCCGGATGTCCACGAGTACACCTTCCTGACCATGGGAAGCATTGATTACATGGACATGCAATTCAAAGGTAACCGCATTGGTATTGAATTTAAAAACAAATTCAAAATCGCGGATATGGATGAGATCATCTGCGGTGCCACCTATGAAAAGGAATCTGCCGCCACGATGCCCTGGTGGTATAGTGTTTCCCAGTACGGAGGATACACAATGGATCCGCGAGATCAGATTGATAAAACCGAGGGCACCTGGGCTGCTTATCTCCAGAATCACCTAAAGCTCAAGGACCGGATTTTCATCATTGCCGGAGGCCGCTATACAAAACCCGATCATTTTACCGATACTCTCGACTTCAGCGCGTCCGGATCATTTATACTACCGGTTACTGAGACACGCCTTAAGGCTAACATCGGTACCGGCTACAAAGTGCCGTCAATATACCAGCGGTATTACAACAGGAACCTGTCACATCTGCAGCAGCTGGATTTAAACATGATGCCTGAATGGCAGCAATACATTACAATTCAAGGTCTCGGCAACATCAACCTGAAACCCGAGCAAAGCTTAAGCTGGGACGCCGGTATTGAGCAACCACTCTGGAAGGAAAAAATCATACTCGAAGCCAATTTCTTCACGATAGATTATCGAAAAATGATTTATTACGATTCTTACAAGGGAACATACGGTCAATATATCAACATAGACGCCATATCACGCGGTGTCGAATGTATCGCGATCATAAAACCGGTCAAGGACCTTAGCATTGAAGGTCATTATACGTTCACTCTTACCAATGGAAAATCCAATCTTCTTTACCGGGGCGAATTACTGCGGCGCCCGAAACACCGGGCGGGATTTTTCATCAGCTATTCATTTCTCGAAAAAGGTAATATCAATCTTGGATTCAATTATGCCGGCAAGCGGCGTGATTATTACCATTATCCTTACACCAGTTACCTTGATCCTTATTACACCTTTGATCTGGCCGCATCATGGTGGATTATAGAACAACTCCAGGCTTTTTTCCGAATCGAAAATCTCCTCAACAGAAAATATGAAGAGATATGGGGATATCGGACACCCGGCATATCCTTTTACGGTGGATTGAAAGCACAGATTTAGATTATTAGAAATCCGACGATCCCATCCATGAAGACTGCATGGCGATCAAATCCTTTCCTTCGCGTTACCGAGGCCTCTGGCCGTGGTACCGCGAAGTTATCTTGACAAAATGAGACTGTCCTGAATCATACTGATCCATGGGCTTATTTAAAAAACATACGGATGGCTCAAACGATTACACGAAGCTCGTCAGGGAGTTTAACAGGATTCCCGACGGCGAGCCCCTACCCCGCGAGGGCGCCTGCTCTTTCTTTTACGACCATTTCACCTACGCCGGTGAAACAGTACCGTTACGGACAAGAGACGGGTATGTTTTTTTCCATATTGAAAATGATGATGTCATCCAGGAGATACTGTCCGGAGTTCCCTCGGTGCATGTGGCCGATGATGACGGGAGAACAATAGTATCTGTCCTGTTCAAGACCGGCACCATCATAAACTGGGCACAGCTGGTTATCGACGCGGCCAATCCGAGAAGTCATGATTTACTTTCATCCATAATCAAAAACAAAAAAATAGTCCTGGGCCTGCTCAATCTGGTCTACGGCGCTATCGCCAAGGAACGGACGCTGACCATCCCCGTCCCGAAGGAAGTTATTGATGCAATAAAAAAGGCCGCCGGATGATCTGGCGGCCTTTCAGTTTCTTCATTATCGCGCTTACTGCTCCGGCGCTCCTGAAAAGATTGCCGATGTCGTTTTGACCACGGCGCTCTCACCTGCGAGGATATAGTCGCACTTGCCGAAAAACTTCTGGAACTCGGCGCCGATATAGAATTGCGCTGAAAGCATCCGGCCGTAATAGTAGGCCGCTTCTGCGTTGTCGGCGAGAAGCTTCTCGAGGTCGGCACCCTTCTTGTCGCCCGTCAGCTGTTTGGCTTTGGGAGTGACCAGGGTCAGCGCCCAGAGCTGGATGAAGGCGTAGGAGAGCATCGCGAAGCACTGCTGCATCGGTGTCGCATTGGCAAAAATATGAAGGTACTTGCCGCCGTCCATGAGGCTTTTCATGTAGGCCACCACCTCGTCTATCTTTGCAATGCCCTTCTCCATGACAGCAAGGTACTTTTCATCAACAACGCCCTTGGCTTTCTTGATGGTGTCCTCGATCTTTTTCTTATATACTTTATAATTATAGAAGTCTTTATCCATGAGGAGCTTCCTCATCGTCAAGTCCATCGACTGGATGCCGTTGGTCCCTTCATACAGGGTCAGAATCTTGGCATCGCGGGCATACTGCTCAACCGGGTAGTCGGAGCAGAAGCCGTAGCCGCCGTAGCACTGTATGGCATCAGCCGTGACTTCCCACGCGGAGTCGGTGTTGCCGGCCTTATTGATCGGAATCAGGAAGTCGAGGAGAGCCTGGGCTTCCTTCTTCGCCGTATCCTTCTCGGTGTGGACCAGGTCGGTTAGATAACCACAGTAGAGGGTGAGGGTCCTCATCGCCTCGACCCGGGCCTTCATGGAAAGGAGCATCCGTTTTACGTCGGGATGGTTCATGATGGTCGCGTTTTTCGCTTCGGGCTTCATCATGTCCTCAACACGCTTTCCCTGAACCCGATTGCGGGCGTAGGTGACAGCGTGCATGTAGGCCGCGCTGGATACCGAGGCGCCCTGGCCGCCGACATAGAGACGGGCTTCGTTCATCATCTGAAACATGATTTTCATTCCCTGACGAGCCTCGCCCATCAGGAATCCCTGGCATTTGCCTTCGTCGCCAAAGACCATGGTACAGGTCGGGTTCCCGTGGATTCCCATCTTGTGCTCTATACCGGCGCAGACAACGTCGTTGGTCTCGCCCATCGATCCGTCATCCTTGATGCGGTACTTCGGCACCAGGAATATCGATATGCCCTTGGTTCCTTCAGGATCGCCTTCGATCCGGGCAAGGACCGGGTGAATGATGTTCTTTGAAAAATTATTGTCGCCGGCAGAGATGAATATCTTCTGCCCTTTGATTGAATAGGTCCCATCGGCGTTCTTGGTCGCCTTGGTCTTGAGGGCTCCCACGTCGGATCCGGCATCAGGCTCGGTGAGGCACATGGTGCCGCCCCATTCGCCAGTAAGCATCTTGTCGACCACCGCTTTCTTCCAGGGATAATCGGGCAGGAACTTCATGTACATGTTGCAGGCGCCGATCGACAGCATCGGGAACATGGTGAAGGCACAACTGGCCGCGGTGAAATAATCGGTTACTGTATAGTATATGGACTCGGGCATTCCCATACCGCCCCACTGGGGATCGGTGGCAACACTCATGAAACCTGCTTCATAGTAGGCTTTCAGGCCAGCGAAGTATTCTTCGGGTATCGTTACCTGCTTTTTAGCAGCATCATATTTCGCGCCACTCTTGTCAGCAGCCGCGTTGATCGGGTAAACCTGTTCCACTGCTATCTTTTCCGCAAGATCGACGACACTTTCCATGGTGTCCTTATCAAAATCGGCAAACTTTTCAAACTGGGTCAGCTTTTCGACTTCGAACATTTCAAATAATATGAACTTTGTGTCTCTTGAATCAACGATAGGATTTGCAGCCATAAATCACTCCTCCGTAAAATATAATATACCATCCCCGTATGCGGATCTATAAGTATGCACAGTATTATCCAAACATTATTAGCGCCCCTTTTTTTGTCAAATAATATTGAACAGCATACAATACCTGATTTTTGCTATTTTGTACAGGGTGTCAGATTGGGATACACCCCGCCGCTTCAGGGGATGCCATTCTGTTATAATCCTCACCCCCTCAATCCCCCTATCAGCTTGTTAGACCTCACCCCCGGGCTCTCTATGGACCTCACCCGCGCTCGGCGCACCCTCTCCTTTAAAAGGAGAGGGTTTCCGCTATAAGGAATTATTCTATTCCTCCCCTCTCCATTTCATGGAGAGGGGCTGGGGGTGAGGCTGAATAGGGATAGAGGGGTCTTGATGTTTGTGTTTGATGGATAACAGAAAGACAGGATGGGGAATCTATTTCAGGCCTTTCGCTATCTCTATGCCACGTTCAATGGCTTTCAGGTTGTCCGGGATGGTTTGCTTAAGGCGGGCGGGAATTACCGTCCCGATAACGCCTTTTAGGTCATTAAAATCGAGAAACGGGAGCCCTTCGACAAAACAACCAAGGGTTATCATATTGGCCAGCTTTGGATTGCCCATGGCGATGGCCTCCTCGTTGATCTTCACTGTCAAGACATTGACGCCTTCTTTTGTTTTGATCTTATCTTCCGGGATGAGGCTTGTATTGGCTATCAGCACGCTGCCCTTGCCCAGCATGTTCTGGTAGAATTCCAGACCGATAATATCAAGGGCCAGCAGCGCAGAGGGGTTGTTGATTATTGGTGAGCCGATTTCTTCATCGGATACGACGACGAAGACGTTGGTCCTGCCGCCGCGTTTTTCAACGCCGTAGGACGGCAGGTACGTCACCTCGAGGTTCTTTTCCATCGAGGCGAGGGCGACGATCAGGCTGATGGTCTGTATCCCCTGCCCCCCGAATCCGGTCATTATCACATCGTAGTACATACTATCACTATCAATTGTTTGATTTATTAATTGCAGATTGATCGTATCAGCGAGCAGGTGACAGGATGTCACCGATACCGCCGCGTAATCAGGACGATTTTACGCGGCGGGCGAGCGATATGATCGATCTGCCCTCAACATTCCTGATCAGCGGATTTGAAAAATCGCAGATTTTTCAAATCCTATAAAAAGTCCTTCCCGGTCCTTTCCTTAAATACACCGAGCGGAAAATAGGGAATCATCTCGTTTTCTATTTTGTCAAGCGCCTCTACGGGAGACACGCGCCAGTTGGTATTGCAGGTGGACAGCAGTTCCACCATGGAGAACCCCATCTGGTTTATCTGCATTTCGAAGGCTTTGACAATGGCCTTCTTCGCCTGGACCACGTTTTTCGGCTTGTGAAGAGAAACCCTGGCGGAATAGGCGACCCCCTCAAGTGTAGCCAGGAGCTCGGCCATTCTGATGGGATAGCCCTCAGTCTGAAAATTCCTGCCGTAAGGGGAAGTCGTTGTCTGCTGGCCCAGGAGCGTGGTGGGCGCCATCTGCCCCCCTGTCATACCGTACACCGTGTTGTTGATGAATATGACAGTAATGTTTTCGCCGCGGTTGGCGGCATGGATGATTTCCGACGTGCCGATGGCGGCCATGTCGCCATCCCCCTGGTAATTGAAGATGATCTTGTCCGGCTGGGCCCGCTTCATTCCTGTGGCCACCGCCGGAGCCCTGCCATGGGGCGCCTCAAGCACATCTATGGTAAGATAGTGGTACAGGAACACACAGCAACCCACCCCCGGTATGCCGATGGTGCGATCAGTAATGCCCAGTTCGTCGAGGGCCTCGGCCACCAGCCGGTGGGCAATACCATGGGTGCAGCCCGGGCAGAAATGTGTCGGCGTGTCAGTGAGGCATTCGCTCCTGCTGAAAACTCTGTTCATGGGCTACTCCAGCGCCTTCTTTATCTCCGCCAGCACCTCATCGGGAAAGGGAATCCCCCCTCCGGGCCTGCCGTAGAAGGATATCTTCGCATCCTTGTGCGCGGCAATCTTCACGTCATAGAGCATCTGGCCGGTGTTCATTTCCACCACCAATATCTTTTTAATTCTTTCGGAGTGACGGTATAACTGCTTTTCCGGAAACGGGAAGAGCGTAATCGGCCGCAGCAGGCCGATTTTCAACCCCTGCTCCCGGGCCATCCGTATCGCCGTCTTGGCGATCCGTGACGGGGTGCCGAAGGCCACTATCATCAGCTCAGCATCATCAAGGAGCTTTTCCTCGCAGAGGACCTCGTTGGCGCGGACTTCATCATATTTTTTCTGAAGATCAAGGTTGTGCCCCTCCTGTTCGCCGGGACCCAGGTAGAGAGATTTGAGAAGCTTCGGTTTTTGTCCATTGCGGCCTTTCAGTGCCCACGGTTTTTCAGGTAGGACGATAGGGTGGTCCGGCGTGAGGCGGCACGGCTCCTGGAACTGGCCCACCATGGCGTCCGCCAGGATAACAGAGAGCATCCGGTACTTGTCGGCCAGCTCGAACCCCCTGATAGTGAGATCGAACATCTCCTGGACGGAAGCCGGCGCCAGCACGATGTTGCGGTAATCGCCATGCCCCCCGCCGTGAACGGCCTGCATGTAATCCCCCTGGGTGGGGGATATGCCGCCGAGGCCGGGCCCGCACCGCATGATGTTAACGACCAGGCCGGGGATTTCCGAACCGGCTATATAGGAGAATCCTTCCTGCATGAGGGATATGCCCGGACCTGAAGATGATGTCATGGCCCGCTCCCCGGAAGCGCCCGCTCCGAGGACCATGTTGATAGAAGCGATCTCGCTCTCGGCGGGAATAAAGGTGCCTCCGTGTTTGGGAAGTTCCCGGGCGAGGTACTCAGGGATGTCATTCTGGGGGGTTATGGGATAACCGAAGTAGTAGCGGCATCCCGCCTGTATCGCGCCCTCGGCGAGAGCCACGTTCCCCTTGGTCAGCTTCTTATCGGTCATTTGAACACCTCTATGGCGGTATCGGGGCACATGAGGGCGCAGGTCTTGCAGGCGGTGCATAGGTCATCACCGCCTTCAGAAAACTGTGCCGGGAAATAACCTACCCGGTTATGCTTATCGGAAACAACAATAAGTTGTTTGGGGCAGAACTTGATGCAGAAATAGCATCCTTTGCATCGGTCAGCATCTATAGTAATGTGAGCCATACTGGCGGTGTGTAATCCTTTTTAACTTTTTAGTTTTTATTAAAATATCATATGGTTAAATATATAATCATTTCAATTATTAGTCAAACAAAACATATCATCCTCATATACACTCTACAAAAATTACCTTTTTTAAGTCAACAAAATCTGGTCGGACAGAAATAAAATTTAACCTTTAACAATTGGACGGTGTCCAAATATTTTCTCCAGATACACCTCCCCCTTGATGGGGGAGGCAAGGTGGGGGTGAGAATAATTCAGGAGACAAAAAATGTCTTTTGCATAACAATAATCATTAGCATACAATTATCTTCATTATGACGATCACCCTCCCCCAACCCCTCCCATCAAGGGAGGGGTTCAGTGAATGAGTCAAACAAATTCTATTTGACATATAAACCTTCACACATTTCATTTAATGTTATAATTCAATCTGCGGAGAGGAATCATGGACAATACCGACGTCAAAGTGGGCGAAAAGATAAAGAAGTACCGCGAATCAATGAACATGTCCCTGGCGGACCTGTCGGAGAAAACCGGCTTCTCTCCCGCGTTCCTGTCCCAGCTTGAAAACCACCTCATCTCGCCCCCCCTGGGCGCCCTGATGAAGATCGCCCGCGCCATTGGCATAGAAATCGGCAAGCTTTTCAATCAGAAGGGCACGGCGCCCTTCACCATTGTCCGGAAAGACGAGCGCGTGGCGACGTCCCGGGTTGCCTCCAAGGAAGGCGTCCGGTACGGTTATTCCTACGAGTCACTGGCACCTGACAAGATAAATCGCAAGATGGAGCCATTTCTGGTGACCCTGGAACCGGCGTCAAAGAAAGGGGTCCCCTACAATCATGACGGTGAAGAATTTCTTTTTGTCCTTGAGGGAAGAGTGGAGATACAGCTTGGCGAGCACATGGACATCCTTGAAGCAGGGGACAGCATCTATTACGATTCGAATATCGACCACCGGGTATCGTGCGCCGATGACAGGCCCGCCAAGATCATAGCGGTCATCTACGCGTGACGGTATGCCACTTCAGCGAACAAGACGCTCAACGACAAAATAAAAAAACGCGGCGGCTCCCAGGTAGAGCAGCATGACAAGAAATGCCGCGGGTATCTTTATCCAGTTCTTTTTCTCCCGGATCTGTTTAAAGGCATACAGGCACGACACGCCAAGGATAATTTCAGGGATAATGATGTAGACCGCGGTGTGGCTCACCATGACCACGTTCCGCGCGTACCACGAAGGAAGCATCCACACGGTCTCCTCAGACGCTCCGAATATGACCATGGCCATCAGTGCGGCAGTCCAATACCCGGATCGTGGCGACACGCGCTCGCCGACTCGCACGGACGCGTACACGATAATGAAAACGGGGATGGCCCAAAGGCCGGCCATGTAGCTGGAAACGGTGCCGATTTTAACGAACCCGTCTTCCGGGAATACCAGCACTCCCAGCTGGTGCGAAAGGAACCAGTCTGGAAAAACCTGAAAGACGCTCAGGATAAGGGCGAAGAGCCAGATATTGATCCAGAGATCATACCCGCGGAGCTTTGCCGTTACCGGAAGCGCGATAATATACACTGCCACGAGAATGAAAAGCTTGATGCCGGTTTCCACACCGGGGATCAGGAGCACCGCAAGGCTCAGCACGGAATAAACCATATGGAGGATGACAGTGTCGCGCTCTTCCCGTGTTACTGACAGTTTCATGGCAATCTCCTTTCCCTGTTCCGCCGGCAGGCCGTGGACATGCGGGGGATTATTTCACCAAGCCCGGAATATCGGCCACCTGGCATATCCGTTCCTCGATCTGCCTGAGGAGCTTATCTTCATCAGCCAGCTTCAGGGTTATGGCGTTCCGGGGGCACACTTCAACGCACCGGCCGCATCCCTTGCAGTCCGTCCCGATGGCCGCCTTCCCGTTCTTCATGTCGATGGCGGCGACAAAGCATTTATCCGCGCAGATTTCGCAGCCGTCGCACATTTTCGGGTCAACGCGGACAGTGATGCCCGGCAGTTTTTTGTAGGCATTATCCAGGTTAGGCCCGCGGTTTTTCATGTGCGTGCGGTAGAGGCAGTTAACATCGTCGCAGAAGCATATGAACATGAGGTCTTTAAAGCTGAGCCAGTACGCGAGGGGATCGATCCACACGTGGGCGATATTGGCGATGAGGCCCATATTCCCGGCACGACGTATATGATCGATGGCCTCTTTCGTGGTTATCCTGCGGCCGTTGGAGGGATTAATTCTTTTTATTGCCGGGCCCAGGACGATGCAGCCGATGCCGCGATCCCCGGTGGGCACCTTGTTATGGTGCCGGCATATGCATTCATTGAGAACGAACTTGTCATCGATTTTCGAAACCAGCTTTTCCATGGTGGCGCGCGGAAGGGGTACTGATTCAGGAAGTTTAATATTTACGCTGATGGGCACCGAGGTCACTTCATTATAGGGCCGCCTGAAAAAGGGATTGATAACCCATTTCAGTACAGGGACGTTACTGTATTTCTTCCCGGCCCGAATGATCGGCCATGACAGCCAGACCATGAAATTCACCAGCTTATTACCGGGACCATGCTTAAACATGACTACCTCGATCGAACGTTATCTATCAATGATTCCCATTTTCAGCGGCAGCCACCAGGTGAATCCGTACAGGAGGGTATTTATAACAATGATCAACACGGGAATCCCCCTCTCCTTTCCTATTTTTAATGATACAATCGGTATTTCCACAATATGAAGGATAACCAGACCAATGAAAAAAATGTGGGACAAGAAAAGATCACCTGGAAACAGGTATCGTCCCAGGATTATGGACAGGAGATAGAGAACGATAGCTCCGATCATCAGGAAATACCAGAACTTTTTACTTTTTATCATACAACCTCCGGTCCAGCCGCTCTTTTATACTATAATAGGCGACTATTTAACATTATAATTGGACGATTGTCCAATCAACATATATAATTACATTTATCTGCATGTCAAGAATTAAGCGACCATTTCATAAGGAATATCAAAAATGACAATCAAAACGGTGCCAGAGTAAAATGCCGTAAAACAACCGGCCCCCATGCAGGATGGGGGCCAGGAATGCATCATATCCTTTCCAGTGCAATTCTTATGGCGCCATCTGTGTCACAGCCTTGACCGGTGTGCCGTCGCTCCAGTTGCCAATATCAAAGCCAAGCGTATTGTTCCCTGCCAGGGCGGCATCCAGGGCGGCCCAGAGCACACGGTAATCGAAGGTATCCACTTCGCCATCGCCGCCGAGCATGTCCATTGCCCAGCCGGGCATCCAGCCGTCGTCATTGATTGGCGCCATGTGGTCGGCCTTCAAATCCTTATCGCCGTGGGCATCGGTATTATACTGGTATATCACTTTAGAAGGCGCGTTGACCAGGGCATCATACGCCTCAAAGGCCGTCACCGGCAGGGCGATGGAATCGTCCGAACCGGTCAGTATCATGACCGGTACCGTTGTCGACCGCGCCTTGGCGTTGAAATCGAGCTCCGTCACATTAACAAAGGCGTCGACAAATGCCGGGATATTGGCGTATAGGCAGGGGTCCGTAACGACAATTCGCTTCACCGCTGGAGCAATAGCATCACCTTCATTATCGGCCCAGCAGAGGCCTATGAGTCCGCCCAGGGAGTGGCCGAAAAGAACAATGTTGCCGCGGTCGGCTTTTGATCCTATCTTATTAAGTGCATTATTCACCGAATCGATGGTCCGGTGCATCATCTTGTACTGATTGTTATCAGTGGCAAGGCCGACGATGCCGCCCTTGTTAATCTGCGGGAAGAGAACGATATAACCCTGCCTGCAAAGGTGCTCGATATGGTCCAGGTAGATATCAGGGGCCATAAGCATCATGCCATGCAGATAAATAACAACCGGCGCTTTGGTTCCATTTTTCAATTTATCCGGTATATAATACCAGCACCAGAGGCCGCTCCAGGGATTGTACCAGGCCCCCACCCTGCCCTCGGTAAAGCCGTTGCATATATAATTGGCTGTCGATCCATAGCCGGAAGTCGCCTGCCCAGGGGCTGTTATACCGGCCGCATTAACTGTCATGCTGTCACAATTTAAGAAAATAATAAGCGCTAATAATCCAACCCAGAGAAATGTACCTTTCATTATCTCGACCTCCCTATAAATTATTTAACCGATAACTATCGCAGCGCCCTCATCCCCCCTGAAAAAGACTATTTTTATTTAACCGTCCAGTCGGTTTTAATATTTACACTATATACATATCCAGAATTCATATGCTACTCAATATTACAGATTCTGTAGATTTGACGGGATTCAAGACGGGAGTGGCTGTTATATCAATAACAGGCTATCCGCAAAGAAGGAGAGCCTGTTATGACCGGTTATCTCGGTACAATTCCATCCGGTACTCGGTTGGAGTTTTGCCGGTGCAATGTTTGAAGGCCCTGTTAAATGTCGACAGGCTGTCAAAACCCGTGGCCAGGGCAGCGTCAATGATCTTAACACTTTTATCTTTCAGCCGTTCCATAGCCTCGTTAATCCTGAGCTCATTTATGTAATCATTGATCTTTTTGCCGGTGAATTCCTTGAACTGGCTGCTGAAATAGTTGGGATTCATACCGACAGCTGAAGCAAGGCCCTCGCGGGAAATATCAGACCGATAATTTTCATTGATGAAGGCAATTATACTCTTCAATTTTTCACTGGTGGTATCGGTCACGACCTTCTTTCTGGTCTGGTCTGCTTTCTGCTCATGCACCTGGAGATGGTCATAGAGAACCTTCAGGTGTATCATCCTGCGCTGATATTCCCGCGATCCCAAGACCGCAAAGCCCAGGATCACAATGGGTGAAAAATAGGTCACAACAAGGAAGGAATACCTGCTCCCGGTGATATATAATAAAACCTCGAGGATTGCCCCTGCTGCAAGGAGCGACACCAGCACCAGTATCACCAGGCATTTGAACCTGTCGGGCCGGATCTTATTGATGCGCAGCGTCATGTACATGGCGTAGGGAATGAAGACGCATATCACACCCAGGCCATAGAGGGGGTTCAGATAAAAATTAAGAGTAACATAATTTAAAAGGTATACCGCCCCGGACAGGAGCAGTATCCCGCCATGAATGATCCAAGAATGTTCATATAATTCAACGCGGTAGAGTGACTGTATAATGAAGAGAAACAGTATTGCAAAAAGCGGGATCGCCATCATCAGCATCGGGGGGACCATGTCGATGGCCACCAGCTTGTAGGGGGAAAAAATGGTAATGATATAGAGGGCGTTAAGCAGCTGCACGAGGATTTCATACAGGAAGAGCCTGTCGGCTCCGTAGAAAATCGTCACGGCCGCCATGAGAAGGATGCTGCCCGCCAGGAGCAGGAGGATGCCGATGGGAAGCTGATTGAAGACCAGATCATAGAAATTTTTCAACCGGCGGTATTCGATCTTCGGCTGGATATAGACTCCGTCGGGGAGTCCGCCGTATTCGTAGCTGTAAACACCAAGGTATATGTAGATTTCATTCTTACCCTTTTTAAGGAGGCCCCGGGGCATCATGAAGCTTTCCGGGTAATGGAGATTGGATATTTCCGGCGGCGTTTTAACATCAATCAGGTAATTATTTATATATATCAAGTACGTATAATTGATTCTTCCAAGAGTAATGCCGTAATACCTATCCGGGTTGTCGCTGATATCGAATTCCCCCCTGAGCCAGCAGTACTGGAAGGTGCGATCAGGTTTATAGGGAAGCCGAAACCTGGACGGTATCGCAATGGGCACCCATCCGGTGATTCCCCGCACCGCGTCGAGGGACGGCTCCTGGATGTAGAGCACTTTCCAGTCCGTTACCGGGATGGATTCAGGAATAGCGGGGAAAGGAAAAATGTTGGTCGGCAGCAAAAGAAAAAAAAGCGCCGCAATGAACAGTGACAGTTTCATAACTTATGAAACATGCCACAGCAGGCTTATTTTAACAAGCAAAAATTTACAACAACCATGGACATATCCGGGTTAATCACCGACACCGTATCGTCCCTCAATGTCGCTGATCATGCTGTCAACGCGGCTCTCGAAGAGTTCCAGGGCCTCGTCGAAATACGTACGGAAGTCATTGCTGATATAACGGTATTTTTTCCGCGCCCGCAGCTTCAGGGCACAGCAGTATGCCTGCATTTCAAGGAGTGAATCCCCGGCCCGGACCCTCCCCTCAATCTTTTTTTTCATCGTTTGGGTCATGGTGTCGAAGTATATCCGCATGTCTTCGGCGAGCTTTCTCATCGGCTCCTCTATGGCTCTCTGGAAATCGTCATGGAGCATCCGGTATTTCTTATGCGCCGCGGCGATAAAGGCCTTGCCGAATACCTCTCGGTCAAGGGCGAGAAGATCCCGCACGATGTCTTCCAGGCGGCCGAAGCGGGCCCGGTCGATCCTGCTCCTGAGGCCCCGGCGCATTGTTTCAATCGAAGCCGACAGATCATCCGCCGCAAGAATCTCCTTTGTTATCCTGAAAAAATGGTACCCGAACAGGGCCATCTTGACAGCCTTGGGGAACATACCCGGCCGTATACGCACGGCCGCGGCAAGGTACTTCAGGTACTCCCTTCCGTATGAAGAAAATATCTGCCGGAACACCGAGGAGAGAAAAATCCTGACAACCAGCAGGATCGTCCAGAAGGAAAGGGCCCCGCGGCCGACCCTTCCCCGCGGCATCCTCTGCATCAGGGTAAGGCAGCGGCTAAAGTATTCCCGGGGCGTGTAGACCTGTGATATCAGCTTTTTATATCCCCGGACCAGTTTTTCACCGTTCATGACAGGGATGAAGTTGGTAGTGAAACTGTGGGTGTTATTGCCCGAGGTTTCCGCCAGTATCCTTCCCTCTGATTCGAGACGACGGTAGAGCTGGGTGTTAGGAAGGGCGATGAGGAGGCCCGCCATGGCCATGGGTATGCCCGATTCACGGATGAAATCGATCTGGAGGTCGAAGACATTATCCGGATCGCTGTCGAAACCGATGATGAACCCGGCCGTCACCTCCATCCCTCTGCGCTGTATCAGTTCCACCGCATGTAAAAGAGACCCCTTGAGGTTCTGCTTCTTTCCGGTATGTTCGAGGCTCTCCGCTACCGGTGTTTCAATCCCGAGGAAGACCTTATTGAAGCCGGCTTCGATCATCAGGTCCATGAGCACATCATCGTCGGCGAGATTGACGCTGGCCTCGGTAGTGATTATGTAGGGATAGTTTTTCTCCTTCTGCCAGCGGGCAACTTCCACCAGGAGCTGCTTCACGTTTTTCTTGTTGCCGATGAAGTTGTCGTCCACGATAAAAAGGGGACCGCGGTACCCGGTTTGGTACAGCGCTTCCATCTCGGCGACGAACTGCTCCGGTGTCTTGGTGCGGGGCACCCTGCCGAATAGCTCAATGATGTCGCAGAATTCGCAATTGAAGGGACATCCCCGGGAATACTGCAGGGACATGGTGGTATAGTGCCGGTGCTTCACCAGGTCAAAGCGCGGGACCGGCGTTTTCCTTATATCAGGCCTTGTCTCGCTCCGGTACAGGGGCCGGGCCTCGCCCTGCTCCCACTCTTCGATGAACAGCGGGAGCATGATTTCCGCCTCGCCCAGGACAAAGTGGCCGACGCCGGCTATGTTCCGGTGCGATCCCGTGGGATAGGGGCCTCCGGCGACGACGGTTTTACCGAGCCTGTTGCACAGGGCCACGACCCGGTCAAAGGACTCCTTCTGTATGATCATGGCGGAGACAAAAACCAGGTCCGCCTGTTTTACATCCCCCTCCTTCAGTGTTTCCGTGTTCATGTCCACCAGGGTTACGTCATATCGGTCAGGGAGAAGCGACGCCACGGTCATAAGGCCCAGGGGAGGAAAGGCGGAACGCCTGCCCACCAGCTTCAGTATGTACTTGAAGCTCCAGTAGGTCATCGGCGTTTCCGGATATACCATGAGGATCTTTTTTTTCATTACTACAACTCCGGGAAATCATGCATCCCAATAGTTTAATTTATTATAAAAGAATATCGGTCTGCATCAATCAATGCAACATATTAAAATACGCTAAACAGGGATTTGGAACATCCTGCCCGGCATATGGACGGGGTGGGGGTGAAAATTTTCTCATCACCCTCCCCAATCCCCTCCCATCAAATGAGTGGAATTTCTGAAATCCTACACCGCGTTGCCGAATCGCAGCACCAGCTCGAAGACCCCATCGTCCATTTTTTTCTCTATGTCAGGGAACATTTTCTCGAAGACGTGAAGCATGGGACGGTTCTCCACAAGGACTTCCGCCGTAAAACCGAGGAGCCCCTCACGCTTGGCAAGGAGGATGAGATATGCCAGGAGTTCGGTCCCGATCCCGCGGTTATGCATGTCATCGCGGATAGCAAAGGCCACTTCGGCCGTGTGGTTTTTCTCGTCCTTGATCATCTGGCCCATGCCGGCGGCGACATACTTGCTGTCTTCCTCGACAAAGGCCAGGATGACCAGCTCCTTCGTATAATCGATCACTACGAACTCCTGCCGCCGTTCGTGGGGCATGTCAAGGCGCGATGACATGAACCGGCGCTGAAAGCTCTGGTCCGAGAGAGAGTAGAACAGGTCCTTGATGATGGTCTCGTCGTTTATGTTCACGGGCCGCATCATCAACGCAGCACCCTGCCGGGTCGTCCGGTATGTTATCAGGTGTGACGGATATTCTCCGCGCTTGCCGGGGATGAAGGCCTGGTCCTTGTAAATCAGCTTCAGCTTCTTCGCTTCTTCGATCAGCCAGGGCCTGAACTTCGGATGGGCTATGGCTATCAGGTCCATGGCCCGCTCGCGGATATTCTTGCCGTGGATGTAGGCGATGCCGTACTCGGTCACCACGTAATTGACGTCGCCGCGGTTCAGGGTCACGCCGGTGCCGGGATCGAGAAAGGGGACAATACGCGACACCTCGCCCCCCCGGGCAGTGGACTGCAGCACCAGGATGGTTTTGCCTCCCGGGGAAAGGATGGCGCCGCGCATGAAATCGGCGCTTCCGCCTATGCCGCTGAAGAACTGGTTGCCGATCGACTCCGCCGTGGCCTGCCCCGTGAGGTCGATCTGGAGGGCGGCATTGATGGCCGTCATTTTACTGTTCTGTGCAATCACAAGGGGATTGTTGGTATAGCTGATCCGCTTGAATTCGACAAAAGGATTATCGTCGATGTACTCGTATGTCTCTTTCACGCCCATGCAGAAGGCGGCCATGGTCTTGCCGCGGTCGGCCGTTTTTCTTGAATTGTCCACCACCCCCTTTATGAGGAGGTCCATCATTGAGTGAGTAAAGAGCTCACTATGTATCCCCAGGTTATTCTTTTCGCCCAGGCTGGACATGATAGCGCTGGGCATGCTGCCGTATCCCACCTGTATTGTGTCGCCGTCATTTACGATGCTTGCCACATGCCTGCCTATCTGGTTGGCTATTTCATCAGGTACCCTGGGATTATATTCAAGCAGATCCTCGGTATGCTCGACGATGAAGCCGATATCCTTCAGGCTCAGGAAGGTGTCACCATGCACCCGCGGCATCCGGGGGTTCATCTGGGCTATGACCAGGGAGGCACTCTCAATAGCATCCATACAGATATCGACGCTCACCCCAAGGCTCACATAACCGTTCTGATCGGGGAGCGAGGTCTGGATGAGGGCCACGTCTATGGGGATCATCTTGTTGCGGAAGAGCTGCGGGATACGCGAAAGGAAGATGGGCGTGTAATCCGCCATGCCCGTATTGACAGAATCCCGCGTGTTATCCCCCACAAAAAAGGAATTACTCCTGAAATTGGCGCCGTACCTCTGGTCAGAGTACGGTGCGACGCCGAGGGTCCACACCTGCATAAGCTCCGCATCAACAATGGCCTTGGGGTGCGACTCCGCGTACTGCACCAGGGACTTGACCAGGTACTGCGGCTCGCCGCAGGCGGTGCTGATGAATAACCGGTCGCCCCGGTGGATATGAGAAAAAATCTTATCCTCGGTTTCGAATTTCTCCGGATACCGGTCCTTCCACAACTTGAAATAATCGCCCCGCCGTCTGTCCATAGCGCCATCCTTGTTTCATTGACAACCTGGCGGCAATGCCCGCTGTCCTGAAAGTGAAGACCGTAAAATAAGGGTCATTATTTCAATAATACAATCAATTATTGTTATTTCAAGGATTATTTGTAGATACCGGTTATTTCAACAGCAAAAAGAGCCGCACGGGCATGAGGTCCATGAATACACCAAGGCCTCATTTCCGAAGAGTGCCTCAACAATGCAGATTACCTGTTCAGCGAGGCAGACCTCCATCGAAACTAAAAGCAGGGGGTGAAGGAACAATGTGAGAGGTCAGACTGACAGCCTGATGGGAAGTCCGAACGCTAAGCCACCGGGGCGACCTTTCCTTTTCCACCCCGGATCTTCCTTTCTTTATTATCAGCCCTCTTCTTCTTCGGGGCAGGTTTCATGCCTTTCATGAAAAACTCATGGGCGTCGCGTGCCGTCACTTCCGGGATCTCTTCCATCGGCATGTGCCCGCAGTTGTCATAGAGAACCAGTTCCGCATGGGGAAGGTCACGCTTCCATTGTTCAAGGGTTTCCTTATAGCGCGACCAGATGTCCCGGTTCCCCCATGACATTAAAACCGGCGCCTTTATCTTTTTAACATCAAGGTAGACCGTGTCAGACCTGCTCATATCAGCAATAAATTTGAAAATTTTCGACAGGGTGCGCCGGTTGCCCTGGCGCATGATATTCTCCCAGTACATATCATATACTTCAGGCTTAATTCTTTCTTTCTTACCGTATAATCTCTCAATGCTGGTCTTGATCAGCATCCGCGGCAGCATTACGTTATTGATAATAAACTTCATCCCCGGTATCTGCACCAGCCTGAATTCGTAGGGCAGGGACTGGTTATAGGCAATGGGATCCAGGAGGACCAGTTTTTCAATCATGTCTGGGCGGTGCACAGTGTAATTCCACGCATAGAAGGCGCCCAGGGAATTTCCCGCCATGTAGCAGCGTTTTATCCCGAGCGCATCCAAAAATAAATCGAGGAAGGCATTGATGTCATCGGCCAGGTAGTGCTCTTCCGGAGACGGACCGGTAATTCCCCACCCGGGCAGGTCCAGCCGGATGATACGGTAATGCTTATTGAGCTCATCATACCAGCCGTCCCAGGTCTGCAGAAAAGAGACAACGCCATGGAGCAGCACCAGCACCGGGCCCTGCCCCTGGTCCTTGTAATGTACATCCATGCCATTTATCTTTATGAATTTTGATTCATTGTCACAATACTTGCATTTCAGCTTTTCAACCGGGGTTGAACGAATTCCGAGATTAAAATTCTGAAGAAACCTGTTAAATGACATGATAGACCCCCGGGAAATAATTGTAATTATTATAATGAAGATACTGAGCTGACATTTGTATCGATCAGTAATAATCCGACCGTCTGTATGGATTGAATTTACTATTGATCCTTATTTTTGTCTGGCCACATATTGTCATACCAGAATCTGTCTTGCAAGTGATCTGCGGGTTGTTGTGCCAAAGCAAGATCGTGCTTGTTATGGCCAGATATGGGATGACAAGGCGGTTCTTACGGATATAGGGTTAGAGCAAAGCAGATAAAACCATTGTTTTAGAGCAACCTCCTGTCCATGCACCGATAACTATCGGTATAACAGATCTATTATTGAACCGATAACTATCGGCCCCGCTCTTTAGGAGTGGCAAACTACCGATAACTATCGGTCTCAAAACCTGAAACCCGGAGTCAGAGCAACGAACAGGATGTCCCGATAGCGGATAATTTATTCATTGACTCCGGCAATCATCCCTGATTAATTTCCCGCATGCTCACCCTCGATATGATACAGACCGTTGCCTTCGCCGGGCTGGTGGTATTCGCCGGCTACGGCTTACGTAAAATCATCCCGGTCCTGGCGCGCTACAATCTGCCGGCGCCGGTGCTGGGGGGGCTGGTTATCGCCCTGGTCAACCTTGGTGCCCGGGGCTTCGGCGCGAGCCCCTTTACTTTCGATACATCCCTGCAGACACCCCTCATGACGGCCTTCTTCACCTCCATCGGACTCGGGAGCAGCCTGAAGCTATTCAAGACCGGGGGGCCCAAAATCCTCTCCTTTCTGATCATCGCAATCATTTTCACCATATTGCAAAACGCCATCGGGATAGCCGTTGCCGTGCCGCTAGGCCAGCACCCCCTCTTCGGCGTGTTCAACTCTTCGGTGACCCTGGTGGGCGGTCCCGCCACAGGACTCGCCTTCGCTCCCCTCTTCGAGAAGGCCGGTGTGCCCGGAGCCTCGTCACTGGCGGTCGCTTCTGCCATGACCGGCATCATCTGCGGGGGCCTCATCGGCGCCCCCATCGGCACCTGGCTCATCGAGCGGTACCGTTTGAAACATGACACCGGCGACCATCCGCACAGACGCGTGCCTGCACCAACGGAGATCGTAGAGGATCAGATCCATGAAGACGTCGCAGTGTCACCGACCGGGGAAGACCCGTCGGCCTATATTCTGCTGAAAAACCTGGCGGCCATCCTGACAGCCATGTGGATCGGGTACTGGATCAGCCGGGGCTTCACTGCCCTGGGCCTGACGCTTCCCGCCTATATCGGGGCCATGTTTGCCGGCGCAATTATCCGGAACCTTGCGGACTTTACCGGCATCATCTCCCTGTCGCAGAAATCGATCGACGACATCGGCACCGTCTCCCTCACCCTCTTCATCGCCATGGCCATGATGACCCTTAAGCTCTGGGAGCTGGCGGGGGTCGCCCTTCCCATGCTGGCGGTCGTGGCTGCGCAGGTTGTCGTGGTCGGGGCCGCTTGTTTCTGGCCCCTGTTCCGCCTCTTCGGAAAGGACTACGACGGGGCAGTCACCTGCGCCGGCTTCTGCGGTTTCATGCTGGGGACCACGGCCAATGCCATGGCCAGCATGGAGTCCCTCGCGGAAAGGTATGGCCCGGCGAAGCGCGCCTTCCTGGTGGTTCCTATTGTCGGGGCATTTTTCATCGACTTCGCCAACGCCATCATCATCACGGTGTTTCTGAATTTGTTCTCATGAAACGGTGGGACAAAAGGATGAAGCTGCCCCCCCTCTGGGGGGGGCTCTACTTACAGGTACTGGATCAGCTGGATAATGACCCCATCAGGGTCGCGTATGAAGGCTATCTTCCGGTCCGGCCTGAACTGCGAAGGCGGCAGCATGAAGGGCACATCCTGCTGCCGTAACCCGGCCGCTGTTTTTTCCAGGTCCTCCACGGTGAAGCAGAGATGATACAGTCCGGAATGCTCCCGCATATCGGCCTGCGTGTCACCGGGCTTGCATTCCTCGATTTCGATATTCACCGTGTCATTGCCCACGAAGTGGTACAGTCTGCCGAGCACTTCAATCTCCTCAAGCTTTCGAAACCCCAGGATGTCGCAATAGAAATGGATCGACTTTTCAAGGTTGGCGGTTTTGATGCCCGCGTGGTTCCATTTCATATCAGCCTCCAAACTTCGCTTTCGTCAGTTTGAAGCATTCGGCTGACACATCCATTGTCTTCCTGATGTCGTCGTCCGTCAGCGCCGCGCACACGAACCAGTTGTGGTGCGGATGGAAGAAAATCCCCCGCCGGGCCGCTTCCCCGCAAAAATAGCGGTTCTTTTCATGGTTTGCGTCGTTGTCGAGATTCATATAGGGCATCGCCGGCGGACCGGAAAGCTTCACCGTCATCCCTTCGGCTGCGGCCGTGTCGGAGAGACCCGCCATCAGCTTTTTCCCCATGGCATCTATCTTCCCGATGGCGCCGCTCACGCGGTTTTCCTCGATGGCTGCCAGGGCAGCGGCAAAGGGTACTCCGGAGAAGAAGTGGGTGCCAGTAAAATAGACCTTGGTCGCCGCTTCCATGAGCTCGCGCCTCCCCATGGCTACCGCTATCGGGTAGCCGTTAGCCATGGCCTTGCCGAAGCACTGGAGATCGGCGTTGTAGCCGTACCACTTGGCGCTCCCCGCAAGGTGCAGCCTGAAGCCGCACCGCACATCGTCGATGATGACGCAGAAGCCCTCGCTCTTTGCCAGGGAATTGACCGCGTCTACGAACTCCTTCGTGGGTAGTTCCTGGTCTATGAAGGCGTCATGGCGGTGAGGCGTCAGCATTATGCAGGCTATCTTACCTTTATTCGCCTCGACCACGCGCTTCAGGTCACCCGGGTCGTTGTAGTTGATGTAATGGACATGGGTCCTCCATTCCTCCGGTATGCCGGTCCCATGGGGCTGGCACCAGAAGTGCGACCCGTGATAGGAGCCCTTCGCCAGTATGACATCCCATTTGCCAGTAAAGACCCTTGCGACAGAGAGCGTGTAGGAGGTGACGTCGGAGCCGTTCTTCCCGAAAACGCACCAATCACCGTTATGGACGGTCTCGGTCATCTTTTTCGCCAGGGGCACCCAGAGATCGCTCGGCAGCGTGAAGCAATCGGCGTTTTTCATCTGCTCCATGACCGCGGCCTCGACCTTCGGGTTCTTGAGGCCCAGGAGGTTCGTGCCGAAGGAACACATGTAGTCGATATATTCATTGCCGTCCACGTCCCACACCCGGCACCCCTCCCCGCGCTTCAGGAACGCCGGGTAGGACCCGAAGGTGAGGAACCGGGGCGTCCGCGGCCCGTAGATGCCGCCCGGTACATACTTCTGGGCCTCTTCAAAAAGTTCATATGATTTTGTAAATTCATACAGCTTCATACGCGGTCCCTCCTTCGATTATGCCCGACTAGAATGGCAGATTAAGCAGGATATAGGCAATGCCTATGCCGAGATAGGTGCCTATGACCCATCCGATGATGCCGGTGACGACGCCGGTTATGACGACTTCCCTGTTCTTTAGCGCCGATGCCACCATGGGCACCAGTGGCGGCGAGCAGATCCCCGCGACGGAGGTTATGATGACCGTGTCCACATCGATTTTAAAGAAGTATGAAAGCACCACGTGGAGCAGAAGACACGTGAGTATCGTAAAGGTCACATAGACCAGCATGACCGGCGCGGTCGACAGGAGCTTGTTGATGTTCGCCATGGAGCTCACTACCAGGCTGAAGACGAGGATGAAGTAATTCCCCAGCTGGTAGGTCATTTTAATATTCCTGATTTTAGGGACGAATGAAAAAGCTATGCCGAGGGTTGCGATAACCAAAATTGAAACCACGAAGGCCACATCCTCGCCGAAGACCAGAAAGGAAAGACCCCCAATAATAAAAATAAGGAGGGCCAGCCCGAAGGCCCCGAGCAGCGGAATAATTATTTCCTTCTTGAATATGCCGTCGTAAGAATCGAAATTAAAGGACTCTTCAGGGGTCTCCACTCCGGCAGGCTTGAAGGGAGGCAGCACCTTGAGGAAAATCTTCTGGCCGATGGTCATGAGGAAGAGCAGGTATACGGCGGAGACCACGACATCAGAGGTGTGGGCCGCCAGGTAGAGTGTCCGGTCAGTCTGGAGGGCCGTGGCGATGGCCCCGAGGTTGACGGTGCCCCCGGAGTACACGCCAATAAACATCCCCGCTATCTTCCATGTCTCCGGGCCGACATAGCTACGGAATATAAAATAACCGGCGGTGGCGACAATGACAATTGCCAGGGTCTGAAGCGCAAAGGAGAGGAGCGACTTCCCGGCCAGCCTGGACCAGCGCCTGATATCAAGGGAAAAGAACATGAGGGGCAGCGCCAGGCAGATATTGACCAGCATCATCGGGTTCTGCACTTTCTCAAAGCCCGCCGGAAGAATGCCGATATTCCCAACAAGCCCGCCGGCTATGTAGCAGATAACGACAGCGCCGATCTTATCAAGAAAGGAATATTTTTTACAGAGAAATAACACCAAGGCGGGAAAGAACAGAAAGAAGAGAACCAGACCTATGACCATCATGGAAAACCTCCTGTCATGGGGATGCCGGCATTTATTACTAAAAAGCGTTCAAATAATGAACATGATTCATCATTTCATGAAATATGTCAAACCTTTTTACCAAAATTGTGGGCACCCGCATTGGGAGGAGTTCTATTCTTTACTCACGCATCTGCCAGGGCCGCGGTGATCTCCTCGCGCACCAGGCCATCACTATTCACCAGAAAGGTCCGCAGAGCATCCATCGCCCTGTCGCCGCCGATCCTGCCGAGGGCCCAGGCAATCATCCCCCGGACCCGCTCGTCTTCATTGTCAGCAAAAGCGCGGACCAGGTCGGAAATATAGCGCTCATCAAGGCTGTTCCCCATGACCCGGGCGACATTCATCTTCCACTTCCAGATGTCGTCAGGAGACATGTAAAACATGTGGGGCCACACCTTTGCCGTGAAGTAGTCCCGGTCCATGTGAAGGAGGGCCCTGAGCTCGAAATTATCCGCCTTGGCCGCCACGCGCCGATTCTGAGGGAGATCCTGCGACAGCAAGGGCCTGTTTCGCGGACACACGTTCTGGCACACATCGCAGCCGTACACATACATTCCCATCGGCTCCCGCAGCTCCCGCGGCGTGATATCCTTCCCGAAATAAGTCAAGTAAGAGATGCACTTCCGCGGGTCGATGGTCCCGCTCCCCTTGAGGGCCCTGGTGGGGCAGGCCGCGATGCAGGCGTTCCTGCACCAGTCCGGGCACCCCATCCGCACCGTCGGCTCTCCCGGCACAAACTCACGGTCGACCACCACGGTGATAGGAAGCACCCAGGAGCTCTGACGCGCCACGCGGCCCGCGAAGAAGAGGCAGTTCTTCCCGAGCGTGCCGATGCCGGCCCTTGCGGCCGCGACGCGATGGGGCAGATTGAAGGGCACTTTTGAATCAATACCGCTGTCGCGCAAAAAGGAACGGAATGATTTTATCCTGAGGGCTAGTCCGTCCTTGGTGACCCGGTCATCGTCAAGGTAACAGCGGCCGAAGTTGTTTTCCAGGGAATGCGGGAAGGATTCACTGCAATAGCAATCGAGAAGGACGATAATCGACTTTGCCCCGGGAAGCACCGTTTTCGGATCAGTCCCGTTCATCAATGCCAGGCCGGCCTTCTCAGCCCATCCATACTCTTCCTGCCTGTCGCGGAGGAATTCCCGGTGCGACTCAAAGGGCTCCGCGGTAGTGAAGCCTGCGTCAACGAAACCGAGGCTCAGGGCCTTTTCGATTATTTCTTTTTCTGTTATCATTAGTGCGCTCCACAAAGATGTTATACTGCTCCCCTGTTCCTCAAAGGGGCAAACCTCACCCCCTCAGGGGGACAGAGAAATTACCATTCGCTTCGCTCGAGATGACATATGGCATCCACTATTTTATCCCGATAAGCTTTTCAATATATCCAATACATTCAACCATGGGACCTTCCCGCTTGTAAAGGCGGGCCATCATGATACTCCCTTCCATGGCCGAGACGATATGGCGCGCCATCGGCTCCGGCTTAATCCCCGGTGAAAGCGCCCCCATCATCCCCGCTTCGCGCAAATATCCCGCCAGTATACTCACCCAGCGGTCGAAGATATCCCTTATCAGGGCAGCATATTCCCCGTCAGTGTCGCTCATTTCAAGGGCGGTATTTCCGAAGATGCATCCTCCTGCAAATCCAGTACGGCGGTGGAACCTTAAAACAGCCCCAAGTATGTCCCGTACCTTTCCCAGGGGATCTCCGCTTGTTATGCTCTTGGAAAGATATTCGAAGTAGCGGTCAGAGGCCTCCATTATGAGTGAACGGCCCAGCTCATCCTTGCCTGCGAAATGGAAATAGAGGTTCCCCTTTTTCACTCCGGTTTCGTCTATAATATCCTGCATGCTCGTATTCCGGAGACCCTTGCGGTTGACAAGAGCCATGGCTGAATCTAGCACCCGGGCGCGGGTTTCTTCGCCTTTGGTCATGGGATGTTCTCCTTGTTTATTGTACCGACCGTTTGGTACATTATTTAATACATCTTTTTTGTCAAGGCTTTTAGCGCATATTCTGCTGCAAAATAGTATCACGGAATCTTCAGCTCCAAATACAAAAATATGCTTGATCAGTTACTCTGATTATTCATAACTACCTTATTTTTCATCAATTTATGGCCACACCCATGAAAATCATTGAATACCAAGAAGAATATCTGGCGGATATCCTGGCCCTACACAAAGAAGCACTGGTCCACATAGGGGCCTATGCGGGCGAAGGCCCATGGGATTCCGATCTATACCGGATCAAGCAAACCTATCTCGACGATTCAGGTTCATTTCTGCTGGGGATCATGAACGGCGTGCTTATAGCAATGGGAGCAGTAAAAAAAATTGATACGTCTACTGCTGAAATAACAAGGATGCGCGTGAGACCAGCACACCAGGGAAAAGGCCACGGCACCGCAATCCTTGAGCACCTGCTGCAGGAAATCAGGGAACGGGGATATACGAAAGTAATGCTAGAAACATCCACCCTCCAGGTACCGGCTCAGCGGTTGTACCAGAAACATGGCTTCATTGAAACCGGCAGAGGCGTATTAAAAGGATTTGATGTTATTTTTTTTGAAAAGTTGTTATACACCTGAACAACAATTAAGACAAGGATTCAATTATGATCACTGACGTAAAATATGTCCATACCAATGTGATATCCGAGGACTGGGAAAAACTTGCCCGGTTTTACGAAGAGGTATTCGGGTGTATCCGGATCCTGCCAGAACGGGATATGTCGGGAACATGGATCGAGGACGGGACCGGCGTACCCGGAGCCCATGTTCGAGGGGCCCATCTCCGCCTCCCCGGGTACGACGACAGCGGCCCCACACTAGAAATCTTCCAGTACAATCTGGGCATTCACGGCAAGGACAGGAAAATCAATGAAATCGGATTCACTCACATCGCCTTCCTGGTGGAAGATGTGGGCCGGGCGCTGGACCAGGTTCTTTCCCATGGCGGGAGCCAGCTGGGCAAGATGGTCACCAAAGAGATTGAGAACGTCGGTTTTCTGACCTTCGTATACGCACGGGACCCTGATGGGAACATCGTGGAGCTACAGAGCTGGAAGAAATAACAGACACGTCATTGATATTTATGGACCAGTGGATTGAGCTCTCCATCCTCCCTTCTGATTTCAGATCTGATCCCCGAGTTACGCCTTGTCCGCCCTGCGTAATACTTGAATATCGGGCCCGACAAATCCTCATCGCACTGCAGGCATGGGTTCAGACTGCCATCAGACCTGTTCAGGGGCTCCTGCCTCATCCATGAAGTCACGCACGTAATCAGGCAGTGCCGGGCGGTATTCCTGATATTGTAATACCAGGTCAGGGCGCAGGGCCTTGTAAAACCTATTTTTTCAAGGCAGGAAAGAATGGGCCCCCGAGCGACCCTGAAGGAACAGGCCCGCACGGCATACGTCAGGTCCCGGCGCCGAAGATACACGGCGAGATCGGATAGGGTCGAGCAGGTACCGCAATAACCCCGGTGGGTTACCGTATAACCGTACAGGGCGGCATCAGCCTCATCGCGGCAGGTCTTGATTTCATATTTTCTTTTTTCAGCATTAACATACTTGATCCCGCATACTGCCGTTTGAATGGTATGATCCATCGGGGGTTCCGTCACCCTGACATTTCCCGCAAGGTATGGATCGCCATCCAGCTTGATCGGATTTATGATGGTCGTATTTCTGAAATCCTGCAAGCTGTGGCCAGAAATCCCCGCCCCTTCCCCGGGTACGCCTTGATGCAGGTATGCAATCAGTGCCGCCAGGGCAAGCACCATCACGATAGAAGCAACGCATATAGTCCGCATAGATAATAATTCCGTACTTGAAGTTCGGTTTAATTTTAAAAGCACGAAATACTTCGGTCAATGCATATTTATGTTGACATTCCCCTGCAGGGAAAAAAATTGTTTACAATAAATATACTATGCCTTTTGTCGTAACCGGGGGACACAATCATGGATTTCAAACCATCAAAAAACCTTGCAGAACAAATAGCCCAGTACCTGGGCGATAAAATAATCCTTTTCCAGCTGAAGCCGGGCGAACGGCTCATAGAGGAAGACCTGGCGCGGGAACTGGGCGTGAGCCGCAGTCCCCTGCGGGAAGCCCTTCGCATACTGGAAAAAAAATGGCTGGTGGACCTGATCCCGCGCCGCGAGGCCCGCGTATCAGTCCTGAACGAGGAACTGCTGGTTTCCACCGGTGATATACTGAAAGAAATTTACGGCCTTGTGGCGCGCAGGGCCGCGGAATTCGGCACCAAGGAAGAGCTTGACCTGGTGTCGAAAAAGCTCGCCATCCTCGAGGAGTGCGCGAAAAACAATGACCGCCGGGGCTATTTCGACGCCCTCATCGAATATGAAGCGGCCTGCCTCAAGGCCGCCAAGAACGTCGTCCTGGATATTCTCCTAAAAGACCTGTGGCCGTCAACCCGGCGCGTTCAGTACGCCACCATAAAGCTCCGGACTGAAAGCCTCACTGACTCCGTAAAATATTTCAAACAGGCGTTCTCGTTCCTTATTGAAAAAAACGGGGACAAGGCTGCCGCTATCATACGCGAAGTCATCGGGATGGAAACGCGCTACAGCGTAAAATATTTTTCGCAATTCAATTCCCTGTAATAGCAGCTGATATTCACCGGCAATCATTCATAAAAAGGGGCTGTCGCTTTGCGGCAGCCCCTCTGCATGTTACCCCTGTATTGATCGTATCAGCAGACTCTGAATTTTCCAATATCCCGGTCTCCCTCGACGACATGGACGGCGCAGGCGATGCACGGGTCAAAAGACCGCACCACGCGCGCGGCCTCAATCGGATTCTTCGGGTCCGATATGGGTGTGCCAATAAGGGCCTGCTCGACGGGACCCCTGACACCATTGTCATCACGGGGACCGCAGAACCAGGTGGTGGGAACGACGCACTGGTAGTTGGCGATCTTCTTGTCCTTCACCACGATCCAGTGGCCAAGTGCGCCCCGGGATGCCTCGACGAGGCCCATGCCTTCGCCGGTGTCGGGAATGTCGAAGGAATTCCTCGGCTTACCGTTCACATCAAGCTCTTCGATCCACTTGCGCATCTCAGCAACAATGAGCTTCGCCTCGATGGCGCGGGCTGCGTGCCGTCCCAGGACAGAGAACACGGCGGATATATCGGCATTGAATACTTTAAGCAGGGCATCGACTTCGCTCTTGACCGCGGTATTGCCGGACAGGTAGCTGATAACCACGCGGGCCAGGGGTCCGACTTCCATGGCTTTCCCGTCGAACCGGGGCGCTTTGAGCCAGGTATAGGCCCCGCCCTTCCCGGGCTGCGGCTCGGTCTGTCCCTGGTAGGGGTGCAGGTTCGACCCTGAGCTGTACCGCGCGTACCGCACCTGTTCCTTGATCTTTTCGGCGTCGAAACTCTCAAGCTTGGTTCCGTAGGCCACGCCGCGCTGCAGGAAGAACTTCTTATCGTCCACATCCTGTTCGAAAAGTCCGTATGACAGGAAGTTCGTGAAAGAGCCGATTTTAAAGTAATCCTTGAAGGATTTCGCCACGGCAACAACATGGTTCATGTACACGTCGTTGATAAAGTCTTCTAATTCGCTTATATGCTTCTTGTATTCCTTGATCATGGCCCGGGTCGGCACCTGGGTAACGCCGCCGGGCACCAGGCCGATGGCATGGGGAGCACGGCCGCCGATGGCGGCAACCATCTTGTGGGCCTTCATCCGCATTTCCAGCGCTTTCACATAGCCCGCAATGGCGTCTATGTTGGTATCGACGTCCTTGATATAGAAGTTGCCTTCATAACGGGGCAGGAAGGGAGCGCCGGCTGTGATGGCGTCGGCACGGCCCTTCTTGGACTTGACTTCGCTCTCGACCCAGGCTTTCAGATTGTTGATCTTTGAGTCGCCGCCCGTGTATTTTAAAAGCGCGGTGATGTCCACATAGTCCAGTGCGGTCAGGTGGTAGAAGTGAATCAGGTGCGAATGCATGTAGTTTGCCGCCAGCATCAGGTTCCTGAGAACACGGCCGTTGTTGTTCGGCTTGATGCCGAATGCGCCTTCCAGACACTTGCTGGATGCGATGCCATGCGATATGGGGCACACGCCGCAGATCCGCTGTGAAAGCTGATTCGCGTCGAGAGGGTTCCGCCCCTGGAAAATCTTCTCGTAGCCGCGGAACATGTCACCGATACTCTTCGCGTCAACGATCTTGCCGTTCTCGACATCTATTTCTATTGAAAGGTGACCTTCAATCCTTGTGATGGGGTCAATTAATATCTTAGCCATGTATCACACCTCCGTCCTGTGATTAAAAACCGACACCCGATGTTCCGGTTTGATGAGATTTTCGTTCCGAGCGCTCAGGTGCTTAAATACGCCCCGCTTGCCGTAATCGGGGAAAACGTCCTCGGTGCAGCCGATGCAGCCTGCTCCGCACTGGGTGCAGGAGTTGACACCGCCGAGCCACTTGCGGGCGGGGATGTCGCAGCATGAATCCATACCGAGGCAGCCGACATTATATAGGCATCCTTCATCGCCCCAGTTTTTAGCAAACTTGCCGGCTTTATAATAGCTCAGGCGTTCGCATTGTTCGTGGACAGTCTTGCCGTAGTACATCTTAGGCCTGTTATACTCGTCAAGCTCCGGTATGCCTTTCAGCAGCACATGCAGGAGGGTCCCCACCATCCAATCAGGATGGGGCGGGCAGCCGGGTATGTTTAACACGGTCTTGCCCTTCATAAGCTGGGCGAAGCTGACCGCTCCGGTCGGGTTGCCGGTCCCATTCCGCATTTCGCCGGCCGGTATGCCGCCGAAAGCCGCGCAGGTTCCAACGGAAACGAGGGCCTTGGCATTCGCTCCGAGCTTTTCAATCCACTCGCGTGCGCTGATGAGTCTTCCGTCCATCTCGCCAATGGTGCAATATTTGTCATCTTTTATGGGGATGGAGCCCTCAACTATAAGCACAAAATCCTTCCGATTTTTCTTGACCGCTTCCTCCAGGACGCTGATAGCGACATGGCCTGTTCCGGCCATGAGCGTCTGGTGGTAGTTAAGGCTGATGTACTCTGTTATAACCGAAACGATGCTCGGGTCCATCTTGTTCAGTATCGATACCGAACAGCCGGAACAGGACTGCGCCTGTATCCATATGACCTGGGTTCGCTCAGCAGCTTTTTCCAGTGCCTTCTTGCATCCCTGCAGTATCACCGAGGGAAAGGCGAAAGCGGCTGTTGTTCCGCCCATGATTTTCAAGAAGTCCCTTCTGTTAAAAGACATACATATCCTCCTCTATTTTTTTAATGAGTCGCGGCGTCGAGGACCACTTCCCCTGAGCGGGGAACCGAATCCATGACAGCCTGACTTATTATGGTGTCAACAACGCTTATATCTTCCGGGACGATCCCGATTGTACGAAGACCAGGGCCGTCTTCCGTCATATACACGCTTTTAATTTTTTTATCAATCAATGGCATTCCTTGCAATTCTGCGGACCTTCTTTTTTCTCAATGTGACAGTCCACGCACAGGCCATGCATTGTATTATAGCCGTTATCACCAACGTGACAGGAAGCGCACTGTTTTATCCTGCCGGGGTTCGCATTTTTATGATGGCATTTAACGCATTTCAACCCCATGGCTTCGTGGGTCTTATGTGAAAATCTGACCACACCGACTTGGCTTTTCATCGGAGAAGAACCATCAGCGGATTTTCCAAACCTGGTTACCTTAGTGATATTTACCATGTCAGGGTATTGTTTCCCCGCAACCCAGGGATCAAGGCTGCAGGCTGAAGTTATGATAGCAGTAAGAACGGCAATCGCAGCAGGAAAAATAATATTACATCGCACGACTTCCCTCCAGGCACTTTGTATTAATGTGTGTATCTAGACATACATATTTTTTTCTTTAATTAATCTACAATTAATCTGCAGCGGCATCCAGGATCACCTCCATCGCGCGGGGAATCGAATCCAGAACAGCCCGGCTGATCGTGGTGTCCATATCGTTTATGTTCTCCGGGACGATCCCGACGAATTCTATCTCGGGATTGCTGTCCATGATCCCGAGGGTTTTAATCACTTCCATGATTCCCACTTCATGCATCGAGAACTGCGCGCGGCGGTCAACCGCGTGTTCGGGCGTGAACCGGTAAATGCTCCCAGGCCGGTCGTCGGTCTTGAGGGCGTCCACGATAACGATCTTGTCGTAACCATCGATAAGGCCCAGAAGGTCAAAACCGGCCGTGCCCCCGTCAAGAAGTTCCACTCCTTCCGGAAGGGCCATCCCCGATTCTTCCATCTGCCTGACGATAAATACACCCAGACCGTCATCACAGCGCAAGGTGTTGCCGATGCCAAGTATCAATACTTTCCGCATCTCTGCCTGCTATAATTGTATGATTTTTACTACTTGCCTTCTGCCGTGTGGCATTTAAGGCACGTGTCTTTTGTTATCTGAACAATATCTTTCTGATGACAGTTGGAGCAGTTCCTGATCCTGTCAGGATTCTCCCATTTGTGGTGACACTTATAGCAGTCAATACCCGACTTTTCATGCGTCTTATGGACAATATCCATTTCATCTTTACCGCTCTGGGTTGCTACTATGCGCGTCAGTTCAGACATATCGGTGGGACCCTTCTTTTTGCAGGAAATGAACAGGGCCGGAATAATGAGGATAAGGAAGCAGGATGCAAGGAGTCTTATTTTTTTCATATTGCCTTTATTTTCTATGAGACAATATCAATCCTCATTAATCATTTCTGCAACAATAATAATCCCTAACCAGGAATTTATTTCAAATATCCATTATAACAAATCATGAATAATAATAACAATTATTAATAATTGTTAACTAATTATAACAATTTTTCCATGAGTTGAGTCAAACTAACTTTAAAGAGATAAGTGTCAACAAAATTTTTAACTGAATGTAAAGAATTATCAAAAGAGATGCCTGGACCGGGGATATCTACTCTTTCGCGCCCGCTGCCTTAAGCAGAATAACCACATCCTCATAACCATACTGGAGCGCCTTGGCCAGCGCCGTCTGGCCCAGGTTGTCCCGGGCGTTCACATCGGCCTGGTGCCCGAGAAGGAGCTTCACCACCGCCGTGTGCCCGTTCAGGGACGCCAGCATCAGGGCTGTGACCCCGTAGGAATCCGCCAGGGTGATCTTCGCATTGACCCTGGCCCCGGCGCCGAGAAGCAGCGCGGCCGTGTCAGCATGGCCGCCGAAGGAGGCCCTGAGAAGCGGGGTCCATCCCGTATCATCTGCCGCGTTCACAGCCGCATTATACTTAACGAGGAGTTTCACCATCCCGGCATGACCGGCGCCGGCCGCGGCAAGCAGTGGGGTCGCACCATGGTTGTCCCGCGCGTTGACGTGGGCGCCGGCCTTCACCAGGTATTCGGCGACGCTCTCGGAACCATATTCCGCAGCCCGCATCAGGACGGACACGCCGTTGTTGTCCTTCATGTTAATGCCGGCGCCGGCTACAAAGAGGGCCCTGACGGCATCAACAGAGCCGCTTTCGGCAGCCATCATGAGCGCGGTCCTGCCGGTGGCATCCTTCAGACTGACATCGGCCTTCTTTCCTATCAACAGGCTGATTATGTCGCTGTTGGCGGCGCCGGACGCCGCCATCAAGGCCGTCATGCCATTGCCGTTCCTGACATCGACCAGGGCGCCTGCCGCCAGGGCCGATCGCACTCCCTCGATAGACCCGATCCGGGCAGCACTAATAAGATCATCATTAATCCCGGCATGAGCGGTTGAATATGAGCAGAACGCCACAACAGCAGCAGCAGCGATATATTTTCCGGGAATCATTGGGTACCTCCTTACAAGGCAGCCGCGGGCGGCGGGGGATTATTCATTTTTGCATTGTCATGGCACCGCGTCTACTATCAGCCATTTTAACAAAATGTCCATAGTTTTTTTATCCGAAAATCGATGCAGAGGATTTGATTGTTTAGTTTTCCGGTATCACAGGTTTAGCCGGCATATACCATAGGATGCGCTTAAACGGAAGTCGGCTGCAGCATGGCAGGCACCATCGGTATAGGGAGGATAGGGAGCTTTAAAACTTCATCGAGAGGCCCATCCCGATGTTGTACTGGTCCCCTGCTCTTCCCCCGGCAGGTCCATCATAAAACGAGGGCATAATAAAGGATATATCGCCGACCTTCACGTCTTCACCGGAGGAAGCCGTATGGGCAATATTACGGCCGATGAAGGTGACGAGCATGAGTATACTGAAACCGCCGACGCCGGCGCTGATATAATAATTCCTCTCTTTTAACCGTTCGGCCCTGTGGTGCCTGTTTTGCTTCTCCGCATAATCATTAATCATCGCCAATGCTATCAGGTCCGCATTCATTGAAAAGGCGGAAAACGTCAAAAGAAACATTTGCTGAAAGCTGTCCGCGAAAGAGTATCTTGTCTTAAATACATAGCTGTCGTGCGCTATGGCAAAGCCAAATCCGCATGCTATCCCCGATCCGAGGGCAAGCCAGGCAGTCGGATCTTTCACCGGATGGTAGTCAGAATAAGAGGATAAGCGGTACCGTTTTACCGCGATTGAATCCTTAAGTCTGTCTTTTTCTTTATACAGCTGTTTCCCCGTGATCTTTCTGACCACTTTTTCGCAGAGACGCTCAGCCATGTACAGTTCATCCGACTGAAACAAGGCCTTTTCGTTTCCGGCGAAATCAACGGTCCCTTTTTCAACATCGATAACGCGGCAGGTAACGGTCATTTGCTCGCCCAGCCTCATCAGGGAGCCTATCAGGACCTTCCGGGCCCCGATCTGTTTGCCGGCCTGGACCGCGCATGCAACATCGCCGCATCCAGCGGCGGCCTTATTCCTGTCAATGACCTGGAACTCACTGACATTACTCAACTCGGTACGGATAATGTGAGAAATCTTCTCTGCATCCGATTCAGGAACGCCCCTGGCCTCCAGCTCCATGACCGCGAAGGTCATCTTTTCAGCGCTGAAGGCAGGCGCACACAGGAATGTCACGGAAAGCAGGATGGTTATGGCGGTTTTCATTATTACCTCTCGTTACATTATTTCGCGGCGGTTCGCTGATCCGGCATGCCATTGAATCTTCGGAATTAATTGCGCCGGTACATGACTGCCCAAATACCATTCTGACAATATAGTGTGTCGAAGAGCCTGAAATTCACAATATTTTTTTCGGACGGCCGCATTGTTACGCCGGAAAATTGATCTTGACTGGCCCGGCGATATCGAACATCATAACCCCTAACAATGAGCTTTTTCATTCATGCCTATGCCTGAAAAACAGACAGTCCTTCTAATAGAAGACGAAGCGGGCATCGCCGACACCGTGACCTATGCCCTTGCCCGTGAAGGGTTCGAACCGCTCTGGACCGCCATGGGAACCGAAGGAATGGCCCGGCTGGAACGGGGCGGCATCGACTTGATCATCCTGGACATCGGGCTCCCCGATATCTCCGGCTTTGACCTGGCCAGGATGATTAGGAAACAGTCAGACGTGCCGCTCCTCATGCTTACCGCGCGCTCAGACGAGATTGACAGGATCCTGGGACTGGAGTTGGGCGCAGACGATTATATTGTAAAGCCCTTCAGCCCGCGGGAGCTTGTCGCCCGCGTCAAGGCCGTCCTCCGGAGGAGCGGCGGGGGCGTACCGCAGGCTCCTGGGAACACCCCCTTCGCGATCGATTCCAACCGCCGCCAGATCACATACCGCGGCGCCCCCCTCGACCTGTCCCGGTACGAATACGAGATCCTCTGCCTCCTCATCAAACGTCCCGGCTGGGTGTACACGCGTGAGAAAATCATGGAGATGGTGTGGGTCGAGCCGGACGAGAGCTTCGAGCGCACCGTTGACACCCATATCAAGACCATACGGGCGAAGCTGCGCGCTATCGATCCGAGATCGGACCCTATTACGACGCACCGCGGCGTGGGATACTCGCTGAGGGAAGACCGATGAAAATACGGACACGTATCCTCATCGGCTTCATCCTCCTCTATGCCATCGGCTCGTATTTTGTGTTTGACATGATCGTCAGCGATATCCGCCCTCGCTACCTGGAAGCCGTCGAAGAATCCCTCAACGATACAGCTCACCTGATGGCAGCGCTGATCGAATCTGACATGAACATGAAAGCTTCTCCCTGCGATAGTATAAAGACTGTTTTCAGCTCCGTGACCCGCAAGAAAATATCGTCCCGCATATACGGCCTTACGAAGTCGGATATCAATTTGCAGGTATACGTCACCGACTCGAAGGGAGTCGTCCAATACGACTCCAACGGCGGGAAAAACGAGGGAAAGGATTTTTCCCGGTGGAACGATGTATACCGGACCCTGCGCGGCGCCTACGGTGCCCGGTCGTCCCCGCTTGTCAGCAGCGACCCTTCAACGAACGCGCTGTACGTGTCCGCGCCCATCATGAAGGGCGGCTCCATTGCCGGAGTGGTCACCGTGGTCAAACCGGAAAACAGTGTCACCCTCTTCATGAACCTTGCCAGGAGGAAAATCATAATGGCCGCGGTCATATCCGGCCTGGCCTTCCTTGTACTTGGCGTCCTCCTGACCCTGTGGATCAACCGGCCCATAGCAATGCTGCTGCAGTATGTCAATTCCCTCAGCGGCGGAAAACGGGCAGAGTTCCCCGCCCTTTCCGCCGCTGAAATACGTGATCTGGGTATCGCCTTCGAGGATATGCGCTCCAAACTCGAAGGGAAGGATTACATTGAGCGATACGTCCAGGCCCTGACCCACGAGCTCAAGAGCCCCCTCTCGTCGATACGGGGCGCGGCGGAGCTTCTCGGTGATGACATGCCGGAGGAGCAGAAAAAGAAATTTTACCACAACATCCTTGCAGAAACCAGCCGTATCGACAGCATAATCGGGAAACTTCTGCAGCTGACAGCCCTTGAGAAAAGAAAAAATCTCAAGGACACGGAGACCGTCTCCATCGACGGCGTCGTTTCAGAGGCCATCGCGAGCCTGGAACCGCAGATCATTAAGGGCGGGATACGCATCGTGAACAACGTCCCGTCTGGACAGGAGGTCACAGGCGAAAAATTTCTTATCACCCACGCTGTGCTGAACCTTATAAAAAATGCAGTCCAGTTCACACCCGACAGCGGCACCATCACCGTGTCATCAACGGTGCAGGAGAATTTTACAATTCTCGCGGTAACCGATACCGGCACCGGCATTCCCGAATTCGCTCTGGAAAGGATCTTCGATCGCTTTTACTCCCTTCCCGGCAGGGACCGGCTGCGTGGCACCGGCCTGGGCCTCCCCTTCGTTCGCGAAGTTGCTCACCTCCATGGCGGGTATATTGAGGTGAGCAACAATGCCGGCGGGCCCGGGGTTACCGCTACGATGGCACTGCCTATTAATCGCCCCTAGCGGGGCACGCGCAAGTTGACCCGGTGCGGGTCGTCATTTATGAAAGGGGAAGAGGGTGGCTTCCCTCTTCCCCTTTCGATCCCCATCACCCCGCGCCTGCGGCGTGCTGGCCCTTATGCATGAATGCCCTTAAACTGCTCGGCGATCGTATGCAGCTTAAGACAAAGAGAGCCGCCTGCGGCATCCCTGCCGCAGGTATTAACAGAGAACGTTTACTGACAGATAACAGAACTCAAACCGTCCGCCCTAAGGGCGGACACTGATAGGCGATTGTTGTCCGAGCCCTCACAGAACGAAGCGAAGCGTAGTGAATGAGGGCGAGTTAATCGCCTAGCCCGTCGCGGCGCCTGAGCGACCGGGATGGGAGTGCGCGAGAGGGAAGGACGG
>JBGSUQ010000028.1:0-414102 GCA_041753395.1 Spirochaetota bacterium
GGTGCGTGCGAAACCGCGAAAGCGGCGGCGACATGACCTGCATCGTGAACCCGGCGGTGGGCCGCGAGGCCGAAATGGAAATCAAGCGTACTCAAAAGAAGAAGATAGTAATGATCGCTGGCTGCGGCCCTGCCGGTCTTGAAGCGGCCCGGGTGGCGGCCCTGGCCGGCCATGACGTGCGCCTTTATGAAAAAGACGCGGCGCCGGGGGGGCAGTTCAACCTGGCCGCGGTCCCACCGGGAAAGCAGGAGCTGTGCAAGGTGACCCAGTACCTTTTCCGCCAGGCGGAGAAGGCGGGTGCAGCGGTCGCCCTCGGCGTGGAGGTGACCCCGGAGCTGGTGTCGGAGGTGAGGCCCGACGCACTGGTGGTAGCCACAGGCGCCCGTCCCTGCAGGCCCGCCATCCCCGGCGCCGATGGTAGCAACGTGTTCACTGCCCACGAGGTGCTCGCGGGATCCGTTGACCTGGCGCCCGGTAAGGCCCTGGTCATCGGCGGCGGCATGGTGGGGTGCGAAGTCGCTTCGTTCATAGCCACTACCGGGGACAACATCACCATCGGCAGGACTGATGTGACCATCGTGGAAATGACAGACGCCGTGGGGACTGACATGTTCAGCGAGGGGCGGGAACTCCTCATGGAAAAGCTCCGCCGCAGGCAGGTACGAGTTATCACCGGAGCGACGGTGAAGAAGATAACCGCCGAGGGCGTCCTGGTCGAGGGAAAGGAGGGCGAAACGGCCATTTCCGGCATTGATTATATTATCCTGGCAACGGGCGCAGAGCCGGTCGACAATCTGTCGGCCGTGGTGACCGGCATCGCTGAAGTCCATGTCATCGGCGATGCCCGGCAGCCGCGGCAGGTCCTGGAAGCGATTCGCGAGGGTGCTGAAATCGGGAGGAAGTTATGACCGGGTGCGAGTCGAAGCAGATTCATCAACGCCTGATAAAATTATAACCCATAAATGTGAAATTATTGACATTAAATAAATCCGCAACATAAATACGGTTTAATTTTTTCAACGTAAGATGCTTAGGTAAATCTGAATCATTTATTTTATCAGCTGTAACTATTATACTTTTCTTATTCGATTTAATATAAATATCTTTACGATCATGAACGGCATATGCAGCATTATTCATTGCAGTTAAATTTATTGAATCAAGCTTGGGCAAATAATAATCAAAATGTCGTTTTAAGCTATCATTGGTCAATATATCGCCTTTATGTTTATACGTCAATAGCGATGGACAAATAACAAACACGTCATCCTGCGAGAGGTTGTTGTCCAGGATGAATTTGTTGACTTCATTAAAGAGTATCTCGAGCTGACTATCGTTAAACTTTATTTGCTTGGCGGTAAAATACAACAGCATGTTATTCTGCTTGGCTATAAATTTTTCAAATCCATTAGCCTCATCATACGTTGTGATAAGACGAGCACTGGGGGATAACACGAGAAATAGAGTAGTTTGTATTATAAATAAAATGATTAATAATGATTTAAATATATTGTTATTAAACATTAATTTCATCCCGATACCGGACAGGAGATATAGTGGCGGAAGCACTATCAAGATATATCCGGGCTGTCCAAAATGCACGAGATAATAAAACAATAATGCAGGAATAATTGAAATCAAAATTACAGGTGTAAAATGATTAAAATTTAATTCGCCAGTAAAAATTCTGTCTTTATTCTTTTTAAAATAATAGAATAATAAATAAAAAATAGTAACAATAAGTGGCACTATTATTCCAAAGATTCCGCAAATCAGGACTCTGTTGACAACACGTATCTGCAGCATGTTGTTTTTCAATGGTGCGCCATATAATACAGAAGTAAATCTGGCAAATCTATAATACACTTCTGACACACTGGACAGGTATTGTTCCAAACCACCTATTGAAATACATACCGGAATCAGCCATAGTGAAATGGTTGTTAAAAAAATAATTCCGCTAACGAATAATTTTTTAAAATCAAATTTTGAATGCTGTTTTATATCATTAATGATGATAAAAATGAAGGCATACATCAACAGGGGCGCTATTAATAATAATATGGACGGCCTAAAACCACTGATAATTCCTATAGAAAACGCGAGTACATATAAATATATATTTTTTTTCTCATATATTATTTTAAAAACCAGGAATACTGTTATTACTGATGCTGTGAGATCAGTAACATAGGTTAATGCCAGTTCTCGATAGAACCAAAAAACCGGGCAGAATATTAAAAAAAGAGTATTTATAAAAGCAATTTTAATATCATCAAATATATATATTGCAAGATAATAATAAACTATAACCGAAAAGATGGACAGAAGAATTGATACAATGACCAATGATAAATTGGTGTTATTAACAACAAAATCAATAATTTTTCCTAAAGCAACAAAAACAGGGTAACCGGATGGATGGGGCTGACTGGCTGAAATATTATACTCATGAATTGCCAGGCCATAATTGACAGAGTCGCAATTGTAATGATAGTGGCTGATAAATGGTATTGAAGATAGTAGTATCAGGAATCCAAAGATCGCTGATAAAATAAAATTCTTTCTTCCCGATTGTTTCAACGATATATTCATAATTTCCTCGCGCTCTGGTTTTGCACAGCCAGGAACTGGCAGATCAATCCTGTCATTCGGCCATTACTCATGGCACGGTATGTCCATCGGTGCCCGGCATTGTCAGATTTTTGCTAATCATGCTATTATTCATTCTACAGGGCGTTATCGTCAAGAAATTTACGATCTTTTCAGTGCAAGCCCAAGGGGCGCAATGCGCTTTATCGGCAATGGCTCCGGGCAACCTGAAGCACCCTGACAGGCAAAAAGTAAAAGTGTTCCTCTTTTTGGTTTGACGATTCCTTTATAATCCAATAGAATAATAGCATGCAGTATGCCGGAGATACACAATGAAACAGTCAACGCCGCGCCGCGTTAACTGTGAGCGTGTGGGATTTAGCAGGATATTCAACATGATATTCGGCCTTGTCTTCTTTCTCGGCTGGGGCATATTCATGCTCGTCAATGACCCCACGGTGTGGGACCATGTTATGTTGAACCATCGAGGAATTCGCGCCGAGGCCCGCTTGTTAGGAACCCTGCATACCCCGGTCATGGTCAACAGGAAACCGGTGTACAGTATTGATCTCGGTTTCAACGACCGGCACGGGCGTCCGGTCAGGGCGAGACTCTGGTCGAACGATGACCTCTTCATCGGGCAGCTCTCTCCAGATAGACCTGTGGCGATCGAATACGACCCGGAAAAGCCGTCCCGGTGCCGTTTCGCAGGGAATGGCATCGGTTTAATGGACATCGCGACCGTTCTTTGCTGTGTCATGGGTCTGTCACTCTTTCTGGCGGGATTTTTCTCCACTTGCAGCTTGGTACGGCTGCTTCGCAGCGGTACAAGGGCAACGGCGCGGGTGACTAGAACCATCGCAACCTCACAGACGACGAAAAGCGGCACTATCATGAACATCCGTTATGAATTCACGACTGGCACGGGGAAACCGGCGGGCGGATTCTATAAAACGACAAAGCCGCTGGAAGTCGGGGCAGAGATCATGATAGTGTACAACCCGCGCCGGCCATGGAAAAACATGCCGGGGTGACATCAATCTGCCAGACCCCGGGCGGGGCTGGATCCATACATAAGGAGAATCCAATGTCTAAATTCTTATCAGACGAATGGTTCGTGAAAGTTGAAGAGATGACAAAAGCCGCGGCAGGCCTTGAGATACCAAAGGCCATGAAGGACGTAGTGGTGAATCTCACGGTCGATGACGTTACCATGTGCATCAACGGCGGCATAATCCGGAAGGGGCACGCGCCTAAGGCTGACGTGGAAATGTCGATGCCGGCCGATTACGCACTATCCATTCTGGTCCGGGGCGACTGGTCAGTAGGGATGAAGGGTTGGGTGGCCCGCAAGATCAAGGTGTCGGGGAACATGAGAAAACTCATCCCTCTCCAGATCTACAAGGAAACGGCCTCGCAGGAAACGCTGCGGAAACAGATAGAGTCGATCACCGGGTAGGCGGGATCAATCGTCCCCTGTATCGTCCACACCGGCGGCATTCCCCAGCGGGCAGTTCATTACGAAGACCGGCCCCCAGGGCGCTTCGAAGACATGGCGCGTTGTCGTTAGGCCGTTGTAGCTGCAGATGACCACTGAACCGTAGTGCATGAAGTGGTGCCCGCACTCCAGGCAGTCATCTATGATGATGACCATGGACTGACTCCAGCCGGTAGCGGTAGAGGGGTGCCGCGGAGAGGCGCATCCTCGGGTCCGCGGTTTTCCGCGTCAGCTTCTACCGCCTCTTGATAAGATTTACAATGGCGAGGAGAATCAGTGCTCCGATCAGGGCCGCAACGATGGATCCGATGATCCCGCCGAAGGATATACCGAGAAGACTGAATATCCAGCTGCCCAGGAACGCTCCGGCCACGCCTATAATGAGATTCCAGAGAAGTCCGAATCCGCTGCCTTTCCATATTATGCCGGCCAGCCAGCCGGCCACGAGTCCGATTGCCAGGAGAATGAGGATACTTGTTAATGTCATTGATTTGCTCTCCATGTAGTTAAGTTTGTCCGCATCCGTATAATGCATTATGGCAGGGAAAATTCAATAATAAAATGTAAAACCCGACTTGACTAGAAAAGATTGATAACTACTGGTAAAAAAGCGGACAGAAGAAATTTTTATATTTTTATTGTTCAGAACTTGACAATGTTCTAAAATACTATTATATTATTCTAATTAAGTCAAGGAGGTTCAAGACCATGAATTTATCAAACAGTTTTTGCAGAGACAGCTCATGCAGTAATTACCGGTCCCATGATACGATTTTCAACCATAGGTCCCTGGAATCATCGAGAAACTTTTTCTCGTTTAAATATATTTCCTGGTAGAGATGAAAAAGCCCGCTGGTAGCAGCGGGCTTTGAGTTTCTATGCGAGCTTTTTCTTATGTGTCTGTATGAGCTTTTCTGCTTTCTTATACTCGCCTTTAAATATGTAGAGCATGCTAAGTTTGGTCAGGTCTAAGACCTGTGCCTCACGCTGTGACAGGTCCTCTTCGAGTTCTGTGATGGCTTTTCCGATATCGCCGATTTCCCTGATCTTGTTTTCATAATTCAGCTTGTCCAGATATTTCTTGAAGCGCGCATATTCGGGCCTGCATTCCAGTGCCTCAGTGAGGTAGGTGACTGCCTGGTCATAGCTGCCTAGGTAAAAATGGCAGAACCCGTAGAACCGGTTGATGAATGACTTGTCCTCGGCCAGGTCCTTGATCCGGTCGAGACATTCGATGGTTTTCCGATACTGTTTCCACTCGTAATAAATATGGGAAAGGAGATAGTTGGCTTTCAGGTGGCGCCTGTCCAGGTTTGCAACGGCCAGCAGGTACTTTTCAGCCTTCTTGTACTCGGCTTTTGTGTAATGAACGAGGCCGGCGTAATAATTTCCTTCCAAGAAATTCGGTTCCTGCTTGATCGACTCGATAAAGTATTTCAGGGCCTGGTCGTAATTCTTGCGGTTGAAGTGCTCAACGCCCAGGTTGAGCAGCACGCGGTAATGCTTGTCGATTTTTAACGCGTCAAGATAGGAGAGTATGGCCTTTTCAGAATCGCCCATGCGGGTATATATCTCGCCGATATTATTGTATGCCGCCACAAAATCGGGATAAGCGTCAATGGCGCGGCGGTATTCCTTGAGTGCCGCGTCCAGATCGCCCCGGTTGGAAAGCTCCAGAGCATTGTTGTACATTACCACGATTTCTCTCGGAACTGAACTGCTTATCATAGGGGTCCCTCTTTCTTGTGTTAGTTGTCTCAATGTGGTGCGTTACCGGTCCCCGGCCGCCGGTACATACAGAATGCTCCGGCTGCCGCGGATAATTATGCCACATCACTATACCTATCGGCGTACCGGGTATTTTTTTTAAGTAAAAAGATGCGTATACCGGAATACCTCAGTAGCTATTTAACTGATTATCAACTCAATTTAGACCCCCCCCCGACCCCCTGAGGGGGCGTTTTATTAATTGTATATATACTTTTGTCATCGTGATGAGAAATACAGAGAAGCTCAAATGAAAGCGGGACTCAAATATTATACGGAGATAGCGAGTTAATCAGATGCCCCCTATGGGGGACAGGGGGGCGATATTAATTTTAATCTTGACAATTGTCCCTCAACCGGTAGGCTATTTTGTACGATTGCCGTCCGCAATTATCCGGAGAGATCATATTGTATGTTTTTTAAAAAAGTAAACAACACCATAGTCTGGCCGGTAACAATAAAAATCATCATAACCTTCAGTCTTTTTATACTCATATCGAACTTCTCAACCAATTACATCAATTTCATCTTTAATAGATCCCAGCTGTTCACGCAGATGAACCAGCTCCTCACCAAGGACCTGAAAAATATCTACACCTACTGTAACGACCAGTTCGAGATATACCAGTTCGACAAGAACCTTGAAGGCTCGGTGCAGAGCATGGAAAAAAAGGGAAGGCATGAGCTGGGGCTGACTTCCGGAAATGGCCAGCGGGAACTCCGGCATGACAAGGCCGTATTCATCGGCTTCGACGCGGAGGGGAGAATCCTCTTCCAGGCGTCCAGCGACCGGGTCCTGCGGCAGAAGGCCTTTGATGATGCGGTGTGCCTAAGGGACATGCAGACGGAACTTGCCGCCGGGAAGGACGAGGGCCCCCTCTATTTTCAGTTTAACGGCATGGACTACTTCGGAATGTATAAGTACAATCCCAGGTGGAAGGCCTTTATCGTGCGTGCCGAGGAGCGGCAGGAGTTTTACGGGGAAACGCGCACCAACATGATAATTATCAGCACCGTCATCCTCGTCATCACCATTATCATCGGTGGGATCGGCATCTATATCCTCCGGTTCCTGCTCCGTTATATCGACATCATAACCAATGCGATCATGAAAATGGTCAAAACGCAGCAGCTGGGCATCATCGACCTTGCCGGCGCCACCAATGACGACATCACCTACCTGGGGGCTGCCTTCAACTCCCTCTCGGGCACCGTGGATAATCTCATCACCATCTTCCGCAAGTTCGCCAACCAGGACGTGGTCCTCAAGGCGTACCGGGACCGCATGGTTAAGCTTGAGGGGACCAGGCAGGATCTCACGATTCTTTTCTCCGACATCAAGAGCTTCACCTTTATCACCGAGACCCTCGGCACCGACATCATCAAGCTCCTGAACCTTCACTACGACCGGGCCATCAGGGAGATCGTCAACCTGGACGGCGTCATCGGCTCCATCATCGGCGACGCGCTTCTCGCCGTGTTCGGGGTCCTGGAGGATACCAGGGAAAACAAGTCGTACCAGGCGGTCCAGGCGGCCTACAAGCTGCACGAGGTGACGCAGCTCCTCGGCCTGCGGATGACCGCCATCAGGGACGAGATCATTCTGAAAAAAGGGAAGCTCTCCGGGGACGAGGAAAAGGTATACAAGGCGGTGCTCCTCGAGATCGGCGTGGGCATTGACGGCGGGGAGGTGTTTTACGGCACCCTGGGCTCCTACGTGCGGATGACCAACACGGTCATCGGAGACAACGTCAATTCTGCGTCGCGGATGGAGGGGCTGACGCGCGTCTACAAGGTCCCGGTCATCTGCTCCGAGTATGTCAGGAATGACATCGAGACCGCCATGGAGTCTCCGGGGCTTCACTTCGTGGAGCTGGACACCGTCATGGTGAAGGGTAAGACCACGGGGCAGAAGATATACTGGCCGGTCCCGGAGAGCGAGTATGACAAAGTCCTCTCGGAACAGCTTTCCGCTTTCGAGCTCGGCCTCGAGCTTTATTACCGCGGCGAGTGGGCCGGTGCAAACGCAAAATTCAGGAACTGCAAGCTTCCGGTGGCAGAGGTGTTCATCGAACGGACTCAGGAGCGGCCTCCGAAAGGGTGGAATGGAATATGGGAAATGAAAACGAAATAAAGCAGGATGTCGTCCAGGGACGCTCGCTCTTCCTGCCGGAGGAGATCTACGACCAGGAAGGGATGACCAGGGTGTACGTCCTCGAGGAAGAGTTCGCCAGGACTAAAAAGAACAAGAACTACATGATGTACCTGTTTATTCTCCTCTTTATCGGCGTGGTCCTGGGGGGTGTTCTCCTCTTCAAGCTGTATCGCGACTGGCGTGACCGGATCATCAACGTTGACATCACCGAGTTCGAAGACCTCCGATTGAAGGAAATCATCGATTCGGCGCGGAAACGGGGAAGTAATATCGACGTGCTCAGGATCGAGATGGAGATGCTCGAGGTCGACATGCTCGGCGAAATCCTGAAGGTGAGGAAAGACATGTACGCCCGGGAGGCGGCCATCCTTTCCCAGGGGCTTCCCGACGTTGAGATCGACCGGAGGGTCTCCGCCCTCAGGAGCGAAGAGGAGGCCCGCATCAAGCGGGTCAGGGTTTCGCACCAGGCGCAAATCCGAAGGAAGAAGTCCGAGATATGGGCGCTTGAGGAGGCCCGGGCGAAAGAGGAGAAAGAGCTGGCCGCGAAGGGCGCTGAAACGAAAATCACCAACACAGACCGCCTCTACGGCCTGCAGATGAAGCGGCTCAAGGACAAGCAGGACACCGGCGTGGAAGCGCTGAAGAGATATTATGACGGGCATGTTGATTACATCACCCTCCGGTATAACCCGGTGCTTGACGCACAGCCGGTGAGCGGCATCATCGCGACCAGGCCCGAAGCATCGCTGGTGCGGGGCGGGTTTCTCCGGGAGTATGATCCGCTCCTGGGCGAGTGCGGGTTCAGCGCCGATGACTTCGGCGTTCTCCGCAGGCATATCGGTGACGAGGTCGTTTTGCTGAAAAGGCTGATGAGGGTACCATATAAGAATTCTGTACCGCCGGCGCTGAAGGCCCTTGACGGCCTATCCGGGTCCATCGTCCGCGACTATGAGAACATGTGGGCGGACCTTGCCCGGGCGCTGCAGGGGAGGAACCAGCTCCTGAAAAAATATGAATACCTCTTTGATTTCGTCCTGAACGCGAAAAAAGAAAACGGCCTGGTCCTCGATCCCCGCGACGCCGGCGCCATCCTGGTGCGCATGAACCGGTCGCTGAAGATCGAGGAGGGACAGGCCGCGTCGGTCTACAACGGGGACCGGTACGTGGGGAACGTGAGGCTCTACCGCGATCCGCAGGGCAACTTCCGGGCAAAGGTCGTTTCCCTGGCGAATAAAAAAGCGGTCATCCAGCCGACGAACCGTGTGATGCTTGACGTAAAGAAATGACCGGGGCCGGACGGGACCGCCCTTCCACAGGTAGCAAGATTGACCATGAAGATCGCCACATATAATGCCAATTCAATCAGGGCACGGATGCCCGTGATCGAGCGGTGGCTTGCCTCCGCCCGGCCTGATGTGCTGTGCATCCAGGAGACCAAGGTCGTTGATGATGATTTTCCCGCCGCGGAGATCGAGGCGCTGGGATACCGGGCGGTCTTCCGCGGAGAAAAATCGTACAACGGGGTCGCCGTCCTGAGCCGTCACGATATCGAAGGGGTTTCGTACGGCTTCGACGGGGACGGAAACGACGAGGGGACGAGACTCATCGCGGTGCGCGTAATGGGAGTGGACATTGTCAACACCTACGTGCCCCAGGGCACCTCTCCCGATTCCGAGCGGTTCCAGTACAAGCTCCAGTGGTTCGGCCGCCTGCTCGACTACTTCAACCGGAGGTTCCGGAAGGGTGACCGCCTGGTCTGGCTCGGCGATTTCAACGTGGCGCCGGAGCCGATCGATGTCCATGACCCGAAGCGTCTCCTGGGCCATGTCGGGTATCATCCTGACGAGCACCGTGCCCTGGCCGCGGTAAAGTCGTGGGGTTTCGTTGACATATTCAGGAAGCACTGCCCCGGGGCGGGTAACTATTCCTTCTGGGATTACCGTGTGCGGGACAGCGTTGCGCGCGGCCTGGGATGGCGCGTTGACCATATATGGGGAACCGGGGCCATGGCGGATCTGTCGGTGAACGCGGCAATAGACCGGGAGCCGCGGATGCGGGAAAAACCATCTGACCATACACCGGTGACGGCCGAATTTTCAATATGATTTCGATGAATGGTATGTACCGTACGACCTATCGCACTGCATATATACTTCTGCTCGGGGCGGCCCTGTTTCTCTTTGTGCCCCTTGAGGCAACGGCCGGAAAGTGGGTGGTGCTCGACGACGGCCTGACCAGCATCAGCCTCGGCAGGCACCTGGAAATCCTTGAGGACCCCACCGGGAAATGGAGCATTCAGGACGTCGCCGGAGACGGTCTCTCCCGTTCCTTCAGGCAGTCACAGGACGAGTTTCCAGTTTACGGGTTCACCCGCTCGGCTTATTGGGCCCGCTTCACCGTGTCAAACCGCAGCGATCATGACATTGCATGGTACCTCGAGGTGGCGCATCCCCAGATGGAGCGGATCAACCTCTTCGTGATTGACAGGGAGGGGACGCTCACGGAAGAGCGGGCCTCGGGGGACATCCTTCCGTTCTCTTCCCGCGAGGTGCCCTTCGTTAATGCAGTCTTTTCCTTAACCGAACCGGAGAGGAGCAGCCGCGCCTGCTATGTCCGCTGCCAGACGAAAGGCTCCATGGACCTGTTCCTGACCATCTGGTCGCCCTCTGCCTTCAAGGACCACACGAGCCGGATGGAAGTGTTGTTCGCTATCTACTATGGCGCCATGCTGGTCATGGTGATATACAACCTGTTTCTTTTTCTTTCCCTCAGGGACCGGAGCTATCTCTACTATGTTCTTTACTGCCTGGCCTTTGTCCTGTTCCAGCTGTGTTTGAACGGTCTGGCCTTCCAGTATCTATGGCCGGACTTCCCCTGGTGGGCGAAGCAAAGCATCCCCTTCTGGGTGCTCCTCTCGTCGGTCTTTGCCATACAGTTCATGAGGTATTTTCTTGATACGATGCATTATGTGCCCGCCATTGACCGGGTGATGAAGGCCAGCCTCTATGTCTTCATGGCCGTAATCCCGGTGTCATTCTTCATCGATTACACCGCCACAGTCATCGCACTGGTCGCCGTGGTCATGATGATGGCGATTTTTCTCTATGTCATAGCGGTGAAGGTGCTCATGCTGGGGAATAGGGCTGCCCGGATGTACATTATTACCTGGGCGGCCTTCTGGATCGGGACACTGGTCTATTCTATGAAACTTTTCGGAATCATCCCGGACACCTTCATCACCCGGTGGATGCTGCAGATATCGTCGCTGATGCAGGTGATCCTCCTCTCCCTGGCCCTTGCCGACAAGATCAATTTTATGAATGAGACAATGGAGACCGCCAACGAAAACCTGGAGGGCAAGGTGCAGGAGCGGACACGCGAGCTCAACAGCACCCTGCGCATCATGGAGAGGAAGGACAACGAGATACAGAGGGAGTTTGACCTGGCGGGCGATATCCAGCACGGCCTCCTGCCCCAGACACCCTATTACCATGAGGGGGTCAAGGTGGTCGCTTACTACAAGCTGATGGGCAAGATCGGCGGCGATTTTTACGATATTTTCCAGATGAAGGGGGGCTATCTGGGGGTCCTCATAGCCGACGTTTCCGGACACGGAATGCCTGCGGCCTTCATTACCGCCCTGGCAAAAATCAGCTTCGCAGAGGCCATCCAGACGTCGCTCTTCCCGGCGGATATCTTCCGCCATGTCAACAACGAGCTGGTGAAGGCCATCAAGACCGATGATTTTGTCACTGCTTTCTTCGCGGTCATAAGCCCCACCCGGGATATCTTCTACTGCAACGCGTCGCACCAGATGGCGCTGGTGCTGCGGAAAGACATGATGTCCCTTGAGACCTGGGACACCAACGGTCTCTTCATGGGATACTCTCTGGACTCCAACACCATGTATGAGGACGGCCAGAACCAGCTTGGATACGGGGACCGGATCCTTCTCTATACCGACGGGATCGTGAGCGCCATCAACAAAAAAGGCGCAACGTTCGGGGAGCGGCGCCTGGAACAGCTGTTTGCTGAAACCGCGTCTCTGTCGCTGGAAGATGCCCGCGATCTGATCGTCCGCGACTGCCTGGAGCATATGGGTGATGCGCCCCAGACTGATGATATGACCCTGGTGATGATCGAGATCGATCCGGCGTACCGCGACCTCGTGGAATACCGGGATCAGGCCTTCAAGCTCATGTGGCACCAGCATTACCAGGCTGCCATCCCGCTTCTTTCCCAGGCCCTTGCCATCAATTCAAAGGACGAGCAATCGCACCTCTTTATCGGCGAATGCTATTTAAAGAACGGGGATTATGCCAGGGCGGTGGAGCACCTGGAGCTGTATCTCAAGAATAACGAATTCGACGCCAATGTATGGTTCAATCTTGCCTGGGCCCATTACTGTCTGGATGATTATCCAGCCACCCTCAAGTATTCATCCAGGGCCTCGAACCTGAAGGGCAATTTTATTGACGCGATGATGCTGACCGCCCTTTCGCTCAAGAAAACCGGGGAGTGGAGAGAGGCCCAGAAAATGTTCGAAAAGATTCTCTCTATCGATCCGGACAACGACCTGGCCGACCTGGAACTGAGGGATATCAGGAATGCATAGCGCGGGCCGTGTCTCCGGTATTCTCTGCATGCTTCTTTTGGCGTCGGCCCTGTGGGCCCCCCTTATCGCGGAAGAGAAAACTTCATCTTCGAACGGACCCCGTTCTCCAAAAGAGCCGTTATCTCTTCCGGTGGAAGTGCGCGATCCAAAGGATGCCGGCAGGAAAACCGATCTTCCTGCCACCATAGTAACGGCCCGGGGCGACAAAAAGACCGGGACCCTGGTGGTGAAATTCGGAACAATTGAGATTGAAACAATGGAAGAGGGCGCACGCAGGAAGATGGCAGTGGCGATCGCTGATATCGAAACGATAGAATTCATCCGCTGGCGGGGTGTTGAGCGGCGGAAAAACGAGTTCGTCTTCTATCCCTCGGAAACGAAGATCATCTTGAGGGACAAAAAGGCGCTTGCGGGAACGGGGAGGATCGCTCTCCTGAACAGGCTCGCCTTCAAGTACGGGGGGGAGAGCCTCTTTATCTATTCCTATTTTTATGACTACTGGAAGAACGGCACGTGGAAAAATTCCGGACAGACTGCCAGGGAGCATCCTGAAACCAATCCCATAGGGGATACCCTGGTGAAAATCATCTTCATCAGGGATGAAATGAAAAATCCTCTGGAAAAACTGCTCTCACGATGAGGAGCGGCGACAGGCTCAATGACCTGCGACCGATATTGAAGGATAATAGGTAAGGATAAACAGATGAAAAAAATGATCCTGCCGGCAATGCTGCTGGCCCTGTCGATCGCCCATGCCGATGATCCCGCCCCGGGGTATATGGCACAGTTCGGATACGGGTCGATCGTTGTATCCGGCGCTGGATATCCTCCTATAACCGTCTTTGACCGGACCCAGTTCGAATATGACCCGGTGAAGAAGCTGTTTTATGTCAAGCTTGACAGCGCCATGACCATCAATATGCGCCAGATCCTGCCAAAGGGTCTCACGCTTCAGAAGTGCCTTGACCGGGTGGCCCAGGAGAAGGGGCAGAATCTGAAATACCGGACCGTTGACGTTCAGTTCTGGTCCATCTGGGCTTCTCATGACACCGCCGGCAACAGGCTTGATGACCCGGTGCGGCCATGGCCTGTTAAAATCGGCGATATCCCCCGGTGGGATCCCGTGGTTGATTGTTACTGGGAACAACTGACGCGGTTTCTCGACGATTCCACTTCGGGGTTCAGGTGGGACGCGGTCGGTCCCAATGCCTCACGGCAGCAGAAACTGAAAGCATACCTGAAGTTCTGTAAGCCAGGGCAGAGGCTCTACGTCATATTCAGGGTCGGCTATGCGTACGAGGTCCCGGCCGGACTGGCAGAGGAACAATGGGACCCCCTACAGAGGCGATGGGTGCGGCGAATATCCACCGGCGCAGTTGGATATGTTCTCTCAGACCCGATCAGCGTCTGCACCATCGAGCTGCGGTAGGCAAATGAACAAGTTGCATCATTATTTTAAATAATACTATCCCCCCCGGCCCCCAGTGGGGGCGAGCAGGAAAACAGATAAATGGGAAATGGCTATTGTATCGTGCCCACTCAGGGGGACAGGGGGGTATGTGGATTCAGGTTATGTGTCACTGTTTATGGCTAAAAATTTCTTGACAAATACCCGGTAAGGAAATTTATGTACAGGAGTTCCATAGACGCCGTATGACGTTCGAAAAACACAACTTCGGATATCTCCTCACCTTTATGCTGGTGGGAGCCATTCTTGGATCGGCGCTGGGGACTCTGGCGGCGGGGTTCATTCCCGCCCTGTCGGTCATACAGAAAAGTCTGACCGGCCCGATAGGGTTTAACCTTGAGATCATCAGTTTTAGCATCAAGATAAACCTTTCCTCGATCATAGGCCTCGTTATCGGGGTGCTTATCTTCAGGAAGGTTTAGGCCGCACCCGCGGCTATCAAGCAGCTTCTCCCGGCAGCGGGGGATGCGAAGAATAAATCGGCGGTGGCCGGTTGCCTCCTTCAATTATGAATAGGCAATAGTCAATAACGGCACACAAAGCGTCCGCTCAATGGGCTGACGCAGTGTATATATTTTTCCAACCGGCCTTCGCGCGTGCGCGGGCCGCTTGAGGAAAGCAATGAATCCACTCCTTTTCGGGGTGGTGAAACTAATTATTAGGGGGTACTATCATTGTCAGTAGTATCGATGAAAGCATTGTTGGAATCGGGTGTTCATTTCGGCCATCAGACCAGGCGCTGGAACCCCAAGATGTCGCAGTTCATTTTCACTGCGAGGAATGGAATCCATATCATTGACCTGCAGAAGACCATGCAGCGCATCAAGATTGCCTATGCCGCGATGAAGGATGTCTCCGAAAATGGAGGCAAGGTTCTTTTCGTGGGAACGAAGAAGCAGGCCCAGGCCGCGATAGTGGAATACGCGAAGAAGTGCGGCATGTTCTATGTGTCGGAGCGTTGGCTGGGCGGCCTCCTCACCAACTTTAAAACCGTCAGCAACTCCATCAGGCGCCTCAAGGACCTGGAGAAGATGAAAGAGACAGACCACTGGGACGCGGAGACGAAGAAAGAGCGTCTCGATCTGACCCGGGAGCTTGAAAAGAAGGACAAGGTGCTCTCCGGCATCAAGGACATGACCAGGATGCCTGATGCGCTCTTCATCATAGATCCGAAGCGGGAATCGATCGCTGTCCAGGAAGCCAGGAAGATGGGCATCAAGATCTTCGCCGTGGTCGACACCAACTGCAACCCTGACGAGATCGATTTTCCGATTCCGGGGAATGACGACGCCATCAGGGCCATTGCACTCTTCCTGGATGTCATGGCCCGCGCGGTCATGGAAGGCCAGTCGGGCGGCATGACCGAAGAGGCTCTCGTGGAGGAAGGCGGCGAGGAAGTCGCCGGCGAAGAAGCGGCGGCTGTATCCGAAGTGGTGCCGGAAGAGGCGGCTGCGTCCGGAACCTCGAAAACATACGAGTATGACGAGGACGATGAACTGTACGAGCCGCGGTAAGCCGACTCGCTGAATGTTGTTTGGACGAGATATGAAAATTTTTGAAGGAGAATTACAGTGGCTGAGATAACTGGCGACATGATAAAAGAGCTGAGGGAAAAGACCCAGGCGGGCATGCTCGATTGCAAGAAGGCTCTCGTTGAAATGAACGGCGACATGGAAAAGGCGGTCGAAATGCTGAGGAAGAAAGGCCTGGCATCGGCGGACAAAAAGATGGGCCGCGAGGTGACCCAGGGGATCGTCGCGTCCTATGTGCACAGCAACAACAAGATTGGCGTACTGCTGGAGCTTCTGACCGTCACCGATTTCGTCGCCCGGAACGAGGGCTTCGAGGGCCTCGGCAAGGACATCTGCATGCAGATTGCGGCGGCCAATCCCCAGTATGTCAAAATAGAAGACGTGCCCAAGGAAGTGATCGACAAGGAGCGCGAGATCTACCGCGAGCAGATGAAGGACTCCGGCAAGCCGGCGAATGTCGTTGATAAGATCGTGGATGGCAAGCTCAACAAGTTTTACACCGAAGTGTGCCTCCTCGAGCAGGAGTTCATCAAGGACTCGGCGGTCAAGATTAAGGACCTGATTAAGCAAAAGATAGCCGTATTCGGCGAGAACATAGAGGTTGGAAAGTTTACCCGCTACCAGATAGGTATGTAGCATGGGGTCTGCCAGTCCGATATCGGAACCGCGTTACCGGCGGGTACTGCTGAAGCTTTCCGGTGAGGCCCTCGCCGGCGATGCGAAGAACGGCATTGACCCGGGGATCCTCTCCGGCATAGCCGGGGAGATACGGGAGGTGCAGCAGCTCGGCGTCCAGGTGGCGGTGGTCATCGGGGCGGGCAACATCTTCCGTGGGAAAATGGCCGATGGCCTGGGCCTCAAGCGGGTCACCGGCGACCACATGGGGATGCTCGCCACCGTGATGAATTCACTGGCCCTGCAGAATGCCCTCGAGCGTATCGGCGTTGAGGCAGTGGTGATGTGCCCCTTTTCAATGATGGAGATTGCCGAGCCGTATATAATACGCACGGCGCTTTCCCACCTGGACAACGGCCGCACGGTCATAGCTGCCGGCGGGACCGGCCAGCCCTTCTTTACAACCGATACCGCGGCGAGCCTGCGGGCGGTGGAGCTGGAGGCCGCGGTGCTGGTGAAGGCCACCAGAGTCGACGGCGTGTACACCAGCGATCCGGAAAAGGACAAAAGCGCAAAGAAGATTGATTCCATTTCATACCTTGACGTGCTGAAGGGTCAGCTGCGGGTCATGGACTTCACGTCTGTCACCCTCTGCATGGAGAACAAGCTGCCGATCATCGTTTTTAACCTGTTCAACCGCGGCTCATTGAAGAAAATCGTTACCGGCGAAACCGTCGGAACTCTTATTTCCTGATGAGGAGGAAACCATGGTAGAAGATGTCATCACCGATTTGGAAGACCGGATGAAAAAAAGCATAGCAGCGCTCCAGAAGGATTTTGCCTCCATCCGAACCGGGAGGGCGAACCCCGCCATGTTCGACGGGATCAGGGTGAGCGTGTACGGCACGGATATGCCCCTGAACCAGGTGGCAACGGTGTCCTGCCCAGAGCCGAAGCTGGTGGTCATACAGCCGTGGGACAAGGGGAACCTGGGGGAGGTGGAAAAGGCCATCCTCAAGTCGGACCTGTCCGTGAACCCGTCAAATGACGGGAATCTGATCAGAATCCAGATACCTGACCTGACCGAGGAGCGGCGGAAAGAGTACGTGAAGTACGCCAAGCAGAAAGCCGAGGAGTGCCGCGTCGCAATCCGCAATGTCCGCCGTGACGGCAACGACATGGTCAAGGAGCTCGAGAAGGAAAAGGAGATATCGGAAGACGACTCGAAGAACGCCCTCGCACGAATCCAGAAGACCACCGATAAATACATTGACGAAATTCAGAAGCTGACGGATAATAAGGAAAAAGAGATATTGAATATCTGATTCGGGCCATCCCGGAAGCCCCCCAGCCCCCTGAAGGGGCGCTCTTATCGTTATTTATTGCCCCCTCAGGGGGACAGGGGGGTCTTAAGAGGCAGCCCCGAGAAATAAATGAAAGACTATAAGTCCCTCATAAACAAAAAGAAAGTCCCCTCCCATGTCGCCATTATCATGGACGGCACCGGGAGGTGGGCGAAAAAAAAATCCCTTCACCGGTCGGAAGGCCATAAGCGCGGCGCGGAGATCATCGAGCCCCTCATGGACGCGGCCATCGGCCTCGGCATAAAGGCCGTTTCGCTCTACGCGTTTTCTACGGAAAACTGGCGGCGGCCCCGGCCCGAGGTCCTGAGCCTATGGAAACTCCTGGATTACTTCTTCAAACAGAAAATCGGGACCCTCAAGGCAAAGGGAATACGGATCAGGCATTCCGGCCTCCACAACCGCCTCCCCTCGTCTTCGATACAAACCATTCAGAACGCGATCCGCGAAACCAGCGGCAACAAAGGACTCATCTTGAATTTTTGCCTCAATTATGGCGGCCAGCAGGACATCGTGCAGGCCGTCAACGGCTGGCTTGAAGACCGGAAACCGCGGGAACGCCTTACTACGGGGGATATTGAAAAGCGCCTCTTTACCGCCGGCATGCCGCCGGTGGACCTGATGATCCGCACCGGCGGCGAGTCCCGTATCAGCAATTTCCTGATCTGGCAGCTGGCCTACGCAGAGCTCATGTTTATGGAGGTGCTGTGGCCCGATTTCAAGCCCTCGCATCTGTACAAGGCAATATATGAATTCCAGCAACGAGAAAGGAGATTTGGCGGCTTATGAGTGATGTAAAGAAAAACACCCTGATTCGAGTTCTGAGCGCGGTGGTGGCGCTTCCCGTGTATGTATTTGCGATTGTGACTGACCTGGGCCAGGCAATCCCCATTCTGATATGCTCACTTGTAATCACACTGGCATGTCTGTATGAGTATTACTGCATCACGGAACGGGGAGATGAGGGGAGCCCTTTCATGAATACCGGCATGGCCTTTGCCGTTGTCATCAATATTGTCATGTACCTTTTCGCCTTCGGCAAACTCTACGGATACAGCAGGTATATATCTGTCTTCGACGCCCGGGTCGTCATGTTCGTCATGACGCTCTTCCTTTCTGTTATCCTTGTGCTGCAGCTCTTTGCAAGGCCACTTAAGGGTGCTGCCTATTCCCTGGGGGTCACACTCTTCGGACTGGTCTACATCGTGTTTTCCTTTTCTCATATTATTCTAATGAAGGCCCTCGTCAACGGCGTGTATTACATATTCATCCTCAACGTGGTGGTCATGCTCAATGACAGTTTCGCCCTCTTTGGCGGCGTCCTCTTCGGCAAGCACAAGACCGGGTTCCCGGTCTCGCCCAACAAGTCATGGGAAGGATATTTTTCCGGCCTACTCTTCAGCGTTCTCGCCATGGTCATCACGAACCAGGTCTTCATTTCATTTTTCGACAGGAACCTCTTCGGCATGGTCGAGGCAGTCATCCTGGGGATCGTCCTGTCGGTCGCGGGGAACCTGGGCGACCTGGTGGAATCGGCCATCAAACGGGACGGATCCACCAAGGACTCCGGCTCCCTTATCCCCGGCCACGGCGGCATGTGGGACGTCTTCGATGCTCTGATATTTACTTACCCCCTTTTTTACTATTATCTGGTCCTGAAAGGAGTCGCCTGATTTAATAACGGGCGTATGAGCAAGACAATTTCCATACTCGGGTCCACTGGCTCGATCGGTGAGTCCACGCTGCGGGTTGTGCGCTTCCTATCAACGGAGTTCAGCGTGCACGGACTTGCCTGCGGGGGAAACATCGCCCTTATGGAACGGCAGATCCGTGAATTCAGCCCGGCCGTGGTAGCCGTCGGATCACCGGATGCCGCAGCCTTCGGTGAGTTCCGGGAACTCAGGAAAAAATTTCCTGCTGTGGAATTTCTGGAAGGTGAGGAAGGCATCATTGACATGGCGGGCAGGAGCGTTGACGTGCTGGTGTCAGCCATCGTCGGCGCCGCGGGCCTCAAGCCCACACTGGCATCGCTGGGGTCGGCGAAGCGGCTTGCTCTGGCGAACAAGGAGACGCTGGTCATGGCCGGGGAGATGGTGAAAAAGGGCCTTGCCGCCTCCGGCGGAGAGATGATACCGGTGGACAGCGAGCATAGCGCCGTCTTTTGTCTCACCAGGGGTCTCGCTTCCGCCGATATTGAGCGGGTCATCCTCACCGCTTCGGGGGGGAGCCTGCGGGGGACCCCGGTCGGTGAGCTGCACCGGGTGACGCCGGAACAGGCCCTGGCGCACCCCACCTGGAACATGGGGAGTAAGGTCACCATCGATTCGGCTACCCTCATGAACAAGGGTCTCGAGGTAATCGAGGCGCACCATCTTTTCGATCTTCCCTATGAGAAAATCGACGTGCTGGTCCATCCGGAGAGCGTGGTCCATTCCATGGTGGAAACCGTGGACGGCGCGATATACGCCCATCTGGGCGTGACTGACATGGTCTTCCCGGTCCTGAACGCCCTGACCTATCCGGAAAAACGCGGCAACCCCTTCGGGAGGCTCAAGCTCGAAGAGATCGGGAAGCTGACCTTCGCTGCCTGCGATCGGGAGCGGTATCCGGCGCTCTCGCTCTGCTATGAAGCCGGCAGGCGCGGCGGGACCATGCCGTCAATCCTGAACGCGGCAAATGAGGTGGCCGTGGCCGCCTTCCTCGCAGGCAGGATCTGCTTTACGGACATCGTGAAGATTGTCGAGAGAACCATGGAGAAGCAGAATGTTCTGGACAATCCGGGCCTGGGGGAGATTGTTGACGCAGACTGCGAGGCCCGTGACAGGGCGTCAGGTTTTATCAAAAAAAAATTGTAACGAAAATAGCTGAAATGCTTCAGTACTATAGAAAAAAGGGAGTTCATCAATGCAATATGTAATCTACGTCGCGGCCGGGATCATCCTCCTGAGCCTCTGCATCTTTGTCCACGAGCTCGGGCATCTCCTGGGCGGATTAATGGTCGGTATCAAAGCCAGGACCTTTTCCATCGGCATGGGCAAGGGCATTATTAAGAAAAAGATCGGCGACACCACCTACCAGATTGCGCCGTTCCCCTTCGGCGGGTACTGCCAGTTTTACGGCGAGGACCCCTCCGAGGAGCGGTCCGGCCAGGGTTTTGAGTTCCTGTCGGCCCATCCCCTGAGAAGAATCGTGACCGTGGCCATGGGGCCCCTCTTCAATCTTTTCTTCGGCATCATCATATTCTTCATCATGAACATGGTGGGATACTCGAAGGACACCAACCAGGTCTATATTCCTGAACAGATGAAGTCGGGAAAGAACGTGTCGGTGGCCTTTGCCTCGGGGATAAAGAGCAACGACTGGATCATCAAGATCAACGATGAAGAGATATACAGCTTTGCCGACATATCGGCGGCGGTCATGTTCAGCGAGGGAAAAAAGCTTGATATCACGGTCAAGCGAGACGGTAAAGAATTGCTCCTGCCCGTGACCCCGAAAAAAAACGGGGGGAGCGGCCGCTATGAGATCGGCGTGATGCCCCACGGCTCGCGCATCCTGGTGGTGGAACTGGTGGAAGACGGCGCGGCCAAGGCCGCGGGACTCAGGGAGATGGACGAGATCATTTCCATGGACGGGAAACCAGTGGCGAGTGAAGCCGATTTTACGAATTACGTCAACAGCCACGCTGACAAGAAGGTGCGCTTCAAGGTCATGCGGAAGGGAAAGGTTTTCGAGAAGGAGATCGCGCCGCGCCTCAACGATGTCGTGCGGTTCCGGCCGGTCGACGGCAAGGGGAACAGGGGCGAGATCATTCCCATCATGAAGTCGAAAAATCTGCAGAAGTACATGGAGAAGGGCTCCATCCTGATCAACAGCCGGAAGATCATCAGCTACGAAGGCCTGATCGGCACAATAAAGGAAAACGAGGGAAAGACCATATCATTCCAGATTGATAAAGAGCACTATAAGGGGACCGCCGAGATCGACAAGGTCGGCCTCATCGGCATATTCCAGGCCGTGGCGCCGGACCAGGTCCAGGTCAAGTACGGCTTTGGCGGGGCCCTGGTGCAGTCCTTTGTCGAGCCCTACAAGTGGATCGTGCTGAACCTGAAGGGCCTCGGCATGCTCTTTACCGGCAGGATGAACGTGCGGGAAAACCTCTCTGGACCCATCAGGATCGTACAGATCGCGGGACAGGTGGCGTACTACAAGGGGATGTCTGACTTCATCTTGCTCATGGCGAAGATATCCATCATCCTCATGGTGATGAACCTTCTCCCCATACCGGTGGTGGACGGGAGCCATCTCATTTTCTTTACCATCGAGATGATCAGGAGAAAGCCATTGAGCCAGAAGGTTATGGAGCGGATCCAGACTGTCGGCATCGTCATCCTTGTCCTGATCATGGGTTTTGCGATCTTTAACGACATATCAATGCTCCCCTTCATTCAGGATTTTTTCAAGTAGACCGGTCCTTGACCAACAATTTCAGGGACCTCACCCGCGCTCCGCGCACCCTCTTTTTGAATCCTCACGCCCTGACCCCCTCTCCATAAAATGGAGAGGGGGAAATAAGTAATAAATGCTAGCAACTGAAGCCCTCTCCTTACTAAGGAGGGGCGCTAAACAGGATGTTTTAGTGGCGAACGCGGACAGGAAGTCCAAAAAGCGTTCGGCGCTTAGAGCGCGGGTGAGGATAAAAAGAGCAGGGGGCGAAACCATTAATTAGTATTGACAGCGCTTTTTTTCCTGTGATACTGCTATGTAACCAAATCGTTCGCGCGAGGTCTAGATGAAGGTATCACGCTATCACGGCGTAAAGCTTGGCCTCCTGATCGGCCCGTCCCTGGCGGGAATCGCCCTCGGCGCTGTCTTCGGCTTCCTGATTTCCCCCGATCCGACTATTGGAACGGTTATCCAGGGCGGTATCTGCGGGCTGTTGATCGGCTTCACCGCTTTTTTCATGGAGTATTTCGTCTTTGACCGGATCAGAAAACTGACGGTCATTGTGAGTGTCATCCTCCGCTCGATAATTTTCTCGATTGTCATCGTCCTCTCGTACATCATATCGGACCTCGTTGTTTTCGGCCCCGCGGACATCATCCATGATGTCAGGACCTTTCTGCTTCCGGGCTTCGGAATCGCCATGGTCTCCATCATGGGGTTCATTCTGCTGATAAATATAAGCAGGCTCCTGGGCCAGAAGGCCCTGGTGCGGCTCCTTGTCGGCCTCTACCATAAGCCGGTCATAAAAAAAAGGATATTCATGTTCATCGACATCACGTCGTCCACCTCCATCGCCGAGGAGATCGGCAATATCCGGTTCCACTCGTTCCTTAACGACTTTTTCTTCGACGCGACACGGCCCATCGTGGAAAGCAAGGGCGAGATCTACAAGTATGTGGGCGATGAGATTATAGTGTCCTGGACCATGAATAACGGCATCAGGGGCAGCAACTGCCTCGAGTGCTTTTTTCAGATAGAAGAGAAGATGGGGGAACTGCGTGGGGGGTACGAAAAAAAGTACGGGACCTCGCCGCGCTTCTCGGCCGGCATTCACTGCGGCGACGTGGTGATCGGCGAAATGGGAGACTACAAGCGCGAGGTCGCTTTCCTCGGCGACGTGGTCAATACCACGTCCCGTATCCAGTCGGAGTGCAAGGCGCATTCACGCAGTCTCATTATATCCGGAGATTTAATGAAGGAATTTTCTGATGAGAGCCGCGGCTCATACAGCTTCGAAAGCCTCGGCTCGATTGCATTGCGCGGGAAGAAGCGGGAAATATCCCTCTACACCGTCACGCGGCGGAAGCCGGTGTGAGGGGCGGCACTGCCGTTATGTCAGACAGAGGCTAAGCCATTCGGCAGTCAGGGCAGCCCTGTCCGAGCCTTCTACCCGTACCGTGTGGCTTATGGTGATGAGCACCCTTCCGTTTTCCTTTTCCTCGACCCCTGCAAGCTTCATGCTGCTCCGTATCCTCGATCCCGACGGCACCGGGTCAATGAAGCGGACCCTGTTGAACCCGTAATTGATGACGTCTTTCACTCCCTCCGGTATCCACATGCCGGTGGCGGCGAGATGCGAGAGCAGCGACAGGGTGAGGAAGCCATGGGCCACGGTCCTGCCAAAGGGGCCTGATTTTGCCCTTTCCGGATCGACATGGATGAAGTTATGGTCATCGGTGGAGTCCGCGAAAAGGTTTATCCGCTCCTGGGTAATTTCGAGCCAGTCGCTGGTCCTCTCTTCGCCTATGCATTCTTTAAGCTTCGCCACCGGCAGTACGGTTATTGTCATAGAGCGATTCACCTCCCTTCCCAGTGAATAGTTGGATGCAGTATGCATGCGATTTGAAAAATGAAAAGATAATTTTCACGGGCTGCGTTGAAAAAATTATCGCGCTTCGATTAATTGATTGAATTTAAAATAACCTCACTGTAAATGGTCGATCTAATTTGTTTTAATGTTCATACAATTAAACAATTGGAGGAGTTATGACGGATGATGTGAAGATTTTCGGGTTGCCGGCGGAAAAGGGCCGCTGGGTTTTTGTAGTGGTCGGTTTTTTAATCAATATCTGCCTTGGCAGCGTGTACGCATTCAGCGTTTTCAAGGTTCCTGTGCAGAAGCTGTTTTCAATCGGCGCGTTCCAGGGGGGGTTGCCCTTCATGATATTCCTCGCCTTTTTCGCGGGCCTCTTTCCCTTTGGCGGGCGGATGCTGGAGAAAATGGGGCCGAGAAAGGTCGGCATCATCGGCGGGGCCATCGTCGGAATCGGGTGGCTGCTGTCCAGTTTTGCTACCGGGATCGCCTTCCTTAACATAACCTACGGCGTTATCGCCGGGGCCGGCGTCGGCCTCGCCTACGGCGGGCCCATTTCCACGGCGGTCAAGTGGTTTCCCGACAAGAAGGGCCTTGCCGTGGGCCTGACGGTTGCGGGATTCGGAGGTTCTCCCTTCGTGACAGCCTATATCGCGAGCAGGCTCATCAACGAGTACGGCCCGCTTTCGACATTTTTTTACCTCGGGGCGGTATTCCTGGTCCTTCTGGTGGTGCTCTCAATCCCGCTGAAGTTCCCGGCCTCCGGATGGAAACCGGCAGGGTGGACGCCGGCAGCTGCCGGAACAGCTGCGGCCGGCAGGGATTACAATACCGGCGAGATGGCAAAGACCTCGTCCTTCATCGGGCTGTTTACCTGCTTCAGCATCGGGTCCCTGGCAGGCCTCATGGCCATCGGGATATCCAGCCCGGTCGCGACGGAGATAATCAAGATGGACACAACCATCGCAGCTTCGATGGTCGGGATATTCGCCATATTCAACGGCCTGGGAAGGCCGATCTTCGGCATTATTACCGACAAGCTCACACCGCGCTACGCGGCGGTCATCAACCTCTCTCTCATACTGGCGATGTCCGTGGGCATGATGTTCGCGGCACCGGGAAGCGTGGTCCTCTATGTCGCCTGTTTTATCGGCTTCTGGCTCTGCCTGGGCGGTTGGCTTGCCATCGCGCCGACCACCACGGCAATTCATTTCGGGGCGCATTACTATTCACGGAATTACGGAGTGATGCTCCTTGCCTACGGCCTGGGCGCCATTCTGGCGAACATCATATCCGGCCAGGCGAAGGACGTGTTCGGCTCTTACCAGTTCGCCTTTTACCCGACGGCGATCCTTTCAGCCGCGGGCATCGTACTGGCGCTTGTTTTTATAAAGCCGCCGAAAGACGCCCGGTAAGGGGGACTCGGCGCAAAAAAAAGCCTCTGCCCGGAATGCGGGGGAGGCTTTTTTTTACGTTCCGCTATTGATGCTTCGGTATATACGGGCGGGTTCCTGACTTAGCCCGCCTCCTATTTTACCGTGGCCTTGAGGGCGGTTTCCTTGTAGCTCTTGCTGAAGCTGAACTTCGGAACCTTGGTGGCTTTTTTAGCTGCTATTGTGATTTCCTCACCGGTAAGGGGGTTCCTGCCGAGCCGCTCTTTCGTGGCCGGCCTCACCTTGATGAACAGCTTTCCGAATTTTCCGACCGGGACTCTCTGTCCCTTGATGGCGCCGGCGTTGATAACATCGAATACGTCATCGATAATTTCCTGCGCTTTGGCCCGCGGCACGGCATGTTTTTCAGCGATATATTTTACGATTGTCTGGGCAGTGTATTTTTCAGGAAAGCTTATTTTCGTTTTGGCTGCTTCCTTGGGTGCTGCTTTTTTTGGGTTTTTGATTTTTTTCGTGGCCATCACTTCTCCTTGTTTTTATGTTGTTATTTTTAGTCAATCATGGAATGTCCGATTTATTCTTTTTGGGTCTTCCCGGATAGCGGCTCAAAGTAAATGCTCTCTCCATCCTGACAGGGGAACATGGGGTGCTCACCCCTGATAAACCCGGGCCTTGTGTAAATCGAAAATCCTGATGATTGAAAATGATATCCATCATCATTTAATATTAAACAAGGGCGGTTTTGTTAAAACGTCAAGCATTTTTATTATTATGTGCATTCCAGGCCCATTCCGGCCATTGCGATGTAAACATATCCCGGCACCAATGTTGTCATCTGGTCCTGGTGCGGCCAGGTCTCATCCGCGATTGCTGCGAGCATTCTTAGATCTCAGATTCTGAACTGTGTCATGAAGGGTGTGGCAGCACGGTCTCTCCGGGCGAGAATAGCTGAACGCAGTTGATCATGACTCTGATCGGACTATCAGGTTGATCGAGGCAGAGGATCCCGTTTTTATTAATTAACTTGATTAAAAACAGGGCATGTTAATTACTGACATTAATTGTTAATTATTAATGAAGTTATGAAGTAGATACTTCCTTGTCATCTATCTCTTAATGACGTATAGTGTTAACAAAATAAACAGTATGGAGAATTGGATGCAGGGAAGAACACTCTATGTCGGAAATCTTAGCACATCGCTTCGCAAGGAGACATTACAGACTTTGTTTTCAGGATACGGAAGTGTCCTCGAAGTGAAAATAGTCGGAGACAACGCCTTTGGATTCATTGAAATGTCCAACACCGATGAAGCGGAAAATGCCAAAAAATCTTTAAACGGATACGATCTGGAAGGACTCAAATTAAAAGTCGATGAGGCCCGTCCGAAAAATTACAAGAAGTTCGGCGGACCACGCAGATACTGATGTAATTCTATCTATTAATCGCGCCGTCAGCTGCATCCCGATGCGCGGCGCGCCCCGTGACTATTTCCGGAACTGCCCCAGCCTTTCGCCGGTATCGCTGATATCGAACTCGCTGCCGTATTCCAGTTCCAGGCTCATATCCAGCAACATGCTCTCATTACTGTTGTAGAGATACTTGTATGCCGCCACTGATTCCCGGCTGTTGGCCATGATGCTTTGCGCCAGTGCTTGAAATGTTTCTTCCAGTTTTACGGCAGGGACCGCTCTGTTTACCAGACCGATGCGCTCCGCTTCACGCCCGGTCACTGCTTCCGCGGTGAAGGACATCTCCTTGGCCTTGAGAAAACCAACCCGCCGCGGCAGGCGCGCGCTCATGCCCCAGGTGGGCCGGAGGCCCCACTTCGCGTGGGTGTCGCCGATTGTCGCCTCCTCCGAGGCTATGACGATGTCGCAGGCGAGCATGATCTCCATTGCGCCGGTGAAGCAGAAGCCGTTGATCACGGCTATCACCGGTTTCGGCACTGAGCGGATGGCCTGTATCAGGTCCCTGGCGGGTATATCGAGGATGTCGCCCACCTTGCCGCGCTCAAGTTTCCTGTTGCCGAGGGACTTGAGGTCAACGCCGGCACAGAAGGCTTTACCCGTGCCGGTAATGGCTATGACATGGACCCCGGCATCCTTTCCCGCTTCGCCCACCGCGATGGTCAGCTCCGCGAGCATGTATGACGTTATGGCGTTCATCGCCTCGGGCCGGTTTAACGTTATCCTTCCTATGCCGGCTTTCTTCTGGTATATGATCGTTTCGAAGGTCATGATATCTCTCCCGGAATAGTTTCGTTCAATAAGGAAGCGGAACAGCCCGGCCGTTGTCAAGCCAGACATTGCCGCTGAAGGTTATTGTTCCGTTGATGGAAAACAGGCCATGGTCGAAGTCCCGCCCCATCCGGTTGTTGTTGATCCGGACATTTGTCGGCGCCACGGGGGGGGCATGATAGCCGGTGCGGCAATAGATGATAAATCCTCCGCCGTTCATTATGTTGCTATCGATCAGCACGTTGTCTATGGACCCGGTATCAGTCGCGATCATTATGGCCGATGTCGAGCCGGGCGGCATCTGTATGGTGTTGTTCCTGATGAGGACATTCCTGCCGGAAAGCTGCCTGATGCCGTCGTTCCCTGAGCCGATGCTTGCGGCGAGGTCGTGTATATAGCAGCCTTCGATGATGACGTTGCTGCCGGCCCTGAACCCGTCGGTGGTCCCGTGAATGTCGAGGCTGCGCGCCGTGTAATTGCCGTGAGCGACCGCTGCCTCGCAGGAGGACGTGCCGATGATCTCGGTGTACTCTATGAAGAGGGATCCGCCCGGGAACACGCGGACCGGGAAAAGGTCCGAGCTGCGGACCCGGGAATTTCTGACCGTCACCCGGGGCGCCTTAACCTCTATGCGACCGGTAATGTCCATGCCTTCTATCACGGTGTCCGCGCGCAGAACCTCAATGCTGCCGGACGGGACCAGGTCGTCCTCTGCAAGGCCGGCGCCGCGGTAGCCGGTGCTCCGCCGGCAGGGCGCCACGGCGCCGCACAGGGCCGGGCTTGCCTCGAGCCGGTCATTGAAGTGCCACGATGCGCTCATCTTGTTCCACCTGCTGTTTCCGTCTGTCCTGTTTAAGCCGCATGCCGTTATATCGCACGCGAACAGGAGCAGCAGGAAGCAGCAGGGGAAGGGATGGGCCGGGGCGCCGTGGGCATCGGCGGGGCGGGATGCCCCATAGTTGCGATTCATGTCCTCAAGTCCTTTTCCAACTGCATTGGAATTATCTATCTGTATTTTTACTAAAACCTTATGAAGCTAATACAAATTATTCCCATCGTCAACTTTCAGTAGCAGTTTTTTATAATTTTTTTGGAGAAGCAATACTGCTCTTTGAATATAGAACCGCCCGGCCGGGAGGTTCTATATAAATAATGGTTGCGCAGTTTTGTTTTATCCAATAATCGTTCATTGATACTGCTATGAACGGGCCAGAGCCGTTCCGGACATGAAAGAGATTACATCATTTATACAAGGAGAATGCTATGCTTCGCGTAAATGCAAAAAAAGTGATAATTCTTGCAGTGCTTTCTTGTTTCCCGGTTACCCTGTGGGCAACGCGAGGACCTGAAGATTTTGGCCTGATGATGATACTGGTGGCCATGTTTTTTTCCTTCCCTGCCGGTATCCTGCTGGTATGTCTTATCGTATACACAATCGCCTGGCTGAAAAACAGCGAAAAGCCGGTTGCGAAGCGGGGGAATGTTGTTTTTGTCATCTCCCTTGTCATAATGGTCCTTGCGGTAATTATTCCGTTGTTATTCATGAATCTGGGGAAATGGCATAGCAAGATCATAGAAGTGATGCTGGGTGATTGCGTGCCGATAGTACTGCTCTCGGCGCTTTCAGCGGTGCTGTCGTATCGTCTCATGAAACGTTCATGATAACGAAATGGCTGTGCGGGCAGTGTTGTTCCCATGGAAGAAGTGGCGAAAAAAATCACCCCATGGATAACCGGGATGACCACTTCGGAATACAAAAAGAAGAATAGCCGTTGGCAGGTACCCTGCATTTTGAGTGATTTATAAAAAATAATACTTTAAGTCTACCCGGCTCTGATTATTTGCATTATATTATAAGTCAGCCATCCGGAAAACCGGGAGCCGGTTATTATAGTTCGGATTAACAAGGTCGGTCAACAACGGTTTTTTAATAAAATCGCTTAAAAATTGATAACTGTATATGACGATTGTCCCGGAAGGCCGCAAGGCAATTGGACCGGGATCAATGTCAGCTAATCGGGGGTTTGAGATGAAGAAACTGTTCACAGCGCTTTTCCTGGCTTCCCTGCTGCTTTACCCAGCCTGCTCGAGAAGCAAGTCCGATAAAACCGGGGAATATCTCGGTTATACCATACTATATCTTTCGTCGATATGGCAGAAGATCACCGTGGCAGATGTACCCGGTTTTTCTTTTACAAATAATGTTGGCGTTCCTATGACGCCCAGCTGCGCCTGTCCACCTTCATATGAAGCCACGACAGGAAAAATAACGAACTATAATCCTGAATTCGCCTTCTTCGTGAAACCGGGAAAGACCAATAACCTGCTGATATTCTTCATGGGCGGCGGCGCCTGCTGGGACATCACCAACTGCGCTTACAACCACACGTACAGCGGCGAGCTCATTGAATCGAACCTTCTTCTCGGGCTTGGCTCTACCGGGATTCTGGAAAGCCGGGGCGTGGGCGGTATCGTGGACGTGTCAAATCCCGATAATCCCTTCAGGGACTGGACCATGATATGGGTCCCCTACTGCACCGCCGATCTCGGGGCCGGTCAAAATGATCACATCTATACTGATGATTATAATCCAGGGACCTATCCCGGCGATGCTGTGACCATTCGCCACCGCGGCAGGGTGAATCTTGAACTTGTTTTACAATGGCTTCAGGCCAATATTACAACCCCGCCAGCCAAGCTTTTTGTCACCGGCTCCAGCGCCGGAAGCTATGCTACGATGCTGAGTTATCCCCTGATAAGAAACGTTTTGAATTCAGCATCAACCAAGGCATATGTCTTGGGTGATGCCGGCGAGGGTGTTGCTGGCGAATATGATCCGGATGGTAGCGGTATCGGCGTTGATCCAATACCATTCATGGAAACTGTTGAACCTATTTGGGGCCTTGAACTGCCGCTGGCGGATGAGGCGTCAACGGTTTTTGCTAGTCAAACATTGGCTAACTATGGGTATGATTATAAACAATTGGTCCAGGCCATTGTCGACTTTTATCCCAATGACAAATTTGCCCAGTACACCACCAAATGGGACAAAACCCAGGTATGGTTTTATGATATTCAAAAGGATAACAACATACATCATCCGGAAATATGGGGAGCCGAGGGTGCTGCCAATCCTGATTTTGCTATTTCTGATGAATAGAGAACCCTCATGATGGCACCCAATGCCATCGATATTGCCGGCGCCAACTACTGGTACTATATAGGTCCCGGCAAGGACCACACCATTGTGCTGACGTCGAGATTTTATACTGAAACAGCGGATGGTGAATACTTTTTTAACTGGGTCACCGATTTTGTGAATGAAGAACCGACTCTCACGGACAAAATCTGCACCGATTGTCCCTTCGTGCCCTGATCCCCAAGCGTTTTTAAAATAATTGGAGTTAATCCATAAGCGGGAGGTTCTTCCTCCCGCTTTTTTTATCGCTTCTTTATACCCGCGTCATGGAAGACGCTGGAGGCGATCCATTCATCCTCACCCCCTAGCCCCCTCTCCACTATGACCTCACCCGCACTCCGCGCACCCTCTCCTTGAAAAGGAGAGGGTTTTCGTGATAGTGAATTTATTCTATTCTCCTCTTCCATTTTATGGAGAGGGGGATAAAGCGATGGTGAGGCTAAACATCCGCCCGTAGGGCTGACAACAATTGGGTGTCCAGTAAAAAGTTTTGTATCCGTTGATCAATTATCAACCCGCGTCATGGAAGACACGGGAGGCGATCGTCAGCAGGATGCTGCATACGATCGCCGTACAGTTATAATACTTTCTTAGTTAAAGACCAGCCCGCCGCAGGCGCGGGGTGATGAAGAGCACGAGAGGAAGAGGGAAGCCACCCTCTTCCTCTCGTAAAAATGCCAACCGGCTCCCGGTTTAGGAGAATTAATGCATAACGGAAAAATATGAAGCTATTCATATTTTGTTTTCTCCAAATTATTCAACCGCACCCTCTCAGCGAAGTTCTCCAGGGAGAGCAGGTGCCGGTCCGCGCGGTAAAGAATGGCGAAGCCTGCGAGGAAGAGGCAGTTGCGCAGGATGAGCCAGGGGCTCACGTTTTCAGACAGGCCGATGCCAAGGAGGTGCAGCTGAAAGCAGCCGCATTCGAAGCTACGGCCCCGGAACACGTTGATCGATATGAAGACGATGAAGACGGCCATGAGGAGCGCAGCGATGGCTGCCGAGGCGCGCACCTTGATGCCGATGAGAAGGGTGATGCCCAGGATCAGCTCCAGCGCGGGAACGAAGGACGCCGCGTAGGGCACAAGCATTGCCGGGAGGATTTCGTAGCGCGCCACGATCTGCCCGAAGGAGGCCGGGTCGGTTATCTTGACCGCGCCGGTGAAGACCAGCATAGCCCCGAGGACCACCCGGATCAGAACCGTAAACCTGTTGCCGTAGAGTATGCTGTTGAGGGCTTTCCTGATTCCGCTTTCATTTTCCATCCTGTTCCCCCCGCTCCATCGGATATCCCTTCGATTTCCAATCGGGGAAGCCCTTCTCGGTTATGTAAATAGTACGTTTATATCCCCGCTTACGGATCGCTTCGGCCAGCATGGCAGAGGCCCCGCAGGAGGGGCCGTCGCAGTAGATTACGATCTCCGCCGGCTTTTCGAGAAAGGCGAAATCCGTACCGGACTTACTGTCCGCCGCGTCCAGGGCGGGGACATTGATTGCCTGCGTGATGCGGGCGTCGTCATATTCGTCTTTCTCCCGAGCGTCGATAAAGACCGCCCCTGCGGCATGCTTGATTTTCGCCTCTTCGGACGATATGGCCACGATCGTGCGGGCCTCGAGGGCCTGCCTGCTCACCAGGATGAAGCCGCGCGGGTGCAGCAGGTTGATCACGATGCCCGTGATGCCGGCCGCGACCAGAATGACGAATATATCTTTTATAAACCGTCGGGTTATGCGTTTCTTGCTAGCTGACATGGTCCTCCATGAATCTTTTAAATGCCTCCGAGTTGATTCTCTCGTAGATCTTCTTGTTTATGAAGAGCTCCACCAGGTCCCGGTCAAGGACCCATTTTTCAGCCTCTTCCTTGAGTATGGCCAGGACGCGCTCGCGGGGCAGGGCCTTCTTGTAAGGGCGGTCGCTGGCTACCAATGCGTCATAGATGTCGGCAATGGCCATGATGCGCGATTGTATTAAGGTGCTTTCCCGGCCTGAGAGGCCGTCCGGATACCCGGTGCCGTCAAGCTTCTCATGGTGCCGCAGGGCTATCTCCGGGATGCTGCGGTATTCCGGCGGCCAGGGTATTCTGCTCACAAAGGAGTGGGTGTGAAGCACGTGGCTTTCGATCACTTTCCGCTCCATCGGGTTCAGACTTCCCCTCCGTATGGAAAGGTTCAATATGTCGTAGGGGGATATGACCAGGAGCCTGTCGCCGTCGACGTTCACACACTCGATCTCGTCTATCTCGCAGGATATGCGGTCCAGTATCTCCTCCGGGTTCTGCTCCACAACAGCGGGTTCATTCATTTCGGAGAGTTTCTGCTTAATCTCCACGATCCTGCCGAGCTTATAGTTCTTTTCTTTAATGAGCTCTTCAAAGGCGGCGTTTGAATTTTCGTTTTTTTTCATCGCCTTGAGCAGTTCCGTCTCGCGGGAGGAGTACTGCAGCTCAAGAAAGCGGTAGAGGTAGTTGAGGCGAAGGCAGAGGTTGTCGAAGTCCTTGGGGTAGAGCTTTTTTTCCTTTTTGAAGACCGACAGGTCAATGTAGACCTTGCCGAAATCATGAAGCAGGGCCGCCAGCTCGAGCTCCTTGATCTGGATCTCGGTGAAGTGATAGTCCTTGAGGTAACCCTCGTCCACCTCGTTCACGGCGCGGGCCATGGCCGTGCAGATGTTTGCCACCCGGAAGGAGTGGCCCGATGTGGCCGGGTCCCGGGACTCAATGGCCGATACCGACGCCTTGACGAACTCCTCGAACTGGTGCTGGATCTGCATGATCATGCGGTTGTTCTCGATGGCGATCGCCGCCTGTCCCGCCACTGCTTCCAGGAGGCTGTCGTACTTTTTGTTGAACACGACAACGTGGCGGTCAAAGTCTTCAGGCTTTTCCAGCTTGATGGTGAAGGCCTCGTATTCGCCGTCATTGACCGTGTCGGGATTTTCTTTGCAGTTTATGAGCTGTATCACGCCGATGATCTCATCCACGTGGTTTTTCATCGGCACCACCAGCATGGAACGGCTCCGGTAGTCGTTTTTTTTGTCAAAGGAGGGGTTGAAGGAATAGGGCGTGTCTGGCGGCAGCTGATACGCGTCGGCTATGTTCAGGACCTGGCCGGTGACCGCGACATAGCCGGATATGGACTTTTTGTCCATGGGAAGAACCATCTCCTCCAGGGGGATGTCGCGGGAAAAGGTGTGGGAGTATTTGAAGCGGAGGCGCTTCTTTCCCTCCTCGTCCTGCTCTACCAGGAAAATGCTCCCTGCATCGGCCCCGGTGATGCGCTTGCTGAGGAAGAGGAACAGACGAAGCAGCTTGTCCTGGTCCTTTTCGGTCGACAGGGCACGGCCCATGTCGATCAGGTCCTCCTGGTCTTTCTTGGTGTCGACCAGCTTGGCCAGATAGGTCTCCTGGAGAGAGCGGTTGATATATAATTCGTTCAGCACTGAAAAGGTCTTGCGAACCATAAAGGAAAATTCGAACTCGGAAATGGGCTCTTGGCGGAAGTCGGATATCTCTCTCAGATTTTCAAAGTGCAGCTCCTTCACGGCCTCTTCAGGACCGAAGATGATGAACTGGTAGGTTATTTCCGTGAAGGGGAGGACGCTCAACAGCTCATTGAGTTCAACGTACTCGTCATAATGGAGGAAGATGACGGCAAGTATATGGGTGTCTTTCTCGTTGTCGATAAAGCCCTGGATCTCTGCGCCAATATCCGTGGATTCAATAATGGCATGACTGTGTTCCCGGGGTATTGAAAGGAACGACCGGGCCTTTCTTGATATCAGGACGATGCTTTTATTTCGTACCAGAAGAAAATCCATGGATGATAACCTGTGATCTGCCAGCATGATCATACATTTTTGGCAAGGCGTCAATGATTATTTTTCAGGCAGTAAATCAGCCTCGCCGGGCGGAATGTTGCCGATGGAGCTGAACAAACGGGCATTATGTCATGATGCCGGAGATCCGGCGTCATGTTTTGGTGATGTGAATAATACTTGACACGATAAATTTTTTTGTAACGAATTATCTTCGAATGCAAATTTATCTATGTATCAACTGATAAAAAACCCACATGAGCGATACCATAAAAATAAACATCCATAGAACTCTAGAGGAGATCGGCGACGCGGTCATGGCGGCCCTTGCCTACAAGCGCTATCCCATGGACCAGCTTGAGCAGATGATGTCAGCCATCGATGACCTGATGCTGAACCCGGCCAACCGCAAGGAGTGCGAGAGGCATCTGAAATCATCCGGAAGCAATTATGTCCTCTTCTTTCTTTCCAATATTCTTTATAACCTTAAGCAGCGCGGCCAGCTTGTACTCTCTGAAGAAGTGATGAAGTGGCTCGGCAGCGTGTGGAAAAACTTCCTGAAGCGCAACAAGGCCTATCAGGAGATGTTTCCCGGTTTTGATGAATACCGCATTAACATGCGCAAGTATTATCCCGGCGGCGGTACTTTCATAAGCCAGATTGAAAATGTGAATCTTGTCAAGGACGACTTCGTCCTCGATTCGGATTCCGACGAGAGCCCCGTCAGGGTCCTGGAGCGGTTTTACCAGTCCGCTTACGAGGTGCTGAACGCCATGAAACCGAGCTATTTCTTTCTCCTCGATTTTCATTACGAGAAAAAGATGAGCACCGGCATCGACTCCAGTGAGGCGGTCGCGCTGGAGGCGGGAGGGCTCACGAAATTCGGCCAGCTCCATTATACCTTTGTTGATATTGCCGTCCTCATCTGCCAGAGCCTGGGAATACTGGAGGCGTCGTACCTGATATTAAAAAAGAAAAAATCGCAGCGGCGCCTCGTTAACGTTAACGGCAAGCAGAAGTTCCTCACGACGCCGGAGATATACAACCTGTACCTCGAAAAGTTCAACGCCATGAAGAAGGAGTTGACGAACCTCAATAAGTAGGTCCGGCAATCCACCGCGATCCCATGACAACCTATAAAGACAAGGACATTATAACGATCCTCGGCAACATCCCCGTATTCCAGGGGCTGACCGAGGCGGATTATACTGAGATAACGCCCCTCCTGAGGCTGGAGAAATACCTTCCCGGCGACCAGATCATCAAGGAGGGGACCCATGGCGATTCCATGTGCATCATCATCGGGGGCGCGGTAAAGATAACCAAGACCGGGGAGGCCGGGGAGGAGATCCTTCTCGAGACCCTCTATGGCGGTTCCTTTTTCGGGGAATTTTCCCTGATCGACAACATGCCCCGTTCGGCCAACGTTATCACCGTGGATGAAACCGAGCTGTTCCGGCTTGAGAAAAAGGATTTCGACGCCCTCCTGGCCAGGAACGGCGCCATATCCGCCGCGTTTTACAAGAACTGCCTCGAGGAGACCTTTTCCCGTTTCAGGAACATCATAGCCAACTTCGCCTTCTCGGAGCACAGCCTCCGGCAGAAGTCAACGAAGCTGGAGGAACTGGACCGTGACCTGTCCCAGGCCAGGCAGATCCAGAGTTACTTCATCAACCGGGAGCTCCTCGACCACGAGCATTCGTTTCTGCGGGGAGTGCGCCACACCTACCTGTACAGGCCGTGCATCGCCATCGGGGGCGACTTCCTGAACGTGACGGAGCTCCGGCCCGGCGTTGCCAGCATCATAATTGCCGACATCATGGGCCATGGCATCACCTCGGCCCTGGGCACCGGAGTGCTGAAGAGCGCCTACTCCATGATCGTGAAGGAGCTGGGCCATAAGCCCATACAGCTCATGAAATATCTCAACAGGCATTTCCTCGGCGTCATACCGCACCTGTACGCGACCTGCTACTACGCGCTTATTGACATGAAAGCCAAAAAGATACACCTCGCCAAGGCGGGCCATCACCATCCCCTGTTCTGGAAAAAGCGCCGGCAGGATTTCGTCGATATACGCTGCCAGGGCACCGGATTGGGACTGGTGAAGAAAGCGCGTTTCGGCAAAGTGGAGTATCCCCTGGAGCGGGGCGACAAGATCCTGTTTTACACGGACGGCATTATCGAGCAGAAGAATCCCCGGGGACAGATGTATTCCGAGGGAAGGCTCAGGAACATTTTCAGGGACCTGATAATCCGGGAGGATGGTGATATCGTCAAGGGCATTTATAATGACATGAAGTTCTTTGCCTCGCGGAAGCCGATTGAGGACGATGTGACCCTGCTGCTGCTGGAGTTTTGACCGGGAGCCGGTCGTGCAATTTTGCGAGAGTGAAGGCCTCCCCGGCCTCCCCTCTCGCGCTCTCCCCTCCGGGTCGCTCAGGCGCCGCGACGGGCTAGGCGCTTAACTCGACCTCATTCGCTTCGCTCGGTGAGGTCTCGGACAACAAGCGCCTATTAGTGTCCGCCTGGCGGCGGACGTTTTGAGGGCTGATGCCAAATCATGGGCCTTGCTATTTTTTCCTTGCTATTATTTCTAACCGCCGTTTACTATTCATCCTATATCATCAAAGGTGCTTTCCATGAAGGTAATTCTATGCGGTGTAGGCAATATCGGATTCAGGGTCTCCGAAATTCTTTTGTCAGTCGGGGAAACCGTCACCACCATCACCACCGATAAGGATGAACCCTTTTTAAAAAGGGTCAGCCATTCCTGCCAGGGAGTTATCGAGGGTGACGCGCGTGAAAAAGAGGTATTACTGGCGGCCGGTGCGGCATCAGCCGACGTGCTCATGGCGCTGACCGGCGATGACATGGTCAACCTCGAAATATCCATCGTTGCCCGTGATATAAATCCTGCTTTGAGGATCATCACCCGCATGTTCGACGAGGTGCTCTCGTATAAAATCCAGAGCGGTTTCCAGATACAGAAGGCATTGAGCGCTTCCTATCTCGCGGCCTCGTCTTTTGTCTCTGCCGCGATGAATGAATCGGTGCTATCATCGTTTGAATGCGGCGGCAGGATCAATCATGTCATAGACTTCATCATACCGGAAGGGTCGGCACTTGATGGTTTAAGCATGCCATCCGCGGAAAAGAAATACGACATGAAGATAATCCGCCATGAACGAGGTGGAGCAAAAACCCGGGACTTCTCTTCGGTAACTTTGCAAAAAGGCGACGCGATCATCCTTTCCTGTTTTGGCAAGGACATCCTTAAGAAGATATCACCGGCACAAGCGAAGGACAAACATGCGCATGCCCAGCCCCACACCGGGATTGTAAAACATCTTGTGGACGCCTTGAAGGGTGTATCCCGGAACGTCCGACTGATAGCGGTTGCCTATTCTTCACTCATTGTGCTGGCCACGGCGATATTCCACTTCGGACTCAATATGTCCCCGGTCGATGCCTTGTATTTCGTGATCACGACAACAACCACGGTTGGCTATGGCGACTTTAACCTCCAGAACGCGCCAGTGGCATTCAAACTCTTCGGCTGTCTCGTCATGCTCGCCGGCGCGTCCGTGCTCGCCGCGCTATTTTCATTGGTAACAGATGGGCTCATCAGTAAGCGGTTTAACCAGTACTTCGGCATCGGAAAAAGCAGAATGAAAGGCCACGTCGTCATCGCCGGCCTCGGCAACATCGGCTACCGGGTCGCGAACCTGCTGCATGCGGGCGGAGAGAAGATAATCGCCATTGAACGAAACACTGAGTGCGAATTTCTTGCGACCCTCCGCGGCAGGATACCGGTCATCTTCGGCAGCGCGCTTCACCATGACACCCTGGAGACTGCGGGCATTAAAAACGCGCGTGCATTTCTCGCACTTACCGATGACGACCTCGTCAACCTTCACTCCGTGCTTAACGTAAGGGCAATGAACCCGTCACTGCATACTGTTGCGCGGATATTCAATACAAACATAGGCAGAAAAGCAGTAACAGCATTCGGCATACCTGCGGTGCTCAGCACCTCGTCGATATCAGCGCCGATCTTTGTCGGATCTGCAATATATCATAACACCATTTATGCGTTCTTTCACAGGAACGACCTATACCTGGTCGTTGAACTCACCATAGAGGAACATGTACGCCTCACCGGTCTCAACGGCCAGGATGTTATTAATCGCTATCAGCTGTATCCATTTTTAGTAAAAAAAACTGAAGGAGCATATATGTTCCTGTCATACGATGACCGTCTTCAAAAAGAGGATACAATCATTGCTGTGGCCGAATACCACGCCATGAAGCGATTTTCAGAATAGAGAGTCGAGACGTTGCAGATTTCAGTATTTTCCTTTTTTGCGACGATATGGAGGGGTATCATGCATGTGGCTGTGTTCGCTGACATGGAGGGTAGCTTTGGCATCTGGCGGAAACGCCAGTGTATGCGCGGAACAACAGAATGGCAGTATGGCCGCGAGTGTCTAACCGGCGATATAAATTGTGTTATACAAGGAGCTCTGGACGGAGGCGCTGATGCGGTCACCGTTAAAGACACTCATGATACCGGTTTTAACTGCATTCGCAGGAAGCTCGATCCGCGGGCAGGATATAATGGCGGCCCTTACGTACAACCGACCATTTTCGGATCAATATCGCACTATGACCTGATTTTATACACCGCTATTCATGCCTCGTCAGGCACGAAAGACGCTTTTTTTCCCCACACGCACTTTAGTGAATTCTCGGAACTCAGATTAAATGGAAAACGGATCTGCGAAATGGAACTCTATGGGGGCTGCTTTGGAGAGCTTGGGATCCCCATCGGTCTTGTCTCGGGCGAAGATATAGCAGTGGATCAGGCGGTCAAGGCCATGCCATGGGTGAAAACTGTTATTGTAAAAAAAGAAAAGGGGACCTACACGGCGGGCGAACAGAGCATCCGTTATATTGTTAACGGAAGGAAACTGCTTCGTGAGCGGGCGGCTGAAGCGGTTCGCTCGGCATCGGACATGAAACCCCTTCTGTTTCGGGGGCCCTTGCGGTTTGAAGCGGTTTACTCCTCTGCGGAAAACGCGATTGGTTATAACACCTGGGGATACAAGCGGAATGATAACGTGGTTGAATGGGAATCGCCCACGATGCAGGATGGTCTGCATACAGTGAACAAGCTCTCCTGGTTTCCAAGGAAAATATATCCCTTTCTCCCTTTTCTGATGTTTTTGTTTCGCCGCTATTATCAAATAAAAAATAACTATTTCCCCCCTCAGTGTAATTCTGAAGACGCCGTGGATCCTTGTATACTGGAGAGCCGCAGATGATCATTCAAAAACAATATCGCTAAGGCAGATGGGGCGGTCTATTCCATCTGAACGTATAAAATTGAAGTCCTCTATCCAGCGCTTTATGTGCTGAAGGGGTCCCGCCCGATAATGCTTTAACCATGCATAGCTGAATAGTAGTATAGAGGTATAATCAAATTCAATGAGTCAAAAATACCGTAAATTGTATTATTGATAAAAGGTGCCTTGGTGTTTATATTAGACTTGTTGCATAACTACTTATAATTACATATATTTGCCTTCGGCGGCGGAGGCAAATATTGTTGATTATTGAGTTTCGCAACAAGTCTATTATAAAAAGTAATTCCTGTATTGTGAATTAGAAACAATCGTAATTAAATATTGAACCTTCATATTTTTTGAAAAAGTTCAACTCCCAAGAAGTATAATAAGATTAATTGGCGTTAACTACTGTTGATAGTAACAGCAGATATAACAAAGGAGGTCTCTGTATGAGAAAAACGTGTATTATGCTAGTCGCTCTTTCATTGATGACAGTTTTTTCTTTCGGATGTAAAAAAGGTTTGCCGGTCGATTGCGCAACTAAATTGAAGGATGTCGAAATTAAGAACAAGAATATCGGCGCCTGGTTTTTAATTAAATGTCCCGGGAACTGCGCAACGGGAACGCTCTGGGGGACCGATATCTACACCTCCGACTCGTCGCTTTGTCTGGCAGCTGCTCATGCCGGTGTAATAACAAAAGAAAAAGGCGGCACAGTCAAGATCTCTGTTGTCAAGGGACTTAACAAGTATGCCGGCAGCGAGCGGAACGGTGTTAAATCTAGTGAGTGGAAGATATACTGGGGTGATACGGCCTTTCAGGTCAAGTAGATAGATCTTTTATGATTGTTGTCCCGGGAATACTCACGCCTCCCGGGACTCTTGTTTTCATCAGCCACCTCTCTATTGCCGTATAGTGACATGTCAAGGCCCATTTCCGGCACTATATTCGTAGCAGGGTGCTTGAGGTGGCCCGCAGCCGGATCTGATAAATCCGGTATATCCCTTTAACTGATATTAATTTATGAGCAATCTTATATGTGAAAGTAATTCCAGTATTGAATAAAAAAGGGAGAATATAATGGAAAAAAATTTTACAGCAATGGAAGCAAAAGAGATTGGAGATAAGATGGGCATAAAATGGGATACATTTAATATTGAGCAGTTCAGGATGGGTCTGGACGTTGAACTGGAGCACGGCACAAGGACAATGATAACAAATGTAACAGACGATGACCCGCTAAAGACCGGAAAAATTGCATATGCGCATCTCCTGGAGTTTCCAGATTATTATGACAGGCTGGATAAATTAGAAAAAGATGCAGATGCCTACTGGAAAAATAAAAAATAGTTATAACCGATAACACTCATATGGGAAACCCGGGAAAATAAAGGATCGGATATTTACAATAGAGCAATACTTAATAGATAATGGACAAGACACTTCATATAGAAAAGATGCGCAATCTAAAGTGCGCTGTAGTAATTCCGACATATAATAATGCCGGAACGATAGAAAGCGTCATACGTGATGTGAAGGAGTATTGCAAGGATGTAATAGTTGTAAATGACGGCTCTACGGACTCAACGCTAAATATAATAAATAATATAGACGGGATTGAGTATATAGCCTATGCTGCAAATCATGGAAAGGGGTATGCTCTGCGAACGGGATTAAATGAAGCATATAATAAAGGCTTTCAATATGCTCTTACGCTGGATTCAGACAGACAATACCAAGCTGATGATATACCAAAGTTTGTGGAGGCTATAGAACAGGAACCCGATACTCTGTTTATCGGGTCCCGCCGCATGAGTGCTGAAAATACGCCATTAATTAATACCTTTGCCACCAGGTTTTCAAACTTTTGGTATATGGTTGAAACCGCCCGGAAACTTGATGATACTCAATCAGGATTCAGAGTATATCCGTTGATTCCTTTACATGGAATTCATTTCCTCACTACTCGTTATGAATTTGAAATGGAAGTTATCGTGAGAGCTGCGTGGCAGGGTGTGAAGGTAAAAAATATTCCGATTAAGGTAAATTATCCGCCTGCGGGAAAACGCGTATCACATTTTAAGCCCGCAAGGGATTTTACCAGAATATCAATTCTTAATACGTGCCTTGTCGCGTGGGCATTGATCATTTACCATCCGTTCCGCTTTTTCAGATGGCTTACATGGAAAAATATTAAGAAATTCATAGATCATAACATCATGCACTCTGCAGACTCAAATCCACGCATGGCTCTCTCTATTGGCTGGGGTGTTATGTGGGGCATGATGCCTGTGTGGGGATGGCAGGCAATAATAGCTATTGCTTCGGGTTATTTTATGCGCTTGAACAAGACCATTGTATTTGTGGGGTCAAATATAAGTACTCCGCCGTTGACTCCTTTTATTATTTTTGGAGGATATTGCACGGGCGGATTGATCCTCTCCCGCCCGATACTAATTGCATTACGTGATGTGACGTTAGAGGGCGTCATGAATTCACTTTTACAGTACGTGGTAGGAAGTATTATTTTTGCTATTATCGCAGGACTTCTCTCTACATGCATTTCACTTGTTATATTTAAAGCGTTTAAAAGAAATCCTTCCGGCAATGCCTAGAGCCTTCGTTGCTACCAGGCACGAATAACAGGAGAGAACAATGAAAACGATCACGGCATTTCTGGCAATTATTGCTGCCAGTGCGTTTCTATATGCGGCAAATCCCCCAAAACCCCCAAAGGCTGTTCAACCTGGCGATAAAAAGGCCGATCATCCTGACGACCAAAAGGTTGTTTGTCCTGACGGCCAAAAAGCCGTCTGTCCTGGTGAACAAAAAATACAGAAATTTCCTCTGTCCTTATACAAGCAGTCGTATCTGGTGTTGGGGAATATGGACGACCAGGTCAAAGCGCAGTTCAGCTTCAAGTTTGATCCGTTTTACAGCTTAATCGATAATCTCGGCCTGTACCTGGCATATACCCAGCTCATGGATTGGCGTTTCTATGATAAATCCAGCCCGTTCAGGGACATCAATTTCAATCCGGAGGTGTTCTTGCGCCTGGAATCGCAGAAAAACGTGTTCAGGAATGTCGATCTCGGGCCCCTTGATTACCTTCAACTCGGTTTCTTTGAGCACAAATCAAACGGAAAAGAAGGCGCCGACTCCCGAAGCTGGAATCGCGGCTATGTACAGTTCCAGTTAAGCGTGGGGAGCACTTTAAACTTCGGGGTGAACATAAAGTACTTCCTGATGTATTTAAAGATGATTGAAGAACAAAACAGGGATATTCAGCGGTACATCGGATCGTGGGAGACGACGGTTTTTTTCAGGCACATGAAGAACGGCAAACTCGGTCTGTTCGAGTTGTACGTGCGCTTCGGTGCGGGCGGAGGGCCCGGCGGATTCAATTTCTACAAGGGATGGCAGGAATGGGGTATTATTTTCCCGTCGCCCCTGCAGCATGTGAGGCCCTATCTTCAGATGTTCCACGGTTACGGAGAATATCTTCTCGGCTATAACAAGCAACGTACCGACACCTGGGGCGGTACATTCCTTCACGGGACTGGTATCGCGATACGCATCGGCTTGACAATGGAATAGGAGGGATTGTTTAGACACTGGCCGCAACAATATATTAGATGTGCGGTTTTTTTTACCCATGGGGACCCTTGGTTAAACAGCAATGCTGTTGTGCAAATTGATCAAAAAAATGAGTTTGACAGGGTGTCTGACGCGAGATTTAATCAAGATAGGTTGGCGTGCTATCGAATATTGATATCTGCCGCATGGGGGGATGATATGGATGCGATAAAACACCTGCGTCAAGGATCCCTGCCCGGAGAAAATCCTTAAAACATTACTATTAAAACCAGGAGGCCTCAAATGTTTAAAAAACTTATCCCCCTTGCAATTATTGCTATTCTCTTCATGTTTGGATGCGGCAAATACAGTGATGTTAAATCAGTTATAAAGGATATTGTCAAAGTGACTGATACATGCACGGCAGAACTGCAAAAAGCACAAAACGGCAAAGACGCGGCAGTCGCCATCGAGGCCTATACAACTAAAATGTCTGTCTTGAGACCCAAAATGAATGAATACTTTGAGAAATATCCAGAGCTGAAAACCACGAAACCAACGGAATTGGAAAAAATTATGCAGGAATATGCCGCATGCAATAATAAATTTTTTCCGGTTTTTAATGAAACCATCATGAAATTCAAGGGAGATGCTGACCTCAACGCTGCTATGGAAAATCTCCAGAACATGAGGAAACAATCGCCCTTCAAACGCTATTAAAGAAAACGGGGCCGCTGCCGCTGTCAATGCGGTGGAGGTCTCGTCCAGGATGGAACAGATTAAGATTATGGCCTGCAATGCCCCGTGGACTTTTACTGAAGCAGTATGAGCCCATATTCATGACAGGGCGTCATCCGGTATAGATTACCGCCATGATAACGGCGTTGCCCTTTCCCGCGGCGTTGATGACGTTGTGCGGGATGGTGGCGTGGTAGTAGATGCTGTCGCCTTCACTCAGTATCTCCTCCTTGTTGCCCAGGACCACCTTGATGGACCCTTCCATTACCACCAGGAATTCCTCCCCGTCATGGCTTGACAGCTCGGAGCTCCCCGCGTCGGGAGAAAGGGTTACCAGGAATGTTTCCATGTGCTTGTCCTGGATGCCCCGGGCAAGGGATTGGTACTGGTAGTTCGGGCGCTCCGCGCTTCCGGTGGAAAAGCGGTTGATCATCTGCCGCTCCGTTTTACGCACCAGGGAGTAGCTGTATCCCGATTCCTGCCCCATGAGGAAGCTCGTGCCGATGCGCAGGGCCTTGGAGAGCTTGACGATGGTTCCCAGGTCGGGGAGTACCTTCTGTTCTTCAATATCTTTCAGCTTTTTCTGCAGTACCCCGGATACCTTGGCGAACTGTTCGAGGGACATGTTCTGCATCTTGCGGATTTCCGCCAGGCGCTTGCCGATTGGCGTTACATCTTCATTTTTTTCCTCTCCCTGGTAGTATCCCTGAACATCATCAAAATATTCTCTGGACTCCTGGTTATCGTATGTTATCGTCATGACACGGCCTCCTGGTTGAAAGATAGCTGCCCGAACGCCCCGGGGACGCGGCTCCTCGTTGAGCTGTCCCGTTGCATCCCCCCGGCCTTCCGCGGCGGGCTTCCCCCGCCGCTGGATGTAAGCCTCATATAAAAAAAAGATTTGTCAAGGATTAAGGATTAATTGATCATTGTCCAATTCCAAAAAATAGAGATTTGACAAAATATATCTGTTTTTAATAGTTGTCCTTGTTTTCTTGCTTAATATTAATAACAAAAGGAATACCATGAGCGATCAAATAATTAAATATGAAAAAGGAAAGATTACCGTGCCCGATAACCCGGTGATACTCTTCATGGAAGGAGACGGAACCGGCCCCGATATCTGGCGTGCCACAAAAATCGCCCTGGACGCGGCAGTTGAAAAGACCTATACCGGGAAGAAAAAAATTGAATGGATGGAAGTGTTTGCCGGCGAAAAGGCATTCAAGGAAACAGGAAGCTGGCTACCCGAAGCCACCCTGGAGAAAATCTGCAAGTACAAGGTCGCGATCAAGGGGCCCCTTACCACTCCCGTCGGCGGAGGCATCAGAAGCATCAACGTGGCCTTGAGGCAGACGCTTAAGCTCTACGCCTGCATACGGCCGGTCCGCTACCTCAAGGGCATGCCGAGCCCGGTCAAGGAGCCAGAAAAAGTGAACATGGTAATCTTCCGCGAGAACCTGGAGGACCTGTACGCCGGCATCGAGTGGAAGGAGGGGAGCAAGGAAGCGCACAAGGTAATAAACTTTTTGAATGAAGAAATGGGATCTGACATCCCGGCGGACTCGGGGATCGGGATCAAGCCGATCAGCGTCATCAACACCAAGAACCTGGTCCGCAGGGCCATCGAGTACGCCATCGACAATAACCGCGCGACCGTTACGCTGGTGCACAAGGGAAACATCATGAAGTTCACCGAAGGCGCTTTCCGCGATTGGGGATACGAGATCGCCCGGGAAGAGTTCGGCGACCGCACCATATCCGAAGACGATCTGTGGAAGAACCATAACGGGAAGCTCCCGGCGGGGAAGATCCTCATCAAGGACCGGATTGCAGACGCCATGTTCCAGCAGGTGCTCCTGCGCCCCGACGAGTACGATGTCCTCGCGACACCGAACCTGAACGGAGATTATATCTCTGACGCGCTGGCTGCTCAGGTCGGGGGCCTTGGCATGGCGCCCGGGGCGAACATCGGCGACAGTGAGGCGGTGTTTGAAGCGACCCATGGCACGGCGCCGAAGTATGCGGGCCAGGACAAGGTCAATCCCGGTTCGCTGATACTGTCCGGTGAAATGATGCTCCGCTTCCTGGGATGGAAGGAGGCGGCGGACCGGCTGATACTGGCACTGGAGAAGACCATCCAGCAGAAGAAAGTCACCTACGACCTTGAGCGCCAGATGCAGGGGGCCACGCTGCTGAAGTGCTCCGAGTTCGGCAGGGCCGTTGCCGATAATATGTAAATAAAAAAGAAGAACAAAAATATAAGCGTCACTGTCTAACGACATATAGAAAGCGTCCGCGGCGGCCCCTGGCGGCGGCGATACGGGGCAGCACCATTATTAACAAGAGGAGTATTACCCTATACCATGAAGAGAATACTGAGAATAATTATTCCACTGGTTTTACTTATGGTATTCCAGCAGATCGATTATGCTGCGGCATCGGATGACGGCTGGAAGTTAAAGAAAAGACAGGATGGCATCGATGCCTACCTGAGGGACGTGCCCGGTAAGAATTTAAAGGAATTCAAGGGCATCATGTATGTCAAGGGAGTGCGGCTGTCGAGCATGGTTGCCACATTCGATGATACAGCTTCCTATACCAGGTGGATGCACAACTGTACGGAATCGAAGCTCCTGAAATACATGAACGTGCAGGAGCGGATCACCTATACCGTCACCCATGCGCCCTGGCCGGCCAGTGACCGTGACGTTATTGTGTATTCCCTCATGACACAGAACCCGGATGACCTGTCCGTCACCATCGCCATCACCGGCAAGCCGGATTATCTGCCCCCTCATGGTAGGCGGGTAAGGATCCCGATGATGAAGGCCAGCTGGACCTTCAAGCCTTTGAAATCGGGTGATGTCATGGTCGTGTACCAGACGGTTACCGACCCGGGCGGACCCCTTCCACTTGCACTGTTAAACCTGTCTGTGGTGGATCTGCCGTTCCTGACCATGCAGAAATTCAGGAATGTCGTCAGGGAAGACCGGTACGCAGCGGCCATGTATACGGTTATTGAAGAGCCGATGATAAACTAGGCCCCGGCAGGTTTCAGCATCTGATTCGATGGCTGTAAAGGACACACGGTCAAATTGTACAGATAGTATAGGATTCATTCTCATATTTTTTTCTAAGTGCCATCAATCAGGAGGCGACTGCTATGGAAAGAAAGAACGCAATTATCTTCGCGCTGCTGCTGAGCAGTGTTTGGATTTACGAAGCTTCAGCACAGACCGAATGGAAGCTGAAAAAGAAGAACGCCGGCATTGAGGTCTATGTCAGGGACGTGCCGGGATCGAAGCTTCAGGAGTTCAAGGGGACCATGACCCTTCCGAATACCCGCCTCTCAAGCCTGATGGCGGCCTTTGAGGACACGTCGTCCTATACCACCTGGATGTACGAGTGCATCTACGCGAAGCTGTTGAAGCAGGTGAATTTTTATGAGCGGATTCATCATCTCGTCACCCATGCCCCATGGCCGGTGTGGAACCGCGACCTTATTACCTATTCCATCGTCCGCCAGGACCCGAAGACGTTAGCGATAACGATAAGCTTAACCGGAAAGCCCGACTACATCCCCCCGACCCCCAAAACGGTGCGGGTACCGAAGATGACCGGCATGTGGGCCTTTACCCCGGTGGGAACGCGTGATGTTATGGTGGTATACCAGATGCACAACGAGCCGGGCGGGTCCCTTCCGCCGGGCATTGCCAACATGGCATCAGTTGACCTGCCCTATAACACGCTCCTCCGTCTCAGGGAATTGATCAAGCAGGAAAAATACGCTACTGCCGTGTATGCTCAGGTGCAGGAGCCGAAGCAGGGGAAATGACGCGCCGGGCTACCGGAACGCCCCGGCCACTTCTTCACTGGAAAGACAATAGAGGAGGGGGAGCTCGCAGGCCAGCAGCAGGGTCCGCGCGATGAGAATGATCAGGGCCGCCGGTGCCGTATCGATCCCCTGGACTGCGTTGTAGAAGAGGTACCCCGCGGCAAAGGCTGCATGTATGTCGATCAGATAGAGCTGGAGTTTCCGGTGCAGCTTATTTCTAAAAACGAGCTGGATGATGTGATAGGTCAGGACCAGGGTCAGCAGAAGCCCCGCGATAATCGACACCGCTTTGCCGTAGAGAAAGAGCAGCCCGAACATGAGAAATACAATTTCCAGGTAGTAGAGAGTCGCGATGTAGGCGCTGATCTGGCTGATCCTGCATCTGATGCCTTCGGTAATTGCCTGAACTCTTTTCATGATGCCGTCCTTCAAGGATTCTTATAGTACAGTCCTTCTCTGTCCAGTATATTTTTTACCTTTCCGACCGTGAGGGGTCCCCGCGAAATGGATGCCGGATAGGTGAACATGGCGAATGAATACCTCACCAGGCCCTTAAACTGGCAGGACCTTCTGTTCCACAAGGAGGTTCTTATCACCGGACGGAAATATCAGGCATTTTACTGGTTATTATATTCCCTCTTCTTCAATGGCAGTATCCCGGCCATTTCCCCCATGACGTTGACCAGGTCGGTCCCGGCGGGGACCACGATCTTGGCGTTATTCTTCATCGCTTCTTCAAGCATCTGGATTCTCCGCAGCAATTGCGCGTTACCGATAAAATACTGATTGGCCGCCTCGTTGACCAGCTTGATCGCCTGGGCCTCGCCATCCGCTTCCAGTATCCGCGCCTGTTTCACCCCCTCGGCTTTTTTAATCTCGGCCCGTTTCTGGCCGTCAGCGGCCGTTTCGGTGGCGGTTGCGAAATCGATAGCTGCGATTTTTTCATTTTCCGCCTTTACCACCTTGTTCATCGTTTCCTGGACGTCCTTCGGCGGGTCTATCTCCTTTAATTCAGTCCTGACGACTTCCAGACCCCATTTTTCTGTTTCCTTGCAGAGGGTCAGCAGCAGGTCGGAATTGATCTTGCTCCGTTCGCTGTTGGCTGATTTTAATGTCATGGTGCCGATGATGTTGCGCAGGGTTGTCCGCGCCAGGTTGACTATCTGCAGTTCGTAATTATTGACGTTATACTGCGAGCTCTTGACGCTTTCCTCGTCAGCTTTGACCTTGAAATATACCTGAGCGTCCACGCGGGCATTGAGGTTATCATTGGTTATGATTTCCTGCGGCTTGGCATCGACCATCTGTTCCGTAACGTTGACCCGGTACATTCTTTCAATGACGGGGATGATCCAGTGAAAACCCGGCTGGGCAAAGCGGACATATTTGCCGAGGCGTTCGATGAGGCCCCGATGCGTGGGGCGGATGATCCTGATCCCGGATAAGAATAGTGTAATCATAAATAGCGCGGCAATAATAACCGGAAACCAGTAACCACCGAATAATTCATTCATAGTTTTGCTCCTTGTTGTTTAGTGTGAATTGATAATTGAAAGATACAATAAACTTTTTGAAAATCATTGGTGTAGAATCAGTGCCCCCGCTGTCGCAGGCAGCGGGGGCACTGATTCAATAATATAATGAGTTCAATAAAAAGTCGAACAGTTTCCTGAAAAATAACGACTATGGACTCTTTCAGGAATCCATAATTTTAAAGTTCACTCCGGGTTTGCGCTATGATTGTCCTGTGTTCTGGGAACCGGTGTGCCGGGAAATCTGGATGCTGCACACAGTTAGCCGAACCAATGGATGGCGGGCATTATTCAGCTGGCGAAATTGAAAGAGGGTCCTGGATACTACAACTGGTCTTTCACTTTGTTAAAAAGATCACGGCTGATAACATTTGATAATGATCTCAGCACCTCGTCTTTTTTCAGGCCATGCGATACGTCATTGCGCACTGCCAGTACAATTGATTGTATATATGCTTTTTCATCCATCATGATTGCTCCGGTGCATTGATATGTAGTACTTATCGTACTTTTAAGGCCAATCCTTGATTCATTGTTTTATCGGCAACAAAGCACCCGATCTGTTTTCCCGTCAGCACCGGGGTGTGGTTCACGTAAAAGACATGGAAATCATCGCTGTCCCCGTACACGCACCGGACGTATTGCATGGTAACACTCGTGTTGCCCTTGGGGCTTCCGTTGAGAACCGTTAGCTTCATGCTGGTGCCTCCCTGAACGAGAAAGTTATAACCCGATCGCAAGATAATGCTGTAAACACTTTTCGTTTTCTTGGGTAGTCTGATGCTGATATGATGAAATGTATTCGATAGCGCATGGTAATAACGATCTTGTTTTTATCATGATTCTGTCGTTGATGATAGTTCAAATGTCATTGACCAAGGAACCGGCCGAGCTCTGTCATCAGTTCTTGTTCATTGAAGGGTTTTCTGATAAAGCCGTCGCATCCGGCTTCCCGAGCTCGCGCCTCGTTTTCCATAAATGCTGAAGCTGATACGGCGATGACTGGAATCGATCGAAGCCCTTCGTCGACTTTGATACGCCGTGTCGCCTCATAACCGTCCATGACCGGCATTTTAAGATCCATGAGGATGAGATCGGGCCGCTTTGCAACCGCGGTTTCGATCGCAAGAGCCCCATCGGCCGCCTCAAGAACAGTGAACTGATGTTGTTCAAGATACACCTTGAGGAGTTTCCGGTTAAGTTCAATGTCATCCACGATAAGGACCGTGGCCTTCCGCAACCGGGCGGCACCGCTTTGGACAGCGGGAGTTTGCAGCGGGGCCGCTGCATCGGTAAGAATATTTACACCGGGCAGCAGGATGGTAAACAGACTGCCCTTTCCGACTTCGCTCTCTACGGATATGGTTCCTCCCATCAATTCAACGAGGCGCCTGGTAATGGAGAGCCCCAGACCGGTGCCGCCGTAGCGGGCCTGGTCCTGGCCCTTCTGCTGGCGGAACGATTCGAACACAGCCTCCTGTTCTGTATCCGAAATTCCTATCCCCGTGTCCGCGATTGACAGCACGATGTCGGCGTTACCGGACCCGGGGCACCGGGAGCATGATAGAAATAGTGAAATCATTCCTTCATCGGTGAATTTCACCGCATTGCCGACAAGATTGAACAGAATTTGCCTGATGCGGACACCGTCCAGCATTAACAGCCGCGGGAGAGAAGGGTCGCAGCGTACATCAAAGGAAAGTTTTTTTTCCTCTATTTTTGTTGAGAATATCTGCCTGATCTCCAGGGCGATATCGGCCAGGTCAACGGCCCTCTCCTGGAGCGTGAGGCGGCCGGCTTCTATTTTAGACAGGTCGAGTATGTCATTGATGAGCCCCAGGAGCGTTTTTCCGCTGGAGTCGATGGCGTCCAGGAATTCACGCTGGCGGGGATCGGTGATTCTGAGGCGGAGGAGCTCGGTGAAACCGAGAATTGAGTTCATGGGAGTGCGGATCTCGTGGCTGATGTTAGCGAGAAACTCGCTCTTGGTGCGGTTTGCCCATTCCGCGGCTGTCAGGGCTGCCTGCAGCTTCTTCTCCCCCTCCTCCAGAGAGCGGTTTCGCTCGTCAAGATTCCGGTTGGCTATCATGACCCTGCCGCTCTCCCATTCTAGGTGGAGCAAAAGGAACCCCAGCATGAAAAAAAACAGTGAGGCAAAAAGGGCCACCATGGTGACCGTTTGCATGGCGCTGGAGTTGAAAATGGCGTCGAATGATTCCGGGAAAGCCGTTGCCAGGGACGCCCGGGAGAAGAATGTTAAGCATGCGATCACGTTGCACAGGAATATGAGGTTCAGGGCACGGAAGTGGTATAACGATCGAATTCGAAGAAGAACCAATATCACGAAAATATGCTGGATGCCGTATAACGTGCCGTAGAAGATAATGCGGATGTTTAAGTTGTCGAGCACGAGGGAGCCCGCAGCTGCCGCCAGCACCGGCGCCAGGATGACGGGCCAGTTGAATTTCAACTTGAAAAACCTGCACATCACGACGTAGTTCAGGGAAAAGGCAGTGGCGTACGCGACCACCGCCGCATGCATCGAAAATAAATCGGGGATTTTACCCCGCGCGCCGATGAGCACACTCGCCACGGCGTGCAGAATCAGGATAATGGCCAGGATGCCTTCACCCTTCCGGAAGCTACCCGCAAAGGTGTACAACAGTGAAACCGACATGAGTGCCGTGAGGATGGTGATCAGGAGGTAGATGGTCTTGATGTCGAGTCCCACTATGACTGCTCCATGCATGCCTGGTGTCTAACCGCGCTCGGTGCCGTCGCGATACTCCTTCGGCGTCAGGTTCGTGAAATCCTTGAACACTGAATTGAAAACAGATTTTGATTTGAAACCGGCCATCTGGGATATCTCGAGGATTTTCGTGTCCCTGAATTCAGGGTTCGCAAGAAGTTTCTTGGCTTCCTCCACCCGGTAGGTATTGATGAAATTGTAGAAGTTCATTTTTAATTTCGTGTTCAGCACCTGCGATAGTTGGTATGGCGGGATGGAAAGGTCGCGGGCCATCTTCTGAAAGGTAATGTCATCATCGGTGTAGGCACGCCGTTCTTCCATGTATTCAATGATCTTCCTGGTATATATTTCGGCGGTCTCTTCGGGCAGGTTGGATTTTTTATATTTTTCACCGCCTTTCAATTCCTCGATAACCTCATAAATATCGTAGGGGATGTTGTTTTCAATAACCGTGAGGAACCGGTCAACGGCCTTGTCGAACCGGTCATGCGCGATGGGCTTGAGAAGATAATCAACTGCTCCGATCTCAAAGGCCTTGACGGCAAACTGTTCATGGGCGGTGGTAAAAATTACAAAGGGTATATCGTCCAGCTTTTCCAGGAATTCTATGCCCGTCATCCCCGGGAGGTTTATATCCAGCAATATGAGATCCATTTCAGGAGTGCCACTGATTTGACCGTCATGAATAATATCAAGCGCCTGGTGTCCGCTTATGGCCAGGGCTACAAGCTCAAGTTCACTCCGCATGGATACCCACTCTGAAATGAGTTCTCCTGACCATCTATCGTCCTCTACGACCATTACCCTGTAGTTTCGTGTTCCCGGCATATACAGCAAGATTCTCCCCTGAAAAGTCACATCATATTCATATGAGGATGAGATTCAATAATCTATAAATATTTCTTAGAGCAATTTTTGTAATATTGTATTTGGAAATTATTAATCCAGAAATCTTATTATTGAATCTGAAGTCAACATTCAAGTTAAATTACAGCATTTCTTTAACCATAAAAGAAGAAGTTATGTACAAATATGAAAAATGTCAATTTTTTTATTAAGAAGATTATTCATGGAAATCCGAGTTTATTTTTAAATATTAAATAGTTTTTGAGTATCTTATATAAAAAAACCCATCCGGGTGGGATTTTTTATATAAATGGGTGTTACCCAATTGGCACGGTCGACAAAGGTCGAATATTTTTTGTACACTTTAGATATAATGAATTAAAACCATATATGGTAAACCATACTAAAGAATAATATAAAGAGGAAAGCATGTGAGATACGTTTCAATAATAATTATAATTCTCTGTTTAAGCTCAACTCAGTTGATGGCGGAGAATCCGGATAAAGCAAAAAGTATCGAAAAGAACAGTCCATTCAAAATCACCTGGGTCGACTTTGCTTTCGTGAATTATATACCGGTACCAACCACACGTTTTGCCGATTTCTCAAAGGGTAACTTCGGCGGTTCTGTTGGTTTAAATTTCATGGCCGGAAACATAAAACCACTCTGGATTTTTGTTAACATTATGGCGGATGCCAATCTTTCAAACACAAACCGCATGGACAGATTGATCGACATGGGGATCAGCGCCGGTCTTGGCTGGCGCGTTAACCTGGTTAAGGACAGATTTTATTTTACCCCGCGAATATCATACGGATACATGCTCCATGCCTCCTATGGCACCTATTTCAATGATCAGCGGATTTATCTCTTATCGATCAATACCCTTACCCTTAAAAAAAAGAATTACTACTTTTCGGATCAATATTTGCAGTTGGGACTGGAATTTGCCGTGGATGTGACTCCCTCTTCTCAAAGGCCGAAATGCGAACTATTTTTCGCGCCCGAATTCATTCATTTTATAGAAAAACGCCGGCAGGGACTTGAGGTCGGCTATAAGCTGGGCTTCCGGATAAATGTTGAAACGGAAGCAGGTTTCGATACAACGAAAGAGAAGAAAGTACATCAACAAACCATTCTGGCGGGCAGGGCCATTGATGCTGAAACGGGAAGGGTCCTTCCTCTGGTAGCGCCGGCAATTACCGGCGGTAAAGCGAATAAAACCGCACTTGCTGCGGGCGAAACGTTTTCATTTATTGTTGATACGAATAATGATTATACACTCAGCGCCGAATATGAAGGATACGAGCCCGTCATCCGGGAAGTGAAGCGCGCGGTGATTACCCCCAATGCAAGAACCTCCATTACACTCGCCATGAAACAGGCCAGGGTATGGGGCATTTTCGGACATGTCTTCGAAAAAGAAACCAGTGACCCCCTTAAGAATGTCGAGGTTTTTGTCACCGAGACCGCGACGGGGACAAAAAATGAGTTGATGACAGACGGTAAGGGGGGCTTCCGCAAGCAGTTGAAGCCTTATACCGATTATGAAGTGATGCTTAAAAAAAGGAAGTATTTCACCGTCCGCGGCACTTTCACAACCAGGGGCAGGATGCCCGGATGGTTCGATGTGAAAAAGTTCATGAGGACCGAATTCCAGAAGGTGGTTGTCGGCGCGACCCTGGAGTTCGGGAACATTTACTATGATTCCGGGAGCTGGTACATCCGCCCCGATGTAGCTCCCGAGCTTGACAAGATAGCACAGTTTTTGAATGACAACCCGACGATCGTCGTGGAGCTCGGAGCACACACTGATTCCATGGGAGATGCCGGTCAAAACATGACCCTTTCCCAGAAACGTGCCCAGAGCGCCGTTGATTATCTTATTAAAAAAGGCATAAAGGCCAAGCGGATTTCCGCCAAGGGTTACGGAGAAACGAAGATAAAGAATCGCTGCACGGACGGGGTTGCCTGTACTCCTGAAAATCACCAGGTAAACCGGAGAACCGAGATCAAAGTTATGAATATAACACGGGATTAATGATAAACAATTTTTATACTTAAATGATAAAGGAACCACGTATGAATACTATTAAAAAGCTTTCAATTTATTTTCTGATGATTGTATCGGTAATCATCTTTTCCGGCTGCAGCGGAATGCTCGATGTTCCTGCAAAACTCCCGTTCCTGCAAAACCTCATGATGATTTTTGGACTGACTTCCCGTCCGGGAGTAACCGTGGCATCGGTAAGCGGGGCATATTTCATTTCCGAAAACAACGGTTCGCTCGATATCACTGTTGTTTTGAATTCACAGCCTGATGGCGACGTTACTTTCACGACCACCAGCACTGATTTAACCGAAGCCGCCCTCTCCACTACCGAACTGACCTTTACCACTTCCAGCTGGGACACCCCGCAGGTCATACATGTGACCGGCGTGGATGATTATATAGTCGATGGCAATATAGACATGGCCCTTGTTTTCGGTTCCATCGTCAGCTCTGATAGGTCGTACAGCGGGATGGCAATCCCGACGGTCCCCATCACTGTCCTCGATGACGAATCGTACAGTATCGTTGTATCGCCCCTCATACTGCAGACGACTGAAGCGAGCGGTGTTTCGCATACCGCTACGTTCTACGTTGCAATAAGCAGACAACCCCTCTTCGATGTGGATATTCCCACGATAACCAGCATGGACCTTACTGAGGGCACCGTTGACAGGAGCTCTCTTACATTTACCGCCGCGAACTGGGACACTCCGCAGGCAGTCACGGTCACCGCCCTTGATGACGGGACTGAAGATGGCAACCAGACATACAATGTTCAACTTGCGAATACTCAGAGCCTTGACATCGGGTATGAAGGACTGCCGCTGGGCCCGGTGTCTGTTACGAATATTGACGCCGACGCATCGATTATCGTGACCCCCCTGTCAATGGACCTGGTGGAGGGCGGCGATAACAGTGAATGGGGCAATTATCGGGACACATTTTCCGTCGTTCTCGGCAGTGCACCCGGCGGCGATGTCACCATCGATGTTGGCAGCGGCGACCCCGCCAGGGCCACGGTGAACATATCACAGCTCACCTTCACCGCCGGGAACTGGAACACCCCGCAGGTTGTTACGGTCTCGGCGGTTGACAACGGCGTTGATGACCCGGAAGTTCCTGTCATCATAGATCTGGGCACCGCGTCGGGCGGCGGCTACGACGGCAAAGAACCATCCGACGTCAGGGTCAATATCGACGACAATGACGGAGCGGGAATCCGCGTGTCGAGGATGAGCAGGGAAACAAGGGAAGCGGGCCTGCAGGATGCAACCTTCAAGGTGCGCCTGAACATAGCACCTGCCTCAGGCACTACCGTGACCATTCCCATCAATGACACATATGACATCAAAAACTATCTTCATAAGGAAGGCTCCGTCGATAAACTATCCCTGACCTTTACCGACGCTAACTGGTCCACTGAACAGGTGGTCACCGTGACCCCGGCTAAGGACTACGTCATGGACGGCGACATCCAGTATATCATTGCGTTGCTTCCCGCCGTCAGCGCCGATGCGGCCTATCACGGCAGGAACCCCCGGGACGTAACGATCAATAATTTCAACGAAGACATCGCCGGCTTCGTGGTCACGGCCAACGGATCTACCACTAATATGGGGACGGGCAATCAAAGCTTCAATGGGTTTGCCACGGACGACATGGGCAATCTCGGGTACCAATACGCAAACTTCGACATCAGTCTCAGGTCTAAACCCCTGTCTAATGTCACCCTTAACCTGGCTAGCAGCAGCGCCAATAATGACGGGACGCTGAACGTTCCTTCCCTGACATTCACCCCCTCCAACTGGAATGTTCCGCAGACCGTCCGGGTGGCCGGGGCGTCCGACAGCACCAATGAGGGAAACCATAATTACACGATCAACACCAGTATTGCGACTGCCGACACCATTTACGGGAATGTGGGAAGTATCTATGTTGGAAAACCCGCTTTTGTTATCACCAGTTGTGACAATGACGAGGTGAACTTGATTGTGGACTGCGCCTGCTCCGGGAGCAACACTTCCTCCACAACAGAATCCGGCGGACAGGCCGCTTTCTACCTTATCATGCAATCCGCGCCCGGCAGCGTCGTGAATGTAAACTTCAACGTGGATGATGCAACAGAGGGTATTCCCCCTTCGGACGGTACTGTCGTCATCACGGGCTCCAACTACAATAGGCTTGAATCATCCGGTTCAAACCGGGTCGTCATCACCGGCGAGAATGATGTCATCTTCGATGGCACCGTCACCTATCACCTGGAACCGGAAGAGTCCACGGGCGGTCTTTCTTACTTGATTCCGTCAAGTTACACGCTTTCGAACTCGGATAATGAAACAAGGTATGTGAAAAGCACGGTTGGAAGCACCTCGGAAGGAGGCGGCACGGCGACCGTTAACGTGAGGCTCGGGGCCCAGCCGGATCCGGGCGTGACCGTCACCATGGCCATAACCTGCAGCGATGCAACTGAATGCGCCAGCGTCAGTCCGACGACCATCACGTTCACGAGCGCGGACTGGAATAGCGATCAATCCGTGACCGTAACCGGCCAGGACGATACGATTGCGGATGGTAATGTTTCAAATACCGTTAATTTTGACGTAACCAGTGACGGCGGCGACACGGTTTTCAATAACCAGGATTTCACTCAATCGGTCACCAACATAGACAATGAACCGCCTGCAAAAGCAGTTTGGGTCACCTCTACCGACCGGAACGGGGAAATGGCGCCGGGAGTATCCACAGCTGACGCCTACTGCAACGGAAGCGACCCCAACAAGCCCACGGGTTTGGGCTCGCCCACTTATAAGGCGTTGATCGTGGACGGAACCAGCCGTGTGGCCACCACTTCCGGCACCGATGCCACCGGACAGACCGGCTGGGTGGTGTTGCCCGGGTACTATTATTACCTGAGGACCGGGGGGTCGGGAAATGATGCCACGACGCGCTTGTTTATCGCTGACGCGTATGGCCTGATACCCTTTCCCATGGTGCGGCCCTTCAGCGCGGCCGGTAACTACTGGACCGGTATGAACGCCAACATGACCACCGCCGCGACCTATGGGGATAATTGTTCTCAGTGGAATCTGACTAACAATGAAGTTGATCCCTTTGAGGACTACTATGGCCAGTACGGGACAGGCGGCGCTACCGATGCTACTTCAATTTGTTCCGGTTCAGATGTTTGCAGCTCTCTCAAGAGGATCATCTGCGTGCAGCAGTAAAAATATTTTTAGCGGGATTGAACGGATTGCGTTCAGGATCTTTCGCTTTGCAGGAAAGGTCCTGAACTATCCAACCCTCCGGCATATCTTCGTTATGTAGCAGCCACCTTTGTGTCATTTACCAATGCCCGCGGCAATACCTCCAGCGGAAACGGCACGACCTAAATTGTTATTGACTGGCATGCATAATCCTGCTTTGTTTAGCATTGCCTGCGGGACTCCGGTTAAACGACGGGTATAGTTTAAACGAATGGAACTTATGAAAAACATTGCGTTGCTTCCTATTGTCATTATCATCCTGTCCGCGTCTGCGGCCCGTGCCTCTGAGTGCAAGAGGTTCAATGACAGTGATTTCCACTACAGCATCTGTGCGCCCCATGACTGGAAAAAAAATTATCATGAAGAGGGTGACAGGCATTACCTGACCTTCAGGCGCCGCCGCGCCGCCGGAACTGAGATATCTGTTACGGCATCGCGCATTGGAGAGGAGGGAAAATCGGAAAGTGACGGCTGGAAGAAGTGGCTTCCACGCGGCACCGGCAGAGGTTTCAGAAAAATCATCGAAACGAAGGAGCTGGCTGCCGGCGACAATGTTTCGGTCAAGATTGTCGTTTTCGATTATTATGCCCGCGGGGTGAGAATGCTCCAGCGCACCATGCTCTCGCGATACGGTGACAACTACCTCGTTATCGAGTGCCGCGCGTCCCTTCGCTCCTTCTCCAGGTATACGGATCTTTTCAACACGGTGATGTCAAGCGTCGATTATACGGGAACGATGGCCGGCGATGCAATGGACGGGCCTGCTGAAGAAAAAGCGGTTATCCGAAAGCAGGCTAAGCCGAAAAAGCAGGTGGAACCGAAAAAAAAGGCTGAGCCGAAAAAGCGTCCTGTTATTGAAAAGCGCAAAGAACCAGCGCATGATTCGTCCATTTTAAAACCAGAAAAAGAAAAAGACGATTCTCCAACAGAAAAACCGAAAGAAGAAAAGACCGATGCCGTGCTGGACAATAAAGGGGAAACAACACCGAAAGAGGTAATAAGGAAAGACGAAGAGGCGGATATTGATCTCGAGAATATTGAAGACCCGGAAGCCAAAAAAGTCATCGAGGAGGAGCTGAATACGCTCCAGGAGATGGAGCGTAAGGGCCTCATTGAGAAGTTAAAGGATGACAAGTAGGCCGGCAGAAAGGTTTTCTTACCAGGCATTGAAGCCGAATCCGCATTCTCCCGCGACTGAGTGGAAATATGAATCCTTGCCCGTAATGTACATGTACCGCGCCTGGATGAACATTGAGAACACGCCGAATGATTTCTGATAACCGAATATCGACTGCGCGGAAAAGTTGAGACCTCTTGATTTCCCTCCGCCAATTCCGAGAAAGGATTTGCTGACTCTTGCTTCAAGATATGATGCACCGGGTATTAAAGCCAGAACGAAACAGCCCCAGCTGTTTTTCATTGACGGGAATGCCCACATAAGTCCTCCCCCGAAGACATAGCCTGACAGCATGTAGGAAGATTTTTTGAAATAGATGTACCCGCCTTCGAACCTGAGCCCCGGAATCATGGGATGGCGTTTTCCGGAAACGAAATCCAGGCCCTGGTCGAGGGCGAAATAACCGCCGTATCCATAAGGCATAACGCTATTGGAACTGCCGAGATTGTAATGGAATGCACCAGAAAATGAAAGGCGGCCGCTGGTCCAGTGCTCCCCGGTTACCGGTCTTCGTCTTGTTGCGGGGCGTTTCTTTTTCTCACGGGTCTTTGCCAGTTTCTCGGCTTTCTCTTCTTTCGCTTCTTCCATCTCCGCTTTCTTCCTGACTTCCCGCTTCTCTTTATTTTTTTTCAATAGAATCAGCGCACGTTTTTTCCCTTCCTTCCTGTTCAGTCCGGCAATGTAATTGACCCTGATTTTGTACAGGTTAACGGGGAATTTCATCTTCCTGTGGATTTCGATGTCTTCATCGTAGGAATCTGTTTTGTAAATGTCATCAATCCTGATCCGCTTGATTTTGAAGGTCCCGTAGGAGTTGGCGAAGGTTATGGCTGAGTCGTCCTCTTTGATGATTTTTCCCACCAGGATCGTCCCATTGTAGAGTTTGACGGTGTCAGCTATGGATTCTGTACCGATCATGATGAGAATAAAAATAATGACCGGTATAATGATAAGATAATGCCGTTTCATATAAAATACCGCATAACATGTATTATTTGTACCACCGATGGCGGCTTACGTTGTTCAGCTTATGACAATGAAATGAATGTGTTTTTTATTTTGATAGCACCATTACAGTACCGCTCATTGGTTGTCAAAACAAAAAAGGAAGAAGTGATAAAATGAAAATTATGCTCCGGCTGGTGTCATCCGGCCGGGGCGGGTTTTTATCGCATCAACGGACCGGTGAGACTGTTTGTGCTAATAATATTGCATCGCAATAAGAAACATGATTGCATTTTGACAGTATGGCAAAATAGTATACATAACACCGGGCATCCCGGGGCCGGAATTTTCAAGGAGCTATTGAGCGATTATTCATGAGCGAGGAACCTATCGAACTTATCGTACCGGAAGAGAATAACCTTGAGCGGATCGACAGGTTCCTGCCGCTGGCGCTGGAACAGGACCTGTCGAGGAGCTATATCCAGAAACTGATCAGGGGCGGCAGTATCAGCGTCAACGAAAAGACCATAAAACCCAACTACAAGGTCAAGACTGACGACCGGATTGTTGTCGTTATTCCGGAGCCGGAGCCGCTGGCGCTGGAACCGGAGGATATCCCCCTTGACATCGTGTACCAGGACCGGTCCATCGTGGTGGTCAACAAGCAGCCCGGCCTGGTGGTGCATCCGGGACCGGGGAACTGGAACCGCACCATGGTGAACGGACTCCTGTACCACATCAAGGACCTGTCCTCCATCGGCGGCGTGACAAGGCCCGGCATCGTGCACCGCCTTGACAAGGACACGGCCGGGCTTATGGTGATCGCCAAGGACGATGCGGCCCACCAGTTCCTCACCGGTGAATTCAGCGGGCGCAGGGTGCGGAAGAAGTACGCCGCCCTGGTAGTGGGGAAGCCTAAAACCGCCCATGGCCTCATAGACCAGCCCATCGGGCGGCACCGGAAGTACCGGCACAAGATGACCATTGACGAGAACGGCAGGGAAGCCCTGACGGAGTTTACGGTGAAGCGGGTGATGAACTCGCGCCTGGGGGTGTTCACCCTTCTTGACATCGACCTCCATACCGGCAGGACCCACCAGATACGCGTGCACCTGTCCGCCGCCAGTATTCCCATCGTGGGAGACCCCATCTATTCAAAGAAGTGGGAGAAGTACCGGGTTCCGTTTCTCCTCCTTGCTTCAGTGGGGCTTGAATTCACCCACCCCTCAACCGGAGCCGTTATGTCCTTCACCGCCGATCCCCCGGAGCACATGCAGGAGTTCATCGAGAAAGCTGAGCGGTTATCTGTATAGGAGGACCCGGACAAATCGATGGCAAAATCTCTGTGCCAGTACCCGAAAGGATCATGGAAGTTTTAAAGCTCCCGTCATGAGGCGACTACCGCGGCTCGTATAAGGTCCATTCAGTCTCATTGGCGCATGCGTTATAGCGTGTAATTTCCTTCATGGTTAAAGTCGAGCGTCTTTCCCGGCCAGAATTAAAGTTCTTGCTTATTTACTTGAGGATGCTATTATTGCTGTAAACACGCTTGATGGTATTGAACTAAGGATGTAGGTCTTAATCTCATGTAACTATCTCCTTTTTAGGGATATTGTTAAGCATGATACTAACAGATATAGTAAGGAGCATGGTATGCATGGGAGCAAACTTTTTATCGGCAACATCAGCTATTCGGTAAGCGATCAGCAGTTGAAGGATCTCTTCTCGCAGCATGGAACGGTTGTCGACCTCAGGATCATCGGCGACAAGGGATTCGGCTTTGTAGAAATGTCGAGCCAGTCGGAAGCAGAGAATGCCAAGAACGCACTTGACGGTTTTAACATGGATGGCAGGAATCTCCGCGTCGATGAGGCCCGCCCGAAGGGTGAGAAGAAAGGTGGAGGCGGCAGAGGATTTCGCCAGTTCTAATTGAATTATATTTTTCAGGCGCCGCGCCGTTCCTGACGGTGCGGCGTCGGAAAATTGTTTCACTTCTCATACGTGAGGCCGGTCACTTCTTTGATACGGTCCATGGTCGGGGCGGCAACCGCACGGGTCTTATCAGCTCCCTTCTTTAGTATCCTTACCACCTCGCCTTTATCCCTGCTCAATTCGTCACGTTTTTTTCTGAAGGGTGCAAAATATTCCCATATAAGGCCCAGCAGTTCCTTTTTCACTTCACCATACCCGATGCCACCCCTGGTGTAGCGGTCCTTCAGGTTCTCGATCTGCCGGGGATCGGCAAAGAGCTTGTACAGGGCGAAGAGGCTGCAGGTCTCCGGGTTCTTGGGTTCTTCCACCGGTGTGGAATCGGTCACGATCTTCATGACTTTCTTCTTGAGAGACTTCTCGTCCTCGAATATATCGATGGTGTTTCCGTAGCTTTTGGACATTTTCTGCCCGTCTATGCCGGGGATGACGGCGACATCATCGGCAATGCGCGGCTCCGGCAGCGTGAAGATGTCGCCGTACATGTTGTTGAATCGGATGGCTATATCCCGGGTTATCTCAACATGCTGTTTCTGGTCTTTTCCCACCGGAATGATCTCGGCCTGGTAAAGGAGTATGTCCGCCGCCATCAGGATGGGGTAGGTGTAGAGGCCGGTGTTCGGCACGATGCCGTGGGCCACCTTGTCCTTGTAGCTGTGGCTCCGATCCAGAAGGCCAAGGGAGGTGTGGCACGAAAGGATCCAGGTCAGCTCCGTCACCTCCGGCACGTCCGACTGGACCCAGAAATGGCTTTTATCCGGGTCAAGGCCCAGGGCGAGAAAATCGAGGGCCGCTTCCAGGGTGTAATTCCTGAGGCGCTCTCCTTCCTGGTTGCTGGTCATGGCGTGGTAGTTCACAATAAAGCAGAAGAGATCATTATCGTGCTGGTATTCGATCATCGGCTTCATCATGGCGAAATAGTTGGCTATGTGAAGGGTCCCTGATGGTTGTATGCCGGATAGTATTCGTGCCATTATTCTCCTCGGTTCGGTGTATGTTGTGTAAAGAAATCGAATGGTAAAAAAAATAGTCAATAATAAAATTTTATTAATTATTGACATATGGAAGGGGCGTTAGTATGAAGTCGAGTGAGCCCGCCGGCGTCGATGCGGGGCATATTCATACAATTTGAGGGGACATCCATGGAAATGAAAAGGAACGTTGGCGCATCTGATCGTTTTGTCAGGACCATTATCGGCCTTGGCTTTATCTTGAATATTTTTTCGCTTGAGCCGTCGAGATTCGGGATGTTTGTCCTGCTGGCAATCGGCGCTTTGATACTGAATTCCGCCTATACCGGGTACTGTTTCCTGTATGATCTCCTGGATATCAATACCTTCGAGAAAAAGGTAAAACCGGCTGAACCTGCTGAAAAGGCATCTCACTAAGTAATAAAAAAGCGGCTTTGCAAATCCGCTTTTTTTATATTCCTCTATCTACCTGATTACCGTTTAAGACTGAGCAATTCCTGCAGCATCTGGTCTGCCGTTGTGATGGACCGTGAGTTTGCCTGGAATCCCCGCTGGGTCACGATCATGTCGGTGAACTGGTCTGACAGGTCCACGTTGGACATTTCCAGGGTGCCGGCCACGACCTTGCCCCGACCCTGGGTGTTGGCGGCCCCTTCGTTGGCCATACCTGAGTTGTTGGACACCTCAAATAGGTTTTCCCCTGTTGCGGTGAGGCCCTGCGGGTTGGTGAAGACCGCCATGGCCACCTGCCCGACAGTGTGTTTCGTCCCGTTGGAATACACGCCGGTTATGATCCCGGAGTTGTCGACATTGAAAGATTCCATGTAACCCATGTTATAGCCGTCCTGCTCAACCGCCTTGGTGGTTGTCGGGGACGCGAACTGGGTTATCCCCTCCAGGAGCCCCGACTTGCCCAGGTCGAACTGGATCGTGCGGATGTTCGGGTCACCGGCAACGCGCCAGTTGGCGTTCACGATGAGGCTCCCCTGGTTCGATTCGTCCGGCGTACCCTCGTCGGCCACAGACACGAGCTTGCCGTCCGGACTGAAACGGAGGTTCATCCTCCCCGAAGGATTAACATTGTTCTGCTGTCCGGCGCCGGCCGGTACGTCAAGGGTGAGGGGAACCGTCGTGTCGGTGATGGCCGCAGACGCGGTCCACTGGTTCGGTCCGGTTTTCCAGAAGACCACGGTGAGACGGTGCGTGTTCCCCTGGCTGTCATAGGCGTCGATATTGGTTGTTACTCCCGCGGATGACCGCATACGTCCCGTGGCGTTGGGCGGAACGACGGCATAGCGCGAGTCAAGGTTGCATTTATATTTGATGTTTGCCGTTTCTCTGGCATCAACTTTTCCGTATATGGGGATGACGAGATCCTCCAGCGTGCCGCTCGGGTTTACGACCATTTCACCCGCCTGGTTGCGGGCGGCCTGCCATCCCTGGACCTTGAGCCCGTTGCCCGGGTTCACCAGGGTGCCGTTCTTGTCAATGCCGAACGTGCCGGCCCGTGTATAGAATTTCCGGTCACCGTCGGACACGACGAAGAAGCCGTCGCCGGATATGGCCAGATCGGTCTGATTGCCGGTGGTCTGGAGGCTCCCTTGGGTGAAGATCCTGTCGATGGAGGCGATGGTCATGCCAAGACCCACCTGTTTGGGGTTCACCCCGCCCCGGTTCTCCTCGGGCTTCGCCGCCCCGGACAGTGTCTGTGAGATCATGTCCTGGAATGTGACCCGGCTCGTTTTAAAGCCGTACGTATTAACGTTCGAGATGTTGTTGCTGACAACATCCATTCTGGTCTGATGGTTTTTCAGACCGGAAACGCCGGAATAGAGTGCGCGCATCATAGTGGCAAATCTCCTCTATCGAAATTATTTACTCGGAACAGCTTCCCTGCTGTTCATCTGATTGTTTACTGCTTTTTGTTCAGTCATGCCCGTAATGCTCTTTGATAGGGCGGCTCCGTTCGAATATGCCGCAGCTGCGGCTGCCGGCACTTCGGCGTTGCGGACCGCGCTGATATCGCTCATCCGGACCTGCTCGTTCCCCACCATCAGCACCTGTTCGTCGCCATTGTATTGTATTGAAGACACGACGCCGGAAACGCGGCGGTTTGTCAGCGGGTTCATAGCATCAACCTGCTTGCCCAGGAGCGAGAAGGCCTCTGATGAACGGGAACTCTTTAAAAGATTCCCCATTTCCTTGTTTAGATTGGACATCTGCTCCAGTGAAGAGAACTGGGCCATCTGGGCGATGAACTCACGGTCTTCCATGGGTTTTGTCGGGTCCTGATATTTCAACTGGGTGACGAGGAGCTTTATGAACATATCCTTGTCCGCCATGCCTTTGATTCCTTCCTTCCCATGGTTCACTTTCTTGTTGACCATGTCGGCTTCAAGCCGGGCGGCCATCATCTCTTCTGCTGTCATTCTTGCTATTTTCATTGATTTCTCCTATATGACCAGATTGATGTGGCCGTCATGGTATGCTTGTGTATTGGATGCGAAACTGTTTTCAATTTCCACGGCTTTTTCAACCGGCGTGGTGAAGGCGACACGGTCATCTTCCCGCTCGTATAGAAGTCTTCCCCGCTGGTCGTTCACATCGACCTGAAATTCACCAACCGTGATGCCGGCATCGCTTAATTGCTGTTTGATCTGGTCAAGGCTGCCGGCGAGGAGGTCTTTGGCCTCCTGGGTTTCCACCAGGAATTTCCCGCGCACGATCCCCTCGTGAAGGCTCAGGCTGATATTGACGCTCCCCAGTTCTTTCGGGTGCAGGCGCACCGAAAAGGACCCGTTGCGGCCGTCCTTCACCACGACCTTCGCGTTCTGGATTATACTCTCCAGGTTTTCCCTGAAGATGCTGTTTTTCGGAGACACCGCGGCGTTGTCGGTCTGCCTGGCGGTCATGTCGCTTTTTAAGGTGCTGAAGCTGAACGTCGCGCTGTTTCCCTGGTCGTTTGTGCCGGACCGCTGCTGGGACCCGTCCCCTTTTACGCCTTCGAAAAGAGATTCCATTTTTGCCAGTAGGTCCTTGACCGCCGGAGCGGCCGCCTCGGTCACATCGGCATGTTTCCGTGCCTGGTTTTTATCATCACCCGCTTTCATTTTTTTCACAAGGTCTTGTATGCCGGCCATCGATCCGGCGAGGTGCTCGCTCTTTCCCGCCTGCATCTTCCCGGTGAAGCCGTCTATCAACGATGCCAGCTTATCAAGGGATTTTTTCAGCATTCCCCGGTCGGGGTTCATTTTTGAATCACGGAGCAGGTCATGGATCTGCTGCGCCGAGGCTTTAATAGAGCGTATCTCCGGCTGTTCTTTTCCTTTAAGAATATCAATCATCCGATGCAGGCTTTCCTGAAGGTCATGCATGTCTGTATCGCCGGCTTTCCTGTCCTTCTGCTTCTGCCGTGTCCGGGCGCCGGCATCGGTTCCCTTCTCTATATGACTGCCCTGCTGCTCGGGGACAGGTTTTTTCTCCATTGTGTTTTTCACTTCCGCGTTTTTACTTTCCCTGCCCTGGACCTGCGCCGAGGCTTTTTGTCCCTGTTCCTCCGCTTTCCCGAGGGCCTGGACGGTTTCTTCCTTTTGACTATTCATGGCCGCCTCTTCACGGGGAGCCCTGTCATCAGTTGCAGCGGTGATATTGTTTCTAGCTGACTCCGGCTTATCCAGAGGAACGGATGGAAACTGCTCGCTGGCTTGAACCTGGCTCTGTAAAACAGAGAAGAAGCTGACGTCAGATGAAAAATCGTGACTGGATTTCGCTCCCTGCTGTTCCTTTACAGCAGCAAGATTGTTATTATGAGCGATTTTAATATCACCTAAATGGAGCATTTTTAATTCACCCGTTTCGTTGTTTGGCCTATTAATATATCGATAGGAGATGTAATAAACTGAATGGAAATTTAGTAAGATGATTAATTAATGAGGTTAGTCGTACTAAATGGGGGTTTTTGCCGGTTTATGTGACATAAAGAGAAGGTCATTATGAATGCTTTTTCAGGTGGGCCACCAAGTGAACTTCATTGCCTTTTTCGTTGTATTGTATCTGATCAAAAACAGACCGGGTAATCAGGATGCCCCGGCCATGCTGCAGCATCTGGTCGTTAAGGCTTTTGATCTTGAGCTTTATGAATTTCTTGTAGTCGAAGCCTTTACCTTCGTCCTTAATGGTGTATGCTATAGTTTTTTCATTGAACCGGTAATCGATGCGCACTTTCTTGTGCCGGTTTTCGTCACTCATCTGCCGTTCACGGAGCAGGTCATGATAGCTCTGGTTCTTCTGGGCCAGGGTTTTTTCTTCATAGGTTATGCCCAGATTACCATGCTCGATAGCGTTAATGATCATCTCCCTGATGCCAAGCCGCAGGAGGTTGACCCTGCCGATCGGCAGGAACTTCCGGAGATTCCTTGTTATTCTGAAGCTAACCTCGTCCGCGATGGTGAGACGGTTTTCGATGGTATATGAAAGGGTTTCGTCCACCAGGTATTCGCGCAGGGGATCATCCGATATCTCCGATGCGAAGCCCATGACCCCTATAACGGCGTCGTTTTCTATGATAGGATCAAGCTTGAACTGGAGGGTCACCGGCTCGCCCAGAAATATATGGTCGCACACGGCCTTGAAGCGCACGTCCGGGACGCGATCATCGAGGACGCGGCGGATATTTTCCAGGAAGGTTTCACGGTTTATCTGGTTCTTATCAATGGGGTCCTTGTAGAGAATATCGATGATGTGCTTGCCGATGACCGTTTCCTCGAGATAACCGAGTTTTTCCCGGATATTGCTGTTGACCATGATGAACTGGGCCTTGTTGTCGAGGGAAAAGATGATGTCCCTGGTCTTCTCTTCGACGAGCTCACGGTATTTCTTTTCCGTCTCTTCCAGCTTGCTCCGGTAATTGTTTCGCTCCGTTACGTCGATGGCGGAGAGGAGGGCTCCCTTGATCTCAAGATCGGATTCGCCGATCCAGAGGCTGGCGCTGAATTGCGTCTCGAAATACTTGTCTTTCCCGCGGCTCAGCAGGCGAAGCGGTTCGTTCCTTATGCGGAGTGAATGAAGCTCCCGGGCGCACTCCTCCATCGTGATGGCCTTGTCTCTGATCCACCTGTTCTTTATCTCGATTGCACTGGTGTAAAGATTGATGAAGAGTGAGGCGGCCCGGTTCCGGTCCTCAACATGGATGAAGTCCATGTATGATGTTCCCTCAGGGCCCGGATCAAGACCGTAATCTTCCATGGAAACATAGTTGTAATCGATTGTTTTTCCCGAGGTGTCGATAAGCATTGAAAAGAGCGGTACCAGGTTGAAAAGCTCGCGGTACTTCCGCTCGGACTCCTCCAGTTTCTCCAGCATGCTTTTTTTCTTGGTTATGTCGGAGGTGGTGACAATGCAGCCAAGGATGTCCAGTGTCCCGGGGGCTATGATGGGGCTGATCGTGTAATCCACTTCAAGTGTCCTGTCGCCGCTCCGGTTCGTCAGCCGGGTGAAGCCCTGGCTCGTCCCCATCTGCATGATGGTTTCCCTTGCCGTTTTCAGGTAGGACGGATCGTTCTCCAGCAGTTCCGGATCAAGGGTTTTCCGGTACCTCATAATGCTGCGGTACATTGCAGTGAAGAGTTCTCTGGTCCGCAAGAGCTCGTCATCATGGATAAAATCTATGTAGCTGACGGGAGTGATGGTGAGTTCCCGGCCGAAGAGCTCTTCCGTCGCTTCGTTCCATTCAACCACCTCTCCGCGAGTATTGAGTATGGCCGTGAGGTTTGACGTTTTTTTGAATATGGTCTTGTAATTGCGGTATTTAAGAAGCAGGTCGGCCTGTTTTTTCTGCAAAACCAGGACCCTGGCCAGAAAGTTGGCCGCATCCTGTATCTCGGGTATATTGATACGGTTTTTTTTCGACGGTGCGATTATCACGAGTATCGTCCGGTCTGCATCCGGTATGAAAATGAGCTCATTTTTGGTGTTTTTATCTTCTTTTGAAAAAACGATGATATCAGCATCGGTATAGTCAAATACCATGTCCTGATTATCAGTAAAGATGTTCCGGCTATAACGTAACGTAAATTCGGATCCATTTTTTACAGCAATAGCCGCACCTTGAAACGGATATAATTCCAAAATCCCCTGGCAAAAATTGACTATCATGGCTTCAGGGCTTAGATTTAAATTTTTTATTATCAAGTCCTGAATAGATGTATAGGTATTTGCTTTTTTTACTTTCATTTATAGTCTTAAAATATTAATTGTATACTTATTGGCAGCTATTACTCTGACACCATATCCTTTTCAAATACTGATCGATCAGATTTTGATATGACGTTTTAATATTAATATAATACTAATTAAACAACAAACCGTCTGTCTGGTTTTGTTTTTTTACTATAGTTTGAAAATCCCGGTATCATAGTAATACCTGTAGGGGGTTCTAAATGGGCAATAGTAAGATAAAAATTTTCATGACAGTAATACTCTTTGCAGTGACATGCATGATTTTATCATCAGGCTGTTTCAATGATTCAGATAAGAACGCTCTTCCCATTCTGGGATCGGATGCCGGCCAGCCTGCCGATAATGGTGCGAATACCATTCTTCCCCATGAAACAACGCAGGCCGGCGGAAGCGTATATCTTATCGGCACCGGGATCTATGACATAACCGGACCAGCTGCCGAGGTAGGTATGATGGGGTTCGCCGAAATGGATCAGAAGACGGCGGGCATCCATACAAGGCTTCGCTCCCGCGCCTTCATCATCGGCGATGCGGATAAACGGGTCGTCCTCGTCAGCGCCGACCTGGGCATGCTTTTCCAGATGGTGAAAGTAAAGGTCTGCGAGAAAATCTCCGGGAATGCTGACCTTGCACCCTACTACAACGAGAAGAACGTGCTCCTCTCCGCCACGCACACCCATAACGGCCCGGGGGGCTATTCCGGGTACTTCCTGTACGATGTTACCGTAAACGGATTTGTAAAGCAGAATTTCAATGCCATCGTTGACGGCATTTATAAGTCGATACTGCGGGCGCATAACAACCTGAAGCGCGGCAGGATCCTCGTGGGGCAGGGGACCATCGACGGGTGCGGAGGAAACCGTGCCGAGGTCGCCTATAACAATAATCCCGCGGCCGAGCGGGCCCGCTATGATAGCAATACCGACAAAACCATGACACTCCTGAAGTTCGTCACACTGGACGGCGAGGAGATCGGCATGGTGAACTGGTACGCGGTGCATCCGGACAGCATCGGCCCCGACAACAGGCTGATCAGCGGCGACAACAAGGGGTGGGCCTCGTATCTTTTCGAGAAGGACAAGGGGGCCGATTATTGTTCAGCGCGGACTTTCGTGGCCGCCTTCGCCCAGGCCAGCGCCGGCGACGTGACGCCCAATATCGGCTTCGGCCAGGCTCCGGCGGATGTGACCTTCGAAAATAACAAGAGCCTGGAGAACGCGGCCCTCAAGCAGTACAACAAGGCAAAGGCGCTGTATGATGGCGCCACGCAGGAGCTTTCAGGTTCGATCGACTACCGTCATGAATGGGTTGACATGAGGACGCTGTACGTTGAATCGGCTACGTGTTCCACCTGCGCCGCTGCAATGGGCGCGTCCTTTTCAGCCGGAAGCCCTGCCGACAACCCGAGCCCTTCTCCCCTGTTCCCGAACGGCACTACCGTCGACAGCCTGAACTGGAACGACAACGCGGCCAAATCCTTCCTGAGCACGTTCCTCGGCGGTATTTTCGCCTTCGCATGGCCCGCCACCAATGATGCGGCTTACAGGAAGTGTCATGCCGAGAAACCGATCCTTATTCCCACGGGTGTTGCCCATATCAACATCAACGGTCCGGTCATGACACCGCAGATCATGCCCCTCCAGGTTCTGAAGATAGGAAACCTGGCCATAGCCGCGGTCCCCACCGAGGTCACCACCATGTCAGGGCGCCGCATCAAGGAGACGCTCCTGTCGGGCCTGTCCGGTCTCGGCGTTGACTACGCAGTGGTATCGAGCCTCGCCAACTCCTACGCGTCATACCTCGCCACCAGGGAGGAATACGCCATGCAGTGGTACGAGGGCGCCTGCACGCAGTTCGGCCCCAATGAGCTGGCGGCCTTCCGGCAGGAATACGCGAAGCTGTGTAAGGCCATAATTGACGGTATGGACGTACCTTCCGGGCCGGCTCCCCAGGACGTGACAGGCCTCACGGTCGATCTCACCGCCAAGGTGGTGCTGGATGACAAACCTCTTTTTAAAAACTTCGGTGATGTGATCACCCAGCCCGGTGCGGCCTATACCCGTGGCGATACGGTTAGCGTACAGTTCTGGGGCGGCCATCCCAACAATAATTTAAAAACCCAGGACACTTTCCTGGTAGTGGAAAAGCTGGTGAACGGTAGCTACGCCCCCATAGCGCGCGACTGGGACCCGGAAACGACGTATCGCTGGGAGAGAAACGGAATATCCTACTCGAGGATCACCATAACGTGGCATACCAAAAATGCCGGGCCGGGGACCTATCGGATCCGCCACAAAGGGAACTGGAAATCGGGTTGGACCGGAAAAATCAGCGCCTATGAGGGCGTATCCAATGCCTTCAGGGTGAATTGATAGTATTCTATTAACCCCTCCAATAGACAGAAGCCGCCGTGATTGGCGGCTTTTTTTTTATCGGTGCAAAAAATAATCTTTCAATTTTTTAATTTGGTGTACTATATAACCGCTTCCTGTGAAAGCGGGTTAATCGGTAAGTTGAACCGGGAGCGGTCGCACTATGATCAGAGGTGCTCGATGAACTGGGTTTCAATACCGGCAGTCATCATGGCTGCCGTATCACTCTACGTGGGATTCTACTATTTCTGGATGTATGTCCGGCGCCGTCTGGAAATGGAGAACCTGGCTTTTGCCATGACCTGCCTCTCCATCGCCCTGTATGACGTGTTCTGCGCCGGACTCTACAATGCCGCCTCGCCGGAACAGGGAATGTTCTGGCAGCGCTGCCAGTTCGCGTCGCTCTGCGTATTTACCATGTCGGTGTCATGGTTCTTCTTTTTTTTCACAAGGTTCAAGTCCCGGATTCCCTTTATCATTATCACGACATGGCTTACCCTTCTATTTATCCTGGGGCTGGGAATCAGGAACGAATTGACCTTTTCCGCGTCCCGTCCCTATGTCAAGTACATCAATCTGCTCGGCGTCGGTATCGTTTATAACGAGATGGACCCCGGCATCATCTATGCCGTCCAGTATACCTCAATGGTGCTGATTGGATTGTTCCTCTTCTATGTGCTGCTGTACCACTACCGGAACGACGAGAATCCCCGCGTGCGTCCCATCATGATTTCAATGGTTCCTTTTCTGGCCGCTTCCGTCAATGATGTTCTGGTGGGCGCCGGCGTGTATCCCTTCATCTATCTGACGGAATATGCCTATATGTTCATCCTCTTCTCAATGGCGTATGTGCTCCAGAACCGGTTCATCGACCTGCACCGCGAGGTTGAAGAGCTGACCCACCAGCTCGAGGAGAAGGTGAATGACCGCACCATGGAGCTGTTTTTAAGCGAGATAACCCACCGGCTCTACGCGGAGATCGCGGGCGAGCCTTCGATGCGAGCCCACGACGGCGGCGAGCGGCCTGAAGACATGCCGGTTCCGGGAAACAGCCTGAGCCAGGACATCAGCATCATCACCAACATCGACAAGCTCTTGAGCCGCTCCCTGGAAAAAGGAGCGGAGATCGTCGGGGCCGAACGTGTGTACCTTTACATGATCGATGAGACGGGCCGCCTTGACAGGGCCGCAACAGTGGGAGACGGCGAGGGCGGGGAATGGATACCAGCTGCGGCTGAACGGGTACTCTGGGAAAACCACCATCTCATAATGAACAGGCATGATCCCGGAGGAAATCCTGCGGGCCCGGATACGACGTCGGACAACCGGCATTCACTGCTGGTCCCGGTAAACCTCCGGGGAAAGGCCATCGGTGTCTGCTGCATGCAGCGGCCCGCTACCCTGGATATCTTTACCGAACGCGACATACGCATTGCCGGGGTCTACGTGTCCCAGGCCGCGTCGGCCATCGAGAATGCCTACCTGTACCAGCGGATGATCGACCGCAATGCCACCGTGCGCCAGCAGTCGGTCACACCAAATATTGAGGACAAGATGAAAAAAGCCATTGCCTTCATACGGGAGAACTACCGCTCCGACATTTCCCGGGAAGGGCTCGCGGCGTCCCTCAATATGCATCCCGATTCATTTGGGCGGTTTTTTAAAATTTATACCAACAAGAAGATCAGCGAGTTTATCAATGAGCTCCGCGTCATGGAAGCCGCACAGAAGATCCGCGAAACGAACGCGAACATCATCGAAATCGCTTTTTCAGTAGGCTTTGAGAGCCTCCCCACCTTCAATCGGGCCTTTATGAAAGTCATGAACGTGACGCCCACGAAATATCGCGGCGAGAAGGCGTAGCGCTTCCGGTAAATTGATGCCGGTCTTCTTTTTCATTTTCTGATTGATCTGATTTTGATAAGACATGAACGTTTTTTAATGCTATGTATATATTATTACAGTGCATCGTTAGAAATTATCAATCAGCAGTCCTAAGGCAGCCTTCCTTATGAAGATGTTGTTAACATACTAAATTCTGAATAAAAAAAGGAACTGTATGGCAGAAACCTATATCGTAACCCATGACGTCGGCACTACAGGGAACAAGTCATGCATTTACCGCATACGTGACAGAATTGAACTGGTCGATTCGAGCCTTGTTGAATATCCTCTCTACACCACCCCGGACGGAGGCGTCGAGCAGAAGGCGGAAGATTGGTGGTCGGCCATCTGCACCGCTACGAAGACCGTCATGGGACGGACCGGCATTGCGCCGCAGCAGATCAAGGCCATGACCTTCAGCGCCCAGATGCAGAGCCTGGTCCTCGTGGATGAGGAGGGCAAGGTCCTCCGGAACCCGATGAATTTCATGGACGGACGCTCCGTCGACCAGCTCGACCGGTATTTCAATACTGGGCTGATTAAAATTGACGGGAAGTGGAACGCCCTGACGGCGCTCAACTGGCTCCGCATCACCGGCGGGCTGGCCGGAACGGCCAAGGACCCGCTCTGGAAATACCATTGGGTGAAGGACAACGAGCCGGAGATTTTCAAGCGTGCGTTCAAGTGGCTCGACGTGAAGGATTATTTAATTCTGCGCTGCACCGGCAAGTACAGCATGTCGAAAGACTCAGCTCACCTCACCTTCCTTTATGACACCCGGCCGGGGAAGCTGGGATGGCACAGGGGGCTGTGCAAAAAGTTCGATGTCGATATGGACCATCTGCCGCCGGTAATGGATTCCACCGATATCGTGGGGCATCTCCTGCCCGGTCCAGCGGCGGAAATGGGGCTTGCCGGAGAAATCCCCGTGTTCGCCGGATGCGGTGATGTCACGCTCACCGGAGTCGGCTCAGGGTGCCTCGATCTTCATGACACCCACATTTATGTCGGGACATCAGGTTGGGTCTGCACCAATGTGTACAAGCGCATGGTGGACGTCACGAATTTCTGCGCATCCATACTCGGGGCAATGCCCGGCGTGTACAATTACGCGGGGGAGCAGGAGACCTCGGGGGCCTGCCTCAAGTGGGTACGCGACCATATGGCCCTTGATGAAATCGGCATGTACCTCGATGCCAAGCACATAGTCGATAAAACGCAGGAATATGAAAGCCTCTTCGATTTTTTAAATGCGGTTATCAGCCAGACGCCGCCGGGCGCCGGCAACGTGATTTTCACTCCCTGGCTTCACGGCAACCGCTCGCCGCGGGAAGACCCGTACGCGCGGGGCATATTTTTCAACCTCTCCCTGGACACCGGGAAGCGCCAGATGATCCGCGCGGTCCTGGAAGGGATGGCCTTTCACAAGCGGTGGATTCTTGAGGCGATGGAAAAGAAGGTGCCGTACCGCGAAAAAATCCGCTTTGTGGGCGGCGGCGCAAAATCAGAAATCGGCTGTCAGATTATGGCTGATATCACCGGCCGCGTCATCGAGACCGTGGCGGACACGCAGAACGTCGGGACCATCGGCGCCACGGTGGTCTGCGCCGTGGGCCTGGGCCTTCTAAAGAGCTTCCCTGAGGCAAAACAGCTGATACAAGTCCGGAAGACCTATGAACCGAATAAGAAGCACCGGGCATTGTATGATAAGAATTTCGAGGTCTTCAAGAAATTATATGAAAGAAACAAGAAACTGTTTTCAAATCTGAACAAGTTAAGAGTATGATGGTTCCCCCGCCGCCTTCGGCGGCTGGGGATATATATAAAATCGCATAATGAAGAACATCAGAGGATGGAGTTATGGGAAAATACGATATCTACAAGAAACAGGTGTACGACTGCATCATGGACCTGGTGCGCGAGGGGTATGTTCAGGGCACCGGCGGTAATGTTTCCGTGCGGGTTGAGGGTGAGGACGTAATCGCGGTGACGCCGTCGCAGCGGGAGTATCACGGAATGACCGTTGATGAGATCTGCGTCGTTGATTTTGATCTGAAGCCCGTTGTTGACAACGGGTTGAAGCCGTCAATGGAAACTGGCATGCACGTATCCGTGTATAAAAACCGGATGGACGTGGGCGCCGTAGTCCACACGCACCAGATCTATGCCAGCGTATTCGCCCTTCTCAACCAGCCGATACCGGCGCTCTTCGACGAGGTCTCCATGACCATCGGAGCCGTTGTCGAGGTTGTACCCTACGGGCTTTCCGGCAGCCCGCAGCTCATCGAAAACGTGAAGTCGAAGCTGGCCAACCGGAGCAACTGCTATCTTCTCCAGAACCACGGGGCCCTGGCCCTGGGGCCGGACCTTGCGAAGGCGAAACGGTGCGCCGAACTGCTGGAAAAGGCTGCACACGTGTACTGCCTGGCCCTCTCCACCGGGAAGGAGGCCACCGTCCTGCCCCAGAATATACAGGACATGATGGGCAAGATCGTGGCGGGGAAGCAAGACGCGGAGATCAAGCGCAGGGAAGAGATGAAAGCGAAGGTTTGACCTCACCCGCGCTGCTGTGCACCCTCTCCCGCATGGAGAGGGTTTTCGAAATAATTTACTTACTCCCGGGACCTCCCCCTCTCACTGTGGGAGAGGGGGACCGTGGGGGTGAGGTCGTTAGAATAAAGACAGCATCAAGGAGAACATCATGAACAAAGCAAATCCGAAACAACAATATGGCATATCCCACTGGCCGGATACAGAGGATCTGCAGAAGCGCCTGTACCGGCTCGCCAACGAGCTGCCTATACATCAGGTCAAGCGTGATGTAATGCAGGAGTATCTCAAGTATTTCGATGAGAAATGTACAAAGTCAAAAGCAATGATAGAACGGGCCAAGGAGCTGATCCCCGGAGGGGTGCAGCACAACCTGGCCTTTAATTACCCTTTCCCCCTGGCCATTACGAAGGCAGACGGGGCCTACCTCTGGGACGTTGACGGCAACCGGTACATCGATTTTCTCCAGGCAGGCGGACCAACGCTTCTGGGAAGCAACTACAAACCGGTGCAGGAAAAGGTCATAGAGGTGATCCGGGAAAGCGGCCCGGTAACCGGCCTCTTCCATGAATTCGAGCTGAAACTGGCCGAGCTGATCCACCGCCACATGCCGTCGGTGGAGATGTTCCGTATGCTGATGAGCGGAACCGAGGCGTGCATGGCGGCGGTTCGCGCGGCCCGGTGCTTCAATGGAAAAAAATATGTCACCAAGATAGGCGGCGCCTATCACGGCTGGAGCGACCAGTTTGTCTTCGGGATGCGGGTACCGGGAGTCGGTCCCCTCGACGCACACGGCATCCCGGCGGGGGCCTATCAGTTCACCCAGGAAGTGTTCCCGAACGACATCGACGCCCTGCAGAAGCGCATGGAAGAGAACGACAAGGACGGCGGCACGGCCGCGGTGTACCTGGAGCCCCTCGGCCCCGAAAGCGGGACCCGGCCGGTGCTCGGCGACTATAACCAGAAGGTTCGGGAACTCTGTGATCGGTTTGGCGCCCTCATGATATTCGACGAGGTGGTCACCGGCTTCCGCGTGGGCCTGGGCGGCGCCCAGGGCTATTTCAATGTGAAGCCGGACCTGACCGTGTTCGGCAAGTGCGTGGCCGGAGGCTACCCGGGAGCGGGCGGCGTCGGCGGCCGCAAGGACGTCATGCTCTGCTACGCCGCCGGCATCGGCGGCCCGGGCGGCAAGCGCGCCATGGTGGGGGGCACCCTTTCGGCAAATCCCCTTTCCTGCGCTGCCGGGTATTACGCCATCAAGGCCATCGAGGAGACCGGCGCCCACCTCAAGGCCGGCGCTGCAGGCGACCGCCTTGCCAAAGGCCTGGCTGACATATTTGAAAAGAACAAGCTTCCCTTCGTGGCCTTTAACCACGCTTCGATCTGCCACATGGAGACCGGCGCGGCAATGCTCATGGACATAAAGAACCCGAATATTTTCAAGGAAGTGGGGACGCGGAAAAAGGTCATGGAGGAGATGGGGGCCGCCATGACTGCCGAGGGAATCATCACCCTGGCGGGGAGCCGTCTCTATACCAGCATGGCCGACACGGACGATGTCGTCGATGATTCCCTTGAACGATTCGACCGGATTTTCAAGCATATCGAGGTGAAGAAGGACTAGAAGAATACCTCACCCCCTCGGTCCCCCTCTCTCCCCCGGGAGAGGGGGATGGTTGATTAGGAATTATATAGTGTGTAGCCCTCTTCCTGTGGGAGAGGGCGCGCCGGAGGCGGGGTGAGGTCGAACATACACAACACATAAAGGGAAGGAGACATGAATGAAGGCTGAAGAGGTACAATATAAGGTGTATGGATACCGGTGGGTCGTGCTGCTGGTATTTATCTTAATTACGATTATCATCCAGATGCAGTGGCTCACCTTCGCACCGATTGCCAGGCAGGCCCGGGTGGTCTACAACGCCACCGCTCCCCAAATAGACCTACTGTCGGAAATATTCATGTACGTGTTCCTGGTGGCATGCATTCCTGCAGCCTATGTCATCAACAGGTTCGGGATTCGTGTCGGTGTTGGAATAGGCGCTGTTCTCACCGGCATTTTCGGCCTGTCCAAAGGCATCTTCGCCGATTCGTACTCCATGGTCGTAGTATCGCAGGTCGGTCTGGCGGTTGCCCAGCCATTCATTATCAACGCGGTGACCAAGGTGGCGGTGCACTGGTTCCCCATCAACGAGCGGGCGACAGCGGTGGGACTTGGTACCCTGGCCCAGTTTCTGGGTATGATAATTGTCAATATTGCGACGCCGCTTATCATCACCGTGAAAATGGTGGGAGGCGTGGAACAATATGATCTGCAGAGTATGCTCCTGACTTACGGCATTGTTTCCGTGGTCGGTGCTATTTTTCTGGTCATATTCCTGCGCGAAAATCCCCCGACACCGGCAGGACCCGAGGGAGACGAGGAACGGTTTCTCACTTGGGAGGGTATCAAACATATTCTCGGGCACCGGGACATGGTCCTTGTGATGATCCTGTTTTTCATCGGGCTGGGAATGTTTAACGCCATTGCAACCTGCATCGACCAGATCAGCGAAGTTAAGGGCTTTACCAGTGAACAGAGCGGCATGATCATGGGACTCATGCTCATCGCCGGTATCATCGGGGCCGCGGCCATCCCCCCCTTATCCGACAAACTGAGGAAGCGCAAGCCCTTCCTGGCCGGGGCCATCATTCTACTCATACCGGGGCTCATCGGCATGACCTATGCACAGGACTATACTATCATGCTCGTGTCTGCCGGTTTCATGGGTTTTTTTCTACTCGGAGCGGCTGCCCCCATCGGGTTCCAGTACAGCGCCGAGGTCAGTTATCCGGCGCCCGAGTCGCTGTCGCAGGGGATTATTCTCTTCGCCGGGCAGGTGTCGGGGATCATTTTTATAAACGGTATGAATAAACTGGGCATGATTCTTTCCATGAAGATATTCATCGGCCTGGCGGTAGTGAACCTGATTATAGCTCTGCTTATAAAGGAATCGCCCAGGATCCTGTCGGGGCAGAAGTAGAAGGAGCCGGTGACGATAATACATAATTCGAGTCAAGATGGTACTATCATGAAAACGCAAAACGATACGGATGCATGCCGGGAACGAGTGAGCAGGGTCAAATCGCAGTTTATGACCGCCGATGATCTGAAAAAGCTTTACGAGCATCTGGTGCGGACCTCGGATCTTTCACCGGAATCCATAGCACATGAAATCGAAAGCGTGGCGGCCAAGATTGATGCGGGGAACTATGGATATTTCGTCCGGGACATTGAGGAGCTTTCTCTCAAGACCGAGGAAATCGCGTTCCTTATAGAGCATAACCGTTATCAGGAAAAGGAACACGTCGACGCCGCGGGGGCTTATAAGAATATTGACGTTCACGGTAGTTTCATCAACAAGCACCTCTACCTGATATCCGATACGACGGAGCTGGTGCGAAAAACCATCGACGCCATAGAGCGTGTCATACGCGACAGGCGCGGAGACCGCTTCCGCCTTTATTCCTATCTGATTGAATTCAAAGCCGAGAAGAGCGATATTCGCCGCTTGTATATACTTGAACATGAACGGCCCGTTCCTTTAACTGCCGGGGAAGGCGATGCGGCTGTCGCCTGTATCCTGAACGCGCTCCGGGGACATACCCCTGCGGCTTCCGCTGAAGATATCAGGGATTTCATCATGTCATGTCCCCGTGGTTTCGTAACCAGGGGATTGTGCAACTCCGGCAGGTGGATCATCGACAATTATTTTTTCCCATGGCTGAACGTGCGTGGACTTATAAGGAAAGAAGAAGATCTCTATATTGCCATTCTGCCGGGTGTCGACGAAGGCCCGGCGGGAGAGAAAATGGTGCGGCTCTGGCTGCCGATTGAGAAGTTCCAGGAAAACTTTGGCACCATCAACAGGATATTCGAGCGGCGCGGCATTGCCATCAATCGCCAGTATTTCGAGACATTCGGTTTCAGGGAGCGCCTGTTCATCGCCCTTACCACCTGCATCGATGCCGCGCAGCTGACAGCTGACGTTGAGGAATTCCTGAAAGGCGAACTGTATAACCGCCTGATATTGCTGCAATCGGCTCCTGTTTCGCTTGGTGAAATCAGAGGAATCCTTGACCGCATCAGGACTGCCAGAGATTATGAAAAACTGGATATGATTGAAGAAATGCAGAAAAACAAGCAGAAGGAGTACCTGATCCCTCTGGTGTTTCTTCTGAATGACGGCAACCATGACATCCGGGAAAAATCTTTTGGCCTGATCATGCATTATCTCCTTAACCCAACGGCCGAGATGAAGAATGATTATTACTGGTCGACCCTGAAGAACATCGTGACGGCGTCAACAGTTCCCCTTGAAAGGGAAATGGACCGGCCCGCGCGCCCTCTCACCGATGCTGAAATAATAAACCTCGTAAAGTTCCGCGACATCTATTATGAAGATTACCGGGAGCCACTGACGGGGGGGGTGTATCTCTTCATACGGATCAACGGGATTGGCATCGGTAAGGGCGGTATCCGTGCTGATGCCGAGCATGTCTCCTTTTCCGGAGAGGGGGCCCTGTCCACTAATATGCTCTTTAAGACCCTCGGAGTGGGGATTCCTCTCTATGCAGCCGCCAAGGGGGGTATTCTGGGCGACCTGCAGCTCAAAGGCCTGCCCGCAGCGGAACGGGATCAGGCACGCGAAAACATCCTGAATGCATACACTGATTTTTTATATTACAAGGCGGGGACCGGTCCCTTGTCTGACGTGCCCGCAGGGGACGTCGGCATCGGTGCGGATGAAATCGGCATTATTTTTAATCGTATAACAGACAACGCCGGCCGTGATCTGAAATCCATTGATGAAGGCGTTAGTACACCGCAGTCCCCGGAGGGACGTATCCTGAAAGAAAATTTCGGCATCAATTGTGATTCCGTTACGCTGGTCCGCGAGTTGGCATCCGACCGCAACAAGCTTGAAGCCTTCACGGCCGCATCTATAACCGGCAAACCCGGGGCGCGGGGTCTGCGGATACGGGCCGGCGCAACCGGCAGAGGCCTGGTTGAGGTCCTGGCAATGCAGCAGAATTACGGCGATTACAATGACGCATCGCTCTGGGCTGATCCGGAGAAGGTGGGAGACGCCATTTTATCCGACGAAGAATTCTACCGGATGGCGCACCGTCGAATCAGGATGCTCACCTTTTCAGTGCAGGGCTTCGGGAAAGTGGGCGCATCCTTCGCAGGGATCATTGATCGCATCGGCGGCAAGATAAAGATGATCTCGGACATAAGCGGAACGCTGGTGAACGAGCAGGGCATACCCGGTATAGCCGAATTGCATGAACTGTGCAGGGGCGGAAAATGCAGGCTTGCCGATGGTCCGCGGGAAATTATCAGCCGCAGTGAGTTCTTCCCGGAGGACACGATCCGTCCGCTCGCAGCCGTGGTGAATGTTGTGGTGCCGTCTGCCCTTGAAGATGTTGTCGTTAATCGTGATATCGTCAGCAACGGCACCGTTAACGTGAAGAGCGTAGAAGGGGAATATGTCCTTCAGGGTGCAAACGGACCGGTGACTTCCGACGCAGAAGACGTTCTCATGGAGATGGGGAGGATATCGTTCCCGGATATCCTGGCCAATTCGGGCGGGGTCCTGGCCTCATACCTCGAATGGCTCAATGGCCTGATCCAGGTCTTTGGATACGGACGCATGCACCGGGAGGGCTTTGTCCATCCCATTGTGCACAACCTTATCTGCCGCTTCCATCCGGGAGCGGAGGTGGATGATTTAAAGCAGGTGGATGAGGAGGTGTATGACTATGCATTCAAGTTTATCCTGCGCTGTGCCACGACGGAAACCATACACCTTTCACGCACCTATAAAATTTCGATGCGAACCGCTTACATGGCTCTCGGTATGCGGCTTGCGGCCCGGGAGGGAAGGCTGTCCGGCTATTTCAGAATAAAAATAGAAAACATGAGGGATACCTTCGCTGCCGGTGATGAAGTTCGCAAGAGAAGCGCTGTGGTGTGCTGCCGGTAATTCCCTGTGCTGGAGAAGGTTTGTCCTTAAAATACCCGGGATCAATGCCTCGCAAAAAGGAGCCCACTCGTGAACTGGTTATCAGTGCCTGTTTTTATGTCCGCATCCGTTTCGTTATACGTCGGATTTTATTATCTGTGGATCTACTTCCGGAGGAGATCGGAAAAGGAGCAGCGCTCTTTTGCCGTGACCTGCTTCATTGTCGCCGCCTATGACCTGTTCTGCGCGGGCCTCTACAATGCGCAGAACCTGGCTGATGGCATGTTCTGGCAGCGTCTCCAGTTTGCCAGCCTGGCCCTCCTGTGTATCGCGGTGATATGGTTCCTGTTTGATTTTTCGCATTATCGGATTGGCAGGATATTTTTTATAATCGCGGGATACTTTTTTCTCCTATTTATCCTGGGTCTTGTCATCAGGAATGAGCTCACCCTTTCGGTGAACAATCCGATGCTTAAGCCGGTCAGACTGGGTGAACTGATAAATATCACCTATCAGGAGGTCGATCCCGGTCATATTTATAAGATACAATATATCTCCATGATGGCGGGATATGTCTGGATACTATACCTCATCATTAAGGACTACGTGTCAGGGAACAGGAAGATCCTGCCCCTGCTCATATCCTTTATCATATTTTTCGTCGCGGCAGTCAATGACGTTCTGGTGGGTGCTGCGGTGTATCCCTTCATTTATGTTATCGAATATGCCTACATCATCATCATACTTTCCATGGCGCAGATTCTGATGAGCCGGTTCATCCGGCTGCAGCAGGAAGTGGCCGAACTGAACAGGAATCTTGAACAGAAGGTGATCGACCGCACCGAGGAGCTCCGCGCCGCCATGGAGGAGCTCGAAGCGATCAACGAACGTCTGGTCCATGCCAACGCGGAACTTGAGGAAGCGCAGCGGGTTGCGTCCCTGGACATGACAATGGCAGCCGGGGTGCAGGAAAGCCTCTTTCCCAAGGGGGTCCCCGCATCTGAAGAATGGGACATTGCCTTTTCCTACCTACCGAAGTCGGGTGTTTCAGGAGATTTGTACGATTTTTACCTCAATAAGAACAAGCTCATTGGTTGCTCCCTCTTCGATGTTTCGGGACACGGCATATCAGCCGGGATCTTCACCCTCCTGGCACGATCGATACTCGGAAGGAATTTCACCCAGATGAAAAGTGCCGGTCTCGGCAGGGTCGTGGAAAAAGTGAACACGGACCTGAAATCGGAGATCAACGATGTCGACAACTACCTGAGCGGCATCGTGCTCCGTTTCAAGGATGACCGGGTTGAATATGTCAACGCCGGCCATCATGAACTTCTCATCAGAAGAGCTGCGAAGGGCAGGGTAAGTGCCGTCAAACCGCCGGATCGGAACCAGCGGGGCACCATACTCGGAACGGACGCTATCAGCGACGATTTTGATGTTGTTCAGTTCCGCATGGCCCAGGATGACGTTCTGCTCCTTTACACTGACGGTCTTGATGAGAGCTCAAATGAATCATCGGAACAATTCGGTCAGAGGCGCATCATGGATTCCTTTGAGAAGTGCCCGGGCGGGCCCGCGCAGGTGATACTGGACCATATCCTTGATGAATTCTACCAGTTTCTTGGATTGAAGCCGCCCGGTGATGACTGCACGGTAATTGTTGTAAGAAGATTGACATAAATCAGGTTGAAACCATTTACGGATCCGTTATAATAAAATGGTTGACCGATGTCATGTTTGGACCCGTACCATATTCGGGGCCGGATGAATTATGGGTAGGGAAGCCCCGATGCTTCCCGGGGTGTTAAAGAGGCATCTATGTTTTCCAAATTGAGTAATTACTTTCTCGGCGTTTATGACAATGAAAGCTACATACTGAAGCAGAAGTCTCGTATTATTCTTACCATTTCTTTCATCGTTTTCTGTATAGTGCCGGTTGTCTTAATCATGAACCTGACAACCGGACAGGCGGCCATGGAACTCAATGCTCCTCTGTTCCTGGTTATGACTGTTGTTATCGCGGCAATTATTTTCCTCAAGAAAGGAAGATACGGCATCGCAGCGCACATGATCATGATCGTCTGTCTCCTTGCCATATGGGCTACGCTTTTCCTGGACGAGAGTAAAAGCTCCATCATGGTTCTGGATACGATCGTGTATGTGCCGTGTGTTATGGTGCTGATGCCCCTGGTCATATCCAAGAAAAAATATGTAATTCTTTTATACACGGCGATCAATATCGTTATCTTTGTTCTCTTCTTTCTGTTTATGTCGGATAGATTCAAGCTGGATGAAAACGCTGCCATCGATTATCTGGTGGACAGCGTGATCGGCATCGTTTTCGTCGGGCTCATTTCATATCAGATTTTCAAGATAAACAAGACGGCCCTGGACCGCTCGGAGCAGGAGTCGCGGAAGAACGAGGACCAGTACCGGGTCATCAAGGGCCTCTATGATTCCATCAAGGGCGTGTCTGAGAAGCTGACTGAAAATTCCAGTCATCTGTCACAGGAGTCCGATTCCTTCTCTCTCCAGTCCCAGAGCCAGGCGTCGGCCATCGAGCAGATAACCGCAACGTCTGAGGAGATATCCAGCGGTGTCGACATGGTCTCCGACAGCGTCGCGCACCAGTACACCAGCATGGTGTCCCTCACCGGCAATATCGAGACCCTGTCCGGCACCATCCGGGAGATCGCCGGAAGGATTCAAAAGGCCTTCTCCCTGGCCGACGAGGTCTCCGGCGTGGCGAACCGCGGCAGCGATGTCCTCAGCGCCATGAGCCGGAGTTTCACGAAGGTTAACGAGAGCTCGGGGCAGATGACCGGCATCGTGGGCATGATCGGAGATATATCAGACAAGACAAACCTCCTCAGCCTGAACGCTGCCATCGAGGCCGCCCGGGCCGGAGAGGCCGGCCGGGGCTTCGCGGTGGTGGCCGACGAGATCTCCAAGCTGGCTGACCAGACCGCCGCGAGCATCAAAGAGATTGACGGTCTCATCAAGGCCAACGTTGAGGAGATCGGCCGCGGCATGGCCAACGTCGAGGCGACAGTGGCCACCATCATGAAGATCATCACCGGGGTAAGCGCCATCAGCACCGAGATCCGGGAGATATCGCAGCAGATGGAAAACCAGACAGAGATCAACCGCAGGGTCATCAATGAGGCCGGGGCCGTCATGACCATGTCCGATGAAATCAAGCAGTCGATGATCGACCAGAAATCATCCATGACTGAGATCGTAAGGTCCATTACCAGCCTGAATGAAATCACGCAGGTCTACTCCGAGGGGGCCCGGAAGCTCTCCGGGCAATCCCGCGATCTGGACCGCATGGTGCGGGAGCTCCATAGCATGGCCCAGATTGTGGATGCGTGAGATTATTTCCGGCCCGCCGCATAAAATTCTTGAATTATCAAGCTCCCTCTGCCAGATATAGCTTTCTGTATATCACTTCCCATGCCGGATAAAACAATGAAAAACCGGGACATCCATGATTATCTATCCGATGCGTCGATTGCCTTTTTCGATCTGGACGAAACAATTACCGACGCGGATACGGATTCACTCTGGGCATCGTGGCGGTCCCACCGCGATCTCAGGGGATGGGCTGAGCGCGCGTGGCTCATTAAACTGTACCGTCATTTTCGCGCGGGGCAGCTGCGAATTGACGAATACATGAAGTACCAGCGGTTCCGCATCGGTTCCCTCACGGCTGACGAGTTCCGGGCAATGGGAAATATTTTTTTTGAGGATTCGGGCCGTTATCATATATACCGGGAAGCCGCAGAATTGATACTGGGGCTGAAGAAAAACGGGTGCCGGATCGTTCTCCTGACGGCGCAGAACGAATGTATTGCCGGACCCTATGCCGGACACCTGGCAATGGACTGCATGATAGCCAATCGTTTCCAAAATGATGGTGGGCGGTTTACGGACCCGGTCAGGCCTTACAGCTTCGGTGAGGGGAAGGTCGAACTGGGAAGACGCTATGCCGCTGATGCGGGGGTCCCCCTCGAGCGCTGCGCCTTCTTCGGAGACAGCATCTATGACGCGCCGTTTCTGGAGCTTGTGGGATTTCCCTGTGCGGTCAATCCCGATCGGCTTCTCGAAGCGCGAGCCCGGGAAAAAAACTGGCGAATTGCCCGTTTCAGCGGCTCCGGATATGAGAGATGAAGAGTATCATGGCAGATGATGCAATAAGAAAATTATCACACCAGGAGCTGAAATCGGCTCGCCCCTCCCTTGACGAATTAAAGGAAATAAAGCGGTTCCCGGTGACCGTGGTATGCGAGGACATACGGAGCCTCTATAACGTAGGGTCCATTTTCCGGACCTCCGATGGCGCCGGTATTGAGAAGCTCTACCTGTGCGGCTATACCGGGCATCCTCCCCGCCAGGAAATCGATAAAACCGCCCTCGGGAGCGTGGAAAGCGTTCCCTGGGAATACTGCCCGAACCAGTTTGAAGTGATCCGCATGCTCAAAAACCGTGGATACCGGATTGTGGCCCTTGAGCACACCGGCCGGAGTCTCCCCTATGACGAGGCCCGGTATGAATTCCCGGTCTGCCTGGTTCTGGGCAATGAGGTGAAGGGCTTAACCGATGAACTGCTTTCCCTGTGCGATATGGCGGTGGCTATTCCCATGCATGGCCTGAAACAATCCCTCAACGTCACCGTTGCCTACGGCATCCTGGTGTATCATGTGGCACGTGTATGTAAAGAGCTCGAAATAAAAAAAAAATAATTTCCCGTTGACGGCTAACCATACAATAATAAGCTTTACACCCTGCTATCCCGGTGTGGTATAATTTATCTATTGAATGGAAATAACAGGCTGAATCCTGGAGGAAGCAGCACTGTTCTTGTGTTTGGTGTTGATATAAAAAATCAATTTGAGGCAGTATTATATGAAAGGAATAATTTTAGCCGGAGGCTCGGGGACGAGGCTGTATCCGATAACACACATCATGTGCAAGCAGCTCCTTCCGGTATATGATAAACCAATGATTTACTATCCCCTGTCCACGCTCATGCTGGCCGGAATAAGAGACATTCTTATCATTTCAACGCCCAGCGATGTTCCGAATTTCATGCACCTGCTTGGAGACGGCAGCAGGCTGGGGATAACGCTTACCTACAAGGTTCAGGATTCTCCGCGCGGCCTGGCTGATGCCTTTATTGTCGGAGAGGAATTTATCGGCAAGGACCGGGTGTGCCTGGTCCTGGGAGATAACATCTTTTACGGTCACGGCTTGACGGAGATGCTGGTTGATGCCGCAGAATTGGAATCTGGCGCGACCGTGTTCGGCTATTACGTGAACGATCCTGAGCGGTACGGCGTTGTTGATTTCGATAAAAAGGGCACCGTTCTTTCCATTGAAGAAAAGCCGAAGCAGCCGAAGTCGAATTACGCGGTGGTCGGCCTCTACTTTTACGATAACGAAGTCGTCTCAATAGCCAAGTCAATCAAGCCTTCGGCACGGGGCGAACTGGAAATAACCGAGGTCAACAACCAGTATTTAAAGAGCGGAAAGCTCAAGGTTAAAATCATGGGGCGCGGCTTCGCGTGGCTCGATACGGGCACCCATGAATCGATGATAGACGCGGCGCTATTCGTGAAGGCCATTGAAGACCGACAGGGCCTTAAAATATCCTGCATAGAGGAGATCGCCCACGCCAAGGGATTCATCAATGCGGCGCAGCTGCGCACGATAGCGGAGCCCCTCAGAAAATCCGGGTATGGCGATTACCTCTTGAATATACTCAAACAGGATGCGTTCTGATGCCATTTATATTTACTAACCTCGAAATTAGCGGTCTTGTCCTCGTTGAGCCGCGGGTGTTTCCCGACGATCGCGGTTTTTTTCTTGAATCATATAAGGAGTCTGAATTTACACGGGCGGGCCTCCCGTTTCGCTTCGTCCAGGACAACCACTCCCTGTCAATCCGCAATGTCATTCGCGGCCTCCATTTTCAGCGCTCTCCCCGGTCCCAGGGAAAGCTGGTGCGCGTCATCCGGGGCAAAGTATGGGACGTGGCAGTGGACATCAGAAAAGGCTCGCCCACGTACAAGCGATGGATAGGCGTCGAGCTTTCCGACGAAAACAATCACATGGTCTTCATCCCGCCGGGCTTTGCCCACGGCTTCGTGACGCTGACGGACGATGTCCATCTTCTGTATAAGTGCACTGAAGAGTATGATGCGGCCCTTGATGCTGGCATCAGGTGGGACGATCCCGATATCGGAGTAGTGTGGCCGGTGCGGGACCCGGTCGTCTCAGGCAAGGACAGAGTGCTTCCGTATCTGAGAGAGCTGGCAGACCTATGATCTGGATCATCGGCAATAAAGGCATGCTCGGGTCGGATGTCGAGAAACTGCTGAACCGGCAATCCCTGCCATACATATCATCCGACATCGATGTTGACATAACTGATTATGCGGCGCTCAGGGCTTTCGCCGACCGGTACCAGATCGGCTGGATCATCAACTGCTCCGCCTATACAGCAGTGGACGCCGCTGAAGACGAGAGGGAGAAAGCCTTTCGGATCAACGCGGACGGCGTTCTGAACATTGCCAGAGTCGCGGAAGAGAAGGGCGCGGCCCTTGTCCATGTCTCTACCGATTACGTGTTTGACGGGGAAAAGCCCGGCGCCTGGCGCGAGGATGACGCCACGAATCCGATCGGCGCCTACGGCGAAAGCAAGCTTGCCGGCGAAAAGCACATCGTTTCTGCCATGAAACGCTACTTCATAATCAGGACTGCCTGGCTGTACGGCGAAACGGGGAAGAATTTCGTGCTCACCATGATCAAGCTTTTCAAGGAGCGGGACGAGGTGCGGGTCGTGGCCGACCAGTGGGGCAGTCCCACGTACACCTCCGACCTTGCCGCGGCGATAGTGACTATCGTGGAAGGCGATTCAAAGCGTTACGGCATCTATCATTATACGAACGAAGGCAGGACCAATTGGCACGAGTTCGCAACTGAGATATGCGTCCTGGCGCGGAAGCATGGCCTGGTTAACCGGGACGTGCGTGTCGTGCCCATCACAACGTCAGAGTATCCCACGAAGACGCGGCGACCGAAGAATTCATATTTATTAAAAGAGAAGATTATCCGCGAGCTGGGAGTCCACTGCCGGGACTGGCGGGCTGCCCTGGAAGAATGCATCGGCAATCTGCGTAAATGATATTTTAATTATAGGGAGAAAGAGATGAGAAAGCTCACCAACATCATGGTAACCGGAGGGGCCGGTTTTATTGGATCAAACTTTATCAGGTATCTGTTCGGGCAAAAAGGCTTTACCGGCACTATCGTAAATGTGGACAAGCTCACCTACGCGGGCAACCCTGAAAACCTGACGGACGTTGATGAAACCTACGGTGGGAAACGTTATTTTTTTGAGACGCTCGATGTGTGCAATTTTGAAAAAATCAAGGCGCTCTTTGACAGGCATGACATTGACACGGTGATACATTTTGCCGCCGAATCACATGTGGACCGCTCGATATTCGGGCCGAAGGAATTCATCCAGACCAATATCATGGGCACCTTTAATTTGCTGGAAGTGGCCCGTGAATGCTGGACCGGCAGGGATGAGGTACTCTTCCACCATATCAGCACCGACGAGGTATACGGCTCCCTTGGCGACACGGGCTATTTTTTCGAAACGACCCCCTATGATCCGCGGAGCCCCTATTCAGCGTCAAAGGCGTCGTCGGACCATCTGGTCATGGCCTACAACCACACCTATAACATCCCGGTAACCCTTTCGAACTGTTCCAATAACTACGGTCCGTACCAGTTTCCGGAGAAGCTCATTCCGCTTATGATTCAGAACCTCAAGGATGAAAAGCCCCTGCCGGTGTACGGCGACGGCAAGAATATCCGCGACTGGCTCTATGTCGATGACCACAACTCGGCGGTATGGCTTATCGTGAACAAGGGGAGGGTCGGTGAGACCTACAACATCGGCGGGGAGAATGAATGGGAGAATCTGAAGCTCGTCCATGTGCTGTGCGAAAAGATGAGCGCGGCAATGGGTAAGGATAATGACTATTATAAAAAGCTGATCACCTTTGTGAAAGACCGTCCCGGCCACGATCGTCGGTACGCGATAAACTGCGACAAGATTAAGAAGGAACTGGGATGGCGCCAGAGCTATGACTTCGACGGGGGCCTAGAAAAGACGATCCGATGGTACCTGGACAATGAGAAATGGGTGTCCCGCATCAGGAGCGGGGAATACCGCACGTGGATAGAAAAAAATTACGATAAGCGCTGATCCTGCCTGGTGCGAGCAGCGCGACCGGTGGTGTCAGCGTGTCCATGGACTTCAAATATACAGTTATCGGGGCCGGCGTAGTTGGCCTTTCAATCGCCAGGGCCCTGGTCGATGCAGGGAACGATAACAGCGATCTCCTGGTCGTGGAAAAAGAAAAGACCTTCGGCTGCGGGATCAGCTCCCGGAACAGCGAGGTCATTCATTCCGGACTCTATTACCGCGAAGGGAGTCTCAAACATCGTCTCTGCGTGAGGGGAAGAATGCTCCTGTACGATTACTGCGCTCGAAAAGATATCCCCCATAAAAAATGTGGCAAGCTGATCATCGCGACCGGCCCCGATGAAGAAAAGGAGCTGGAGTGGCTCCGTATCCAGGCTGAAAAAAACAATGTTGAAAATGTGTTGCCTCTGGATAGAAAAGAATCACTCGGCCTGGAACCGCACATCAATGTCACCGCTTCATTATTCGTAAAAGAAACTGGCATCGTCGACAGCCATTCCCTGATGAAGGCGCTGGAATATGATGTGAAACAAAACAATGGTATTGTGCTGTACAATTCCGCGGTGGTTTTATTGTGCCGCGATGACCGTTATGAAATTGAACTTAATGACGGTACCAGGTTTTCGTCCGAGTATGTGATCAATGCGGCCGGATTATCGGCAACGACCATGGCCGGGATGCTGGGAGTTACGGTTCCAATGCTATATCCATGCAAGGGGTCTTATTTCTCCTATTCGGGCCCGGTACGGTGCACTCACCTGATATATCCGGTGCCTGAAAAAAAATTAACCGGTCTGGGCGTACATGCGACTATTGACATGGGTGGCAGGATACGTTTTGGTCCTGATACGGAATATGTCAGCAGCTCAGACGATTACGCCGTCGGCAATGAGAAGAAGAAATACTTTTACCGCTCCGCGGAAAAGATTTTCCCGGAGATTGCATATGATGATCTGCACCCGGATACGGCAGGCATTCGGCCAAAGATCCAGAGACCTGATGATCCGGAGGTTAAGGATTTTTACATCCGGGAAGAAAGCGATAAGGGATTTCCGCGACTGGTAAACCTCGTCGGCATAGAATCACCCGGACTGACAAGCTCAATGGCTATCGGGGAATACGTGAAAGATATTATTTGCAATGGTGTATGAAACATGGGCAATGGTGATTATTATGATTATTACAGCAGAGCAGCAGATGATATATAAGGCGGTATTGTTCGATCTGGACGGCACTCTTCTTGATACGCTGGAAGATATTGCGGCTTCCATGAATGCGGTCCTGGAGCGAAGCGGCTTTGCCCCGCATCCTGTTGACCGGTATAAGAAATTTATCGGCGGCGGTATCGGCGATCTGGCCCGCAGGGTTTTGCCTGATGGCTTTGTTGATGATGGACGGGCCGCGGATCTTTCGGCGGATATGCGTGAAGAATATTCGCGGCGGTGGAGCGAGAAGACCGGGATGTATCCCGGTATCGGACAGATGCTTGACGGATTACAGGAACGCGGCATTCCCATGTCTATTCTGTCAAACAAGCCTGATGATTTTACCCGGATCATGTGCCGGCATTTTCTCGGCTCCTGGCGCTTCAGTATAATCCTGGGAGCATCGGACAGGCTGCCTAAAAAGCCGGACCCGGCAGCGGCATTGGTAATCGCACGAGACATGGGGATAGAGCCGGGTAATTTCGTTTATCTTGGTGATTCTGATACGGATATGAAAGCAGCAGTACGTGCGGGCATGTTTCCGGTCGGGGCCCTCTGGGGCTTCAGGGACGCTGAGGAATTAACGGCCAATGGGGCAATGCTCTTATTGCATAATCCGGTAGATATGCTGGCTCTGTTTTAGATACTTGTTCACTGCGATTGACAGAATCTGAGAGACAGACATCTTCAACAGTTTCCTCAAATCCAGAAAATATTCGCACTCTTCAATAGCACACAAATACATCTTGTCCATCTACGGTCAGCTTATAGGTAATGAAATAGTGGTCAATGATTTCTCAGCTTAAAAGGCGGCTTGATATTGCGATCTGGTATAGTAAAAATGCGGCTTAATTCTATTGTTATTATCCATTATTCATTTTCTTCCAACATGCATAAGCGGTTCCATCATCACCAGTTCCACATTTTGTCCAAATCCAAGTGTCACCAGTATATGTATCAGATAATGCTTACTAATATTTATTTCATATACTCAACCATATTATTTATTATAAAAGAGTGTTGTTAATATTTTTTTAGCATTTGTAAAATCTTTATTTGCTTTCTCATAGATTTTTTCAGTAGTAATAAATTCTTTAATAGCAGATTCTAATAGTGTTCCCGGTAACCAAGATAAAACAGTTTCAATATCTTTCTTATTATCACTCACAATATCTTTGGAACTTCCACCTAATATTCTAACCCTATGTTTACAGTGTGTTCCATGTTCACCAGCAGGACAGCTACAATATGCAGTTAATTTACCTTCGTCATTATTAAATACTACTTCATATGGTTCTGGGCTTGACCCTTGCACTAGGAATTTAATTGTTTCCATTCCACCCCTCCAGGTATTATTGAATAAGAATTATCACATAACATCTTGCATGTCAACTTGCAAATTGTATTGACATAAATAATTTAATTTGTATAGTTATTAATCATTATAACAATAAGGGGGGTATTATGAAAAAATTACTATTACTTGTTTTTGGTATTTGTATAGGTTGTGCTAGTGCTGATCTGACTGAAAAGTCTGATGTTATTAATCTTCCTGGTATGTCTAAACAACAAATTTTTGAAAAGTCTAAACAGTGGATAACATATAAGTTTGCTAGTGGTAGGGCCGTTATGGATTATAAAGATTTAACCACTGGTAGGATAATAGCTAAAGGTTATGTATCTTTAGATTCCATGATGGGGTCAATGATGAACGTGTATTTAATCGCAACTATAGATAGTGTTAATGGAAAAGTTAAATTAACGTTACAACCTCAGAATTGCCAAATACAAGCAGCAAGAGGTGGCATGGAATGTCCTTGTACCGGTGCTTATATATCACCAAATGCAATAGAACAAATTCCAATAAAAATAGATAGTTTCAGGGAAGACTTTAAAACCTATATGACGGGTGGGAAAGCCCCTGCATGGGATGGTAAGTAAAACAAAAAGCCCTGATTTGATTCAGGGCTTTGGTGGGTGTCAGATTCTTTATATAAATAACAGCGGCACCCTCTCGCACGAAACCGGTATTTACCGGAATGGGTGGCAGGTTTTTACTGGAAGACACAGTATAATACAAAATATCAGTAAAGGGGATTATTAAATGAAAAAATCGGCAATATTTGCAGTAGAACACGGATATAGTTTAGGCAGTATAATTGCAGTTGCAGTTTCATGGTCATTAAATCATTCTATTCTTTGGGCAATTTTACACGGCCTTTTGGGGTGGTTCTATGTTGTGTATTATTTGATTTTTAAATGAAAGGAAGAAGGGGTGTCCCCCGTTGTTTCTTGAATTTGTATGTTGAACGAATTATTGATCCTAAGTGTTAAACTTTTATTTGTTTAACCCCAGCTTTTTTTCCTCTGAACGGTACCGTATAAAAAAAGTAATTCACAATATATAATCTCGACATTTTAAGTATTTTAGAGTATATTAATATAACTGATGTTGTGATATTTAAATTATATATTTGACAGATGTTTTGTGTGATGACAGATTGTTCAGCTAATTCGCAGGAGGATTCTTATGTGGGACTATACTGATAAAGTAAAAGAATTATACATGCACCCGAAAAATGTGGGCAAGATCGACAATGCCAATGCTGTCGCTGAAGTTGGCAGCATCGTCTGCGGCGATGCCCTGAAATTATATCTTTCCATAGATGAAAACCATATTATCCGTGACGCCAAGTTCGAAACCTTCGGCTGTGGCAGCGCCATTGCTTCATCATCGGCCCTGACCGAAATGATCATAGGAAAGACCGTTGAAGAAGTGCAAAAAATCACCAACAAGGACATTGCGGATTACCTGGGGGGGCTGCCGGAGGAAAAAATGCACTGCTCGGTCATGGGGAACGAGGCGCTGGAAAAGGCCCTCGCCAACTGGCGCGGTGAAAAGATAACCGACCATGTCGATAACGAAGGAGAGATCGTCTGCCATTGCTTCGGCGTGACCGAGAACCTTATAAGAAATGTAATACGCGAGAATAATCTCAAGACGGTGGAAGACGTCACCAACTATACCAAGGCCGGCGGAGCCTGCGGCTCATGCATACCGAAGATTGAAGATATCCTCCATGAGATGGCCGGCGAGATCCATGAGGCTGAAACAGTGAAGGCGGCAAAGAAGCCACTCACAAATATAAAGCGCATGCAGCTGGTAGAGGAAACCATCGCCAACGTCATCAGGCCCATGCTCCAGAAAGACGGTGGCGATATCGAGCTCATCGATATCGACAATAAAAATGTCCATGTGGGACTGCGCGGCCACTGTGTCAACTGCATGGTCTCCGATGTGACTCTGAAAAACCTGGTTGAGGCCAAGCTCCGGGAGTTTGTCGAAGAGGACATCGTTGTCCATGAAGTGAAATAAGCAGCGTATCCGACGGGGGGTAACGAGATGGAACGTAACGTATATCTTGACAATAATGCCACGACAATGATCGCGCCCGATGTTCTGGACGCGATGATGCCTTTTCTTAAAGAGCGATATGGCAACCCATCCAGCATGCACGACTTCGGCGGTTCCGTCGGGAGGGAAGTGGCCCGGGCGCGAATGAATGTCGCAAAGCTGATAGGCGCGGACAATGATTACGAGATCGTTTTCACCGGAACCGGGACCGAAAGCGACAACATGGCCGTCATGGGAGTGCTGGCCTATTACCGGGACAAACGCCATATCATAACTTCAAGGGTTGAGCATCCGGCGATCCTGTCCCTCTACAAAAAGCTCGAGAAAGACGGCTATCGCGTCACCTATATTCCCGTTGACCACGCCGGCAACCTGGACATGAACGTGCTGAGTGGTTCGGTTGACGATGATACAGCTGTTGTTTCGATAATGTACGCCAATAATGAAACGGGTGTTGTTTTTCCGGTTGAAGAAATAGGATTGTTTCTAAAAGAAAGGGGAGTTCCTTTCCATGTCGATGCGGTCCAGGCCGCCGGCAAGATACCGATTGACGTGAACAAAATACAGTGCGATCTCCTCACCATCTCCGGGCACAAGTTCCACGCGCCCAAGGGCATCGGCGCGCTCTACGTGCGGCGCGGCACCAGGATGCGGCCCATACTGTACGGGGGGCACCAGGAAAAGGGGAGGCGACCCGGAACGGAAAACGTTCCTGGCATCATCGGCATTGGAACCGCTGCGGAGCTGGCATTGAAGCATCTTCCCGATTACTCCACAAAGGTAAAGGCACTCCGCGACAAGCTTGAGAAGGGATTGCTGACGGCCTTCAAGAACTCGAGTCTGAACGGCGAGCCTGGACGGCGCGTTCCCAACACCACGAATGTCGGGTTTGGATATATCGAGGGAGAGGCTATTTTGCTCTATCTTGACGGCAAGGGCATCGCCGCGTCATCCGGATCGGCCTGCTCGTCAGGTTCCCTGGAGCCTTCCCATGTTCTCAGGGCCATGGGCGTTCCTTTCACCTCGGCGCATGGGTCGATCAGGTTCAGCCTGAGCCGCTACACGGTGGCCGATGAAATCGACCATGTCCTGTCCGTTATGCCGGAAGTCGTCAACCGCCTCCTTGAAATCTCCCCGTACTGGGACAATGAAAAGCAGGAACCGAAGCCGATGAACCTGTGATGTCAGAAGACGGCGTCCGATAACAATCATCAGCCGCCCTGCATAATAGGGTCATTGAACAATTGAAATTAAACCGTATCCCAATGGCGCTGTGATGAAATTGCGTAAAGTGGTAATAATATCCATCCCGGTTCTGGTGATTGCCGTATTTCTGCATACCGTCGTCAGCTTTACTACCTATGGCAGAAACATTGTTCCCGGGAAAGCGGACGCCGCCATTGTCCTAGGGGCGGCGTCCTATGGCGATAAACCGTCGCCGGTGTTCAGGGAGCGTATCAATCACGCCGTCTGGCTTTACCGCAACGGCTTTGTGAAAAAAATTATCTTTACCGGCGCCAGGGACAGCGGCAATGAGCCGGCGGCGTCCTCTGTTGCGTCGCTCTATGCGGTCGGACGGGGGGTGCCGATCCAGGATATCCTCGGGGAGGATCGATCTACAACCACGGAAGAAAACCTCTCCTGTGCGCATGAACTGGCCGTGAAAAACGGGTTGAAGACGTTCCTCATTGTGAGTGATCCGCTCCACATGAAGCGCGCCATGATGCTGACGGAAGACCTTGGCCTGTCTGCCCGTCCATCGCCGACCCCCACGACGCGCTACCGGAGTTTCTTTAGTAGGATGCAATTTCTGGTGAGGGAAATATATTTTTATGACACCTATGCTGTCCGGCGATGGTTAAAACGCCTGGTACAGCCTGTTTTATAAAATGCATGCTGGAATGGAGAATTAAGGTGAACACAAAACTGGCATTTTTTGACCTTGACCATACCATACTGAGTACCTCCAGCGGGCGCATCATGTTCAAGGGTTCGTACAAACACGGCCTTATCGGAAAAAAGGAAATCAGGAGGGCTATCCTGATCAACCTGCTCTACCAGTTTGGCATCATCTCGCCGGAGGATGCTGTTGTGCGCTGGATGAAATGGTACAGGGGTATGAGCGTCAAGACGATAGCTCCTATTGCGGCTGAATGGACTGAAGAGTTGAAGGGCCTGGTTCGCCAGAACGCCCGGGAGGAGATACGTCGTCATCGCGAGAGCGGGACCCGCACCGTGATACTTTCGGCATCGCCTACGTTTATCTGCGCAGAGATGAAAAAAGAACTGGGGATGGATGACGTTCTCTGCACCGATCTGGAAGTTGTGGACGGACGCCTTACCGGAAATCTCAAGGGAAGCTATTGTCATGGCATGGGCAAACTTGAGCGGGCCCGGCAGTATTGCCGGGACCGGGGCTTCGCGATGGAGACCGCGTACTACTATGCTGATTCGATCGCCGATCTCCCGGTGCTGGAAGCGGTCGGCAATCCTGTGTGTGTGACCCCGGACCGGAAGCTGGAGCGGATGGCGCGCAGGCGGGGCTGGAAGATCGTCCGGTGGTAATACATAGTGCCGATGGCAATCTGTGAAAAAAGTAATTGCCAGCTTGAAAAAACGTACGTATCATATCATTCATGAAGCAGATCAAACTTTATCCCGTCCCTCTGGTCTTGGCCGCCGCGCTTCTTATGGCCATCTGTGATTGTGGCCCGGGTCTTGCCCCGGCACCTTCTGCTGAAAAGGCCCTGTGCGCCGATATCAAAAGACGGTACGATAACATCCTTTCCTCCGCCGGCCGTACATGCCGGAGCGATGCCGACTGCGGATGCTATGGCCCTGTATCAAGAAAATCGGGATGCGGCGGAGTGACCGATAAACAGTCGGCTGACCATCTCCGGGAACTCGCGCAGAAATTCCGCCATGGCGGATGTGACTTCCATATTCGGTGCGCCGCCTGGTTCTGCAATCCGGTCTGCGAGAGGGGCCGTTGCATAAGGGGAAAACAGCCGCGTTAATGAGTATTCCCGGGGATGCCCGGACTGGAGCGTGTCCGTCATTTTTTCGAGAACCATATATAGTCATGCCGCGTCATATATCATGAGGAGGAGATCATTATGAGTAGCTTCAGGATTTGTTCGCTTTTATTAATATGCACCATGGCTTTAATCCCATCATTATCATGCAAAAAAGCGGAATCGCCCCGCGAGGCGGAAGCGCCTGCCGCCATGAATGAAAGCGCCCCCGCGGAAGAAGCAAAACAGCTCGCCGATGAAACGGCCGGGATGAAGAAGCGTGATGCAGAACCCGGAAAAAAAGAAGACGGTAAGGGTGGGCTGATCGGTCATTTTCTCGAGCCCATGGAGTTTGCGAAGGAACGGCTCCTTGAGTACCGGGTCGACCTGACCTACGAGAGCGGGAATTTACAAAAGTCCCGGAAGGAACTGCTGGGGATAGTGGCTAAGTATGGATTCATCAAACAGGCAGGCGCCTCCCTGGAGGACCAGCCGCCGGTCGTGGTTTCCGATGTACTGATAAAATCGGATAAGATCTACGAGGCTCTTCAAGAGCTTGATAAAGTGGGGGCGCTGGTGACCGAAAACATCAGCGTGACGGACCATACCGAGGATATGGCCCTCCAGGAACGGACGGTGAGGCGTGAACAGCTCCGGGTCGCCAGGAAAAACACGGCGGCGGGACAGGTGGCGCCGGCAGCCAGGAGCTGGAGCGAAATAGAGAACTCCCTTGCCCAGAGCGAGGACCGGCTGGATACGGCTGAACATGGTAAATGGAAGATCCGCGACAAGGTCGCCTGGGCGTGGATACACGTGAACCTGAAGGGTCCTGACCGCATACATGTGCCGAATTACTTCAATGCCGTCGTCGGCATGGTTAATTTTTTACTCAGGCTCCTGTGGGTTGTCATATACCTGCTTCCCCTTGTGGCCATTGCCGGGTTGATCATCTGGAAAAGAGGGGCCATTGCGGCTCTTTTCAGGAGAAAGAAAAAAGCGGAATAGCAGAGCATACCGGCGTCGTCTCGGGCAAAATCCGGATGACGCCGGTATAAAAAAGGGGAAAACCGGATCCCCGGATGAATTAGTGTGATTATTAATGCCAATCCGTCCGATTAATTAATCGGGCTCTCATGGACGAGGAGGATTGCCATGTTGAGGAAAAATACTGTTATTCATATAATGGACGCCTGCGACAGGATCCTATTCAGCAGGGATGATGCCGATGATATTCATTTTATCCTGGAACATGTATCCGAAGAACAGGCGAACCGCTGCTACCAGGCCTATCTTTCCGAGATAGCCCGGCAGTGCAGAGCGTAGAATTAATTACATCATCGATGTGCGTTTCAAGCATACCTGGACTTGTTGTCTTTTATGTCGGTCTCTTCTCTGCATAGTGTCCATCAAAATCCGGATCCCTGCATCTGTCATTCCACGGGCAATAAAAGTATTGCATAAATATTTATCGTTACTTCTATTTGTTATTATCACGTGAGGGATGTCAATATGTCTGATAAAATTCCAAACCTATGATTGATGGTCCGGACCAGATAATGGAAATGGTTTCCGCTTTTCAGAAAAGCAGGATCATCCTCACCGCCTTTGAGCTGGATCTGTTTACCTGCATAGGGAAGGGCGGGAAGACATCCGTGGATGTGGCGGGGGCCATACAGGCGGATCCCAGAGGTACCGACCGGCTCCTCAACGCGCTGTGCGCCCTCGGTTTTCTCAGCAAGGTGGACGGCCGGTTCATGAATACCGATCTTTCCCAACGGTATCTGGTGAAGGGCTCAGAGGATTACCTGTCGCGGATAGGTCATTCGCTGAATCTGTATCGCTCATGGGGGAGCCTGACTGACGCGGTGATGGCGGGAACAACGGTCCTCGCACGGGAATATGACCCCGTTTCCCTCGTCAATTTTATCGAGGCGATGCATCACCGGGCCAAAAAGACCGCGGAACGGCTGGTCTCCCATATTGACTTGGCCGGTGTAAACCGAGTCCTTGACGTGGGGGGCGGTTCCGGCGTGTATTCCATGGCCTTTGTCAGGGCGAAACCCGATCTGCGGGCCGTTGTGCTCGATCTGCCGAAGGTGACGGAGCTTGCCCGTATGTATATCGATGCTGCAGGCCTTTCGGGAAGCATATCAACAATGAATGGTGACTACAACACCGACGAATTTGGGACAGGGTATGACCTGGTCTTCATGTCCGCCATTGTGCATATAAATTCTTTCGACGAGAATGCAGCCCTTATGGCCAGGGCCTATCGATCGCTGAATCCCGGAGGCGTTATTGTCATTCAGGACCACATCATGGAGGACGACCGGACCGCACCGGCACGGGGTGCCCTCTTTGCCCTGAACATGCTGGTGAATACCCGGAGCGGCGATACATTCACCGAGGGGGAAATGCGCCAGTGGCTTGAGAAGGCAGGCTGCGTTGATGTCCGGAGAATGCCAACGGGCATGGAAAATGATCTGATGACCGGGAAAAGACCTGCATGATAAGAAGGTGACACTGATATGAGCCATCCCTACGTAACATACGCCATTATTGCCTGTACCGCAGCGGTTTCGATTATCGGCTTCGGTAACAGGGGGCTTTTCGAAAAGAATCTCTTTTCAGTAAGAGCGATCATAGTTGATAAGGAACTATACCGGCTCATCACCTCACAGCTCTTTCATGCCAACTGGGCCCATCTCCTTTTTAACATGATAAGTCTCTATTCCTTCGGCGATCTGATGGAGCGGAATTTCGGATCGGTTCTTACCGCGGGATTATATGTGGCAGGCGCCCTTGCCGGAGACCTCGTCGCCCTGGCAATAAGAAGAATGAACTTGAATTATTCCGCTGTCGGGGCATCGGGGGCTGTCTGCGCCATCATCTTCTCGTCGATATTTCTTCTTCCCGGGGGGAGTATCTACATCCTTCCGTTTCCGGTGCCGCTCCCCTCATGGGTGTATGCCGTTCTGTTCATGATAATTTCTTTGTATGGTATTGGAAGAGGGGGATCGCTGATCGGTCATGACGCGCATATCGGCGGCGCCCTCGCCGGGATCATCGGCGCGGCCATATACAAGCCGTCGGTTGTGCATGAGAATTACATGCTTTTGATAGGCTTAACGGTGCCGGTTGTAATCCTGCTCGTGTATTATATCAGGAGGGCCTGATTGATTCTACACAGGGAGGCCGATCAAATGGACCGGATCCGGTGATGCATCGTCAGGCAATTTTATCAGCCAGAGTCTTGCCGCCACCCCTGCAATGACATATGGCTTCTTCTTCAGTCCTGAATATTTTCAGCATGTCTTTGATGTTGATGATTTTCAGGAATATGTTCACGGCATTATTGCTTTTATTGCACAGGAGAAGCTGGCGGCCGTTTTGATTGAGAGATCGTTTCAATGAAATAAATACGCGCAACCCCGAGCTGCTAAGGTAATCAAGCCCTTCCAGCACTATGATCATGTGATTGCTATTGCTGGATTCCGCGATATCGAAGAGATCTTTCTCTACCATTTCCGCTTCAAAAAGATCAAGCCGTCCATGAAGATAAATTATTGTCATGCCGCCAATAGTTTTTGTTCTCAGGATCATGGTGTCCCCCATGTTGTTGTCATTTCTATATATTTCGACATTTCTTGAAAATAATCATAAAACATATTTTGTCAAGAAATAATATTATGTCACATTAGAAAAGATTATAGAATACTATTCATTATAATTGCTGCATAACTCAATAATAAAAAATCGTTCCACCCGCCACCTTCGGCGGGGGGCAATATGCCATTATAAGTCGTAATGAAACAGGACTAACAAAAGTTTGTTACAATGAATCGGAAATCGGGAACGTGATAATCCAGGATGTTCCGCCAGTGCGGTTGACGCTGCAGGTGCCGTGGATCTGTTTTGCCAGCACGTTTACGAGCTGCAGTCCCAGCGATGTAGTGTCGCTGACGTTGATGCCTGCCGGGATGCCGATCCCGTTGTCGCTGACGATAAGGGTTATGCCATCGGTGCTGCTGCGGCGCAGGGATATGCTGATCGAACAGTCGCCGCCTCCGTCAGGGAAGGCGTATTTCAGCGAGTTGGTTATCAATTCATTCACGATGAGGCCGCAGGGGATCGCCTGGTCTATACCAAGATTGATTTCATCGGCTTCTATGTGTAAGCGCGGACTGTTCAAGCTGGTCGTGTAGCTGACGTGCAGCTCTTCCGCAATTGTTCTCAAATAGGACGTGAAATCGATTTTTGCTATATCATCCGACCGGTAGAGCTTTTCATGGACAAGGGCCATGGCCCTGATGCGGTTCGTTGAATCGTAGAACATCTTCAGCAGGGCCGGGTCCTTTATAGTGTTGGATTGAAGATTGATAAGACTGATAATGATCTGGAAGTTGTTTTTTACGCGGTGATGAATTTCTTTCAATAGTACTTCTTTTTCTTTAAGGGATGACCTGACCTGTTCTTCAGCCCGCTTCCGCCCGGTGATGTCAAGGATGATCGCGTTGAAACCGAGAATGGTATTCTTCAAACGGTACGTGGTCGGCGTCGAATATATATGCACGGCGTTTCCGTTTTTATGCATAAACCGGAATTCAATCTCGAATTTTTCCCTCGGATCCTGCGATCCGCGCATAAATTCCTGGGTGATCCGTTCACGATCATCGGGATGAATAAAATCTATGAAGTATCTCCCGATCATTTCATCCTGTTTATAACCCAGCATCTGCTGCATTGCTTCGTTTACATAAATCATGCCGCCTCTGCTATTGACTGTTGCAATCCCAAGCGACGTTTTTTCGACCAGGCTCCGGTATTTTTCTTCTGAGAGTTCGAGCATCTCCTGGGAGTGCCTGCGTTCGGTGACGTCACGGATGGTTGCCTGGAGGAATGACCTGCCGCCCAGCTCGCATTTTGAGAGCAGTATCGTCCCGGGAAAATTATTCCCGTCTAGGTTCAGGAACTGCCATTCAAAGAAGTGCCATCCTTCCGCCATGGCTTTCTCTATCATGTGTGCCGCTTTCTCGGTGGAATGCTCCCCGTCGGGCTGGATTTCAGGGGAGATGTCCAGAATTGAAAGATTGGTGTGGCCATTGGAACTGTTTTTGATCCTGAACATCTCGATGAAGGTCTGGTTGGCCGTTGGAATTTTCCATGCCGGCGGTTCCAGGATAATTATGGCATCCCGGGAGAACTCAAAGAGCGACCGGTATCGCTCCTCGCTCTCCTGGAGAGCATTTTCTGCGCGTCGTCGCTCTGCTATTTCAGTTTCAAGCTCCTGGTTAGACTCAGTCAGCTCGGCGCTGTATGCCTCCAGCTCGGCAGCGGCTGCCCGCGAGCGGCTGAGTGCCAGCCGATACTGGGTGACCAGGAACCAGAGAAGGGCGGCAATCGCGGTATAAGCTATCGCTACAATGACTGCCCGGTTTGCGAAGTGGCTTTCCACGGTGCGGAGCTGGGGTATCAGGCCGTGAAAGTGTGCCAAGCCTATCGCCACGAAGGCGGTTACGCTTATAATCACAACCAGCCACTGGATTCTATGCCCCTGGAGAATTGCCGTAAGCACGATTGACACAGCGTACAGAATCATGGCCGGTGCGCCGGGCCCTCCGATAATATTGCCGTACACGGCAATAAGGAAGACGAAAAATGGCGGTAGATAGCCGGCCGCCTTCCAGTAGCCGTTGGTGGCGAGCTTCCACCCTCCGAAAAGAATAGACGTGATGAGGACCATTATGATCACGGTATCCGGGGGGATGGATCCCAGCAGCCAGCCGATAAAAAAAATAATGGTGAATAATAATGAGGGAAAACCCATTATAAGGGAGATGACCCTGGTCATGTATTCTCTCAGGGCTTCATCGGGATTGACGGCCCGCGGGGCTGTTGCGGCAATCCATATTTTGTTGATAGTATGTTCTTTCATTATTAACCTGATACAGGTCAACAGGAAAACCCGCAGTCATAGTTCCGCAAGAACAACACATTAATAATGTGTTCATGGAAAGAGATAAGTCAAGTAAATAATCAATACATGCCGGATTTGGATGCTTTTGCTCAGCTTAATCCGGCGCAGGGGTTTTGTCGGAGGGGATGGTGATGATCCATGCTGTGCCGAGCTGTCGGTCAATTCGATATTCGCCGCCGATTTGTTCGACCAGCACGTGGACGAGCTGTAATCCCAACGTGGATATCTCCTTGTGGTCCAGGCCCTCGGGCAGGCCAACGCCGTTGTCCCGAATAGTGAGGGTGATAGTTTCAGTGTTGTCCTGGCGCAGTGAGATCAGGATTTCATTATTGTTCCTCCCGGCCGGGAAAGCATATTTCAGTGCGTTCGTTATCAATTCATTCACGATGAGGCCGCAGGGGATCGCCTGGTCTATTCCGAGATAGATAGTGCCAGCCTCGATGTGCATCCGTGGTTTGCTGTGGTCGATTGAATAGTTGCTGAGCAAGTCCTCTGATATTGTTGTTATATACGAGGTAAAATCGATTTTTCCCATGTCGTTCGACTGGTAGAGTTTTTCATGAACGAGGGCCATTGCCCTGATGCGGTTCGTTGAATCGGTGAATATTTTTAGCAGTGCTTTATCCTTGATGCTGCCTGTTTGCAGGCTCAACAGGCTTATGATGATCTGCATGTTATTTTTTACGCGGTGATGGATCTCCTTGAGAAGAATCTCCTTTTCATTGAGTGAGGCCTTGATCTGCTCTTCGGCCCGTTTCCTCTCGGTGATATCGTGCATGGTCGCCTGGATCAGGGTCCTGTTGTGCAATTCGCATTTTGACAGAAGCACTGTCGCCGGGAACTCCTCGCCGTTCAGGCGTCGGTGCCGGTACTCGAAGAAACACCATCCCTCCGTCAGGGATTTCTGGAACATGTTCATGGCCATGTCCCGTGAATTCTCGCCATTGGGCTGGAACTCAGGTGCAAGGTCCCAGGGGCCGGTTATGGGGACTTTGAGTGTGGACGGGTTTATTCTGAACATTTCAAAGGCGGCTTTGTTGACGGCAAGGTATGTCCATGACGGGGCCTCCATGATTACTATTGCATCACGGGAGGATTCAAACAGCATGCGGTAGCGCTCCTCACTTTCCCGGAGTGCTTCTTCGGCGCGCACCCGTTCTGTTATCTCTGTATTGGCCCGGTCCAGTGCTTTCCGGTTGATGACAAAAATGCAAAAGGCAATAATTGATACGAAAGTTATCGCGATTGAATTGTCCGCAATATAGTCGATAAACGCATCATGCGGGATGGCAAGCTGGTCCCTGAAATACAGCATATACGCCAGCAATGCCGAGAGGTTGGCCGCTCCATAGCCTATTATTACATAGCCACGCCGGAGCACGGCCATGGGTGTCAGCATCAGGAGACTAATTACCAGTGCAATGGTGTCAAGGCGAGATACGGGAGTTGACCGGTCGAAACACATAACCGCCCACAGGGTTATAAACGAAAGAATCAGAATTGTATTCGCAGACGCGACGAAATATCCGCGAAGGAGGAGCGTCAACGTAGCTATAAATAGTATGAATGCGATTGCCTGTGGTATGAGGATCGCGAAATTCAGCTGATAATTGAATGCCGGATTGTGGAGATGGGCATAGGCGCTATATGACATTATAATCGGGATGAACAGGAGTAAGACCAGACACAGGAAGAAAAAGAACCTGGCCTTCATCCTGACCAAGAAGTCGGTGTTTTCATACCTCTGCAGGATTCTGTCCAGAATAGCTGCCATGTTGGATAATCGTTTCATTCGCCGCCGGTGTCTATCCTTCAACTTCCGCCAGGGCCTGGTCCTGGTATGCATGATACAGACGGTGACAGAAGTCGTCCCATTGATCGCATACCGCCATTGTCCTGTCATCCGTCTGGAGCAGGTTCGGATACGCCACAAGCTCGTCCATCTCCTTTCCCAGATTGGCTATGATGCCGGTGTCGGCATCCTTGAGGATGTCGGCGACGAAGGCAGAGGGCTTGTACCAGGCGGAGGTTCGCTGGAAATCACGGTGAATCTGCATGAGAAGCACGTTACGCGGCCCCTCCCAGAGCTCGTTAACAGCGGAGTCGCGGTAAATGCGCGGAAGAGACGAGAAGTCTTCCATTACGCCATGGCCGCCGAAGATGGACATGGCGTCGCGGACCGTGTCCGTGCAGTCCCATGATGCGGTAATTTTCTGGAGCATGATAAGCTCCCGGATGGCAAAGCGCCGTTCCCGCATCCCGGCCGGCTCATCCGCTCCGATGTCGCCTGAGAGCTTTCCTCCCATGGCAAGGAAATCGCAGTAGAGCTTGAAGGCGCCGGCGGTGGTCCGTTTCGCGATGTGTTCCATTTCCCGGAGCTGACCCGCCACCATGGGGAATTTCCCTATTGAGATGCCGAAGGCGTCGCGGAATGCGGCATACTGCTTCGCTTCCCGCGCGGCCCTGGTCATGAAGGCTGCCGAGGACAGGCCCACGGTGAGGCGCGAGTAGGTGAGAACGATGCCTACGACGTTGGCCACGCCGCGATCGAGGGGCCCCAGCGGATAGGCAACGGCCCCGTTCAGGGTCATTTCGGCAGTGGTGAGCTCGCTCGTGCCGAGCTTCCACTTGATCCGGTCGATGGTATAGCCGTTGCGGATTTCTTTGTCCCTGTTGCCCGGCATCCACGACGGCATTACAAAAAGGGCCACCTTATCAGAGCCTGTCGGTTTTGCCGTTATGGCGGCGTAATCGGCATGGGTGGCGGAACAGAAGAATTTTGTCCCGTACAACCGCCATGTTCCTCCCTCGTTGACCGCTTCCAGCACGTTGGACGGCACGTCTGACCCGCCCTGGATTTCCGAAAGGTACTGAGCGCCGATGGCGAATTCGCCGTCGATGCCCTCTTTGCAGTGGCGCAGAATGCTCTTTGTCTCGGGCGTGTCGGCAAAGGCGTCGAGTATAGCCACAAGCCCCTCGGTGCAGGTGAGGGGACAGGCAATGCAGGCTTCGCCGTTCTGGTAAATGAGGAACATCTTTATAAGCTTGGTGAGAGGAGATGTCGATTCGGAGAAGAGCCCTTCGGAGAAAATCTCCCGTTCCATGATTTCAGTTTCACGGGGCCGTACGATGCGGTCGATGCGGTTGTGGTGCCCGTCATAATGCATCATGAAGGGGCGCTTTTCCGGCACTGCGATCGCATCGGCCAAGTCGCGCCAGCGAAAGGAAGCTTTTTCAGATAGCTTCCGGGCTTCCCGGTCAAGGGATTCCCATTCGGTGCCGGAATAATGTTTTATCACTTTTTGGAAAAATGGATCGTCGTGGTAGTAATCGATCTTTTTCCGCCATTCGATAAAATCATTGAAGCTGTAGGGATTGTTCCTGTCAGGTAGTGACATGGCGGTCTCCTTGTGGCATGTTGATGATCCAGTACCGGTGACGTCGAGGTTGCAGGTCAATATCAAACCGGAACCGATTAGCCTTTATCTTCAATGAGGATATTAAGTTCCCGGGCTTTCTCGCTAATTGTTTCGGTAAAAGAAAGTATTCTTCTGTTGAGGGCAGCGACTTCCTCTGCGATTTCCGACAGCCGCTTCACGGCGCGGGCGCTGCTTTCCATTGACTTCATCTGGTTCACGGTCGATCCCGCAATTTCACCGGAAAGGCTGTTGATGATGGAGGCCTGGCGGATAACATCGTCGAAAGCCACGGCCTGGCCCTCGATAAGGGTCTCGACCTGGTCGATGCGCGAGTTTATCTCATCCAGCACGGAAAAGATCGACTCGGTGGAAGCCCTGGTGACGTCCACCATGTGCATACCCTCGTTTATATCGCTGAGTATCCTTGAAATCTGCGTTGAAATTTCCTTCGAGTTGTCCGAGGTGGCAGTTGCCAGTTTCCCGATTTCGTCGGCTACGACGGCGAAGCCACGGCCATGATCACCGGCGCGGGCTGCTTCGATGGATGCGTTCAGCGACAGGAGGTTGATGCGGTCCGATATGTCGTTGATGATCTCCACGAAATTTTTTATTGCTGCGCCCCCATCGTTGATAACCTGCATTTTCCCGATCATTTCATTGATGATCCGCTCGGTTTCGCGTTTTGATTCAGAGATGCCTGAAATGGAGCCAAGGACGGAGTTGATCATGCCGGTGGCGCCGCTCTGGGTCTTGTTGAAAATATCGATCATATCGGAGGTCTTTTTCCCTTCCGCTTCCTGGTTCCCGGCAGATTCGCTGATGGCAGTAATGGAAGCGGTCAGATCATCGAAGGTTTTTCTCATGTCCTTGCTGCTTGCGGACTGCTCTTCCGCAAGGGATGAAAAGTTCCGTTCGATTGAGGTTAATTCTGTGCTTACTGATACCAGATCTTTCGAGGCTACGTCAACGCCGCCGATGATGCCGGCGAGATGGTCGGCGCGCCTGTTCGATACGGATGCGGATTCTTCGAGATCCCGGTTGAGGGTGCCGACCTGCCGGTAGAGTTTCAGGATGCGGATGGAGAGTATCCCCGCAACGCCGAGAATGAAAAGCAGTGTCCCATAGGGGGACAAGCGGGCACCCGATATCACGTCGCGGTCGAGTAGAATATCATGAACGGCCCCGGCTATCATGATGAATACGGCAATGATCATCAGCGCTCCATCGGGGCCCGTTTTCATGACGCGGCTCATGAAAGGCGCCGGCTGGGCCCGGACAAGCCCGGAGAGGCGTCCGGGCAGGGCATCGGCCATCCGGTTCCATCGATCGCGGGGGACTGAAGGAATTGCAGCACCGGTCATGCGGCGCCGGAGGACAAGTTTCATGATGAAGTAAAAAGTTTCCCTCGTCATGAGATAAACCACATACAATACCGGCACGAGCCATGTTGTCTGTACATAGGGGAGTATGGCGTTCCAGAAGCTGATATCCGAGCTGATTATCGGCAGAAGGACGAGGATGATGGAGATGGCCAGATATCCGTAGAGTGCCCCCCGGAACAGCTTTTCCGTGATGGTCCCGCGCCTGATGAAAAAATAATGCATGAACAGGGCCATGAAGGGAAGCATGAGGAACAGGGTCACATATTCGATCCGTTTCAGCACGAAGAAATCATCAAAGAGCAGATACTTTGTCTGGGTCCTCAGGAAGAAATAGATCGAAAGGCTCAGGGCCGTGAAAGAATAGAAAAGGTATTCCATGTTTTCGCGTCTCTGCAGGAACAGGAGTCCGTAATACATCCCGATGGTGAAGTATATGGCCACAATTGCTATGGCGATTGTTTCCCGGAGATTAAGGTCCTGGAGCTCCCTGTCCAGATACCCGATCCTGAAAGAATTTCCTTCAATGGTGCCAAACAGGTAATCCGTTGATTTGCTGGATACGATGGTGATCCGGTGCAGCGACCCGGGTTGAAGATACCGTTCCGGTATTGGATAGACCCGTATCCTGTCATAATAAAACCGCCGCGGGTTCCCCGCCGTTCCTGTTTCGCCGATGAGCTGCCCGTCCAGATATGTCTTGTCCGGTCCGCTGATTGTGTCAATATAGAGGCTGAGGGGCCGGGCCGGCATTTTTTCCAACATAAAGGTGCACTCGGTCACAAGGTGCTGGCTGCCGGTGACACCGGGAACGTGGTCGGCTGTTGATGGTACTGGAATTATTGCGCACTGACTGTATTCAATTTCAAATTCTTCCGGTTCTTCTTTTAAATTCCGGTAATCCTCTTCCGGGAGTTGTTTCAGGAATACCGGTCCGCTCAGGTCGGCAGTTCCCCTGTTGTTAAAATCATCGGAGCTTATCCTGATGATGCCATGGCGGAGCCGCTCGACTCCGTCGGGGCAGGTCAGGTACACAGCCGGCATGATGCCGTCGGCTAGATCGTTTTTGCCGCGGGTGATCTGGAGGCTGATGGTGTTTGTTGTATCCCATAGCCCGGCAGGGATCTCGTAAAGGTATTCAATATCGGAAAGAATGGTTGCAGCCAGTTCCGTTCCATTAAGGGATGCTGATACCGATACATTGGTGCGAATATACAGGGATGATATTGCTTTCGACCGGGGCCGTGCGGTTACAGCTTTTGCCGTAAGGGAAACGGTGCTCCCGGCAATGTTGCGGTTTTGCAAAACATGAAAAATTGAATTGATGCGGTTGTGTTGTGTGGAGGTGTCCCCGGCGGATGGCATGCTTGATATCTGCCAATTTTTCTGAAGCTCAATCCAGCAGGTCCCCGTATCGGCATGGATATTCCCGTAAAGGCAGAATATCATGAAGAGTGCAATGATGAAATGTGCGGGGCAGATTGAGTTTCTCATACCTGGTAACTATCCATTATATATCAGTGATATAAAATAGATGGTATTCGGTCTTTTGTCAAGCACCTTGTGTAATGAGAGGGGGCCATGAGATATCATGGCCCCGCGGACTTGTCAGTTATGTGGAAGTTATATTATCGGGCAACTTCGTTAATAAGCCTGCCCAGTTCGGCGTCATGGGCCTGTACAGCCTTCTGGTTTGCTTCATAACTACGCTGGACCTCGATCATGTCAACCATTTCCCGTACCATGTTGACATTTGATTTTTCCAGAAATCCCTGTACTACCTTCAGGTTTCCCGGAGGCAGTGGCGGCCCGGAGAACTCCGTCTCCTTCCAGAGTGAGTCGCCTTCTTTTTTAAGTTCTCGAATTTTTTCGAAATCAACAACTTTAAGGCGGTCAAGCACCACCGGCTGGCTCCAGTCGTTATCTGCCATGCCGACAACGCCATTCGGGTCGATGGCGCCGTTGACCATAATCTCGCCGCGTTCGTTTACAATGAAGTTGTTCTGCTGGACCCGGATGATGCCGTTCTCTCCCATCACGGGATAGCCGTTATGAGTCATGAGGATGCCGTCCTGGTTGATGGTGAAAGAGCCGTTCCTTGTGTAGCGCTCGCCGCGCTCGGTTTTTACCGTAAGGAACCCGCGTCCGTCCAGAGCCAGGTCGAAGTTGTTCTCGGTCCGCTGGAGCGAACCCTGGTCAAAATCGGTGTATACTTCATTCACTTCGACGCCGGTGCCGAGTTTGCCGACGTAGGGCATCGTGTCATATGAGCCGGCCGGGGTAATGCCCAGGCCATTATCGTTCAGTCGCCGGATCAGCATGTCCGGGAAGGCCTTGAAAATTGCAAGATCCTTTTTGAAGCCGGTTTTATCCACATTGGCCAGATTGTTGGAAACAACGTCCAGACGTGCCTGTTGTGCGATCATGCCGCTGGCGCCGGTATATATTCCTCGAAGCATATTGATCCCCCTGCACTATGTCGCTTTAATTATCGGCAGAGGGGACAATGGTAATAATTAAAAAAAATGTTGATTTCAACTTGTCGGGAATAATTTGTGCAGATCGGGTGGAAAACCCCAGATGAATTTCCAGCATATTATATCATTTATAGTCTCTTTGATTATGATATAATTTTTATAACAATAGTTATCGGTATTCAATACTATTTGTTTGCCTAAATACCTTTTAACTGCATATGCAAGAATCAAAGAAACAGACATTTTTAAGAGTTTTCTCAAATCCAGGAAGTATTCATAATCATCCATCCTCACCTGCAGGTGAAAGAGATGCCAATCACTCAAATCGCTTCTTTTCTGATACCTTACCATTGTGCCCAGGCATCCTGGATCTGAAATATCGTTCATCACTTGTTTAATCAGCGAAGTGATCAATTCTGATCGAGATATGCCGGATGATAGGGCTGCCCTGGTGATTTTATTCAGAATATCAACCCGTATATTGAGAGTGGTTTCCATTATCATAACCTCGTCTAATAAGATTCAGTGAGGTATACGATTACTGCGTATGAAATTAAAAAGTTTTTTCAGATTACGGGAGGATACCGGGATACAAAAAAGGCGGGATGGAACCGCTCCTTTTCATGTTTTTGGATAATACCTGGATATGAATAATTACAGTCCGCCGCCCTTGATGCGCTGTATATCGGCACCCAGGGATGTGAGCTTTCGGTCGAGATTCTCATAGCCCCGGTCGCAGTGGTAGATGCGCCGGATCTCTGTTTCCCCCTGGGCTGCAAGGGCCGCTACGACCAGGGCCGCTCCGGCCCTGAGGTCCGACATCATGACAGGGGCGGACATGAGTTGTTCTACTCCCTTGATGATGACAACATCCCCCTCAATGGTGATATCGGCGCCCATGCGTCGAAGTTCCGCCACATGAGTGAATCGACGTTCGAATATGGTTTCGATGATGACATTTATGCCGGGAATTATCGTGGCGAGGGCCATGACGGGCGCCTGGAGGTCAGTGGGGAAGCCGGGAAAGGGAAGGGTCCGGATCATAGTTCCCTTCAGCGCTTTAGTCGGTTTAATTGAGACCCAGTCCTTCCCTGATTCGACGCTGTATCCCATCTCGGAAAGGGCGGTCATGCATGCTCCCACGTGCTCCGGTATTGCGCCGGTAATCATTACTGATCCTTTGGTGACGGCGCCGGCTATGAGATAGGTGCCTGCTTCGATCCGGTCCGGAATGACCGAATAGGTCACCGGCTGGAGCTTCCTGACGCCCTCGATTTCAATACGTTCTGTTCCCAGCCCGGATATTTTCGCCCCCATCTTTATAAGGAAATTCCCAAGGTCCACAACATCAGGCTCCATTGCGCAGTTGTCGAGCACGGTCCTTCCCTTTGTCAGGACCGCAGCCATCATGAGATTTGCGGTGGCCCCCACCGACACTGCCCGCATCTTGAATTCAGAGCCCTTCAGAGACGATGCGCGCGCTTTGATGTAACCATGGTCAAGGCTCACTTCCGCGCCCAGGGCCTCAAAGCCGGCCAGGTGTATGTCCATCGGCCTCTCGCCAATGGCGCACCCTCCCGGCAGGGAGACATCGGCCTCGCCTATCCTGGCAAGGAGCGGTCCCATGACATAATAGGAAGCCCGCATGGTTTTTACCAGCTCGTAGGGTACCTCGGCGTTTTGAATCGAATTGACTTTTATGCGAAGGATGTTTTTTTCAGTATTAAAATCATATTCAGCTCCGAGGCACTGGATCACCTGGAGCATGGTGCGAACGTCTTTAAGATCAGGGACGTTTTTTAGAACCGTTTCCCCGTCGGCCAGGAGGCTTGCTACAATGATGGGAAGGGCTGCGTTCTTGGCGCCTGATATGGCAACCTCGCCGGAAAGTGCCCTGCCTCCCTTTATTTTATACATGTCCATGAATATGCCGTCTCCACTATTAAATGACACAGGTTTACCAGCGTTATGTATTGTGACAAGAGATTTTTATATTTTTTTCTCCGTGAATGGCTGTCACGTTCTCCGGCCCAATGAAGAATAACGCGCCGTCCGGCTAAAAGGCCGATTTCAATACGGCACATATATGATACGGCCGCTTTGAAGGGATCTTGGATTTTTTATCTTGTTATATTTGAGGATGAGTGCAGTTTTTTTTTATAATGCCGGGCGATGGCTGTTACTGTTTCACCCTTTTTGACGTGGTGCTCTATGATGCCGGTTATCCTGTTTTTATACAGCATATCCGCTTTTGCATTAAGGCTCTTCTTCGCCTCAGCCGGAATTCGGAGCTGATAATTCTTTTTTCCCGGAGGGGTCAGGTTCGAATTAATTTCTGGATTTAGATCCCTGATGGTCTGAAGGGGAACGCCGCCAAAGCGTGATACGTCGCGCAGGTCAACCGGGTGCCGGAGGGTGAAAAGCTCGGTCTCGGCTTTTTTCGGGACTGAAATTTCATCGCTGACGCCAAAGAGGCGCTGATTTTTGTATATGACCATGAGGGCGATATATTTTGGAATATATTCGCTGGTTTCATCCCTGAGAAAGCCGCCTTCATGGAGCTTCCAGAAATCTCTGATGCCGGTTTTATCCATGGTGCGCTTCACGTATCCTGCGCCGCCGTTATAGGCGGCCAGGGTCAGGGCCCAGTCCGGGAAGTACCCGCGTATATTGCGCAGGTGCCGGACCGCGGCGGCCGTGGACTTCTCAATGTCCCTTCGTTCATCGATCCACTGGTCGTTTCGCAATCCCAGAGGCTTTGCTGTGTTACCGACAAACTGCCACAGCCCCACGGCACGGCTGCTGGAAACAGCGCGGGGGTCAAAACAGCTTTCCAGAAGGGGCAGCAGTGCCACTTCTGCGGGGATGTCGCTGTTTTTCTTCATCACTTCCTGTATCATGTCGTCATACCGGTATGAGCGTTCAATTGCCCGTATCAGGTATTCACGCTTGCTGGTGAGGTACAGGTAAATGTGCTTCCGTACCGATTTGTTCCTGCATATTGAAAGGTCACGGGATGCTTCGAATATATCTTTTCCCTTTAACAGCGGCAGATAGAGAATGTCCTGGTCAGGATCAAAGGAGTCAACTTTATCCAGACCCACCTGGCTGTAGCGGGTATCCGTGAACAGGTTGAAGAGCCCCCAGGAGAGAAGCTGCGTCTCAGTCAATAACAGGGATGCGGCAACGAATACAGCGCTCCAGATGATCCTTGCCGGTTTTATTTTATGTCTCATGGCATTTCCAAAATTTTGGACAAAAAACAGCATGGCAACTGGAATGGCAAGTATCTTTTTATTATTTTTTTTAGTGACCGGCAGGTACTGTCGGGGTAAACAGTGTGATTCAGCGATATCATCCGTTATTGATGTATGCGGGGAGGAATGCCTGTCGCAGTGTCCATTGAACAATCGACGAGTGTGTTTCCGGAGGAAATAGCCGCTGATGTCCTGCCGCATTCAGGCAGGATCCCGGTTCCGAGCATTGTTATCGTTTTTGTTTTTATTTATTGAAAAATATTCATTCTGTTCTATCTTGGTCATTATCATGGTAAATGAGGAACTCCCAATGGATGTCGCGGTCAGTCTACATATAAAAAGTCATTGCATAGAGACCGAGGCACGGAATGAGTACGGCCGGCTGATGGACTCCTACTTCAGCACGGATGACCTTGAAGGCGAGCTTGATGATAAGATAGAACTCCTGAGGGATTTTATTGAAAACAGCGATTTCCCGGAGCTCAGGGCTTCAGATATGCGGCTTTCAGGCGGACAGGAATCCGATGTTGTCATTAAAAGAAACGACAAGGGCGCAATAATCTTGGAAATACGTTAAACAGTTTCAATCATGGCGCGGAAGGGATTTTTTTCAGAACGCGCCATGTATTACATGCTTCATCCGTTGCTGTGGAAGACATATACGATTAAACCAAAAAAGTAGTTGTAATTTTTCTAATGTTGCATATTTCTTTCAAATTAAGATACGCGGTGGGGAGATGGAAATGGATAAGGTAACTGTCTGGTATTTAAGGGACAACGAGAGCGGAACAAAGATCGTTAACGCCATCACCGGCCTTGGTCTGACCGTCAATCTGATTACCGGATATACATTGCATCACGCCAATATCGTTGAGGATGAAATCAATATATTTATTTTTGATATCATCAATACCGATTCGGAGCAGCTCCTTAAGGAAGTAAACAAGGACGAACGGCTTCAGTCATTTCTGAAATTCGTGATGGCCAAAAAAAGCCAGGTCAAGGAAATTGCCAAGCTCAATTACAACATGCTGCACCTTGAGCTTCTCAGCAGGCCGGTGGACATGCGTGAGTTCCTTCTCCTCCTCGAAAAGTCGATTATTGTCGAGCGGTACCGGGAGATCATGAAATTCATTTCCCGTGAGGCCGAATCAAGGATCGAAGCGTATGAAGGGCTCATGGATATCAACCGCAAAAACGTGTTCGAATCCGAGAAGGAAAAAGAGGCCTTCGAGAAAATTCTTGATTTTGAAAAAAACCTGATTCAGCAGCAGACCAATCTCAGCACGGCAATCCGTGACTTCACCCTGCTCCGGCAGATGAACCTCTTTGACATGCGAGATCGTATCAAGGCTGAAGAGATGCTGGCCGATCTGCGCCGCAAGGAGCTGATGGATGCCAGGGACGTGATCAAGGCACAGGAATCGGTAATTGATTATTCAGCCAAAGAGCTTGATGATGCGAAAAAGATAATTGATGCGCAGGAGAAGGTGGAGGAGCTTTCCCGGAATGAACTCCTGGATTTGCACAAGGAGATCACCCGTCAGAAAGAGCTCAACCAGCATCTGGCCGATCAGGTTAACCGTCTTCTTACCGATGTTACGAATCATAAAGAGTAGCCCGAAATGGAACAGCGGGCCTGCGGGGTGATGCTGGGTTGGGTAAGCATGCCCGTTGTACCGGACTCTTGCAGAATCATTGTAAAACCCCACGTGTGGGGCTTTAGAGAAAATTGACAGAGGGTATCGGGATTTATATATGCCGATGGAATGGGAAATAATATTATCTGATGCCGTGCAAAACGGGAAAATTCGTGAACTGCACTTGGGCAAAATCCCCGTACTCAAGACGACGACCAACTGGAAGAGGGTCGAACTACTGGGCTGGGTGGATCATCAATTGAAGTACACGCACTACCGGGGGGCCTTGGTCAAGCTGAATGATAAGCTTTTTTTCGTAAAGGAAAACACCATCCAGGCGCTTCAGCAATATGTTAACTGGAAAACGAAAAATATGATACAGGTGATCAAGGATTAGTCTTCCTCTTCAAGCTCGTTGAACAGCGAGATGACCGCGTCTTTTTTCCTCGCAATTTTTATTATTTCATCAATATACTCTTTTCTCACCAGGGCATGAGTCTGGGATATCCGCTCGACGATCCCTTCCTTGGCGATTCCCAGCAGCAGTTCGTCGATGAATTCCGGATGGCTTGATGTGAGGAGGATGTGCTGTGATATTTTAATGTTGATGGTCTGGTTTGACCATTCCCGCAGCAGGAAGTCGAGGTTTTGGGGCAATTCGTTTTTCGAGTACAGCTCCAGCGTTTCAAGGAAGCGGTTCAGGGACATCCCCCGTTTCTGCGCACGCACGATCGCCGGCCTGCTGATGACCGTGTTGATGATGACGTCATGCTTTATGATGTCGGTATGGGTCAGAAGGTGATAGAGCGCCTCCGATGGCAGCTCCTGCGCCGGTATGATAAGGGTGAAATCGGGATTGATGTAAATGTTTTTAGTTGCCGCAGGGGGCTCTTCCATGTATGTTTTAAGCATCTGACACGCTATATCCCTGCCGATGTCGGACAGCATGATCCTGCCGCTATCGATATTAATGATGCCCATGATGCAGAGAAAGTTCATGACCGTGCCGAATCGTTCCAGCTCTTCCTGAGGATCCAGCAGATTGTCGGCAAAGGTCTTCTCGCTAGCCTCTGAGAGCGTCCTGGTCAGGATGGTGATTTTCAGGTAGCCGTAGGTGGCGGATTTAAGCTTGTACAGGAGCTTGATGATCGATTTGATGAAATCATACGACGGTATCTCGAAAGGCGGCTTGAAAAAAGCTTCATAGGGGCTTGAGCCGCCGGCGTTTTTCAGGATCCGCTTCATCAGGAGCAGCGGCTGTTCCAGCTCGCTGCTGAGCTCGAAAAGTGAAATGCCTGCTATGTCCTTGTTCAGCTTGAGACACCCCAGCCGGTTAAGGATGAACATGGAGAGCTGCGCAGACTCCTCGGTCGGCAGGTCGGAGCCGCTCTGGTCTTTAAGGGGAAGCATCGCCTCGGAAATGCGCCTGATGTCGATTTTTCTGAATTCCTGCTGCTTGGTTAGAAAAAGTCCGAAGGTGGAAATGATGTCAAAGGCATTCAGGAGATTGTTGATCTGAAAGTAGCGGTTGTTGACTTTCAGCTTTTTTCTTGAATCGTCATGCTCGTCGAAGGCGGCCAGCGATGAGCTGATCTTGTCATTGAGGATCAAGTATGTATTGAATTCCGGGCGGTAACAATGGTAGAGCTGGATCAAATTCTGGGAAATCAGGCTGGAAATGATTTTTTCGGAGGATTTCTGCGGAAGCCGGTCTTTCGCCGCGTCAAGGGTCACGATGCAGCCCGATTCGGCCATGAATTTCAGGAATGCCTGTACCTCGCGATCTTTCAGGATTTTTTCGAACTCCGGGTACTGTTTCTGCGTTTCAAGGTGGAGGAAATTTTTATGGAGCCGGTCGGTCATGGTTTTCGGTTCCACTATGCGCAGATGGGCTGCGATTTCAGAAATGCCGTAGGCCTTGTCCATCTTGGTATTGAGCATCTGCCTGTTTTTTGTAACGTAGAGAAGGAGGTTCCGGGAAAGGATATCGGCTGTTTTCTCAATGACAGGGATGTCGAGTTTCAGCTCCTTCTGAATTTCCACAAAGGTCACCCCATCCGGCGATCCATATGCCGTCATAAGGAGCCTGTGGCAGGTTGCGTCCAGGCTTTTAAGCAGGGCATGCAGTCCCGTCACTGTTGAAAGGGTGCTCACCAGGTCACGTTTCGATTTGTTTTTCAGTTGAAGCCTGGCCGTGAGTTCCTTGAAATCCTCGGCTGACAGTTTTTTGATTGATTCGCTTATTTCTTTCATATAAAAAAAAATTGTAGACATTGAAATATGTCTATTTTATATAGATGCTGTTATTTTAGCAATACATTTTATTGTTTTAAACGTAACGGGCTATTCAGCGTCCTTTCTGTTGTTTCCCGGATTAGTTAACATTCAGGGTAAAAAGCCGAATATCCTTTATCCGTTATCCTTTGTATGCACATGTGGCAAGGAGCACCCCAATGATTCAATTTTTACGCTATGACAGTTCATCAATCGAAGAATCGCACTTTTCCATCATTTCCGGCAGGGACACCGTACTCTTTTTTCTGAAACGGGCCGTTTACCTCATCCTGTTTGTGTATTCCACCCTGTTCCTTGCCGCCGCGATACCCTTTGTGAAGACCCCCTTCATCCCCATATACTTCATAGGCGGATGCGCCACCGCCGTGTTCATCCTGAGGATGGGAAATTATGTCATCCAGTATAAAAAATACAGGGATGGCGGGATAACCGTATCCAAAGATGGGCTGGAGCTCAAAGAGAAAGAAGGGGGAATAAAAATTCCCGCAGCTGATATTTCCTATATTGAGCGGAACTTTATCGGCAATATCCTTATCCGGCAGAAGTACGCCAAGACGTCCTTCCCCCTGATGCTCCTTGCGGAGGACGACCGAGAAAAGCTCCTGTCCCTCTTTCAGGACATGGCGCCCCGGCGAACCGCCATTTACCGGAAGATATGGGATTTTGTCGATGCCATAGTAGTCGCTCTGATACTGGCGGTCCATATCATACAGTATATCATCCAGGCCTATTACATCCCAACCGGTTCCATGGAAGACACTCTGAAGGTTGGGGACCACCTCTTCGTCGAGAAAATCACCTATGGCCCGGTAATACCGCAGATGATCGGGATGAAGAAACCGGTGCACCTCACGTTCATGGGGGTCCGGAAAGTCAAGCGTGGCGATATCATCATTTTCAGACCCCCCCATGACGAAGACAAGGATTACATTAAGCGGTGTATCGCCGTGCCGGGAGACCGTTATGAAATAAAAGAAGGCGCCGTCTATATCAACGAGAAAAGAACAGAGGAGCCCTACGTCAAGGGCGTCACCAAGCCGTTCAATTTCGGCCCGACCCGTCAGAACGAGATCCAGGGGCTCGTCCCACCCGGAAAGGTCATCGTGATGGGAGACAACCGCGAGAATTCGCAGGACAGCCGCTTTTTCGGATATCTCGATATTGAGCGCATCAAGGGCAAAGCATTCGTTCTCTACTGGAATTCAAGGCAGATTTTCAAGCTGGACTTCTCAAGGTTCGGCCTGATACGGTGAAGTGCCGGCCGAGTGGCAGGGGTGCGTCCAACCGTGCCCGCGAATCCCGTTTAACGGTATACCGGGTGTTGTATGAACCAGAAGGTATTTAAGCGGCGGGTGTACATTGCCGGCCTGATATTCGCATTGCTCTCCCTTGCTTTCGTCGTCAGGCTATTTAACCTTCATTTTTCCTCCCGGATCGTTGTCCCCGATTCGAATAAACCGGATGTGCGCCGCGGTTATATCTGTGACCGGAATGGCTATCTCCTGGCGCTCTCCATAGAGAATTATTCGCTTTTTGCCAATCCCGAGGAAATACAAAAACCGGATGAAACGGCGAGACTCCTGTCACGGCTTCTATCGATGCCGGCAGATACGGTCCTTGGCAAGCTCAGGAAGAAAAAGCGCTTTATCTGGATCAAGCGCAAGATTGAGGATTCCGAGGCCGAGGAACTGCGCCGGATCAACATCCCGGGGCTGTATCTGAAAAAGGAATTCAGGCGCGTGTATCCCCACGAAGGCCTCGCGTCCAATATTATCGGCTTCGTGGGAATTGACAACAACGGCCTTGCCGGAATAGAATATAATTATGACAGCGTCCTGTCATCACCCGGAGATGCCACGCTTGAGGAAACGGGCGGCGCTTCCTCCGGCAGTACCATAACCCTCACCATTGACCGTTTCATCCAGCATCACGCCGAGCGGGAAATCGAGAAGGCTGTTTCACAGTACCGCGCCAAGCAGGGTGCGGTACTGGTGCTTGAAGTGAAGACCGGACGGGTCCTGGCACTGGCTAAGAGCCCCGGTTTTAATCCCAACAGGTATTACGAGTATCCTTCATTCTCCCTCAGGAATTTTTCCTACATCGATTCCTTCGAGCCGGGATCGACGATGAAGATCCTGTCCCTTGCCTCCATGCTGGAGCATAATCCCGCGATCCTGAACAGGCAGTACACCTGCCGGGGATGGGTCGATATCTCCGACGTGCGGATCAACTGCACCGGGGTCCACGGAACCATAGGTATTAGCGACATCATCCGACACTCGTGCAATGTCGGCGTCATCGAAGCGGTGAAGGGGATCAGGAAGAAGGACCTGTATGAAACGCTGGAGAAATTCCGGTTCGGGCGGAAGACCGGGGTGGAGCTTCCCGGCGAGACCGAGGGTATCATGAGGTCGTGGAAGACATGGTCGGGATTGTCCAAGTTTTCTATTGCCATCGGCCAGGAAATAGCGGTGACATCGGTGCAGCTCGCCGCTGCCTTCTGTGCGGTGGCGAACGGCGGCGTCTACATATCACCCTCCATCATCGAGTCCATTGAGCGCCATGACGGAACTGCCGTCCGGACCTATAAGCCCGCTGTCAGGGGGCGGGTCATCAGCAAAAGCATCAGCAAAAAACTGATGACCATGATGAGCGGCGTCGTGGCGGGCGGCACGGGGCAGAAGGCCGGGTCGGCCTACTTCTGCGTTGCCGGGAAGACCGGGACGTCGCAGAAATTCATCCGCGCCCGGGGATACTCCGACCGCGTGCTGTCGACCTTCATCGGCCTGGCGCCCTGCGAGGACCCGGCCGTGTGCATTCTGGTCATCATAGACGACCCGGCGGACAGGCTGTCTGGCGGTCAGATCGCGACGCCGGTATTTGCTGGCCTCGTTGACCGGGTGCTGACCCACCAGGGTGTCAGAAAGCAGCGCCTGAAGGCGAGGGCGCCGGTCCCCATGAAGATGAAGAAAGTGGATTTTGACGGTAAAACCATGCCCGATTTCCGGGGGATGCGGATGCCCGAATCCATGGATGTCATTCATCAGATGAAAAAACGTTTCACTATCCAGTATTCCCTGCATGGCACCGGCCGGGTCTACGGCCAGCGGCCAGCGCCGGGGGCCGCCCTTGATGATTCGGTAATAGTGCTTCTCGAATTCAGAGAATAGGGATTTGCCAGTTTGTGAGCGTATTTGCCGTTGAGTTTTTAAAATGGGGGAATTCCCCGGGTAATAAATCCTTATTTCATTTACTTCTTGTCACGATTCGTTTTCTCCTGTGTGACATCTATTAATTTATTGACTTGATAAACCGCCAGGTGTTAAAATTCAAATCATACGGGAATGGGGGATCGCATAATGTCTGGACCTGGCTTATATAACAGCCGTATTATTAACACCTATCTTAAATACATTAAGAAAAACTATTCACATGTTGACATCAATGAATTGCTTTCGTATGCCAGGATGAAAGCATACGAGGTGGGAGACCAGAGCCACTGGTTCACCCAGGAACAAGTCAACAGGTTTCATGAAAAACTGACCAGGATGACCCGGGACGAGAATATCGCCCGCGAAGCAGGTCGATTTGCCGCAAGTCCTGAAGCAATCGGCGTTATGCGTCAATATCTCCTGGGTTTGATGACCCCGGCAAAAGTCTATGAGATAATAGAAAAGGCCGCCCGTGAATTTACCCGTTCATGTAAATTTGAGTATAAAAAAGTTTATTCAAAAAAAATTGAGATCACCGTCACCCCTCATAAAGGCGTTATTGAGAAAAAATTCCAGTGCGAAAACCGGATGGGGTATTTTGAATCGGTTGGCCTTGGCTTCGAGAATAAAATCCCCAGGATAGAACACCCTGAATGCGTCTTCAACGGCGGAACCAAATGCCGGTATATAATATCCTGGGATAGCAATCTGTTCTCACTATTGAAGATAGTGCGGAACAGTGCCGCAATTATAACATTGGTTGCCGGTATTATATTTATAATGCTCTTTCCATTAACAACGGTCATCTACTTTCTGCTGGCGGCACTACTTATTATGTCCCCCCTGATTTTCTTTTGTGATTATTTGACAAAAAAAGAGCTCCGAAAATCCCTCCGGAATCGTGAGAGCTCCCATGAAGAACTTATTAAACAGTTGGATATAAACTATAACAATTCCCTCATGATCAATGAGATTGGTCAGACGATCAGCAGGCAGATAAACATCGAGAGTATACTGAAAATCGTGATACAGATATTTAAAAATCGCCTTGATTATGACCGGTGCATGTTGCTCATGAGAAATAAAAAAAAGGATGCTCTGCTATTTCAAACCGGGTTCGGTTATACCGCTAAACAGCTTAAAATATTAAAAAATTCCGAGTTTAAACTCAGCAAACCAAAATCCAGGGATATTTTCGCTGTATCATTCAATGAAAAAAAACCATTTCTGATAAATGATATTTCTTTAATTGATAAAGATCTTTCGCCGCGGAGTATCCAGTTGATAAAAGAAATGGGCGCCCGTTCTTTTATCTGCTGCCCGATTGTATGCGATAAGGAATCAATCGGAATACTGACCGTGGACAATATAAAAACAAAACGGCCGTTGATCCAGAGCGATTTGCGGATTTTATTGGGCATCTCATCGGTTATCGGCATCAGCATAAATAATGCGGAGCTTTACGATGCCAGAGCACAGCAGCTGAGATCTATATTAAATGTGCTCGCCGCAACTATTGATGCCCGCGATCCGTACACCGCGGGCCATTCGGAAAAGGTTACCGAGTATGCGATAGGAATCTGCAGGGAAATGGGAATCCCCCGGGATGACACCGAAATCATCGGGATTGCGGCGGCGCTTCATGACTATGGGAAAATCGGCATATCGGATTCTCTTTTAAAAAAGAAGGGAAGTCTTACGAAGAGGGAGCGCGAGATAATTAATACCCACGCGGAAAAAACGCGACAGATACTTGAGCAGATCCATTTTATGGGAGAATATAATAAAATCCCGGAGATAGCAGGTTCTCATCATGAAAAATTGGATGGGAGCGGCTATCCAAAGGGGCTGAAGGGCTCTGAAATACCGCTTGGTTCCCAGATTATTGCGGTTGCTGATTTTTTCGAGGCGATAACCTCAAAACGTCACTACCGGGATTCATTGCCGCTTAACGAAGCGTTTGAGATGTTGAAAGGGGAAAGCGGCAGGCACTTTGAAAAAAATATTGTCAACGTGTTCATTAAATATTATAAAAAAACAAAACTCCGGGGGGAATACGTTTCCCTGTTATCCCAATTGGAAAAAGAAAAAGACATTACCAAGAGAAACATGATATTAGAGAAAATCGACCGATTGAGATAAGCTGCATATTGAAGATGATTGCAAGCCCCCCACAGGGGGGCTTGCTGTGGCGAGGGGCTTCAGCTGGAAATGAACGGGCACCGGTATAGCCGGGTGGCGTTGATGTTGCCGAGAAAGATGTCGGGGATGATGCATTCCGAATTGTGCTCGCCCACAATCCCAATACTGCAAATGATTCCCGTGGCTTGCGCTGTAACCGGGCTGTCTTCAATGCTGCAGAAGTTCTGTTAAAACCGGGTGTATCCCCCTGAAATGGCTAAGTAAGATGCATGACACCTGCCTATCGCGTATTGTATTGATAGGGTATCATCTGAGAATGAACATGTACGGATAAGACCTGTTGTGGTCCGTGGGATGAAAGGAATTTTCTAGAAAGATAATGATGATAATCCATTTCACGTAAAAATTTTTATTGATAATTTCTTCATTGATGGTTATAATGACAAAGATAATGAATAATACTTCATTTGAAAAAAAACAATTGCTTGAGCTTCCCCGCCGGATATTTTTGTTCAGCGATTGCATCGCCTACACGGTCAACATTCCTCTGACCGTTCTTATTGCGTACATCATAATACCTATGACTCCTGCACAGCAGCTGCTGTATTTTATCATCATTCTGGTTATGGTGGCAGGGGCGCTCTTCCTCACCTATTTTCAGATTCGAGGTCATTTCGCGCCGGTCATGGTTTATTTTCTCAAGATACTTAAGAATAACCCCTACACCGAGGATGAGTACGTTCTGGCGCGGGATAGAATTTTTATGGCTTCGCGCACGCGGGCGATACAGGGAGTATTATCGTGGGTCATTCTCATGCCGGTTGCCATGACCTGCTTCATTCTTCTCTTTAACACAAATCTTCTTTCCCGCGTCATCCTCGCGGGTCTTCTCCTCGCTAATATTTTTTCTGTCGGATGTCTCTATTATCTCAGCATTGAGCACCAGATTCGCAAGATAACCGCACTCGGCATATTCAATAAATCCGTGCTGGGCAGGCGGGTTGTTACCCAGAGACTGAGCATTGTGCTCACCCTCATCATGATCTGTCTGGTCGGTTTTTTCTGCTCTGTTATGATTCCCATCACATTTATCATAAGCAATAACGCAATCAAGCAGTCATATTTCAACCAGCTGAAAAACGTAACCGAGGTTATGGATGGTGATCTGGAACGGCTCTACGACCAGAAAATCAACGACCTCAGTGTGACATGGACAGTTGATTCGGATCTGTTCAAGCAGTATGTGAATGATTATATCAAAAAAATCAAGATCGGTAAAAGCGGCTACCCCTTCTTCATAGACAGCAGGGAGGTCATTATAGCCCACCCGGAAAAGACAATGGTGGGCACTGACATGTACAATTATAGCTGGGGGAAAGCGATGCAGACGTCTCCCAGTGGTACGGTCATCCGCTATTCGCATGAGGGGAACGAAAAGCTTCTCTATTTCGTTAAAAACAGGAAATACGGTTTCTTTACAGCATCGACCGTGTATCAATCCGACATGGAAAGTCAGAGCCTCATAATGGTTATATTCATGGCCACGTTTATATTGATCGGCTTTCTGGTCATCGGGGGCATACTGTATGCCCTCATTAAAACACGTCTCAAGCCGCTAGAGGATTGCAGGAATGCTATCGATGAGATGGGGACCGGCGACATCTCGCACGAATTCATCGCGTACTCGAACGACGACGTGAGCGCCATAGAGACGATCCTGAACGATTTCATGATCGTCCTGCGAAAAATCGTCAGAAACATCCAGAACGTATCACACGAGATGGCAACGTCTTCGGAAGAAATGTCATCTGCAGCCTCGTCTTTCTCATCCAACGCACAGAACCAGGCGGCTTCAGCCGAAGAGAGCACGGCAACGACCGAACAGATATCCGCCGGCGTGGAAAGCATCTCAATCGGTGCGTCCATGCAGTACGAAAACCTGAACAGACTCATTGAAGAGATCAGGAGCCTTTCCGGGAGCATCGGGGCCATGGGTGACACGGTGCGTGAGACCGTGAAGATCAACGACGACATCTCAGTCCGGGCCCGTACCGGCGAAGAATCGCTCAGGGACATGAACAGCGCCATGATCCGCATTACCGAAAGCTCCCATGAGATGACGAATATCGTTAATATCATCAACGATATATCAGAGAAGATCAATCTCCTTTCCCTGAACGCCGCCATTGAGGCAGCCCGCGCCGGGGAGGCCGGAAGGGGGTTCGCTGTCGTGGCGGATGAAATATCCAAACTGGCGGACCAGACTGCCACCAGCATCAAGGAGATCGATAAAAACGTCAAGAGTAACATCGACGAGATCAATAGCGGCATGGCAAATATTACCGCAACTATCGATACTATGATGTCCATCATTGAAGGCGTGAATCTGATCAGCGGAATGATGACCCGCATATCGGAATTCATGCAGCGCCAGCAAAATACAAGCGGCAGTGTAAATCAGAACGCGCTTGAAGTAAAAAATCATGCCGAAGAGATTAAGCTGTCGACCGATGAGCAGAAGCGGGCCATGGGCGAGATCGTTCGGACAATCGGCCATATCAACGAGCTGACCCAGGCAAACGCCTCCGGCGCGGAGGAAATCGCGGCCAATTCCGAGAGCCTCGCGCGAATGGCGGAAATGCTCAATGGATCAGTTGATTTTTTCATAATTGAAAAATAATATCGCGGCATTCCGGGATTGGATGTTGTTGAATTCGCTTCGGTTTCCCCGGCTACTTTTTCTTCAGAACGATTGCGGTAAGGTCGTCATGAAAACTATTTTTTCTTCCCACGAACCTGTACATGTCATCGAGAAGATAATCGAGCACCTCCCTGGCCGTGCCCAGGGGCGCCCGCGCCAGCGCTTCTGCCATCCGTTCCGTCCCGTATTCCTCGTCCGAAGGGTTCCGCTGTTCGGTCAGCCCGTCGGTGTAGAGCAGCAGGTAATCACCTGGTGAAAGCTCCAGTGACGTTGTCTCATACGGGTACTCCCTCTCGTCCATTCCCAGCAGGATGCCGTCAAGCAATTCCCCCCTCTCATTGAGAACCGTAACCACCCGGTCTCCTGATTTCAGGTAAACCGGCGGGTGTGCGGCGCTGGTGTATTCAACGCTATTCTCGTGAAAGCGGAGTAGTGCCCCGGTGATGTAGTAGTGGGCGTTCTTGATCTCGTGGAAGAGTTCCCGGTTTGCCGCGGTGAAAACCTCGCCCAGCGGCGCCGAGAGCTTCTCCTTGAATGCCAGGAAAATCATCGACTTCGCGAGCATGGTTACCAGCCCGGAGGATATCCCGTGGCCCGAGACGTCGAAGATGCCCAGCCCGGTCAGCCTTCCGTCGAACATGTAAAAATCATAAAAGTCGCCCGCCACCCCGAGCATGGGCTTGAATTCGTACGCCAGATTCCAGTCGTCTGACTGGGGAAGGGCCGATGGGAGCACGCTGAGCTGAACGCTCACAGCCATGGCCATGTCCCTTGCCGCGACCTTCTGAGCCTCCTGCAGCATGGTTTTGACACGCTTCACCTGCATGGTTCTTAGATAAGCGGTCAGGCCGTTCATCGGAAGAAAGATCAGTAGCAGGGGGAGGCACGATATAATTGTGTTCATGTTGGTCTCAGGGTTGAAGTGAAAACCCGATATGGGAACCAATATCAGCCCCCCGGCGATGAAAATGAGAATATTCAGGAAAAAAAATCTGGGTCCCGCCACCGCCATGGCGTTTACCAGCAGCATTGAGTAAATGACGGCCGTCGGTACCGGGTTGAACATGATATAATAGGACCAGAACCCTCCCATGAAACTGTCGAGTACAAGATTCCTCAATTCCTGCTGGTTCGGCTGTCTGCTTCGCTTCGATATGAGGAATGCCGCGTGCGGCCAGGCCAGGCAATTGACCAGGACCAGGACCCAGGTCCACCACGGTGAATCCTGCTGCCACAAAGAGGTCGCCAGAATGATTAATGATAGAGCATAGCCGATTATACGGGGGATGTAAATCTCCCGGTGTAGGTTGAATTCTAAGGCGGGTTTTCTGGCGCGGCCACCTGTTTCTGGCATGCATCTGGTATAATCCCGGTTTTGGGAAATGTCAACACTATTTACAGCCTGGTAATATGCACCTTACCGGTAATGCCGTGTGTCATGCATCTTTTTTGGAAAGAATATTATACTCGGAAAGCAGGTTAAGCAGCCCGATTCTGTTTTTTACCTGGAGTTTATCGTAAATGCTTGCGACATGTGTCTTTACCGTGCTTTCGGTTATATCGAGTATTCCCGCGATTTCCTTGTTTTTGCTCCCGACTATAATTTGGTGAATGATTTCAAGCTCTCTCCCCGATATTTTAAACCGCTTTTTCAAAAGTTCGAGGTCTTTCACGCGGGACGCTACAATTAAAAACCCAGAAATATCATTATAACTGTCGGTTATTTTTTTTACTTTTACGTCCATGAGAATCTGCTTTTTCATATTCTTCGGCAAGAAATTAATCCTTAAGGAGAATGAAGAAATGTCTGTCTGTATTAAATTGTATAACCCGTTTCTCAGAATTTCTTTTTCAACAACAATGTCATGTAAGGCGATAACATCGTCGTCCTTTAAGTTCAGCGTGTTCAGAAGAGGGCTGTTTTTAAAAACAATATTCAGATCCTGGTCCAGCAACATAATTCCTTCTTCAATATTGTCGATTATATCCTTATTGATCATCGTTGGCGTGATGCTGATAAACCTGTACTTTTTTATGGAATATAACACAACGAAAACCCAGAGCAGCAGCCATAAGGGCAGCACATGCAGGGTGCCATGATACAAAAATAAGGCATCCGAAGACCAGGCAAGGAGAATGATCACTGCGCCGCCTATTGCCGGGATCACTCCCTGCTTCCTGCTTCTGTTGATGCCGGGTTTTAAATAATATATCAATAAAAGTATAACAGAAGAAAAATTATAGATGAACATATTAATTCTGGGATAAATGTACCAGAAGCTGAAGGTGGCGTCTGTCGCAACAGCATTGGCTGAAATAATCATCCAGATGTATACCAGCTGCGGCAGCCAGATTATTATCAATACAAGCCGCAACAATTTTTTATTTTTAATAAATTCAGTGAATATTATGAAAAAACGCAGCAGGAGAACAGCATACAGCATTCCCGCGTGAATAAATTTTCCCATGATGTCTTTCATGCGCGCGTCCGCGCTCAGATAATAAAATACATAGCAGAGACTCCACAGAGAAGCAAACTCGCAAAAATAAAAGAATGCTCTATTCGGCTTTCCCTTTGGCGCGAGGAATAATATATATATCCCGAAATACAGGTAGGAGATGAAGCATATGCCCGCTATAACAGCGAGCATTTCGTTGTCTGGAAGAGTAATCATTTCATGTTGTTTTATAAGAATGTATAATATAAATCATGTTAGTCAATACTATTTCAGTGTATATTTGAAACTTTTTAATAATGAAAGTCTTATAAAATCATACTTTAGTATGATATACGGCAACAAAAAAATCACGTTTCTCATACTTAGGTCTGATGCCGGAAAATTTGTAAGATATACATTGGAATAGAGTTTTTAGGCTTTCTTGAGCTTAAACAAAAAACCAAACAAATAAAAACGTAATTGTGAATGGGGGGATCCATGAAAAAGACATCGAGGCTCGTGTATGGTTTACTGGTCGTAATTTTCCTGTCAGCCTGCGAAGACAGGAAGGACGATGACAAGTCGCTGCTGGCCCTGCTGCTGACAGGGGGCGGCACGCCGGTAACGGGCGTAAGCCTGAACAAAGTAAGCACTGCTATGCTTGTGGGCGGCACTGAGCTGCTCGGGGCGACCATAACGCCGGCGGACGCCTCGAACAGGGACCTTATCTGGACGAGCAGTGACAACAGCACGGCAATCGTGTCGACAAACGGCCTGGTGACCGGCGTGGCGGCAGGCAACGCGACCATAGCCGTGACTACCGAACGGGGCGGGTTTACAGCGGTCTGCGCCGTGACCGTTTCTGATATTCCGGTGCCGGTCACCGGGGTCAGCCTGAATAAAGCGTCAACAAGCGTCATTGTGGGCAGCACCGAACTACTTACGGCAACCATAGAGCCGGCGAGCGCCACGGAACGGGACGTGGCCTGGTCGAGCAGTAATAACGGCGTGGCGGTCGTGGGGAAAAGCGGGAAAGTAAGAGGCGTGACAGCAGGCACCGCGACTATAACCGCGACCACGTCAAGCGGCGGATTTACAGCGGTCTGCGCCGTCACCGTGTCTCCGCTTCCCGTTGATGTCACCGGGGTCACCATGGTCCCGCACTCGGTAACCATTTCTGTCGGCGACCTCTACCGGCTCAGCGCAACTGTATCGCCGTGGAACGCCACGAACCAGAACGTTACCTGGGGCACCACTAATTCTGGAAAAGTCATGGTCGCGAACGGGTTGATCCTGGGAACGGGCGCGGGAACGGCGTATATTCTTGCTGTCACGGAGGATGGCAGTTTTATCGATTCCTGTATGGTAACCGTTAACGATACATTCCGTTCGGTAGATACTCCCGGCGATTTTGTTCCGGTGACCGCCGGCAGCTCTACTTTTAACATGATCTACGTGAACGACCGGTCCAGTATGACTTTTTTTACCGGTACAGATGACTCGAGCAGCACGACCCTGACGAGGAGGTTCCTCATGGCTGACACGGAGGTGACCAACAAGCTCTTTGCCGATGTGTTAAACTGGGCCATTGAAAATGGAAAAATTGTCGAAACTGCCGGCGCACATAACCAGGTCAGCGCGACAACGGTACAATACGGCAATAATCAGCTTATCGATCTTAATTATAATACCATATGGGGGGTGGATATATTGAAGATCAGTTTTAATACATCAACCCACTCCTTTGCCGTGGAATCCGGTTATGCAAACCATCCGGTGGTATGCGTAAGCTGGTATGGTGCAGTCATTTTCTGCAACTGGCTCACGGAGATGCAGGAGGGTGACACGGATAACCTGGTCTACAGCGGCATAACCGATGATTGGTACCACTCAGAAACAGTTGAAACTGCAACCCTGCGGGGGTACCGCCTGCCGTTACGGCATGAATGGGAGCTCGCGGCCAGATATAAAAATGATGCAAATAATGACGGCGACATAAGAGACGCGGGCGAGTATTATCCAGGCGATTACGCGAGCGGTGCGAGTGATGATTATACCGATGCAGATGCCACCGGCGCGGTGGCATGGTATGACGATAACTCCGATTCAGATAATTTTGTTGTCGGCACTGCCGGAATTGGCGGAACTACGGCGAGGACCGGGAATCACAATCTCCTGGGCATCTATGACATGAGTGGTAATGTGCATGAGTGGTGTTTTACATTAACGGGTGAAAATTGGCGAGTATATCGGGGCGGCTGCGCTGGCAGCACAACCAACCATCTGCAGATTGGCTATGTTTTCAGCGAAACTCCTGTCGGGGTGAGCCCTTTCACAGGCTTCCGCATTGTGAGGACCAAGTAATGAATGACGTATTGGCGGTATCGGCGTACTTTTTCAAGAAGTGACACCTGGAAAATCCAATTGAACTGGTTGCCTGGAAAGAATGGGAGTTTTACGCGGCGCGTCCTGTAGTCTGTGACCCCTTATTTTTCCTGGAGATCCATGAGGAAGAACCATGAACTGCGGGTCGCAGAGACCAGGAGCATGATCATCCCTGCCATGACAAGGGACAGGCTTTGCGTGTCCAGGAAAAAGAGCACATGGAGCGACGCGAAGATGATCGCACTAAAAGCAAAAGCGGGCAGCCCGTAACGCCGGAGCGCCAGGATGTACTCCTTCATAAGTAACCGCGAGATAAGGCCCCGAGCGGCAGCGTACAACCCGGTGGCCCCTATGCAGGTCAGGGGTATGCCAATCCCGGCTGTTGACTGGTTCGGAATAAGGAAGGTCAGGGAAATGCTGATGATCGACAGGAACAGTCCGAAGGTCTGCCGCGAGTAAAACATCAGATGGGCATTGTCCTTGTGTCTGATGATTGATCGGTTAAGCGAAACCGACACGAACAGGAGCCCGAGGAGGGTTGCCGAGCACCCCATTATTGTGGCATAGAAAATCTGCCAATTACCCACCTGTCTGCTGAAATCAGTCATTGTGTTGTTACCCCTGATCTTGTAATTTCTTACAAAATGAATTATTTCAGGAAAATGTCAACAGTAATACCTTTAACTCTAAGCCGGGTCCGAAGTCGCAAGTCACGCAATTATAACAAATAAGAAGCCTGGTGATATTCTACCAGGCTTCTTGATAAACATTTCAGCTTTTCCTTAGCTCTGTAACAGGACGCCCTTCTATATATCCTCTATAACCTTGAGGTTCCATCTGAAACCGCGGCGCGTCCTGGTCCGCCCATGAGAATCCATATATCTCGGGATTATAGGATTTCATCACTTCCCATAAGCCGGTGATGGCGTCTTCAAAATCCTCATCCTTGAAAGGGGGGCCTTGAAATATCATCATCTTACAGGGCTTTAGATCAATACAATCGAATCCATCCGGGACTTGACCTGAATAATCTGTCGGGACTTCAACGCCTTGAGCGTATCGGGATGTCCCCCTCGGTATCATTTTAGGAGGGAGCCATAATCCGACCGGTTCATATAAGGCCTCTTTGATGCTTACGAGTATCCCCCATACATCGCATCCTACTTCCTCGCAGTATTCAAAATAGTCGGTTGCTCTGATCCCTCTTTTCAAGATCAGTTTTCTGGCCGGCCTTTCTACCACCTGGATAAAGACTGTTCGCGGCGGATTGCCGGTTGTTTTTTCCTGAGTATTGGTGTTCATATCCTTCTCCTTTTTAAGTTTATACCGGTAGGTGTCTCTTATCTGAAAAGGGATAAATAGTTTAACAGGGGGAGTGCGCATCTTATACTCTGAAGGTGTGATCCCGAATTCTCTGGAAAAAGCCCTGGTGAATCCTTCATGAGTATCGAAAACAAAATCAAAAGCGACATCAATCACCTTTACGTCTTTATCCCTGAGTTTCAGAGCTGCCTGTGATATTCTGAAAGCCCTGATGTACTCAAAGGGTGTTTTTCCCATGAGTTCCTTGAAGATCCTTGATGCATGCCATGGCGAAAATCCGCTTGCCCGGGCCAGATCATACAAGGTGATAGGATCATTGATGTGGGATTGTATGTATTCCTGCATGTTTCCCACTGCTTCAACCTTCTCTCTTGACATCTGTTTACCCTCCGATAAGGAAAAGATATCAGATTATAAAAGCATTTCTTGACTTCAATTGCTCAATATGAAAAAAAATTGCATCTGACGATTCCATGAAAAGTTCCATATAGTACGACTGTTAAAGTATTAATTGCGGAATTTGCAAGAAGTAAAAAACGCAGCGCTGACTTCTTGATCAACATGTCCATGATGTCTCACCGGCAGGATCTGATGAGAAAGCACTTGAACGGTATGCGAATAAAGCTTTCTCTATCTCAAATCCTTTTGCTGTGCGACGTTCCGGGGACCGGGTCGCCTCAGAAATTTTTCCCATCTGGGATATAAACGAATTATTGGAGGAAGTTATTGAACAGGATGCCTGATGCCGTATTAGAGTGGTGAAAGGCTTCTCGGAAAGCCCTGAATGGGCATATATCAGGCACAGGGTGTCTCATTGGCACATATAGAATACGCCGCATTTTACTGCATGCTCAAGAATAATGCCGGCATTGTAAACCGGCATTATGCCCATCGATGACTTTTTTCTAATGAACATTTTTGTTTTCAGGATGGATGAAACTTGCAAAAACATCCCCTTCATCAATATGATGTGTTATGTTTTTCATTGTAATCACCTCCTCTGCACTCTCTATCATTAATTTAAAAAAAAGTGGCAGACAAAACAATATTTCTGACCGGTCATGGAAGCAGGGAAGATCGCTGATATCGCCTTTCATACTGGTTTTTTTTGTATAAAGCATTATTGCAGGGTGTGTTCCGGGAAGTGAAAAGACCTTTATCCGGTCAGGTGCGGGCGCTGCGGAGGCCAATTTGGTATTATAGGCCTGTGCTGAAAAAGATGTACTTTACTGGATAAAAATCATTTTTTTCTTGATATTATTGTTAATCATTGTTTTCATATTCAGGGAGGGGGTATACACGTTATAATTGGATTATCTCAATGTTTAAAAACTGTGTGAAATTCAAGACACTGTTCAGGATTGTTGCTGTTTATCAGGGACTTTATACATTCCTGAACGAGTACAAATAAGGCCCGTTGTGTCGACTGGGGCCATAGTGTAAACGGCACACCACTAGATTTTAAATACATGTATGGAGAAAAAAGAAGATGAATATTTATGTAGGCAACCTGTCTTATAAGATGACGGATGAGGATCTCAGGAAATTGTTTAGTGATTTCGGTACAGTGGCAGAAAGCAAAATTGTTTCCGATAGAGACACCGGACGTTCGAAGGGGTTTGGATTTGTTGAGATGCCAAATGATGCAGAGGGTGAAGAAGCCATCAAACAGCTTAATGGAAAAGAAATCGAAGGCAGAAGTATCAATGTTAATATTGCCAAACCCAAAGTGGATAAACCACGCAGGAATCAGCGATATTAATAAACTGAATTCCTGATTTTATGATTTCCGCTCCAGGGAATTATCCTGTTTTCCGGAGCGGTATTTATAATTTTAAACAGTAAGGATAAAAAAATTGGCCAGAAATAACTATCAGTTTGAGAAACGGCAGAAAGATATAGCCAGAAAAAAGAAGCAGGATGAAAAACGTCAGAAAAAATTAAATAAAAGAGCAGATGGCAGTGAGGATATTTCAGAGAATAGTGCTGAAAATCCAGAAACTGATGAAGCGGTCAAAGAATAGTTTCACGGGTCTGTTACGGGGCTTGCAGCCATAGCAGGTGGTTCTGGGGTGCTAATTTTTTAAACACTGTTCGCGATGTTAATGTTTATCAGGGGCTTTGTTCATATCTGACCATGAACAGGTCCAGATAATGCCCATTGTGTCTCCTGAACAGGATCTGCTGAGGCTGCACATTCCTTAATAATTGTCACTTGATATCTGATTAATCAGAAATCAAGTAGACGGAAACAAACTTTTTTGTTATATATAACACATACACGCGGTATTAGAGTACAAGTAGCCCCTTAAATGGGGCTTTTTCATCGGTATGACCATTAAAATAAAGTACTCGATATCCCTTTTCTGTACAAGGTGCATGTTGGCAGGTATTCCTCAGATACCGGTATACCATTTTCTACCTTTAATACTGACCCATGCCAGGGTCATTGCTAATTTGATATTGCGTGTTATTCTGAAAAATCTGAATGAACGGCGGAATATCTTGTACGGGGTATAAAAGTTCATCCCGACTTTTTTCATCCATCCCTGGAGTTGTTCCTCGGTCAGATTTTTCATTTTAAAATGAATGCCCGCTACGAATTTTTCCCTTGTTTTATCCCAGTCTTCCGGGAATTTCTTCAGCTTCAATCGTCCTTCCTGCTCCATTTTTTTATAAAACCGCGTGCCCGGCAGGGTTTGCTTGGCATACAGGCGTAAAATATCGAAGGATGCATTCTCTAAATACTTTTCTGTTTGCTTCAGCACATCTTCATTGTCAGCATCATTCCCGAAAACCATTTCCGCCGTGATGATGATTTTCCGTTTCCGCGCATTGTCAACCAGCCTGGAGTACATTTCAGGAGGAAATTTTTTCAGATTCAACATCTTATTCATGTCTTTAAGAGACTCGGGATTGATGGATTCAAAGCCGATCAGCATATTTCTGCATCCTGCTTCAGAAGCCAGATCCAGGGCCTCCAGGTCTGCCAGAGCATTAATGGATGCAAAGCAGATGAAATATTTGAAAGGCATGTTGCTTTTCTTTCTTTCTTCAATGATTCGTCTGCATAAGGTTTTAAATCTGGTTACTTCCCGGGGGGAATTGCCGTATATATTGCCATCGGTAAAATAAATCATATTATCTTTTTTCGGCAGGGATTTTAATTCATTGATAATATCCTCCACATCTCTCTGCCGGTATACATTTTCGTAGAAGGCATTTATCGCGCAAAAGTCACAGTTGAAGGGACAACCCCTGCTGGTGGCAATTGGAGTAAAACGATACACCGGCTTGAACATGTCATGGCGGGGAAGCTTCATGCCGGCCAGTGGCTTGGCTTCAGATTTGTATTTTTGCTTCAAACGCTTATGCTCGAAATCCTCCAGTATTTTCGAAATAACATGCTCCCCGTCTCCGATACAGACGGCGTCGCAAAATCTCAGGGCCTCGTCCGGACACATGGAAACATGAACGCCTCCCATGATTACTGTTTTTCCTTTGGCCCGGAATTTGGTGGCAATCCTGTAGGCCTGATTGATGTACAGCGTAATAGTCGTTATTCCAATAATGTCAGCATCCGTATCATAGTTGATTTCTTCCAGTTCTTCATCAATAAACTCCGCCTTCCAGTTATCGGGCAGGTAAGCTGAAAGATAGGCAAAACCAAGGGGGTAAAGTGCGTCTTTCATTTGATACATTTTTTCAATGCTGAATTTCGGCTGAATGAGCAATATTTTATTCATCGCGTTCCCTTTCATTTAAGATTAAAATTGTTTCTTTATGAAGAGCCAAATCATAACTGAGGGGTGTTGTGTCCATTACTTTTTCCCTGATGGCAATGGCCAAATTCAGATGCAATCCAGCTTTGTCCGTTGATTTTCGGCCGGATTGTCATGGGGATTATAATTAAGCTTGATACAAAATATTTATAAAATTTTTACATGTGTTTAATGTTAGTGTGTTGACACTTTACCGGGTCTCCCTAACATTTTCTAAATTGATTCTCTCCCTGCTTGAATGATACATGCTTCGATGCAAGCCGGGGTGGTGCACATTGGAGCGGTCACTCTTTAGTGATGGCCCGTACAGTACAGAATTCAACGACCGAGGAGGTGCTCTTTGCCATCACGGGCCCATTTATTCCAGACAACGCTGCCCCCGAAATTCACCGAGGGGGAGGAACAGCGGTTCATCGACGTGAAGGGGGTCAATATATCGTATAAGGTAAGCGGCGACGGACCTCCGCTGGTGTTTCACCACGGCTGGATCGGAAACGAGGACACCTTCGCCATGTGCCACCAGGGGTTTGCGCGTTATTTTACGGTATACCGTCCCGCGTGGCCCGGATACGGCAACAGCACGCCCCTGAAAAGATTCTCCATAGAAGACCTGGCGGAGCTGTCGCACGACTTCATCATACGGCTTGGATTGCGAAACCCGGTAATGGTGGGGAACTGCCTCGGGGGCAACGTCGTCATGGAGCTCGCGCGGGTCTACCCCCGGCTCATTTCGAGGCTCGTGTTGGTAGAGGTCTATGAATATTTCCCCGACCTGTACAGGCTTCTCCTGGTTCCGGGCATCAACAGTCTTCTCTATCGCCTCCTCTTCAAGACACGCACCGGGTTCAAACTCATGAACACCTGCATGCCTTTGCAGATGACCAATGGCAACAATGGATGGGAGTATACCTGGGAGGGCTTTCTGCGCACCCATGTGGAGAGCGGCATCGAATTTTTGAGGGCGATTTACATTTTCTCAAAAAGCAGGTTCGGTCTGTATCGGGATAACTACCGCTCGGATATTCCCGCCATATATGTTTCCGGAGGGAAGACCTTCGGCCCGGCCGCCGAGTTCGGCGCTATCGTAGATACCCTTTTCAGGGATCTATCGGTGGTCTCGATTCCGGAAAGCATGCACAACCCGGTGGTGGAACAGCCAGAGGCGTTTCAGGAAAGGGTCCTTGAGGTCCTGGGGTGCCGCGCGCAACTGGTACAGGCCGGGAAGTAGGGGCCACCGGTCCAGCAGCATGTCACAGGCGGCAGATCAACTGCTTCCATGCAGTGTCGAGTATACGCTTTCCAGAAGATCGTTCATCGAGTAGGGTTTCTGCAGGAAGGGGTATCGCTTTTCCATGATGGTATCGATCTGCGACCTTGCACCGGTATAGCCGCTGGTTAGGAGCACCTTGATGCGGGGATTCAGCCCCGCCAGCTCTTCCGCCAGCAGGAAGCCGTTTTTTCCCGGAAGAACAACGTCCGAGAAGAGCAGGTTGTAGTTGCCGCCATCGCGATTGAAGCGGGACAGGGCCTCAATCGCGTGTTCGGCCTCTACCACCATGTAGCCGTATTCACGGAGGGTCCTGGCTGCGAAGGAGCGCACATTCAGATGGTCCTCGACGAGGAGGATCCGCTCGCCATTCCCGGCAAACTTCCGGTTGGTTTTCAGAGCGGACGAGGCCGCGGCCGTTTCCATCGATGACGCCGGAATAAAGACTTTAACCCGGGTGCCCCTGCCTGGTTCGCTGTAGACGTTGATCCAGCCTCCGTGCTGCTTCACGATGCCGTACACCACGGAAAGGCCGAGGCCGGTGCTACTGGCCGCGGACTTGGTGCTGAAAAACGGTTCAAACATGTGATCTCTGCCGGCCTTGTCCATTCCTATGCCCGTGTCTTCGATGGAAATGTAAGCCTGCGGCCCGGTCCTGCCCTCAAGTATGCTGTCTGGTGCGGGGCCGTCAACATCGGTGTTTCCGGTTTCTATTATAAGGGTGCCGCTTGCCGGCATGGCATCACAGGCGTTGATGACCAGGTTCAGTACCACCTGGTCGATCTGGGCCGGGTCCGCGTAGATTGATCTTATACCCGGGTTGAGGCGGATGGAGAGGTCGATGCTTTCCCCGGTAAAGCGCCGCAGCATTTTTTCAAGTTTTTTAATCGAATCGTTCAGATCGATCACTTCCGGCTTGAGGAACTGGTTTCTGCTGAACGCGAGAAGCTGCCGCGTGATACCGGCCGATATGTTGCCGGCCTTGATGATTTCTTCAACGAGCTCCGCCCTGGGGTCTTCCGGGGGTATCTGTTTCTGCAGAATCTGGCTGAAGCCGAGGATCGCGGTAAGGATGTTGTTGTAGTCATGGGCGATGCCGCCGGAAAGCCTCCCGATGGCCTCCATTTTATGCGCACGCATGAGTTTTTCCTCGATCCTCTTCATCTCCGAGATGTCGGTTGCCACGGTTGCGACATGGACCGGGCTGCCGTTATCGTCCCTGATGAAGAAAATATTCTGCAGGGCGGTTATGATTTCTCCCCGGACATTGCGGATGGGGAGTTCGCCGGACCATTGTCCTTCGGCCCGAACCCGGGGCATGATCTCCGTCCTGATTGTTGTCCATATTTCGTCCGAATAATAGTTCCGGGTTTTCGTACCGATGATGGTTTGTTTATCCAGTATTCCCAGTATTTTCAGTATTGAAGGATTGCCGTAGATAATGGTCCCGTCCATGTTTACCAGGCACAATCCCTGGCCGGATTCCTCGACGAATTTCTTGAAGATGCCGAGGTCCTTGTTTGCCTCAAGGAGCTCCCCGTAGGTTTGGCCGAGCTCCTCGTTCATCGATTCCATCTCCTCGTACATCGCCTCCAGCTCCTGGACCTTGTTCGATAGGTTCTGGGTAAGGCCCCTGTTGGTTTCAAGATCACGTGCGTTTTGTATGAACATTTTTTCGGTGATGGATGTAATCAGATGCGACAGGTATGATACCGAAACAATGGCGATGATGACGTTTATGGTGGATCCGTACAGCTGGTTCATGTTCGCGGAAGGATAATACCGGGCGATGACCGGTATAAGAATAATGTTCATCATGGCAAAAAAGAATGAGATGATGAAGAGTAGCCTGCGGCTGCCGAAGAGAGCGGTAATTACAAGACCGATAAATATGAAATAAACATTGTTGTTCGACCCGGCCAGGGCCAGGTCCTCGATTTTTATTAGTATTCCCCCTGTCAGCCGTATCGTCATAACAATAATGATGATCGTCACTGCAGCAGTATAACGCCCATGCCACAGGATGAGGAGAGAAACCAGCACCCCGATCAGGGTAATGCCGTTGAAACTATTAATGGCAATGGGCTGCGATGACACCGGGATGGCGATATTCACAACAATGGGTATGATTAAGATTGGGAGAAGGATGAGAGAAAAAATAAACAGAATGAAGGCCTTTTGCTGAATAGCATAGCCTTCATTTTTGAATTTTAACAGAAATTTTTCTCTAAATCTGATCATCGTTCCATCTATTGCTCTAGGGTACAGGCATACACGGATAATATCATGCATCCTGAATATAGTCAATGATTTTCGGACACATAATAATAATAATGATTTTCATTTCGCGATAGAGATTTTATTATCGAAAGCTATTGTTATAAAATTGAATAAACCCGAATTTACGGAATTGTGATGCAAAGGTAAGGCGGGAATAAAAAAAACCTGGCCGTTTCCGGTCAGGTTTTGTCATTTTCATGGTGTGAAAATTACTGTACGGTTCTTACTGACACCGCGCGGGGGCCTTTGTCGCCCTTTTCAACCTCGAATTCAACTCTGTCGCCTTCGTAAAGGGTCTTGAAGCCATTACCGACGATGCCGGTGTGATGGACGAAAAGGTCCGTTCCGTCATCGTGTGACAGAAAACCAAAACCTTTTTTTTCGTTGAACCATTTGACTGTTCCTTTAGCCATTAAAAAACTCCTGTAAAAAATGATGCGGGTTACACCCGAAGAATAAGACTCATCAAAACTACAATTACTTAAGCCAGGATTAAACTCGAGGGTAAGACAATTGAAGGATTTTTGAAACTATTCAGTTACGGGCAATATAGTTAACTATCTGATCATCGTCAATGGTTTTTCGATTTATTTCAGGATAAATCTGAAAATAATGCAGATATATATCCAGAATGGAGTATGTGTGCGCTTATTTCGTGATAAATGATAAAGCTTTTTCATTGAAATTTCCCGGCGTATCATACGATAGGTATTCCATGGGATATTTCGAGAGCAATACGCGCCTTATAAAAGAACGTTTTCCGGACCTTCACGGCAGGATTGCCGCTGCGGCGGATGACGGGTCCATAGAGGCGGTGGAAACGAAGCTTGGCGGACATGTTCCCGCAGTCACGAAGGATGGAAAGCGCTTATTTATACACAGCAAATTCGACCCGGTCAAGGAAGCGGAGCGTTTCATCGGCGAGATCGACACGGCCGCCTTTGACCTCTTCATAATTTTCGGCTTTGGATTCGGCTATCACGTGGAAGAGCTTCTCAATGGTATGGGAAGCGATTCCCTGGTACTGGTCATAGAAAAAAGTCCCCTCATGCTGAAGCGGGCAATGGAATGCAGAGACCTGGAGCCTGTACTCGGCAATGACCGCTTTCTCCTTCTCCTGGACCCGGCCGAGGATACAATAGCCGACGCCCTGAAGGGAAAGTCGTCGCGCCGGACAAGCCTTATCCTTCACCGGGGGTCGTACCAGGCCGACCCGGACTATTACGGCAACATGCAGCATATAGCCCGCTCTTATCTCTCCACGAAGGAAGTGAATATCGCCACCCTGGCAAAGTTTGAAAAGGTCTGGGCGTCCAACATCGCCCGGAATATCGGCGCTTTCATCAACGCCCCTGGCGCGAACATCTTCTTCGACAGGTTCCGGGACGTCCCTGCCATTGTCGCTGCTGCCGGGCCGTCGCTCCACCAGAGCCTTGATTTCATCATGCGCAACCGTGATCGCGCCATCATCATAGCCGTTGATACATCGTACCGGATACTGATGAAGCGGGGGATCGTACCCCACTTCTGTATCGTCGTTGACCCCCAGGTGATCAACGCGCGCTATTTCGAGGGATCGGTTCCGGGCCGCACCATATTGATAGCTGATCCCACGGTTCATCCCTCGGTGTTCCGCCTCTTCCGGGGCCGCGTGGCCATGACCGGCGTAGCCTTCGAGCTGATGAAATGGATTGAGCGTCTTTCCGGCGAAAAGGGGGAGATCACCCATGGCGGGTCGGTGTCAACCAACGCCTATGACTTTGCCCGGCGTCTGGGCGCGTCGCCCGTCTGCCTCACGGGACAGGACCTTGCCTTCACCGGCGGCCATGCCCATGCCCGCGGTTCGTACCTGGACGAGCAGGTGCACCTCCGCACGGGGAGGCTGTACACGCCGGAGATGCAGAACCGGTTTCAGCTCACGGCGCTGCCGAAAATTTTCGTCAGGGGTATCAGGAGCGGATCGGTTCACACGAATCAGAAGATGATGATTTTCCTGTCATGGTTCCAGAAGCGGGAGGACGGCGGCCTTATCAACGCAACCTATGACGGCGCCCTGATCCCCGGCGTGAAGCATGTCCCGGCCGCAGAAATCGCGTTCCCCGAAGCGCCGACCGGCATTGAAAGTCGCATCGATGAACTGTACCGCTCATCGTCCGGGGGGGATGCCGGCAGTGCGGTGCGGGAACGCCTCGAAAACAGGATTGGTCTCATCCAGGGCGAAATTGAATCGCTCCTGCCGGTCCTTGACAAAGCGGTGGGATACTCCGAGCAGTTGCAGGGCCTCATGAAGGAAAAGAGCAGTGGCCAGGGGAATCCCGGCGACCAGGGCAAGGTGGACTATCTATTAAAGAAGCTTTCAGAAACGGACCGCATGGTGGAATCGAAGAAGGGAGCCAAGGACATGATCAGCTTCACGATCCAGCGTGTCGTCCACACCATCACCGAGGGCTATGATATAGACGAGGAAGACCGCGGTCTTGGCGAGGATGAACTGGTGGCAAAGCGCTCCCTTTATCTCTATCAGGGCCTGCTTGATGGCGCCCGGTTCAACAGCAGGATTTTAAAAAAAATGGCGGCCATCCTGAAAGAAACCCCCTAAGTTTTCCTGATCATATTTGACCTCACCCCGCCTTCGGCGCGCCCTCTCCTTTAAAAGGAGAGGGCTTCGTATTGATATATTTTCTCAGACTCCCCTCTCCATTTCATGGAGAGGGGCCGGGGGTGAGGATATAAAGCGTACACGGAGTGCGGGTGAGGTCTACATAATCATTTTATAATTGACTTATATATTAAGTAAGATTTTGTTTAAATAATTGTACATATTATTTGACATTATTCAGATTTAATGACGCTACTTTAATAGAACAGGGTGCTGCGTGCCGATGTTCGCGAAGAACAAGAAATTTGCCGAAGCGTATAATGATCTATACCCGGTCGTATTCAGTGTGGTCTACAGCAAGGTGGGCAACATTGATGATGCTGAAGACCTGTGCCAGGACCTGTTCATCAAGTTTTACAGCAAGCTAGATGAAATAGAGAACCATAGAAAGTGGCTCTACGGCGCGCTGAAGCTTGAAGTGATGGCCTTTTACCGGAAGAAAAAGCCCGGGGTCGTTGATATTGACGAAGTCTTTAACGACGTGGGGCTCACTTTCGTAAACGGCTTCAGGGATTCGAGGATCATGATACAGGATGCCCTTGAGGATATGAATAATTATAGAGATGACACCGACCGGGTCCTCTTTGACCTGGTGGCAGTGCGTAATTTTTCATATGATGAGGCGGGGGCCCAGCTGGGACTCTCCAGGCGCCAGGTCCGGTACCGGTATGGTTTGATCGTGGACCGTCTGGTTGAGTATTTCAGAAAAAGGGGGGTTAATAGCCTGGGGGACCTCTTATGAAAGAGAGCATCAATATCGATCAATTCAACCGGGTCATGGAGAAATACCGGTTGGTCGAGCCCCTGACTGCCGATGTTCAGCGTCACCTCCGCAAAAGCAAGCGGCGCCAGTTCAACAGGACCCTCAAGCGGACATCCGGGTATTCGGCACTTTTTCTTTTTATATCAAACGTCTTTTTTACCCTGAAGAAATACGGCATCGCTATCACCATAGTAAAAAGCGCTATCCTTATCGGCATAGTGGCGCTTCTTACAGCGGGGGTCGTATCAACCGCGCTCTATTTTCTGGTGCTCCAGAATGTCCCTGATCCGGAAGTTGTGTCTAAAGCCAGGGATCGTGTCACCGGCAACGCGGGGCAGGATTCGACGGCTGATAATGAAGAGGACTCTCTGGCAGAACCCGCGGTCGTAATCGAAGACCGTCTCGGGGTCCAGCCCTTTACCGGGGTGAATCTGCCGGTTACCCGGACGACCGGAGTATCCGACCGGATGGCCCAAAGCCTCGCGGCCCTCCGCGGAGGAAGCCGCGTGATTAACCTCCGCTTCGGCAGGGGAGGGAAAAAATCGGGCCTGATGCTGCTGGGCTCCGTGGAACCGGCGGACGGAAGCTATTCGATAACCGCCCGGGTCGTGAGCGTCAAGGATTCCCGGATCCTGTTTTACGACAGCGAAACCGCTGCGTCAGAGCAGGACCTTGACAGCGCCTGTGACCGTCTTGCAAAAAGAATATTTAGTGCAATTAAATAGTAATCCCGGGGTTGAGAACGGAAGGGGGGTATGGGGAAGCTATTTTTCACAAGTCTGAGTTACATGGTGCCGGTACTCGCCAGCATGGGATTGAAGTTCTGAAGCGAGGTGTTCGGTGATTTACCCTCTCCTTCAGGTGAGGGCGGGGAGTGGATCAGCCACCTGCGGGAGTAAATAAGTCCCACGACCTGAAGATCAGCTTGACCGAGGCAATAGGTTCCAGTTTTGATTCAACAAGGGAACTGGCGAGGGATTTTCTAATGTCAAACCCGAATCCAGTCCTGAATCCCATTTCAATGGCGAATGTCATATCATTCCCGGCGTGCAGATTCATCCCCACCACGGATCCGATCTTGTTGTAAATCTTTGAATCGAAAATAGTGCTGTTCTTGTTTTTAAACTCATAGGAGAGGGCAATCTGCGGTCCCGCCCAGATCCTCATTAATGGTGTCCTGATGAAACCGAAGCCGAAGGTGTTTGCCACCGTGAGGCGGTTTGTGCTGTAGGATATGTTCGCAAAGACAAGGTCTTTCTGCGTCATCATACTGTTGCAGTCGATGTTGAGCCGGTAGTTGAAGAGATGGTCCTTTGCCACGGCGGTATCGAAAAAGATCCCCACCCCCACCATGCGGTCAACAAGGCGGTTGACCAGCGATGAATAGGCAAGCTGGGGCCCGGGCATGCCGAGAAGATTGTCCTGACGGCTCAGGGCAAGACCCAAGGCATGGGCTGAACAAAACTGAGCCGTGGCCATCACTATAGCTGCTACGATTAAGGTAATAAACTTCTTCATTATAAATAGGAACATATATATTTTTAAAGTGCTGAATCAGTGACCTCTATACTGATCATGTAAAGCATCGTCAAGTATTTTCCTGTAATTTAATTCCAATTGGTAACATGGTAAAAAAAATTATCAGCCTGACCGGGCTGACAATGAAACACCTTCAACAGGGAAATGTGTTACTCTGACTATAAATTATTTTTAAAAAAATTTTGTTATGCTCCAGGGGCCTCTGAGATTTCTGTTGCAAGTTGGAAAGCGACTCCCGGGTTGAAACGGTTCTATGCACCGTTTCAGTCTCGGCAAATATCAAAATTTTTTTTGAGGATTGTGTCATGAAAAATCTGCTCACCTCGGCAGACGAGTCCGCCGCACCAGGGAATGATGAGTTTTTTATTTATCCCCCGATGGGGCGTTTCATTCTGCCGCGGCCGGCGATCAGGAATATGAGTACCGGCCAAGGATTACCGGCTTCTGCAGCGGCGTTGGGTACTATTAAGGGCCGTAGGGTGTTCGATTATATCTACCGATAACTATCGGTACTCACTGTCATTTCCGCACAGCGAATTCGCGATCCAGGGCCTCTTTGATCTTCCCGATATCCGGGGGCAAAGCAATTGGCCTGTTCGCATACTTGCAGTTCACGTCAGAGAGGGTCCCCTCGTGGTAGCCCACCTTGAATTCCGAAAACTTGAGGCCATGGGCAGTTGATATCACGATGGTGCGGTCCTTCTTTGAGAGTACCTGCCTGTCGATAAGTTTCATCAGCACCGCCAGGGCCACGCCGGTGTGCGGGCACGCGTAGGTGCCGGTGCGGTCCGCCAGGGCCGCGGCGTTGGCCAGCTCGTCTTCGCTCGCCTGCTCCACGATGCCGTCGAACTCCTTCAGGGTCTTTATAGCTTTCTGCACCGACACCGGGTCCCCGATCTGGATCGCCGACGCCAGGGTCTTTTGCGGCGTGATCGCCTTGAATTCCTTGAACCCGTTGAGATATGAGAGGTAGAGGGGGTTTGCCTTCTGCGCCTGGGCCAGGACTATGCGCGGCTTTTTCTTGATGAGGCCCAGGTCGAGCATCATTGTGAAGCCGTTGCCTAGGGCTGTGACGTTGCCCAGGTTCCCACCGGGAATGATCACCACGTCCGGCACCTCCCAGTCGAACTGCTGCACCATCTCGATGGAGATGGTCTTCTGCCCCTCTATGCGGAGGGAGTTCATGGAGTTGGCCAGATATATGGTGTTGTCCTTCGTGATCTCCCGCACCACGCGCATGCACCCGTCAAAGTCGGTGTCAAGGGAGAGGACGATGGCATTGTTCGCCATCGGCTGCACCAGCTGCGCCGTGGAGATCTTGTTCGCCGGGAGGAACACGATTGACGGGATCCCCGCATAGGCCGCGAAGGCGGCCAGTGCGGCCGAGGTGTCGCCGGTGGAGGCGCAGGCCACGGCCTTGATGTTCTTCCCGCGTTTCATCATGTCGTTCACCACCGACACCAGCACCGTCATGCCCAGGTCCTTGAAGGAGCCGGTGTGGCTGTTGCCGCACATTTTAATCCAGAGGTCGTCCATTCCCATCATGGCGCCGAAACGCTTTGCCCAGAAGAGGTTCGTGTTCCCTTCGAACATGGACACGACGTTGTCGTTTTCTATGGAGGGCACCACCCATTCCTTCTTGCTCCAGATGCCGCTCCCGTAGGGCCATTCGGTTGTGCCGGTGCGGCTGTCGAAGAGGCGCCGCCACTCGCGCCCGCTCTGGCGCGAAAGCCTGTCCAAATCGTGGCTCACCTCAAGCAGGTTTCCGCACTTTCTGCATTCGTACACCACCTCGTCGAGGGGATATTCCTCGCCGCACCCGGCGATGCAGCGGAACACGGCACGGTAGTCGCTCATTTCCGTTCTCCTCCGCTCAAAGAATCTTCGACCCGTATCAGCATAACGTCGCCGTGGATGAACTTATATTTCTTGATTTCTTCCAGGGCCCGCATCATCCCTTCCTCCACTGCCTCGTGGGTCATGAAGATGAGGGGCACGTGTTCGGCATGGAGCTCCTTTTGTATCACGGAGGCGATGGATATGTCGTGCTTGCCGAAGACGCCGGCGATTTGCGAGAGTATGCCGGCCCGGTCGTCGGTCTGCATGCGCAGGTAGTAGCGGGACATGCCCTTGCCCGCCTCGATGAGCTGGGCGGGGCCGTCGGTCATCAGGGGCGAAACGTATGCCGATCCCTGCTGGGCGATCTGCACGATGTCGGAAAGAACTGCGGAGGCGGTGGGGGCGGCGCCCGCGCCCCGGCCGGTGAGGATCACCGGGTCGGTCATGTCGCCGTCGAACATGATGGAGTTGTATTCATACCGTACCGACGCCAGGTGGTGCTCTACGGGTATCATGGTGGGCTGGACGCGGATGTCGATCTTCCCGTCTATATCCTTGGCGATGCCCAGGAGCTTTATCACGTAACCCATGTCGCGTGCGTAGGCTATATCAGCCTTGCTGATATGGGATATTCCCTCGATCCGGATGTCTTTATAGGCGATACCTTTATTGAAGGCGATCATCGCCAGGAGGGCGATCTTGTGTCCCGCGTCGTATCCCTCAATGTCGAAGGTCGGGTCAGCCTCGGCAAAGCCCTTCTCCTGCGCGTCCCTGAGAGCGTCGGGGAAGGGCATGTTGTTTTCCCGCATCATGGTGAGGATGTAATTGGTGGTGCCGTTCAGGATCCCCATGATGGACCTCAGGCGGTTCCCCACGAGGCCATGGCGCAGCGCCAGTATGCAGGGGATGCCGCCGCCCACGGCGGCCTCGAAGCCGATGCGCCCCGCGCCTGAATTCGCTTGTTTGAAAATGGAGTCCCCTTCCTCGGCGAGGAGCTTCTTATTGGCGGTCACCACGCCCTTACCCTGCCGGAGGGCTTCCATGATAATGGATTTTGCCGGCTCGATGCCGCCGATTAGCTCCGCCACGATGTCGATAGCGCCGTCATTCACGATCTGCTTCCAGTCGGAAACGACCGCTGCGCCGGGCGCGGTCTTCTTCACGATGTCGGTCCGAACGTCGCAGACCGCCTTGACGGCGATGTCGATGCCGGTCCGCTTCGCTATGACGCCGGCATTTTTTTTGAGGAGCCGGTAGAGTCCGCTCCCCACGGTGCCGAAGCCGATGATGGCGATGTTCAGTTTCTTCATGGAAATGGTCCTTGCCTGAATTGTCTGTTTTTGTCATAAACCGGGTGCGCTATTTGTCAATTATTGTTTTGGGCCGCTGTTATTTATTCTTGACTTTTTTATTTATTCGCGTTCTGCTATTGCACAGCTGTATTCTGTCTGCAATTATGGAGGGAACTATGAAACGACTGACATATCTGGCGCTTATACTGTTTTTCGCCGCGGGTCTCTGCTGCAAAAAAGAGGCAAAGGTGGAGCGCGAGGGCATCGTGAATTTTATCACCGGCACGGTCTCGATCATTGACGGCGGCAAGAAGGTCACTGCGAAGGTGGGCGACACGGTGAGAAAGGGGATGAAAATCGAAACGGGCGGTAAATCCTCCATTGACATATTTTTCGATGAGAACGCGATAAAGATAATGGAGAACAGCGCGGTTGAGGTAAGCGAGCTGGAACTCAATTTACAGGATGAATCGGAGAAGACCCGGTTCCGCATAACACAGGGGAAGGTTTTCTCAAAGATGGCAAGGAAGCTGGCGAAAAATGAGAAGTTCACCATCAGCACTCCCACGACAACAGCGGGCGTCCGCGGCACCGAGTTTCTTGTTGTCGAGGCGGACGGGAAGGGGCTGGTGGCCTGTCTCAAGGGGACGGTGGAGGTCAAGAACGAGGCTTCACCTGACAGGGGGTCGGTGGATGTGACGGATAAAAAGGAAGTAACTGTTGAGAAGGACCGGGAGATGGTCGTTAAAGACTTGTCCGCCGAAAACAGGCGGCTCCTGGAGGATATTTCGAAGAACTTTCAGGACATGAAGCAGGACATCCGCGAGCGCTTTGAGAAGAAGCGGGAAGAGATCAGGAAGGCCGTGAAGGACCAGCGGGAGAGGAATAAGGAATCGGTGGACCGGCAGAAGGCGAGAGATCTGGAGAACGTGGAAAAGCAGAAAGCCGGGGATAAGGAAAATGTCGACAGATTGAAGGGGATATCGGATAAAACCGGCAGTGAGGCAAAGGAGGGCGTCGAGAGACAGCAGCAGGAATCTCAGCAGAAGCTTGAAAGCGTGAAGCCGGATATCAAAAAATTCAAAAGTTCTGTGGACTAATAACAGGTATCATGCAAAATAATGGCGCGGTTTCAGATCCGTGCTATTATGCCGACAGAGAGGCCTCTGATGAGGCCTTTTTCTGTTAGCAGGGGGTTTTAACCCCCTGCACCCCGTCAATCTATGATCTCCTTTATTTTGCGCGACAGCTCCTCCGCGGAGTAGGGCTTCTGGACAAAGCCGCGTATCCCCTTTTCCCGGGACCTGGCCATGTGCTCGTCCTCCATTAGCCCCGATGTCAGGAGTGCCCGTATCCCCGGGTTTATTTCCTTCATCCTGTCATATGCTTCAAGGCCGGACATGCCCGGCATGGACAGGTCCAGGATGACCGCGCTGATGCGTCCATGCTCCTTGCGGTACAGGTCGATGCCCAGGGCGGCGTTTTTTGCGGTCAGGACTTCATAGCCGAACTGTCCGAGCATTCCAGCGGCGACCCTGAGGATCGCTTCCTCGTCATCGACCACCAGGATGAGCCCCCGGCCCTGCACTATGCCGTTCTTTTTTTCAACCGCCTGTTCCCCGGCCGCTTCGCCCATCTTCGGCATGTAAATGGTGAAGGTTGACCCGCTTCCCGGTTCCGAGTACACTTCGATGAAGCCCTGGTGCTGTTTGATGATCCCGTAGGCCATGGCAAGCCCAAGCCCGGTGCCGGCATCCTTTTGCTTGGTGGTGAAGAAGGGCTCGAAGATGCGTTTTTTCGTTTCTGTGTCCATGCCCACGCCGGTATCGCATACCTGTATCCTGACATAATTTGTGTCGGGCTGCGCTTCCGGATGGAGGGTGCAGAATTCCTGGTCGCAGCGGTAGGGGCCCCCGAGGACGCGGAGCGTCCCTCCCTGCTTTTCCCCCTCGGGGCGCATGGTGGTCATGGCATGTGAGGCATTAAGGCATAGATTAATCAGAACCTGCTCGACCTGCGTTGCATCGGCCTGGATGTGCAGCTCCCCGCCGCCGGTCTGGAAATCAAGCTTGACCGATTTCGGAAAGCTGCCCCTGCAGATGTTCAGCACATTGGTGAGGGATTTACCCACATCCACCGGCGCCAGGTTCAGTTCCTTCTTGCGTGACAGGGTGAGGAGTCGCCGGGTGAGGTCTGCTGCGCGGTGCGAGGAATTGAGGGCCGTCTCGATGTAATTCATTATAGCGTCCCCCTGGGTGAGCTCTTCCTTTTTCAGGAAAATGCTTACCAGGTCCAGGCTTCCCATGATGCCGCCCAGCATGTTATTGAAGTCGTGTGCGAGTCCCCCGGCGAGGGTGCCCACGGCCTCCATCTTCTGTGCCTGGACCAGCTGGTTCTGAACACGCTCCCGCTCGGCCTCGGCCTCTTTCCTGTCGTGGATGTCGGTAATGATACCGTTGACGCCCTGGAATTCCCCACCTACTACGATGGGATTGCTATAGCTCATGACCCATCGGAACCGGCCGGATTTGGTCATGATGCGGTATTCCAGGGGGGTCCGGATGTTGTCAGAGAGTTCCACAAAACGATTGGTGATCCTGTCAAGGTCGTCGGGATGGATGAAGGATAGAAAATTTTTGCCCACCAGGTCGGCCGGCGTGTATTCCCCGAGGCGCGTGATGGCATGGCTGATATAGGTGAAAACCCCAGTGGAGTCAACCGAGTATATGACCTCGTTGATGTTTTCCACCAGGTTGCGGTATTTTTCTTCACTCTGCCGCAGGGCCTCTTCCATTTCCACCTGCATGGTAATATCAGTGCAGAAGCCTTCCACCCCGACCGGTGTCCCCGCCTCATCGCGCAACAGTACGTTGCGCTGTTCGATCCACCGGAGTTCGCCTGACTTATGAATGATGGGATACCTGATCGCATCGCCGGGGTCTCCCTTTGTAAGATCCTGCCAGTATGTCTTAAGGGTATCCTTCCATTCATCGGGTACCACTTTTTTGAAGAGATTTTTGCCGGTGCGTGTTTCGTTAAGAGTGTACCCTGTCAAATTAATGGATCCTGGGCTTGCGTATTCCAGCTCTCCCGTTGTGAGGGATATCCGGAAAATAACGGCGGGGGCGTTTTCAACAATGCGCCGGATGAAGGTCTCCTTCGCCATCAGTTCCTGTTCCGAGCGGATCAGTTCCTCGTTCTGGGCTTCATATTCCTGGTTGGTAGCCTGCAGCTCCTCCATGGCGGCCTCAAGTTCTTCGAGAGTCGCCACCTGTTCTTCCTCGGTAAGCCTCTCGTTCTTGAGCGACTTTTCCAGGTGGCTGATCAGGAAGCCAGAAGGGAGGCCTATGCAGAGGGAAATGAGAGTCAGGTTGATTACAAACAATATCCAGTGCATAAGGCCGTCGCGATGCACGGAAACCCAGACCGGGTTGTAGTCGTCAAAAATCAGGTAGAGCGTCACGAGGAGCAGTGCGTTGAAGACGGCTGCGGCCAGGGCCGCCCGGGTGCCGTAAAAGATGGCGGCCATGGACATGCAAAGGATCAGCCAGGCGATCCGTGCATACGCCGGGCCAAGGATGACCAGGAATGAAATAGTCATTCCGTAGAGAATGATGAGCCAGATGATATTGCGAATCCGGTACCCCAGGGAGGGGACCATGGTGCGAATGAGAAGAAGGACCCATAACACGACATCAATAATGATCGGGATGTATTGTTCCCGGCTGATGAAGATCGGTATGTTGATGATTAAGGAAATCGGGAAGATGACCACGAATATAATCGCCAGAAGGTCTATTAATCTATTCCTCAATGTGGCAAGGTCCACGGGATTGGCCGAAATGATTCTGTATCGGTCTAACATGGCAGGCTCTTCCCGCCAGTGACCGGGTGTTTTCCTTGATAGTGCAGGGCATCGTCACCGGGACCCTGTGGTTGCCGCATTACAAGCCGTGAATCCGCGCTATGGTTACCCGACATAACCCGGCTTCTCTTTTTTTTATATATCATATGTGTATTAATAACAAGTGTAAGATGAAATCAAATGAAAGGCAACCATATTTCAGAAAAATTATTTGATCGATCCGGACGGTGCCGGTATATTGATTGACATAACCGGTCGTTTCGGTGAATTGACGTGACTCTTATTGACAGGCGGATTGTGGCAGAATGAAAAACATCGGAATCATCTCGACCCGTATTTCCGGCACCGACGGCGTGAGCCACGAGATCGAGAAGTGGGCATGGGCCCTCGAGCGGAACGGCTATTCCTGCTATTACTGCGCCGGTGAAGTGGACCGGCCCAGGGAGCGGTGCATGATCATCAACGAGGCCCACTTCAAGCATCCGGATATTGCGGCGATAAACAGGGGCGTATTCGGGAACCATACGAGGGCCAGGGACATCACGCAGCTGGTCCACTCCATGACCGCGCATCTAAAGCAGGAGCTGGCGCGCTTTATCGATGCTTTTAACATTGACTGCATTATTGCCGAAAATACCCTGTCCATCCCGATGAACATACCCCTGGGCATCGCCATGACGGAGCTGATTGCGGAGACCGGTATCCCCACCGTGGCGCACCACCACGACTTCGCGTGGGAACGGGAGCGGTATCTGGTCAACGCGGCCGGCGACTTCATCCAGATGAGTTTTCCCCCGGTGCTCCCGCCGGTGCATCACGTGGTAATCAATTCCCTGGCGCAGGCCTCCCTGGCGCACCGACGCGGTGTGACCAGCACGGTCATTCCCAACACATTCGATTTCGGCAACCCGCCGGCCGCTCCTGATCCCGCCGTCGTGGAAAAACTCAGGAGGGAGACCGGCGTCGGCACGGGAGAGCTTCTGGTGCTCCAGCCGACCCGCGTCGTTCCCCGGAAATGCATCGAGCGCGCCATCGACCTGGTGGGCGGGCTCCATGGCGCCGGAAAGAGGCTCGTCATCTCGCATCCTTCCGGCGACGAGGGCGATGAGTATGAGCGGCGGCTTAAGGAATATGCGGAGATGCGCGGCGTGGCCCTGGTCTCCATCAACAATATCGTGTCACCGGGCCGGGCGGCGTCAAAGGACCGCCCCTATACCATCGGGGACGTGTACCAGGCCGCTGACCTGGTGACCTACCCTTCCGCCTATGAGGGGTTCGGGAACGCATTTCTGGAAACCGTGTATTTCGGGAAGCCCATCGTGATGAACCGGTACCCGGTCTTCATAGCCGACATCGAGCCGAAGGGCTTTGATCTCTGTCTCATCGACGGCTTTATTACCGGCAGCACCATCCGCGAGGTCGAAGGGATCCTTGCGGATAATGATTTGCGCAGAAAGAGGGCGGAGCACAATTACCGCATTGCAAGGGAACACTTTTCCTACGAGACGCTCGAGGATCTCCTGATGGGCGTGATGCGCGGCCTCAGGCATCAATCTCCCGGCAGATGATCATGGATGAGTCTTCTTCTTCAGGCCTGACGCGGTAGATGACCCCGCGCCGGTCTGCGATGAGGCTCCGTGCCTGCAGAAAATTCCGGAATTCCGATTTTACCCCGCACACCTTGACGATGACCGCGCCCGACAGGGCGGCTCCCCGCACGTAGAGGTCGTTATCGCGCTTGAATTTTTCTTCCACGGTCTCTTCTTTTCTCGGGGAGAACACGGGGGAAAATATGATGCGCGCGCCATGGTCACGCATGAAATGGAAACCGTCGTCATCGAAAACATCGGCGCAAATGATAACGCCGAAATTTACTCCGTACGCATCGAAGACCCGGTACGATACGCCCGGCGTTATCTTTCCCACTTCAGGGGCGAAGAGGTTCTTTTTCCGGTAGCTCCCCAGGAGCCTGCCTTCATGGAACACAAAAGTGGTATTGTGCGTCACACCGCCGGCAAGCTCCGGCATGGAACCGCCGATGACCACGGTGGAGAGTTCCCGTGAAAGCGTTTCAATGCGCCTGAGCTGGAGCGCCTGGTTGTGCGGGGTCTGCACCTGTGTCCCCAGGCTGGTGTTCACGAAAAAGTATTCCGGGAAGCAGACGAAGTGCGGCTTGAAGCGCCGCATCGTATCGGCTTCCCCGTGGGTAACGGGAACACCGAGCTGTTTCTGACAGAGGACTACACGGAGCTTCATGGATGCATTATTGCGCCGCAGCCCTCGGCGGGCAATCTTTTTTTTAGAGATGTGTTTAAACCCGTCTCTATCAGAAAGGTGCCGGGAAAAAATTACTCATGTTGAATTTCATGCAAAACGTCTGTTTTATTCTTGAAATTCTGGTTTGCCGTTGTTTGTATATCCGGCGGATGGGGGTTCATACAATTCAATCGCGATTTTTTTTGATTTCGGCTACGGCCCACGAAATAGTAAGATTTCTACCGGGTGCTTTTTGTGCTGCAAAGGGGACTGCATCTGAAAATGAACGGGTTCAGATAAACGTCATTGCGTCTCCCGGATATGTGCTGAATAGGATACACTTTGCTGGATGTTGAGTTACCTTTTATGAAAAATCCATTTCTGAACATTATACAGGGTTGGTTGTTTCTTTTCGTTTTATCGTGCAATATACACCCCGTTCCCCCGCTTTTCACCGAAGCGCCCATGATCTATGACTGGGAATGGGACGACAGCGTCGTTGTAACGGCAGCTGACGGCATTCACATCAAGGGCAATCTTTTTACGCCGGTTGGCCCGGACCCGGATGAACTGTTTCCGGCGATTATCATGCCGGCAACATGGTCCCTCCCTGAGACGGAATACTTCGCTGTCGCCAGGGAGTTCTGCATGAAGGGGTATATCGTGCTGGAATACAATGCCCGCGGCTGGTGGGGTTCGACCGGACGGGTCAACGTGGCGGGCCCTGACGACATTAGTGACGTGTCATCGGTCATTGACTGGGTCTGCGACAATACGAAGGTCGACACTGCGAAAATTGGCATGTGCGGCATATCCTACGGCGCCGGGATATCCCTTCTCGGGGCGGCGCACGACGACCGCGTCAAGACTGTCTACTCAATGTGTGGATGGGGCAGCATCTATGAAGCCCTTCTGCCGGGGGAAACGGCCAAAAGCCTCTGGATACAGACCATGCTCATCGACACATCATACATCACCTTCGGTGACCTTGACCCGGAGATCCATGAGCTGTATGCCAGCATGAAGACCCACACGAATCTTGATGTGATCACTGACTACGGTTCCGTCAGGTCTGTCATCAACCAGGTGGATGCCTTGAACAGCCGCGGCGTATCGGTCGGCCTCTCCAACAACCTGCAGGATTACCTGTTTCCGCTCAACACGATCCTGTCTTTCTATGAGGCGTTGACAACGGAAAAGCGCCTCGACATCCATAATGGCATCCATGCGTTCTCCAACGACTGCATCGGCGCCCTCGGGGTGCCCAGTGAAATATGGAAGACCTGTAACGCGTGGTTCGACTACCATCTCAAGAGCTTCGACTCCGGCATCAAGGACTGCAAGGCTGTCAGCTCAGCAATAAAGCGGACCCGCAGCCGGGTATATTTTAATGATTTCGGCGAGGATACGACAGCAGAAGACCTCTACCTGCGATCGCGAAAATCAGTCAGCGGCGGTAAGTATTATGGCAGCTTGAGCCCGTCATATCGGGCTGACGCCATGGAGGATGTCATTGTCTCCGGAACGGACTCGGGCGCAACGATCGGCCTGCCGGTGCTGGGGGAAATCCTTGAAGCTCACACGCCGATTCAGATCACCGCGATCATGCCGGCAATCAGCCGGAGCAAGGCCGTCATCTTCATGACCGATCCCTTTCCCGCGACCAGGCACATACTGGGAATCCCCCGCATCAACCTGACCGTGACTCCCACCTCGTCCCGGTCGCAGCTCATCGCCTACCTGTACACGGTCAATGAGCGGGGCGTGGGGACCCTTTTCTCACACGGCCCGCTCTCCCTGTGGGAAGCGCCGTCCGGAGTGGAGACCGATGTTTCGATTGAGTGCTTTTTTACATCTGTGCGCGTGCTGCGGAACCACCGGCTTGCGCTGGTAATCGACACGGAAGAATCCGAATACTATGTAAGGCCGAATGAGGATGATTATTCAATAACCTTCGCATATAATGAAAGGACACGGATGAGGGTGCCGTATTATAATTACCGGTAACACGGTGGATTGTATTTTATTTCGATCAGCTCCATGAGGTCCTGGATATGCCATCAATAATCATTACCGGAATGCCGGGCTCAGGCAAAACGCATCTGTCCATGAAACTTGCCTCAGAGCTCATGGATAGAAATATCTCTACATTGATATTGCATACGGATATTATGAAGATAGCCATGAGGCAATTCTATGGGGATGATATGAGACATGCTGCTTACAGAGGGAATATTCAGCATAAAAGCGAATTGATGCTGGACATCATTACCAGGCAGGCATTTAAGGCTGATCATGATGGATATACTCTTATTATTGAAGGAACACTGGCGGCAGGATTGGATTTGCCGGACTCATTGTATGTCGTGCTTGATATATCCGAGGAGGAGCGGATAAGAAGGATTAAACAAAAACATAAGACGGCACGGGATGATTTATTGGTTGATAATCTGGATGAATACCGGGTTTTTCTGGAGAGTCATGAAAATCCGAAAGCTTTTCATCTCCGGGCTGATCAAAGTATAGACGAATTGATAAAAATAATAATATCAAATATCAAGCCAACTTCCCAATCCTCTAACCTATCCTGATTTTTTTTATCATAGGGACGGGACGGTATTTGGCGTACATTCCTGGTTAATCATGCTCTCCTTTGTACTGACCTCTTCCTGCCCGTCGGCTTTTGACAGCCATTCAAGTATTGCCGGAAAATGGTCCTGGCTGGCTTCCCTGTGCGTAAGCATAGTGATGTGGTTATAGTCATTTTTAAATCCCTCTTTTTTCCCTATCACGAGGAACGCCCCGTTATTTTGCCGGGATTCATCCATGAACCTTCTCATGTCCTTTTTATTTCCCATCCATGCGTCCTTTGAGGCGGACATATAAAGAATGGGGGGCAGGGTGACCGTTCCGATTGCTTTTGTATAATTGAACCCGTCAGCTCCGAACCATTCTTTTGACCGAAGCCAGGTGTCGCTTTCGTACATGCACTTCTTCGTTTCATTATCGTCACCCAGGAAGAGCCCCAGGTCTTTCATCGGGAGGTATCCGTATAAGCGGGTAACTATCTTCGCCAGGAAACCCCACCAGAAATCCAACTGAATAAAACGGGCCATGTTCCACACGGTCACACGTCGCTTGGTCCCGAGATAAACCCCGGCTTTTACCAGTTCACGGTGTCTGGGTACCCGCACCAGGTGCGCCGACATGAATACGCCTCCCCATGAATGGGCCACCCATATCTGAGGAGCGAACCCCCTTAATTCGATTATTTTTTCCACGAAAACGGTTATATCCTCCATGATATGTTCAGTCTGGCCGAAGTCCGATTCCCGTGTGATTCCGGGTGTGGAGAGGCCGTGTCCGCGAAGGTCCGCGACAAATACGTCATAGCCGTTCATGGCAAGATAGGCAGCCAGGCCCTTGCCGGTTCTGGAATAAAAGATCGTCCCGTTTTCAACTGCGCCGTGCAGCATGAATACCGGGGTCCCCCGGTCATGGGTATTGATGCGCATCATGTGAAGGGTGTTTTCTCCCAGGGGCATCTTCAGCACTTCGAATTTCAATTGTTCTTTAACCAGGGTATTCATGATTGACTCCGTGCAACATTTTTGGATGAAAAATTATTCTGTTAAAAGCTGTATTGTTATAGTTACTGTCAATAAAAAATTTAGTCTTATGGGTTATTAACGACCGTATGGGCGGATGTTCCTTTTTACAACAACTGCGGGTGGTTTGCGTTTGCGTATTCGACCCGTTCGCCGGTCAGCCCCGGCAATATCCGGGTAAGCCTTCTGATAGGGTGGGGTTTAAACCCCACCCTATCAGAAGGCATCTGCACGACCCGTATCCGGGTCACCTTCTCCTCGGGTCCCAGTTCGGCCCGAAGAGCTTTCGCAATAGATGCATGGTGTCGGGCGGGGTCATCCCCGTATTGCCCTCATGCCGCTTCCAGAAGGTTTCCCACCAGTCGGAAGGTTCTTCCTTCGGCCCGTCGTACTCGGTGGGGCGCCTGGTGTCGCCGTTAACGACAAGGCTTCCCACGTAATCAGCCTGCTTGTACACTCTCTGAATCTGACTATTGATTTCCTTTATGTCGGCTTCGGAAACGACGCCGTTGCCGGTGGCCTTGTAAAACTGCACGGTGACGCGGATCGGATATTTCTCGTCACGCTCGATGTTGAGGCCGGCGATTTCCGTGAAGGGGCCTTCCACCTTACCATGGCCGATGACCGCTGTTTCAACATCGCTTTTTCCCGATGGCGCCGACTTGTTGTACGCTATACTGTCTTCGCATGCCATTTCCTTGAAGCGCATCGGCGTTTTCTGCTTCAGGGGGACCTGGATGAGGAGTACGAGGTTCAGGCCGCTTTCCCCGGCGGCAGATGCAGTATGCTTCGTGACGTTTCCCTTCCTCCCGGAGCTGCCATCAGCGATAAAATCGCTTAGACGCTTGCCGGTGAGGGACGCGCGCTCCCCCTTCTGATTGAAGAAGAGCCGCTGGCCCCAGGTCATGCCGGCCTGGAAGCCGTCACGCTTGTTGTCTATGATGGTCATGCTGGTCCCCTCTCTGGTGGCGAGGATCGTCAGGACCGCCGGGTCCCCTTCACGGGACTGGTAGTTGAAGAGCACGGGGTTGAACTCGGCTATCCCTTTCCGGGGCACCGGAAGGAAGCACGCCTGGGCACTCACCAGGACATGGGTGTCCCGTTTCGCCAGGAGGGATTTCCCCCATCCCTTCCATGAGGACGGGGTGCTCATGTATTTTCTTGGATTATCAAGATACTGCGAGAGGGATACCCGCTTCAGGGGCTTTCCCTTTTCGTTCCCGACGAGGATATAGAAGCGGTCCGGGCTGATGTCGGCGCTCAGGTCCTCATAATTTGGATACCGTATAACCGGCATGCAGGTAAGCCGGTACTGCTTGGTGGCCGGGTCCTGCTGCTGCACCTGGATGGTCATGTCGCTGATATTGGGGCCGACGGAGGAGCCCTTGTACCGGCCCGTGTCCTCCCAGGTGACGTTGAGTATCTGCAAAGCGTATTTTTGCGCCAGTGTCCGGGCATTGACGTCGCTCACCATCCATGCTGTTTTCTGTATCACCTCGTCGTAGGACCCGTGATTCCCCTGTTTTCCCGGACTTATTATCTGGGTATTTGAGAAAAGCGCTGATGATGCAAAGAGCAGAATCAGAATGATAATGAAGTTTTTCATGGCGGATGTTCCCCCCTCTTGTGATCATGAGTATTCTTTTCTGATTGTTAGAGGGTGTAAGGGTGATTTTTGATCTTAAAAAAATAGGATATAAGTAAAAATTAAGCATGTGGGAGTTATGAGGAAGTTAATAGCTCGAGGTGATTTAGGATATTGTGATGGGATTAAGGGAATAATCTATTGTAAAAAATTCGTTTTATAAAATTTACACTAGTGTCAATCACTTAAAACCATTATTAAGTCATAATTAAATTTACTGATCCATCTGTCGGATTCAGGTGGTGAGGGGCGAAAACTATTTATATTTAATTCATAACATTTCCGGCAAAGGACATCCTGTAGGCTTGTCCGAATTCCCGGATTGTTATTGACATTTAAAACTTTTATATAGAAATTACTGCATATAGAAATACCCGGCAAGGAGAGAATATAAAGGGATTGATGGGGACCAATATCGGCTCGTAATCATTCATCAGCCCGAAAGAAGATAATTGCAACCCGGAATCAAGTAATAATTTTTTATTATCTTTAAAAGTCCCCGGAGGGTACGAATGAAAATATTAATTAAAATCATCATCATATTCCTTATATGCATTGGCCTGAATAATGTCCGGCTGTTCGGAGCTGAAACTGATGGAAAAACCGGTCGGGACACGTCTCTCAATATGGCGACGCTGTACCCCTTCTCGCAAAAAGGCAATTTTGAGATAGGCGGCGTTGCGGGAATGCCCTCGGGTATAAACGCACGGTGGTGGATTGTTGATTTTTTCGGGATCGACTTTACCCTCGGATCTACGATCAGGCGGGACTTTGTCTTTACCTTTGATTTTCTTTTTGAACATGTCACTCTCTACCGGTCGAACAGACTGCATTTAAGGTTCTTTTACGGGGCAGGTGGATTGATCGGCTACGACTACCAGGACAAAAAAATGCACAGCAACGTCAGGATCCCTGTCGGATTATCCATGCCGTTTATAAAATATCCGCTGACCCTTTCTCTCTTCGTCGCTCCCGCCTTTATCATCACGCCGAAGAGGAATTTCGACGCCAACTGGGGCATCGCGGTGCGGTATAATTTCGGCGGCGTTTCAAAAATGCTGGCGCAGCAGCGATCGCTGCAGGATCAGCTCGACGAATCGCATGAAAAATATGGCGATCTCAAAAATAAACTGAACAAAACAAAGGGCGATCTGGATAAAACCGCAGGAGAGCTTGACAAGACAAAGGGCGACCTTGATGGGACGAAAGGAAAGCTGAACGCGACGAGAGATGAGCTCGCGGAAACATCGAACAATCTCGCGAAAGCCAGGAACGATCTTGATGGAACGAAATTGGAACTTTCTGGCATCAAGAACAATCTTGATTCCACCGTCAATGAGCTTTCTGACACGAAAGGAAAACTCATGAGCGCCAGGGACCAGTTGCTCGGAACGAAAAAGGAGCTCGAAAGCACAAAAACAGAACTCACCGCAACCAGGGACCAGCTGACTGCGGCAAAAAGGAAACTTGATAACCGGGAGACCGAACTGCTGAACAAGCAGAAGGAACTCGATAATGCTAAAAATACCATTAAAGAAAATTTAGCCGGTGAAGCCAGGAAAGCGGAAGAAAATATAGTGGCGAAAAAGCAGGTGGAGCTCAACAGGGAATTTGTAGAATTCAAAAAGCAGAAAGAGACCTGGGAAAAGCAGCATGTGACACAAAAGAAGAAAATGGAAAAGCTGACGGCAGAATGCTCCTCCCGGCGGGGAATCATAAATGAATACGGGTACTGCGACTGCCGTGAGCACGAGCAATGGAACTCGAACCGGAGCGCCTGCGTGTGCGTCCGGGGATATTCATTAAACCGCGCGACTGACAGATGCGAACCCTGCGACCTTGTAAATGCCTACGGCGCATGCACCGCTGCATGCGGGGCTGACGAGAAGAAAGTCCTGAGCGGAAAAGGTCCGAACAAATATTTATGCATAAAAAAATGTTCGAGGAAGAACGAGGCCTGGTCGGATCGCAAGAATACCTGCGTGTGCAAAGACGGGTATTCCAGGGATGAAAAAGGAGAATGTGTTCCGAGAAAATAATCGGCAATCAGCCCTATAAAGGAGTATTTCACATGAATTATGCAAACAGAACCTGGATAGCACTCGGCGTATCGATTGTCGTCGCCATTGTGGTCATAGCTCTCCTCACCGTTTTTATCGGTGGAACGTTCTGGGGAGACATGCTGATAGGTGAAACATCCTCCCCGGTGTTTCCATTTTCGCTTCAAAACCTGATGCACCTTTTATTCTTCATTGGCCTCGGGCAATTATGGATACGCTGGCTCTGTACCTATGAAGAGAATGTGTTCCTTACCAAGTCGGGGTTTCTTCCCGAAGAAGACGGCAAGCTCCTGGAAAACGACGAGGAGATTGAGACGATCAGGATAAATGTTTCGAACGCGGCCGTGCGGGGCGAGGCGTTTCTTCCCGATCTTATCAACAACAGCATAATCCAGTATATGAAATCCCACTCGATCAGCGATACCATTTCCGTATTGAACAGCAATCTCGATTTGAGCATTCACCGTCTCGATCTCAATTACTCGATCATCAGGTATCTCGTATGGGCCATACCGACCTTCGGCTTCATGGGGACCGTTATCGGTATCGCGTATGCCCTGGGACGGATGGACATCAATAAATTCATGGGTGCCAGCGCCGAAAAGGTCCTTGTATTCAAAAAAATAACGGCAGACCTGGGATTTGCATTTGGCACGACAATCGTCGCCCTTATCCTGAGCGCAATACTGGTGTTAATATGGAACATAGTGCAGAGAGGGGAAGAGGACGTGCTGAACAAGTCGGGGAAGTACGTGCTGACGAATTTAATCAACAGACTCCATGTTTTTGACAGGCGGAAGGGTCTATGAAACGCCCGAATCGTGAAATAAATTCTTTTAACATCTCCATGCTCGACACCATCTCGGGCGCCCTTGGCGCGGTCATGATACTGCTGCTCATATTACTTACGCAAAAAATCAGCGTTGAATCTTCAAGCTGCCAGGATGTCAAATCGGAACTGATAACGGCGTCGGATGAACTCGCGAAAACGACCGTTGAACTGACGGAGACCAGGAAGGAACTTCAAAAATACAAGACGGAACATCCGCAAACAATTGAAAAAATTTCATCCATCACGAAAATAATCGATTCGACTTCCGTTAAATTCGTAAACGTCGTGAAAAAAATATCCGAGATCAAGAATGAATTATTCAAGGCCACTGATGACACCAGCGAATTGATCGCGTTCAAGATCCCCCATAAAATCGTGATGGTAATCGACCTGTCCGGGAGCATGGCCGCTGAAAATAACAAATACAAGGAAGACCGGCTGTCGCAGGTCAAGGCAGCGCTTAAAATGTTCATTGCCGCGATGGATGAGCGGTACTGGATCGATATCGTCTATTTTCCCGCCTTCTCTGAAAACATCAACAAGGAGATATACCCGGGATTTGTGATACAACCGGTGCTTGACAGGCGTTGCAGGGGTTACGAATTACGGGACGAGGCATATGACAACCCCGCATTGTCCTGCTACAAGTATGGATACTTCGAGGGGAGGCTTGTAAATGTTCTCTCTGAAAATGAGAAGCATAACTTTTACAAAAAGATTGCCTGCCTGCAGCCGTATCATGACACCCCGACTGAAGCGGCTATGGAATTTATTCTGACAAGTAACACCTATAAAGACGCAGCCGGAATTATTCTATTCAGTGACGGACAGCCCGATTCCATCAAAAAAAAGACCCTCACCAAGGACACTCTGCTTAAAAAGATCAGAAGTATGAACAAGTCGGATAAAAAAATATTTACCGTCGGAGTCGGCACGGAGTTCAGGAATCAGGAGGATTCAGAGGCTGTTGATTTTTTGAAACAGCTGGCTGTGCAGAATAAGGGATTCTATATAGGATTTTGATGAAATTCCGGTAACTATTAAGCTTGCAGCATGAAAATATTTCGGGGCTGCTTTAAATTACTTGTTTGGCAATGCGCAACAATACAAGACGCTGCTCCCTTAATTGCGGCCATGGCGTAAATCTTTTTTTGGTGGATGTGACATGAAAATTATCTGCATTGGCCGTAACTACATCGAGCATGCGAAAGAACTTGGCAACAAGGTCCTTTCCGAACCGGTCTTTTTTATGAAACCGGATAGCGCGCTGTTATTAAACAATGAACCTTTTTGCATGCCGGACTTTTCACGAGAAATCCACCACGAGGTCGAAGTGGTGGTGAAAATAAACCGGACCGGCAAAAACATCGATGAAAGGGGTGCGGCCCGGTTCTACAGCGAAATTGGATTGGGCATAGACTTCACGGCGCGCGATATACAGCAAAAATGCAAGGAAAAGGGACTCCCGTGGGAAATCGCCAAGGCCTTTGATCAATCGGCCCCTTTGGGGGCATTTATTGATATTGGAAAACTTTCCGATAGAAATACTATTCACTTTGAGCTCTATAAAAACGGCGCCCTTGTCCAATCCGGAAATACGAGGGATATGATTTTCTCGATAGATGCCATTATCGCCTATGTTTCAAAATTTATTACCCTTGAGGCAGGCGATTTGATTTATACCGGGACGCCGGCGGGGGTTGGCCCGGTAAAAACAGGAGACCGGCTAACCGGTAAACTCGAGGGTAAACAAATGTTTGAATTTGATATAAAGCAGTGAGTCAATACGGCTCATTCGACCGGATCCGCCAGCGGATTCACGCTTCGATAGAAATGCTGTTGATGATAACGCGAGGAAAATATGAATCTAACGCAAAAAATAATTTTATCACTACTTCCGAAGAAATATTCAGATAGCATTGAAAGAGAATCAAGATCCTGGATGGCGTGCTGCCCGGCATGTCATTCAGAGCAATCAATCTGGGAATATGGCGGCATCCGCTGGAAAGCCACGGGATCTCCTGCCGTATATTTGCGATGTCCCCGGTGCGGTAAATCGTCCATGCACCGTGTCCATCGAATTAAAGAATAAATATATGTGATTATAGCGCGGATGTTTTGCTCTTTCTTGATGAAGGAGTTAGCCATTACATCGAGGATTATAACAAGCACATTGGCTGAGCGTGCCGGCGTTTCCACGGGACTTTGTTGCAACAGGCCCTTATAAAAAACCTGCCACTTTTTTTTACTTTGGTTTTTCCTTTTTGCTGGGAGAGGATTGTCTGGCTGCCGCCAAAGGACAGCACGATGATCCCCACCGCGGAACCTATGGTAATCTCGGATGTTTCCCGTGGATCGACGTGTTTTATTATTTATTCCCGCCGGTTCCTTGACGGTTTCCCCGATCTTTTTGCCATGTTCAATGCTGGTCCCCATGATGGTACAATGGCAAGTATCTTTCACTGCAGCGATAATCCGGTATCAATCCTTCAACAGTTCCACATGCTTCCTGAAGGCTATTGCCTTCACAATCTCGAACCATATGACGCTCACAAGGCCGCTGCCCAGGGCAATGGCTATGTCTAACGGATGGAGCCGGGCAAAATGAAATATTTCCCGCAGAAAAGGGACGTATATAACAATACCCAGGAAGGTAATAGCGCCCGCCACGACCCATGCGAGGGCCTTGTTCGGTACCAGCATTGAAGATATGATGATCTTGGACCAGGAGCGGTTTGCCATGATCATGAACAGGTTCGACACGATGAGTGCCGTGAAGGCAAGGGTCCTCGCCTCGGCTTCAGACTGTCCCATGTTCAGGGCCAGCTTGTACAGGGCGGTGATCGCTGCAAGTGAGAACACGCCCTGCAGAAGGCTCAGAATGAGCAGCCTTTTACCGAAGAGAGGCTCGTCGGGTTTCCGGGGCGGCCTGTTCATGATGTTGTCCTCCTCGCTCTCCTGTTCGAACACGATGGAGCAGGCCGGGTCTATGATCAGTTCGAGAAAGACGATGTGGACCGGGTAGAGTATCGAAGGCCACTGGAAAATGACCGGTATCAACGACAGGCCGGCGATCGGCACATGCACGCCGATAATATAGGCCATGGCTTTTTTAAGGTTGTCGAATATCCGCCTGCCGAGGCGGACCGCTGCCACGATAGAGGTAAAGTCATCTTTTAGAAGAACAATGTCCGATGATTCCCGCGCCACGTCGGTGCCCCGCTCGCCCATGGCGACGCCGATGTGGGCCGACTTGAGGGCCGGTGCGTCATTGACGCCGTCGCCGGTCATGGCCACGACTTCGCCGTTTTCCTTCATGGCGTCAACGATGAGGAGCTTCTGTTCCGGCACTACCCGGGCGAAGATGTTGGTGTTTTTGATCTTTTCCCTTAATTCATCGGTGGTCATGGCTTCGAGCTCAGGTCCGGTTGCGATGCGGTCCCCGTTTTTGAGGCCGATCTGGGCTGCGATGTTCCGCGCCGTCACCGGGTAGTCGCCGGTGATCATTACCACCCGGATACCGGCTGTGTGGCATTCGGCGATGGCAGCGGGAACGTTTTCCCGGATGGGGTCCGCCAGGCCGATGAGGCCGATGAATTCAAAGTCAAAATCGTGCTGGCTGCGGGGCAGTTCCGAAACGGCGGAGATTGCTTTAGCCACGCCCAGGACCCGCAGGCCTTCTTCAGCCATGGTTATTGCAGTCCGCCTGATTTCCGTTAACATGCTTTCATCCACATGGCAGAGATCGGCGATCGCTTCAGGGGCGCCCTTGGCGGAAATGACGTAATTTCCCGGACCGGGCGAACGGTACACATGGGATATGGAGAGCAGCTCTTTTGAAAGGGGATACTCTTCAAGAATGGTCCACCCGGTATGTATGTGCTCGGTATTGAACAGGGTCTTGTTTCCAAGCTCCACCAGGGCCCGCTCCATTGGGTCAAAGGGATCTTTCTTGCTGGCAAGGATTCCGTATTCGACCAGGGTGTGAAAGTTTTCCGGCAGAGTGGCGTTCCCGATATCCGTGATCTCCAGGAACTCGCCGTTGCAGTGGAGCTTTTTAATGGACATCCTGTTCTGGGTAAGGGTCCCGGTCTTGTCCACGCAGAGGACCGTGGCTGCCCCCAGGGTCTCCACAGCTGCGACCCGCCGCGTCAGCACCTGTTTTTTTGAGATCCGCCAGGCGCCGAGGGCCAGAAATATTGTGAGCACCACCGGGAATTCCTCCGGGATCATTGCCATGGCCAGTGTGATCCCCGCGAGGATGCCCTTCAGCCAGTCGCCTCGTGTGAATCCATAAATGAGTACGATGGCACTGCATAGGATGGCAGCGAAAATAAAAACTGTTTTTACCAGCCTGCCCGTCTCTTTCTGTAAAATTGTTTTTTCCTCTTCGATACCGTGGAGGGCCTTTCCGATTTTTCCTAATTCGGTTTTCAGCCCGGTGCCCAGGACCCGTGCAATGCCCTGACCCTGCACCACCAGGGTGCCGGAGTAAACGAAGGGGAGGTCGTCGCCTCCCGGCCTCGAGATGGGCAGGTTTTGCTCGTCTGAAAAGACCTTCCTCACCGCGATCGATTCACCGGTCAGGAGCGATTCGTCAGCGGTCAGGTTCATACTCCAGAGGAGGATCGCATCTGCGGGTACGCGGTCTCCTTCCCTGATAATGACCAGGTCGTCGGTGACCACCTCCCTGCCGGCGATCCTTTGCTCGATGCCGTCCCGTATGACCAGGGCGCGCGGGCTGGAGAGATCTTTAAGAACGTCCAGGGCGTTTTCGGTCTTGTTTTCCTGGTATATGGTGATCCCCATGATGACGAAGACAAAGCCGAGGAGCATTATGGCTTCTCCGATGTCCCCGAGAACAAGGTATATAATGCCGCAGGCGACGAGAAGGATAAACATCGGCTCAGTGAATATCTCGAGGATGATTTTGAAGATGCCGCGCTTCTTCGCCGACGGCAGTTCATTCAGGCCGTCGCGTTTTACCCTGTCGCGCACCTCGCTTTCCGTGAGACCCCGGAGTTTTTTGATATCCTGGTCTGATAATGGCATGGCGCTCCTCTCTGATGCAAGTCCAATTGTTATCAGTCAGCCGTAGTAATCATCTTTGTCAAATAATATTTCATTCAGATAACCGGCCGCCTTTGTATATGATGACGTATCATTCATGTCTTTAACCGTGTCATTTGTTCCCCATATCTTGCGATGTTAGATGCAGGTAATATTATTAACAGATACTTACTTGCTTCATGCCTTGGGTTGCACTGTTGCCCGCAGGCAAATATGGATGCGGGTGAAAAACTATGATCGAAAAGGAGGGACCATGTCAGAGTTACAGATGTCAGATGCGGGATTCGATGAAATGTTCTCAATTAATTACCGGCGGTATGCCCCCGCCGTCATCAGGTTTCTCAGGCGGATCGTGTATGACCGGGATATATCAGAGGAGATATGCCAGGACGTGTTTCTCAAGGTTTACGAAAAGAGGATCGGCCTTGACCCGGAGTCGCCGCAGACTCTTAATTTTTTCTTCACCGCGGCAAAAAATGCGGCCATTGACTTTTTAAGGAGAAGGAAGTCCGAGGAGGAGAAGCTCCGCAGTATGCAGATCGAAGAGGCCGTGATGGACCGGCAGTTTTACGAGGACATTGAGAACATGTGCCTGCGCGGTGAGGTGATATCGACCCTGGGCGATGTCATCAACGCCTTTCCCGAAAACAGCAGGGCCCTTGTTGCGGCCCGATGCCTGGAAGGCAGATCGGCAGCGTCCGTGGCAAAGGACAGCGGCATATCCGCCTACCATGTCCGGAAAATCGAGAAAGAAGCGCACCGGAAAATCCAGATCACTCTGGGACGGTTTTTCGAATGGAATGATTTGCAAAACAGGCTTGACAGAAAAAAATATCCAAAATAATGTTGACCGAGCGCTCGTTCGGAATTATATTTATGGTGTGCCGGCATCCGTTATGGCGCGTCCCGGCCCGCGCGCCTCAACATTTGTACCGTTTCCGGACGCTTTTTTTGAGAAATACAGCAAAAAGGCTTGCATGAAAAAGAAAGAAAAATCAAGAAATGTTCCCACGCAGATAAAGAACCAGGAGCTGGTGGAAAAGCGTCGCCGCCAGATCATAGACGCGGCGGTCCGCCTCTTCGTGGAGAAGGGTTTTCACAAGACCACGACGCGGCAAATCGCATCGGCGGCGAAGATGCCCATCGGCTCGATGTACGAATACGTGGCCTCGAAGGAGGACATACTCTACCTGGTGTGCGACGCGATTCACGCCGAGGTCGAGAAGGGCGTGATCGAGGCAATGGCCAGGGCCACGAAAGGGAAAAATGTCCTGGCCGGGGCGATCCGGGAATACTTCCTGGTGTGCGACCGCATGAGCGACCATATACTCCTTATCTACCAGGAGACCCAGTCGCTCCCGCGACAATGGCGCAAGAAGGTGCTCGAGAACGAGGTTCGCATTACCGGCATCTTTATTACCCTGATCAAGGTCCTGATATCGTCCGGAGACCTTGCGCATCTCGATGACAGCGCCGTGGAAGTGGCGGCCCACAACATCACCGTGCTGGGGCACATGTGGACGTTCCGGCAATGGTTTTTCGGACGCAAGTACAGCATCGATGAATATATCCGGCTCCAGACCGATTTCATCCTGGGGATGAACAATGCCGGGAAGAATAAGAAACTGTAAAGCAGTTTGCTGAAAAACAGCAAACTGCTGAAACGATACAGGACGTATCGCCGTTTTTCGAGGCCTTTGCCGAGAAAAACGTAAGGTTTTACGAATTCACTTCGTAAAACCGACCCTGAAAAACTCCAAGGATGGAGTTTTTCAGGAATCTGTTAGAATAACCGTTGAAGGGGAAAGCGACTATGAAAACAACATCAACCGTGAAGGAACACGCCGGTGAGGCAGTTTTGGCCGAGCCCGAGATATATGCTCCAAAAAACCGGATCAGGGTGGTGACCGCAACGTCACTCTTCGACGGACATGACGTGTCCATAAATATATTCCGGCGCATTCTTCAGGAGTCCGGGGCGGAGGTGGTGCACCTGGGCCATAACCGTTCGGTGGACGAGATCGTGAGCGCCGCCATCGAGGAGGACGTCCAGGGAATCGCCGTCTCCTGCTACCAGGGCGGCCACATGGAGTTCTTTAAATACATGATTGACCTGCTGAAAGAGCGCGGCGCGCCCCACATCAGGGTTTTCGGCGGCGGCGGCGGCGTCATAGTCCCCGAAGAGGCGAGGGAACTTGAAGAATATGGCGTGGCGAAAATTTACACGCCGGAGCACGGGACTAAATGGGGGCTCCAGGGCATTATCAACCACCTGATGACAAATATCGATTATCCGATCCCTGATGTCGATGGTGCGAATGTCAGCGGTCTCGCGCCGGAAAACAAGCAGACCATCGCCCGGCTCATCACCATGACGGAAGGCGCAGACCGGCGCGATGCCGGGGCGTACGTCGGAATTATGAAAACGATCAGGGAGAAGGCAGCAGGCAGCGATATGCCGGTCATCGGCATATCCGGCACGGGCGGCGCCGGCAAGTCGTCTCTCATCGACGAGATAATCGTCCGCCTGCTTCGCGATTTCGGCGACATGCACGTCGCGGTCCTCTGCAGCGACCCGGCCAAGCGCCGGAGCGGCGGCGCCCTCCTCGGGGACCGGATCCGCATGAACTCAATAACGGGCCGGCGCGTGTATATGCGCTCCTTCGCGGCGAACCACCTCAATACCGATTTTTCGGGCGCCCTGTCCGATGCCCTGGCCGTGGTGAAAGCGGCCGGCTTCGACCTTGCCATCGCGGAAACAGCCGGCGTTGGTCAGGGGAGCGCCGGTCTCACCGATCTGGCCGACTGCTCCGTGTACGTCATGACCAGTGAGTACGGCGCCGCGTCACAGCTGGAAAAGATAACCATGCTCGACTATGCCGACGCGGTAGCGGTCAACAAGTACGAGAAGGAAGGTGCCGAAGACGCTCTCCGCGACGTGCGCAAGCAGGTGCAGCGGAACCGGAAGGCCTTCAACAGCTCCCTGGAGGAAATGCCGGTTTTCGGCACCATAGCATCGCGCTTCAACGACGACGGCGTGACCGCCCTGTACCACCACCTCCTTGACCTGGTTAACGCGAAACGGAAAAACCGCTTCGTCTCCTCCTTGCCGCGGACCGGCAGGAAGGATTCATCATCAAAGACCATCATTATCCCATCACGGCGCACGCGCTACCTGGCTGAAATAGCGGAGACCGTGCGGAACTACCATAAACGCACCGGGGAACAGGCGGATATCGTGCGGGCCATCTGGCACCTGCGCGAGGCCGCCGGGCGGCTCGATGAACGGAATGATGCCGGTTTAATTGAACGACTTACCGACGAGGCCGCGAGCCTGGAGCAACAGATTGAAAGCGAGACGACCTACCTCCTGTATCAGTGGGACACGATCAGGGAGGATTATAAGAAAGACGATCTCGTTTACATCGTGCGCGACCATGAGATCCGGACGCCCCTTTATTACGAATCCCTTTCCGGCAAGAGGATACCAAAAATAGCCCTGCCGAATTTTACCGACCCGGGCGAGGTGTACCGGTGGATGCGGGAGGAAAATATACCCGGCTGGTTCCCCTTTACCGCGGGCGTGTTCCCGCTGAAGCGCATGGACGAAGACCCGACCCGGATGTTCGCCGGCGAGGGGGACCCGGCCCGCACCAACGCGCGCTTCAGGCTCCTTTCCGCGTCCTTCGAGGCGAAGCGCCTGAGCACGGCCTTCGACTCGGTTACGCTCTACGGACGGGACCCGGACCCGCGGCCCGACGTGTACGGCAAGGTGGGGACGTCGGGCGTGAGCGTGTGCACCCTCGATGACGTGAAGGTGCTCTATGGCGGCTTCGATCTCTGCTCGCCCACTACCTCGGTATCGATGACCGTCAACGGCCCGGCGCCCATCATGCTGGCCATGTTCCTGAATGCGGCCATCGACCAGCAGGCGGACCGGTTCGAGGCGCAGCACAAGCGCCGGCCCAAAAAAGAAGAGCAGGAGAAGATCAGAACGGAGGTGCTCTCGATCGTCCGGGGCACGGTCCAGGCTGACATTCTCAAGGAAGACCAGGGACAGAACACCTGCATCTTCTCTATCGAATTTGCCCTCAAGATGATGGGGGACATTCAGCAGTTCTTCATAGACAACAACGTGCGGAATCTCTATTCGGTGTCAATCTCCGGGTACCATATCGCCGAGGCCGGGGCCAATCCGATCTCGCAGCTTGCCTTCACCCTGGCCAACGGTTTTACCTACGTGGAGTATTACCTGTCCCGCGGCATGGATATAGACAGCTTTGCGCCGAACCTCTCATTTTTCTTCTCCAACGGCATGGACCCGGAGTACACGGTCATCGGGCGGGTGGCGAGGCGTATCTGGGCCGTGGCGATGAGGGAAAAGTACAAGGCGGGACCCCGCTCGCAGATGCTCAAGTACCACATCCAGACCTCGGGGCGGTCCCTTCACAGCCAGGAGATACAGTTTAACGACATCCGCACGACCTTGCAGGCCCTCTGCGCGGTGTACGACAACTGCAACAGTCTCCATACCAACGCCTATGACGAGGCAATCACCACGCCGAGCCGCGATTCGGTGCGGCGGGCGCTGGCCATCCAGCAGATCATCAACCGGGAGTGGGGCCTGGCCAGGTGTGAGAACCCGGACCAGGGGAGCTTTATTGTTGAAGAGCTGACCCGGCTGGTGGAGGAGGCGGTGCTGTGCGAGTTCGACCGCATCACCGAGCGGGGCGGCGTGCTGGGGGCCATGGAAAAGGGCTACCAGCGGAGCCAGATACAGGAGGAATCGATCTACTACGAGCACCGGAAGTTCACCGGGGAGCTGCCGATCGTCGGCGTGAACACGTTCATCGACACGGAGGCGGCGCCGGAAGAGGTCGTCGCGAAGGTCGAGCTGGCGCGGGCCACGGAGGAGGAGAAGCAGTCACAGCTCGCGCGTCTCGCGGCCTTCCATAAGCGGAATGAAAAAGAGGCGCCGGCGGCGCTGAAGCATCTTCAAGAGGCGGCCCTTGCGGGAAAGAACGTCTTCGCAGAGCTCATGGACACGGTGCGCTACTGCAGCATCGGGCAGATAACGAACGCCCTCTACGAGGTGGGCGGGCAGTACCGGAGAAGCATGTGATTCATCAGGGCTTCCGGATTGAATTGTATGATCGGTGAGGGAGCAGGTGCTCTATAAGGTCGACATTTTAGGTTCTTTTAGCATTAATTAATAAAAAGAAGTCTGGACGGATTATTTTTCTTGACATGATCGCCTTTTTATGTAATGACTGACATGTCAATCGCAAAAATTCATTTCGAGGTCGGGGGCAGGATTCATCATTCTATCACAGGACTTAATTTAAATAAATATGCACCGTCTTTATTCAAACAGGTGACAGGTCTAACATGGATGGAGGAAAACATGGGAATGAAAAAAGCTGTTCTGGGCATTTGCATCATATTTCTCACGGTCTCATGCGACACTAAAAAGGATTCGGGACCAGTTTCGTTGCTGGGATTAATCGGATCCGCCTCTTCCACGTTGACTGAAATGGTTGCTTCGGTATTTTCGAGTGAATCGCCATACCTGATCGGGACCGGCATCATTGATATTACCGGTCCTCCCGCCGAGGTCATGTTTGCCGGCTATTGCGACTTCGAGCAGCTGGGACAGGGGATATATATGCGCCAATGGGCACGGGCCTTCATCATCAAGGAAAAGGAAACCGGAAGCGGCCTTGTTCTGGTGACCGCGGATATCCCCCTCATGTCGGTCGGTGTGTATGTACAGGTGTTGAAAATGCTCAAGGCCAGGTACGGCGACATGTATAATGAAAAAAACATCATCATGAGCGCGACCCATACCCACAGCGGGCCCGGCGGTTATTTTAAGACGTACGCCCTGAATATTTTCGCCGGCATGACCTTCCACGATGGGAACTTTAAAAAAATAGCCAATGGTATTTTCAATTCAATCGTTATGGCCCATGACCGCCTTGCCTCCGGGAGGGTTGTCGTCAGCGCCGGCGAGTTCCCATGGGAACAATCGGGGCGCATCAACAGGAACCGTTCCGCGGTCGCCTATGCCCTGAACAGGGACGTCGATGATTACCTCAGGCCGGACGGGCAGCCCGACAACTCAAACCGGACCATGACGCAGTTTAAGTTCGTCCGGGACGATGGGACCGCGGTCGGCGTGTATCACTGGGCCCCCATACACCCCAATGTTTCCGGGAGCCACCTTAAACTCATCAACGGAGACATCAACGGCCTCGCGTCATACATGATCGAAAAGGAACACGGCGTCAATTATATCGACAACACGAATTTCGTCGCGGCCTTTGCTTACGCCGATGCCGCCGATACCTCCAGCAACCTGCCGGAAGACGCGCTGCTGCCGCAGTTTGCCGGCAGGGCCGGGACACTTAAGGTCGATGCAAACGGGAATGTGATCGACTGGATCGCGGACGGGACCTGCGACTATGAGCGGATGCAGCTGCGGGCCGATAGCGTGTGCGCCCTGGCCAGAGACCTGTATGACGGAGACGGAAAAGAGCTTTCCGGCAGCATTGAAAGCCGCCAGCTTTTCGCTGCGGCCCAGTCGCTGCCGATCAAACCGGAATATATCGATGACAGGGACATCTATTACGCTGATGTCCTGGGCGAAGATAAAACCAACTGCCGCTTCTGCAACGGATCGGCAGGCGTAGGATTTTTTGCAGGCTCGACGGAAGACGGCGACAGCGGGCAGGTAAAGGCCGGGGAGGGGAACCCGCGCGATGTGACTGATTACAGCACGGCGGATTTATATGATCTGATCGCGGATCCGGTCCCGGCCATCGCGGATATGCTTTTTAAAACCCTGGTGCCCGGGCCCAGGCTCCGCAGTGAGATGGACTGCCAGCTCGAGAAGAGGATAACCCTGAGCTTTGATGAGCTTAATAATCTCATTCCGGGCGGCAAGGCCTGGAGCATGAACCAGCCGGTCCAGATTGTGAAAATCGGATCCTTCGCAATCCTGGCGCTGCCGTGCGAGGTGACGACGATGTCCGGACGGCGCCTCAAGGCTGAAGTAAAAATGGCCCTCGACGGCGTTACGGACGTGGTGATCAACTCGACGTCGAATGACGATCTCAGGTACCTGACGACGCGTGAGGAATATGCGTCCCAGCAGTATGAAGGCGGGGCAACGATGATGGGGCCCTACTCGCTCAACGGCATCCGGCAGATAGTCAGCGAACTGGCTGCGACCTTCACGCCGGGCGTCGAGCCTCCTCCGTACGCGGTGGACCTGGCCGCCGTCGAGGCAGGCCTTGAGAAGGTCTCCATCCTGCAGGTGGCGGGGAACGTCCTGTTTGACGACAAGCCGCTGTATAAAAAATTCGGTGACGTCATAACGCAGCCGGCCGGGGCATATTCAAAGGGGAGCAGGGTAAGCGCCGTTTTCTGGGGCGCCCATCCGAACAACAACCTGACGGCCGGATCGAGCGAGAGCTACCTGGTGGTGGAAAAGAAAAACGGATCGGCATGGAAGGCCGTTTCCCATGACTGGGACCCGTCAACCCGGTATATATGGAAAAGGGACAGCGTGGCATATTCCCGCGTTACCATTGAGTGGGATGTCCCCGGCACCGCCGGTTCAGGCGAATACCGTCTGCGCCATGTCGGCTACTGGAAATCGGGCTGGACCGGGAAGATCAGCAGGTATGAAGGAGCGACAAAAAGTTTTCTCGTCAATTGATGCGGCTCTCACGCCGCTGCGGGGATGAAGTTCCCCCGATATAAGAATAGTGCTATTCCGAAAATGCCCGCCTGCGCGAACCGTCAGGCGAGCATTTTTTTAAGCCCCCCTGTTGGAATCTGCGCCGTGTATACACCCGTAATGAGGGCCGGGACATTGACTGCCGCTGATGGTGATAACCGGCATTAATTTTTATTTATTGTTATGAAATTAATTGTCATTTTTTGCTCCTTCGGGACACTGTTATAATGATTGACATTATTCTTGCCGGTCAATGTATTCGTAAAAAAATTGGAAGGGGATATTATGAAAAAAACTTACAGGACCGCTGCTGTTATGGCGGCTATTATAGTGGCAGTCGGATTTTTTCACGGCTGCGGCGGTATGGAGAAAAGCGCCGCGAACAGTAACGCATCGATAATACCGGGCCAGCTGATAGTTCAGTTGAAATCCGGCGCAGATATTGACGCGTCTAACCAAGAGAGCATGCTTGAGGACACCCTGGCGGTAGAGATGGACGGTAAAAGCCGGCTGGAATCCATACGACGACTTGTGCCGGATGCATCTGTCGATAAAATAGCAACCCGCTGGCGCAAAGACACAGCCAGGCTCAACGACATGTCAGTGGGTGCAAAATCCATTGACCGCCAGCTGCTGAAAAAGGCTGACAAAATGCGGGGGCTCGTTGTTATTAAGATTGATGGAATAGACGGGCAAGAGACGATTGAATTGTCAAAAAGGCTCAGGGAAAGCGGAATCGTGGAATATGCCCTTCCTGATTTGAAGATAAAGGTTGATATTGGAAAAGAGCAGAGCACCGCGGCCGCGGAAACCTGTGACGACCCGTCATACACCCAGACCTGGAGCATGGATAAAATCGACCGTGCACAGGCATGGACGGTCACCAGCGGTTCTCCCCGGGCCGTTGTCGCCGTTCTTGATACCGGCGTCGATTACCATCACAATGACCTGAAAAACAATATCTGGACCAACGCGAAAGAGATACCGAACAACGGCGTTGATGATGACCACAACGGGTATGTTGACGATGTGCATGGGTATAACTTCTCCTATAACAACGCGGATCCGATGGATACGCTGAGCCATGGCACCCATGTCGCGGGTATTATCGCGGCCAACGGCACGGTTAAGGGCGTTGCTCCCAGGGCGAGAATTATGCCCCTGCGGATAATCGACGATCTCCATGATTTGACCGAAAGCCAGATGGTTGAAAGCGTCAATTACGCAATTGCCAACGGGGCTGATATCGTCAATTGCAGTTTTTCATATTCCATAAGTCTTGACTCGACTGTCGAGATGCAGGAATACAATCAATTGTTGAGCGCCCTGGATACGTCGGATCTGCTCATGGTTTTTGGTGCGGGGAATGACAGCTTTGATTGTAATACCACGACACAGGGATCCTTCACCTATTTTGCCAAGTATAATAAGAATAAACATCATATTGTAACAGCGTCAACCGTATCTGATGATTCCCTCGCCTCTTATTCGAACTGGGGGAGTGAAGTTGTATACCTGGCGGCTCCGGGGCAATGTGTATATTCTACTATTCCTGACAACGGGTATGGATTGAAAAGCGGGACCTCCATGGCGGCACCCCATGTCGCCGGCGTAGCAGCCCTGATCAAATCCAAATATCCGCATTTCAACAATGCCCAGATTAAACAGTGCATCTTTAAAGGCACTGACGCCATACCCGCGCTCCAGGGAAAAGTGGTGACTGGAGGAAGATTGAACGCCGGGAAATGCCTTGCCCAGGCCGCCCTTATGCCGGAACGGTCAATTAATTTCAACCTCCCGGCAAACGGCAATGCAACGAGTGCGGTGGCCTGGTGGGGGGCGCCAGTTCCGGTCATGTCTATTAATTTCACAATTACCAGCAATTATCCGATAGCATCCGTAAAAAACGCCACGCTGGTTTCCGGGAATACCTATCGCATCACCTACGACCCCAATCAGCAGGGGGCGCATTCAATGATCATAACCGCCACGGACAATATGAATTATACGAGAAGCTTCGTCTTTAGCTACAATTCCGGAGTGTCGGCCATATTCCCGATTTACTGGTGGTATATCTATACTCTCGGTGTCAGCTATAATTTCTCGGTCATTAACGAAACGGTGAGTGATGTATACCAGCTTATTTTCAACGCCAACCTTGAGTCAGGATATGATGTTTTTACGACCTATACCGACGAACCATCGGTATTCAAACTCGCCGATTGCGATTCAATTGATTCGCATGCCGCTCTTTCACCTGATGGCAGCAAAATTGCATATCTCAAGAATGACGCCGCGAGTGGCGCCGCTGAGTTGTATGTGATGAATAGTGATGGTTCCGGCATCCGGCAGCTCACTCAAAATGATTCGGATGATTACAACCCGGTGTGGTCGCCGGACAGCACGAAAATAGCCTATGAAAGCTATGAGGGTGATACCGGCAGGAATATTTTCGTAATCAACAGCGACGGTACCGGGAAGACCCAGGTGACGAATGTCTATGAGGCCACGACGCCTGATTGGTCTCCCAGCGGATCAATGCTTGTCATGAATCTTATGGACGAAATAGCTTCAATGACCGCCATCGGTTCCAATGTAACACAGCTGACAAGCAACTATGTCCATGATTATGAGCCGCAATGGTCGCCTGACGGCACGAAGATAATGTTCCTGACAATCCGTGATGGGGACTGGGACATCTATGTTATGAACGCGGACGGATCCAATCAAACAAACCTCACGAATGATTCGCTGCGCAATATTATGCCGAAGTGGTCCCCGAATGGGTCTAAAATCGCGTATATTACAGTCACTGATGAGAACAGCAGCAACGGATGGAAATTATTTGTAATGAATGCCAACGGCTCAGGAAAGATCCAGATTACTAATACGCAAATTTGGCCTTCCAGAGATCCGGTATGGTCGCCGGACAGCAAAAAAATATTTTTCCTGCATGGGTCTTTTTCCGGATCGTTGTACAATATCATGATGGTCAATCCGGACGGCAGCGGCCTCACCCAGGTTACCAAAAAATCAGCTGATTACGGTAATGTTAATGTTCGAATAGAATGACATTATCTTGAATGGTCATGCAGGGTAAGGACCTTCTTTTGAATCAGTTATCCAGCAGTCGCTTCGAGGCCGTCATCATTGACGGCCTTTTCTTTTATTTCGCGATTTTATCATGCAGGAATACCGTGCTGGTCATATGGAATCATAGGCGGCGCTCTCGTAAGTTTATTGCACGGAGGAGATGACGGGAATGCCCGGCAGGGCATTGCTTCAGGCGAGCATTTTTTTAAGCTGTGCCATCAGGTCCGGAATCGGGTCTTCCGGGTTGCGTGAAAAATGGACGGAATGCTTTTTTTTCTGGAATTCAGACATGTTGTAACGCAGCAGTTGGGAAGCCATGGCGTTAAGCATGAAGGCGGTCGCCTCGATGTCGATGTCCGTGCGGATGTCCTTCCGGGCGATACCTTTTTTAAGAATGCTCATCCATTCGACGACCCCCAGGCGGAAGAGTTCCGATGTGTGATCGGCATACTGCGCGTTATAGGGAAGGCTCATCTCATGCCACAGACATATGAGATCCGACTGTTCGCGGCTCAGATTCAGGGACCGTTCCAGGACCGATTCGATGTGCGAGAAGGTGTCCTTGTGCTCAACCGACTGCTCGAAGGTCTTCCGCTGTATCTCGATGCCCATTGTAATAATGGTGTGGGCGAGGTCATCCTTGGTGGCGAAGTAGGAATAGATCGATCCGTAAGATACGCCCATCTCCCGGGCTATGTCCTCGATCTTGGCGTTTGATATGCCCTTCCGGCCCATCACCTTGATGGCAGTCTCGATAAGCCGCAGCCGCTTTTCTTCGGGTATGTTGTCAAAGGTTTCTTTGTGGTACTTCTTTTTCATTGGCGATGTAAATCCCGACCCTGCATAAATTGAACATCGTGTCTTAGATTTGTCACGTAACTGGATAATGTCAAGTCATTTCGGCGGATATGACGACAGCGGATGATCGTGCGCCATGCAGAGCTGTTTTGCGCAATCCATCCGGCCGTCGCAGCCGGATGGATATCCCTGCGTTACAACATGTCTCTACTGCTTGTGGCATCCCGCGCACTGCGCCTGCTTCGGTGCTGCCGCGGCCGTGAGATGGCATTCGCCATAACATTTTTTGTGCACGAGCTTTTCCGCTCCAGGACCGAAGTGGCACCCCTTGTTGGAGCACTTTTCATTGATTTTTCCCTTATGATGGCAGGTCTTGCAGTTCTTCCCCAGGGCAGCCGCCTTCTGCTTGTGAGGCGTATGGTTGAACGCGACAGGCTTCTGCTGCGGCGCGGCCGATACTTTTGATATGAGTAAAGGCTTTGCCGCCTCTTCGACGGCCTGGCTTTCCTCTTTCGGGGCCTCTTCTTTCTTGCAGGTGACTGTCAGGGCAACGCATGTGGTAATGAGGATGAAAAGCGGAAGGTATTTTTTCATTATTCTTCTCCTTGCATTATTGGTTAATAAGATATGATATGGATACTCTAATGCTCCGATTTTTTTCGTGCGCCCATTAGTGAGAGGAGGACCGCCGCGGCAATGGATAATCCGAGGATCAGATACGGATACAGCGTGTAGTGATAACTGGTCCATCCGGGGCCGGCGCACCATTTGGAAAATGCGTAGGACAGGCCTATCCCGGTCTCGCCGCCGGCAACAGCCCCTGCATACGACCGGGCAAATCGGGGAGATGATCCCCGGACCGCCTTTGTTATAACAAGGTGGACCAGGGCGGCCGGGACCAGGGCCAGCCCCGTGTAGACCATGGCGAAAACTATTACCAGTGCCGGAATGGCGACTTCATGGATCCGGTTGTAGCCGTTGGGAAGCGCGTCGCTGCCCGGCAACAGCATTAATAATGCCGCAGATGTAAACACCGTAGCACGATTATTGGAAAGGATATACAGTAATGATGTCATATGCATACATGATGCAGGTATACCCGGTAAAATCAACAGTTTTTCGCAAGCCGGGATTGATATGTTTTTGCAACTTCTGCGCGGTCTGTTGATTCAGTGCATGTTTAATGTCGTGATGTTTTTGATCAAAGACAATGTTGTGATATCAATGAAAGAACGAAATAAAAATCATGGTATTAAAAGGTATAATTATTGACACTTCTGCGAAGATGGGTATAGTCATTAAAAAATATTCCGTTATAACATTCTATGAAACTGTTGCAATCCTTGTCATCTTTCCGTGGTGCCGGTATGTTTCATGCTGACTCAATTGGCCAGGGGAAAAAATCCGATATCAGGGGCATGTTTAGTCTTCGGGGCAAGCTCTTTGCCGGGTTCATTGTTTTCAATCTGATCATGAGCCCACTTCTCGGTGTCATCCTGTACAGAGCGGCCATAACAAAATTTTTCGACAGCTTCTGCGAGAACAAGCTCTCCATCGCCAGGATACTGTCCACCGCGATAAACGGTGACATTCATCAACGTCTTGCGGCACCGGAATCAATTAAGATTCCTGAATACCGGTATTACCTTGATCTGATCAGCACCGTACGGAAAAAAGAAAAAGACATTCGCTACATTCACACCGTCAATTACAACCGGGCCGACGGAAAGCTCTATTACGCCATCGACGGGAACATCCCTCAATATGATACGCTCTGGTTTGAGACCAACGAGCTCGCCTTTAACTGTTTTATTGATAAACAGTCTAGGATGACGGTGGAGTATGATGGCGTACTGCATACCGGTACCTTTGATATAAGCTCTTCCATCGGCAGGGTCCGGGTCGGTTTCAGCGACAAAAACGGGCGGCGGCAGATTCTCGTAAATGGCGTCCCCATGATCGTCGTCATGACCGAAGCCCCGCTGTCAGCCGCAACACCCGCCGGTACTGTCAGCAGGACCGATTATTTTAAACAGGGCCCGGTTACCGTCAATGGCAAATCGCTTACCCTCAGCGTCAGCTACACTGCCGGAGGAATGCCGAGCTCCTGGCCCGGGGCGGAATTCATCGAAACCCGGGAGTTCCTGGATAAATTAAAAAAACTCATCGATGAAAAACGAGATTATGTAGACCGGGAATCGGTTAATAATGCGTACGGGAAATTCTACTCCGCTTATTCGACGATCATCAACAGGGCGGGAAAGGGAGTCGGCATCATCCTGGTGGTGGTAAGTTCACGGGAAGTCGACCAATATAGGCGGGGAATACTCAACGCCGCCATCATCCTGTTCCTGGCGGCTTTTATTGTTTCATTGATTGTCACGGTATACCTGTCGCGGTACTTTACCGCTCCCCTTTCGAAGCTGATGCGAGGTGTAAGTAGCCTTGCCGAAGGTGATATGAACGCGCTTGTTGATATCCGGTCAAGGGATGAATTCGGTGGAATCGCGGAACGATTTAACGAAATGGCCGCCAGACTGAAAGATTTTTCCGAAGAACAACAGCTCCTCATTAAAGAGATACGCGAGCTCAATGAAGGACTCGAAAAAAGAGTCGTCGAACGGACCCTCACCATTGAGGAGCAATCGAGCGAGCTGAACCGGCAGATAATGATGGCGCGCAGGATCCAGATGTCCCTGCTTCCGTCAAAAATGCCGGAAACCGGAAATGTCTCCATCAGTTTCAAGTACAAGCCGATGATGGGAGTCGGCGGCGATTTCATTGATTTCAACCTCCAGGATGACAACCTGATGCTTTTCATATGCGACGTGTCCGGCCACGGCGTCCCGGCCGCGTTTCTCTCCGCGATGGTTAAAATGTCCCTGCCATCCTGTTACGATGCCGCCGGCAGGACCTCCCTCGCGGTGAAGCGGCTCCATGAGTCCCTCAAGGGGAAAATGGGCGGGCACTTCATTTCAGCCGTTTTCTGCCACATAGACCATCAAACGGGCGTTATGACCTGTTCTAGTGCGGGCCATCCGCCCCTCATCATAGTCCGTCGTGACGGGTCCGTCGAGTACGGGTGTTCCGAAGGGAGGATAATAAGCGAAAATTTCCCGCCTAATTCGACCGAGGCAGTTACCCTCCTGCAAACGGGCGACAAGCTGGTGCTCTATACCGACGGCATCACGGAGGCGCGCAACCGGGACCTTGTAATGTACGGCGAGGAAAAACTGGATCAGATCGTGCGCCGGCATGTGCACCAGAGCGCGGCGGAGATGTGCGAGAGCATTTACCAGTCGGTGCTGGCCCACATCAGCGGCACCAGTCCGGAATTTGAGGATGACATCACCCTCATGGTGGCGGAGTACACGGGCTGATGATGCCTCCCTCCATCCACTATCCCGCTAAATAGGGTCATCGCACCGGCAGGGCGAGGTGCGACTTCCACGTGCGCAGGGCAGGCCGCGCGTTGCCGTTCTGGTCGTGAAAGCCGGTGTCGCGCCATGCCTTGTTGATGTCCTCGGGAGATCCCAATCCCCCTGGAACAGGCGTGGACCATAAGACATCATAGTCCCGGACGAGGAAGTTAACCACGAAAATGAGATTCTTCTGCTGCGCTTCGTTGAGAAGGATGCTGAAGTAATCGCGTTGCTTATCCCGGGTCCCGGCGAGAGTGATGTCCGGATCGTAGGCGGTCATGGTAAGCTCTTCGGCCGGGAAGCTTGTCTCGGTGATGCAGGCGGGCTTCGCCTCCGTGTTAAGAGCGAAAATCCGGTCGAACATGTCCGCCGGGAGCGTGCCGCCGGGGACCTCGGCAAAGAAGGGGTGGAGGGATATTGCATAGTAATCGGTGTAATTGATGATATCCGCCAGGGCCGCCATCTGGTCCGCGTGGTCCGCGTCAGAGTAACCATCGACAAGATCGATCCCGGTGAGGGTGACGAATATGGGAAGGGAAGGGTAGAGGACCTTCAGGGCTGCGTACGTTTCCTGGTGCAGCTCCACGTACGCGTCCCACTGAGCCGGGATTAATTTCCTGACCAGGTTCACCTCGACGCCTATGGCGATATAGTCAGGGTTGAAATAATCGATCACGCTTCTGCAGTAATAGAGATAAGCGGCTTTAACTTCGTGGCTGTTGAAGTCGTAACCGTTCCAGGGCGGTCCCAGTGGCTGATTATCGCCAGCGGCATTCCAGATCGGCGCCAGGCCATCGCGCATACTGTTAATGGGCGTGACGGCCACGTAGAGTTTGTGCCCCGCCGGGGTATGGCTCTGGCGGAAATACCAGTCGTCCGTGACCTTCGACGGATACGGGGTCCCTGCCAGCGCCTGGTCCCAGGGTATGCCGTTATCGAAGTGATGGGCCATCAGGTCCGCGTCGGTCTGTATCCTGTCGTACACCCATTCTATCTTATCCACGCTCGAGATGTCATAGGGGAAGGGCGTCAGGCCCAGGTAGTAGTTCCGGGAAAAAAGGGCGGCCAGGGCAAGGGGGTCGACTTTTTCATCTTTTTTATTGCATGATATCGAGAAGGACAGAGATGCGATTAATAGTATTGATGTAATTCGTAATCTGTACATGATCATAGCTCCCCGGGGCAATCCTGTTAATAATACAAAAGATCAAGGGCCACGGCAAATTTTTTTAAAAAATATTTTACCGCGGATATGCCCCGGGAGCATGTACATTGCACTATTACAGGTTATCCAGAGCGAGGCGGTTGAATTTTTCCGGATGCTCGTCATGGGGGCAGTGACCGGCTTTATCGAAAATAACCAGCTTTGCCGTCTTCCATATTTTTGCTAATTCCTCGGACCGGTCCACTGGAACGGCCCGGTCATCGCGGCCGTGGATGATCAGAATGGGCTTGTTCATGGCGGCAAGCATCTTTGCCTCTTTTTCAACTATCGAGCCCACCAGCACGTGCCGGTGGATGTAGAGGCCTCCCTCATAGGTCCCCTTGATATGGCTGGGTTTCAGTACCCGTGCCGCGTATTCGTCGGTCACCTTGCTCTTGTCATAGAAGAAGACGTTTTTGAGAGTTTGTTTCATCATCGAATCCCCCGGTATGGAACAAAGGAACTCGCCCACGAAGGGGAGCTTGAAGATACGGGCGTCCAGTGCGATCGGATAGGGGATGACGGCCGGAGCCACAAGTATGATTCTATCAATTCTATCCGGATGGTGGGCCGCCGTGAAAACCGAAATGCCGCCGCCCATCGACTGGCCCACCAGGGATGCCCGGGGGATTTTCAGAGCGTCCATGAAGCCGATGATCTGCCTGCTGTAGAGGTCAAAGCTGTAAGCTTCTTTTTTAAGCCTCTGGCTGAATCCCCAGCCCCACAGATCGATGGCATAGACCTTGAATTTCTTTGACAGTTCGTCTACGTTCTTTTCCCACATAGACGTGTTGTACAGAAATCCATGGATCAGTATCACCGGCCTGCCGTTGCCTTTTTCGATATAATGAACTTTTTCATTATCAACGGTTACTATTTTTCCCTTCGCGAATTGTTTTACCGCTTCATCATAGTTCATATTGTCATTGGAATAGATATGAGGAAAAATGATAATAGCAAGAGCCAGAAACAGCAGAATGCCTGTCAGAATAAAGAGTAATCGTTTCATATAATACCCCCAGCATGAATTGAAAGACGATATGCTAATTGATATCCCCCCGGGCAGGATGAATGCAATATCACCCGATTATTTCGGTAAAGCAATAAAAAAATCAGACATAATATGATTTAATTCATAAATCAACACCCACCCCGAGAGAAATAAATTTCTTATTGAAAAAAAAGAGCCCCCCTGTAGTGTGTGTCTTACTTTTAAACCGATACGGGTCATGCAATGACGAAGACAGCGGTAAAACATATAGTAAAAATCAATACCGAGATGTGCAAGGGGTGCGGCCTCTGCGTTGCCTACTGCACCAAGAAGATGCTCCTTGAGTCGGAGCACCTGAACAAGGCGGGCTACCACTACGCGGAGCCCGGGGACATGGACCTCTGCTCGGGATGCATGATCTGCACCCTGGTATGCCCCGAGGTGGTGATCGAGGTATACGATGACGATGAATAAGGTCTTCATAAGCGGAAACCACGCCTTTGCCGAATCGGCAATACGGGCCGGCTACCACTGCTATTTCGGCTATCCCATTACCCCTCAGAACGAGCTGGGCGAGTATATGGCCGACCATATGCGGAAGGAAGGCCGGGTCTTTATCCAGTCCGAAAGCGAGACCGCGGCCATCAACATGGTAATCGGCGCCGCCGCCACCGGGGTCCGCGCCATGACCTCGTCATCGAGCCCGGGAGTGAGCCTCAAGCAGGAGGGGATATCCTTCCTGGCCGGGTTTGAGCTCCCGGCTGTCATCGTGAACGTTATGCGCGGCGGACCGGGCCTCGGCAACATCGCGCCGGCCCAGGGCGACTATTTCCAGGCGACCCGCGGCGGCGGCCACGGCGACTACCGTACCCCGGTTTTCGCGCCGGCGTCGGTGCAGGAGATCGCCGACCTCACCTATCACGCCTTTGACGTTGCGGACCGGTACCGCACCCCGGTCATGATGCTCTCCGACGGCATGATGGGACAGATGAAGGAGCCGGTAATCTTCCCCGAAAAGATAGAAAGCCTGCCTGCGAAGGAATGGGCACTCGGCGGAAGAGGCGACGGCCCCAGCCGCTATCTCTGCTCCCTTATCTTGGATGCAATGGAGATGGAGCGCCACAACTGGAAACTGGTGCGGAAATACAATGAAATCGAGAAAAACGAAACACGGTTTGAAGAATATATGATCGATGATGCGGAGATCGTCGTCATCGCCTACGGCACCACTGCGCGCATCGCCAAGGGCGCCATCAAGCGGGTGCGCAAGGACGGCGTGCGCGCGGGCATGATACGGCCCATTACCCTCTGGCCCTTCCCGAAGAAGGTACTCAACGAACTGGCCTCGCGGATCAAACGGTTCGTGGTGTTCGAGATGAGCACCGGGCAGATGCTGGAGGACGTGCAGATAGCCCTGGAGGGGAAGGCGGACATTATTTTTCACGGCAGGCCCGGCGGGGTGGTGCCCACGCCGGTCGAATTCGCGCGGATCATTTACCGCGAATATCAGAAGACAGCGAAGAGCTAACGATGAAAATCAAGAACCCATGGCCGAAATACTATAAGAAAGATGTGGTCACCCACTACTGCCCCGGATGCGGGCACGGCATCGTGCACCGCATCGTGGCGGAAGTTCTGGAGGAGCTTGACCTGGGAAAGCGCACCATCTGCGTGAACCCGGCGGGCTGCGCCGTGCTGGCCTATCTCTATTTTGATTTTGACGTAATCGAGTCGGCCCATGGCCGGGGAACCGCCATTGCTACCGGCGTCAAGAGGTCGCGTCCCGACCTCTTCGTGTTCACGTACCAGGGGGACGGCGACCTCTCCGCCATTGGCACCGCGGAGACGATCCATTCCGCCAACCGAGGCGAGAACATCACAGTCATTTTCATCAATAACGCGGTGTACGGGATGACCGGCGGCCAGCTTGCGCCGACAACGCTTATCAACATGAAGACCACCACCACGCCCTTGGGGCGCGATCCGAAATATGACGGGTATCCGCTCCACATCACCGACGTTGTGGCCCAGTTCCCCGGCGTCGTGTACGCCGAGCGCGTGGCCTGCGACGGCCCCGCCGGCATCCGCAAGACCAAGAAGGCCATCACCAACGCCTTCCAGACGCAGGTCGACGGCCTCGGCTATTCCATAGTCGAAGTCCTGTCGCCCTGCCCGACAAACTGGAAGATGACACCGGTGGACTCCTTTAAGTGGGTCACGGAGACAATGATGAAGGAGTTTCCAACGGGCGTTCTGACAGACAAGAGGAGCAAAAAGAAATAATATGCTGCTGAAACTATTGATCGCCGGTTCCGGGGGACAGGGCGTCCTTACCATGGGCAACGTCCTGGGCAACGCCGCCATGCTCGACGATTATTTCGTGACCTTTCTGCCTTCCTACGGCGCTGCCATGCGGGGCGGGACAGCCAACTGTACCCTCTGCATATCAGACGAGGAGGTGGCGTCTCCCGTGGCGTCGACCCCTGACATGCTCGTGGCGATGAACCAGCCCTCGCTTATGGCCTTTATCAGCAGGCTTGAGGCGGGGGGACAGCTTCTGTACAACGCCGATCTCGTGGACGACGTTCCCGAGCGTCATGACGTAGACCTCTTCGGGGTGCCGGTCAACAGGGTCGGCCGGGAGCTCGGCAGTGAGAGAGCGGCCAACATGGTCATGCTGGGCGCCCTGGTGAAGATGACCAAGATTATCAAGATCGAAACAGTCTTCAAGAGCATCGAGATGATGATGGGGTCCAAGAAAAAGCTCGCTGAATCAAGCATGAAAGCCCTTCAGGCTGGATATGATGGGTTCCCATTTAGTTAAGACCTCACCCCCCGTCCCCCTCTCCCATTAAGAATGGGAGAAAGGAGAGGGGGTGAGAAATAAAGAGGTTACACCATGCCAATCACCCAGGTTTCCATAGCCGTTGACAATAATCCCGGCAGCCTTTACAAGGCCACGTCATTGCTTGAGAAAGAGCAGATAAACATCAAGGCCATTATGGCGTCATCGGGCCTGAACCCGGTGCAGGTGCACATGATCGTCGATGACCCGGAACGGGCAGTGAATGTCCTGGAAATGAACAAGTTTACAGTCTCTACCAGGGAGGTTGTGGCGGTGGCGGCACCCGATCATCCGGGCGGGCTCAATGCGATCCTGCGCCCACTCATTGATGCAAAGGTGAACATTGACTGCATGTATCCCTTCATTTATCTCAAGGGTGACGAGGCCATAATCATCCTGGAAGTTGACAATATCAAGGAAGCCAAAGCGGTGCTGAAGAAGCACTGGGTGAAGACTTACGACAAGGAAATATTCAAGTCCTAGGAGCTTGAGGTTCTTTCTTCTATTATTACATATTACATGCCTTTTTCACCGATAGTTATCCTGACTATCGCGGCATCCTGCCGCAGTCGGGATTTCGGCATCCATGCCTCAATCCAGCATTCAATCTGAGTTACTCTGACTCCCTGTGCGAATGTTCAAGAACCGGATTAATGATTGAGTTTTAAGGGACAATGTGCCTATATGGCATGGCATATTTGTTATTCTTATTAAATAACACAAGGAGGCCTCAATGACATCTCGCATACTTTCAAGTATAACGGTTCTCGCTCTGGCGCTCACCCTTGCGGTTGGCAGCGGCTGCAAAGGAGGAAATGACAAAAAAATTATCGGGACATGGTCCTATGACCACACGGAGTCCAAGATGTTTTCCGACAGGGCGATAACGCTGAAGGTTTTCAAGGAATGGCTTATCACCTTCAAGTCTGACGGCACGTATGAGGAAAGTTCCCTCATGGGGGCCCAGACGACTCCTACTACCGCAAGCGGCACCTACACGCTGAAGGGCAACACGATTGTCCGGAGCAAGAATCCTATGCCGCTGGATATTATTAGCGTCACGGGTGACGAACTCGTATTTTCCAGCGTTAAAAATGTGAACCAATATTTTAAAAAGAAGTAGCGGGCGGTAATCGATGCTGCGCAGGTGCGACATATCGTTTGCCTGATGTGCCAGGAAAACGATAGCAAACAGACAGGATTCGGATTATGTATACACTCGGAATCGATATCGGCTCAATCACCACCAAGGCGGCGGTCATGCAGGATGGAAAATTCCTGGGCGCCCATGTGGGCTTCACGGGCTATAACATCGGCAAAGCATGGCGCCATGTGACGGACGAGCTCCTGTCTGCGCTGGCCCTGGACCTTTCCGCCATGGAAAAGATCGTGTCCACCGGCTACGGCAGGGCGAGCGTGGAGATTGCGCATAAGTCGATAACGGAGATCACTTGCCATGCCGCCGGGGTCCATTTCAGCGCACCTCACATACGTTCCATCATTGATATCGGCGGGCAGGACTCGAAATCCATCGTCCTTGACGAGAATGGCAGGGTGAAGGATTTTGTGATGAACGATAAGTGCGCCGCCGGCACCGGGAGGTTTCTCGAGGTGATGGCCCGGGCGCTCCAGGTCGATCTGGAGGATTTTGGCGATATATCACTACAGGCAGATAAACCGGGAAAGATCTCCAGCCTCTGCACGGTCTTCGCGGAATCCGAGGTCATCTCCCTCATCTCCAGGGGGGAGGGGCGGGAAAACATCATAGCCGGTATCCACGAATCAATCGCCATGCGCATTTCCGCCATGGCCAACCGGGTTGGTGTGAAGCCGCCCCTGATGATGACCGGCGGGGTCGCCAAGAACATCGGCGTGGTGAAGGCCCTGGAGAGCAAGCTCGGAATGGCTGTTGAAGTATCGCCGTCGGCCCAGGTGATGGGGGCCATTGGCGCGGCAGCCATTGCCGCAGAACTGTGATGCCGTACTGATACGGCGGGCGGATAAGTCATGAGCACCTTGGTCATCTACATGTCAAAGCACGGCTGCGCCGGGAAGGCCGCACGGATCATACGCGAAAACCTTCATGATGATGATGTAACCCTCGTTGATCTTAAAACAAAGCCCGCAATAGACCTGTCGCGTTACGATACCATTATCATCGGCGGCCCCGTCTATCTCGGGTCCCTCCAGAAGGGCCTTAGAAACTTCTGTGATAAAAACCTCCCGGCGCTTCTGACCAAGCGGATCGGCCTCTTTATCTGCTGCATGAACCAGGGTGATGCCGCGTGCGCTCATTATGAATCGGTGTTCGATGCGTCGCTGCGCTTCCGCGCCGTTGCCGCGGGTATCTTCGGCGGCGAGCTCGACTTCGAACATCTAAGCCTCATCGAGAAGAGCGTTCTCGGCCAGGTGGTGAACATAACCGCAAGCGTCTCGCGCTTCGATGAGGCTGCGGTGCGGGAATTCGCCGCGAAGTTCTGACCTCACCCCGCCTCCGGCGCGCCCTCTCCTGCGAGGAGAGGGCTTTGAGTAAATACTCTTCTTTCCGTATTCCCCTTCTCCATTTGATGGAGAAGGGGTTAGGGGATGAGGTCAATAAGAGGGGGTTGTCATTCCGGGTACCCTGTGACTTCCCGTATCCTTTTAAAGAGCGGCTTCAGCCGCGGGTACATATAGAGGTACACCTTATTGTACAGATCATTGTAAAGCCGGTGGTTCGCGGCAATCGGCTCGAACACGTCCTTCACCCTGGTCATGGCCTTCACCGCCGACGTAAAGTCCGGATAAAACCCGAGCCCCACGGCCGCGTCGATGGCCGCTCCAAGCGCAGAGGTCTCGTAGGTGTGGGGTCGCTCGGCGGGGAGGCCGAAGACGTCCGCCGTTATCCGCATGGCCATGTCGCTCTGCGAGCCGCCGCCGGAGACCCTGAGGCGCGTGACGGGTGTTTTCGTCTTTTTTATGGTATACTCAGCGCCCTCCCGGAGGGCATACACCAGGCCCTCGAGGATGGAGCGGTAGAGATAGGCGCGGTTGTGCACGTCGCCGAAGCCGATGATGGAACCCTTGGCGTAGTTGTCGGTGTTGACCCCCGGGGACCAGTAGGGCTGGAGCACGAGGCCCATGGAACCGGCCGGCGTTTCCCTGATAAGGGCGTCAAAGAGTTTTTCCGGCGCGATCTTTTTCTTCGCCGCCGTCTGCTTTTCCATGAGGCCGAACTCTTCCCTGAACCAGCTCACCATCCAGAAACCACGGTACACCATCACCTCCGTGTAATAGGAGTCGGGTATCGCGGCAGGATAGGGCGGGATCATGGGGAGGAGCTCTATATAGCGTTCCGTCACGGTGTTATAGGTCGCCGTTGTGCCGAAGCTCAGGCAGCCGATGTCGGGGGTGAGGCAGCCCCCGCCGAGTATCTCGCATCCCTTGTCCGTGCCGGCGGCGAAAACGGGGAGCCCCTCGGGAATGCCGGTATCCCGGGAGGCGCGCTTTGTCACGCGCCCAAGCTCCTCAGAGGGCTTGACGAGACGAGGGAGCTTTTCTCTCTCTATTGGGAAGAGGCGCCACTTGAGGTCGAACCTTCCAGCCCACTGGTAGGTCTTGTTGTTGATCGGAAGGTAGCCCATGTTGTTGCCGGTGGAGTCGGCGTATTCGCCCGTCAGCATGTAGGTGAAAAAGCCGGAGAGGAGCAGGTACTTGTGTGTCTTCTCCCATATGTCAGGCTGGTTCTGCCGTATCCAGTTCGCCTCGCAGTTTTCCACGGCGCCTTCTACCCGTTCGAGCAGGTTCACAGCCTTGAGGACCGGCCTGATAGCGGCGGGAACGATGCCCGTGGCGTCGGCCTTTCTCTGGTCGAGCCAGGTCATGGCAGGACGGAGGGGCTTCCCATCAGCGCCTATATTGATCATGGTGGCGCGCTGGGTCGTGAGGGTGACTGCCGCTATCCGCTCTTTTACCCTGCCAGCCTTTTTAATAAGGCCCTTGCACGAAGCACAGAGCATCCGCCAGTAATAGTCAGGGTCCTGTTCCGCCCAGCCCGGGTGATCCGAGAAGTAAGGCTCTATCTGCGTCTTAACAATCTGGACGATGTTGCCGCCGGTATCGACCAGGGCCGCGCGTATCGACTGGGTCCCCGCGTCTATTGACAGGATCATATCGCCGGTGGTTTTGCTTTCTTTTTTCATGATGTATATACTCTCTTCTCAAATTCACCCCTCCCTTGATGGGAGGGGCAGGGGGAGGGTGAAATATCATCAACCTCCACCTAACATCTGCCGGACAGGATGTCCCAATGCCGCGGAGGCCACGGATGGCCGAGAGCGGCCCCCATCGAGAGGGATTATGTAAGGATTGTTACTTGTGTCAATCAATCCAACCCGAGAATGCCCCCCGGGTTCATGATCCTGTTCGGGTCAAAGTGTTTCTTGAGGGTGCGGATCACAGCCATCTGGTTCTTCCCGATGTGCGGTTCGAGCCAGGGCGCGATCATCCTCCCCATGCCGTGGTGGTGGCTGGGGGAACCGCCATGTTTCGTGATGGCTTCTATCACGCCGCGCTGGAAGTTGATGTACGATTTCACGCTGTCCATCTTCATGATGAATATGAAATAGAGGTTCGTGCCCTGGGGATAGAAGTGAGACGCGTGGGTCATACAGATGGTGCCGGGCCGCTTTTTCATGAAGGTCCGCACTCCCTCATGCAGGCTGTGGAGATTGTCCCAGGTTACGGCTGACTCGAGGGTATCAATGACGATGCCGTAGTCGTTGAGATCCTCCCGCATGTAGGGCTTCATGTAGCGGGTCTTCTCCCATTTTTTTGCGGCGTATCCGGTGAGGGACATGGCGCCGTGATAGGCGCAGATTTTGCCGATCATTTTCTTTACGTGACACGCGTACCCGATCTCTCCCTCTGCCGAGCCGATGAGCATGCAGCGCTCCATCGGTTTGAATCCGCGGAGCCGCATGAAACGGTCAACAGCCGTGCCGTGGATACCGAAGAGCTTGAGGCCCACGTCGGTCTCCTCGGGGTCTGATATCCGGTACACCGCGGGCATGCCGAATTCGCCCTGCATCACCTCGCGACTCGCTTCGACCGCGGCTTCCCAGGTGGGGAACATGTAGGCGAATCGCTGCCGGTTCTTCGGCATGTGCCGGAAGATTTTCATTGTCACTTCCACCAGGATGCCGAAGGTCCCTTCGCTTCCCTTCATGATGTCGTTCACTTTAGGCCCCGTGGCTGTGCCCGGATATTCGAGCGTCTTGAAATCCCCGGCCGGGGTCACGTATTCCTGGCTCAGCACGATATCGTACGCGTCGCCGTAGTAGGTGGAGGCCTGGCCGGAGCCGAGGGTTACGACCCATCCCCCGACCGAAGAGAATTCAAAGGACTCGGGAAAGTGCCCGCAGGTGTAGGCATGTTTCGTTTTATACCGTGCCGGCGCGTCGTTCAGTGCCTCCTCATAGGCCGGCCCGAACATGCCCGGCTGGACCAGTGCGGTCTGGTTCTTCTCGTTGATGCTGATGAGCTTGTTCATGTGGGTCCCCATCACCAGGGTCACCCCGCCGTGTCTGGGCTTGAGGCCCAGCGTCACTGAGGAGCCGCCGCCGTAAACATATACCGGAATCTTCCTTTTATTACAATGAGTCACGATGGCGCGCACGTCTTTCTTCGATCGGGGGTGGAGAACCACGTCGGTCACCATTTCGAGTTTCCCGCTGCGGAGCTCCGCCGCTTCCTCCATGGTCTTGCCGCGGCTGTAGCGCAGCCGGCTGTATCCGTCGAGGGCGACGTTTTCCTTTCCGACAATCGACTCGAAGACCCTGATATCGGGCTTGCCGATCCGTATTTTCTGCGTGACCGATACCGGCTCCAGGCCTTCGAGCTTTTTCGCCTTGAAGTCGTTGTCGGTCATGCCGAATTCTTCTTTCATCATCTGATACCAGGCGTTACTCGGGTGTTCAAATCCATCCGGCGCGCCCCACTTGAAAATTGACCGGTACGACCCCGCCGGCGGCGCAGTCTCGGTCCAATCAGGTATAAAGCCTTTATGCTTTGTCATGTCAGTTCCTCCTTTATTATCTCATTTTAAATATATGGGACATGGGATTGACCAGCTTCCCATGGGTATTATTCATGAACGCCCTCGCTATGCTGTAGAGGGATATGAGAGGGTTTATCGGCGCCATCTTCATCGGGTTCACCTTCATCAGGTGACACAGGGATTCTGTCGTGGCCTGAAGGTCGTTACACACGCCGCTCCGGTACACCCGTTTTGCCCCCAGTCTCATCGTGAGGCTGTCGGCAAGCTCCTCGATGGCGCAGTGGCCCGCGATAAAAACCGGCCCGCTGATGGAGTCGATCTCTTTCCGGTCAAATCCTTTTCCCATCACCAGGGTCCATCCGCCCCGACCGTTGTAGTCTTTTGCCAGGGTCTGCAGTACCGCAAGGGGATTGTTCACGCACCCTTCGCGGCACGCCATCTCGCGTCCCCTGATGATTTTCACGTCCGCGGGGAATTCCGGGTAGAGGTCGAAGGGATACTTGCCGCCGAATTTTTTTAAATCGCCGATGATGTCGAAATTCTTCATGGTGCGGTAATCACCGTGCAGTTTGATGTCGGCAAGTTTTGCGACGCCATTGCCGAGTTTGCGTTCGACGGCCAGCCTGATGTGGGGCACGTCACTGACATCATAGCCGAAGACGCGCGCGCCGACGATGTCCGCGGCGACCACGTTGGGGCTCCCGATGAGGACGCCGAAGGGCCTGATGCAGGTATCGGCGAGGGCCAGGGCGTTGTAGTGCCCGTAGATGCTCCCCTCGACACCCTCGATCAGGGTGAAGTCGGGCCGTACCCGGGCAAGGACATCGGCGAGTTTGCTGTGCAGATTGTAGTTGTGGTCGTATCCCCGATCCTCGTGGCGCGGGAAGGCCCACTGGTTCTTGATGCCCAGGGTTACGACGCCCATGGAGTGGGTCTTCAGCTTCGGAAGATTTATGTACAGGACCTTGTCGCGACGGGCGATAATCTCAGCCACGGTTCTGGATATCCGGTAGGTGTTCCGGTCGTAGGAGCCCGATAGTGCGGCGGAACGGGGTTTGTCCGTAAAGGCGATCTCTGTCGTTTCCTCCTCGTCAAGGTAGACCGGCACCGCGCCCAGTTTCCTGCATATCTTGGTGTAGCCCGTGATTTCGAAGACGAGGCGAGTGATGTTGCACTGGGTCGAATTCTCGAACACGTAAATGTTCCCGGCGCCGGCGTCCTTCCAGTAGCGGATCACCGCCTCCAGGACCTCCGGGCGGGTGTAGGCGTAGGGTTTGGAGTCGACAGCGTTGGGCTTGATGTAGACATCGCCGCCGGCTTTCAGCATCTTCTTTCCGCCGTAGAAGTCGAAAATCTCCCGCACGCCGGCTTTAATCTCATTCTTGAGAGGATCCGGCAAAGGACGGAATTCGGTAAAGGTTCTCTGCCCATGCCGCACCGCGAGCTTCTTGATGTAGGCGCTTTTCATCGGATTGAATGATTTCATGCCCATGACAGCCTCCGCTGTGTGATAATGGTTTTGATGTGCTCTCCGGCTTATTGTGGAAGAGAAAGCATGGCCGCGGCCTTCTTGATCTCGCCGGCCTTTTTCTCGTTGTCCCATCCAAGTTCAGTTCCCGCGGCATCTGCGACTTTCCGAAGCACGTCATCGCCGGGGTTACCCAGGGTGCCGATGGCGGTTCTCCGCAAAATAATATCCGGAAGGGTACGCGCCATCTCGTGACGTGCGGCGAAAACGACCTCGGCAAGGATCTCGCCGTCGGCGTTAACCGGTTTTGCCAGGGCCGGATCGGTTTTCGCAATGTCGAGAACCCGGGTGTATTCAGTGCCATAGGCCATGCCGAGGTATTTCATGGTTGTCGATGGAAAAGCTTTCTCCGTCTGGAGGGCCGAATCAAAGGATTGTATGTCAGGGATATCGCACCCCTGCAGATAGTTTTCAGCAGTGGTGCATTCCTTATGTTTCCTGCCTGATTTTTTCCCGATCACGGTCATTACTTTTTCCGCGAGGTTCCTGCTCGTGGTGTACTTGCCGCCTTCTACTGTTATCAGTCCGTCAAGTCCGTCGGCCGCGTTATCGTATATCTCATACCGGCGGGATGAGCCATAGGTCCCGGATGTTTGAGTTTCGACAAGGGGCCTCAAACCCCCGTAAGCGTGGATAATATCGTTGTACCCGAGGGTCCCGTCGCCGAACGATTCATTTACCTCTTCGAGAAGTTCCAAGATGCTCTGCCGGGAAACGCGGTAGTCATCGGGCGATCCGTTGTATTCCTTATCCGTGGTCCCGATAAGGGTATAGCCCCTCCAGGGTACGAAAAAGATATGCCTTCCCCGTCCGGTCCTGAGCCCCACCACGTATTCGTTAACCATCTTTTTTGTAATGATATGTATGCCCTCGGAGCGTTTGATGTGGCGCGCCCCTTCCCGGTGGAGAACGTTCGACAGGAGGATGTCGGCCCAGGGACCGGTGCAGTTGACGACCAGGGATGCCCTGACACTGTGCGCCGTTCCGGTCAGAAGATCGGTTGCCGTAATGCCGGTAACTTTGTTGCCCTCCATGATGAAGCTGTCGACACTGGAATAATTCGCCGCCCGCGCGCCGTGATGCATCGCGGATTTAATAAAGGCGAGGGTAAGCCGCTCGGGAAAAGCGCTCATGCAGTCGTAGTAGATGAAGCCGCCTTTGAGACCCTGGGGCCGCACGCTCCCTTCTAGGCGGAGCACATCCTTCCGGGAGAGGGAGCGGTGATGCGGCAGGCTTCTGCCCCTGTCCCAGGTCCGGCCCTTGTCATAGGAAAGTATGTCATAGAGGATCATGCCCGCCCGCAGGGCGAGGGGGCCGTTCATCAGGCCCTGGCCCGAGTATGCCGCGATCAAGGTAGGCAGGGGATGCACAAGGTTCGGCGCGATATTCTCCATGGTTCTCCGCTCGCGCAGCGACTCGCGCACGAGTGCGATTTCGCCATTGGCGAGGTAGCGCAGACCGCCATGTATCATTTTTGATGTCGCCGAAGAGGTGGCACCGCCGAAATCGCCCTTTTCCAGCAGGGCCACTGAATAACCCCTGGCCGCTGCGTCATAGGCCACGGCAGCCCCTGTGATGCCGCCGCCGATGATTGCTAGGTCAAATACTTCACCGTTATACTGCTCGATAAACCGTTTCATTTCATTCCGTCCTTGTTCAGTTGTTCATTGAGAATTTTAATAGTTTTACCTTCAGCGAAAATGAGGAGGTCATACATGATTTTCTTCGATCTGTCAGGTTTTCGGTCTCGAATTGCCTCGAATATTTCGTCATAGAAGCGCGTGGTGCGCTTGATGTTGTTCGGGTCGGCAAAATAGAGGGTCAGCAGTTCTGCGACCAGGCCGCTGTTGTTGAAAAAGTTCAGCACTATAACGAAGGGGATATTCCTGCTTGCCCGGGCGATGAGCCGGTACAGCATCATGTCCCTGTCATTGAGGGAAATCCCGCCGTCGCGAATGATCCGCTCCATCTCAGCAAGGTCTTCGGCGGTCCTGTTGAGCGCTGACTGGTACGCCACGTCCGGCAGGATGAGACGACGGAGGTCAAGCAGGCCCTTTAATATCGCGACGTCATAGCCTCCGCCGCTCCTCATGAGAGCGGGCAGCAGTTCGAGGTTCCCGCTTTCAAGGTAATCCTTGACGTACACGCCGTCGCCGTGGCGGATTTCCACGAGGTCGAGCATCTCCAGCTTTTTGAAGGCTTCACGCAGTGTGGAACGGTTGACATTAAGGCTCTCGGCAAGGTCGCGTTCCGGCGGGAGCTTGTCCCCGTCGCGGAATTCCCCTGACAGTATCTTCTCCTGGAGCTGCGCGACGATACCCTCGTGGAGCCTGGTTTTCTGGAGCGGGTTAAGCGTTGCCATTGTTCTCTCCCGGTTAATTGCTAACTGTCTGGTATATTTATGTTTAGTGGTCCGGTGGTCCGACCAATTTTAATATACTATGTAATGTGCCGGGTGTCAAGAGAGGGGGTGGTTTTTTTTGAAGATAATATTAATTTTAACCTAAACCTCCCGCTTCCTTTTTATTCGACCTCACCTCCTAACCCCCTCTCCATAAAATGGAGAGGGGGAATTCGTTTAATATAATAACCTGCCATGCTTATATAGATTAACTGAATTCAATTCGAAAGCCCTCTCCTTTTAAAGGAGAGGGCGCGCGGAGCGCGGGTGAGGTCGAAAATGGATAGGTGAACCGAGGGGGTGAGTATTACCATTGTTGGGTTTAATCATGTCAGATTCCTCCTGATATTTTACCCGCTGTATTATTTTTATAAAAAGTTCTTGCAATTTTAATTCAATTGACATATTATGTCACATTAGCTATATTTCGATACCTCCTTTTGATAACTTTTTAACTTATCCCCCCTGGGGCACGGGGGGATTTTTTAACGCGGTAATCCAAAAAAATTCTTGGAGATATGAGCCGGCTCGAACGGGGTACTTATCGCATGGATGAAACACTTTCGGAACAGAGCGGCAACGAGACCGATCTATTTTCTTACCGCGCAACGGCCGGCGAAACTGACGATGACGGCATAGCCGAAGAAGGCTTCATCCGCCGGCTCCTCGAAAGCGGGACACCGTCATTCAACATGAATTTCCTCCTTCGCCTGGAGGCCTATTCCCTTCAGCTGGCCTATTCGCACAGCAAGATCCTTTCACTATCCAATTCACGAACGCGGATCCTGGCGCACCAGGTGGAAAGCACCCACCGGGTCCTGAGCGCCCTTAACCAGCGCTTCCTCATCGCCGATGAAGTGGGTCTCGGCAAGACCATCGAGGCCGGTCTCATCATCAAGGAACTCGAGTACCGCCACCAGTACCGCCGCATGCTCATCGTGTGCCCCGCCTCGCTCATGTGCCAGTGGCAGAACGAGATGCAGAGCAAGTTCAATGACCGCTTTACCATCATGGACCGGAAGGAGCTGCGGCGCATTGCGCAGTCGCGGCGCAGCGGGAACCCCTGGGAAGTGCACGACAAGATCATCTGCTCCCTCGATTTTATCAAGAACCGGCGGTATCAGAAGGTTCTGCAGAACACGTCGTGGGACGCGGTTATTTTTGACGAGGCCCACCGCCTGCGTCGCGACGGCAAACGCGCCACCATTGCCTATGAGGCGGCACAGGTGATAGCCGAACGCACCAGGGCGCTCCTCCTCCTCACGGCAACGCCGTTCCGGGGCGTCCTGGAAGAGCTCTATTATCTCATCGCGCTCCTGGACCCCAACATCCTGGGTCCTTTCCAGTCATACTATTACGATTACTGCATTGACGGCGCCGACCTGTCGACCCTCCGGGAGAAGATCGCACCGGTGCTGATACGCCGCACCAAGCAGGAGGTGGGCGGCTTCACGAGGCGCTGCGCCCGCACCGTGCGGTTCGAGCTCTACCCTGACGAGCGGCAGCTTTACGACGCGACCACGCAGTACGTGGCCGAGGAGTTCAACCGCGCCATGCAGAGCGAAAACCGCGCCGTGGGCTTCGTAATGACCATCTTCCAGAAGCTTCTCGATTCGTCGACGCATGCCCTCGGGTGCGCCCTGGAACGGCGGATGCGCCGTCTCCGGGAGCTGGCGGACCGGGCCGAGCTGGAACGGCGAATGGAGCGGGAGGCCGCCATCGACGAGCCGGATCTGATCGACTGCGCCGAGGAGGTGGATGACCTGGTCTGCATGACGTCGCGCGCGACCATCGCTGAGATGCGCAAGGAGGCCGACACCCTGGAGCGCCTTGTGGGGCTTTCGAAGGCCATCAACGTCAATAAAAAGGCGGAAAAGCTCGCTGACCTCATACGCTCCCTCAGGAAAAAAGGATTCAAGAAGTTCCTCATTTTCACGCAATTCAGGACGACCCAGGATTACCTGATGGGATTCCTGCGCGGCTATGACATCGAGGTCTTTCACGGCTCCCTGGGGCGTGACGATAAGGAGCGGGCCATAGCGCGATTCAGGGACGAAGCCCATATACTCATCTCCACCGAAGCGGGCGGCGAGGGGAGAAACATGCAGTTCTGCAATATCCTCATCAATTATGACCTTCCCTGGTCTCCCCTGAAGATCGAGCAGCGCATCGGCAGGCTCCATCGCTTTGGCCAGCCCGACGACGTGTATATCTATAATTTTTCCACCAAGGACACCGTTGCTGAGCGTGTGCTGGAGATACTGGAGCGGAAGCTCAGGCTTTTCGAGGAATCGATCGGCGCCCCGGACGTGCTTCTGGGCCAGATAGAGGACGAGCTGAAGCTCGGGTCGCTCATCATGGAGATGGCCGCGGGCCTGCGGAGTACTACTGCGGTTGACGATGAAGTGGAGCGCCGCCTCGAGCTGGCCCGCAGGGGATACGAAAAGATATCGGAGCTCACTGTCGCAGACCGGATGGATTTCAATTACGACGAGTATTACCGGGTCACTCTGAAGGAGCGGAAGTTCTCCAACCGGAGGATCGAGCGTTTCGTGAACCGTCTCATGGAATCTGACGGCCGGGTCGGGCAGTTCCTCGCCCGGGACGGGGACGGCCTCTACCGCGTCGCCTGCGACAGCGTCGATGGAGAGGCCGGCTGGTGCGTCGGCACCTTCGACAGCTCCATTGCCCTTGACCGGGAACAGCTGGAGTTTCTAGCCTTCGGTCATCCGGTCATCGACCGCCTGGTGGCGCACTGCCAGGACCGCGCCTTCGGCGGATTCACGGGGATACAGTCCGTGAGGCATCCGGTCCCTTTCACCGGAATGGTTTTCTATTATCTGGTGACCTTCACATCGGTGGCCCGGACCAGGGAGATCATCCCCGTCGTTGTTGTCCGGGATGCGGATCTTTCCCCGGGGGACCTGGAAGCCATCGAAGCAGATCTGTGCGACCAGGAATGCACCGGGTTCCACTCCGATGCGGAAGCCGCCGTATTTGACACTACAGCACGGCGGGAATTTTATTTTGCCGAAGCACGGGCCCGGATACTTGAAAAAATTGAAGTCCGCAAGGTGGTGCTGAGCCAGGGCCTTGACGTCAGTATCGACCCGGAAATTGAAAAAATACGAGAATCCTTCGACCGCCGAATAGCGGAGCTTACGGAAAAGCTTGAGCTCCTGGAGGCCCAGTTTAAGTGGTATGGCAGGAACCTCAAGGGCACCATCACCCGCACGAAAAACCTCATTGAAAAGACCAAAAACGACAGGGACTCCCTTCTGTTAAAGTACAGGGGATTCCTCGGGATAGGCCATGAAATAGAGCTCATCTGCGCCGGAATGCTGGTTTCGAACCAGGATTGAGGCCGTCACCCCGCTGATATTTTTTTATTGACAATGGGGCGGCAATTAATGTATTGCTTGTTATCTTTTTTTACCGGGGTACGGTTCAGACTATGTCATTAGTTTCGTTTGAATATCTTATCTTTTTCGTAATCGTGGTGGCGGTCTTTTTCGCCGTTCCTCAGCGGTTCCGGTGGCTCTATCTTCTGGTGGCCAGCTATGTCTTTTACATGTGGTGGGATCCCAAGTACGCGATCCTCATCCTGACAACGACGGTAACCGTGTATGTGACTGCGCTCCTTATGCACAACCGGCCGGATCGGACCAAGAAGCTGTGGGTCGCCCTGAGCGTTGCGGTCAACCTGGGTATACTGTTCATGTTCAAGTATTTCGGTTTTTTCAACAACAGCATCAAGGACCTCATGGCCTTTTTCGGCAGGACCTATACTCCGCCGGTCCTGCACCTGCTGTTTCCGGTGGGCATATCCTTTTACACCTTTCAGGCCCTTTCCTATACCATAGACGTGTATCGCGGCACCAGGGAGCCCGAGCGCCATTTCGGCATGTTTGCCCTGTACGTGAGCTTTTTCCCAACACTTCTTTCAGGACCCATCGAACGGTCCACGAGGCTCCTGCCGCAGCTGTACCGGAAGGTCGATTTCAATTATGACAGGGTTGTGAACGGCCTGATCCTCATGGGTTGGGGCTTTTTCCAGAAGCTTGTCATTGCTGACCGACTGGCACAGTACACCAACATGATCTACAACCAGCCCCAATATTTCAACGGGCTTCCTATACTGATGGCAATCTATTTTCTGGGCATTCAGGTATACTGCGATTTTTCGGGTTATACCGACATTGCCATCGGCACCGCCCAGGTCATGGGATATGAGCTCATGCCAAACTTCAAGAGGCCCTTTCTTGCCAGCTCCATCGGCGATCTCTGGCGGCGATGGCACATATCCCTCATCTCCTGGTTCAAGGACTACCTCTATATCCCCCTGGGAGGAAACAAGGGGGGCAAGTTTCGGTGGCATTTTAACACGGTCCTCGTTTTTACCCTGAGCGGTCTCTGGCACGGCGCCCAGTGGCCCCTGGTCGTTTGGGGCGCTCTGAACGGCGTGTTGATCGTGATAAGCCGTGTTACCGCCAGGCTCCGTACTGCGGTGCGCGAGAGTGTCTTCGGCACCTTGGCGAAGGTGCCCCCGGCAGTCTATTTCGTCATCTTCGCTCTTGTCGCCGCGGCGGCCGTCTTCGGGAAACAGATCGGCATGGGTCTTGGCGGCAGGATAGGGACCGGCTTCGCGGCCCTGCTGGTGCTGCCGGTGGCGATCATGAGCACCAGGAAAGAAAAATTTCCCCGGTTTCTTGAGGGTGTGAAGGGCGCCCTGATGATAGTGATCACGTACCATCTCTTTGTCTTTGGCGGTATCTATTTCAAGGTCAAGACTATGTCAGACGGATGGTACATGCTCACTCATTTCTGGGGGACCAACTTCATACAACTGCCCCTCTTCTTCGGTCTCGGAGAGTTCGCCCTGATGCTTCTGCTGGTCCTCTTTATCTGCGTGGTAAATTTTATTCAGGAGCGGCGCGGCAGCATCAGGGATATGATCAGGACCAAGCCCCTGGCGGTGCGGTGGGTACTGTATTATCTCCTGGCACTATCGATAATCGTCGGTATGCAGAAAACATCGCAATTCATATATTTCCAATTTTAAGTGAAGGGACGGGCGCAGGGTGCAGACATGAAAAAGTTCATCATTAAATTCATTGTATTCATCGTGCTAATCCTGGCCACGATCTACGGGATCATTTATCTCCAGCCGATCGACAAGGACAAGTACCTCATGACCCTTCTCGACAAGCACAAACTGCTAAAGACGACGCCGCAGCCCCGGATAATCCTTGTCGGCGACTCCAGCCTTGCCTTCGGAATGGATAGCGCCATGATCAAGAAGGCGACCGGTTACAATGTCATCAACATGGGCCTTCACGGCGGGCTGGGTCTTCTCTATATCATGGATGAGCTCAAGCCGTATCTCAAGAAGGATGATATCGTCATCTTTACCCTCGATTATACCCATTACATCGGATGGGGGACGGGGGACAACACCCTCATCGAGGTGACCATCGTCATGCCCTGGATCATCAAGTATTATTCCAGTGAAAACTACATGCCCTTCATCAATAATATTCCTGTCACCTTCCAGCGGCGTCTCCGGGGACTCCTGAGTCCCAGCAAGGAGGGCGTCGGTCACCGTCGGTCCGGATTCAACGAATACGGCGATAATGTCGGCCATATAGGCCTTAAATCCGATTACTTCAAAGGCATGGATTTTATAGCTAAGTATGTTCCCCAGGCCAGGGAATTGAAGATGACCCGCTTCCTGCCGGACCGCGTGAACGAACCGGTTGTCGTTTACATGAACAGGTTCTCATCGTACTGGGGGCAACGCGGGGTGAAGTTATACGTGGCCTATTCGCCGCTCCTGGAAAACGACCGGCCGAAGCAGGAAAAAGCTCTCCAGAGCCTTGATGCTGACATCAGGGCTCGGATTAAAATGAAGGTCATCGGCAGCCCCCTGTCGTATATCTATCCGCAAAAGTATTTTTTTGACAATGAATTCCATCTCAATGGAGAAGGGCGGGAGCTCCGTTCCCGGCAGCTTGTAAAAGACATGATGGCTGACCCGGTCCTGTCCCGGGCGCCAATGCGCTAAAGACACCTTTCTTTAGTCAATATAACTCATTATTATCATATACTATTCCCCGCTATGGGCGGTATAATTCTGTATTTACACAGGATCCGGAGCGGCGTTGCCGCGAGAGCTCCCGATCCGCCAAAACTAAAAGGTTACATCCCTAGCCCTCTTGACTCTGTTTTTTTTGACTAAAAATAGCCATCTGTACAGTAAAAGTGTAAAAAAATAAAAACTTTATCCCTGCTAAACGGGTCAAATAAAAGCATGGAAAAAAACCGATATTAAAAAAATATTTTTTAATAAAAAATGTTTGCCTGTGGATTATTTTGTATTATAAAGAAATCTGTTATATCTCGAAGCGATAGTTATCCAATGGACGCGCAGGACCGCGATTATTGAAGGCGTCCGTTATTGTTATTCATGATAAATTCTACATAAGGGGAACGATTATGATGCGAATAGTTGCCAAGGGTTATCGCTTTATGGCCATTACTGCCGCAACGCTGGTGCTGACTCTGTTCCTGAGCGAAACGTCGTTGACCGGGATCACGACCGGGACTTCCTCGGGCCGGCTGATGGCGCAGACCAACATGCAAAAAAAGAAGGACGAAATATTCAAGAGATTCAATGATAAAAAGGAGCAGCTTGTCCGCAGTCCCGAGGAAATGAAGCAGATGCTGTCGGACGTCCAGAAAAAAATAAAAGAAAAGAACATGAACTTCGTGGTTTCCCTGAACGAAATGATGAAGTATAAAATTGCCCAGATAACCGGCGCCCAGGTCCCCAAGAACATTGAGAGGGAAGCGAAGGTGCAGTCCGAGACGGGCGAAAAGATGTGGGACGAGTTCATGAAAAAATACCGCCAGTATCTTGAAGGAAAAAAGGACGGCAGGGACCGGGATCGATACCGGAAGAAAAAGCGCGATGAATACTACGAGGATATAGATAGAGACAAACGGGAAGAGGAGAAAAAGGAAGAAGAAAAGAAGGAAGAAGAAAAGAAGATCGACGAATACAGCTACAAGGAAGAGGAAAAACAGGAAGAGAAAAAAGAGGAAAATGAAACTGACATAGAAAATGCGCCGTCTCCCAGCGCGACCGCCTTCACCTGGGTCAATCGCAACAAGGTGACCCCGATCAAATACCAGGGAGTGTGCGGCAGCTGCTGGGCCTTCACCTCGGCCGCGGTCCTTGAGTCTAATTTCTCAATCAGGAGAAACTGGAACCTTGATATATCAGAGCAGAACATTCTCGACTGCTCCGAGGCTGTGCAGCCGGTGTACCGGGGCGGCCAGGTGGTGAACATAAAAAGCAAAGCGGGGACCTGTCAGGGCGGATGGTACGGCCCTGTGTTTGAATACTATAAGTCCAACAGCGCGGCCCTGGAGAACCAAGCGCCTTACAAGTTCAAGGAAGCATACTGCATTCCCTCAAGAACCAATCAGTATAAAATCGTGGCATGGGGATACGTCAAGTCCAACGCGGGCATCCCCGAGGTCAGGGAAATGAAAGAGGCTCTGTGCAAATACGGGCCCATAGCGGCATGCGTCAAGGTCACGCCGGCTTTTCAGGCCTACCGGAGCGGGATCTTCGATGAATTCGCGGATTGCAGCGGCGAACGGGATATCAACCACGCCATTACCATAGTCGGTTGGGACGACAACAAGGGGGCCTACCTGGTGAAGAATTCTTGGGGGACCCAGTGGGGCGACAAGGGGTACGTGTGGATTAAGTACGGATGCAATAACATAGGCTACGGCGCCGCGTGGGTCGCGGTGAGCAGCATGGATTAGGCGCCGCGCCGGCGGCGATGTAATGGTATACGAATATGATAATCGAGGATATGGGAGGTTATATGATCGGCACAGTACTATCATGCAAAACCCTGATGCAGGCAATGATTGTTTCCGTTGCAATGATATCTTCCTGCACGATGAAGCCGGCGGTGACTATTAAAGACGCCGATAATGGAACAAGGGTCGAAATCAATAGCGGTGAAATCCTTGCGGTCGAGCTGTCTGCACAGCTCGGTACCGGCTTTGGCTGGAAGGTCCTTGCAGCGGGAAAAAATCTCGCACAGAAGGGAGAGCCGCAGCAGATAGCAAAAGAGGGACAGATGCCGGGGGCGCCCAATTCCCAGGTCTTCAAATTCAAGGCCGCAGAGAGGGGAGAGGCTGAGCTGAAGCTCCAGTATGTCGAAGGCTGGAAGAAAGACGCGAAACCCCTCAGAGATTTTACCGTCACGGTCATTGTAAAATAAGCAATAAAAAAGGCGGCGGTTTGAAACCGTCGCCTTCCTCGTTTCTGATTTAATCTCTCCGTTATCTCGGTACAACCATGAAAGTTACCCGCCTCTGGCATGAACTATTGATGGTGCATTTTGAGGTCGGCTTGGTTCCGGCAACGCCCTTGGATGTCAATTTGCCGTCAGTGATTCCGCGTTTTCTCAACTCTGCCCAGACCGATTGGGCGCGTTGGGCGCTCAGCGCGTAGTTTCCGCCGGATGTTGTTCCGCCTTCACCATCGGTATGGCCGGTTACCTGGAGGTTGTAGCCTGCGGGGACTCTGGGCAAAACTTCTTTAACTACCGGAACTGCTATGCCGATCATCTTATTCCATTCTTCTTTGCTGGCTGCTTTGCCTGAGGGGAATCCTTCAATGGGGACTTTGGCCAGAGACGCATTGAGAGCGTCAACAATGGGATTGCCTGTTGATTTTACCTGCTCACCGCATGATACCAGGAGGAATGCGCATGCTACGCCTGATAAAAGTAATGCAAGATTCAACTTTTTCATGATCTCTTCTCCTTTTTGATAATTTTTTTTAAATTTATTGCCCCAAATATTATAAAAACGACAATTATAGTGTTTCAAATAATTTAGTTGATGTCAATGAAAAAAAGTAAAAAAATCCGAATGAGATGTAACGAGTAATAATTGTCATGCATTACATATTCCGGATTAACAATTTGAATAACAAATGTATGTTGTGCCGGATGACCGGGATCATCCGGCTTGTTATTTCCATCATGCTTCTTTCTGTTGTGAAATTTCCTTCATCAGTATCGTTAAAATCAGTCCCACACCGAAAAGGATGGTGAGCACCCACATGTTAAAGAGAAGCGTCAGGACAATGCCGCTGATCTGACCGCTCAGCATCAGGATGCCGTTGGAGGTTGCTTCGGGAACGGGATGTGTTTTTTCCACGGCGTAGGTGAGGCCGATAGGAAGCGCCGACACCAGGAAGAATCCAAAGACGAACCCGGCAATCCCTAAAAGGACGATCGATGAAAGGTACTGGAGAAGTATGACCAGCGGAATCGCCATTGCCATGATTACCATGAGGAAAAGTTTTCTCTTTCGGTATTTGTCTGAAAGGGCGGAAAGGATCACTGCGCCGAAGATTCCTCCAACGATGATCAGACCACCCACGATGCCGGGCGCCAGAGACGGGTCAATGTCGATGGGGCGGTTGAAAATGGTGTCGATTTTTGAGGATATGGCGTTGAAGGCGCCGAGTCCGATGAAAAAGGCGCCGCAGAGAAGGAGGAAGTCCCTGTTCTTCAATAGGGAACGCATACCGATAAGCATAGAGACTTTTTTCTCTGCCGCGATCGGACTGGGCGGTGTTTTGGGCTTGTCCTTCACAAAGATCAGGTAGAGGACCATGCCAGCCAGAGAGAATATTCCATAGATGTACAGTATGAGGTTGATGCCTGCCTGGGGATCGCCGGCGTGCTTGTAGTGGTCCAGGATGAAGTCGCCGGCAAACATGGCACCAGCCAAACCGAGGAAGAGCGACATGGTGGCCAGTCCTGACGCCAGGGCCTCCTCTTCCCGGGGGAACCAGTTCGCGGCTACCTTGGTGAAAGAATTGAGTACGAAGGGCTGGCCTATGGCGCAGCCGATCTGGAATATGAGGAGCCAGGTATAGTCCGGGGCAAAAATCCTCAGGAACCCGCACAGTCCCAGGATGACCACGCCGATGCCGGTCCCGCGCTTGAGGCCGAGACGGTCTATGCACCAGGAAGCGGGGAAGGAGACGGGAATGTAGGCAAGCATGAATACCACAGCCATGAGATCGATTGCGTCCGTATCGCCGCCGGTATAGAGAGCGGCAGCATCTTTTGCGATTGGGGCGAAGGTGATCCACTGGATCTGCGTCGCGATGGCCGGGAGCATGAAGAGGACCAGGACGACCCATCGGTATGGAGAGACGGCGCTTTCTGTTGTTTTCATGAAGCCTCCTTGATCAGGGTTATGGATTTCATGTATATCTGCACCTGTATCGGTACAGGGTTCGGTTAAAAATTTTAATGAGAAGTATTTCCGGGAAAGCCAGGATACGATGGCACTTTCAGTACGATTTGTCAAAGATAAATCATGCACCGCTATAACTTTTCAGGTAAAACCAGCTCTGCCATACATAAAAAGCACTTGATTGTTTTCTCAATCTGCCGGTATGCTAGACGTGTATTGATTTGAGTGGTTACCGGGCGGAACCTGGGTCTGCCCCGCAGCCTCAAGGGGGTTCGATAATAGGACTACCACGAATAAAGGATGATTGCCATGGCATTTGGAAGAGATGGTTCTGAACTGGAACTCCAGATATACGATTTGCAGAATAAAAAACTGGCCCGGGCCCTGGAGGACATTATCGAGCGGAGCGGCGATGCGGAAATCGTACGGATTGCGAAGGATGCTCTGGCCGAGGCTGAAGAGATCGGGAAAAAGCTTGGAGACAATTGAGGGGGGGGGGTAGTGATCTGCTGGTCCTTTAGGGTGTATGGAAAGAAATAGAATAATAAGAACAGCATCAGTAATCAGCATAATCGGGAATGCAATACTTGCTATTTCGAAAATTGTGGTCGGTATCATTTCCGGCAGTCTTGCGGTGCTCGGCGACGGTCTTGACAGCATATCGGATATATTCATATCACTCATTACATTGGTCATCTCGATCATAATAACACATCCGCCCGATAAAGAACACCCCTATGGCCATTTCAGGGCTGAAACGATTGGAACATCAATTCTGGCATTTGTCATATTTTTTATCGGCGGACAGCTTGTTCTATCAACTGTTGAAAAACTGATCAATCATGATTATATCCGGATGCCGGGGAAAATCGCCGTTTATGTCACAATCGTTTCAATTCTCGGTAAAGTAATCCTTTCATGGAGCCAGTATGTTTTGGGGAAAAAGGCCGGGAGTTCGATGATTATCGCGAACAGTAAAAATATGCTTAACGATGTGATCATGTCAATCGGCGTTCTCATCGGATTGGTCTTTGTCTTTCTATTTAATTCTGCAGTCATAGACAGAATTATTGCCATCATTATCGGAGTCTGGATAATGATTTCCGCCATCCGCATATTCATGAGCACCATCACTGAAATGATGGAAGGTGAGGTTGACATGGAATTATATAATACATTAATCGATACGGTCAAAATAACTGACGGGGTCAGCAACCCTCACCGCATACGGATCAGGAAAATCGGGTTTCATCACGTTATTGACATGGATGTGGAAGTAGATGGTAATTCAATGGTTACCGAAGCACATGACAAGGTGAAGATTCTTGAAAAGAGAATACGCGAATCAATACCGAGCATGTACGATATAATTATCCATATCGAACCCCTGGGAAACTTTGAGAAGCATGAACGCTGGGGGCTCAAAGAAGATGATTTTAACTAATCCGTCTCCCATCCGGTTATTATTTATCCATGGCCCGATATACGAGTTCAGCCAGGTCATATGTCGCAAGGTCCTGAAATTCCAGTTCTGCCATCTTCGGCACATGCTCTATGTTGACTATAAGGGGTATTGATAAAAAATGCTTGTTTAAACTGGCATGACACTGTATACCTTAACTGCGCTGTTGATACAACGATACAAGGTAACGAGGAGCCTCCAGTGAATTACGACTGCATCATCGTCGGCGCCGGACCGGCGGGAATATTCACCGCCATGGAGTACCTGAAGCGTAGCCCCGGAAAGAAAATTCTGATACTTGAAAAGGGGAAGAGCATTGAGAATAGGTCGTGCCCCATGCGGGAAACCGGGTGGTGTCACAACTGCGATCCCTGCAATATCACCACCGGCTTTTCCGGTGCGGGCGCCTTCAGCGACGGGAAACTGATGCTGTCCCCGGAAATCGGCGGCATACTGAACGAATATATGCCGGAAGAGCGATTAAACGGCCTTATCCGCTACGTTGACGACATTTATCTCTCCTACGGGGCCGACCGGACCCTCTACGGCGTAAACCTGGACGAAGACGCCATGCAGGTTCTGCGGCAGAAAGTGATCAGGAGCAATTTGCAGCTAGTGGAGTCCCCGGTGCGCCACATGGGCACCGAGGGGAGCTACCAGATCTACACGCAGATCCAGAAAGAGCTCCTCGACAGCGGGGTCGAGATTAGATTTGAAACCGGGGTTACGGACCTCATCATCGAGGGGGATTCAATAGCAGGCGTGCAGACGGACGGCGGGGATTTTCGCGCCGGCAGCGTGGTGCTCACGGTGGGCCGCCAGGGAGCCGAGTGGCTCAAGTCGATGTGCGTCCAGTATGAAATTGAAACGAAGATTGGCGGCGTTGACATCGGCGTGCGGATCGAGGTGCGCAACGAGATCATGAAAGAGGTGAACGACCGGATTTATGAGAGCAAGCTCATCTACTATACCCCGACCTTCGACGACAGGGTGCGCACCTTCTGCCACAATCCCGCGGGCATCGTGGCAACCGAGTACTACCATGACGACCTGGCCGTGGTGAACGGCCACAGTTACAAGGCGGAAAATCTTAAAACCGAAAACACCAATTTTGCCATCCTGGTGTCCAATTACTTCACCGACCCGTTCAAGGAGCCGATCGAGTATGGAAAGTATATCGCGCGCCTGGCGAACATGCTTTCCGGGAACAAGGTCATGGTGCAGCGGTTCGGCGATTTCCTCCGTGGAAGGCGTACAACCGCAGAGCGTCTCGCACGGAACAGCCTGCGGCCCACACTCAGGGAAGCGGTGCCCGGCGACCTCTGCCTTGTTTTCCCCTACCGTATTATGCTGGATATTAAAGAGATGATAGCTGCACTGGATGCCATCTTCCCCGGCCTGGCGAGCGACGAAACGCTCCTCTACGGGGTGGAGGTGAAGTTTTATTCAAACATCATCAGGGTCAACGAAAGGTTTGAAACCCGGTACCGGGGGCTGTACGCCGGCGGTGATGGCGCCGGCATCACCCGGGGCCTCGTACAATCGAGCATCAATGGCGTGCTCATCGGGAGGATTCTAAGCGATTATGAAATTGATTAATTTCGTCATTTTTCTCAGCATTGTTCTGACGCTGCACGGTGCGGTTAATTTCTATATTTTTATCAGGGGATGGGATGTCCTTCCAAAGGAATCATTCATCAGGATACCCTATCTGGGTATCTTTCTCATCTTCGCCATCTCCTTCTTCGCCGGACGGGTCCTGGAGCGGTTTTCCATATGCGCGGCTAGCGATTACCTTATCTGGATAGGCTCCTTCTGGTTTGGAATGATGATCTACCTGTTCTTCGGGGTGCTCCTCTGCGACTTGCTCCGTCTCGGCAACTGGATTGCCGGCACGGTGCCGGTGCCGTCAGACCTCTACACGCGGATCAAGCAAATAGCCGCCCTTGTCGTGACAGCAGTGGCGACGGTCACCGTGATTGCCGGATACATCAATACACTTCATCCACGCATCAACACCGTCGTAATCGAGGTCCCGAAGAGCGCCGGCGGCCGCAGGACCCTCGACATCGCCCTGGTGACAGACATCCACCTAGGGACCATCATCAAGAATTCCCGCCTCCAGACGATGGTGGACATGGTGAACGTGCTCCGGCCCGACATGGTGCTCCTGGCGGGAGACATCGTTGACGAGGACCTGGCCCCGGTCATCCAGAACAACCTGGGGGATCTGCTCCGCACCATCAGATCGCGCTATGGCACTTACGCGGTGACCGGGAACCATGAGTATATCGGCGGGGTCGAGGCGGCAAGCAAGTACCTGTCTGACCACGGCGTGACCGTTCTGCGGGACCGGGCCGTCCTCATCGATAACGGCTTTTACCTGGTAGGGCGGGAAGACCGGAGCATCAGCCAATTCACCAACAGGCGGCGGCTCCCCCTGGAGAGCATCATGAAGGGGGTTGACCTGAAAAAGCCTGTTATTATGATGGACCATCAGCCGTACCACCTGGCCGGGTCCGCTGAGAACGGCGTCGACCTGCAGGTCTCGGGCCATACCCATCACGGCCAGCTCTGGCCCTTTAATTTCATAACCTCCCTTATATACGATGTGAGCCGGGGGCTGAAGAAGGTCGGGAACGCCCATGTGTACGTGTCATGCGGGTACGGTACCTGGGGGCCACCGGTGCGGGTGGGGATGAGGCCGGAGGTTGTGCACATCCAGCTCCGCTTCAGGCAGTAGGCCTGTGGTTTTTCACCCCCCTGTCCCCCGCAAAGGGCATGTATTCTATATCGGCCTATTTGAACTCACCCGCGCGCTGCGCACGCCGAACGCTTTTTGGCTCAGCGCCTTTTTGTGCATCCTGCACGGCGCTGCACTACAACCTCCTATCGGGAGCACCTGTCCGCGTTGGGAGCGGTCAGGATGACTGCATGTGCTGAACACGATGTTCGAATGCATCGCCCGCACATGGAGGTGCGGAAAGGGCGGTGCCAGACGCAGGGCAGGATGCCTTAAAAGCGTCTGCCTCTAAAACATCCTGTTTAGCGCCCCTCCTTGAAAAGGAGAGGGTTTTTTTATTAATGCACTTATTTCAGCTCCCCTCTCCATTTGATGGAGGGGCTCCCGGCAGGATGCCGTAGTGGCGAGCACGGACAGGATGTCCGAGTAGTGCTCGCCGGCTGGGGGTGAGGCATTATTGGATACAGAATTAACATTTATCAGGACTCCCCTCAGGGGGACAGGGAGGTCTTGATCGGGAGGCTGGAAAGCGCACTCCCTGGCTCGCGAGATCGTTTGAAACGAAAAACAGATGAAAAAGGATTTATTCAGGGAAAAGTTTTTTTTAATTGATCCTGGCGAGTGCAACCGACTATAATAACAACGGTACCTGAATTGATGAAAAACATATTGAAACATGTCATAAAACCGGCAGCCATAACAATCGTTTCCGTGGCAATTATTCAATGCTCGGGGCAGCCCCGGAAGGAAATCGCGAAGCGGCCCCCCTGCAGGTTCCAGGAAGTGTGGGCCTACCTGATGAAGGGCGAGGAGTTGAGGATAACCGGCCGCGAGCCCCTGACGGATATCCTTTATTTCGGCTGCTCGGTGAACAGGGAAGGGCGATTGAAAGGTTCCACCGCTGTGCCCCGGCTCACCTTTGCCGGGCCACTGCCGCGGATACACCTGGTCGTGTTCAATCTTTCCGATCCGAAGCTCCTTCATTTGTGCCTCGATAAGAACGGAGCGGCCAGGGAACGTCTCCTTTCAGATATTACGGCTGCGGCTCGAAATTTTGCCGGAATCCAGATCGATTTCGAGTCCCTCCATCCCGATGACGGGCAGGCCTATCTCGATTTTCTGATAGACCTCAAAAAGCGGATGCCGGAAAAGGCCCTGAGCGTCGCCGTTCCGGTGCGCCTGAGCGGAAGCGGCAGGACCGCTTATAATTACGAGGCCATTGCCGGTGCCGCAGATAAGGTTTTTATCATGGCGTATGACCAGCACTGGGAAACAAGCAAGGCCGGTCCCATATCATCCCTGACCTGGTGCGATCTGGCGGCTGGTTACGCGACGAGTTTCATTCCCCGGGAAAAGCTCGTCATGGGGATACCCCTCTACGGCAGGGCCTGGCAGGGGAAAAAGATCAACCGGGCCGTTACCTACCACCAGGCCGTTGAACTGGCGAAACAGTCGCAGGATAAAAACGACAGGTCGGTGGACCGGGGGCCCTCCTTTGAATATACGGAAAAAGTCAGGGTCAGGGTCTTTTACGAGGATAAAGCCTCGATCCATGCGAAGCTCAGGCTCTATAAATCGTACAACATACCCTCAGTGGCGTTTTGGCGCATAGGCCAAGGGCCGCGGGAATTGTGGGACACGATAGTTATCGGCGCGAAGTAGAGGGCCGGCGTGCCGAACCTCTATTCATCTGCCGGCAATAATAGATTTCTCAGTTGATCAACTGTCTCTACTAAGTGGGACGGCTTTTCCCGCGCAATATCTTCCCTCGTCCCGTATCCCCAGGTCACGCCGATCGAATCAATGTCGTTGTTGCGCGCGCCTATTATGTCCAGATCCATGTCACCCACCATCACGATTTCATCTTTCTTCGCATTTTCCAGATCGGCAATCAGATTTCCTATTACGTGTGTTTTGTTCTTAACCATCCCTTCCGCATCGCTCCCTCCAACCGCATTAAAATAGTGCCGAATGCCGAGGAGTTCCAGCACTCCTGCAGCGATGGAATCAAGCTTCGATGTGGCCAGGAACAACCGGCGGTCCAGCCGGCGGCAATCAGCCAGGAGTTCCATGATGCCGCGATAGGGATAGTTCATGCGCATGCCTTCTCTCCGATAATGTTCCCGGTAGTGCAGGATGGCCCGGTTTATAGCATCATCATCACCGGGGAAGTATTCGCCGAATGATTCCTGAAGGGGCGGGCCTATGAACCTCCTGAGGCGCGGGGTGTCGGTGACGGGCGTTCCCATCCTTGACAGGGCGTACGAGACCGATTGGATGATGCCGTCCCCGGGGTCCGTCAGGGTGCCGTCCAGGTCAAATAGTATAGAGCGATAGTTTTTCATCGATATATGATTATGCAAAAATAATTCATCCCATGCTATGCAGCCGGCTTCTTGTGCCGGCGGTAGGAGACCTCCAGAATGACGCCGACTGCAGTAGGTATGATGGTGAGAATGATGCCGCCTGCTATGAGCTCGAGAATTCCTGCCTGGTTATCCTTCATATTCTCCATCATGCCGATGACCAGGAGAGCCCAGAAGCCCGCGCACAGGAGAATGAGTATCCGCCCTATGACTGCTTTATAAGTACCGCTGCCCTGAGATGCCGGCGTTTTGGCGGCCGCTGCCGGTATCGGAGCGGGGGTTGCCGCCCCTGCCGGTGCATCACCAGGGGCCGCCCCGTTCCACCTCCGCGCGGAGATTTCGGCACCCTTTTTCAGGTAGCTGATGCCGAATACAAAGAGCGCAATCACCAGGGGAATTATCAGGATTGCCGCGGCGGTTGCTGATAGCACGAGAGTGTCGTACACGGCATGGATCAGGTATGCGATGATAAAGCCCTTCCAGACCGCCCGGTTCCGCTTCCCCGTGTCCGGCGCAAATTTTGCGATGCCCACGAAGTAGCCCATAAGAACGCCGGTGAAAGTGTGGAGCGGGATTGACGTTACCGCCCGCATGATGCCGATCCCCAGGCCGTTCTGAAAGACATACATGATATTTTCCAGAAGGGCAAAACCGATGGCAGCTGCGCCCGTGTACACGATACCGTCGTTTTCCTCGTTAAAATGATTGTTCTTCCAGATAAAGATGAGTACAACGCCAAGCTTGACCGCTTCTTCGATAGGTGCGATAACGATAAAGGATTTGAGCGCGGCGCCGACTATACCCCCCATCGCAAAGAGCGGTATCATGCTCAACAGGAGTTCAACCAGGGCGGCCGGGATGACGGCAGCGGCCCCGAGGGCCAGGGCCTTTACGATAAGCCCATGGGGCTCCTCTTCGACCCGGTCCAGATGGTGGATGTAGAGCATGAAGGCCACAGGCGGCAGAATGGCGATAATAACGAGTATCAGTAAATCCATGGGGCCTTCCTTTCTGGCGTCATGTTCTTCAGGAATCACATGTTGGGTGGTTCATTGAGAAAGTCAAGAAATATAGATGCCCCATAGCGGGGTCACTGCGGGATTATGCCGATCAATCCTTGAAGAGATATCCCTTTTCCTTGAAGAGAACGCAGCATGCATCGACCACGTTTTTATCGTACAGGATGTCGCTGTTCTTCTTGATTTCATCAATGGCTATGTCGGTTCCGATGGCGCGCCGGTACGGACGGTGTGATGACATGGCCTCGACCACGTCGGCCACAGCGAGGATTTTCGCTTCAAGTATGATATTTTCACCCGCAATCCCGGAAGGATAGCCGGACCCGTTGATGCGCTCGTGGTGCTGGTACACGGCCATGGCAACGGGCCAGGGGAAATCTATGTTCTTTAAAATGTCGTACCCCATCTGGGGGTGCGTTTTTATCAGCTTGAATTCAATGGCCGTGAGGGTCGCCGGTTTGCTCAGTATCTCGGATGGGATAGAGATTTTGCCGATATCATGGATCGACCCGGCGATGCGGATCCCGTCGATCCGGTCCCGCGTAAAGCCCATGAGGGAGGCGATGGCCCGCGCCAGGTCGGACACGCGGCGGTGATGGCCCGCGGTGTAGGGGTCGCGTACCTCCAGGGCGAGGGAGAGGGCCTGTACCGTCTGGCCGAGGGCTTTGCGCATCGTATTGAAGCTTTCCTGGAGGTCCATGTCGCGCAGCCGTTCGGTGATATCCCGCATGATGCCGCGGAAACCTCTCGGCGTACCTTCCGGGGACCTCATGAGGGTAACCGATATTTCTACGATCCTTTCGGTTCTGTCTTTGCGGATGATTTCATAAACCACTGTTGTTTTTTCCGCTTCGGAGCGGTAGACGGCGTTGAAGTGATTGTATACTTCTTTTGCCGTTCTGGGGTCCATGAAGTCACGGTTATTCATGCCGATGAGTTCATCGCGGGAATATCCCGTGATGCGGCACATTGCTTCATTGCAGAAGGTGGTGCTGCCATTTAGGTCTACTTCCCAGTAGGCATCATCGATATCTTCCAGGATGTGACGGTAGGTGTTTTCCGTAACGGGGGCGATATTATGTTCATTGCTCTCTCTTGCTGACAGCAATGCATCGCGTTCCTTGCGTACCGCCTCCAGCTCTTCGATGAGCTCCTTCTTTTTTTTATTATGATAGTAATTCATGACCGGAATGGCGCCATTATACGGCACAAGAGCGGTAATTTCAATGATTATTTGATTTTTGCTGAAAAGAGGATGAAAGGCATGTCCCTGCCATGGACAAAATGAATTTTTTATTTGACATCCGCATTGCAAATCCTTTATATAATGGTATCTATCTTCAAGGTGTGTTGCGTCCGCGTTCCCGTCACATAACAAACTGGGGGAGACTATACTAATGGAAAAAAGGAATACTATCAGGGTTCCCTTTCGCGTCCGTTCTGTTATCAAGCACGGGGAAGCTGTCATTGAAGGAGATGTAATTGACCTCAGTACGGGGGGCATGCTGTTTAAAACTGACGGGGATATGCCCATTGGCGAGGTTGTCCAGGTGTCGCTGTTTCTTTACGGCACCAGTTCAAACCTGTCGCTGAACATATCCGGCAGGGTGGTGCGGAAGTCAGATACGGGGACCGCCATCAAGTTCACTGAGCTTGACCTGGATTCGTTTATCCACTTGAGGAATATTGTGTCCCGCAATGCCTTTGACGAGCAGAAGATCATCAAGGAGTTTCAGGAGTTCAAGACCGAAGATACGGTGAAGGACTAGCTGAAGCGGGACCATGCTGTTTCGAGGCGCTTGGTTCGGGCTGTCTCGGCAACTTTCAGCAGCGCGCGGTCCCGTTCCCACCCGGCCCGGGTTTTTTCATCCACCAGATCCCAGTATCCCGATGAACTTTCCAGCAGTGCCGTGATCTGCCTGTGCAGACCCCCCAGGGCGATGTGCACCGCCGGTGATGACGGGTTGTCGAGGGCGAGGGTCCGCGCGCACACGATGAGGCCCGTGGTCTGTTCCATGACGGGGCGTGGCCAGCGGTAGAGGCTTGCGATGCGGAAGAAGAATCCCGCGATAGCGGCGAAGACGTGAAGGTCCTCGATGGTGCGGAATGGCCTGATGTAGCCGCTGTATCCGTCGCCAGGGAGAATGTAACCCGCTTCAACCGGGACGTCGCTGAAGGCGACCGTGCCATGGCTGATCTCCGGCAAGAAGGGGAGGCCCGTCATGACCGAAACCGTCACGCCGGGCGCGTTCCGGTCCACCAGGGCCATACGGATGCGGTTCTTCCCGTCAGGTGTAGCGCCGGTGGAGGCCGCCACCAGGAGAAGCTCCGCTTCGTTTGCCATGGTTATGAATTTTTTACTGCCATTCAGGGTCCAGGAATTGCTTGGCCCCGGCTCGTTTAGAGTTGATTGTATTGACGACGGGTGTCCGCCTTTGTCTTCGGTAACGCAGAATGACACAATGGCCCTATCGGGCAGGGTGGGTACGAGGCGCCGGAGCCCCGATTCGTACCCGGCCGCGAAAGCGTAGGCGGTCCGGTCAGCCAGGAAGCCTCCGATTACCGCCCGGTCCACCGGCGCGTCCCAGCCGGACGAGGCAACGTCGAAAATTTTCTTCCACGCCCTCACCGATTCAAGCCCGGTGGAATCGATATGCCCCTGGTGTTCAAAAAGCCAGTCGAGTATGGAGATGTTTGATTGTTCCTGTGCCATAATTTAGCCCGTTTTCTTTATCATTGTTCTATCGGGCATAATGTCAAATGTAAAATTTCTTTTATTGCCGATGATGAGCAACTCTGTATCGCCACCATGGTTCTGCTGGTTGTTATGGCATTCGGGAAAAGGGCGGGCCATGACTGAAAGCGCATCCGTTTTCAGATGGCGAATACTTCCATCAGCACCTGGTACGCATGGTTCAGCTCTTTCATCCGGATTTCGTTACCTTCGTTGAGGTCCGGATGGTATGATTTGGCCAGGGCATGATACTTTTTTTTGATGCTCTTTATCGATGGCCGTGACAGGCCGAAGATGTCCAGGGCCCGCTCCACCTCGCCCCGGTGAAGGGCATAAACAACGACACCCTTCATAAGCTTTTCAAGGACTGCGCTCGTTCCAAAGGAGAGATTGTCCGGATTGGTGTAGAAATCATAAAGCGGGTCAAAGGAAACGGCCGCGTTGCTGTCCGGAATGCGGTGCCGTGCGCAGTACGTGCTGCCATCGGCATCGAGGCCGCAGTGCGATCCCGTCTCCGGGTCATAATAATGGCAGGTGCCGGCGCAAGGGATCTGCACCAGCCTGATCCTCATCGGGTCCAGGTGGAGGTAGAAGCCGCGCGATCCCGCTTCCTGTTTCAGCCGGTAGAGCGCGTGGTAGAATGAAAAGTGGAGCTCGAAGAGTTTCTCCCTGCCGGAGGGGATCCGCTGTTCCCCGGTCACGTTCCGCAGAAGGTCTGCCTCCATCACCGGCCTGTTGAATGATTCAAGTAATGTGAATATCTCCCCGGTATCAAAGGCTATGAGGCGGAGCCTGTTTTCAGTGTGCTGCGGATTCATCGTCACCGGCCGGGTCCCGCCTCAGTCTGCCTGCCGCTGTCAAGGGAGCAGGAGCCGGATTGTTCCAGGTCCCGCCTCCATGCCCTGCCGCGGAAGGTGTTGTTGAAGTTATTGGCAAAACGCATCATCCGTATCAGCTTTAGAATGTAGCCGCGTTCTTTCGGCGAGTACATCTTCCTGTATTCGTCCATGTAGCTTCCGGCAGGCTCGTCGCCGCCGAGGGCGATCCAGTCCTGGGCGTACCTGAGGGCCAGCCATTCACGGTATTCAAAATTTTTTGGATCGAGAGCGATGAGCTTTTCGATCTCTTCGCCGGTGATCCCGAGCCTTCCGCCCACGGCGGAGTGGAGCTTCATTCAGCCGTAGCAGTTATTGGCAACGGTAACAGCGAGGAGGATCTTTTCCCTGAATTGAGAATCGACCTTGAGAAAGGTCATGATGAAGGTGGGGCCGCGGAACACCGCCGCGCATATTGCCAGAAGATCACGGTATGATGAGAATGTACGCATGAGTATGTGTGTCATTTTTAAGGATAACCCCTGTATCTGTTTTTATGCTATGATACTTCTACGGAGAGGCATGTCAAGATTATAATGAGTGAACGGTAGCAGGCATTGATAACAGTCTATATTGGTGATGGGAAGCTATCCCGCTCGTCCGCCTCGTATAAGCAGAGCCAAATGCGACCTCCTGTCGCGGCTCTGCACTAGTCCGTCCTGACCAGTGCCCCCTGTTGACTCGGCGGAACCGGCAACATCCATGTTGCCTACTCGCCGGGATAACTCCCCATCACTTAATGTAGTTTATTATCTTGGGAACTCCTTTAACACCGGAGGCGGACGATGGTAACACCGTCCCCTCCCTCTCCTGTGTCGCCGGGCCTGAAGCCGCTCGCATAGAGGTTGCGGCGGAGATTTTCGCGGACCGCCTCCTTCATGGCACCGGTGCCGTGGCCGTGGATGACCACAGCCGTGTCGATGCCATTGCGGACCATGCGGTCGAAGTCCTGCTCCATGACACGAAGTCCTTCCTCGACCCGCTTGCCCCGGAGGTCGACGGTATTGTAACTCGTCTGAACGACGCCGGGAATGGCGCCGTCCTGTTCGCCCTGAGGTTCGACACGTTTCTTTTTCACCTGCTTCCGCTCTGCCGCGGTCCGCGTCTGCCCGGTCCGCGGCTGGTACAGGTCATCGAGGCCGAAGGTGGACCTGATGGAGCTCCCCAGGAGCAGCGCCGCGGTTCTCCGCGACGAGTCGATACTTTCGAGGGTTCCCTCTTTTTCAAGGGAGACGATGAAGACGCGGTCACCAGGCCTGACCGCGTCCGGGTCCAGGGGGATATACCTGTCGCGGAAGAGCTTTGCCTTGTCTCTGCCCAGGTCTGTGCGGATGGATTCCGCGATATCCCGGATTTTTTCCTGGACCCTGCCCGCCTCCTTCATGTTCATCTTCTGTAAATCAGTGATGCGGTGCGCGACAAGATTCCGGTATTCCTTCAGCTCGCGGAGGAACTCGATTCCCTCCTTCTGCTTGATCTCCTGGGAACGTTTCTCTAATAGTTTCATAAGCCCGTCGTACTCAAGCTTTTCTTTTTCCAGGCCGGCGGCCATTTCTTCCAGCTGCGCCTTCTTGTCAGTGAGCTCCCGCTCGTGCTTCTGCATATTTTCGATCAGCGCTTCCACGCTGAGTTCCCTGCTGTCCAGGAGCGACCGCGACCGGTCGATGATCCGGTCCGGAAAGCCGTAGTTCCTGGCTATCTCGATGGCGTAGCTTACGCCGGGGAGCCCGGTGATAAGGCGGTAGGTCGGCCGGAGGGTGTCCATGTCGAAGGACACGGAAGCGTTCTGGAATCTTCTGTCTATGGTAGGGAGGTCCTTTAATTCGGAATAGTGCGTGGTGACCACAATCCTGCTCCCGGTTTCAATGAGGGATTCCAGGATTGCCTGAGCCAGGGCCGCCCCCTGGCGCGGGTTGGTGCCCACTATGATCTCGTCGATGATGACGAGGGTCCTGTCGTCGGCCTTCGCAAGCATCTCGTTGATGACGACGATCTGGCCGGAGAAGGTCGAAAGCGATTGTGAAAGGCTCTGGTCGTCGCCGATGTCCGCGAGGATCCGCGAAAATACCCCAACGCGCGAATCGGGCCCGGCCGGGATGTGAAGCCCCAGCATTACGAAGAGGACGCACAGGCCGATGGTCTTCAGGAGCACGGTCTTCCCTCCGGTGTTCGCCCCGGATATGATGAGGCACATGTTCGGCCCGCTCAGGTCGACATCATTGGCCACCACCGTGCCCGGTGACATGAGGTACAGGATGGGATGGCGCGCCTGGTGCAGCGCGATATCGCTCGATTCCGAGATCTCCGGCTCCGAGCCCCTGATGTCTATGCTGAAGCGCGCGGCGCCATGGAGGAAGTCGAGGCCGCCGATCACCTCCAGATTGCAGCGCAGGGGGGCGGCGCTTTCCGTTACCCGGGCGGAGAGGTCGCGGAGTATTCTCGCGATCTCCGTCTGCAGCTCCTTTCCGAGCATGAGGGCCCGGTTATTCAAAGGCGTGATCTCCTGGGGTTCTATGTAATAGGTGGCGCCGCTCGCGGATATGTCATGGACCGTTCCCTTGACCCTCTCTTTCATGGACGACTTGACCAGGACCACGTATCGGTCGTTGCGGGTGGTGAAGATTTTCTCCTGCAGCACCGTATCCATGGAAGGGGTATGGATCATCCTCCCGATGCTTTTTTCCATCTCCTGCTTGGCCGAGAAGAGCTCGCTCCTGATGTGGCGGAGCTCCGGATACGCGGCATCGTTCAGTTCGCCGCTTTCGGTTATAGCCTTCACCAGGACGCCGGTGATGGCGTCGAGCCGGTCAAGACGGGCGTGCTCCTCAACAAGGGGAGGGAACTCCTCCTTCTGCTCCCTGAGAAAGCGCATGATCCTGCCGGAGGCGATAACAAAGTTCCTGACCGCGGCCAGGTCCTCGAGTTTCAGGGCGCCGTCCCGCTCCGCCAGGGCGATTTGCGGCTCGATGTTGGTGACCCCGGAGAAGTCGGGCGCGTTGTTCTGCTGGATTATTTCTTTCAGGGCCGTGATTTTTCTTATACGCGCCCGGACTGCGTCCGCGCCGGGCGGCCTGATCCCGGACACCAGGTCCCGGCCCACCGGCGTCGCGCACCGCCTGCGGAGCTCCTCCTGTATTGCGGACCATTCCAGTATTTCAAGCACGCGGGGAGAAATATGTTCGTTCATAGGTATTTCTTCGGCTACCGGTAGATTGTATTGTTAATCGATACAGCCATGCTGAAGGCATGAAACGGTACTGCGTCAAGAACTTATTGGTGCGACCTTCAGTGGTCCGTGTCAATTTCAAACATCGTACCGTTGAAAACCATGTGCCGGATCGGGTGAGGAAGTAATTTGTTGAATAATTTAAAAATATAACTTGAAAAAAATATAATTCGTTGTATGGTGAGATCATACAACGAATTAGCGACAGGATATGTAATCCTGATCAAGACTCGCTGGTCATATGTATTTTTGCAGATCTAATAAAGTCTTTTTCCGGGACCCGATTCTCACGGGAAGTTCCTGAAAAAACAATTTACAAGGAGGATCTTATGAAAAAAATTCTGGTTGTGATAGCATTATTACTGTCAATATCAATAATGGCGATCTCATGCCGTATTGGCACGACGTATACGAAATGCGTAGCAGAGTGCGGTGATAGTTCAGACATTCTATATTTGGCCTGCCTGAACGGAGATCTTTTATACTGCTCGTTAATGGTTGATATTTTTGAAGACAACTGTAAAGAAGCTTGTGAATAGTTTATTGTAATCTTTATAGCAAAAACGCAACATAGATCGCTCATCTGTCATAACTGTTAAGATGTCATGAAGGTGCGGATAATTGAATGATATCCGCACCTTTTTATTCTTTAAATAAAAAGAGGACCCCCTTCCCGGTTGTCTTATCCGGAAAAGTTCCGACAAGAATGATCTGAATAATATTTCTTGAAGCAGGGACAAGTCTTGATGGAATGGATATTACATCTTCTACAATCTCCCCGCTTTTAATCTCAAGCTTTTTCATTATTGAACCGGCGCTGACGGTTTCCTCTTCCAGGGTCTCATTGGTTGCCGCGCTTTTTATCAATATGGTAGCCTCAATAAAAGTAATAGGGGCGTCATAAATATTCTCAATCTTTGCCCGGATCGAATATGCGTTATCGGCAAACTCCGGCCTGGTATTGTAAATAATCGGCACAACGGCGAAGCCGACCTGCTTCGATACAAACCGGGTATTGATCAGGGTGATCGATGTCTGCGTGGCTGCTTTGGTGCCGTCTTTATCAACGGCCTTTACTGAGACGATAAATGTTGATGAAAAGGCGTCCTGGGGCCTGTTCCCATAGTTGTGGGATATGCTTTCTTCGGCGGTAGTCCGGGTCGTTCCATCGCCGAATTCCCATTCATAGGTACAGGGACATGTAATGCCCCTCTTTTCGATTATCGCAAATTCAATTTCATTCGCCATCCGGCTTTTCTGAATTGCTTTGATGAACATCGCCGCTTTTTCGGGGCAGTCGATGACGCTTATTGGAAGGTTCCTGGCGTCGACATTCCCCTGGCTGTCCCTGACGTATATTCTGATTACCTGATCTCCCGGTTCGGAATAATTAAAAACGGCCGCATTGCTGAATTTATTGCCGAGCCGGCAGATAAGGTCCGAATCTGGTCCGTCCTGGTTCTCCATCACAACGCGCACCTCGAAAGCTTCGCCGGTGCACACGGTATTTTTTTCGATGACGACATCGCGTATGAAATATTTTTTTTTCAACCCATTCAGGGCGGTATCGATGCTAGTTCCAGGGTTGTTCGGGAAATCAAGCCCCTGTCCGCCGTTCAGGACAAGCTGCATTGATCGCATCTCCTTAGCTTCATCCATTGGTCTGTTTTTACCCGCAGGGTCTTCTTTAAGGAATGAATGAATGATGAATGCGAAGAGTGCGACTGTGGCAACACCCAAGACAATGAATTTTGCATTGATATTTTTCATATTTAAATCGTCCTGCGCCAGTATGATAAAACATCAGGATTTCAAAGAAATCCTCTGCCTGGCGGTTTCTTTGCCAGGATGACGACAATCCGACAATCCCCGCGGACCTGTCGCATGAGTTGTCGGTTTATTTGATGTTTTCTGTTGCTCTTGTAGCATTCTTCTGTTTTACATGGAACTCATTTTTATGGTTTATATAAAAAAATATAACGCCGGTATCCCCGCACGCGGGCAGGGGGATATATCAAACCCTGCCGACATCGTATGAAATTTCGACGAGCGTTTCTATTCCGAATCGGGAAGGCTAGTGCGGATCATGTGCGGGCAGGAAACTCGGGATAACCCGTAATCGCCGCCGGAACAGTGAAGGCAGGCTTATTCCTATTCCAGGTCGTTCAGGATCACGGGATAATCCCAATATTTTCCTTGATAATACAATAGCCCGCTGATTTCCTGGATAAAATAGTGATCAGCTGACAATGGATGGCGTAGAAGGTCGGATGGTGATACGGAAATCAGAATTATGCGACAGGGATGATGTGAGCAGGCTCCATGTAATGGCCGGGCCGAATGTTTACAAATATTGTTTTGCCTGCGATGAAGAGGAGGCTATTGCCATTAACCGCATGCTCTTCGACACAGCAGACACTTTCTGTTCTCAGCGCTATTATCATGTCTATGATTCGTCAGCTGGCGTACAGGGTGTTATCGGAATTTATCCGGGGAAAGATAATGACGCCCTGGGGAACAATGTCGGGCGATATATCCGGGGAATTACGGACATAACCGGCTATATGTCTATCTTGAAGATGACGCTGCGCTACAGGATGTTTCGCCGCTTTCCAGCCCTCGGCGATGACGAATTGTATATTGAAGCCCTGGCGGTATATCCGGAGTACCGGGGGCGCGGAGTATCATCAGCCCTGTTGAAGTTCGCTTTTAAAGAGTGCGCGCGGATGAAGCTGCCGGTGGTGTCTCTCTTCGCTGAAATCAACAATGACCATGCCCTGGCAATTTACCGCGGAAAAGGCTTCCAGGTTGAGGATACCGTGGAGCTGCCCCGCCGTTACCGGAAGTACAACCTTTACGGCTTTCACAAAATGACAGCGCCAGTTGACGCATTTTCCTGATGTTTGCCGGTTAGTTTTTTATACCAGGAAGACTCATTGGTCGCGATCCAACCTATCAATAAATGCACAAATAATGACCAAGCTGTCAGTTTTAACTACAATAATTATTATTTCTATTGGAGTGATTGCATCGTTCTTGACAATTTTTACCCCTGCAAAGTAGCTTGTTTTTTATACCGATCAACGATCGGTGTGTTGAACTTGATTCAATAAATCCAGGAATGTATCGATGCTTCAGCAGGTTCAGTAAAGGCAACGCTGATCGTGTCCGGTCTGCTGGATTCATGGGAATAAGCTTCCCCAAAAAATATATTTAATATAAGGAAAATAATTATGTTTGAAAAGTACAACCTAACCAAACCGGATAATCTTGTCGGGATGTTTGAGCAGAGCGTAAAAAAATTTCCCGAAAGGACCTGCCTCGGCACAAAAAACAAAAATGGTGAATACGAATGGATCACGTACCGTGAAATGGGGCAGCGCATCGATAACCTCAGGGGCGGACTGGCATCAGCCGGTCTTAAAAAGGGCGATGCGGTCGGCATCATCTCCAACAACTCCGTCGAATGGGCCGTCGCGCACTTTGCTGTAGCCGGTATCGGCGCAATGCTTGTCCCCATGTACGAGGCCGAACTCGTCCATATCTGGGAATACATAATCAAGGACAGCGGGGTCAGGATGCTGTTCGTATCAAAACCGGAAATATATGAAAAGATAAAAGACTTTCCGGCGAAAATCCCCACCCTGGAAAAAATATTTCTTATAAAAGGGGATGGGGAAAACTCCATGGTCGCTCTCGAAAAAATCGGCGAGAAGAACCCCGTAAGCCCGGTTTACCCCGCGCCCGAAGATGTTGCTGTCCTGGTGTACACGTCGGGGACTACCGGCGATCCGAAAGGCGTCCTCCTGATGCACGGGAACTGGACCAGCAACCACCACGCCAGGGCGATCGCCTACCCTAACTTCAATCCCGAGGACCGCACCGTATCCCATCTCCCCTGGGCCCACTGTTACGGCCTCGGCGAACTGCATACCTTCACGGCGGTCGGCGGCTCCCTCGGTTTCCTTGAAAGCCCGGCCACCATAGTTGAAGACATGGCCAAGATCAGACCGACCTTCCTCATTTCTGTGCCGAGGGTTTTCAACAAGGTATACGACACGATCGTCACCAGGATCAACGAGGCAGGTGGTGCGAAAAAATTTCTCTTCGACATGGGCGTCAAGGCGGCGAAGAAGAGAAGGGAACTTGCTGAGAAGGGCAAGTCAAGCGCGATAGCCAATTTCAAGTTCAACCTGATTAATAAAATCGTGTTCCAGAAAGTGCGGGACCTCTTCGGCGGCCGCCTCAAGGGCTCGGTTACCGGCAGCGCGGCCATGAACCCGGACATCTCCAAGTTCTTTTTCGACATAGGCATCCCCCTCTATGACGTGTATGGCCTTTCTGAAACGTCCCCCGGCATCACCGCCAACTCGCCGTCATGCTACCGTATCGGAAGCGTCGGCAGGGTGATGGATAAAGTCAAGGTGGTCATCGACCAGTCCGTAGTGGAGCCCGAGGCGCAGGACGGCGAGATCGTCGTATATGGTCCCAACGTCATGAAGGGATACCACAACAAGCCTGCAGCCACCGCCGAAATAATGACCCCGGACGGCGGAGTCCGCACCGGGGACAGGGGCCGCTTCGATAAGGACGGGTTCCTCTGGATTACAGGACGCATAAAAGACCAGTACAAGCTCGAGAACGGCAAGTATGTATTCCCCGCGTCAATGGAAGAGGAGATCTGCCTGAATCACTATGTCCAGAACGCGATGGTCCACGGCGCCGGATGTGAATACAATGTCTGCCTCATCGTGCCGGAATTCCTGGCCCTCCAGAGCTATGCTGAAAAAAACAATCTCCCCAAGGACCCCGAGGCTCTGGTAGCGAATGAAGACATTCAAAAAATGATAAGCAGCGAGGTTGCATCCAGCCTGAAAAATAAATACGGCGGCTACGAGATCCCGAAAAAATTTCTCTTTGTAACCGAGCCGTTTACCCTTGAAAACGGGATGCTTACCCAGACCATGAAGGTCAAGCGCCGCGTCATTACAGAAAAATATAAAGACGGGATCATGGCCCTGTATCAGGAGAAAGATTAATCGCAGCATGCTTGAGAACCCGGGACGTGGAGCGCCTTTGTGCCAAAGACAAAGGCGTTATGCCCGGTTCCCTAACGCGTCCCGTTCCCTGGCGATAAGCGCAGCACCGAGGGCGCCGACAGTGTCGGGAAGCTGGGGCACTGATACCGTACACCCGAGCGCTGCGTTCAGGGCGCGCACCACACCGGTGTTTCTGGCAACACCCCCTGACATGGATATCGGTATTCCGGTCAGGTTCTGCGCGATCCGTTTCACGAACGATAACGTTCGCGAGGCGATCGCGCGGTTGAGCCCGTGGACGATTTCCTTTACCGGTGCGCCCTCGGCGATGAGGGAGACGACCTCGCTTTCGGCAAAGACTGTGCACATGCTGCTGATAGTCTGCGTGCCTGCGGCCCCGGCGTCCAATCTGCTCATTTCATCGATGTCGACCTGCAGCGCTCGGGCCATTGCTTCGAGAAAACGGCCGGTGCCGGCGGCGCATTTGTCGTTCATGGCAAAATCGACCACTTTCCCATTCTGATCGAGGAGGATCGCCTTGCTGTCCTGTCCGCCAATATCGATTAGCACGCGCGTTTCGGGGATGACCGCCTTAATGCCCCGGGCGTGGCAGGTAATTTCGGTCACTGCTGACGCCCTGTCTTCTACACGGTCACGGCCATAGCCGGTGGAAACCGTGGCTCTGATCTCCTTCCTGGTAATGCCGGAGGATCGTATGACATCGTCGGTCACCCGCGCGATGGCCTCTCTGTTCCGCGCGCCCGTGGGGACAACCGATGTGGCGCGGACCTGTTCATCGCGGTCGATCAGCACCGCATCGCATGACAGGCTCCCTATGTCGATTCCAAGATAATACATATCGTCTCCTTCATGTTGTGTGCGTATAGCGTTTCTTTCCTGTGATCGTCCTTCTCCTGCGTATCTCGCCGGCGGTCCTGTCATCCTTGGCTCCAGGGGCTTGGCCGCTGGTCGAGCATCTCCATGAACGCTTCAATCCTGGTGCGGAACTGTCCTTCCGTGAACTTGCGCGAATCGACGCAGTCCACCTCGAGGTTCAATACCGGTACGCCCACTTTTTTCAAACCCTCCTCGATAAGGCCGCGCGCCCCGGTGCCCTGGCGGCAGCCCCAGTTGCAGGGATTAATCGCGCCGTCGATGGCATAGTCTTTTGCGAGCTTCTGGAGATGCTTCACCCGGTTCTCGATTGTGCCGTTAAACGGGATCGATAGGCACCTGCGCGCAATTCCCTCATAGGGATCATCAGGGTCTATGGGATCCCAGGTCACGTCATTGAGCTCGTCGCACACTATCGCGGCGCCGTATTCGTCGGCAAGCATCGTTTCAATGGGGTGTTTGAACTGGATGCGGTTTTGTATCCAGAGGAGTCGGATTTTTTCTTTCGGCACGCCGGATTTTCCGGCCTGCACCCGCCGGCTGAATTCATCACGATACGATTCTGCCAGTCGCACGGCCTCTTCTGTGCCGAACAGAAGCGAGAGGACGATGCCGAAATTGGCAAGGTCCTTACTTGATACCGGAGACGGGCGGGACGCGGCCAACCGGTAGATTTCCAACAGGAGTTCGCGCGCCCTGTTGGAGTTTTTAACCGATGTTGTGAGGGCCGCATTGTCAAGGACGACCCCGGTCGATTTTTTTATGAAGGCCGCCATATCGCGGAACTGGCTTGCAAGATACCTGATGTTGTTTTCGGTGAAATCCTGCGGAATCTGGAGCAGGTAGAGCGGCTTTTTAAAATGGGCAGCCAGGTTTTCTATTACCGCGACGCCGCCGGTGCAGGGGCTCGTCGAGCCGACCAGGAACGCCGGTACCGGCATGAGACCTTTTATGGCGGCTCCCGTTACCGCACGGTGGTAGCTGCAGGCGTCGGATGAATACCCGATGTGGTCCGTCTCTTCGATCATGGGGCCCACGGTGCCCGTAGATGCGACCATGGCGCCGATAAACTCTACAAAACAGGAGGTGACGCCCATGGCGTTCAAGATCTCGAATGGCGCGTAGATGCCGCACCACGACACCATGTCCACTCCCGAGTAAAGGCGTGCGCCGAGCCGTGCGATTTCAAGGGCATACAGCTTCCGGGGGCTTGACTGGCCGTTTTGTATAGCGGCGCTCAGCCCTGATTCAAGGTTTTTAAAATATTGTTTCATTGCGTTCACCTCAGCATTTCGATAAAGGCTTCGATCCTGGTGCGCTGCTGGCCGATGGACCGCAGCGTGCAGTCACCCTCGAGCATAATAAACGGCAGCCCGGCTTCCCTGAGCTTTTGGCGCAGGTGCGGAATACGGGCGATATAGGGGTCGCAGAACTTCGCGGTATGCCCGATAACGCCGAGGGCGCCGCTGTTTTTCGCCTGTTCAATTATACCGGCGGCGAAGCTCCCCGGGTTGCGCACGTCCATGGTGCGGGCGCAGGGCCTGCGCCGGAGGAGCGCGCCTGCATAGCGACTCGTGATATCATCACCGGGTGATGACGACAATTCTGTAAAGAGGCGCGACCCGGTGCAGAGGTCGTCGCCGACCACCCGCGCGCCGCAGGATTCGAACAGGTCGAACGCTTCGGGGTTGGGAAGGATGTTACCGAAGATGAAAACCGGCACGCCGCCCATTCCGGCCGCGCCTGGCGGGGGGGAGGCGGTATTTTTTTCAAGGAGTTCAATCGTGTCTTCCGGCGCCTGCATGGACGCCTGGTTATACAGTCCCTGGAGGGCCCCGGCCCCCATGCCGAGAGTGCCGTTCCCGGCGTCTTTGCGGAGCCTGGCGAAGGAGCGGCCTATTCGGTCGTACTGGGCCATGCTTGCGGCGAGTTTATCTTCACTGACCGTTTCGCCGTCCCACGATTTCAGGATCCCAGCGAGACGTTCAAGTTCGCTGCTGAAAAAATGTACGGCCGGGTCGTCCATCGTCATGGGGAGGTCGATGATCGCGGACTCTATGTCGGGCCGCTCCCGTTGCCAGGCGTCATACAGGCGCCGCATGGAATCGCAGCTGTTCATGAAGACCATTCCCCTGAGCGCGGGGAGGTTGTTGTCCATGGCGCGATCGAGTATGCGTTTGACGTGCGGGCACAGGTTATCATGGAGAACCAGACCGGCCCGGTCGGGAAAATCACCCATCGGCAGCACTCGGTAGGGGATGAAACCTGCCGCATGGATCAGGGCAAGCGGCGTGTAGGCGCAGGCGAAACCCACATACTCTTTATCTTGTTGCATGATCACTCTCCTTTATTTACATTCACGAGGACCTTACGGAGCACGTCTGTTACGATTGTAAGATGCTTTTCAGGGATATTGTCAAAAACCGAATCCAGGGTCTTATCGAGCACCGCCATCACAGCCGGCTGTATGGCGCGCCCCTTTTCGGTGAGCATGACCTTCTGCACGCGCCGGTCGTTCGGATCATGGGCGCGCACTACCAAGCCGTCCCGCTCCATCCGGTCGATGAGGCCGGTCATGGTGGACGGCTCGAGGCCGGCACAGCGCCCCAGGTCGATGAGCTTGATGCCTGTATCGGTTCCGAACTTGGCCAGGGCCTCCTCCATACCTTCATCGGTCCAGAGGCACATGAGAGCGCCCAGGTATGCGGGCTTGACCTCGCTGACGTCGGCATCGACAAACTCCTTCTTAAGGGCCGCGGTAACCGACAATGAGGCGCGCGTCAGCAGGTAATAGGGACAGTCAGGGATATTGGTTACTAGCATAATCCATCCTGTTTGATAGGGGTCATCTAATATACTGATCAATATATTACGCATACGTAATATCGGCAATCAAAATATTCGGTTTTTTTGTATTATTTTCAACCTTTTTCAATAACATGCCTTAATACTAAAAATTGTCGAATATAAGCGAAAAGGTAAAAGAATTGACGATAGAAATCCCCTCCCTCTTGATGGGGGAGGGCAGGGTGGGGGTGATACATGGTTTAATCACCCTCCCTTATCCCCTCCCCTCGAGGGAGGGGGATAAAGGAATAAAGAATAATGATAAAAAATATGGGTGCGGAAAGCGATGACAAGCAGATCAGCCGGGAAATGATAAAAAAGTGCGCTGTTGACCTCTTTGTGGCAAACGGAGTGACCGATACGTCCGTTAATGATATTGTTAAAAAGGCGGGCATCGCAAAAGGAACGTTTTATTTATACTTTCAAAATAAAGATGATTTGATTAATTTTGTTTTTGAAAAATTCGGCGAAGAATTTTTCCAGGAGATAATCGTAAAGAATAAAGATAATCCTAAAATCACCAATATTGCCGAATCGGTATTAATTTATTTTAATAATAATAGAATGTTTTTGATTGAACTGAGAAAAAACATGAATGCCCATAGGGAATATCCCTATTTCAAGAAAACAATTTCAGCATTTTCCAAAGTCATTTTAAATTTTCTCAATCTCGATGAAAGGTACCCGATAACCCAGCTTGATGCCTATTCAGAGGTATTAATGAGCACGATATTTGATATATGCTACCGGCTTATTATAGAAGAGAGTATAGAAAGTAAATCTGAAGCTAAGCTTATGCTTGAGGATTTCATGAAAAGATTTTTCAATTGTGAACCAATTTTTACTTGATAAATAATGACCGGTGGTCATTATTAGCTGATGACCTCAATTTTTTTTATCCCAAAATGACCGGTGGTCATTTAATGAACAAATAAATAAAATTGATTAAATATTTCAATTGGGAGGAAATTCATGAAGCCGACTTTAGATATACCGGTAAACATGCTTGATAATGGCAATAGCCCGGTATTTAAAAATGATTTTTTTGAAAGATTCACCCTTCGAAAAGCTGTGATGCCTCTGCAGCTGACAGAAAGGATATCAAAAGATTATCTATTTCCCACGTTCTATGGTGATGTAACCTGTGCAATTGGAATTTTTCTCTGCTCCTATGAAAAGGCTGAAACTCTGGTTACGAGGGAACTCCATCCAAAAATAAAACCGGTCAGGATAACAAAGGGGAGAGCAATAATAGCTTTTTCATGTTATGAATACAAAAATGTTATGAACGTCCCTCCCTATAATGAAATTGCCATGGCTATTCCGGTAATGGTGAACGCGGGATTCAGCCCTTCGGTGCTGCCCATGGTCATGAAGTTCAGGCATTTCGGTTATTATATCGCCGGTATGCCGGTGACATCCTATGAAAACCAGGTGAGGGGAAACAAGATCTGGGGTCTTCCCAAGGTTACCCGGCAAATTGACATAAGGAAAGAGGGCGGTGACTGCGTCACCACGGCTTATGAAAAAAGCGGGGAGCCCTATCTGACTCTGCGCGTGCCGGTCAATGGGACGGCGGCTGATTTTGATGAAACGTCAAATCTGTATACGAGATTACAGGGAAGACTGCTGCAAAGCGAGACGAATTTCAAAGCAACCTTTAATGTCAACAAGCACATGAACCTGCTGTTTAAAAAAAATGCGAAACCGGACAGAACGTATATCGAGATAGGCGTAAGTGAATCCGCAAAATTATTACGGGACCTGGAGATCGAGGAACACCCGTTCCAGACAAGATACGCGGAGCATATGTCCAGCTGCTTTGATATGAACAACGAAAAAACGCAGAAATGGTTCGAAGAACTCAATAAATAATGGAGGCAATCATGAATAAGAATATGAAAATTGTATTTTTCGGAGCGGGAGCAATCGGCCAGTCCGTCGGCGGGTGGATAGCGCCTCACCATGACAATATCTACTTCCTGGACCGGGGCGATGTCGCGAAGACCATGAAGGAGAAGGGGATCACACTTTTTGAACAGAACAAAAAGGATGAAAGCAATCATGTGAATGTAAAAGTGATTGATGATATAAGCGAGGCCCGGGATGCCGATGTTATCGTCATTGGAGTAAAGAATTTCTCCCTTGACGCGGTAGCGAAAGTGATCAGGGACAAGCTGGGAGACAAGCCGGTTGTAATCGCCATGCAGAACGGAGTTGAAAACCAGAAGACGCTGCCGAAATATTTTTCCAGGGTGATTTATTGCGTCATCGGATACAACGCGTGGATTGACGAGCCCGGTGTCGTGGGGTATCAGAAAAAAGGGCCACTTGTTTTCGGAACGCGGAACAACGAGCTCATGGATGAGATGCGGGAGATAGCCGGCGTGTTCAACAGGGGCGTTGAGACAGTTGTTGTCGACCATCTTCAGGATGCCGCCCATTCAAAAGTGATTATAAACCTTACCAATTCACTCACCACGCTGATTGGACACGGCTTTAAGCCGGTCTCGGATGAAGGACTGTTCCAGAGGCTTTTAACAAACCTGCTCTATGAGGGGACAAAAATAGCGAAAGCCGCGGGATATAAGGAATGCAAAATAGGCGGCATGCCTCCATGGGCTTTGATGAAACTGGGTGCGACCCTTCCGCGGTTCCTCACCAGGGGCATGTTCAGGAAGAACGCGAAGAAGATGGTCATGAGCAGCATGGCTCAGGACATCATCCAGAGGGGCGGCCATGATTCCGAGCTGGAAACAATAAATGGATACATGCTTGGACTTGCCGAAAAAAACAAAATCAATGTGCCATATAATAAAACCATATATGAGTTGTGCAAAAGGGAGTTTTCAAAAGAGGAATTCAAGCCAATGGATGTCAGGGATGTATGGGCTGAAGTGAGCGCGAGGTTATAATTATCATTTAGCAGTTTGCTGAACAACAGTCCCGATTATATCGGGACTAAAGCGATACAGGATGTATCGCCGTTTTTCGAGGCATTTGCCGAGAAAAACGTGAGGTTTTATGAATTTACTTCGTAAAACCGACTCTGAAAAAATCCAAGGATGGATTTTTTCAGGAAACTGATAGGAAAATACAACGCATTCAGCATGGACCCAGGGAGCGCAATGAATTTTATATGTATCCGCATTGGGTCTCTTGAGGCCCCTCCAACAGAAAAACTCCAGAAAGGGGCCTTAAATTTGTCCATTATCAATAAAATAAACAAAAATTTTGATTGACGACCAATTATGCATAATGTATATTGGATACAATATTATAAACCGGCTAGCCGGTATATATGAGATAACCAAATATAATATATAAATAGCGAGGTATCCCCGATGAAAAAACTCACCATTCTGGCAGCCGGATTCATACTTATGGCCTCCATGGCGGCTTCGGCAAAAACCTATGATCTCGTACTGGTCCATGGCCTCACCAACAAGCACCAGTGGAGCGACGCGTTTTTAAGCAAGTGCGCCGAATTATGGGGTTCGGGCAACGTCTATGTCATCTACACGAACGAGTCCACCCGGGTCTGGACCCGCTCAATCGGCGGACGGACCGTCTATTTTTGCGGTGAGAATGATTTCAGCGCGGGAGACGACACGATTTATGATCAGGCTACACTCATGAGGACAAAGATTGTCAAGCTGAATCAGTCGTACGGCCTTAGCACAAAGTTCAACATCATGGCCCACAGCATGGGAGGGCTGGTATCGCGCTGTTACATTAAGCGCTTTCCATACACCGTGGCCGGTCTCGTCACCCTGGGAACGCCACATAAGGGATCTCCCCTGGCGGATGCGGGACAATGGCTCGCCTTCTTCGTGGGCGCCACGGCGGCGACCCAGCAGCTCAGGCCCAGCTACGTGAACAATACGTTTAATCCCGCCTACCCCGTGAGCGGCGCCCCCCTGGCCGACAGCGGTAAAATTTATACCATCGGCGGCGACGGCGACGGATGGGACTGCTGGGGTTGGGCTGGCGAGCTCCAGGTCGGTTGGGACATCCTAACCACCATCTACTGGAAGGACAGTGATGGAGCCGTGGCACGAGGGGACGAACAGATTTCCGGCGCCACCCATGTGTCGACCTTCTGGTCCTACGATCATATGGAACTCGTACAAAAAGCGGACGTGGCGTCCAAGGCGGCGTCCTACCTCAGATAGCCGTTTCTTCCCACGTTTCCGTATCCCCGATCACCTCCGTCAGGAGGTGATCGCGTTTGGGGATTCGTCTTGACACAAGAAAAACCCTGGGACATGATTTCACCATGGCAAAGAAAAGAGCACTTATTGTCCTGGCCTCGGCGGCCTTTATAGCCCTGGTCTCCTTCCTCATCATTCCCTCCCGTCCCGGAAATGAGCGTGCTTATGTCGAGGAAACCTCACCGGAAAAATCTGCGGGCGAAACAAAGGACGGGGGATACCGGTCCCGCGGGGGTACGGTGAGCGACCTTTTCCCCCTTATCTTCTCCGACATGGATGATACGGGAGAATACCGGCGCCCGCACGACGAGCCGGGCGCCCGGACCAATGAAATGTTCGCCCTTATAGAGAGATTCGCGGCCATGGAAAAGCTACCCGCGGACCTCCTCCTGCCTTCCGGCACCTCGCGTGAGGAAATCGACGGTCATATGATGAAAATGCGGGAGATGATCCAGTACGATACCCTTGTACGGGACGGTACCGCCACCATCGCGCAGAAAAGAAGGCTCTATGAATTGAAAAAGGAACTATTTGTGAACAAGTTGCATATCATCGAAGGCTACCGGGAATTCAACCAGGGCGAGGAGGACCAGAAGACGGCGGAGGAGAGACTCGGGCTCCTCCGTGACCGGATACGGGAATGCGAGGATGAACTGCGCAGGCTCTGAGACCGGGGCAATTGAGCTTGGTCTTCCAGGAATTTTTTTCTGACATGGTACCTGCCCAGGGACACAATGGTGCTTATCTGAACCTTCCATGGGTCTCTTAATGCCCCCTGCAACATAAAAATCGCCGGACAGGGGCCTTTAAATTTTGCGCGCCGGGCTGAAATTGATAAAAATTGCGATTGCAGTGTATGGCTTTCCCCCTCCGCAGAATTTCCCCGTAAAATCCGATAAATTACTTGATATCTTATTGCAAAATTCTATTTCTGGATACTTGCTGGCGGATATATGACCCATTTTGAGGAGGAATGTTTTTGGATAATGATGATTCACATCGCCCCTGGGGATATTTTGAAAACCTTGTTGATGCAAATAATCATAAAGTGAAACGCATAACCGTATTCCCGGGCAAGCGCCTCAGCCTGCAGAGCCATGCGAAGCGCGCCGAGCACTGGTTTGTCGTGGACGGCAAGGCCCTGTTCACCTGCAATGACGCGGTAATTGAAATACGGAACGGTCAGGCGGTCGATATCGGCCGCGGAGACCGGCACCGGATCGAGAACATAGGTGTCAAGAACCTCGTGTTCATTGAGATCCAGACAGGTGATTATTTCGGGGAGGATGACATCACTCGCTACGAGGATGATTTCGGAAGGGCCGGCGCTTGACATGCCAACCTCAGATCGTTTAACAAGAAACATATAAGCAGGAGTTGTTCATGATAACCGTACAAGGTATAACGAAAAAGTTCGGGGACATCACGGCAGTCAATAATATCTCCTTCAGCATCAAGGACGGCGAAATAACCGGATTGCTGGGGCCCAACGGCGCCGGCAAGACCACGACGTTGCGGATGCTGACCTGCTACCTGAAGCCTGACGATGGGGCCATTTCAATCGGCAGGTACAACGTGGGCGACAGCCCCGTGGAAGTCCGCAAGATAATCGGGTACCTGCCGGAATCGGCGCCGGTCTACGGCGACATGCTGGCCTATGATTATCTCGATTATATCGCGGAAGTGAGGGGCATCGGGGACACAAACCGGATCGCCGAAATCGCGGATCTCTGCGGCATCAACGAGGTCATGCACATGAGCGTAGGCGAACTCTCCAAGGGCTACAAGCAGCGCCTCGGCCTGGCCCAGTCGATGATCCATAACCCTGACATCCTCATCCTCGATGAGCCGACCAGCGGCCTGGACCCGAACCAGATCATCGAGATACGCAATCTTATCAGGGAGATCGGAAAAAAGAAAACGGTCATCCTGTCAACCCATATCCTCCCGGAGGTGGAGGCGACCTGCGACCGGGTCATCATCATCGACCGCGGCACTATCGTCGCCGATGACCGGACCGAGCATCTCCAGAGCATGTCCGGCGGGGAACAGGTGGTTCTCATGAGCGTATCCGGAACCGGTTATCCGACCATGTCAGGCGAAATATCGAAACTTCCCGGCGTCACCCGCGTCGAGGAGGTCCCGGGCGGCGACCTGGTTGCAGCCAGGGTTACGGCGGGCGGGGGCGCTGACCTGAGACCGGAACTATTCAGGCTGGCCGGCGCGAAGAACTGGACCCTCTACGAGCTGACGCAGGAACAGCGGAGCCTGGAGCGCGTGTTCAGGGAGCTGACCGGAGGAGGAGCGAAATGAATATTAGGGAATTGAGTATCAAAGAAACAATTACCATTGCCCGCGATAAGGCCATGGTCTATCTTCATCAGCCGCTGGCCATAATGAAAAAAGAGCTCATGACCTATTTCTATACACCCATCGCCTATATCGTCATCACGGCATTCCTGGTCGTTACGGGATTTTTCTTTTTCAAGGATTTCTTCTATTTTAACCAGGCGGAGATGCGGGGATTTTTCCAGTTCCTTCCCCTGGTGCTCACCCTGGTGGTGCCGGCCATTACCATGCGTCTTTTTGCCGAGGAGATTCATAGCGGCACCATTGAGACGCTCATGACCCTTCCCGTGACCACGGCCGAAGCGGTGGTGGGGAAGTTCCTGGCAGCGACAGCCTTTGTCTCCATCATGCTGGCGCCCACGCTGATCTATCTCATCACCATCGTCATAGTGGGATCGCCGGACGCGGGACCCATTATCGGGGGTTACCTGGGGTCGATCCTGCTGGCCGGTGCCTATTCGGCCGTGGGCGTCCTGACGTCGTCCCTCGGCAGAAACCAGATCATAGCATTCATAAGCGGCCTCGCGGCGTGCTTTTTTCTCTGGCTTATTGACAAGATCACTATTTTCCTGCCGGCGAAATTGAGCTTCATCGAGTTTCTGGGTACCGACTATCACTTTAGAAATATATCGCGCGGGATCATCGATTCCAGGGATCTGATATACTTTCTTTCCATCATTGTCATATCGATCCTCCTGACGACAAAAATCCTTGATGACCGGAGATAGGAGTCTATGAAAATTAAGGATACTATTAAGGATATCACCACCGCAGTTAAGGGATGGGCCGCCGGGGCCGTGTCATACTTGAATTTGAAGGAGCCCCAAACCGGGCCTGAACGGCGGCGCAGCGTCCAGCTCATCCTCTATATCGTCATAATTGTCCTGATAAACATGGTGAGCGCCACGATGAATTTGCGGTGCGATCTCACCCGGAACGATACCTTCTCCCTGACACAGCGAAGCAGGGAGATCGTCTCGAACCTGAAGGAAAACCTGAAAATCAAGGTGCTTTTCTCCAGGGACCTCCCGCCCCAGCACACATCGATTTACCGCTACCTGAAAGACCTCCTGGAAGAGTACGATTACTACGGCAATGAATATTTCACCTATGAGATCGTGGATGAGAAGGAGCTTGAAAAGCAGGCGAATGATTACGGTATCAGGCCGGTCCAGAGCCAGGAATTCGAAAATGACCAGGTCAAGGTGCGTCGCACCTACATGGCCCTTGTCATACAGCAGTCCGATGTTGTGGAGAAGATCGAGGCCATCACCGAGCCGACCGGCCTGGAGTACAACATCACCACCCTCATTGAAAAAATGTCAGGCAAGATAGACGGCCTTCTGGGCCTCAAGCAGCCGATACAGGTGCTCTTTTACATGGACAGCGCCCTTAAAAACCTGCCCATCGAAGGCATTGAAGGGCTCGGGGAGAAAGTGAAGGAAGCGGTGGACAAGTGCAACACGGCCAATTACGATAAGCTCCGCCTCCAGTACGTCGACCCGTCGGCGGACAAGAACGCCGGCAAGGCCGCCGAACAGCACGGCGTCACCAGGCTGAACTGGAAAGCGGGTTTTGACAGGACCGGCAGGGCGATCCCGGCCGGCGAGGCCTACCTGGGGATCGTGCTCAGGAACGGGGCCAGGACCGAACGTATCGAACTCTCCGTGGCGCCGACGCTCCTCGGAAAAAACGTGATAGTGGGCATCGACAAGCTGCAGGACCGGATCAACAACGCCGTGGGGAACCTGGTGAGCTCCAATCCCCGGATCGGCTACATCACCGGTCATGGCGAGGTAGACCTGAATGACCAGCAGTCGCCCCAGGGCGGAGCCATTTTAAAACAGGTCCTCTCCGATGTGTACGAGATCAAGGATGTCGACCTGACCAGCGGCGAGATCCCCTCTGAACTGGGCCTCGTAATCATCAACGGGCCCCGGAAGCAATTTACCGAGCTTGAGCTTTACCGGATCGACCAATTCCTCATGAAGGGAAAGAGCGCCATTTTCTTCCTTGACTCGTTCAACGAGATCAATCTGGGCCAGCAGAACATGTTCGGACGACAGCCGATAGTAATCCCGATCATCACCGGACTTGACCCTCTGCTGAAAAGCTACGGCATTACGGTGAACAGAAACATCATTCTTGACTCAAGCTGCGCCAAGGCCCCGGTGGGGGGCGTCGTCAAGGAGATATACTACGTGCCCATCATCAAGAAGGCCGGTTTCAACCAGGACAGCAGCATAACAAAATACCTGAAGGGGGCCGCCTTCATCAAGGCATCATCAGTCGATGTCGATGCGAAAAAGGTCAAGGCATTGAATCTGACACGGCAGGACCTTGTTTCTTCATCGGACGAAAGCTGGCAGATGGTTGACCAGGTCAACTTCAATCCTTTCCTGATCGCCCCGCCGGCGAAAAAGGATGATATGAAGAAATTCGCCATGGCGGTCCTCCTGACGGGGAAATTCGAAAGCTATTTCAAGGGTAAAGACATCCCTAAGGATGACGATCCGAAAAAGGCGCAGGAGCAAAAGGAAACCATCAGCGTCGGCAAGGCAGACAGCACAATGCCGGCCGGTACCACGAGGGTCATCATGGTCGGCTCGTCCGAGATTACCAGGTCCGGTTTCCTGATGAACTCCAAAAGGATCATTTCGAGCGCCCTGTCCCAGGGCGACGAGCAGGACAAGGTGTTCTCAAACGGATTCCTCATCCACAGCATGGCCGATTATCTGCTGGGAAACTCATACATTCCGGAGATGAGCAGCAAGAGCCTTGATTACAACCCCCTGGACAAGACCGCTGATGGTACCAAGATCGTCCTGAAGGCGCTGAATATCGGCGGCGTTCCGATCTTTGTCGTGCTGGCGGGGCTTGTTATCTGGAAGCGGCGCCAGCGGCGCAAAAAAGCGATCCAGGAGCGTTTTTCCCGGGAGGCGATCCATGAATAAAAAAATCGTGATTAGCGTCTCCATCATCGCGGTGCTCATTCTGTACATTATCATTGCCAACGTGAAGCATTTGCCCGATGCTCCTGACCTCCCCTCAATCGAGGTGAAGTCCGATGAAATTCTCATCAACCGGGAAGCCGGGGTCATTAAGCTTTTCAAGAAAGACGGGAAATGGGTAGCGGGCGATAAGGCCTATCCCGCCGACGCGAAGCAGATCGAGGTAATAGAGAAGCGGTTCAAGGAGATGCGTCTCACGGACCTCATCTCATCGAAGGGGTATTACTCAAGGTACGATCTGACCCCGGACAAATATGTCGAGGTCATCCTTAAAAAAGGGGACAGCATCCTCAGGAGGTTCAAGATCGGGAAAAAAAGCCCGACGAACCGGCACACCTTCGTCAAGATCGATGATCGGCCCGAGATCTTTCTGGCCGAGGGCACCTTCGATATCGTCCTGAACAAGGAGCTGAACGACTTCAGGGACAAAGAGGTGTTGAAGATCAGGCGTGACGCCGTTTCGGCCTTCACCGTGGAGCATCAGGGTATGGCGTTTGTCTTTACAAGAACGAAGGAAGCGAAAGCCGACGCCAGGGCGGCAAAGAAGAAAGACGCGAAGCAGCCGAAGGGACCCGCCTGGGGACCCTGGATATGCCGGGGGTTTGAGACCGTCAAGCTCAACGACTCCATGGTGGATAATCTGCTCCAGTCCCTTGATCCGCTTCGGGCCACCTCGTTCCTGGACATGCCCAAGGAGGCGTTGACACAGCAGGTGTGCTCGATCAAGGTAAAGGCCTATGAAAAAGAAATAATTCTTACCGTGTACAGGAACAACGATAAATACGCGGCTGCCACTTCCGAATACCCCTATGTTTTTGAAGTGGATAAGTATGCAATCGAGAGATTTTTTCTGACAGGTGTCAACAGGTTCAGGTCCCCGGCGAAATAACTGGACGGTGATACGGCCGGTCCCAGCGCTAATTGTATTGACAAAATAATATTTTATAGTGATTATTACCTTTGATCCGCTAAATATGGCGATGCGGCGTCAACCGCAAGTGTCAGTGTGCGGGAATAAATCAGATATAATCGGGATACCAGTGGATGGAACAATCAAATAATTCCGGCAACAGCAACAGCAACAGCAATGGCAGCGATGCTCCTGATTCCGGGCAGCTGATAATTGCGAAAGAGGTCCTGCCAGAGGTTCTCTTTGTTATACCCATTTCGCACCGCCCCATTTTTCCCGGCATGATGATTCCTATCGTGCTGACCGGCGATTTCATGATCGAAACGGCAAACAAGATCCTCGAAGCCGATGCGAAGATCGGCGGTGTTGTGCTGGCCAGGGAATTGCACGAGGGGGCTCCCCGCTCGGAAGACATGTACACGGTGGGCGTCGCGGTCAAGGTGCTCCGGGTGACGCCCATCGATGAAAAGACCATACAGATGATGATCAACGCCCTGGGCCGCTTTACCCTGAAAAAGGTGGTCCAGGACACGCCACTCATCCAGTGGCAGGTGGAAAATCACACCGAGGAGGATTATTCCGGCTCAGAGGTGATGAAGGCCTATTCCAAGGCGATCATCTCGTCGGTCAAGGACCTGATCAAGTCCAACTCCCTCTTCCAGGAAGAGCTGAAGCTTTTTCTCAACCGCTTTACCGTTGAGGACCCGGGAAAGCTGGCCGATTTCGTCGCCTCCATGACCTCGGCCGATGCCGCGGAGGTTCAGGATATCCTTGAAACCTTTGACGTGCGCAAGCGCGTGGAAAAAGTCCTGGTGCTCATGAAGAAGGAGATAGAGCTTTCCAAGCTCCAGGAGAAGATCACCAAACAGATCGAACAGCGCATCTCCAAGCAGCAGAAGGAGTTTTTTCTAAAAGAGCAGCTCAAGGAGATCAAGAAGGAGCTGGGCCTTGAGAAGGACGAGAAGACCACCGAGATCGAGCAGTTCGAGGAGCGCATCAAGAAGCTCAAGCTGTCCGAGGAAGCCGCCAAGAAGGTCGATGAGGAGATGAACAAGCTGAAGCTCCTCGAGCCCCATTCGGCCGAGTACGGCGTCGCCCGCAACTACCTCGACTGGCTCACCACGCTTCCCTGGGGAGTTTTTTCAGTGGACAACTACGACATCAAGAAGGCGAAGAAAATACTGGACCGGGACCACTACGGCCTCGACGACATCAAGGACCGCATTCTCGAGTTCATCAGCACCGGCAAGATGAAGGGCAGCATCACCGGATCCATTATCTGCTTCGTCGGCCCACCGGGGGTGGGAAAGACCTCCATCGGTAAATCAGTGGCCGAAGCGCTGAACCGCAAGTTCTTCCGTTTCTCCCTAGGGGGGATGCGGGACGAGGCTGAGATCAAGGGGCACCGCCGCACCTATATCGGCGCTATGCCCGGCAAGATCATCCAGAGCCTGAAGACTGTGGGGGTCGCCAATCCGGTCATAATGCTCGACGAGATCGACAAGATCGGGGCGAGCTTCCAGGGCGATCCGGCATCGGCGCTCCTGGAGGTGCTCGACCCGGAGCAGAACAATAATTTCTTGGACCACTATATCGACCTGCGCTTTGACCTGTCCAATATCCTGTTCATCGCAACGGCGAACCAGATGGACACTATCCCCGCGCCGCTCCTGGACCGGATGGAGGTTATGAAGCTCTCCGGCTACATCCTGGAGGAGAAGGTGCAGATAGCCACGCGCTATCTTGTGCCCAAGCAGATCACCGGCCATGGCCTGAAAAAGGGCGATGTCGACATCGACAAGCAGAGCCTCCGCATGATCATCAACGGATATGCCCGCGAGGCGGGCGTCAGGAGCCTGGAAAACAACATCAAGCGGATCATGCGGAAGTCGACGCGGCGCTTCGCCGAGGGAAACACGAAAAAGATCAAGATAACGACGAAGAACCTTCCCGATTTCCTCGGCAACCCTCGCTTTACCGATGAGTCGCTCTATGACAAGAAAATGGCCGGCGTGGTCATGGGACTGGCCTGGACCAGCATGGGCGGGGCCACCCTTTACATCGAGGCGACGGCGGTGCCGTCAAAGAACAAGGGCTTCAAACAGACGGGCCAGCTGGGGGATGTGATGAAGGAGTCGGCGGAGATCGCCTACACCTACGTCAGCTCGCGGATCAGGGATTACGGGATTGCCGATAATTTTTTCAACGAAAATATGATCCATCTCCACGTGCCTGCCGGCGCTACGCCCAAGGACGGCCCATCGGCCGGCATCACCATGGCCACGGCGCTCTATTCACTGGCGAAAAACAAGCCCATCAAGCTGCATATTGCCATGACCGGCGAGCTCACCATCACCGGCAAGGTGCTCCCCATCGGCGGCGTGAAGGAGAAGACCATCGCGGCCAAAAGGGCAGGAGTGAAGACCCTCATTTTCCCCTTCGAGAACAAGAAGGACTACGACGAGCTGCCGAAGTATATCGTGAAGGGCCTGAAGGTGCATTTCGTGAATTACTTCGACGATGTCCTGAAGATCGTATTCTGAGAAAATACCTACCGGTCCCCCCGGCCGTGATCAGCCCGCCCTGTGAGGAGTGGCGTCGCGGCTCTGCCGCGAACAGTGACAATCTGATCACCGGGTCGGTTTGTAAAAGTTAGAATTACCTAAAAATTGGCACATTTATGTCTCATTAAGCCAAGCGGTGCATTCTCGCTCAAAAAAAAATCCCCATGGACGCTTTTAGCATGCGGTCAATAATTCATATAATTATGTATTTTTTCAATTTTTAATTTGACATTCTTTCGTTATATAGTCTATATAATACCTCGTCTAAAAAATCACTATCTATTAATGAGGTACAAATTTATGAAAAAAGCATTAACTTTAATGCTGGTTCTGTTTGCCACTGCAGCCTTTTCGCTTGACCTTGGATCCATGAAAAGCTCGGCCAAGAACGTCGCCGGAGACCAAGCGTTGGATGCAGCAATGAATGCGCTCAGCAAAAAGCTGAAAAGCGTCCAGGCACAAAAAGGTCTTATCGTTTTTAAATCCGGCAGCGCTGAAATCGATGTCATCAAATCGAAACTCGTTCTCCAGGCGATACATGAAATCATCGTAGCCGCTCCCGGCTTTAAAGTCCAGATCGAAGGACATACCGACAGCATAGGCGATCCCAAAGCCAACATGAAACTGTCAGATAAACGTGCGGAAGCGGTCGAGGATTATCTCATCAAAGTCTGCAAGACCCCGTCCAACAGGCTGAAAGCAAAAGGGTTCGGCGACACTGTTCCAGTAGCCGACAACAAAACCAAAGCCGGCCAGGCGAAAAACAGACGCGTTGATTTTTCTGTAACCAAAATGTAATGAATACTATTCATGGAGGGTTTCGGCCCTCCATGAATTTATTATGATATCCGGGAATTACCAGCTCACCGCATCAGATCCTATACCTCCCCGAACCCTCGCGCAAAGTCAAACATCCCGATCAAAGAATCCTCCCTGTCATAATTGCAGCATGCCGTTTATTATTGATTATACGCAACGGCATCAGGCCAGGGTCATGCTCGATTTTATTTTGCCGGAATTTGGCACCATGATCAAGGTCATGGACGAAGCGACAAAAAAGCCGCTGTTGAATAACGAGTGGAAAGATGGGGCCTTCGTAATTAAAAAATAAATGGAGTATTATTACATGAAGAAGAAATCAATTATTATCGCGGGTATATCGATACTATTGTCCCCACTCCTACTGGCAGGAGGGGTCACCCTCACCAGGGACTATCTCGCAAAACGGACGTTTATACCCTATCCGGGTTACGAGGGATCCAGGGTCCTTTTTCAGAATAACGGCACATATTCATATTTATCATTTGGGAACGGCGGAGAATATTTATGGAAGGGCACATACGCCATAACGGGGAATTCGGTCACCCTTACCCCTTCCGAGTGCCGCGCCGACGGCAAACCGATGGACTGCAAGGACAGCCATCAGGGCGTGAGATCCTGTTCTATTCAGGAGACGCCCGGCGACCTCTATTACGAACGCTACCTTGTTTGCATTGATAAAAAATCAAAAAGCAGCGAGAAACTCCATACCGATGACGCTGCGGTTAAGTCCGGATCCGAAAGGAAATTCAAAGGCGTTGCGATGGTGACCATGGGAATGGCGAGAGGCGTGACGACCGCCGGCGTAAAGATGCGGGAAAAGCCCTCCACGAACGCCAAAGCACTGGAATTCTGCGATTCCCCATATGGTGGCGCCACATGTAAACCCTCGGTGCCAGAAAAAACGGAGGTCACGGTCATAGCCCGCACCAGGGAAAAAGAAACGGTGCAGAACTGGACCAACTACTGGTACCTGGTCAATGTCGGTTTTTTCAATCCTGAGGTATGGATGTTCGGCGAGTTCGTCAAGCTCAAGTGAGCATTGCCGTGTCTGATCTGCACGAATTTGAAGTCGCTAAATTGTAAGGCCACTGTCCAGTATTTTTCCTGTTGACATGTGTTAGGAATTGCTTTAGATAAATGTCATTCAGTATCTTTGACTGGATCGAGTGATGGGGCAATTTTTTGAATAATCAAACTATTAATAAGAATACTGTTAAAAAGAAGACAGGATACCCGCTCTGGGTTATCATTCTATCAAATTTAGTCTCCCTAACCATATATGGTTCCGGATTTATTATTATATCAAAAATTGGTCTTTCATTTTTTTTCATATACCTGGCTTATATCTTACTATTGGAGTTCAGATTGCTGCGATATCATTGCGTCAATTGCTATTATTAAGGAAAGAATTGCGGCTTCGGCAAGGGCAGAATCAGTTCATGGTTTTTCAAACAGGGTGATGCTTCAACATTTTGCAAAACCACCATGACCTGGAAAGATATGATTCCCGGCATCCTGGGATCCATACTACCGTTAGCAGCCGGAATTATCGCACTGATTTTAAAATATGATTTTATCGTATTAGCTGCAATGTTGGCGCTCATCCTGCTGACGACCGTCGGCAATGGGTTTATCCGCGGATCATTGACGTGTAAGTACTGCATGCAGCAAGAATTAGGTTGTCCTGCGGACAGGTTGTTTAATAAACAAAAATGAGAAAAAAAATAATCAATACAAATTAAAAAGGATTTGCATCAAAATCAAGGAATTTTTTCCTCATGCAGGCCGGTTCCATTCTGGCCGCTCTTCACTTCAAGCGATGCATTCAATCCGGCATATCGTTCCCGAACTGCGCTCAAGCGTATAGGAGGCATCGATCTGACGTGCCAGCATGCCGACGATGGTGAGCCCAAAGCCAGTCGATTTGCCGGCCATGACCTCGTCGAGAATGCCGATGCCGTTGTCCTGGATCACGAGGGATACCTTTGAGCCTTCTTTTTGCATTGTTACGTCAATCGTTCCCCGGGTCTTTCCCTGGAAGGCGTGTTTGAATGCGTTCGTGATGATCTCGTTCGCGATGATTCCCAGCGGGTTCATGATCTTCGACGAGAGTGTGAAGTCATCAATAGCGGATCTGATCGTGATGTTGTCGTTGTCCGGGAAGAGCTGGGTGAGGGCGCTAATGAGCCCGGCAATGTACTCCCGGGCTGAAATGTCCCGGTAGTTATCGGTAACAAGCAGATTCTCGTAGAGGACCCGCATGCTGCTCACTCTGCCGATGGCATCATTGAGTGCGGACCGCACATGTTCGTTCGTTGCCGCATTGTACTGGAGCGTCATGAGGCTTTCTATCGACGAGATGTTGTTTCTTATGCGGTGATGGACTTCTTTCAACAAGGTCGTCTTTTCCTCGAGGAGCTTTCGTATTTCGTTCTCGGCATTTATAATGTCCGTGATATTTTCAAAGGCCACGCCAATCTTTTCCCCGGGTATCGGAAATACGCGTATCCGGTAGGCACCATCGACGCGCTCATCGCGATAATAGACGTCTTCGATCTCCAGGTTTTTCCCCGTATGCGCCACATCGAGGTATTTTTTTGTGATGCCCTGTTTGAAGGCATTGGGCCAGATCTCGTTGAACTCCCGCCCGATCCACTCGGCGTATCGTACCCCCGTGAGCCGGTCCGCCTCGCTGTTGCCGTCCACGAGGATGAGCCGGTCAGGCGCCTCATAACGGTAAATGAAGAGCCCCGATGGGATTGAGTTCAGTATTTCTTTGGATTTTTGGTATTCTTCCTGGAGAGTGTTCTCAATTTGTTTGCGTTCGGTGATATCGAACTCGATGCCGTTCCAGCATACGGATCCATCCCTCCGAATCGTTGGTGATGAGACGAACAATGACCAGCGCATTTCTCCTTTAGGGTCAAGCATGCGCGCCTCGCACCTGAATACGGACATGGTCGAAAGGGCTGATTCCTCCTCCTGGTAGAGACGCTCCCGGTCTTCAGGATGAATACGGCTGTAAATGAGATTGGCGTCAGCGAGGCCCTCTTCGGGCGAGATGCCGTAGAAATCCCTCACGACATCGCTCAGGTAGGTTATTTTCCGAAAGCCGTTGGGCATAGCTATGGCCTGGTAGATCATGGCATTGACGAGGTTGTTGCTGATGGATTGCAGGTGGTGTTCCTTCTCGGCGATGGCGGCGTCTTTTTCCTGCTCCTTCATCCGCGATTCGAAGAGCCTGAAGGCCATTTTGATAGACGCCACAAGAACGGTTTCGCCCGTGTTTTTGACGATATACCCGTAGGATGTGATTCCCTCGGTCTTTTCGACGATTTCGCGTTCCGTATGTGACGAGAGAAAAATGATCGGGATGGTATGCCGTGAAAGGATGATCGACGCGGCCTCGGTCCCATCCATGCCGCTTCCCAGGTCGATGTCCATGAGGATAAGATCGATCTCCGGTCTAGAATCGACGAGGGCGATCGCTTCTTTGGCGGTCATGGCGGTGATGACTCCATACCCGTATTGCCGCAGGGTCGACGACTCGGCCAGGGCGATGACGGGTTCGTCCTCGACGATAAGTGTCGTTTTTTCTTCGTTGAACATCAGGGAAATTCTGCCTTATTAAATACTGGTGCAGGCGATATACTGATTCTATTCAGAATCAAATCCGGATCATGTCAATACAAAAAAGCGCATGCCTCATGAGCGACCCGGCGGGGCGGGTTCTAGTGGAGAGGCCGGGGAGGTTTTCCGCTCGCAGTTTATTATTCTTTTCCATCCCAGCAATAGGTGCAGATTTTTTCGCGTGGAAGCCCGATAGCCTGAATGAGATCGTCAAGCTTCTGGTATTGAAGGGTCGTCAGTCCAAGGCGCGCGCGGATCCGCTCGACCATTGCGGAGTATTTGTCTCCGCAACCGGAGGCATACTCGGAAAGATTCGCGTCATCTTTTCCTTCCAGTTCCTTGATAGCCTTGCACGCCGCCAGATCGAGAGCTGATCTGGACCGCGAAAAATTCAGGAACTTGCATCCGTAGACTAGCGGAGGACAGGCCGGGCGCATATGCACTTCACTGGCTCCATAATCATAAAGTCTCTGGATCGTGTCTCTCAGCTGGGTGCCGCGAACTATGGAATCATCGCAGAACAGGAGTTTTTTCCCCTGTATCATTTCCCGTATCGGGATCAGTTTCATGCGCGCCACCAGGTCCCGGATTGACTGGTCCTGGGGCATGAAGCTCCTGGGCCAGGTAGGCGTGTATTTCACGAACGGACGCTGGTAATGCTTTTTCGATTCGTTGGCATATCCGATGGCATGTGCCACACCGGAATCGGGGATCCCCGCCACTACATCGATCTGGGTTGAATCATTCCGTGCGAGCGACGCACCGCATCTGTTCCGCACTGCCTCAACGTTGATGCTCTCATAGTTGGACGGGGGATATCCGTAATAAACCCAGAGGAACGCGCAGATCTGCATCCGGTCTCCGGGTTGTTTTACTGTCTGAATAGCTTCCTCTGTGAAATGGACGATTTCTCCGGGTCCCAGATATTTCACAATTTCATAATCCAGATTCGGGAATGAACATGATTCAAATGCTGCTGCGACGGATCCCGGCTTTTTACCTATGATTACAGGCGTCCGTCCCAGTCGGTCACGGGCTGCGTAGATCCCGCTATCCGTTAACAGCAGGATGGAACAGGACCCTTCGATTGATTCCTGAGCGCGGGTGATCCCATCGACATAATTCGCTTCCTGGTTTATAAGCGTGGCCACGAGCTCCGTGGGATTGAGCTCGCCTCCGCTCATTTCGGAGAAATGCGTGGTGCGTTTTACGAAAGCCGCTTTTGCCAGCGCATCAAGGTTTTTTATGACACCCACGGTAATAATGGAATAAACACCTAGATGTGATGTTATGATCAGCGGCTGATCTTCGTAATCGCTGATGACCCCGATCCCTTTCCGGCCTTTGAATTTCGGCAGGTCGCCGTCGAATTTTGAGCGGAATTGCGTGTTGGAAATATCATGGATGCTGCGCTTGAAGCCATTCTCCCCTAAAACCGCCATACCTCCCCGTTTGGTGCCGAGATGGGAATGGTAATCGGTCCCGAAATATAGGTCGTTCACGCAGTCATCTTTTGATACTACACCGAAAAAACCGCCCATAATAGATACTCCACTGTTGATTTAATGAAAACACGGGATAAGGCAATTTGTCCCGGCATCCCGGTACAGTTCTTTCCGATTCATTCTGTGTGTAAATAATTATTTTAGGTTTTTTTGGAAACTCGGCTGATTTTATGCGTCACTGTGGATTTTATGATAACAATAAGCATCCGGGGAAAAACACCATATTCAGTCTGGGTCCGGGAGACAAAACAGACCTCGGATGAACCTGTTACTTCTCGGATCAAACCCGCATTGTATCCGAAAATATCCATCATGTACTATAACACTCATTAAACAGCATTACGAGGTCGTTCCGAGAAAGTTCCTCCGTCTCGTTGAAAAAGGCTGATGAACGCTGCATCATCCATTCTTCACGCGGCGCGCGCACATTGTAGTAGACCGATGGAAAGATCATCACATCGAGGTTTCTTAAAAACGCAAGGGTGTCCCGCACTTCCTCTTTAGTCTGACCCGGAAGGCCGAGGATAAAATAGGCTCGCACATTCATGGCCAGGCGCCGCGCGGCTCGGGCGATGCCGGCGAAATGATTTGAATCAAACGGCCTGGCATGCCTCCTCTGCAGCTCCGCCGAATGGCTCATGAGCGATATGTTGAGCTCGCCGAAGCCGGCCCTGCGCATGAGGAAGAGGAGGTCCTCGTCCATATGTTCCAGGGATACGCCGTTCATTGCCGTGCAGTCGAGGCGTCTGCCGGTAGTTTCCTGGTGCGCGATGAGTTCCTCGAGAAGAGCCACGGCGCGCTCCCGGGTTGCGAAGAGGTTGTCGTCTTCAAAATTGATCATGTTCGCGCCGAGGCCCTCCGTGCATTCCCGTACCTCGGCCATGACTGACGCTACGCTCCTTTCCCGGAAGCTCCCTCCCCACACGGCGTGGACGGTACAGAAGCCGCAGCGGTTGGGGCATCCCCGGGATGTTATTATCGCCGCTGCCCTGCGGCGGTAGACCCGGAAATCCCGGTCCATCAGGGCATCCCTGGCCGGGAAGGGGTGCTCATCAATGTCGCTCCCGGCCCTCCTGGCGTTCCGGATAACCGCGCCGCGGTCGGGGTAGATGATGTCCGGGACCAGGGAGAGATCGCCGCCGGTCCCGAGGCAATCCATGAGGGCGACGGCGGTTTGTTCTCCTTCGCCGGGTATCACAAAATCGGCACCCGCTTCCGCCAGGTGGTATTCCGGGTAGAGCGCAGCGTGATAGCCGCCGGCAACCACCGGCGCGCCGGGCGCCGCCTCCCGAGCCAGGGCGATGGTCGTTTCAGTTTCACGATGATAGGGCGTGAAGAGGGACGGTATGAAAATGATTTCAGGCTTAGCCATGCTTACCCGCTGACTGATCTCCTGGAAGCTGAGACCGTAGTGGGAATAATTCCTGAAGGGAAACAGGTATCGGGGATCGGAATGCCCGATATATCCCTGCAGATATGAAAACTCGGCGGGGAGGGGGAGCCCGCGTTTCTTCGGCGAATGGCCATTGATGAGGACCGTTTCGTGCCCGGCGGACCTTGCCGCGGACATGATGTAGAGGAGGCCCAGGGGCTGGCGCCGTATCGATGTTGAGTAAAAGTCACGTATGGGGGGATTGATGAAACAGGCCTTCATTTCTTTTTCGGGGGACGGCCGGCGCCCCGGCGGCCGGAGACGGTGAAGTCCAGGTGGTAGGCGCAGTCGGGGCCGACCAGCTTTACCGCCTCTTCCGGGGGGAGGAACGCTTTCCTTTCCAGAATGAGCCTCCGGTATTTGTATTTCAGCCGGGCTATTTCCGCTTCAGCGTCTTTCATTGCAGATGGTCCGTTCCTTTCATTTTTATCCTTGTTTAATAATATACCATGGGCGCAATAAAGTCAAGCGGGGCGGCTGTGTATCAGTAATTTTTAAGGTTATGGAAAAAATGTTTGATTCAATATTAGATTGATATCATCATGTTTATAACACTATTACTAAGCATTTTTTTTCATGACTTGATTTAAGGGTTCCGCGCTTCGCTCGATATGACAGGTGCCAGAGTGTCATTTACGACGAATGAAAGAGGAGAGATCTTGAATAGCATTATTAATTATGCGGTTGCTGCACAACCGCATAAATATTAAACGCACCGGGGAAACATAATGAAAACCAGCACTCTGCTTCTCTCCGCATTACTGGGCTGCGTGGCGATGCTCTGTTCCGTGGTCGATGTATCAGCGGAGCAAAAGACTATTATCGATTATTACCGGCTCCTGGACCAGTCCAGGCTGTCCGGCAGCAAGTTTACTTTTTACCGGGATAAGGGGGGGTGGCGGGTTAAGTCCCCCATCACTGATACGGCGCTCAAGCCTGTTGTGGATGTTCCCGGCGGCTATATCCAGGTGTCTGACCCCGGTACGGGGGGCGGCACTTATACCCAGGAAGCGGCGCTTTTTATTACACGGTCGGGCGCTGCGTATCTGGGTGTGAACGAAACAACCTTCAACGGGGCTTACTTCGAACGGGCCATCCATTTCTACCGGTATGACGGCAGGAAGCTTGTGCCCGATGATTCTGTCCTCCCGGCTGTTGAGGCGCGTCTCTTTTTCAAGAGGGGCTACAACGTGTCGCCTGTGGTGAGCAAGGTGCGGATAGAGTATTCGCTGCCCCGGAAGGGGACCACGGTGACCGTTGCCATAGACACGATGATGCTGGAGCGCGCGGTCCGGAGCGGCGACTTTCCGCCGGAAGAGGCGAAGCAAAGCCAGGAGGCGCTGAATAGTATCATATACGGAAAGATCGAATTGAATTGGGACATAACTAAAGGAAAATTCACAATCGGCAGAAAAACCGACTGAGAAGGCCGGGCTTATTTTACCCCCGCTTTTTTTATAACGCAATAGCTCATAATTTTTTTCTGGGGGCCGTAGGGACCCGGTTTTGAGGCATACCAGTTACGGGCAGCGTTATAGGTGTATGTCCGGGGATCACCCATGGGCCTCTTCTTTTCGACGAATTTGGCTATGGTAAGGGCCGTACCTTTCAATGTCCATTTGATTGTTCCGGTGACCCTGCCGCCGCTGCCCCGGTCCTCAAAGGAACCGCCGCTATCAGCCTTGAATATAAAGGATGTTGACGGGCAGCTATAAGGTGAGTCCGCGCCGGGAAAACACTTGCACATGATCCTCCAGGCCCCGTCCATAGCCGTATTGCCGGCATCGGCCGGTTTCTCCGTGACAGACTTCCCGTCTTTCCACACACCCTTGATGGTGGTTCCGCCGGCGTAGCGCATGGTGCCTTTGCCGTTCATTGCGCCGTTTTTCCACTGGCCGGTATACCGGCCGCCGTTTTTCCACTTCATGGTGCCGGTTCCGTCCATCTTTCCGCCGGAGAAATTTCCCTCATACCATTCTCCGGACGGCCAGTTCAGCGTGCCCCAACCGTGGAAGAGGCCGTTTTCCCAGGCTCCCCGGTACCTTTTGCCGTTCTTCCAGGCCATGGCGCCCCTGCCCTTCATAGTGCCGTTTTTCCACTGGCCGGTATACGTATCACCGCTGTCCCAGGTCATGGTGCCGACGCCGTTTATGCAATCGCCGCTCCGGCATTGCCGGGCATCGAGCCCAGCTCCGGCAAAGGCCATTATTACCAATGAAACCAGAATGCCGATCTGTTTTACGGGTATTTCACTTTTTACAGGCTTTAGCATGTTCTGTATTGTATCAGGTTATGGGCAATTGTCAAGAATAATGGTGTTGTGCGTATTGAGCACGACCGGCAGGTGTTTATAATCGAAATTTATTAAATTATTTATTATTCATTACTTCAATCACGCAGAATAATCCATGACCGCAGCCAGCGGCATTAATATAGCTTAATTCAAAGTTTCTTAAAACACAGGCAATCTGGGGGCCCATAACGCTGGCCCAGAAGTCGGTGACAGGAAATCTCGATGCGTTCCGGTACAGCCAGGAGAGCATGTCAAGTTCGTCGGACAGGGAGGCGTCAATGTTCTGGAGAACATTGTTCATCACCACCTTGTTTGATTCGGTCAATGATCCTATGAAGGAGATTACATAATTCCATTGTTTCATGTAATGGTTCAGCTTTTCGAGGGTGAGTGACGGCAGGTCGCCGATCATATCATGAGTGTAATCCATGTCGATTATCAGGTCGTTCAGCACGCCCCTGAAGTCCCTGTCGAATAATCTATTGACCTGGTGTCGATATTGTTTCTTATTCTTGTTGAATATGCCGGTGTCCATGTGACGCCCGACAAATATTGAACGGTCACGCATTGCCATTGTTATCATGACATTCTTTTTTTTTGCGGCCGATATAATCACGCTTGATAATTGTTCCGGCGACCAGTAGGAGCATTTATATTGTTCAAACATGTTTAAGTCTATACCTTCCGGATATAAATAAGCCATATTATAAGGAAGCTGATTGTTCCCGGGGATGCTCCAGTATGCAGGCCATTCGGGAGAATACTTGCCAAGGAGATCGTATACAATAATTCCATATTCTTCAATATGCGTGATTAGCTCTTCGGTTAAGTGGGCTAATTCGTCAAAAGAAAGATGTGATAAGGACGCATAAGAAGAAAAGTATATATCAAAGGGTCTGCCTGCTGTTTTCGGGAGTCCTTTTGATAGATCGCCCTGTTCAAATGTAATAGCGCCATATCCTGAATAATTAGCTTTACCCTGCTCGATCATTGATTCTGAAATATCCAGGCCTACGTATTCTTCTATAAAACCTGGTGTTAATAGAAAATCCTTGTCAATTGAATCGACATGGTTCTCGACGGGAATGTGAGTTAATAATTCAAAGCCTTCACCGCTTCCGCATCCGAGATCTATAATCCGCAGCGTTTTTTTCATCTTCAGGAGTTTTTCAATAAGCGGGCGCAGTGTAAGCTTGATGGAAATGTCCTCCCAGTATTTGCGGACATTGTCTTTTTTACCTAAAAGACCGCTGCGTTCAACGCCATAATATCCAAGGCGTACGGCGGTTTCATAGAATTCTGTTTTCATTTCCATTTTTTGATATTTTTACTTTATTACAAATTGATGCATGTAAAGCAGAGCTCAACTGCATGAAAATGCCCCTACTATAACAGAAGGTTTATAGAAGGGGGCTTGATGTAGAATTATTCGCAGCTGTTCATTATAATACATTAAAGCAATAGTAAGATGCTAAAAAATTGCTTACTAATCAATATATTCATTATAAATAAATAATTGTCAATATATTTTTATTATAAATTAACAAATTTATTGACATATTCATTCCCGAACGATATTATTAAGTTATAAAAAATCTATATCAAAATGGAGTAATAAATGGCTGATAATAAAACGGGAAATCTACAAGAGTATCAGAAAATTAATAAAAATAGTATATTTGTGATTGATAAGGTCACTATTTGTGAAATTATAGTAGGTGTAATTGTAATTTTTGCTGGTATGCTTGGGATCTTTTATCTTGCCGGTGTTTTTAAATAAAAATATACTTTATTGAAAGAAATTATTTCCAATGAATATCGGATCTTCTTTAAAAAAAATCAGGCTGCACAAGGAATATACAATAACAGTAGTTGCCCAGCGTATTGATGTATCCGTCAGCCTCCTGTCCCAGATTGAAAATGGTAAAATTACTCCTTCACTTCAATCTCTGGAAGAGCTACTGAAATTTTACGCCGTAAACTTTTCCGATTTTTTCAAACAGGTCGAGCAGAAAAAGTACGTGTATGTCAGTGAGGCTGATGCGGAAACCATGGAAAACGCCGATCATGACTTAAGGCTCACCCTTCTTGCATCGAAATTGCAAAATAATTCTCTTGAGTCGTTCATAATTGATCTTTGTCCCGGCGCCAGTCTGGAGCTTGCCAGGCTCGATGATGAAATCAATGGAGAGAGGATCATGTACGGAATGTCAGGGGTAGTTGAAGCGATCCTCGACGATGAGACATTCATGATCAATAAGGGTGATTCTATAAATTTTAAATCTTATGTATCCTGTAAAATAATTAATAATTCGCCTGATGATGCAAAAATTCTGTTGTCGGGAATGCCCCCATTGGTTTTATAAAACCATTTGTTCGTTATATCCAATTACATATTATAGTATGATATAAATTGCCGGAGATGGTGAGGGATCCACCCCGTGTAATGATTCATGTTATATAGGGTTTTGAGGTGCTGTTAAAAAACAGGTGAATGTTGACGCAAATGTATCTGAATTATTACGCAATTACAGGATAATTCATTTTATGATAAATTATAGCAAAAAGATTTTTTGCCTGTCCGCGGTATTGATATTCCTGGCGCCAATAGTGGTATATGGCGCCACTGGCGCTCCTCATATAGACGGGAAAAATCTGTCATTGCTCTGGGCGCTTCCCTTTATTGGAATCCTCCTGTCGATAGCAGTCTTTCCCCTTGTTATGCCTCGTATCTGGCATCACCATTACGGTAAAATTTCACTCTTCTGGGGCCTGTTGTTTATTTCCTTCTTAACCTTTAACTATGGTTTGGGTATAAGTGCGTATTACGTCATGGAGGTTTATCTCCTTGAATTTATCCCTTTCATTGTGCTGCTCCTGGCTCTTTTTACGGTATCGGGGGGAATCCACCTCCGGGGATCTATGACGGGAACGCCGAAGGTAAATACGGCGATCCTGATCCTTGGAACATTTCTTGCCAGCTGGATGGGAACCACGGGAGCGGCCATGCTCCTGATCCGGCCTCTCATAAAGGCGAATGCGTGGCGCACCCGCAAAACACATATCATTGTCTTTTTTATTTTTCTTGTTGCCAATATCGGGGGCTCCCTCACGCCCCTTGGCGATCCTCCCCTGTTCCTGGGATTTCTGAAGGGAGTGAGTTTTTTCTGGACCACGCGATTTCTTATAAAAGAAATGATAGTTGCCGTGATAATTCTCATCGTTTTATTTTATATAATAGACGTAATCTATTATCGCCGTGAGCCCGCGAAACCGGGACCTGTCCAGAATGCTGAAAAAATCGCCATAGAAGGCAAGGCCAATTTCGCACTTCTGGCGGCCGTTGTGTGCGCAGTAATCGCTTCGAGCCTTGACCTGGGCATGGCTTTTACCCTTCACCATGTGTCAATGTCCTTAGCGTCTGTCATCCAGGTTGTATCGCTAATAATCATAATGGTCATATCTATTAAGATTACTAAAAAGGAAGTCCGTGAAGCCAATGAATTTACCTGGGAGCCCATAAAAGAGGTGGCAAAGCTTTTCTCTGCCATCTTTATCACCATGGTTATGCCCATAGCGATGCTGAAGGCTGGCGCTGACGGACCCCTCGGGTTCGTGATACAAGGTGTTGTCGATAGTAACGGAAAATTCATCAATTCACATTTTTTCTGGGCAACGGGCATTCTTTCGAGTTTCCTCGATAACGCCCCCACCTATATAGTTTTTTTTGAAACGGCTGGCGGAAACGCGGCGGAGCTCATGACGACCTATTCGGACACTCTTGTCGCCATAAGCTGCGGTGCGGTTTTCATGGGCGCCAACACCTATATCGGCAACGCGCCGAATTTCATGGTTAAATCGATCGCGGAGGAGCGGGGCGTACCAATGCCGAGCTTCTTCGGGTATCTGTTTAAATATTCAATACCCATATTGATTCCTGTATTTATAATAATAACAGTATTGTTTTTTTAATCTGCAGAGAGTATTCCTGCTTCTCCCTGCTAATTTCATGTTTGCATCGTGGTGTAACTATTTTTTGTTCCCGGTCTGAAACATCAATCATTATTATCAAGACAGGGCCTGTTGAATTGCGGTTGACTTCTATCCGCCCCTGTGCAAGTCTTCTTCGGTATTCGCAATCACTACCTGTCTGAATCTGCGTTACACGCCGTGCCTGCCGGCATGAGTTGTTGAGGAGGCCCTGAGCCATGAATAAAAAAAAGTTGATAGCCTTTGCGGGAATAGTTGTCCTGGCCATTATCATCGTGACCCTGTCCTTGAGGAAGAAGGGGGGCGAAGGCTTCGTGATCGATCAGAACCAGAGCATCAAGCTGAAGGACATCGAGATGTATTACGGTAAGGTCGATTTTAACGATGATGCAGTGAAAGACTATTTCGCGGACAGCGTTATCAATCCCTATACCCTGAAATTTTTCATGACCATGGACGAAAAGTTCAAGGATTCTAAAAACCTTGAAGACCACTTTGATCGGGCCCGCCAGTACCTCTATTCAGTCATGCCGTCGGAGGAGGCGGACAGGGTCTTCGCCCTGTATAAGGCCTACATGAACTACCAGATCAGCCTTGCGGAAAAAACCAAAGAGTGGGGGACTCCTTCCACTGCCGAGGAAGCCATCGCCCTGCTCCACAAGCTCCAGGAATACCGCCGCGAGGTGTTCGGCCGGGAGAATGCCGACGCCCTCTTCGGCGTCAGCGTGAAGGCCCAGGAATATCCCCTGCGTCGAGGCGCCATTATCGCCGACAAAGACCTCTATGGTGCCGAAAAGGAAAAGAAACTTAAAGAGCTTAACAAGGCGATGTGGGGCGACGAGGCGAACAGCGTGGAAGGATACGCCAAGCCCTATACCCGTTACCAGGAGAAGCTCAAGATCTACCAGAAGGACCTGTCGGAGATGAAGACCGGGGATGAGCGGCAGGCCAGGATCAAGCAGTTCCGGGAAGAGATTTTTTCGGAGGACCAGGTCAAGCGGCTTGACGAAGTTGACCGCGTCATAGCGGTGGAACAGAAAAAAGAGGATAACTATCGGGCCCTTGAGGAAAGGATCAAGAGCGACCCGAACCTTGACCGGGACGAGAAAGAGCAGAAGATTCGGGAGCTTCAGGACAGGACCTTTGGAGATGATGCTGATGCCTTCCGCCGGCGTCGGGCCATTGAGCGTGGACTGGAGCAGGTCGGGAAATAAGCTTTTTACTTTGACCCCGGTGTATGGATGACAGCGCCGATACTTATCCCGACAAATGCGGCATCCTGCCGCTGCCGGGATTTCGGCATCCATGCCTCAATTCGGAAAACTGATCAGAATACAAGTTGACATTTTTTTTGTCCCCCGGCCATTATTATGCAAGCATATCAATGCTGTGGCTTCGGGTGTGGCAGGAACAATAGAGAGCGATGGAATGTAATGAACCGTGATTATAGATTTAAATCATTGATTGCAGTATCAGCTGTTTTCCTGATCCTCATGATTTCGGGTATTGTTATCGAGGGTGAGGGGAAGGCTGTGAATAGCGTGGTGTCAGGGCTGGAGACGCCTGTGTCAATCGCCGGTGAGTGGAAGATCATCATCGGCGACGATGTGAATTATGCCGTCCCGGGATACAATGACACGCCATGGAAAGCCGTGACCCTGCCGGGGAATATTATGCCCCACGTACTCGCCGGAACGAAAGGCCTCGCCAGGACCGAGGGAGTTGTCTGGCTCCGCAAGACCATTTCCGTTGACCGGAACCTCCCGAAAGAGGACATGGGCCTTATCCTCGGCAGGATCGGGAACGCCGATGAAACCTATTTCAACGGGGTCAGGATCGGCGCCACGGGAGAATTTCAGCCCGGCGCCCATTCCATGTGGAACCATCCCCGCTATTACATGGTCCACCGCGATTTTATCCGCTACGGAGCTGACAACGTCATAGCCGTGCGGGTATCGTACTATGTGTTTGGAGAAGTTCTGGGGACCATGGCTGTGACGAACGCAAAGGAGCTGAAAACCAGAGCGGACATGGGGGAGTTTCTCCTCATCGACAGCAGTTATTTCGTCATCGGCATGGGGCTCACCCTGCTGTTCATATCGATATTCTTCTTTATCAGGCGTCCCTCTTCGCAGGAATATTTATACTACTGCCTGCAGTTACTCTGCGGTCTTGTCATGGTCATGGAGTTGTGCACCTACTGGGACCTGTACGGCTCGCTTCTGAACCGCTTCAAGATCCTCGGCATCGGGTGGGCGGCGGTGAACGTCGTGTATCCCATATTTCTCCACCGGATCTATGACCTGAAGAGAAAGAAGATAGAGATGGCCCTCTGGATTTACCTCGCCCTGATAGCCCTGGTCGCGGTGCTCTTTGTCGATACCGGCAATCTGCGCGTCAACGGGGTTTTAATGATCATCGTGACGTTTCTTATCGGGCCCTACAACATATCGTGCCACATCTCCGCCCTGCGCCGGAAGCACCCCTATGCCAAGGCGTTCAGTTTCTTCGGCATCGTTATTGTTGTTGCCGCTATCCACGACGGCATTCTCTACCTGATGAAATTTATCGGGACCGACCTGAATGTTTTCGGGACCTGGTTCCAATATATGTTCTTCCAGTACGCAGCGGCAGGGCTCTATGTCGGAACGGCCCTCGTGCTGGTGGTCCGCTACGCCAAAGTCATGGACGATATCGAAGATCTCAACACCAGCCTTGAGAATTTCGTTATCGAGAACGCCCTTCTGAGCGAGCGTCTCAACGAAAAGGACGAATCGCAGAAGCGGGGTCCCTATCCGGTCATCTCCGACATGGCCGAGGAGAAGATACAGAAGGTTGTAAGTTATATCCATGACAACTACACGTTTGATATTTCACGTGAGGGGCTCGCGGCGACGGTGGATGTCCACCCGGACAGCCTTGGAAAGCTTTTCAAATCAGTCACCAATAAAAAGCTGGGAGACTATATCAATGAGCTGAGGGTCAAGGACGCTGCGAAAAAGCTCGTGGAGACCGATGACAATGTCATCAGCATCGCCTTTTCCGTCGGATTTGACAGTCTCCGGACCTTCAACCGGGTATTCCCTAAATTCATGAATATGACTCCTGAAAAATACCGGAAGCAGTTCCAGAAATAGCTGTCTAATGTTTCATTTATAATTCCCATCCTCCTTATTCCCCAAGTATTAGCGGGGTAAGATAACTATCTTCATAGAATATTTTCAATCGCGCTGTCATTAATCACCCTGATTTCCCCGTCGCATAATAAATATTGTATACAACGGACAAAATTAGATCGATCTAATTTTGGCAAGACGGCCAGACGGTTTTTATGATATATATGTTGCATACCGGCTGGATGGTTTTAATATTCGGTTTGTAATAAAAGCAGATCAGGAGGATGACATGAAAAGAATATGTTTTATAACCATAGGTTTGTTACTTGTTACTTCTTTTCTTTATGCAGCAGGTAGTTCCAGCCGGCCCACAAAATACCCTGTTGTCCTTGTACATGGGATAGCCATGAATAGTATAAATGTTCTTGGCGTTGATTATTTTTATGGAGTCCAAAACGAGCTCGAGGATGAGGGATTTACTGTATTTGTCACAAACCAGGATTGTTTTAACAGTACTGAAAGCCGTGCCAGGGAAGTGTTCCAGGAACTTCTAAATATTAAGGCCGTTCATCCCGAGTATACGAAATTTAATATAATCGCCCACTCCCAGGGCGCCCTTGACGCCCGATACATGGTTTCAAACATCTCGGCTACTATCAATGGGAAATTGATTAAGGGTTCAGACTTGGTTGCTACCATAACCAGCATTTCGGGAGTTCACCGGGGATCGCCGGTGGCTGACCTGGTCCTCGGTATACTACCCTCTGGCGTCGCTCGCGATATCGTAGCTGGTGTTGTTAATGCTTTCTGGAATATCTTCTTTGATAGTGAAAACCCCGATTCCGAGGCCGCAGTTCGCTGTCTCGCTACATCGTACATGGTGAATACCTTTAATCCCAATGTGAAAGACGTCCCGGGAATCTATTATCAGAGTTATGCCGGCAAGATAAAAACAATTACAGCAACCTTTCTGATATCGGCCCCCCTTAACGCCTATATCAAATCCGTTGACGGCGCCAATGACTGCATGGTGTCGGTCAATAGCGCGAAATGGGGCAATTTCCGCGGTGAGATGAGCGGTGCATGGTGGTGCGGCGGAGTGGACCATTTTATGGAAATCGGGCATCTTTTCGGCGTCACGCCGGGATTTAACGCTCCAGATTTTTATGTGGGCATCGCGAAAGATCTTCAAAAAAGAGGATATTGATTCATAAGGGGGTCAGAGTGGACGTCTTTACTCTGACCCCGCATCCCCTCTAAAACCTCGTCTACACAGCTGCATAATGATCCGGGCCATATTAATAGAATAGTGCACAAAAAAGCTAATTTCTCCTATTGATTGATCATGTAAAAAACGCCCTGGATTAACAATTATTATCTTGATAAATTGGCCAACCTCGTGCATTGTATTCAAAAATGTCATGGGCCAAACAGTCACCTTACAGCTATTACTCGCGGCGGCGGTTGCACTAATCACTCTGACCCCCGTCTTTGCCGGCGAAAAGACGGCGCACTTACTTCCCGAAATCAAATCACTCAAGGAGCAGTTTTCTCTTGCCGGGCCCTGGAAGATAATGCTCGCTGATGACACAAGGTATGCATCGCCCGACTACGATGATTCCTCCTGGGACACGGTCACCATGCCAGGAAGCATAATGCCCTATATACTCCCGAAGACCAGCAGGGTGAATGGTATCCTCTGGCTCAGGAAAACCGTTTATGTTGACCGGGATCTGTCCCGGGAGGACATAGGTCTCATCCTGGGAAGGATCGGAAACGCCGATGAGACTTTTTTTAACGGCATCAGGGTGGGAAGCATGGGCGGATTCCCTCCGAATGCACACTCCATGTGGAACCATCCGCGGTATTATCCTGTCAGTCAGTCCTTTGTCCGCTACGGCGCCGGCAACGTAATCGCTATCCGCATATCCTACTATCTGTTTTGTGAAATGCTGGGGACCACGGCCATAGCTGATATGAAACAGTGGGACGAGGGGAGAAATCTGGATAGGTTTCTTTTCATCGATCTCAGTTACATCGCCCTCGCCATCGGCATCGCCCTGCTGGTTGTTTATTTCTTCATATTCATGCTGCGCCCCGTGTCGCAGGAATACCTCTTCTACTGTCTGCAGCTCCTGTGCGGTTTTTTTATGATGCTCGAAGTGTGCACCTACTGGAACCTGTATGGCACCATGATGATCCGGTTTAAAATACTGGCCGTCTCCTGGGCCGCCGTCAATGTCACGCACCCCATATTCCTCCACCGCATATATGATCTAAAAAGAAAGAAGATGGAAACATTCCTGTGGCTGTATCTGGCTGCCGTTGTGATTATCGCACTGCTTGTCACCGACGACAAGTATCTCCGCCATGGCGGCATATGGCTCATACTGATAACACAGCTCATCGGGTTTTACAACATATCATGTCATGTATCGGCCCTCATGAATAAGCATACCTATGCGAAGATGTTCAGCTTTTTCGGGATCATACTGGTCCTGGGGGCGATCCATGACGGCTGGGCGTATCTCCTGAAGTTTTACGTCAGCGGCATCAAAGAAATCAGCGGCTTTTTCCAGATCATGGTCCTGCCCTATGCCGCGGCTCTGCTGTACGTCGGGACTGCCCTGATCCTGGCGGTTAGGTTCGTGAGAATGATTAAGCAGGTCGAGGACCTTAACATTAACCTGGAGAGAAAGGTCGATGAAAGGACACGCCAGCTTACAATCCTGACCGGGGAGCTTGAAGATAAGAATAAGATCCTGTCGGAGGTGGCCCTGAAGGACAGCCTGACGGGCCTGTACAACCATGCCGCGTTCCATGCAAGGCTCCTTGAACTGCTCAATGAAGCGCGGCGCCACCACTTCTCGATATGCGTGGTAATGATCGACATCGATGATTTCAAGGTTTTCAACGACACCTATGGCCACCAGGTGGGCGACGAGATCCTCCTCCGGATCTCCGACATATTCAAGTCCGGCCTTCGGGAGTATGACGCCAAGTCGAAATTCATGGAGGAAAGTCTGGGTAAAAGCGTGCAGATAGTCAGGAATTACGACCTTGTCGGCAGGTACGGGGGCGATGAATTCGTTCTGCTCCTTCCTTACTGCGGCGAGGAGGAAGCCTTGATTGTCGCCGGACGGATGTGCCGCGGCATCGAGGCGATCCGCCTGAAGAACTATCCCGACCTGAAAATTACCGGGAGCTTCGGCATTGCCATGCTGGAGGAGCATGCCGAGTGCCGCGACAGCAAGGAACTCATCGCCCTGGCGGACAAGGCCCTGTATCAAGCGAAGGCCGAGGGGAAGAACCGGATATGCTACCTGAAGTATCAGTAGCCGGAAGACCGCCGCGGCGCCGTCCGGTGATGCTAATATTCGCGCGAAGTGGGAGGATAGTATGAAACAGATGATGGGGATGGTGCTGGTAGCGGCATTGTGCGCGGCAGCGGTATATGCGGCAAAACCGGGCCAGGACGTTATCAGGGACGGCGGTAAGCTGTGGGGCCGCGAAGGCGCCAGGGTCGTTATCGAAGGGAAGGTGGCCAGGGAAATCTGGCAGCACATGATGGCCCCTCCTTCCGGATATGGCCATGAAACGTATTTTGACATGGGCAGGTTACAGATAGTCATATACTCAAAAGACATCATAGAGTGCGGCGGCACGGTCAGGGCGACCGGTACGGTAGTGAAGATTGAAGGACAGTCCAAGAACCCGCGCCGGAAAGAAGCCTGCACCGAGTACCATGTGGCTGTTGATTCGTGGGAATGCCTGAAGTGAAATGCTGTGATAACGTATTGACATCAATCACCAGTTAATTATTGGTTTTTTTCATCAGCATCGTGCTGTCAAACCTGATTCTAATTTCCTAAAGCACTTTATCCCGTGCTTGCAGCCGGGTTAACTATCATATCTGGAGGAGTCAATGAGTTGGGAAGAAACGTATAAGAAAAAGCTGGTTTCCATCAAGGACGCGGTCAAAGCAGTGAAGTCGGGCGATTTCGTCTGTACCCCCGGCGGGCCCAGCGCTGCTTATGATCTCATGACAGAACTGGCCGGGCGTTATGAAGAACTTGAGAACGTAACCGTATCATCGGCGCTTATGATGCGCCCATTGCCGCATTTTGAAACAAAATACCAGGGACATATCGGACACCTGGCCCTGTTCATGGGCCCGCTGGAGCGCATTTTCATGCCCCAGGGTAACATCAAGGTCAACTCGTGCAGCTTTTCGAATTTCGACGACCTTATCACCCAGGAGCTCCGTCCCGATGTCATCTTCATAGAATGTTCCGAGCCGGATGAGTGGGGTTACATGAGCTTCGGCCCCGGGGGAGCGTCGGTGAATCATTCGATCCTGAAGACCGTGCGCGAGGTGGCGGTCCAGGTCAACAAGAAGGTACCGTACGTGTTCGGGACCCATGCCCACATGCATGTCAGCCAGGCTACCTGCATCTGCGAACAGGACCACGACATCCCGATCCTGCCCAACATCCCCATTACCGATGTCGAAAGGCAGATCGCATCTCATATCGTGGAGCGCATTCCCGATGGGGCCACGGTGCAGCTCGGCTTCGGTGCCATTGCCAACGCGGTCGGCTTCTTCCTTGACAGCAAGAAGGACCTGGGGGTGCACACGGAGATGATCACTGACTCGATGATGGACCTGGCGAAGAAGGGCGTCGTCAACGGGAACTATAAGGCCTATTATCCCGGCAAGATGACCTTCGGCTTCGGCGTGGGGTCCAAGGAGTTATACGAGTTCATGCACCGCAACCCGATGCTTGAATCGATGCCGATACACTTCGTCAATGATATCAACAATATCGCCATGAACGACAACTTTATCTCGATCAACAACGCCCTGACCGTTGACCTGACCGGCCAGGTCTGCTCGGAGTCGATCGGCTTCAACATGTTCAGCTCCACCGGCGGCCAGCTTGACTTCGTCCGCGGCGCGCGCCGGTCGAAGGGCGGTAAGTCCTTCATGGCCCTTAACTCGATGTCCGTGACGAAGAGCGGGCCCGTCACCCGCATCGCGGCCACACTCCCGCCGGGCACCGTGGTGACCACCCCCCGGTCCGACACGCAGTTCGTGGTGACGGAGTATGGTATTGCCGACCTCTGGCTCAAGAGCATCGAGGACCGCGCCCGCGCCATGATCAAGATAGCCCATCCCGATTTCCGGGAAGGCCTTGAAAAGGCGGCCATAGAAGGGGGGCTGATATCGAAGAAGGTGATGATTACCAAAGAATAGCCCCCCATCCCCCCGGAGGGGGGCTGCGGTGAAAAAATGTTTTTTCGGAAGTCCCTCTTCGGGAGATTTAGGGGGCTTATAGCATGAACATGTGAATAATAACAGGAGGCATATATGCTGAACAATCCGGAAGCGACCGAACAGGCATTGCATATTTTAAGAAACGGCTCCACGTTCCAATGGTACGTGATCCCGATGCTTGCCTTTGTCATGTATGTGTATTTCAATGAGATTTCGAAGAAAAACTGGAAGGGAGTGGCCGCCGGCCTGTCCCTGTACATGGTGCACTGGTTCGTGGAAATCGTGAACGCCCTGATACAGCACTGTTATGGCCACGCACTCTGGACGGTGCCGACTGGGACCGCCTTTCTGATCCTTATCGGCGTGGGGGTCGAGCTGAGCTTCATGTTCTCCATCGCGGGCCTTATATTCAGCAAAATACTCCCGGAGGACCCGAAGGCGAAGATTCTCGGCGTTAACAACCGCCTCGTTATCGCCCTCTTCAACGCGGCCTTTTTTTCGGTGTTCGAGATTTTTCTGGTGAAGACACCGGCCTTCGTGTGGGTCTACCCCTGGTGGGGCGCCCTGACCGTGTTTATCACTGTGTACATCCCCTTCTGGGTAGTGGCAATGTACTGCTATGACTGGAAGCCGAAGGTTCAGAAGATAGTTATCGGTTCCCTGTTTGCGGTGAACGCAGTCATGCTTATCGTCTTTGCCGGCTTTTTTAAGTGGATATAGAAGACGTGCTTGTGCAACCGCTCGTGAAAAAGTCCCTCCTTGGGGGGCTTTTTTTATGGGAATCAATCAAAACTCCCGCGTCACTGGTGCGATAGCTTCAGGCCGATCAGTCCGATAACGACCAGCCCCGCTGACGCTAACCTGATCATGGTGGCGGGATCCTTGAAAAAGAGGATGCCCAGGGTAAAGGTGCCGACGGCTCCGATGCCGGTCCACACGGCATAAGCGGTGCCGATGGGTATCGTTTTCTGGGCCAGGTAAAGAAAGAGGCCGCTTCCAGCCATGCTCAGAACAGACAGCACTATCCAGGGAATCTTGTGTGCAGAAATCTGCGCCAGCTTGAAACCCAGGGGCCATCCGATCTCCATGAATCCGGCGATTACTAAATATATCCAGGACATGTTATTACTCCTGTACAATAAATAAATTTTGTATGACTATTTGCAAATGTTTATTTTAAGATTTGCTAATTCACCGATAACTATCGGCTAATATTGCGAGAGGGAAGTGCCGGCATGGCAAGCATCATTTTTTATTTTTATTTTCCCCGTCCGTTCCCCCTGCATGTATCTTCGGAGGAATAAAACCACGCTGTTCTACCGTCCGGGGATGGACCGGAAATCCACAGATAAAAAGCGTGTGGTAGAGGCCCTGGCGCGACTTCAAGGAAGCATACCCTGAACGGTTAGCGCACCGTTACGGAAAACTGGCACCTGAAAAGTGCTTCGAAGTATCGAAGATTTTTCGTGTGAAAACTACCGGAACGGGTACTGGAAGCATGCCTGACTGGAGTGCGGCACGGAAATGATCAAATCTGTAGTTTTTCTTTTAATGCCGATGGTGAATGGCAGAAACTCTGGAAGACGCACCTGCTGATGGGCAGTTATTTCCTGATGAAGCGTGGCCCTTGAGATTTTGTTCCCGCCAAATATTTCTCAAAAATTTAATTCAGTTTTTTCTTGCTATTATTTTTAAACGCTGTTTTAATATTATTCGGATGGGAATTTATACACAGCAATCATATTTTTTCTCAATTTCGGCGCGGCGCGCGACCCTTCGACAGGCTCAGGGCGAAATTTAAGGCCCCTGTCCAGTATTTTTCCTGTTGACATGGTCCGGAATTGCTTCATTTAAACGGCATTATGTCCCATTTGGCTTGTCTTTAGGAGAGGGTAAATTCCTGTATAATCATAAAATCATCAGAAATTGATGAATATACATGTTATCTGACATTATTAATTAATCCATCCGGGAGGGCCTTTTTTATTTGACTTATTATAAATAAATCCCTATTTTAATATAAAGGATTTAAAAAGGAGTGTTTAGTCATTATTGTAATAGTACAGGCACTTTTTTAAATTATAACTGAAGCTTGATATGAGAATAATCAAAGTCATCCCTGTATTTATTTTTTTTCTTTTCCTGACCATTGGTTGCTGGAACAATAAACTGGAAACCAGCTCTCTGGATCTAACATCACTACTTCTAACGGATGTCTTCGGTGCGAAGAATAACGTCAATCATACGGTTACCTATAGTGGAAACTATAACACCGGCGGCGATGTGCCGGTTGACGTACTAATATATCAATCCGGGGACAGTGTGACTGTTCTTGCCAATACCGGAACTCTGGTAAGGACGGCCCATGATTTTAACGGATGGAACACCCGCGCTGACGGGCTGGGTATTAACCGGTTACCCGGATCGACCTTCGTCATGGGTTCTGCCGATGTGACGCTCTATGCGACATGGACGGGGCATTTTGCGGGAGGAGATGGGACCGTGGGGAATCCCTTCCAGGTGGCGACTGCGACGCATCTGAACAATGTCAGAAATTATCTCGGCGCATATTTTATTCAAACCGCGGACATAGACCTGAATGTCGCTCCCTATAACAGCGGCAGCGGCTGGGAACCGATTGGAAACGTCACGACAAAATTTCTTGGGAACTATAACGGGAACAATAATACAATATCCAATCTCTTTATAAACAGGAATGCAGATAGTTATATCGGATTGTTCGGGTATACGGATGGGGCCGTAATAAGAAATGTCATACTTGACGGTGTTAATGTGACCGGTAATGACTATGTCGGCGGACTTGTCGGTTATAACACTAACATATCTCTCAGGACTGCATCATCTCTTGCAAATCCGCTCATCGGGAGTTGTTCTCTGTCTAATGTAAATATAACAGGTAATAATAACGTAGGCGGGCTGGTTGGGTACAACTGGGGTTCCATTAATCCCACCTATCCTTCAGTAATAAAGAATTGTTTTGCCATTGGCACGATAACCGCTACGGGTAACAACTCCGGCGGTCTGGTGGGCATAAACGTTTACGACGGGAGAATATACATGTGCTTTGCTGATGTAACGGTTACCGGCGCCAACTATACGGGAGGCATAACCGGTTATACCAGTTACGGGGGCATAGTTCATAACAGCTATGCCACTGGATCGATTACCGGCTCTTCATATGTCGGCGGATTGGTGGGTTTTTCTGAGAGCAACACCGGGACTGTTACCAATTCCTATGCCGCATGCTTGTTATTCCACGGTGCCACAAATTGGGGCGGGCTTATAGGGGTGGGTGGAGCTAACACAGTATCCTCCTATTATGACGCCACACTCTCCGGCGATTCCGATAATACCAAGGGTTTTCCCATGGTTACAGCCAACATGCTCCTTCAGGCAACCTTCGCCGGCTGGGACTTTGCAACGATCTGGCAAATCAATGGTGGAGTTTCATATCCCTATTTGCGATGGCAGGGCGGAGTAAATATTCCTCTTCCATAGAATGGTGGCCTGCTGTCAGCTTAGTGTTGCCAGCATAATTTTCAAGGCGCCTGTCCGGAACTTTTTGTGCTGACAGGGACCTCGTTAAATCATAGGCAAGTGCAGAAAGTGCAGATGAAACTCATTCAGTCTCATCGGCCCATACGTTGCAGGGTGCAATTTTCTAGATAATTTTGTATTAGTTGTGGACTTCAAGAGACCTGGAGCAGAACCAGATAAGGTTTCTTGTGGGTTATTCTATCCATTATACCTCCGGCTACCGATAAACACGCTTCTGCCATATTGAAATTGGATACCATCCTGAGAATTTTCTCTCAACGACTATTATATAAAATGGGGATGCGTTACTACTGATATATTGTTATCTGAAAGTCAGGGATTACCCTGGTGTATTAATAATTAGTCTCGTAACACATATTTCATTCAATCCGACTCAGTACACTGGAATAACTTCCGGTAAACTGGTATCTTAATGTTTGTGAAGATAAAAATTTGCAAAAAGTTAAATCGAGAAGATTGAATCGGTACAATTATCTTTCAAAAAACGTTATAAATAAACCATTATACGCTAAAGGACTGGTTCCGATAAAGCGTATTTCCCATATGTATAATTAAATTTAAGGAGAAAAATATGAAAAATAATTATTTGTCTGTCGTAAAAAAAACTGCGGTGTTTTTTTTGATAACTTTTGGTATGGGCATATCACTTGCTGCAGCCGCTGGACTTTACAGCATTAATATGCAGTATAAAGCTGAAAATGCCGTAATCCCTGAATATTTAAAAGCCAATGAAAAAACACGTGGCGCTATAATATCCATAGCGGAATTCACCGACATGCGTCAGTTGGATGACAAAAGAATAATAGGTCGAGTGAGGGAGAGAGACGACACGGGAGTTCCTGTAATGGCGAAAAATCTTATACCTGCCAGGGCTGTCGCTAATAGCTTTAAAGAATACATGAAAAAAGCCGGTTATAATGTTGCCAGTAAGATTGTACAATGGGATTGGAAAAAAGAAACCATGCCCAAGGGAAAGGGCAAGCTTATTATCAGCGGCAGCATAGATGCGCTGGAAGTAACCTGCTGGAGAGGCGTTTTTAGTCATTCTTACAAGGCCAATTTGAAGCTGACCATTGTTATGGTAGATGTGGCCAAAGGTAAGATGATATATAGTAGAAAAGTGGAAGCCACGTCTTCCAAAAATGCTCTTTCCTTTTCTGAAGCTGAACTGGGAGCGCAGTTAAGCACCGCTCTGGGTGATGCCATTAAAAATGTATTTGAAAATAGAGCGATAGCGCAAAAGATAAAAGAAGTTATCACCCAATAAATTAATTTCGCTTAAAACGCTTTCTATCTCTAACATGAGGTGGGTTTACTCCGTAAAATGGAATAATGCACGCATCATTCCGTCTCTTGAGCCGAATCTGATGGAGTGGAATGTTTCTTGCATGTTCTGTTTTTAGTAGATTAACAATCATTGCGAGGTCATATCATGGGTCAAGCCGACAGTGAAGGAACCTGGATGCTTGCTGATGGCACGAAGCTACTGCTTCGACATATTGCACCTACCGATGCAGCCAAAGAGCAGGCGTTCGTCCATGGACTCTCAGTCCAATCAAGTTATCTCCGTTTCCATGGTACGCTTAAAAACCTCAGCAAGAAAGAGTTGAAAAATTTCACGGAACCTGATTCGCGAAATGCGGTTGCCCTGATCGTCCTGCACAGTGGAGAATCAGGTGAAGAAGAAATCGGGGTGGCGCGATACGTGATCGATCCAGACCGGGCGAACTGTGAGTTTGCGATAGTTGTTGCGGACGCGTGGCAAAAGCGCGGCATCGGGAAAAGGCTGATGCATGCTTTAATAAACCACCTTCAGGCAAGCGGGATAAAAAAAATCTCAGGCTCAGTGCTCAAAAGTAACTCGGCCATGCTCAAGTTCATCAAGCAATTGGGCTTTGCAGAAACTACTATAGCCGACGATCTGACAACCGTGTTGGTCACAAAGCAATTGGATTTGCAGGCTTCTCAATAAAATCCGCTCTCTTACAACAATTTTAACGGTGATCGAGCTCTGAGTAGTGGATACTCATTGACCTGCCTGATGTCAGTTTGAGGATTCCTGGCGATGACATCGGGGGACATGATGTCCCGGACGGTACTATCAACCGCGTCCTCCACCTTCCGGCCGCGGATTATCAGATTTTTCGGGAAGGGGTCCCGTTCGGAAAGTATCCCGATTATTTTACCTTAACATCAAGGAAACTGCACCCGGTTCGCCATAAGCCCGCGGGGCAAATTTTAAGACCCCAGTGCGGAAATTTTTGTGCTGGAAGGGACCTCGTTCAATCATATTCAAGTTCAGAAAGTGCAGATAAAACTCATTTAGTCTTATAGGCCCCTACATTGCTGCATGCAAATTCAACAATATTTGGGCTGTCTTTGCTTCCCGCGATGCGGCCGGTTCCCGTGAATCCGATTGCTCATCCGGACGGTGCGAGATTTTCGCCAGCACCGCAGAATTTGTTCTTGCCATGTACCCAAATGCTGTTGTACTATACAGGTGCGGTGAGTATCCGGTCTTTGCTTCTTGTCACGATCCGCAGGTCGCACGGTACTGGATGTCAAGAATAATGAGGGAGGTACAATATGGCCTTTAGCAGAAACACCACCATCGGCGGAATGGTAGCGGTCACCGTTATCGTTGCACTCCTGCTGGGAGGGATATTCGTTTACAACAAGCGATGTCCTCAGTGCGGGGCTTTCTTCGCCATGGAGCAGGTAAGCAAGGTAAAGACGGGTGAAAAAAGGGTCAGTAAAACGGAACGGCGTGACGGCCGCAGACGGGAGGTAACGGTAAACCGCACGTATTACACGGTTACCGACAAATGCAAGAAGTGCGGCTTTGTTAAAACATACGAGACCCATTCGGACAGCAAGTGGTAACGGAGTTGTACAAATTTTAAGCACCCTGTTCAGCGCTTTATGTGTTGAAATTACTCAATTTATCTCCCAAACTGGTTCAGATAAAGCCCATTCAGTCTCATTAGCCCATACGTTGGAGGGTGTAATTTCCTGGACATGTTGATACTCCTATGAATACTGATATGATTAAGATGCCCCCCTCAAGGGGGGGCAGGGTGGTCTTAGTAAACCACCAGCACACCCCGTTCTGTCAGCTCTTTAATCGTGCCCGTGTCTTTAATCTGGTTCCCCAGGAGGTTGACATAGAGCAGGCTGTCCAGTTTCTTTAGCACTGAAACATCTTCAATTTCATTGAACGAAAGGTCCAGCTCTTTCAGGTTGGCAAGACCGGCAAGGGCATTAATATTCCGGATGCGGTTCCCGGAGAGGAAAAGCGATTCCAGCTGTGTCAGACGGGATAGCGGGTTAATGTTGAGGATGTCATTGCCGGACAGGTTCAGGCTGCTTATGTTCATGCAGTGCTCAACGCCCTTCAAATCGACGATATCGTAATCTGAAAGGTCAAGCTCGCCTTCAAGGTCCTGCACGTCCTCGATGGTCATTGCGAAATCCATGTTTCCGAAGATCAGTCTGGTAAGGGCTTCAATGAATCCATATTCATGATCATCAGGTTCATCGTCCGGTTCATACCGCTCCTCTTCGAATGCTTCATCCTCGTAAACGGTTTTTTCATCGTACCCGAAATCCTCATCATTGTATTCGTATGTCTCTTCCACGGTGCTGTCGTGCCGGACTATTACAGTCTGCACCGGCCCGTCAAATATGAAGATATTTCTTAACCGGACCAGCTCTTCCAGCTTGTTGTTTTTAAAATGAATCTCAATTTCATTGACTATTTTCGTCAGCTTGTCCGGGTGGTACTGCTGGATGATATGAGCGAAGAGCCTGCTGGTGTCGATGGCGGAAGGGTCGATGCCGAGGAGCTCTGCGTAGAATGAAAGGCCGCCGCGGTCCTTTGCCTTGTACCTTGTAATTATATCCACGCTGATTTCTTTTAATCGGGCGGGATTTACCTGCTTTTTCAGTTTCCGATAGATGCTGTCGATAGTGTCTGTCATTGTACTCACTGTGCCGTTCTTCTACTTGTATCATTTGATATGCCTGACGCTGATCCGGACCCGGGATTGCCGGTTTTGTCCGGAAGCTGTACCATTTCGAGGAGTTTGCAGCAAAACGCAAAGAAATGTTCGGATGCAATCAATCCTGCTCCTGCGCGTTACGCGTCGGTGGCATGGGAAATATCGGGCGGATTATCCTGATTCATGGCGCCCCAGCCCCGGACTATGATAGCCACCGATTTTGCCGAACGCCACTTTTCTGATTTATCCTTGAATATAAGCTTAAGCAGTCCCGAAAGGACCATGATCTCCATGAGGCGGACCGCGTGCCTGGTGCCGCTGACATTGAAATTGAGCATTGTGGAGTATTTCCGCTTCATCGGGATGATCATGGACGTCCCCAGGTCCCAGTCAAGCTCATATACTTCCACGACGTTACTGGTCGGCTGGCTTTTGATTTTCACGGCTCCCCGCGAAAATATAAGCTTCCGGTCCCGGAGTCCCAATTTGATAACGGCCCGGTAAATGAAGTCGATCAGGGCGATCGGCACGCCCAGGGTGAAGTAACACTCTCCCTTGACCTTGATAAGGCGCTTCACTTTTTTCACCACCCGCTTCCGCTCCAAGCGGGGGACGAGGATGTATTTTTCCGTCTCGCCGATCCGCTTAATCGAGACTATCTTGCCGGTCTGGCTTTTTTTCATCTGGAATGACTCTTCCTGTGCGGAGTATAGCGCCCGAGGCCCGGGGCTATGCCATCTTCAATTCTTCAGTGCCGCCTATGAGCTCTGAAAGCTCATCCGCCATAAGGGCGAGCTTATCCGAGGTTGAAGAAAGCCCCCGGGCCGCGTCGATGTTCGACTGGATCAGGGTGTTGATGCTGGCGAGGTTCCTGGTTATCTCGTTCATGTCCGTGTCCTGCGTCCCGGTGGCGTTCTTGATGTCGATCGTCTTTTTCTGGACGACATCGACCTTTTCCTGGATGTCGATCTTGATCTGCTCCTGGCTGTTGATGTGGCGGAAGATGTCGCGCGATTTTTCCTGGACCGTGTTGACGATCGCGACGATCTCCTTCAGCATCGAAACGGTGGAGGCGACGCTGTTCATGCTCTCCGTCGACATCTGGTTGTTGTACTGGATCAGGTCCGTGATCTCCTTAAGGCTCCCGACCGATTGGTCCGAGAGCTTGTTCACCTCGTGGGCGACGACGGCAAAGCCCTTGCCGTGCTCGCCGGCCCGCGCCGCCTCGATGGAGGCGTTCAGCGCCAGGAGCTGTATCTTGTCGAAAATTTCCCCGATCATCTCCATGACGCTTGACAGCTTCCGGGAGCTCTCGAGGAGCTCACTGGAGTTGCGGTCGATCAAGGTGATGGCCCCCTCGCTCTTCTTTACTATGGTTATGACGGATGTGAAAAGGCTAGTGATCTCTTCAGAGTTGGCCTTGAGCGTGTCGATTTCCACGGCGAGGTTTTTTATAGAATCGATCAGGGTGATGAAAGAGTCGTACTGGTCCGCCGTGTTGGAACTTACCTGGGCGATACCGCCCGATATGCCCGTGGCGGTCGCCGCTATCCCGCTTATCGTTGATGCCTGCTCTTCGATGTTATCGGAGAAAGAGGCCGTTGTTTGCGACATGTCGGCGGCGACCTTTTTGAGCTGGTTCGAGCTTCCTTTGATAATCTTATGGATATCGAGCAGTTTCTTAAATTGATCGTCGTTTTTGGTTTTTTCATCCTTGATGACGCCTATCGAGTTCTCCAGCATCGTTATGGAAAGCATGGCTATGAGGTATGCAACAGTCAGCGCTGCCAGGCTGTCGATGAGGCCGGTTTTCATTATGGGGAGCGCCACCGCGTCTATGGTGTCTTTATTCATGAGAAACATGGCCACGTCGGCGCCGATAAAAGCGATAAAAATTCCCGTGGTGACGGTGCGCGATGAAAAAACCGCAGCGAAAAGGATGATGAGGAACATGAAGTAAGCCAGGCTCACATAGGCGACCTGCGGTGTTTTTCGTAAAAACATGACAAATACGACGACGGAACAAAGGATCACGAAGATATTCGATGCAACCTGGAGTTTGCCGCGGCGCAGAAAATAAATCGCCACCAGGGAAAAGAACGACACTGGAATTGCCGAGCCGAAGAACTGAAGCGCACGTTCCACGCTCACAGCGAATGAAGCCGCTGCAGCAATGTTGAGGACAATGACGAGGAATATGGCGAAAAACAACACCAGGGAAGCTTTTTTCTTGGTCAGATAATCGCTGTCATCGAAACGGTACAGGAAAATGTGTTTGAAACGTTTAAGCATGGTCTGCCTTCCTCATAGGAATTTTATTTATTGTTATCATCAAGGCACAAGTTCGTCAAATATTAAATACCGGATTTTGATATCATCACCAGGAAAAAAGACTTCCATAATTATCCATTTTTAATCAAATGTCCAAAAAGGAGCAGGCGGATATGGACCTGTCATTTGTACAATTTCTGGCCGGGGCCGCGGTCATTTCCCTCTCCGGAGTGATGGCGCCGGGGCCCCTTTCAGCCGTTACAGTGGGGAAGGGGAGTGAGTCGCCCCATGCAGGCATATTCATCGCAATGGGCCATGGTATCATCGAGTTTCCCCTCATGGTTGCGGTGCTCTACGGCTTCGGGTACATGATTACCCTCCCCGGCGTGAAGCCTGCCATCGGCATCGCCGGGGGGTTGGTGCTTCTCATCATGGCAGTCGGAATGTTTAGAAGCCTCCGCGTCGGCGGTATTTCTGCGGTCAGCGACGGGCGCTCGCCCCTTGCTGCCGGGGTTGTCCTTACCGCGGCCAATCCCTATTTTCTCCTCTGGTGGGCCACGGTGGGGGCTTCCATGGTCATGGCCGCTGCGGCCTTTGGCCCTGCCGGGGTGGTCATTTTCATGGTGATGCACTGGCTCTGTGACTTCGGATGGAGCTGGGCCCTGTCAGCCCTGTCGTACCGGGGCGGCCGGTTTTTCGGCGACAGCTTCCAGAAAGCAGTCTTTGCCGTGAGCGGCGTTCTCCTCGCCGTCTTCAGCGTTATATTCATCTATGAAGCGGTGAAGAGCCTGTTATGAACGTTATATTCCGCCCGGGGAATAGTATACCTGATTGACTTAAGCAACGGGTGTACATGGTTCAATAACATGGCACCTGTCTATTGGCCGCCGGTTCCCTCCAGGGGGAGCACATCCTCCACAATGTACACCTTCAGTGTTATTGCTTTTCCCTTGACGGTAATATCTTTGACTTCGGAATACTTGATATATTTGTCGCCGCCTGCGGCCAGGAAGGTCGACTCCGATATGGCCACCTTGCCGGGAGTACCATTGCTCTCGATCCGTGACGCGGTGTTGACCGCGTCGCCGATGACGCTGTAGTCCATGCGCTCGTGGCTGCCGATGTAGCCGGCGATGGCCGGTCCGTAGTTGATGCCGATGCGGAGCTTGAAGGGCGGTTCTCCCTCGGGAAGTTCTTTGGCCAGCTGCTGGATAACCTTCTGCATGGCCATGGCGCAGGCAACGGCGTTGTAGGCGTCGTTTTCCGTGGCCTTGGGTGCGCCCCAGAAGGCCATGACGCAGTCGCCGATGTATTTGTCCAGCGTTGCCTTGTAGGTAATGATCACATCGGATATGCGGGTGAACATGTCGTTGAGCCGGTCGAGGACCCGCGCGGGGCTCTGGGCCTCGGAGAAGCTCGTGAAGCCGACTATGTCCGCGAAGAGGGTCGCGATCGGTTTCTCCGTGCCGCCCAGGGAAAGGTCGCCCCCCAGTATCTCGTCAATGACGTCGGGGGAGAAGAACTTCGACAGGCGCTCCTTTTCCTTTTTCTGCTGCTCGACGAGCTCACGGGACTTCTTCATGTTGGTCACGATGGAGCCCGCCGCCATGATGCCGAAGAAAGCAAAGGCGTAATCCTTCATGCTGAACTCCCACAGCACCCACCGGTACTGGAATCCCACCAGCACATCGTTCAGCATCATGAGCACCATGCCCAGGAATCCGATGGTGACCGACGTCATGGAGGGTATCTTTCTTCCCCTGATGATGATGAACATCAGGTAGATGAACACCGCCGCCGGCGCTACGGACCAGGCCATGATGAACCTGCGTGTCGTGACCAGGTCGGGTATTATAATGACCGCGATAACGGCGGCCAGGCCCAGGGCGTCCCAGATACGGTTTATCACCGTAAGGGCCCTGGATTCGATTTTGGTGAAGTTGACGAAAAACTCGAGAAGAAGATGCACGAAAAGGATTATTGATATGAACTCGATTTTCTTTATCCAGAGGCCGTTTTTGAAGATCGAATAGACGATCTGGCTCTGCATGAAGGTGGACAGGGCCATGGCAAAAGCGGTGAAGGAGAAGAATATGCTTGCCCGGTCATTCTCCCGGAACACGGCCTGCCAGTAAAGGTAGAAGATCCCCAGCAGCACCGTGAGGACGATTACAAAGGTCTTTTTAAAATCGTCCCAGAACTGCGACCGCTCGATTTTTTTCGCCGAGGCCAGGTAGTATTTCTCATGGGACAGTCCCGGCGCGATGGCGTACTTCGCAAAGACCCGCACTGCCAGCACGTTGGGCTCGCCAAACTTGACAAGCTCCCGCGGCACCGGGTAGAAGCGTATTTTGTCATAATAGAGGTGTTCATCAGGGAGGACCTCTTCCCGGGCAGTGTCGGACCGGAGGCCCGTGCCGCCGATAAAGCGGCCGTTGAGGTACACGGCGTCCGCCTGGCCTATCTTGCCCAGCCGGAGCACGAGGTCGCGGGACTTGAACTTTTTCTTCAGGTCATCCTTCCTGATGGTGAAGGTGGTCCGGTACCATCCATATCCCCCGTACTGCTTTACGTATTCGTTGAAGTCGCTGAAGGGGCGCTTCCCGGAGCTGTCGCGATAGCGGGTCCATGCGAGCTGGATCTCCATGTCCCGGATCCATCCCGCTGCATTATCGGGGGTGAGCCGTTCCTGGGCCCAGGCGAAATTGATTTCATCTGACGGTGCCGTGGTCTTGCCGGGTTCTTCCGCCTCGTTATCCTCCATGTCGGCAAGAATCATATCCCGGTCCTTATCCGCAAGGGGGGCCTTTTTTTGCAGGGGAGAGTCGCCGGGATGAAAGCTCCAGGAATGGTTTGCGATTTTTGTCCGCAGGTCGATTATACTGATGGCAACGATCTGGGAATGGCCTGTATGGGGCATCAATATGCTGAAGACGGCAATAAAAGATATTATGACTGATAAGGCCCCTATCCTGTTCCTGGATATCATATATAACCCCCCCCCTTATTTACGCAGCTTAATTAGCAACTGGCTTGATGATATAACCTTTTATTATAAAGTCAAGGTTTTTTGGCATGAAGGTGATGGATAAAACGGTGTATTGGCCGGGAAAAACCGTAATTTTTGTTGCATAATTTAGGCCATGTCCGGTAAATATCATTTACTTGGTGTGCAGCTCAATAATCAAAGATATAAGTTCCCGCCGCCGAAAACGGCGGAGACGCATATAAATAGTTGTACAACAGGTTTATTAATTCGTTAATCCATTTAAAACAATGACAATTATTGATCTGATTATAATTTTCTCCAGTGGTCTTTCCGTGGTCATGGCCCTGGGGTTTCTCGTCCGACCTATTGATTTTCGTAATATGGTCCTGGCGGTTATCCTGGCCCTCATGGGCTTTATCACCTTCTCCCTCTATCTGCTTCATTCGCAGAAAATTTATGATTTTCCGATACTTTTCTTTTTCCAGGTGCCGGTGGTGCTCTGTATGGGGCCGCTCCTTTTCTTTTACGTGGAGAGCCTTACCGGAGACAGGGACAGGCTTCATAGACGGGACATCCTTCATTTTATACCCCTCCTGATGGTGGGTCTTTATCTCATGTCCTATTTTCTCTATTCCCCCAATGTGCAGCGGGAAATAGTGTACGAGCTGCTGAACCAGAACAAGCACATAGTCCTGAGGGTCATTTTTACCGGAAGCGCCCTGTCGCCGATCATGTACATAGCGGCGCCGATGGTGCGGATACTCCTCCAGCTCAAGAAGGGGAATCCGGCGGAAAAGAAGATAGTGCTCCTTTTTACCTTTCTGGTAATCTGGGTGGTAACCGGTATCATCGGCCTGGGCGGCACCATTGCATTGTCCCTGCCGGCCCTTAAGATTATCAATCTGCTGGTAAGCCTGGTCATTTTATGCTTTTATCTGCTAGGCCAGCGGTATCCCTACCTGGTCCAGTATGGAACGGTCCATGTCGCCAGTGAGTCTGAATCATACTCCAAGTCATATCTCAACGGCCTTGATCTGGACAACCTTGGGAAGCAGTTGAATGTCATGATGATAAAGGAGAAGCTGTATTGCGACGAGGATCTCACGCTCCCCCGTCTCAGCCAGGCTCTGGGTATCACCCATCATCAGCTGTCCCAGTTTCTTAACCAGCATTATAACAAGAATTTCAACAATTATGTTAACGGATTTCGTATCGATGACGCGAAAAAACTGCTTGTTAATGAGGCTGACCGCAACACTCTCTCTATTGCCCTTGCTGTGGGTTTTAATTCTTATTCTGCCTTTCATTCAGCCTTCAGGAAGGCAACGGGCATATCGCCTGCTGAATTCCGAAAGAAATATGTACAGAACGGCAATAATTAAATGATATTTGCCCCGGTCGCCAAAGGTAAATATTAAAAACCAAGTTGCAGATTTATAAATCGACAACACTAAATTGTTCCAAATTTATAACTGTGCGAGACTTCTTTCTATTTATATGCTACGTTAATTACAGAATTAGCCTTTAGCTGCGTATATTTTAGGCAAATCCTCCTAAAATATGTTTAATCACTTTATTCAGCTTAGGTGCTAAGGATTTTCCTTAGCAAATTTTAAGGTAATACTTCTTGTTGGGCTGGTGCAACACCAGCCCTCTTTTTTTCCCTAAAAATATTTTTTCACCACAGTTGATTTTAAATATTTTAAATCAAAATGTCATATTTTAAACGAGGGTGTCAGAGTAAAAATTCTGGAGTGCCGGTTTTCACTATAATTACTGACCCGTGGGTCAGAGTAAACCCTGACACAACTGGTATTTTTGCCCGATGACAGAGCAAAATCATTAAAAATTAGTCTATTGCAAAAAAATTCTGTTGATTTATCACAATCCATTTAATTGACTATTTCTGCATTTTATTTTGATTAAATGTAATTATTGAGCAGGAATAGGATTGAAACTAAAATTTAAATTAATCCTCACCTTCATTATAATCATACTAACTGCAACCCTTCCCCTTTCACTGTTCATCCTGAACCAGCAGGAAAAACAGAAATTGGCCCTCATAAACCACCAGGGCGAGATAAACAGCCGCATCATGGCCCGTACCACCCTGAATATACTGATGATGAACGGCGGAGATATCCAGAGTTCCATGGTCGATTCCCAGGACATGATATCTATGATGAAGCCCCTGGCGGATGACGGCCTCATCTATGCGGACGCGATCCTGGTCTCTTCCGAGGAAGGGTACAATGGCGTGGTTCTGTCGCGGTATATCGACAGGAGTCATATCCGGATTGAAGGGCTTTCACCTAAAATCCCGGAGTCAGAAGTTGAGGCCCTGAAACGGCATCCGGGCCATGGCGAGGTATCGTTCCCCGGCGCTGACGGCGTATGCTACGAATTTGTTTCCTCCGGCTCACTTCCGGGGAAACCGGCGGTTTGCATCGGCAGGCTCGTGTACTCGCAATCGGTGGTGCTTGCCCCCATCAGAAGGCTCCGCCTGGTTATTTACGCAGCCATCGCGGTGGTCGTAGCCCTGGCGAGCCTGATGGGATTTTTTTTGAGCACCTTTATTTCCCGTCCCATCGGGCACCTCATAGAGGGCGTGGAGAAGATCGGCGGGGGAGACCTGGAATACCGGATCCCGGTGGAGGGCAGGGATGAGCTGGGTATCCTGGCCACTACCTTCAACCACCTGGCGCAGATTGTCCAGCTAGAGATCGACCAGCTCCGTACCGCTAACGTTGAGCTGAAGCGCCTTGACAGCCTCAAGGACGAGTTCCTTGCCAACATGTCCCACGAACTGCGCACGCCCCTGTATGGAATCATCGGTATCGCCGAGTCCCTCATAAGCGGCGCCGCCGGCCCTCCGAGCGAAGAATCGATCCATGACCTTTCCCTCATCGTATCCAGCGGAAGACGTCTGGCCGGGATGGTCAACGATGTCCTCGATTTTTCGAAGCTGAAACACCATGACATCATCCTTAGCCGCAAGCCGGTGGATCTCTATTCCCTGACGCAGATGGTGGTGGCCGTGCTGCAGCCCATGGCCGCCAGGAAGACATTGAATATACGGAACAACATCAATCCCGAAACGACCGCGGTTGACGCCGATGAAAACCGTCTCCAGCAGATCATGCTGAACCTGATCGGCAATGCCGTGAAGTTCACCGAAGCGGGGGACATAACCATAACCGCGGAGCGTGATCCATCGGAAGGCGGACAGTACACGGTTACCGTCACCGACACCGGCATTGGCATCCCGCCGGACAAAACGGAACGCATTTTCGAAACCTTCGAACAGGCCGACGGCTCCATCGCGCGCACCTATGGAGGAACCGGCCTGGGCCTTTCCATATCAAAAAAGCTGGTGGAGCTTCATGGAGGCAGGATATGGGTGGAGACAGAGGTCGGAAGCGGTTCCCGGTTTTCCTTCACGATGCCGGTCGCTGCTGAAGCGGCACTGCCGGATAACGGTGACCGTGGGACGTCTCCCCTCTTCATGGATGCGCCGGGGCTTTTCCCCGGGGTCACCCTGGAAGAGATACGAACGATCGGAAACGGCGTTAAACACAAGGCCCCGGAGCACGGGCGGATACTGGTTGTCGACGACGAGCCGGTTATACTCCAGGTAATGATTAATTATCTCACCCTCGAGGGCTATGACGTCGTTACCGCCGCGAGCGGCACGGACGCGCTGCAGCGTATCGAGGAATCATCCTTTGACCTGGTGCTGCTGGATGTCATGCTTCCCCGGATGTCCGGATACGAGGTGTGCCGCCTTATACGCGAGAAGCATTCCATCTACAATCTGCCGGTGCTGATGCTAACGGCCCGGAACAAGCCTGAGGATATCGTAGCGGGCCTCGAGGCCGGCGCCAACGACTATCTCACCAAGCCGGTCAACCGGCAGGAGCTCCTGGCCCGGGTGAACAGCCTCCTGTCGCTCCAGATATCGGTGAAGCTGAACAACGAGCTTTCCATCATCAAGCGCGATATCCAGGTTGCCCACGAGATACAGAAGTCGATACTGACTCAGGAATTTCCGAAAATAGACGGCGTCGATATCGCCCTGAAGTACGAGCCCATGACCAAGCTGGGCGGGGACTTCTACGATATACAGATGGTGGGTCCAAACCTGCTCGGGATCCTTCTGGCTGACGTATCGGGCCATGGCATACCGGCGGCCTTCATCTGTTCCATGCTCAAGGTGGCCTATTCCTTCCATCGGCCGGACGCTGGCAGCCCGTCGGTCCTCATGAGCCACGTCAGCTCCACCATGATCAATTACACCGGCGGTCAGTTTATAACCGCCTGTTATGCGTGCATCGACCTGGCCGGCAGGAAGCTGCGCCAGTCAAACGCCGGCCACTGGCCACTAATCATCTGGCGGAAAAAGGAGCAGCGGATGATCGTGGGATACGATAACAGCATGCCCATCGGCTGGTATGTTGAAGAGAGTTACCCGGTAATGGAGTCGGATATTATTACGGGTGACCGGGTGATACTCTACACCGATGGCATTCTGGAAGCGCGCAACCCGCAGGGCGAACTCTTCGGCGAAGAGCAGTTTCACGAGTTTATCAGGACTCACCAGGATTGCAGTGCGGGGGAATTCGTTGACGGCATCTTTTCCGCGGTCCTGGAATGGATCGGCGGCGACTCTGATGCAAGTCTGGGCGATGATATCACCATCATCGCTGTAGATTTTCTTGATTGATGGAGGGCGGGAGCATACAGTATCATGATTTCCAATATACTCTATCTGATAAAGCAGCAGGATGATCCAATACATTACGATAACTTCGTGGTCAGGGTGATGGCGGCGGATGTGCTTGACATGGATAATGCCGGCGAACTGCAGATCTTCCTGCGCACCCTGATTGCGGGCGGCATGATAAAGATCGCCGTTGACATGACGGGACTTGATTTTATCGATAGTTCCGGTATCGGTGTGCTGATAGATGCGGCGAAGCTTTTACGGCAGCGCAAGGGGGACATTGTCCTCCTTGGCATGCCGGAGCGCGTGCAGGTAATTGTTCAGCCGGTGAAGCTAAACCGGTTTATAAAGAACTTTGATACTGTAGATGAAGTAAAGAATTTTTTCAGGCATATATGATGGCTGTTAGCACCGAGCCGGCCGATAAATCCGGGCGGCGGAGGACGGCGCGTGATAAAGAGAAACTGTATTCCGAGGTGCCCCTATGAATATTGAATTTGATGTTATTAAAGTTTCCCATGTCTCTGCGGATAAAATTGATTATACGACCCTTATTTTCAAAGTAACGCTTCCCCAGAAGGTCGAGATCGACAATTCGAAGGACCTGTGGATTTACCTGAAGACCCTGGTGACCGGGGGTGCGCAAAAAATATTCATAGATTTGCAAAAGGTGACCTACATTGACAGCTCGGGTATCGGCATCCTGATCAATACGGCCAAGCTGATACGGAAGCAGAAGGGGGACATAGTGATGGCCAATGTGTCGGATGACATCAAGAGTATCTTCAAGGTGATTAAGCTCGAAGATTTCATAACCACATACAATTCCGAGGTTGAAGCGGTGAAATCCTTCAGCTATATCAGGTAGCGGCAGGTTGATCATGAAAGAACACATCTATCATGTGGATGCCTTCTCGGAGCGGCCCTTTGCGGGAAATCCCGCCGGGGTGTGTATCCTTGACGGGTTGAAACCTGATACGTGGCTCCAGGGTATTGCGCGGGAAATGAACCTGTCCGAAACGGCCTTTCTTCTTGAGGAGAAAGACGGGTATTCCCTGCGCTGGTTTACTCCCGGCGCCGAGGTCGAATTGTGCGGACACGCGACACTGGCGGCGGCACATATCCTCTGGGAAGCGGGTCGACTCCCCGGAAGCACGGCCGCGTTATTCCATACCCTGAGCGGTGTACTCACCGCCCGGCGAAGCGGCGAATGGATCACCATGGACTTTCCTGCCGAAGCGGATGTGCCTTGTGACGCACCCGAAGAGCTCGCCCGGGCCCTGGGAGGGCGGCCGCTATACACCGGGAAAAACCGCTTCGACTACATTCTTGAATATGAGTCGGAGGATGATATCAGGAAGATGGATCCCGATTTCAGGCTTCTCGGGACGGTCCCCTGCCGGGGGGTGATCGTGACTGCTGCGGCGGTATCGAAGGATTTTGACTTCGTGTCCCGGTTTTTCGCGCCGTCGGTCAGTATCGATGAAGACCCGGTCACCGGATCGGCGCACTGCTGCCTGGGCCCCTACTGGGGTCGCCGCCTCGGCAGGTTGTCCTTCACTGCCTTCCAGGCTTCAGCGCGGGGTGGCGTTGTCAGGGTAGAGGTCCGGGGCGACCGTGTCTTGCTTGGCGGCCGGGCGGTGACGATAATGAGCGGGGAGGTAGAGCTGTAATCCATGAAAACCGAAATGCTTATCTGGCTCTTCCCGGTGGTGTTCATGATCCATGAATTGGAGGAGATCACATTCGTCAGATGGTGGATTGCCCGAAACAGAGAAGAACTGGCCCGTCGGTTTCCCCGCCTGTCTAAGCGGTTGCTGCCCCGCCTGAATGACGTCTCCACGGCCTCCTTCACCTTCATCGTGGCGGAAGAATATATCCTGGTCCTCTTCCTTACCTTCGGTTCATACTGGTTCGCGAATTATGCTCTTTTTATCAGCGTGGTTATAGCATACGGCATCCATCTGGCATTTCATGTCTTACAGTTTGTCATATACCGGCGGTACATACCTGCCATCGTTACCAGTGTCGTGACAGGCGTCTATACGGTGTTTACTATCCGGCATTTTTACCTGCATGGATTGATGCAGATGCCGGATGTTATTATATATACTCTGGCATCGTTACTTGTCCTGATGCTGAACCTGGCGCTGCTGCACAGGATCGCGGGCAAGCTGAACCTCTGATCTAAACGGACCATGCTGCAAGAAAAGGAGTGATCGTGAGCGATAAGGACAAGACCAAAGAGGAACTGATCGAGGATCTGAACAAGCTGCGGGCTCTTCTCGCCGAAAGCGGCAGGAGCGGCATACAAACGGAAGGTGACGGCGCGCTGTATTACAGCGGTGATGAGGAATGGCAGATCATGATGGATATGCTTGGCGATTTCCTTTTCATTGTCGACATAAAGGGAAGCGTTATCAAAACCAATCCCGTTACGGTACAGAAGCTCGGTTACTCAATGGAGGAGCTCCTGTCGATGAACATCTTTGACCTGTATTCTCCTGACAGGAGGGCCGAAGCCGAGGAGAGCTATTCGCAGATCATCGTCGGCGAGAGATATCTGTGCAACATCCCGTTCCGTTCAAAGGCCGGGGTGGACATCGCCATTGAAACAAAGGTTACGCCGGGGAAATGGCGTGGCGCGGACGTGATATTCAGCATATCGCGCGACGTATCCGCCGGCAAGGCGGTGAGGTATGAGCTCCGGGTTGCCTTCGAGAAGATGAAATCGATCCTCAGCTCTGTTTCGGCATACATCTGGAGCGGCATTATCGATGCCGGCGGAAATTTTTCGTACATCTACCAGTCGCCGGCACTTGAAGATATTACCGGCCGCTCGCCGGATTACTATCAGCGCGGGTTTGATTCATGGTTCGGCATTATCCATGAGGAGGACCGGGAGCGGGCAGAGGCCATGTACGGACAGCTCATGACCCGCCAGTCGGACAGCTGTGACGACATGTATAAGATATACCATGCCGGAGGGGGCATCAGGTGGGTCCGCGACAGCATCCTGGCCCGGCCCTTCGGAGAGAACCAGGTGCGCCTTGACGGGGTGATCGCGGACGTGACGGAACGCCGCATGGCGGTAGAAGCCCTGATGAAATCCGAGAGCAGGCTAAAAGGGATCCTCTCTTCCATGACGGAGATGGTCTTCGCCTTTGACACCGACATGAGGTTCATCTTTTACCATGCTCCTGACATGAACAAGCTATATCGGGAACCGGATCAATTCATAGGCAGGCTCCATTCAGAAGTGATGCCGCCCGAACAGGACGCCCTGTTCCGCGCTGCCTTTGAAACGACGCAGAAAGACGGCGAGGCCGAATTTGAATACTGGCTTGCCATCGGAAGCGAGGAGCGCTGCTTTTCCGCGAAGCTTTCCTCTATCATCAAGGAAGGTCGGTTTGACGGCGTGGTGGGAGTGGTGCGCGATATCACCGAACATAAAAAGCTCCAGGACGCTCTGTTTCGCTCTGAGCACCGGTACCGCGCGCTCTTCAACAATATCCACGACGGCTCCACCTGGATCGACATGAATGGGAGGATGATCGATTTCAACCAGCCTTTCGAGGAGCTCCTGGGCTACGACCGTGATGAGCTCTACCTGATGACCGTATGGGATATTACTCCGGTGAAATGGCACGATATGGAAAAGGGCATCATCGAAAAGCAGCTTCTCGAGAGGGGCTATTCAGATCCGTACCTGAAGGAATATACCAGAAAAGACGGCTTGGTCATCCCGGTGGAGGTGCGGAAATATCTCATCCGCGATGATGAAGGGAAGCCTGAAGGGACGTGGGTCATTGTCACCAGGACAGGCAGGCAGCGGTGATTTTAAGGATCGCAGCACGCGGGTACGGTCTGAAGACCGCGCACAAGGAATTTTACATTTTTCTTGTTGACAATACCGTCCTGTTTAATATGTAGGTTTCCTGTACACCAGCAGAAAGCCCAGGTGGTGGAATTTGGTAGACACGCATGGTTGAGGGCCATGTGGGAGTGATCCTGTGCGGGTTCAAGTCCCGCCCTGGGCAAATCGGAAGAGCCCCGTATAGGGGCTCTTTAGATTTTTGGCTGCTGATAAAAATCGAGGGCGCTAACTGGCGCCATTCCATAAATCTTAAACCAGGGGAACTGCCGTGACTACGGAACAAACTCTTGTCATCATCAAACCGGACGGACTGGTCAAGTCGCTGACCGGCAATATCCTTTCCCGTCTCTCGGAAACCAAACTGATCATTATCGGCGCCAGGGTTGTGCAGGTAACGGAAGCGCTGGCTAAGGAGCATTACAAGCACCTGAGCGACAAACCCTTTTTCGGTGAACTGGTGGAATATATTATGGGAGACGTGCACAACACCCACCGGGTCATGGCGCTGATTTACCAGGGGGAAGGCGCCATATCCAAGGTCCGGGAAATAGTCGGGGACACCAATCCTGAGAAAGCGAACCCGGTTTCCATTCGCGGCGCTTACGGGCGTATTACAACGACGGGAGTCTTCGAAAACGTTGTGCATGCATCGTCAAGCCCGGAGGACGCTGAGCATGAGATAAAGCTCTGGTTCAAGCCGTCTGAAGTTGTTGGAGACATTTACCCCACTAAAACCGTTGTGCGGGAAAAGTTATCCGAGAAAGATTGGGCATAATAAGCCTTCGCACACTCAGGAGAGAATAACATGAGAATAATACTGCTGGGGGCCCCCGGTGCCGGCAAGGGGACCATTTCGGAGATACTGACGGAACAGTACGGCATAAAGCAGATATCGACCGGCGACATGCTCCGGAGCGCTGTAAAAGCCGGCTCCGAACTGGGAAAAACCGCTGAGGGCTACATGAAGCGGGGAGAGCTCGTGCCCGACTCGCTCATACTTGATATTATGGAGAAGCGCCTCCAGGCGGATGACTGCCGCGCTGGGTTCATCCTCGATGGGTTTCCACGCACCATCGGGCAGGCGGATTCATTGAAAAAGATGCTTGGCAGGCTCGGTATCGCCATAGACGCCATCGTCAATCTTGAAGTTCCTGAAGACGTGATCATCAGAAGGCTCTCTTCACGCAGGACATGCTCCAACCATGACTGCCAGGCAATATACAATATCTACACCAAGCCGTCCCGGAAGGAAGGGATCTGCGATAAGTGCGGCAGCCCGACGGTCCAGCGGGACGATGAGACCGAAGAGGCGATCAAGCAGCGTCTCGAGACCTACGCGGAAAAGACGGCCCCGCTCATCGACTATTACCGGCATGACCCGGCTTTTGTATCGGCCCCTTCGATCAAGCCGGAACCGGCTATCGAGGCCATACGGGTCCGTGTCAGCCGCTAAAAGCATACTAGTGCGCTGCGTCGGGTTGCGAAAAAATACTTTACAAATAGACGCTGCTATTAAGCATACTACTTAATCTATATGGTCCGTGAAGCTACGGGAAAGCGGAGTAGTATAGTCAACTGGAGAGATGCCCGAGCGGCCGAAGGGGACGGTCTCGAAAATCGTTGTGGGCTTTGCTCACCGAGGGTTCGAATCCCTCTCTCTCCGCCGTGAAATGCCGAAAGCGCGCATGCAAATGCGCGCCAACCTGGAGAGGTGTCCGAGAGGCCGAAGGAGCACGGTTGGAAACCGTGTGTAGCGTAAGCTACCGAGGGTTCGAATCCCTCCTTCTCCGCATAAGCAATCCTTGAGTTTGACCTCATCCCCCCCGGGGACCGGGGGCATATTTTCATTAAAGGATCATAGACAAATCCATGTCCTACCAGGTAACTGCCAGAAAGTGGCGTCCCCAGAGCTTCGACGAGGTCGTCTTTCAGGACCATGTATCCAAGACACTGAAGAACAGCATTGAGAAGGGGCGCGTGTCCCATGCCTACCTCTTTTCGGGGCCGCGCGGGGTAGGCAAGACGACCATGGCAAGGATCCTGGCGAAAGCCCTCAACTGCGAAACCGGGCCGACGCCTAACCCCTGCGGCAAATGCGACAACTGCCGCGAGATACGGAAGAGCACGTCCTTTGACGTTATCGAGATCGACGGCGCCTCCAACAACAGCGTCGATGACGTCCGGGAGCTGCGTGAAAACGTCAATTTTGCCCCGGTCAAATCCAAGTACAAGGTCTACATCATCGACGAGGTGCATATGCTGAGCACGGCGGCCTTTAATGCACTTCTGAAGACCCTTGAAGAGCCGCCGCCCCACGTCGTCTTTATCTTCGCCACCACCGAAATACACAAGATACCGGACACCATACTGTCACGCTGTCAGAAATATTTTTTCAAGAAGATCCCCGTGGATCCCATCGTCGCGCACCTGCGACTCATCGTGCAGCGCGAGGGGTACCGGATTTCCGACAAGGCCCTCTACCCGATAGCGCGGGCGGCCGAGGGTTCGATGCGGGACGCCCAGTCGCTCCTGGACCAGGTCATATCATTCTCTGACCTGCGCCGCGGCGGTGATTCCGAGATCGGCGAGGAGGACGCCCTCTCCATTCTGGGCATCGTTCCTGTGGAGAGTTACGCGGCGCTCCTCGGCTCCATCGGCTCGGCAGACGCGGCGGCGGTCATGGCTGAGGTGCACCGCGTCGCGATGCTGGGGGTGGACATTCCGCGGTACGTGAGCGGCTTCGTGGACCTGCTCCGCACCGTCAGGCTCATGCGTAACGGCGTTTCAGTGCACGAGCTCCTCGGTCTTTCCGAGGATGAGATCGGTATTGTGCGCGGCGCTGCCGCAGGCTTTTATGACGAAGAGCTCTCGCTTATGTTCCGCATCGCCACCGATCTGCAGGGAGAGCTCAAGTTCTCCAACAATGAGCGTATCAATCTGGAGATGTCCCTCCTCGACATGATAGCGGTGAAAAAAGCCCCATCCCTCGCTTCCATTATAAGCAGGCTCGAAGGGGGCATGCCGGCGCCGCAGAATGAAACGGGCCTGAAGCCCAAGGGCGCCGCGGGTGATGAAATGCCGCCGGCCGTTAATAGTAAAGACGACGCTGCCGCACTGGCGACACGGAGTGCCGTTGCCGTACCGCAGGTCGGTATCCGCAGGCACTGGGATGATTTCCTCAACACGATTAAGGACAGCAAGCAGTACCTGCACTGCATCCTGAAGCCGTCATCCGTATCGATGGACGGCGATACCCTGCACATATCCTTTCCGGGCGTAGCGGATAACTCCTATTATTCGCGCGTTCTGGAGCAGAAGAACCTTGAATTTATAAAAAAGGAAATATCCGGCCTCTACGGGAAATCTATACGGGTCGTGGTCGGCGCGAACGGTGCCGGCGGGGAGCGGGGGGATGCAGCCTCCTTGAATAAAAGCGGCGCCGCGGCAGCCGTGAAAAAAATCGAACGGGCGGTTCCGGAAGAAGCAGTGGCGGCTCCGCCGCCGGAAGCTGAGATGGTAAAGAATCCCGGAGCCCAGGACTTCAAATCAGAAGACAAGACCGTGGAGAAAATCAAGAACGCCTTTCACGGACAGGTAATAGATAAAGGAGAGAAATGATGCTGAAAGGACTTGGCGATATCGGCAACCTGATGAAACTCCAGAAGGAGTTCAAGAGCGTCCAGAAAAGGATCATGAGCGCCACCCGGGAGGGGGAGAGCCCCAACGGGATGGTGAAAGCGGTGGTGAACGGTGAGTACAGGGTCATGACCCTTTCCATTGACCCTGAGTACCTGAAGAGCGCGGCTCCCCGCGACCTGGAAAAAACGGTTCTCGCCGCAGTCAACAACGCGGTGGATGAGGTGAAGAGCTATTCGGCCGGCGAAATGGAGAAACTGACCGGGGGGCTCGACATCCCGGGACTCGGCGGACTGGGGAGTATGTTCAAGTAGGCCCCCCGACCCCCGGAGGGGGCGCGTGGGAGGAGTTTACATTCAAAAAGGTTCCTTTGTCGTTTCAAAAGGTGAAATGAGGGACCATACTCGGGATTTCTTCGTATTACGCGCGATGACAGTTTTTTCTCGTGCCCCCTCAGCGGGACAGGGGGGCTTGGGAAATGGAGTGTGCCTGCCTGTGAGGTTTAAGTAAAAATTATGAAATCATCATCCTATCTCGAAGCCCTTATCAAGAAGTTCTCGAAGCTCCCCGGGATCGGGCCGAAGAGTGCTTCCCGAATTGCTTTTCATATACTGGGGATGCACCGTGAGGACGTCGAGTCCCTGGCGCGGGCGATGATCGAGCTGAAGCAAAACACCTTCACCTGCTCGCAGTGCGGGGGCTTATCCGACGGGGAGGTCTGCGCTATCTGCCTGGACCCGGCACGGGAACGGGGACTCATCTGCGTGGTGGAGGATGCAAAGGACGTGCTCACCATCGACGGGACCGGCGAATTCCGGGGGCTCTACCATGTCCTGCACGGGCTGATTTCACCGCTGGACGGTGTTGGTCCCGATGAGCTGAACATCAGGACCCTGTTGGAAAAATGCCGGGGCGGAGCTGTTCGCGAAGTGATACTGGCGCTGAACCCGTCCGTAGAGGGTGACGCCACATCGCTCTACATAGCCCGCCTCATCAATCCGTTTGGCGTCACCGTAACGCGAATCGCCCACGGATTACCCGTGGGCGCTGATCTCGAATTTGCTGATACCGCGACCATAATCAAGTCGCTTGAGGGAAGGGTCAAGATATAGCCGGCGGGCTAGTCGCCGAGCTTTTTTTCCACGTATTGTTCGATGATCGAGTTTCTCTGATCGTCGGTCTGCACAAACTGACAGCCATATCTCCACTTTGTCATGAGTTTCCGCGAAAACATAACCTGCAGCTTGTCTTTTCTCATCTGGGGCCCGATTTTATACAGAATATTAATGGTCGTCTGGTCCAGGTTGTCCCGTTCGCTTTCAAAAGCGAGGCCGCCGACGGAGATATTGTTGAACCAGCATTCATTTGCCGCCGGACTATCGTCATTATCTACTATAAAATAGGATGGCTGGTAAAAATCAGCCCGAGGAAATGCCCTGTTATTTTTTTGTTTTTTACTGAATATCATCATATACCCCCCACTGAATGGTATTTTGAATAATTGCATAATATAACTCACTGACAATTATTTGTCAATTTAAGTTTAATACTTGTACCGGTATGGAGCAGGTAAAGTGCAACTTTCAATTTAATTTTCGTTTTTTTTGCTTTATTTAGGGTATACGAATGTTGGGGCATTTTCCCCGTTCCCTGCGGCGGGTTATTTCTTTTTTTTCTTTTTTCCCTCGATCTGGATTTCAATGGGGATCCCCGTCAGGCCCAGCTCTTTCTGCATTGATTTTTCAAAGTAGCGGATGATATCCTTTCTGAAATGCTCTGGATTGTTCACGAAGAGCTTGAAGCGGGGAGGCATCGAGTGAGTCTGGGTAGCATAGTAAATTTTAATGCTGCTCTGGAGCTGAGGGATGCGCCGCGAAGACTGTATCTGCGCCAGCAGGCGGTTCAACCGCGGGGTTTCGATTTTCTGCGAGGCTCGCTCCTTGAGCTCCAGGGACGTGTCTATGATCCGATGCAGGCGCTGTTTGTTTTTCGCAGATATGGAAATTATAGGAAAATCGCTGGCCTTGTAGAACTGATACTTGAGGCGGTCTACAAATGAATCGAAGGTCTTGTGGTCCTTTTCGATGAGGTCCCACTTGTTCACGGCGATGATCACGGGCTTGCGGACCTTCATGATCTCGTCGGATATCTTCTTGTCTGTCTCGGTCAGGCCTGCTTCGGCATCGATGAGATGGACGACCACATCGCTCCGTTCAATTGACTCGATGGTGCGGGTGAGGGAGTAATAGTCGATGGCGTCGGTGATCCGGCTTTTTTTCCGTATACCGGCTGTGTCGATGACGGTAATCCTTTTTTTATGGTAAATGAAATCTTCGTCTATTGAATCACGCGTGGTGCCGGGGATTTCCGATACCACGGCACGGGTGTATCCGATGAGGGAATTCAGAAGCGTGGATTTTCCCGAGTTGGGTCTTCCCACGATGGCGAGCTTCAGGTCTGCCTCGGGGTGTGAAGTCCTCTTCACCGGCAGCAGGTCAAGTATCTTATCCATTAATAAAATCATGTTGAAGTACGTCTTTGCCGAGACCGGTACTATGTCCTGAAAGCCCATCTCGTAGAAATTGGACATGTTCTCCATCAGCTCGGGGCCGTCCATTTTATTAACTGTGATGATGACGGGTACCGCCAGCTTCCGGACGATCTCCGCCAGGTCCATGTCAAAAGCCGTGGGAGCCGGGTTTTCCATGAGGAGGATTATGACGGAGGCTTTCTTCAGGTATTCCCTGGCGTTGGCCAGGATCGGCTCCGACAATTCCGACGAGTCAGGGAGGTCAAGGCCGGGCGAGTCGGCAAGGGTGTACATGATCGATTTATAATCGACGTTATACGAAAGTATATCCCTGGTCAGGCCGGGTACGGCGTCGACTATGGCCTTCTTCTGCTTTATGACCGCGTTGAAGAGGGTTGACTTGCCGACATTCCGCCTTCCGACAATGGCGACGATGGGTAGACTGCTCATGGTTTCCTGCTTGTGTGATATGGGGCAGTATTGTTATACCCTCCCTTCAAATTCAAGCAAATAACATACTTCATGAGACATAATATTCTGCTTGAAATTTTTCCGGCCCTGTTGTATACTGATACAACAGGGTGAATAGCGGCGGCGGGTCCGGAAAATGGGGGTATGGTGACGCCGGCGCTGGTAACCGTAAGCGATGGTATCCAATATTATTATTATGGAATGAGGTGACGAATGGCAGCAAAATCTGTAAACCTTATCAAGTATCTGATCAAAGGCAAGGAGTCGAGAAAAAAGACTCTCCTCAAGGAACTCGGAGCGGTGAACGGGCAAATCGCAAAACTGAAGACCGACATGAAAAGCGCCGCGAAACGCGAAGCCGCAGCCAAGATGGCGAAGGCGAAAAAAAAGAAATAGCCAGTTGCTGTTTTTAATGCGAAATTTTGATAACTTAAAGGAGGGGCGACCCTCCTTTTTTATTGGATAATAAAATAATTGATTTAATTTCACCATTATTCGATAATATATACAGTAGCGTCAGAACCAGTACAGATACCTATACAGTCAGGGGTCCGGTCTTGATCCAGGTTAACCAGAGAAAAAACAGGGATTTCCAGGAATTCGAAGTTGTTGAGGATGTCATCAACATACTGAAATCCCAGTTCACCAACCGCAGGCTCTATATCAAATACGCCGTGGATAAAATCGAGATAACCATTAACGAATACAACTCCGACGGCACGATGATGGTGGTCACCGACCCGAATTACAAGAACGAAGGGAACAGCATTATCATATACGGTCTGTCAGATAAATACATCGAGGTTGATCTTGAAGTGATCGAGGAGCGCGGACCCGGCTATTACCATTGCAAAGTCAAGAGCGCCCGCCGCGCCCTGCGGGGGCGGCGCGATCTTCGCTTCAAGGTTGCCCCGGACGACGTGGTGGCGACCAATTTCAGGATCTCCCGCCACACCATCGACGTGTCGAGCTTCAATATCCCTACCAGCATCAAGGTCGTGCTCGAGCAGTTCCAGTCGCAGAATTCAAAGATGAGCGATGTTCTCCGGGTGGACGTGTTCAAGCCTGATGACCGGGACCGGCTCCTGGTCCAGATGAAAAAAACAGGGAAGACCCTCTGGGTGGCCAATACCTCCGAGCCTGATTCATACAAGGCGATGAACGACGATTTTGTCGATATGCACGATTTGTACGGGGACGATCTCCCCGCTGTCATAAAGCGCTATATCGAGCGGGGTTACAAGTCGATCCTGGCTGTTCCCATCATCTACATTACCGAATCGTCGTCATCGGTCCCCTTCGCGTATATACAGCTTATATCGAAGAGCAGGAATTTTTCACTGGATGACGTCCTGGTGGTGAAAGACCATTCATTCAAGCTCATCGACAGGATCCGCGACGCCAATACCCATCTCATACCCATGCACCAGCGCGTTGTTGATATCAGCCGCGGCGGTGCCAAGCTCAGGATAACAGATAAGAATCTCCAGAAATATATCCTGCGCTCCAAGGGGTTCATCTTTGACCTAGTCTTCAAACTCCAGGCCCCCATCACGATTTTCGGCGAAGTGAAGGTTTCCTATACCGATGAGGATGAGAACCTTATGGTGGGCGTTGACTTTGAAGGGAACTCGTCGCGTAAGGATGAGATGAAGCGGTACTATTCGATCCTCAAGCCGATGGAGACCGAATACAAGGCGAAGCTGCTGAAATCGATGAAGAGCCGCAAAAAGGAAGCCCAGTCTTCCCAATCCGAGCAGTGACGGCGGGTCACTTTTTTTCCCTCAATTCCTTCGCGACTTCCGCGTCTGATTTTCTCGCATAACAGGGCACGATCTGGTTATAATCTGTATGGTTCGATGGGTCGGTGAGATATGTTTCGCGCACCAGCCTGCACATGGTCTCTCCCGTGGGGATGAAGTTCTCCAGAAACACTCCCCCCTCCAGTGGCATTAATGTCTGTTTATATTTTTCAGTTCCATTTCCGATGAGGTGTGATTTTTGTGACCGGTCTATGCCGTCCATCAGGTGTTCTATCCCATAATCGCCGGGGGGGATAATTTCTATCGGCAGGAGGGAACCGCTTTTCCTGTAGAGAGCTCCGAAGACTCTTCCTTTTTTTGCGTCAAAGGCGATCATGATGTTGTCACCGATTCCGGCATCGACTGAAACGGCGTAAAGGAGATGGGTCGGTATGCCCACCAGGGGGATTCCCAGCAGTTGCGCAAACATGCGCGCCGTTGTCACGGCTATCCGTATACCGGTGAATGACCCCGGTCCCACGCCGACTCCCAGGCAATTGAGATCGCCCGCCGCGAGGTTCAGCGTGTTCAGGCACCGGCCGATGGTGTCGATAATTGTGATCGAGTGGGATGTGTTGACCACTATCGATGTTTCGACCGCTGTGTCGCCCTTTACGGCGGCGATGATCTCCAGCGGTGAGGCGGTATCAATCACCAGGATGTTCAATCGTTATACTCCTGCTTGTATCGTTCAGGTACTCGATGTTGATTGTGATGCGTGATGCGGGTAGCCGGCCAAGGGCCCTGTCAGCCCATTCGATGACCGATACACCGTCATCCTCCCAGTATTCCTCGAAAAAGAGCTGGTCAAGCTCTTCGGGCCTGTTGATGCGGTACAGGTCAAAGTGATAGAAGGGGACGGGGCCTTCATATATTTCCATGAGGGTGAAGGTGGGGCTGGTGATTTCGTCCGAAATGCCCAGGCCCCTGGCGATCCCCTTGGCCAGTATCGTTTTACCCGCTCCGAGATCGCCGATCAGGGCGAAGACCGACCCGCGTGCCGCCTCTCTGCCGAGCTGTTCCGCCATGGCAAGGGTTTCTTCCATGGAATGTGAAATCACGGTGCGGGTCATGAATGACTATGATTGCCAATGACGGCGGCGAAGGCAAGCAAAAAGTATGTGAGGGGAAGAGGACTGCTCGCCCCGTGCCTTCTGTTAGCCCGGGGTTTAAACCCCGGGCTAACAGAAGGCATCCTGCTTAAAAAACTCCGACTAATTTCATAAAACATGCAAATAAAACTATAAAAAGCATATTTTTGTTGTATTTTTTTCTTGCTTATTTATAGTGCAGTTAACAAAAATGCCACTCATACATAATCCGGGGGGAGATGATATGGCGACCATTCCTAAAGAAGAAAAGGCGAAAAAGAAAAGAAAGATAATTATAGAAGCCCTGAAAAGGCTCCTTGATAAAGACGTGTATTCGCGCATCACCGTGCAGGAAATCGCCGATGAAGCGGGTTTCTCCAAGGGCGGCGTTCTCCATTATTTCCCCACGAAAGAGGACATATATCTTGAATTGATCGAGGAGATTTTCACCGAATTCGTCCAGGCCCACACTTCAATCCTTGAATGGGAGCTCGGCACTGACGAAGTGGCGCCCATATCGGCGCTGGTCGGCGCGGAAAATTTTATTATTGAAAAAAGAAATATCAAGATCATTATGAATATTATCCTCTATGCCTTCGAAGAAGACAAGATTATGAAGATCGTGGGCAAATACATCCGGTTGCAACGGAATTTCTACGATAATATCATTTCAGAGCTCACGAAAGATGGAAAGGGCCGTAGAAAATCCGACCTGCCGTCAAAGTATCTTTCGAGGATCACCCAGACCATCGTGCTTTTTATCGGACTTCTTGAATCGATCGATCCCTCGGACCAGGGTGAAATGGATTATCTCGAAATAGTCAAGTTCGTTACGACCCTGCTCAGGGGGTAGGCCGGGGCGGAGCTCACCGATGGCGTCGTCAGGATAAAGGCCATGGTGGACAGGGACCAACTCTACAGCAATCTGAACGAAGGGATCCTGGCGGAGCGGCTGGGATCTTTCCAGCGCAACCTCCGGAAAAACATCAGCCTCATCCGCGTCCATGGCGGGTTGCAGAGGATACTGTCAGGCCTTGAAGGAAAAACCGCGGTGGTCATTGCCGCTGGACCTTCCCTGGAAAAAAATTTCAGCGTCCTAAAGCAGTACCAGCACCGCCGTGAACTGGTATATATCGCCGTCGATATGGCGCTCCGGCCTCTCGCGCGGTTTGGAATCACACCCGCATTTGTCGTGTCCTGCGAAACAAGCCCCCTGGATTTTTTCGGCGGCATTGATACTGCGCGCATGCACCTGCTGGCCTTCAGCTGCATGTCCCATGCCAACCTCCTGAGATGGGGCGGCAGCATGAGTTTCTACAACTGGATGATGCAGCGCCCCGAATATGACGAGCTCTGGGAAACGGCAGGTTCTGATCTTGGATTCGTGGCAACGGGCGGCCTGGTTACGACCCAGGCGGTGGCCTTCGCAATGGGCTGCCGCATAAACGGCCTGGTGCTTGCCGGCAATGATCTCGGTTTTGCCGACCGGTACCACGTTCGCGAATCGATCCCGTGCCGGACTTCGATTGACAGGAGTGAACGCCTGTCGCCTTCGGAATCGCGGGAAATGGTACGCCGCCGCCGCGCCATGGAATATCGTATTGAACGCGGCGCGAGGAGTTACTACACCACGGCGCAGTTCCTCGCCGCCAAGTTGTGGCTCGAAAACCTTTTTACGGGCAGCCGGGTCCCCGTGTATGACTGCAGCGACCCCGGCTGTTCTGAAAAATATGTTGCAAAAATGGAGTTGAAGGATTTTATGTCTTCCATGGATGGTAGGTCCAGAAGGAAAAGGAGAAAGCCATGATAACGCTGCATAAACTCAATGGAGCCGAATTCTTCCTCAATAATAACCACATAGAAACGATTGAATCGACCCCGGATAGCGTTATCACTCTGATGAATGAAAAGAAGTACATCGTAAAAGAATCAGCTGATGAGATAATCAATAAAATCAGGGAATACCAGTTGCAGATACTGGCGGGATTGAAGCACGCCGATTAAGCAGTCTTGAAATTACATCTTGACATAATTGCGAATTAGGGTAGAATAAACAGAGGGAGATAGGATTATGGTATTGATCACTGTCGAAGACCATGGTAAAGTCGTCATCATGAATATTGACGGCGAATTTTATATAGACAGCATTGAGAACGCGGAGCAGATCTGGAACCAACAGCTGGCACGGCACCCGAAAGTGATGGCGGTTAACTGTAAGAATATCAAATATATTGATTCATCAGCTATAGGGATCCTGGTTAAATTCCTGAACAGCGCCATGAAACAAAAAACAGAAATGGTTTTTTATGACCTGAATGAAAATATACTGGGAGTTTTTAAAACAGCCAAACTAAGCAATTTCTTCAAGATCATGTCAAAGACGCAGTTCGAGATGGAGTATCTGGAAAAATAAGAGAAAGATTTTTATTAAGGGGCTCCGCCCCTTAACCCCGTTTTTATCTATCCTTATCATCTAATTACCGACCAATAAAAATAGTTTCTTCATTAAGATTCTATGCCGATAATACAATAAGGCTGTCATGTGTCACAGGAGAGTCAGGGTGAAAAACAGTATTAATTAATATGTGATTTAATAAAAATAGGGGTAAAAAAACTTATATAACACTTTTCTAAAAATGAATAAATTAATTGACATAAATAGTCAGATGTGATAATTATGTCACATATTTCTACATTAATTTAATTATATTTTTTATTTTTGTGGTGTTTATAATTAGATTAATACTGATCACAAGCAAGCTGTTTATTGTTGAGTATCTGCTGGGAAGAAATTTTTTTAGAAAGAAGGTACGGAGCCTACTATTAATAATCTTTAGATTATAAAAAAGGAACTGTCATGGGCGAAGATGAAAAGGATGAAATAATAGAGGAAGAAGAGGAAGCGCCAAAGGAACCGGAGGCGGGGCGACGCTTTGAGGCGTCAAAGATCGTTAAGATACTGCTGTATGTCGCGGGCGGCATCCTTCTTGTTGTCCTGGTGACCGGCATATCATATCTGGTAGCCAAATATGTGCAGGAGAGCGGTTACCAGAAGCGTCAGGACATCGTGGCTGCTCCGCCGCCTCCGCCCCTGGCCAGCTTTGAACTGCCGGATTTTTCCAAGACAACTGCCGACACGGAGCCGCATTTTATTAAGATGAAAATAGCCCTGGCCTATGAGACGAACGTGGAGCTTAACAACGAGCTGGTTCAGCGCCGTGATCAGATACAGCATGTTATCAATATCATTTTACAGGGGAAGAAATACGAGGATCTTGACACGGTGAGCGACAGCGTCGCCCTTGCCGAGGAGATCAAGGCGCATGTAAACGTGATCCTCATATCGGGCAAGGTCAAGGAAGTGTATTTCAAGGAACTGGTTGTAAACTAGGCGGGACTTTTTTAATCGTGGGAGGAGCATATGGGTGATGGATCATTATCACAAGACGAAATAGATGCGTTATTACAGGGCGCTGATGATATGTTATCTCCGTCCAGCGGGTCCGCGGCTGCGGACACCGGGCGGGGCCGGGGCATGTTCCCGCCGAGTGAATTAAACGCGGTACGGGACGCGCTCAACTCCGCTGTCGGTTCGGTTGCGCCGTCGCTGTCCGGTTATCTGGGCGGCAGGAACCTCCGCATATCGCGGCCTTTTATTGAGGTGAAACATCAGGAAGCAGTGCGCGCCGATTTCTCCGGCCGCTATGTCCAGGTTTCCATGGATTTCACCGGAGCAATGAACGGCAAGAACCTTATCATCTTTAATTACCAGGACGCCGGCTCCATTTCTTCCCTAATGATGGGGGATGACCGCGGCGTGCCTCCCGCGGAATTGTCCGAGGCGCACCAGAGCACGATCCAGGAATTCACGAACCAGCTTCTCTCGTCGATGGCCACGCAGTTCAGCGGATCCATGGGCGGGGCAATCAATACCACGCCGGCGACGCTCTCCCTCGCCACCGGAGGCAAGGATCTTGAGTTGCCGCCGGGTGCGGACCTGGTCAAGGTCACCTATGATTTCGCCATAGACGGCGTTTTGAATTCAAAATTGTTCCATATAATGGACGTTTCTTTGGTCCAGGCGCTATCGAGCGCCACGGGCGGCATGTCGCAGCCGGTGAGCCAGCCCCAGCAGTTTCCGGCCCATGCGGGCCAGGTGGGCATAAGCCCGGTGAAATTCCCGCCTCTGGATGAGGGTATCCCGCCCAGCGTTGGCGGAAATATATCCCTCATCCTCGACGTACCCATGACACTTACCGTGGAACTGGGGCGCACCACGCAGCTCGTACAGGACATCCTGGGGCTGGGCGAGGGATCGATCATCGAGCTTGACAAACTGGCGGGCGAACCGGTAGACCTTCTGGTCAATGGTAAACTCATTGCCAAGGGCGAGGTCGTGGTCATCGACGAAAATTTCGGGGTCCGCGTGACGGATATCGTGAGTCCGGCCGATAGGCTTTCAGGACTGCAATAATATGGCGGTGGCGTACATCGCCATATTTTTTACTGTTTTTTAATGAGACATAAGATAGGTTATTTAATGAAGAAAATCGGCACACATACAATTTCCACGGCTATCATTATTATTTTTGCCTGTGCGGCCGTATTATGTCCCATTGACCTCGCGGCCAAACCGAAAAAGCGTCCGGTGAAACAGGAAACGGTTAAACAGGAAAAAAAAGAAACGGCCGATGAAAAGCGGGATAGTGCTGAAGAAACCGGAGCGGCAGAGGAAACAGAAAAAGCCGGGGAGGCCGTAAAAGAAAAGGAAGCGCCAAAAGAAGAGACCGAAGGAATCCCAACCAGGGATTTCAAGGAAGAGGACTTCAAACCCCAGGTGGATGAACCCTCAACCGCCTGGATGTTTATAAAAATGATTTTCGTGCTCGGTATTTTCGGGGGCGGATTTTACTATTTCTACCGGTTTATCACGAAAAAGTCAGGCATTGGCCTTTTCGGCGGCGAGGCGATAAAGGTACTCTCCGTGGCCCCCTTGGGGCAGAACAAGTTTCTTCAGGTGGTCGATCTGGCCGGCAAGGTGCTGGTCATCGGCGTTTCGGACAGCGCCATCAGCCTCATCTCGGAGATCACGGACAGGGACCAGATAGACCGCATCAGGATCCTTTCAAACCGGACCCTGCCCGCCGACAGGAAGGTCAGCGGGTTCCAGGATTACGTGATGAAAGACATCGGCAAACTGATAGAGAAGGTACGCGAATTCAGGGGTCGCGGCGGGCAGACAAAAACGACCGTCATCGACAAACCGGAAGACATCGAATATTTAAGACAGCAGAGAAACAGGCTTAAGGATTTAAATGGTTCAGACAATGAGTAAGAGAATCATCATCTTGACTGCGTTCCTGGTGCTCTTCGGCGCCGGGATCTGCTACGCACAGGACGTCGGCGGCGTGCGCATGCCGATACCGAAGATCACCTTTGACATCAAGGAGGCGGCTGCGCCTCGCGATGTGGCCCTTTCGCTCCAGGTGCTTTTTTTGCTAACCATCCTCACCCTGGCGCCGGCGATAATCATGATGATGACGGCCTTTACCAGGGTTGTCATCGTGATGGACTTCATCAAGCGGGCCCTGAGCCTCCAGCAGATGCCGCCGAACCAGATCATCGTCGGCTTTTCCCTGTTCCTGACCTTTTTTATAATGGCACCGACCTTCACTAAAATTAATGATGAGGCGCTCCAGCCGTACCTGAAAGGGAAGATTGACAACGAGGCGTTTTTCAACAAGGGAATGGAGCCCCTTCGCGTCTTCATGTTCAAGCAGACCCGCGAAAAAGATATCGCCCTGTTCATCAAGCTTGCCAAGCTGCCAAAGCCGAAGAACCAGAAGGACGTGCCGTCCTATTGCCTCATTCCGGCCTTCATGATCAGCGAGCTGAAGCGGGCCTTCGAGATCGGCGTCTTTATTTTTATTCCTTTTATAGTCATTGATATGATTGTGGCAAGCGCCCTCATGGCCATGGGTATGATCATGCTGCCGCCGATCATGATTTCGCTGCCGTTTAAGATAATTCTGTTTATACTGGTCGATGGATGGAACCTGCTGGCTTACGAGCTGGTGCGTTCTTTTAGATAGCGGGGTGGTGAAATGACTGATGTAACCGTAATAACCATAATGCGCGAATCGCTGATGACTATCATGATCGTATCCGCCCCGATGCTGGGAGTAGGGATGTTCGTGGGACTGATCATTTCAATTTTTCAGACGACCACGTCGATCCAGGAGCAGACCCTTACCTTCGTGCCGAAGATTATCGCCATATTCGTAACGATGATTGTTTTCGGGGCTTGGATGATACGGACCCTGGTGAATTATACGACCCATATTTTTTCGATGATTGAAAAATTGTAACGGGGGCTGATGTATTATTTCGTATACCATTTCCAGGTGTTTCTACTGATCATGATGCGCATGAACGCCATGATCATCATAGCCCCCTTTTTCTCAAGCGACGTGATACCCTTCCGTATCAAGGCGCTTGTCTCGTTTCTTGTTACGCTGGTCATTTTTCCCATGGTGGCTGCCAAGGGATATAAAATTCCCGGAGACATGGGGGGATATTTTCTCCTCGTCCTCCAAGAGGTCGCCATCGGGCTGTTCATAGGGTTCCTGATCTCGGTGATTTTCGCGGCGTTCCAGCTGGCCGGTGAATTTTTCGCAGTCCAGATCGGGTTTGGCATCAACGAGGTCCTCGATCCCATCGGGCAGGTCAGCGTGCCCCTGGTGGGGCAGTTCAAGAACCTCATAGGTCTCCTGGTGCTCCTGGCGATGAACGGGCACCACCTGATGCTCCAGGGGATTTACCGGTCCTATGAGCTTGCCCCGGTGATGGGGGTCAGCAAGGCCTTCATGGGGGGGCTTTTAAAGTACATGCTGTACACTTTTTCCGGCATGTTCGTGGTGGCCCTGAAGATTGCTCTGCCCATCGTGGGCATCATATTTTTGCTGGAAGTTAGTCTCGGGGTGCTGTCCAAGGTGGCGCCCCAGATGAATATAATGATGCTGGGCTTCCCCTTTAAGATCGTCATTGCCTTCGTCGTGATGATCGTGGTGACGCCCCTCATCGTACGGATCATGTGGGTTACTCTGGAGCGGGCCTTTGGTTTTATTTTCAAGATGCTGGCCCACTGGCCGGGGTGACCTCACCCCAAGCGCTTCGCGCTTCTCCCCTCTCCATGGTGTGGAGAGGGGGATCGGGGATGTGGAATGTGATAGTGGTGTAAGAGTAAAAAAGAGGAGAGATGCCGGAAACTCTCCCCTCTCCATTTGATGGAGAGGGGACGGGGGTGAGGCTGGAAATGATAGAATATATAACTACATTCAGAAAATACAACCGGTGGAGCGACCAGCTCTTCTTTGATCGTTTCTATGACCTCCAGCTCTTCGCGGCAGAGGACGAGGGGCGTACTGAAGATCCGACCGAGAAGAAGCTCCGCGAGGCCCGGGAAAAGGGACAGGTTGCCAAAACCACCGAGCTGCCCCAGGCAATCGTCGTCATTTTCGGATTCATGGTGATCCTGATATTCGGGTCGTGGATCTATGACACGCTGGCACGCATTACCAAGTACTACCTCTCTTCGTTTTCGCGCCTTAGCATCACCGAGCGGAGCATGTACAGGGAGTTTATCGCAATAACCTATGAAACGGGGAAGATTCTCCTGCCCGTATTCGTCGCCTCTATGGTCGCCGCGATCCTGGGTAACGTTGTGCAGGTGGGGTTCCAGTTCTCGGCGCACCCGCTCAATATCGACTGGAGCAAGATCAAGTTTGATCCCGGCACTATCATGAAGCGGATATTCTTTTCCAAGCAGGTGGCGATGAACCTGTTCAAATCGGTTTTCAAGGTGGCCGCCCTGGGGTTCGTGGCCTATCTCATCATCATGGCAGACCTGGATGATATACTGAAGACGCCGGACGTTTCCGTGGCCATGGCCTTCCGGATTATCATGATGACCGGCTTTAAAATTATCATCTGGTCAGCGGTTGTTCTCCTGGCGCTCTCCATACCGGACTACTTTTTCCAGAAGCGCGAGTTCATCGAATCGTTGAAAATGACCAAGGAAGAGATGAAAGAGGAATTGAAGGAGACCATCGGCGATCCCTACATTAGGGCGCGCCTGCGCGAAATGCAGCGGCAGAACCTGCTTCGCGCAATGATGAGCAAGGAAGTTCCCAGGGCCGACGTGGTGGTCACCAACCCGACACACTTTGCCGTGGCGCTCCAGTACGACCGCTATACTATGCCGGCGCCAACGGTCGTCGCCAAGGGAGAGGACAGCATCGCGCTCAAGATCAGGGAAGTAGCGGCGGAACATGGCATTCCCCTTATCCAGAACCGGCCCCTTGCCCAGGAGATGTATAAGCGGCTCGAGGTGGGCGATATCATTCCGGAAGACCTTTTCTACGCCGTTTCCCTTGTCTACGGCGAGATCATACGCAATTATCCCGAGCGGTACAAGAAGCTGCAGGAGGCAATATAGCAATGAGGTGTCATAATGGCTGAAGCACGGGGTGGGGGATTCGCGGCATTATTCGAGAATACCCAGTGGATGCATAAGACCGACATCCTGATGGGCATCGGCATCATCGCCGTGGTGACAATGCTCATCATACCGCTGCCTACGTTCCTGCTCGACTTTTTTCTGGTCATAAGCATCATGTCGGGCCTGCTGATCCTGATGATCGTCATGTTCATAGGGCGGACCTTCGATTTTTCCATATTCCCGTCCCTGCTCCTGATCACCACGGTGTTCCGGCTGGCCCTGAACGTGTCCTCGACGCGACTTATTTTATTGCAGGGGGCCGCGTTCGATGGCAAGATTATCCGGGCCTTCGGCGAGTTCGTCGTGGGGGGAAACTACGTTGTCGGCTTTATAATCTTCATCATCCTGGTCGCCGTGCAGTTCATCGTCATCACCAAGGGCGCGACGCGGACGGCCGAAGTCGCCGCGCGTTTCACCCTGGACGCCATGCCGGGCAAGCAGATGAGCATCGACTCCGACCTGTCCAACGGCCTCATCACCGAGGACGAAGCGCGGAAGCGCCGGGAGGAGATCAGGAAAGAGGCCGACTTTTACGGGGCCATGGATGGTGCCTCCAAGTTCGTGCAGGGTGACGTCAAGGTCGCCATCGTTATTACGTTTATCAATATCATCGGCGGCTTCATCATCGGGATGGTCATGCGGAACGAGCCTTTTGACGTGGCGCTGAAGACATACACCCTGCTGACCATCGGCGAAGGTCTGGTGGCGCAGATACCCTCTCTCCTCATCACTACGGCCACCGGTATTATCGTGACCCGTGCCGTGTCCAATGAGAACATGGGGCAGGACCTCGCCGACCAGCTCGGGTCTCAGCCGCGGGCGCTCCTCATTACCGCAGCCACTCTCGGTGTAGCTATCTTCATCCCGGGTTTTCCGAAGATCGCGCTCCTCATCATCTCCCTCGGACTCGGTTCCCTGGGGTACGTGCTTCTCCAGTCTCAGAGCGAGGAAAAAGAAAAGGTGGATCGCAAGGAAAAGGAAGCGGCCATGAAGGAGCACCGGCCGGAGGAAGTCACCCAGCTGGTACAGGTCGATCCCCTCGAGGTCGAGATAGGCTACAACCTGATCCCGCTGGTCGATCCTGAACAGGGAGGCACCCTGCTCGAGCGGATCACCAACATACGGCGGCGGAGCGCTCTCGACATGGGGCTCATCGTGCCGCCCATCCGCATACGGGACAACATGGAGCTTGAGCCGGAGGTCTACTCGATCCTGATCAAGGGCGTCGAGGTCGGCCGCGGCAGCCTGCAGGTTGACAAGCTCATGGCAATGGATTCTGGCGAGGTCTCCGAGAAGATCGAGGGCCAGGAGTTCACCGAGCCGGTCTTCGGACTCAAGGCCATCTGGATAAAAACAGACGTCCGCGACGTCGCCGAGAGCAGGGGCTATACCGTGGTGGACTGCCCCACCATAATTGCCACGCACCTCACCGAGATCATCAAACGGCATGCTGATGAGATCCTGGGACGTCAGGAGGTGCAAAAGCTCATCGACACCGTGAAGGAAGATTACCCGGCGGTGGTGCGCGAGCTGGTGGAGGACCACAAGATGTCCCTGGGCGAGATACAGAAAGTGCTCCAGGCGCTGCTGCGGGAGCGCATCTCGATACGGAACATTGTCACCATCCTGGAAACGCTCTCAAGCTACGTGAGCTATTCCAAGGACCCGAGTTTCCTCACCGAGTATGTGCGGATCGCCCTGTCCCGGCAGATCACCAAGGACTATGTGGACAAAACGAGCACCCTGTCGGTCATCACGGTGGACCCGGAAATAGAGACGATTATACGGAATTCAATACACGAGGACCCGATCGAGGGACCGGTCCTGGCCATGGACCCCACCACGCACCAGACCGTTGTGTCGGCCCTTCTTGATGCGTACCGGCGGTCGAAGAACATGGGCCATCCGCCGGTGTACCTGGTTGCGCCGCAGATTCGGCGGGTGACCTTCACGCTCCTTGAGCGGGAAATGCCGGCGCCGGTTGTGCTGTCGTACAGCGAGATTTCGAACGCCGTTAAAGTTGAAGTGGTGGTTTCCGCGCTGCTGAGCAGCGCGGCGTAACATATACAGACGCAGATAATGATTAACCTCACCCCTGGCCCCTCTCCATAAAATGGTGAGGGGAGGAGAGATAGGGCATTGATGCGGAAGCCCTCTCCTTTTTAAGGAGAGGGCGTGTAGAGCGCAGGTGAGGTCGATACAGATTAACAGTTAGGAGAACGTATCATGAGATACATTAAAATCCGGGGAAATAATTACAATGAGGTCATGATGAAGCTCAAGATGGAACACGGCGATGACGCCATTCCCATCAGCCATAAATTCGTGAAAGAAGGAGGGCTCTTCAACTCGAAGCTCTTCGCCAAGGAGGTCGTGGAGCTCACCGCGGCGGTGCAGGAACGCAAGATGAAATCAGGTTTTCTGGGTGAGAAAAAAAAGAAGATTGATTTCACCGTGGATGACGGTGACGGGGGCATCACCGACCTGGGTAAGTCCAGGGTGAGCGATGTCATTGACCGCCCTCCGGCGGCGGCCGCAGCGACAACCCAGAAGGACGCCTATGAAAAACGGCCGGCAGGCTTCACTTTCAATGAAAAGCTGAATGAAGTGTACAGCGGCATAGCCGAACACAAGAAAGCCGCGCCGGTTCCTGAACCGGTGAGGACGTCCGACCATGAGGAGCCGGCAGAGCCTGCCAGGAAAGCAGAATCGGTCGAAATCCCGGCCGGCGGTCTTCGCTTCGAAAAGGAGCTTGATGAGATCAAGCGTGCAATTTATAAAATTACCACTGATCGCGTTAATGCATGCGAGGCGCATTCCACCGATGAGGCCACGATCCGTCCCTTCCGTCAGGTGTTGAGGAACAATGACTATGACGATGAACAGTGCTCGGCCCTTCTCAACGAGATGAAAAATTCTATTAGCCGTGAAGACCTGAAGGACAAGTATAAAATAGAGAAGAGCCTGAAGGACCTTCTGAAGAGCAAGATCGTCACCACCGGGCCAATTAAAACCGGAAATCGGAAGAAGATCGTCATGTTCATCGGCCCAACGGGTGTGGGCAAGACGACCACCATGGCCAAGCTCGGGGCAATCAATTCACTCCGGGAGGGCCACACGGTCGCCTTCGTCACCATAGACAATTACCGGATTGCCGCAACCGAGCAGCTGAAAAAGTACGCGGAAATCATGAATATCCCCATTTACGCGGTCAACAACCAGAAGGAGTTCAAGGAGATCGTCGCGGCCGACAAGTCAGATCTCATCATGGTGGACACCTCCGGGCGGAGCCACCGGAACGACCTCAAGATCTCCGAGATCAAGAGTTTCGCCGATTCGGTGGATTATGACTGCGAAAAGATACTATGCGTGAGCGCTAATACGAAAAAATGCGACCTGAACGATGTTTTCAGGGCCTTTGACGCCATACATTTTGATAGTATCATCATAACTAAGGTCGATGAAACTTCTTATATCGGCAATGTAATCGATATTGCCGATAAATATAATAAGCCGATAGCATATTATACTATCGGGCAGGAGGTCCCGAATGACATCGTGATCGCCGATCCCGATAAGATTGTTGACATGATGATCGGTAATGTTTATAATTAATCCAGGTTGAAGTGATAAGGAGGCCCCCCGTGGATCAGGCGGCAAATCTAAGAAGACTGGTGCTCGAGAGCGACGCCAAGAAACAGAAGAAGACCAGGACGATAGCCATCACGAGCGGCAAGGGTGGCGTCGGTAAAACGAGTGTGGCGGTGAGCCTGTCGATAGCGCTTGCGCGGGGGGGGTCGACGGTAACGCTTCTTGACGCAGACCTCGGCCTCGCAAACATCAATGTCATCCTTGGCATAATCCCGAAATATAATCTGTACCATGTCATCAAGGGACAGAAAAAATTGAAGGACATCGTTATCGAGGTTCCGGAGGGGATCAAGATCATAGCCGGGGCATCCGGCTTCCACCAGCTGGCCAACCTCGACCCGAAGCAGCGGAACGAGTTCATCGGCGCCGTTGCCGAGCTTGATTCGGACGATTTCATGGTCGTTGATACGGGTGCCGGCGTCTCACAGAACGTGCTCTCCTTCGTCATGGCGGCCGATGAAATCATCGTCGTCACCACCCCGGAGCCAACGGCCATCACCGACGCGTACGGCATCATCAAGTCGATCGCCGCGCAGTCGCCGGACAAGGTCATCAAGATCATCGTAAATCGCGTGCAGTCAGTTGCCGAGGGGAACCGCGTGGCGCAGCGCGTGATCAACATCGCCGGCCAGTTCCTTAATATCAAGGTGGAAAACCTGGGTTTTATTTTCGACGACGTGTACGTGCCCAAATCGGTGCGTAACCAGAAGCCGTTCATCGTCAGCTACCCGAAATCCAAGGCGGCCAGCTGCATCACCATCATCGCGGACCGGATCAGCAACAGGGATACCGGCGGCGTTAAGGGTTCCGGGCTCGCGTCATTCTTCAAGAACCTGTTCGTATCGCATGATGATGAGGAGGACGGGCAGTAGAAAAAGGCTTGATCAGTTAGTGCCAGTGTGAAACTATAACCTAGCCTGGAAGGGGTTCCCAATTTCAGTATGATCGGTCTAAATAAAATAAATCTTGAATATAAATCTACTGCGCTTTTTGGATTTACCGCCCTCCTGTTGTCTTTCATCATCGGGCTGATTTCGGGGGTCCGGTGGAACGTCGTTTTACTTCGGTCTTTTCTTCTTATGGTAGTGTTCGGTGTTATCGGCTTCGGCATCTGCTATATTCTTAGAAAGTACGTGCCGGAAGTGTACGAGATTGTCTCCTCGCTGACGGCACTGCCCGGCGGCAGGGAGGAAGCGGGGGTCGCGGTCACCTCTGAGAGTGGGGATGTACCGGCCGACAGCGGTGAATTCGATGATCGGGAGTTCGGCGAGAGCGGAGAACTGTCCGAAACGCCGGCGTCAATGCCGGCTGATTTCAAGGAATTTGACAAGGAGGGACTGTCTCACTATTCGACCACGCCCGGTGGGGCTGGCTCGATCAATACTAAGTCGGGGAAACTGGGGAAGCACATCCTGGAATCTGAAAAGCTGGCTAAATACGAGCCGAAAATTATGGCCCAGGCGGTTCGGACCATGATGAGCAAGGATAGAGAATAACACCCGGGATCACAGGTATGAATAATAAAAAATATAACGAGCTGGACGCCATCGGTGAAGAAAAGCTGTGGGAGAAGTTCATAAAGAACACCGATCAGGATATCCGCGACTATTTCGTCATCAAGTACGCGCCACTGGTCAAATATGTCGCCGGCAAAATTTCCATGGGGATGCCGTCGAATATCGAGTTCGATGATCTGGTCTCCTACGGGATATTCGGTCTCATCGACGCCATAACTAAGTTTGATCCGGCCCGGGGGATCAAGTTCAAGACCTACGCCATGACCAGGATCCGTGGGGCCATTTTTGATGAGCTCAGGTCAATTGACTGGATACCCCGCTCCATCCGCCAGAAGGCAAAGCAGGTCGAGCTGGTCATTACAGAACTAGAGAACAAGCTCGGGCGGACTGTCGAGGACGAGGAGATAGCACGCGAGCTGGGCGTTTCCAACGAGGAATTCCAGTCCATGCTTTCGAAGCTTTCCGGTACATCAATGCTCTCCCTGAACGATATATGGTATCTCGGCGACGACAGCGACGAGCTCTCCATCCTGGAGACCCTGGAAGCGCCGGAGAACATGAATCCCGACATTTTAATTGAAAAGCAGGAAATCCGCGATTATATTATAGATGCGATAAAAAAGCTCCCGGACAAGGAGAAAAAGGTCATCGTCCTGTATTATTATGAGGACCTTACCCTGAAAGAGATCGGCGATGTGCTGGAAGTCACGGAGAGCAGGGTTTCCCAGCTTCATACCAAGGCTATCATGAGGCTGAGGGGCCGGCTCGGGCGTATCAAGCAGAACATCGTTGGATAAGGCTGATAACATTATCCACGAAGGAAGCGTCATACTGATGGATGCGGGAGCCGGGCTATAACCGAGGTTTCGATGGCGAATATCAAAGATTTATTCATGCGCCTGGATGTATCAGATCAGGCAGTTGACAATGCCGTCGAGGTTTATGCCGATTCGGTAGCACAGGCACTGGAACTGGCGTCACGGGAGCTTGGCATTGACATAAATCTTCTCGATTACCAGGTCCTTGATAAGGGGACCAGGGGGTTCCTGGGGTTCGGCCGGGAGCCGTATCACATCCTGGTGATTCCCCTGGTTGGGAGCGAGGAGCACGCAGAACTGGCCGCTCTCGAGCAGAAGCTCACCCGCGAACACGCAATACATGGCGCCTCCATGAAAGCGAACGCAGACGGATCGTTCAAGGTCCGTGTCACCAAGTCGGGCATATGGCTCACCGTGAATCCCGCCAAAGGTAACGGCTTTAAAGTAACCCTCGAAGAAGTAAAAAACAAGCTTTACTCATTGAAAATTGACGCCGAAGAACCGAAGATTCTGAAGGAAGTTGACAGGGCCGCGGGCAAGCCGGTGAAGATCGGGTCGTGGACCGCCAATCCCCAGTATGACAGCTCCATGAACCTGGAATTGACCGAAGATGAAATGAAAGTATTCATCCATTTCGTTCCGCCCCGCTATTCCGGAAGGCACATCGAGTACGATGAGGTCATCGACGCAATGAAGAAGGCCGGCGTCAAGATAGGCATTCAGGAAAAGACGATACAGGAATACCTGGAAGAGATGGACTATTCCAGGCCGCTCCTGGCTGCCGAGGGCAACAGGATGGTCAACGGCAAAGACGCCTATATTGAATACAAGGTCAGGGTCGACAACAAAAACGTCTCTTTCGAAGAGGATGAGCAGGGCAAGGTCGATTTCCGAAACCTCGAGCTGCTTGAAAACGTCGTGGTGGGACAACTCCTGGCAGTCAAGGTCCCGGCCGAAGTGGGTGCTCCCGGGCGCACGGTAACCAACCGCATTCTGCCGGCACGGCCGGGGAAGGACGTCAAGATCCAGCACGGCAAGGGAACGATCCTTTCCGAGGACGGCACTGAGCTCACAGCGGAGATCAACGGTCAGGTGACCTTCAAGGCGGGCCGCATCAGCGTTGATCCTGTCTATGTGGTTAACGGGGACGTTTCACTGGAAACGGGGAACATTGTTTTTCTCGGGTCAGTGATCATAGCCGGCAGTGTTCAGGACAATTTTGAAGTGAAGGCGGCAGGCAATATCGAGGTGCGGGGCACAGTACAGAAGGCCTATCTCGAGGCGGAGGGAGACATTATCGTCTTCCAGGGCATCACCGGTCGCGATGAGGCGAAGATTGAATCAACCGGCGGCACCGTGTACGCCAAGTTCATTCAGAATGCAAATGTTTTTGCCGAAAACGATGTTATCGTTCCCGAGGGCATCATGCATTCAAACGTCGATGCGGGAGGCAGGGTCTGCTCGATCGGCAAGCGGGCCCGGATCGTCGGCGGCATCATCCGTGCCGGCGACGAGGTGAATGCCCGCTTCCTCGGCACCGATGTGTCCACCAAAACCGAGATACGTGTCGGGATCCACCCGAAGGTGCTGCAGCAGCATTCCGATCTTACCGGCATGAAGGCCAAAATTGATGAGGAACAGACACAGCTCAAGCTTAACCTCCGGACCCTGGAGACCCAGAAGAGGAACGCCGGCGGCAAGTTTCCCAAGGACAAGGAAAAGCTCCTGAAAGATCTCCAGGCGAGGAATGCGAAGCTGAACGAGCGGATGGAAGAAATCAAGGGCGAGCTGGAAGAGGTGAATTCGTATATCGGCATGATCGAGCACAAGGGGAAGGTCTGCGCGGAGCGCACCGCCCACGGCGGCGTCGAGATCTATATCAAAGACAAGAGCTTCATCATGAAGGACCCGTACAATCACGTGAAATTTTCGTTGCAGGGCGATCAGATCCGGATCGGCGAATACGAGCCGCCGGCGGGTCTCGAAGGCAGGATGATCATCTCGAGACGGAGAAGATGAGGCAGTCGCCATGGCAATCAGGCCCATAGACATGCAAACCAATATATCGCAGGTCACCGAGGTCGGCAAGGATGCCCAGGCGCGCATGGATGCTGTTGTGGGACAGCAGCATGGTCTTGAAAAAGAATCCGGGGAGAAGGCCCGCCTGGTGAAGACCAAGCTCGATGAATCCAAGAAAGGCGAGAGCACCACCATCCGGGACCAGCAGAAAAAGGGAGAGAATAAGCATGAAGAGGCCCCTGAGGAACAACCGGACGAAGGCAAAAAAAAGACCCGTACCGGGAGAAGCAGAGATTCCAGGATGGGGAATATCATCGATATTTTAAAATAAAAAATTTTTCCGATAATGCGACATAATCCCATTTCCTTTCAAGGGAGGGGAAATTATTATGCAAGATAACTCATGAGGAAGTGCTATGCAGTTTTTCTTTTTACTTCTATTTAATGTCTTTCTCGGAGCGGTACTGTACCTGGTCATCAGCCTGAAACTGGAGCGTTCCGCCACGGAATTCCGTGAGCGGAGGTTCCGCAAAGAGATGGATGAAATCATAAAGGAGTTCAACGTGACCGCCGAGAGGAACATTTCTCTGCTGGAAGGCAGAATACGCCTGCTTCGGCGGCTGATGGAAAAAACCGGCGATATCAGGTCATTGGACGTCACCCTCGATGAAGTAGAAGGCTGTGAACGGATCGACGGGTCCGGGGGAAATTTGACGGTATCGATTGTCCGGGAAAACACGGCCAGCGTGCGCGGAGAAAGTGCGCCCTGCGGAGTCCCGGTTAGCGGGGAAAACAATGCCGGAACCTTGATAAAAAAAGGCTTGCTAATATTGTTTGAAAAATTTATAGATATACTACCGTTAAGAAAAGGGCCCGGCCCCAATGATTGCGTCTTCAGTGAAACCACGGTAATCCCGGTCGCAGCTGAAGCGTCCGAGGAATTGCTGCAGGCGCCCGGAACGATATCCGGGAGGGACCGCACGATTATAGAGAAAGACATGACCCAGATGATGCCGGCAGAAACGGCGAAATCTGAGGAAAGGCGCCGTACGCTCACGGCAGATGAAATTGAAGAGATCGTGGCGGCGTCCGATGACCGGTATAAGCTGGTATCTATCCTGTTTGACGGCGGTTGCGCCGTTGAAGATATCTCCAGATATTCCGGCATCCCGGCCGGGGAAGTGAGGCTGGTTTTGAACCTGAACCGCAGCAGGGATGTGTCAGGCACTTAGCGGAAAGCCCGGCTCCCGGGGGACGCCCGGGGAGATCGTTGACGTGACAATAATACGTGCAGTTCGTGACTATGCCAAATGACAGTACCAACATATTCCGCGGTGAATTCGGAGTGGAGCCGGCCATCAAGCGGCTTACCGAGGAGGAATTCAACAAGTTTGCCCATCTCATTTATGATGAAAGCGGCATATTCCTTAAAGACACCAAGATAACCCTCCTCTCAAACAGGCTGCGGAAGCGTCTGCAGGCCCTCAATATCAGTGAGTTTTCCGATTATTACAACTACCTCCAGTCGCTCAACCCGAAGGATAAAACCATCGAATATGAAAAGATGCTGGACGTGGTTTCAACGAATGAAACGTATTTTTTCAGGAACGAGCGGCATTTTGAGGCTTTGACCCATGAATGTCTGCCGGAGATTTCAAAGGTAAAAAGCAACAGGAAACTCAGGATATGGAGCGCCGCCTGTTCCACAGGCGAGGAGCCGTACACAATTGCGATATGCGTGAAGGAAAAGGCCCACCTCTTTGCCGGCTGGGACATCGAAATTCTCGCCACGGACATCGCCCCATCGGTGCTTGAATTCGCCAATATTGCGGAATATTCCGGAAGAAGGATCGAAAAAGTGCCGCCGGAATTCCTGAAAAAGTATTTCACTCCGAAAAATGACGACAAGCAGACCTATATCGTCAATGACGATGTAAAAAAACTGGTGAAGTTTTATTACCACAATTTTTTTAAAAGCCCGTTTCCAAAAGATATTGACATTATTTTCTGCAGAAACGTAATGATCTACTTTGATAAAAAGCACCAGATGGAGCTGGTGTCGAAATTTTATCAGTCCATACTCGATTACGGGTATCTGTTCATCGGCCATTCCGAAACACTGCATTCAATATCGGAAGATTTCAGCTATAAAAAAATAATGGAAGCGCCCGTTTACGTGCCGAACGCCAGGAGATAGTCAATGGATTTTCATCTGATAAATGTCGGGATTGCCGATTACAATATATCCTCATCGCCCGATATTCTGCGGACCATACTCGGCTCCTGCGTGGGCATCTGTCTCTATGATGCGAAGCGTAAGATCGGCGGCATGTGCCATATCATGCTGCCAACAAAGAAAGAGCAGGGTGCGTCCATGAAAAAATACGCCGATACGGCAATCCCCATGATGATCAATGAAATGAAAGAGCGGGGGGCTGATACCGGCAGGATAATGGCCAAGATCGTCGGCGGGGCCCGGATGTTCAATGTCTCGGAGAACAGCATGATGGGTGAGATCGGGAATAACAATGCGGTGAAGGTGAGGGAAGTGCTCGGCGAACTGTCCATCGGCATAGTCTCGGAAGACATTGGCGGGAATTACGGCCGAACCATCGATTTTTATCTTGATTCGGGCATGATAAAAATACGGTCTATGGGCAGGGAAGAGAAAATCATATAACAATCAACGGGGTCGTCCGGCTGATCTCAATACTATAAACAACAATGCACAACACCGGCAGGTAATGTTTCATGGACAGTATGACAGGCTACGCATTTCTGGAAAAAAGTACCGAGCAGTTCTCATATTCAGTAGAATTGAAATCGCTCAATTCCCGGTATCTTGAGATATACGTCAATATTCCGAAGATCATCAAGAACGAGGAAAACGAGCTGCACAATCTGCTCAAGCAGCGCTTCGGGCGGGGGAAGCTTGAGCTGAATATTGATATTTTTGACTGGGTGGTTTCAAAACCGATAGTCATCAACTCTGAGATGATAAAAAAGTATTATCGCGAATTGAACCATGTACACAAGGAACTGGGGATCGGCGAGCCGCTCCGCTTCGAATCAGTGCTGAAGCTTGACGGCATCAGCCAGCGCGACCGCTCTGCAATATCGGGAACGTCGCGCAGCGATATCTACGGCACCATTAACAAAGTCATCGAAAAGGCCATCGAAATGCGCCACAAGGAAGGCGCCGCAATCAGGAAGGACCTGGCAAAACTTGTCTCGGAGATTGCCGGGCACATCGGCGTGATAAAAACAGCCACAAAGAATTCGGCAAAGGATAAAAAAGAGGCCCTGAAGAAAAGGATCGAGAACGTCGCCGGGTCAAAGGTCGACGATGTGCGCCTCTACACGGAAATCGCCATCCTGGCGGACAAGCTGGACATCAATGAGGAGATTATCCGCCTGAAGGACCATATCCAGAAATTTAATGGGATGATGAAAGCGGGCGACCAGGTCGGCAAGAAGCTAGATTTTCTCGCCCAGGAAATGTTCAGGGAGGTCAATACCATCGGGTCAAAATCGAACAACTCGGAGATTGCTCACATGGTGGTTGACATCAAGAACCATATTGAAATGATCCGCGAGCACTGCAGGAACGTTGTATGAAAACTACACTTATAAATATCGGCTTCGGCAACGCCGTTGTCGCGGAGCGTGTAATTGTCGTGATAACGCCGGCATCGGCGTCCGGGAAGCGGCTCCGAGAGGAAGCGAAGGAAAACAATCTTCTCATCGACGCAACCCACGGCCGAAAGACCAGGGCGATAATCGTCATGGACAGCAACCACGTCATCCTCTCAGCCATGCAACCAGAGACCATCGCAAACCGGTTGATGAACCTTGAAAGCGAATAATCTGTCGGTCGTTATAAGCGCACCATCTGGAGCGGGAAAAACCACGCTGATCAACAAACTGCTCTCTTCCGATGCCCGCTTTGAATTTTCTGTTTCCACCACGACCAGGTCCCGGCGGGAAGGCGAAAAAGCCGGTAAAAGCTATGAATTTATAGATGAAGCCCGATTCCATGACCTGATAGGGCAGGAAGCCTTTGTGGAGTGGGCAATGGTTCATGGGAACTATTATGGAACAACCAAAAAAGAGATTGACAGAATTAGGAGTGCTGGAAAAATCCCGATATTCGACGTGGATGTTCAGGGTGCCAGGACTCTGAAGGGCAGGCTGGACGGCGCGGTTTACATCTTTATAGTGCCTCCCTCCCGGGAAGTGCTTGAATCGAGGCTGCGTAACCGGAAAACCGATTCAGCAGAGCAGATACAGATCCGGCTGAGCAATGCAATCAGGGAACTGGGGGAATACGCACAGTATGATTACATCATCGTCAATGACGATATTGACGTTGCTCTGAATGAAGTCCGTTCGATTGTAACCGCTGAATTATGCAAAACAGATTTTGTTTATCATATAATTACCGACATGCTGGAGGATAGTAGTGATAATTCCGCTTGATAAATTGCTTACGTACAATAAGAATAAATATATTTTTTCCCGCGCCACCATGGAGGCCGTGGAGAAAATTGGTAACATGAAGTCCTTTCCCGAGGATGAGACCAAGTGGAAAGTTGTTCCCAACATTCTGAAGTTGATGCTGAACAACGAGGTCAAGTTCATCTATACCGAGGGACCCGTAAAGGAACAGGAAGAATAGCCGTCAGCAAGGAACATGTCAGATACGCGGTCCTGCTGGGGCCCACGGCCGTCGGGAAGACCGGCGTGTCACTCACGGTGGCCGGCGATGATTTTGAGATAGTATCGGCGGATTCCGTCCAGGTCTATCGGTACCTCGATATCGGGAGCGGCAAGCCGGACCCCTCGGAACGGGAACGGATCCGCCATTACGTGATAGATTGCGTCGATCCGGATGTCTCCTTTACGGCCGGCGAATTTTGCAGAGAGGCGCGGGCGGCGGTTGACACGATTTTATCGCGCGGCAAAAAGCCGTTGATCGTCGGCGGAACCGGCCTCTACATCGATTCATTTTTCCAGGGCCTGTCTGAAATTCCCGAGGTTCCCCTGGATGTGCGTGAGACGGTTAAAAGCGAAGCGGCAACGCGGGGCCTTCAGGCCCTTTACGATGAACTGGTCAGGATTGACCCGGTTTTCGGGAAGAGGATACATCCCAACGATACACAGAGGATCACCAGGGGCATCGAGGTATACCGGGGAACCGGGAAGCCCCTTTCGAGTTATTACAGCAGCAAGTCCAGGTATGGATCGGAGGATACGCTCTTCATCGGGCTCCATGACGAGAGGGCCGTATTGCAGCAAAGGATCGATGAGCGCGTTGACCGGATGATTGAACGCGGTTTCGTGAATGAAGTCCGTTCTCTCAGGGAGCGGGGATTCGGCCCCGGACTCAAATCAATGAAGTCAATCGGTTATGGCGAACTCAATGATTATATCGACGGCGCGATGAGCCTTGACGAGGCGATCAGATCGATCAAGACCGTTACCAGACAGTATGCCAAGCGTCAGATGACCTGGTTCCGGAAGAACAAGCGGATTAACTGGTTCGATCCCGGTGAGATGAAAAAAATAGATGAGCTGTTGCAGCTATGGCTGGACGGTGGAATTAAATAAAAAAAAATAGAACAGGAAAAGGTTAATAACAATGGCAGTACAATACAACAACTTGCAGGACCATTTTTTGAATACAGCGAGAAAGGAAAAGATCGACATCAATATTTATCTCGTTAACGGCGTGCCGATAAAAGGCAAGGTGTTGAGTTTTGATAATTTCACCATACTCATGGAAGTTGAAAAGAGACAGAACCTCATATATAAACATGCGGTGTCCACCATGGTACCGATGCGTCCCATCCCTTATAAGGAAGAAGAAACAAAATAACCAGTAATGAGTTTAATTAAATGAAAAAATTTTTACTTAAAACAGTCGCTGTTGTCTTCGTTGTCGGGATCGCCTACATCCTCTTTTTTTCCGTAGAAAAAACGGATGCCGGCAGGATATGCGTGGTACAGGACCTGCGGAGTAACACAGTAGTCCGCATTGTCCGTCCCCTCATGGGTAACTACGCCTTTGTGTGGCAGGGCGCCTTCCCCTGGTGGTTTTCAATATCTGAAATACCGGGGAAGAGGGCAGCTGCTATGAAAGTAAAAATAGGCTTTCCCGAACTGAGCTTTTTAAAGGATGATTATTACCACCTGTGGGTTCCCCTGAGGGTGGTATACCGCATAGACGGTGAGCGCTTTACCGATGCCGCCAGTCTGGGAAGTAACGGCCGCGACCTGGATGATCTGGTGAATACGCTCATACAGGGCGAACTGCAGCAGGAAATGAATCCTTTGCTGGCGCCGGCCTACCAGCGTGAAGCGCTGATCGCTCAAATGGAACCAATCCTGGCCAGGGTGATGAAGAAACTCGAAAACGATTTCAAAACCTATGGCATTGAACTGGTGAGCGCGAAGATAAGCGGAGCCATGGTATTCCCTGAAAGAGGGGTTTTCAATGAAGGCATTATCCACGTCGCCGATCTGCGAAAGATGGACCGGCTGAAGGAGATGGAGCTCATCGGGGTCCGCAGCGCTATCGAGCGTGACAAGATAAAAAAGGAGCAATTCTACGCCAACCTCCTTAAAATATCGAAGATTATCAGCGCAAATCCCGACATTTTGAAATATATTTATATTGACAAATTAGGGGGCAATGTAAACGTGATACTCTCGTCGGACAGTTCGGGTGTTCCGCGTATGCTTGAAAAGATAGATAAGCCGACGAAGGGAAAGCCAAGAGAAATAGATAATCTCAGGTAGCATCATAGCCTGTATAAATCAGAATGGATATCATCAAATAAACACATGGAGTGAATCAAGGAGCTGCTTATGCCCTGTGGAAGAAAAAAGAAAAGAAAAAAAATAGCTAATCACAAACGGAAAAAGCGCAAAAGGGCTAACCGTCATAAAAAGAAGCTATAAGGTAAAATAAAAAGAGATTGGCTTTATAATGATGAACCAATCTCTTTTAATTTAACAGGTATCGCATGTTAAAGAAAAAATCCTCGAACATTGTTCTTGATACCGCCCAGCAGACATGGAAAAAACGCCCCTCCGAGATACGCGGCTATCAGAGGACCTTCTATATCACCTCGGAGGATGGCGATTACATCCGCATTGACTATAATCTCAAGGAAAAACGCGTTCGTCTTTATGTCGAGGTCGAAGAAGAAGGCGGAAACGCGTACTATTCAGTTATTACCGACGGCAAGATAACAGCAGAGAGAAGCGTGTCCACCGGCAGGAATTTCGGATTTTCCGAAAGGTTCCGCGAGCGGGCGATGATTTTTTCCTCCCTTCCCAACAACCCGGTATTAAAGCTGATTAACCGAAACTATGGCATCCAGCGGGGGAAACCCGTGGAGAAGGAAAAGCCGAAAACGGAAAAAGAGAAACTCCTTCAGGAAACGAAAAAGCGTTATTTTAAACCGGAATTTTATCAAACCGGCGAGGGCGAGGAGACGGGGCGCGGTAAGATTTTTAAGACACTGGGCCTTTTTGACATCATTGATTTCCTGATCGGCCTGTTGATTGCAGGGTCGGTTTTTTTATACTTCGGGTATAGCTATCTTGCCATGGGCGTAACCGCTGCATTTTTCGGTATTATCATCGGTTTCGTCGACATGTTCTTCCGCGGGCGCTCCCCCGTTTTCTCAAAAGTGGGATTTTTCCTTCTGGCCGGCGCTGTGTTGTATATCTACGGCTATTTTATGTAGAAATCCGGTCACTGCTTAGACCATCCTGTCAAACCGGGGGCACACAGATGTATTAGACCCCCCTGTCCCCTTGAGGGGGCACGCGGAAAAAATATTATACACCCTGTCATTACGAACGAAGTGAGAAATCTATTTGTAAATAGGGTTTTCCTTCTCCGGATATCATTGGGTTTGTCGAAATGATATTTAATCTAGGATTATTATTCAATTTATTCATGCCCCCTCAGGGGGGCAAAGGGGTCTTGATCATTGCCCCATAATTTCCTCATTAATATATATTTTATACTTGAAAAGTATATTTGATTAATTACAGTAGTTCTGGGCGGATTATAATCCTGTTGAGGGTATGTTCCCTGTTCAGGGATGGCAGTCCGGGAGTGCAAGTTTTCGCGTCTTACTGCTGATAACTGCAGGACGGCAGTACAACACTACTTTGAACGGTTATAGCATATGGAAAAAAAAGAAAACTATTTATCCTCTCTCCAGATCGTCTGCTTCAAGATCGGAAACGAGGAATACGGTATTGACATACTTCAGGTGCAGGAAATATTGAAACTCCCGAAAGTCACCAAGCTGCCCAAGTCCAAGGCCTATATCATGGGCGTCATCGATTTGAGGTCCAAGGTGCTCCCGATTGTTGACCTGAGCAAGCGGTTCAATATTGATTCCAATAAGCTTACCGAGAACAGCAGGGCCATAGTCGTCAACATCGGCGGCAAGAAGGTGGGGCTGGGCATCGATTCCGTAAGCCATGTCATAAAAGTCAATTCCAGCGACATCGAGCCGCCGCCTCCGGTAGTCCGGGGCATATCGGGCAAGTATATCGTGGGAATAGCAAAAGTTGATGATGGATTTGTTGTCGTCCTTGATATCTCCCAGCTCTTTTCAGCTGACGAGCTGGGAATCCTCTAGAACGCCTCAATATGCCGCAATGAGTATTGTTTCGATTTCGTTTGTGTTGACTTCCCTCGGAGTATTTTCCAGAAACGGATAGGTGATCGCCTGGTCTGCAATCTCCTTGAACAGCGATTTGGATATATCATAGTTTGACAGCCGCTGGGGTATGTCCACATCCGATTCCAGCTTGCGTATCGCTTCAACAGCTTTGATGGCCGCCTCTATTACGGTGACATCCCGTACATCCTCTCCCATGACCTTTGACATCTGCACGTATTTGCCCGGCGATGATGTGAGGTTGAATTCCATGATGTGCGGCAGTATGATGCTCATGGCGCTTTCTATGTCAAGGCTGGTCTTGGACACCAGGGCCAGGGAAATGGCAAGGGTTATGGACAGATATGATACGGCAAAGGCGATCCCCGTCATGACCGACGATGTCGACAGCGCCATGCGCGGGGCGCTGTTCTGCGATTCCCGGTATGCCACCGGTATGTTCCTGAACAGCATGTCGATGGACTTCAGGGCGTAGGTGTTGATGATGTCGTTATTTTTCTTGGATATAACGGATTCCGCCGCCAGGGCCAGGGTGCTGATCCCGCTTTTCAGTATTTTTTCCTCCGGGCAGAGGAGCGAGACCAGGGGGTCAACAATGGTTGCATCCGGATAGAGTATCGGGTTGTGGTAAATCTTCTTGGTCAGCTCGTGGATCTCCTCGAGATAGAAGAGAGGCGCTATCTCGAAACCGAACATGGGGCATCCCGGGATTGTTATGAAACTCATAGGCTTGCGGATAAGCTTGGGATTCGAGAAGAGGTCCTGGCAGAAAAAGTAATTGGTTGCCAGGATCGCCAGGGCCTTGGCCGCGTTGATTGAATCGATGCTTCCGAAGCCGATGATCAGATCGCAATTTGTTTTCTTGATATAGGCGGCCGCGGTGTCAACTTCTTCAGTATTGGGAGGGTTTACTATTCCGTCGTAAACTATGCATCCAACCTCGGCATCCTTCAACTGCCGTGAAATTAACTCGATAACGGAGCCGTAGATTTCAAGGTCGTCCGCGGTGGTTACCAGGATCGCGCGTGTCCCGAACCGGGACACAAGTTTCCCGATGTCCTTGATGATATCCTGCCTGATAAAAATCTGGCTTGGGAGGTGGAAATCTGGCCTTATTTCTGTTGTCACCGCTGATCCCGCCTTTGCCGTCCTGAAAGTCCCCCCGCAGCTAACAGGCGGACTGCTAAACGACTAATTGCATAAAAAAAGCGGACATATCAATTGTATCTCCGCTTCTTACCGTCTCATGAAAGGATAAATCCCGTTTTATTTTCTTACCAGAAAGCTTGCTATTCTGTCAGCGACCATCTCCAGTATTTCGGGTTTATCAAAATTATATGACCCGTTGGCTATCTGCTCTTTGATTTCCTTTACGCGATCGACCCTTACATCGGATGATTCTTTTACGATCTGGGCCAGCTTGGAAACCTCTGCAGCGTTTTTTGCTTCAGATGAAATCTGTACGGAATCCTTTCTCTTCGTTTCTTTTGCGCCCGCGACAGGATTCGATTTCTTCGGTTCAATGATATTGTTTATGTTGCCTATTTTATCGATGACCATTTTGATAACCCTTCTTTAATCTAATAATAGTATCGGCAAAATTTGTCAATTCTTTAATAAAAATGATCAAACTATCGTAAAAATTTATCAATCTATGCAAAATTTAGTAATGCGGCACTTATTTAAAAGATATTTGTCTTGAAACGTCTAGTATTTTATCATGCTAATCAATTGCACCTGCAAAGAAAACTTTACTCTGGCACCTTCCTAATATATTAAAAGTATAGTAAAGAAATGGATCAATTTCAAATTTTACCGCTGCCGGGGAGCATCACTGTTAGGTTTTATTATTGACGGCGTGGTTCAGGACCGCACTTTCATGGCGATTACGTCTCATCGGCATCTTCGTCGGGATTGTTCTCAAGTCTTTTAAGATCATTATAGACTACTACCGAAAACTCGCCTTTTTCTTTTATTGTATCGATGACGGAGATGAGGTTTTCCACGGTATCGTAAATAAACTCTTCATGCAGTTTGGTCATTTCCCTCCCGATAAGAATCTTTCTTCCCGGGAAAACATCCCCTATGGCATTGATAAGCTTTTTTATCCGGTAGGGCGATTCATAGAGTACTATAATGCTGTCGAATTCCCGGAACGCGGTCAGCTCTTTTTTTCTTCTGCCTTCCTTTTTGCTCAAAAAGCCGGCAAAGACGATGTTTTTACCGTGGTAGCCGGAAACGGATATGATGGCAGCCAATGCGGAAGGTCCCGGGATAGGGCAGACCGCTATGCCCTGTTCCCGTGCGGCCGAGACGAGTCTGCTGCCCGGATCGCTCAAGCCGGGCGTGCCGGAATCCGTGGCGAAGGCTATGGACTTGCCCCCCTGGAGGAGGGAGATGATGCCTTCAATTTTTTGGACCGATGAATGGGTGTGAAGCGACTGGGTCGGCACCGAAATGCCGTAATGGTTAAGCAGTTTTCTGGTCTGCCGGGTATCTTCGCAGTATACCAGATCGACATGCTCCCGCAAAAGCCTGACAGCCCTGTAGGTGATGTCCTCCATGTTTCCGATGGGAGTCGCCAGAATGTATAGTATGCCCGATGACATGTGAAAAGCTAATCACATGTCCGGGTTTTGTAAAATCATTTCTGAGGTGTTTTAATAAAATTTTCATTGGTGTTAAAAACACTTGATAATTTATCTTAAATCTAAAATATGATGATCTGACTCCGCCCAACAGGCTGGAGAAAATGTTCCAATGCACGGGTCATCTGCCCTGAACATGCAGGATTTCATACTAAAGCTGCGACATCATACCTTCCGAGGAGGAACGTGGTAACATGAATTTTGAAGAAATAAAAAAATATTTTATGAAAGAGAAGATAAAGCGGGATTCTCTGGTCAGTTTTATATTCATTTGTGCCGGTTTGATACTGTTTGCCCTGATGTTTCTCCTTGCCGGACTAGCTCAAAGGGGCGGGGAGATATACCACCTGTTGCAGAATCTTGGTTTATTCTTCCTGTTCGCGAGTACCGTCCTCGTCTACGCGGCAATTCACCGCGGCAACGTGGCCTCCGGGGTGCAGACGGTCCGTTCACTGACCATGGATACGGCAAAGCAGGCTCCGGCCGTAATTGGCATTCTGATTGGATCAATAGCGGCGGTTTTTATCGCGTCGATGGCAGAACTGGTCCTGTCGCTGTTCGGGTATATTCCGTACGCAGGGCCGGTCATAATGGCCCTGCTTTCTCTGCCTCTCTTCATAATCAATTTCGTTATGATAGCTGCGCTGGTTATGATCTGGATCGTACTGCCGACAATGATCGGTGAGGGGGTCGCGATCAAGAAAATGCCGGTGGATTTTTTTACGCTGATGAGAAAGCGAGGACTGATCATATTCGGCTACACCATGATTACCATCGTTGTCTTCGTGATCCTCTTCGGCGGCGTGCTGATAGTTATCAGGTATGCCACCGGCATCACGCGGGCCGTCCAGTGGAACATAGCCCCCGCCTATCCGCCGATGTTCAAATCCATTATCCGTCTGTCTTACTTCACCGAAGTAATAGCGGGAATTGCGCCGCGGACCGACCCGATCGCTGCGCTGCAGCAGTACGGCTCCAGCATCTTTAATTATATCGATATGCTCGGCTCGCTGCTCAAGGTGATATACGGCGCAGCGCTGGCGGCGATAGTGGCCTTCGTGCTGAGCATTTTTTTCAATGTCCTTTCGTTTTTCTATGTCCGCGCAAAGAAGGATGTTATTTAAGAACCTCTCCCGGGCAGAGTCCATCATTCGCTGGAAAAATGACTCTATGGAATCGTCAGGGAAGGCCCCCGAGCTTGACCGGGCGGTGCGGAACCGTTGATGATGCGGGCTTCGATGCCCGCTATGCGTCCCGCACCTTCACGATGACGATGCCCTTGTCCGGAGCGGTGGGGCATTTGAGCTCGCAGATGGCGCAGCCGATGCACAGGTCCGTCACGATATAGGGCAGCATGACTTTTTTCCCCTTCACAATCCCTTCCTTCACCCTGATGGCTTTCTCGGGGACCGGGCAGTGCTCCTCGCATACAATGCAGTTATCGCCTTTCGCGTAGGGGATGCATATCTTTTTATTGAACACGCCGATGCCGATTATTACTTTCTGTTTCTGGGCCAGCGGCAGCTCTGCTATCGCGTCCGTGGGGCAGACGCGGCCGCACAGGTTACACCGGTATTCGCAGTAACCGCGCCGGGTGTCCAGTACCGGTGTCCAGGCCCTGCCGGGGCCCCCGGTGACCGGCAGCGGCTGGAGCACGTTGGTGGGGCAGACTTTCATGCAGTTGCCGCAGCGGATGCAGCGCTGGATGAATTCGTCTTCCGGCAGGGCGCCGGGAGGCCGTATGAGGGACAGCGTGCCGGGACGGGGCGGCTTTTTGATTGCTCTGGCTTTTTCTGCCGCCAGTACCGCGATCGCCGGCGAGGTCACCAGGGCTCCGCCGGCCATGGCGATGAACCGGCCCCGTGTCATGAGCGTCCCTCCTGGATGTTTCCCGGCGTCGTCGGTACGCTGCTTTTTGAATGAGAAGGTTGCTTTCTCATTGGGGCAGAGGGCGATACAGTCCAGGCAGAGAACGCATTCTTCCTTCAAATAGGTGTTGTCCCGCTTGATTGCGTTCATGCGGCAGAGATTCCTGCATACGCCACAGTTTTTCTCGCACGCGATAACATCGCGCTGCAGCAGAGATCCTCTTGCCGGCAGGGCAAGGGTGGCGCCCAGCGGGCATAGGTGCCGGCACCAAAACCGGCGCTGTATAAGAGACAGGAACAGTATTATAAGAAGGATGACGAGTATGGACCCCGCGTGATTGAATTCCGGCGTTGATAGGCTTAAGAACCCTTCCCTGAGATAATCATAGGCTGCTTCAAGCCATTCAGGATAGCCGCTCGCGGCGAGGAGCGACTTGAAGCCGCTGTCGATGGAGCCGCTGATAAAGGGATGAATGGTGAAAGAGAAGGCGCGGACGAAAATCGTGATGGGATCGAGGAACCATGCCAGCTGCACCCCTGCCAGGGCGGCAATAACGGTTGCCCCCAGGACCATGTATTTGCCGTATCGCAGGGGGATCGGATCGGATTCCCTCTCTTTTTTGCGGAATAGCTTCATGATGACCTTTCTGCAGTATGAAAGGAAATCGAGGAGTGCCCCGAGGGGACAGATCCAGCCGCAAAAGGCCCGCCCGGCAACGAAGGTGATTAATAGAAGAATGGAGGCGTAGATCAGTCCAGGCAACAGGACCCTCTCGGCGATTGAAGTGACAATCATGGCGAAGGGGTCTATCAGAAAGTAGAATTCAGGATTGATGTATCCGGAAAGGGGGTATCGGGTGTTCCAGAGTATATATGACAGAAGGAACACCGATACAATCTGCGCCAGGCGGCGAATCAGGAGCAGGTGCTTTGACGTCACTGCACTTACACCGATATTTTTTTAATGTTGGCCTTGGCGATATTCATGGTCCCCAGCCCGGCTTCCTCGCCGATCCGCAGGTGGCCGATATCCCTCGGGTTAATGTCGAAGAGCGTCGCCGCGTAGGCATCGGCCAGGACCGGATCGGTGCCGGCGATGACGGTTTTCGTCAGTTTCACGTCCCTGAGATTGCCACCGGAGGGCCCGTTCCGCATCAGTATGCGGTAGGCATCGATAACGGTCAGGTCAGGATTTATGAACCGGGTCAGCTCGGAAAGCTTGGTATCGATGTTCCAGTGTATCTCTCCGCGGTTGCCGCCGCAGACCCCCATCAGGTTTTTCATAGAGAGGGTGAGTCGGGATAGCCCGTGGTGCTTGGCTATGGGGACGTTGATGAAACAGTCGCACTCCACCGCGTCGCGGTAGATGGGCCACGATTTCATGGCGCTCCCTTCCGGAAACAGCCCTGGAATGAACTTGTCCTTGTTGATGTGGGATATGTGCCCACCCGCCTTCCTGACCGCGTCGGCGATACCGGTGTTCAAATAGCACATGGCCGCGGCGTTGCAGGTGTAGTCGAAAACTTTCACTTTTTTTGCGCCGGCGGCATAGCAGAGTTTGATCAGCACCGCGATAACCTCCGGGTTCGTGGTCGCGGCATATTTCGGTTCACGGTCCCAGCCGATGTTAGGCTTGATGACGACAGTATTGCCGGGGCGCACGAACCTGCCTATGCCGCCTATTGCATCGATCGCTTTTCTGGTTATGACGGCGGGGCTGTCGCCCCTGACCACGGCAAGGTCACACAGGGTCTTTACCGTGCGCCTGGGCCGCGGCTTGAGCTTCTCCGCGGCTTTCGCCTCTGCCGGGGGGAACAATGCATTAAGGACCGGGATCGAAGCGAAGACAGCCAGCATGCCCCGGAGGAAATTTTTCCGGGATGTGCGCGTCTGGCTGCCGGTGCTGCGGACTGACAAAAAAGAGCCTGTTTTTTTCATGGTACCGCCTCCCCTGAATTAATTGTAGATCGGCTGGCATCCGGAATTAACCGGTGCCTTTGAAAAAAAATCGCTACTTGATTTCCAGAAGCTCGATCTCAAAGATTAAAACAGAATTACCCGGGATCGACTGGTTGTCCCTTTCGCCGTATGCCAGGCTGCTCGGGATGGTCAGTTCATACTTCGAGCCGACTTTCATGAGCTGGAGGCCTTCCGTCCATCCGGGAATCACCTGGTTCAGCTGGAACTCGGCCGGCTGGTTACGCTTGTAGGAACTGTCGAATTCAGTACCGTCAAGTAGTGTGCCGCGATAGTGGACCTTCACCTTGCTGGTCGCAATCGGGGTTATACCGGTCCCCTCCTTGATGACTTTATATTGAAGTCCGCTTGCGGTGGCCTTGACGCCGCTTTTCTCCTTGTTCTTTTTCAGGTACTCTTCGCCTTTCTTTAAATTATCGGCGGCACGCTCGGTCTGCTTTTTCATCATTTCTTCAGATATTTTCTGGAAGGCGGTTCTGATTTCATCATCGGTCAGCCTGCTTTTGTTCCCCTTGAACACGTCTTCTACAGCCTGGTTGAAGGCTTTCATGTCGATATCCATGCCGCGGTTTTTCATGTCCTTCGCGAACTGTGTTCCGATGCCATAGCTTACCTTGGCATTGTCAGAACTGAGATTGGCATTGCATGATACGGCGGAAAAGACAAACAGAAAGCCGATTAAACCCAGAAAATGTAACAATTTCATTTGATTATCCTTGGTATTAAAAGATTTGGTTCTCATGTGCAATGATAACAGATTTCCGTAAAAGATAATTGTGTCAATTAATTTTTTTTAGATGGATGCTTATGTGTGAATTGCTCAGCCGGCCACCGTTTGGAGCAAGACATTTAAGCGGGACTATCACCGCCCATTGTTTTTCCGGCGCATCTTTGCCCAATTTTCGTAGTGCCTCACATCCGCAATTAAATATCCATATCATTGCACATATGAATTTATATGGAAATATATTGATGATAGTGTTAAAAAATAATACGACTAAAATAAAAAAATGCTGAATCGTTTATGGCGACAATTTTTCCGGGACAGGACCATTCGTGGGAAATCATACTTCACTGTGTGCTGGCGTTATTGTGCTTGTCAGAAGCGAAGCCGGTTTAATCAGCGGTTTTATCAACTATTCCGAAAATCCAGTTTGATCTTTTGAAACAATTGGTGTCTGTCGGTAACCTCTAATTTTTCATAGATATTTTGTATATGCTTTCTAACCGTTAAAATGGATATTTTGAGTTGTTTCGCTATTTCAATGGGTTTATATCTTCGCAGGAGAAGATAGATAATTTCCGATTCTCTTCTGCTGATAACCCGGTTATTCATTTCCAGTTCCGATAACAGGATGGGCATTTTTCTGAATTGCTCCAATTGTTGCACTATATAATAATGATTCGATATGTGCGGCTGAATGATTTGTAACGCGGTCAATTCCTCCGGTGTAAACATTCGCTCGGATTTTCTTCTGTTTAATACTAAAAAGTGTGACGGTATATTTCCTGGGCGGGTTACTATGAGGCCGGCACTGGAATATATTCCCTGGGGCGTGATAAAATCATTCACGTATTCATTTTTGCCGTACATTCTCTCGTTACGAAAGTCCGAGGAAAAAGTATTTCTATCAAGATCGGGGAAGACACCCATTTTATAGTAATATTCATTGAATGAATCGGACCATTTATTTTCAATCCTGATTGAATTTCCCTCCACAATCGTCGGTTTTAATTCATCATCAAGCTCTATGAAAATACCGGAATTTTCATAAGGGATCAATCCGGACAATACCGCCATTATTTGATGATTAAGATCGGTGATGTCGTGGATCGAGCTTATCGACAACAAAACGTCGTGTATCTTCGACCAGGTTGATTTTGATATCGAAACCATCAGCCGATAACCTCCATCTGTATAATGCAGCAACGCCCCGCGGAATGTTTTTGATTATTGAAAAGATCCTTCAGCCTGCCGCTGTCAGAGATTAATGTCAAGTTGAAAATTAAGTATGTTTTAGAGTAGTGTCATTGCCGGTGCTGTTATTATATTATAAACATTTATAAACAATTCAGATGGGTTATCTTTGTACAATCAACATTTTAAAGTAATTCCTAAACTTCACCATGTTAAAATTTATATTTGACAATGAATTAAGAATTCAACAAGTGAATTACTAAAATAAAAAAACTATTTATAATCAGTTCGTTTCATTACTACAATTCAAATTCTCATGGGGGAGATATGAAGACCAGAATAAAATTCATGGCATGGATAATGCTGTGCGGCGCACTTGCGTTCACGGCATGCGAGAAAAAAGGGGGGAATGACAATTCCTTTCTTCTGTTTCTTCTCGGCGGGGGAACTGGAGTCACTGTTCCGGAAATTCCCGGAGCTGCAACCGTGACAGCGGGTGTCGGGGAGCTTTCATTAAGCTGGGCCCCTGTCACCGGCGCGACCTCCTACCAGTTATACTACAGCAAGACCAATGATTCATCCGGGGCCACACCGGATGCCCATGGGAATATTACCGATACTTCGCATACCATAACCGGGCTCGACAAGGGTGCTACCTACTACGTGTGGTTGAGGGCGAGCAATACCGCGGGTCAGAGCGGATACGGGCCCGTTGCAAGCGGAACGCCGGAATGGGCCGCAGGCGACCAGACAACCTACACCGCTGACAGCGTGTCTTTTAATGTTGTCTATGTGCCGGGCAAGACCTTCCCGACCGGGGTTGATGATAATGGGGATATTGATGGCAATGGCACTCAGGATGTATCTCCAACAGCGACAGTGGCTAACGCTTACTGGGTCGGTGAGACCGAGGTGACCTATGAGCTGTGGGACACGGTGTATGACTGGGCACTGGACACCACGGTTGACCATGATGGAGACGGTTATACCAATGCAATTCATGGAGACGATGATGTCTACACCTTTGATGCCGTTATAATGACTGCATATCCTGATCGTCCGGTCCCGAATATTAACTGGCGGGATTGCCTGGTATGGTGCAATGCCCTGACGGAATGGTATAACGCAAAAAACGGGACGAGTAACTACTGCGTGTATTATACAAGCGTAGGGTTAAAAATACGAAGCGTGAGCAATGCTGATATTGATGCGCCCACTATATACATTGACGCCAATGCTTCCGGATTCAGGCTGATTACCAGTAATGAATGGGAGCTTGCGGCCCGGTATGTCAATGATGCGAACAATGACGGCGATATCACCGATGCCGGTGAATACTATCCGGGCAAGCATGTCAGCGGCGATTCAACGAGTTACTGTTATCCGACTGATAGTGGTACCTCAACGGTATTCGGCGATTATGCGGTGAATAACCAGGCGGTTGCCAATGATGTAGGATCTAGAACGGACAATGCCCTGGGTATTCATGATATGAGCGGCAACGTATTGGAGTGGTGTTTTGACCTGTATGGGGCAGGACCTACCCGTGTAACACGTGGTGGCAGTTATGTCGGTAATTATCCCGAGTATCTGCGTTTAGGCCTGGTGAGTTACTCCATGCCGGGTGACGCCGTGGGGTCTCGTGGCTTCCGCGTCGCAAGGACCAGGTAATAATTGAAGGGTATCCAATAGCTATGGCGCATAACGTATTCTGATCATTTTGCGTGCCTCCGCCACCTTCGGTGTCCGAGGTAAACATTTAAGAATGCGAATGAATATCAATCAAAGGAGAGTTCCATGAAAAAACTGTTTATTCTTTTATCATTATCTATTCTTTTCGTTTCCTGTGATGAAAAAACCAACCAGGTTATAATCCCTCTGTCTGGCGGAAACACCAACATTTCAGCACAAGCCACGTGTGGGCCTGTTACTCTAAGTAATGGCGTATTCGCAACTTTGTCTTTTAACGCTGAATCATTTGATACAGACAACATTCATGATACGACTGCTAATCAATCAAGATTAACCGTAAATACACCCGGTCTATATTTAATAACAGCGTATGCTAATTTTCACAGCAATACAACGGGCATTAGATTTATTGGGGTAAGACTTAATAATGTGACAGCTATTTATACAACTAATGTGGGCGCTTCTTCCCAATTGGAAACTGCTTTTACTCTTTCAGGATTATACAGGTTCAACCAGGGCGATTATATTGAATTGTTCACAATGCAAACAAGTGGGGGCGATCTTTTTTTAAACCCTGCTTCATTATCAATAGTAAGAATGGGTGATTGATTAAACTTTCAGGGGCCTGTCCGGAACTATTTGCTTGTCACAGCCCTCCGGGGTGCTATAGTCAGTACCGGCAAGATCCATTGTGTCTCTTGGGCCATTACCGATATGGTCAGAGTTTCCTATATAGACAAGGCTGGCCGGTGGGCGAAAACAGTAGAAACCGGACCCAATGCTTCGTTGTTTAACGGCGTTTCAGTGGCGCCGGACGGTTCCGTGTACGCCGGGGGATATATCCATCCCCCTCCCTGATTCTTGAAGCACAGAATCAAGTTTATGATGGCAATCATAACAATCTGGATTTATGAAACAAAAAAATTATAATTTCACTTTTCATTCGTCATTTGCTATTTTTTATTCTAAAGCTAACAAAATTTTTAAAATCGTTTGACTAAAATTTTGTATAAATATATCTACCATTATTACAAATATATATGGTCCGGGGGAATAAATAATGAAACATAAAAAAATGATCAGCATTATCTCTGCTCTTTTATGCGCCTTAATGTCCTTAACCGCCTGCAGGGTCGGCGGCGGCAGCAATTCAGACGACCCTGCTCAACTTTTATTGCTGGCGGGGCTGCTGCTACAAAAAACAGTTTATGCCGGAGGAAGTTATAATGACGGAGTCAAAGATGTGCCCTGCTACTGGGAAAACTCAACAATGATCCCGCTTGAGGGCGATGGCACTCATGATGCGGAGGTTACCTCGATTTTCGTTTCGAATGGAGTTGTCTACAGCGCAGGATATTATAAAGATGGAACAAAAGAGGTTCCCTGCTACTGGACGGGAACGGCCAGGACACCCCTTGTGGGTGATGGGTCGCATAGCGCCCGTGTAAACTCGATATTTGTATCGAACGGCGTTGTCTATTGCGGCGGATACTATAGCGACGGATCGGGGTATTATCATGCCTGCTACTGGGAAGATGGAGTGCAGAAGCCTCTTATGGTCATCGGAACTAATTATTCGTATGTCAATTCTATATACATATCGAATGGATCTATCTATTGCGGCGGGTCCTACTTCGATGGAGTCAAACAAGTACCCTGCTATTGGAAGGACGGTGAATGGAAGGACAAGGACCTGGTGGGTGACGGCACCCATAATGCCTATGTAAGATCAATTTTTGTATCAGATGGAGTCCTCTATTCCGGCGGAAGTTATAGCGATGGAACAAGAATAATACCATGTTACTGGGCCGGCACAACACTTGTTCCCTTGGATTCCGAAATAACCCAGGATGCTAGCGTAAAATCGATTTTTGTTTCTAATGGGGTAGTCTACAGTGGTGGATACACTGGAGCCATTGACTCGAAAATTACATTTCCCTGCTACTGGACCGGCACAACCATGACGAATCTTGCTGGCGAATACCCTGCGGGATCAGTAAAATCTATTTATGTTTCAGGTAGAAATGTCTATGCCGGCGGATGGTATAATGACAGTTCGACAGATGTTCCCTGCTACTGGAAGAATGGGAAACTGAAGCCTCTTGGAGGAAACGGCATCCATTACGCGGAGGTAAATGCGATCGTGGTTCAATAAGACCGGGTATTTAAAATCGCAACCCTTATAGCTTTTTCTTTTTTGTGAAAAGTATATCAATATGATATGCAGAAAGCGCCTCCATAAGGCGCTTTCTGTTGTATAGGGCAGAGTAAATTTCAAGGCTCAAAGTTCCATTCGATATTTCCATGAATACCAACCTTTAATGTATTGACAAAATGTATATACATTATTATATTATAATATGGAATTCGAGTGGGATGCCGGAAAAAGCAGGCGTAATTATGAGAAACACGGGATACGGTTTGAAGATGCTTCCCTGATATTCAATGGCATTGTTGTTACTGCGGTGGATATAAGACATGATTATGGTGAGGAAAGGAGGATCAGCATCGGCGCAATAGGGGATATCATCGTAATCGTTGTGGTGCACACCGACCGGAACGGAAAAATTCGGATAATATCCGCCCGGCGGGCTAACAGGAAGGAAAGGAGCAGCTATCATGAATTCTGCAAAAATATCAAAAAAAAGAATAGATAACCTGAAAAAGCTGGCTGACGCGCCGGATAACACGATCGATTATTCCGATATTCCTGAACTGGATAAGGATTTCTGGAAAAACGCCGTGATAGAATTCCCCAAAAAGAAAAAATCAGTCAGTATCCGTCTTGACCAGGATGTGATTACCTGGTATAAATCTCATTACAAGGAATATCAGACTGCGATCAACGCAGTATTGAAATCATTCATGAAGGCACGGGGTAAATAACACGTGCATGAAGGCGGCGTCACGTGACTTCCTTTCTATACAGCCCTAATTTCCATTTGACATTTCCCGCCCTACCACTCCAATACCACCATGCAGTTCAATGTTATATCAAAAGACAATGACACGGCGGCGCGCACCGGGGAGATAACCACCTCCCGGGGAACAATCCGCACGCCCGTGTTCATGCCTGTGGCGACGCGGGGCGCCATCCGCGCCCTGTCGGGCCGTGACGTGGAAGAGCTCGATTTCGACATCATCCTCTCCAACACCTATCATCTCTACCTGCGTCCCGGCCTGGAGGTGCTGCGCGGCGCCGGCGGCCTCCACGGCTTCATGAACTTCCACCGGCCAATCCTCACCGATTCCGGGGGGTTCCAGGTTTTTTCCCTGTCGGATTTCTGCAAGGTCTATGACGACGGCGTCGAGTTCCGCTCCCACATAGACGGCTCGCTGCATTATTTCTCACCGGAGTCCGTCCTGGACGCGCAGAAGGTCATAGGCTCGGACATCATGATGGTACTGGACCAGTGCACCCATTATCCCGTCGCGGAAAAGGAGGCGCGGGAGGCAGTTGAACGGACCGTACGGTGGGCCGGGTCCTCGTACCGCTACTGGAATGAACACTTCGACCGGGAGAAGCAGGCCCTTTTCGCCATAGTGCAGGGGAGCGTCTTTAGGGAGCTCCGGAACGAGTGCGCGGAGCGCCTGCGGGAGTTCCCGTTCCCCGGCTACGCCATCGGGGGGCTTTCCGTGGGAGAGCCGAAGGAGCTGTACCGTGAAATGACTGAAGTCACGCTTGCCCGCCTTCCCGAAGAGCGGCCGCGGTACATGATGGGCGTGGGGAGCCCCCTCGAGATCCTCTACGCCATCAGGCACGGCACCGACATGTTCGACTCGGTCATGCCCACGCGCATAGCGCGCAACGGCACGCTTTTCACCTCCGCCGGCCGGGTGAATATCAAGTCAGCCGCATACGAATCGGACCTGTCTCCTCTCGACCCCTCATGCAGCTGCTATGTGTGCCGAAATTATTCCCGGGCCTACCTGCGCCACCTGTTTAAAGCCGGCGAGATATCCGCCCTCATTTATAACACCCATCACAATCTCCATTTCATGAATTCCTTCATAAAAGAAATCAGGGAGAGTATTGCCGGGGGCTTTTTTATGGACGTCTATCACAAATGGGAAGGCCTGTATGGAAACGGAGACATTTAAATGTAAATGTATAAAATTATACTTGACCAAGTCCAATTAAAGTAAATAATCTTGACATAAAAAAGAGAGACAATTATATTGTTGCTGGCATAATTTTCGTAAAATGGCATAATGAGGGGGCTGGGGGAGCAAATGGATATTTCGACCAGATCAAAAGGAGATGTCGTCGTGCTTGATATAGCCGGCGAAATTGATCTTTACAACGCGCCAGAAATAAAAGACATCATCAACAAGCTCATAGAAGAAAGAAAATATAATGTCATAATCAACCTCGAAAAGGTATCCTACATAGATTCCTCTGGAATCGGCGCTCTTATCTCCAGCCTATCAAACCTCAAGAAATATCAGGGCGGTCTTAAAATAATCAATGTCTTCGCCTCGGTGCGGAAGGTGTTCGAGCTGACCAAGCTTACATCATTTTTTGAGATCTTTGACTCTGAAGACGATGCGGTAAATTCGTTTGCCGGATAGCGGTTTCTCCTTGCCATTATCAGGCACAGTAACATATCACCATTTTTAACCGATAATATTTTATTATACAACGAGGTCACCATGAAGAGGATAAGTAATGTATCGATCATAGCCATTGCCGTGATGTCCATGACCATGTGCATCGCGTGCCGTGCAAATATACCGATCAGGGAAATGTCCTATGCAAAGAAAGACATCAACCTGGCGGAGAAAGTGAAAGCCGACAAGTATGCCCCTGAAGAAATGGATGCGGCCAAGAAGATGCTGTTTGACAGCCAGGACCAGGCGGTTAAGGAAGATGACAAGGCGGCCAAGAAGTCGGCCGAAGAAGCCTCCAATCTCGCACAGGCAGCGTACAACAAGGCGCTGCCGATGCTGGCAAAGGACACCATCGCCATAGCGGAGAAGAGCATCGGGGAGGCAGGTGAGGTCTATGCAGAGCGTCTTGCCGCAGACGAGTATCGCGAAGCGGAAGAGACGCTCAAACAGGCCAATGATCAGTTCCAGAACAAGCAGTATCAGCAGGCCTATGAGTCTGCGGTAAAGGCCGATGAAAAAGCGAAGAACGCCCGCAATATCGCGCTGGGTAAGAAAGATGTGTTGCGCGACTCCATCGTCGAAGTGAAGCGCACCCTGGAAGAGGCGGAAAAATATGGCGCGAAAAAATACGCGGCTGACAAATTCAACCTGGCTAATGAAAATATCGAAGTCGCTGAAAAAGCCTATGATGCACAGGAGCTGAAGAAGGGATTTTCGGCGGTCGAGGTGGCGAAGATGAACGCTGACGAGGCGCTGCTGATTGCCCTTAAGACCGCGGCTGGTGAAAAACTTACAGCCGCGGAAAAAATGGTAGGCCAGGCGGAAAAATCGAAATACGCGTCCCAGAAAAAAGCGGAGATGAGTGCCGCCAAAGAATCCCTGGAAAATGCCAGAACCAAGCTGTCCGATTCGAAATACAAGGAATCGATTGCGGCGTCCGACGAGGCGATGCGGCTGGCGATGCTGGTCATGTCTAAAAAGACCGAGGTGGTGACGGATGTAGCCGACGGGACCGACGTGAACCAGCAGGAATATGATGAGAAAGACTACTGGGAATACAAGGTAGTATACCGGCAGCACTATAAGGACTGTCTCTGGTATGTGGCCAGGAAGTTCTACAAGAACCCGTTCAAGTGGAAAGTAATATACGAGTACAATAAGGACCAGATACAAAACCCGAATCTGATCATTCCCGGCTGGATCCTGAAGGTGCCGAAGCCGAAAAAATAAGGCGGCAGAAATTAAAAGCCCTCTCTTTTTTCGGTGAAATAATAGATTGCTGTTTCCCGGGGCCCCGGCGGCGGGAAACAGCGAGAATTGTACGTTTATTTTACTTCCGTATACTGGGGATGTGATTTCATACTGCGGTTGATATCATCTGCTGTTTTCTGCGGTTATTGAATATGGCTTGACTGTATCCGGAGTATGCTCAATCACTATTCTTGACTGTGCATGACGGTTGGCGGTTATTGATCCCTGAAAGTGATAACTGCAATAACTGCTTTGCCGGTGAACAGGTATTATCAGGTCATCATATTGAACACGGTACTATGAAAAAACAGACCAAGAAAGGGCACGATGCCGACAAGAACCAGGAATCGGAGTCCGATATAATGCAGAATCCCGATTCCGCTGATGAAAATCCCGATCTGGATTTGATCGACGATATCGATATTGATGTCGATATTCGCAAGATATCCTCGAGCGTCAAAAAAAAAGAATCTGCAGGCTATTCCGACTCGTCAATTTCATGGTACCTGGACCAGATAAACAAGATACCCCTCCTTACCCGTGAAGAAGAGGATCGGCTTGCCCGCGGCGCCCGTGACGGAGATGAAAACTCCAAAAACAGGCTTATCAAGGCAAACCTCCGCTTTGTTGTGTCCATTGCCAAGAAATACCAGACCAGCGGCATATCTCTGCTTGACCTGATCAACGAAGGGAACATGGGTCTCATCAAGGCGGCGGAAAAGTTCGATCCGGACCGCGGCTTCCACTTTATATCCTACGCCGTGTGGTGGATACGGCAGGCCATCATCCTGGCCATTTCCCAGAAGGCTTCGCTGATCCGGCTGCCGCTGAACCGTACCGCCGACATCCAGAAAATAGAAAAAGTCCACAAAAAGCTTGAAAGCAAGCTCGGCAGGGAGCCCACTCCCGGAGAGATCGCCGAGGACCTCGACATGGACGATGAAGAGATAAACCACCTGCGCAATATCACGCAGGACTACATATCCCTCGATTCCTCATACGGCGATTCGGAGGATACGACCATCCTTAGCATGATCGTGGACCAGCGGGTGGATTCCCCTGACAAGAAGGTGCTGGACGAGTCCCTCTCCTCTGCGCTGGACGATGTCCTCGGGACCCTGACCGAGTCGGAGCGGCAGATCATCAAGATGCGCTTCGGCCTTGACGGGTACGAACCAATGTCGCTTCAGCAGATCGGTGATGAATTCAAGCTCTCCAAGGAGCGGATTAGGCAGATCGAAAAAAAGGCGATACGCCGTCTCCGCCATCCCTCGCGGAGCCAGCGGCTGAAAAGCTTCCTCCAGGACTGAGCCATGTGGTATTGTTTACCAGGATTGATCGCGGGCGCCCTGGCGGCGCTGCTTCTCTTTTCTCCCTCCCCGGCGGTTGAGATCTATCCCGAATGGTGGGGCGGCATCAGGAACCTGGCCGCCCTGGAGAAGTTCCCGGACAAACGGTCAAAGGCCTCCTTTTTCGTCAGGGCCAGCGAGCAGGATTATTTTCTCCTCAGGGGAAACGGCGAAATCTCCGTATCCGGATCCGTGACCGACGGACTTGCCGCTTTCAGCGGCAACGGCCTGTTCCTTGTTAAATACCAGAAGGTGGGGAATGATATCGAATTCTTCAACGCGAAGGGCGACCGCTTCTGGAAGATCGAATCCATGGAATATCCGTATCTGTCCCACGGCGGTAAAATCGTTTTACTGATGAACGGCGACCAGTCGGGCATACGTATGGTGGATTATAACGGCAATCTTTCAAACATCCGCATTTCCGGCAGGACCTGCACTGCCATTGCCTTCTCGGACCACGCTGATTACGGCACCGTGGGGTTCCTTGACGGGTCGTATTATTTTCTGGACCCGAAGGGAAAAATGATCCATTACGGCATGACGCCGAAGGGTACTATGGTGAAGGGCCTCGCGGTCAGCGGCAACGGATCTTATGGCGCGGTACATTATGGCAGCACTGGAAAGGATTATGTGCGCATTGTGGACATAGCATCGGCTGGTTACGATGAGGTAGAACTCGCCCACGCGCATCCGGTTAAGACGTCCCTGCATATCAACAACGACGGGTATTGCACCGCCATCGATACTGACCGGCTCATCTATGTCTCACCCTCTGGAAGCGTGAAATTGAACATCGCCATCCCGCCGATGCGGCATGGCCATTCCTCGATTAGCTATTCCGACGGCCTGTATGCCGTTTCATACACTATGCAGACCGGTACATCCAAGCTACTCCTCTTCCGTGAGGACGGCGTTATGCTGTTTTCAAGGGAATTCCCTGCAGAATCGTTTCTAGAAGCTACGCTGCGGGATAACCTTCTCTTTGTGCGGGGGTCCGACAACGTATTCTGCTACAGCCTGCATGGGATCTAAACACGGGCGCTTGCGCAGCCATGCAGGGAGCTACAGGAAGACCATCATCACCATAAATCCCCCCAGGGATACAACGGCCGAGATTATCAGCGAAATGCGGAACCGGTCCGACTTTCTCTTGTGCCTCATCATGTTCATCCCCATGCCCCATATGCAGAACAGGAAGTTTAAAAGCAGGATCACCTTCGCGATGATGACGCCAGCGCTGAAGTCGACTAACGACTGACGTACCGAGCTATAACTGGTTCCTGACGAGTGCGTCGTCTGGTAAATGAAGAACGCTATGATGATCAGTAGCCATGAAGCAACACTGGCAAATGTTATCATCCGTACCATGGTGTCAGGCCCGTGCCTGCGGTTTTTTATAGCAGCCATATTCCCCTCCATATATAACATTTTATGGCAACTGAACGATCCGGTGATTGATCAGCGGCCATGTTCTTTATCTGTAGATGCGTCGGCCAATTATTCCAATGGATCTTTGCAAATATACGGCATGAGGGGGGAATAATCAAGATTATTTTTCAGTAATCCCCCCGGCGAAGACGTTACCCGGGTGTATCCGTCTCTTCGAGTAAAAATTTTGCGTCTTCGATGGCTATAGCCCCTGTCTTCATCAGTGAGATGAGGGACTGGAGTTTTGCGGCGAATGACACCCTGTTTCTTTTCAGCGCCCCGTCGCGGAGTATGCGCGCTTTCTCAAGCGCCATGGCGGCGGCGTGCCGGCGGTATTCCGGGGTGAGGCCGCCTCCGTCCCGCACCAGGAGCTTCGCAATCGAGTAGACTCTGAAGCGGTCCATTGCCTGGTAGCGGGCGGAGAGCTGGTCCGGGTGCCCGCCGTGCCTGATAACGAGCTTCTCCGGTATGAACCCGACCCATTCGCAGGCAGTGATCCTGAGCCAGAGATCATAATCTTCACACGCCGGCAGGTCCTCGTCAAAAGGCCCGTACCGGTCAAAGCATTCGCGGGATATCGCCGTTGCCGAGGGGCTAATCAGGCAGAGGTCGAGGGAGTCGACAAAGATGTCTCCCTCCCGCTTCAGGTGCCGAAGCTTCGGGTTCACCCGGCGCCCTTTCCGGATCCACTGCTCGTCGGTCTGATGTATTACAACGGCGGGGCGTTCACTTATGTAGCGCGCCTGGCGCGCAAGCTTTTCCGGGAGCCACCGGTCGTCGGAATCGAGAAAGGCGATCCAGGGGCTTGATGATATCGCGGCCCCGGCGTTACGTGCAGCGCTCACCCCGCTGTGCTCCCGTCGTTCGTATCTGATGCGACCGCGGTATTCATCGGCGATGTCCGGTGTGCCGTCCGTGGAGCCGTCGTCCACCACGATGAGCTCGAAATCGGAGAAGGTCTGGCCAAGGACTGACTCGATGGCATTCTTTACGGGAAGATATCTGTTGTAAACAGGGATGATGATTGAAAAGTAGGGCATTGCAGGAACTGTGTATCCTGTATGAAGTCAAGAGTCAAGATTATTATAAGGAAATGGTTATCGGTATTAATAACAGATTAGATTTGAGGTTCAGGGTTCTCGCGCTTTTTCAGCAGGCCGGCCGCTTCAAGGAAAGACCTCACAGTCAGATATCGGGATAATCCCGGGGCAAAAGAAAGTTCGGCTCAAACATCTTTTCGAATTCATCAATCTTGAGCATCACGAGGCCTTTATTGTCCCTCCTTCTGAATACTACGAGCTGGCTTCCTTCTTCTATTGAAAGGGCCTTCCTGAGGTCAACCGGTATCGCAACCTGCCCCTTGCTCCCGACCTTTATGACCCCGTAAATCATCTGTCCCGGCTCTTTATTGCTTTTTTTCATGAGGAACACCGCCCTGGAAAATCTATTCAGATTATTGATTATTTGAATACTATGTCAATAAATAAAAAACCATAAAAGTAAGAAATTTCCAACTAATTGGAAAATATTGTTGACAGTCATGGCGGGCCGGTATTCCTGAGATACAGTAACAATAAAGGAGGAGGTTATGAAAAACATAACGATCATCAGAATAGGTGGTATGTATCAATTAATCTGCGCGGTTGTGCATGTTGTCATGCCCGGAATGTTCGGCTGGTATGCCATTTTACAACAGCTCAAAGGTCATGAGAGATCTTTGATAATGCAGCCGCTTTATATCATGAACTGGTGCATGGTGCTTCTCTGGGCTGTCCTGGGGATACTCTTCCTGAAAGATGCCGATGAGATCGAGAATACGACCCTGGGCAAAACCATCCTTGGGCTGATGGTCTGTTTCTGGCTGATCAGGATATTCATACTTCAGCCTTATTATATCGGATATGCCGATCCCATTTCATGGCAGATGGTTCCCTTTTTCGCAATCGGCCTTATCCTGAATGCCATTCCATTGGTCAGGATCATGAGGAAAAAATAGCGCCGGTCATATGAATTGCTTTTTTTATTTTAAATGAAAAAAAACCGTTTCCTCATGGAAAACGGCTTTTTCTGTGGAGCTGAAGGGGATCGAACCCTCGGCCTCTAGAGTGCGATTCTAGCGCTCTCCCAAACTGAGCTACAGCCCCGTTCGTAACTAATGTAAATTTATTGAAAGGCTTTGAATCTGTCAATACTATTGTGTGTAAAAAATTAGAATCGAATTCAGTCGGTTAGGAGCTATCCCGCTCCCCGAGTCAGTCCTTTTTCTGGAGCTCGATGGATATGCTCACCTTGTTTAATCCGGCCTGCTTGGCCGCGTCGAGGACCTTTACGAAAAAATCAACCGATGCCCGCTTGTCGGCCTTGACTATGACGCCGTTCTGTTTCGCGTCCTTCGAATACTTGGCAAGCTCCTGGTGCAGCATCTGCTCCGTTACCTTGTTGTTGGCGACATAGATCTCGTTTTTTGCAGTCACGGACACCACCAGCGGGTTTTCGCCCTTAACCTTGGTCAAGGTCATCCCCTTGGGCAGGTTCACCTTGATCTTCGACTCCTGCTGGGGATTGAAGGTGTAGAGGAGGCTGAAGGTGATAAAGAAAAAAATGAACATGTTCATGACGATGTCGGTCATGGCGACCGATTCAAGGGTCAGGAACTGCTTGTTGGTCGTCCGTATCTTCATTTTTTCTTCCTTGAAGACAGGTTCTTTAATAGATGCACCAGTTTTTCGCCGTAATGGTTCATGTCCCGGGTGATATTGTTTATCCTGTTGATGTAAATGCTGTAGATGATGTAATAGGGGATCGCCACACTGAGGCCCCCTGCCGTGGTTATCATCGCCTGGTAGATGCCGCCGGCGAGCTTTTCCACCGTAACAGACGCGCCGGCAACCTCCCATGCCATGAAGGCACCGATGAGGCCGATGATGGTACCGAGAAAGCCGAGGAGCGGCTCAACGCCGACGATGACCAAAAATACGTGCATGTTCTTTTCAAGGAGCGCCACCTCTTCGTTGCCGATATGCTCCATGTGCCGTTCAATTTCGACCGGATCCTCTCCCCGGTGCGCCAGCCCGACCCCGAAAATTCTTCCGATGGGGTGCTCGGTTTTGGCGCATGCCTCAATGGCCAGGTCGGTGTGGCCCCGGTCGAGGAGGGAAAAAATCTCGTCGGTAAATTTCTTCAGGTCAAGCCTGATTTTCCAGAGCAGCATGCCCCGCTCGACTGTCAGCCCCAGGGCGACGATGGAGCCCAGAATGATGGGGATCATCACCCATCCGCCCTTGACGATTATATTGTTGGTGAGAATATCCATGAAGACACCTCGCGATTATATATGTCTAATGACATCGGGAGAAGACTTTTGTTTCAAAGAATATAAAGATGCTCAAGTTTTCTGCTTATGGTTATGATACTTGTAAATACGTCAAATGATTAATCAAGGTAAACACAAAATGCTGTTATGATTTAGCGGAGTTAATTATATTCCGGGTTTGGCCAATCAATCATATGTTATCCCCAATTATCAAGACCCCCCCGCCCCCCTGAGGGGGCGTGAAGGAATGACGGTATGTGGAAATGGATTGATGCTGAGTTATATGATAGATTTACATCCAAGTATGTATTAATAAAGTCAATTACATCGTGCCCCCTCAGGGGGGCAGGGGGGTATCAATATAGTTAATATATAAAAGTTCTGGAGTATGAGTATAAAAAAGTACTTGTCAATCTTTTTCAATGAACCGTATCATGCGCCCTATTATTCTGGAAAAAAGCGTGACCGGCAGGGAGTGGCAACGGCCCCCGGGACCGGCACGGAAGGATGATTTGTGCGTCAGAGAAAGAAAACCAGGCAGGTAAGGGCCGGCTCCCTTGCCATTGGCGGCGGCGCTCCTGTGTCGATACAGACCATGGCCAGCGTCCCGGTCGAACGGACCGATGAGGCCATCGCTCAGGTGGGTCGCCTTGCCGATGCCGGAGCCGAGCTGGTCCGGGTGGCCCTGCGGAGCGTGGAAGCGGCGGAGTATTTACATAAGCTGCTCCCGGCCGTGCCGGTCCCCGTCAGCGCTGATATTCATTTCGATCACCGCATAGCCCTGGCAGCAATCAAAGCCGGGGTCCACAAGGTGCGGATCAACCCGGGCAACATCGGCGACCAGAAGGGTGTACGCGAGGTCGTGGCTGCGGCGCGGGACAAAGGCGTGCCGATCCGTATCGGCGTGAACAGCGGGTCCGTGGACAGGCGGAAGTTCCCTGACGTGACGCCGGAGAGCCTGGTCGCCTCCGCCATGGAACACATCGTGATCCTCGAGGATAACAATTTTTCCGACATGGTGGTGTCCATCAAGTCGTCAGACATCGCACTGACCGTGGCGGCGAACGAGCTTTTCGCGTCGAAACGGGACTACCCGGTCCACGTGGGCCTCACGGAGGCGGGATACGGCCTCACCTGTGCGATTCAGAGCTCCGTGGCCATCGGTCACCTTCTCATGGAGGGGATTGGCGACACCATCCGGGTGTCGATGACCGGCGATCCGGCGGAGGAGATCATCGTGGCGCGGAAGATCCTTGAGTCCGTGGGCGAGCGCAGGGCATGGGTGCGCATCGTGTCGTGCCCGACCTGCGGTCGCACCGATCCCTCTCTCGACATCCTGGCCCTGGCGAAGGAGGTCGACGCGGCCGTGACGGCGCGCTTTGAGAAGACCATGAAGGAGATGGGCAGGACGCTCCACGTTGCCGTCATGGGGTGCGAGGTGAATGGTCCCGGCGAGGCGAAGGATGCCGACGCGGGACTTGCCGGGATCCGAGACGGGAGGCTTCTCCTCTTCGCGAAGGGCGAGAAGATCAAAGCGGTGGACAACCGTGATGCGGTCAAGGCCCTTGTCGAAGAGTTGGAAAAGATCATCGTGTGATAAACCGGCGGGTTATAAGCCTGGCGGAAATAGCGCATCATGTTATAAATACAATCCATCACAATCCGGGGGGATGCTTCACAGTGGACAAGAACCAGCAGACAATTGAAATTGAAAAAAAATATTTTGCTCCATTCTTTAACAAGATACCTGTATCCTTTGACAGGGGCGATGGAGTATATGTCTTTGACGAGAACAATAAAAAGTATATTGATTTCACTTCCGGATGGGGCGTTACCTGCATCGGCCATGCCAGCCCCGTCATAACCGAAGCATTATGCGACCAGGGCAGAAAAATCATTCAGAATCCCAATTCCGGCGCTTCATATTCGCCCGCACGGGCGAAGCTTCTGCTGTTATTACAGGAGATGATGCCTCACAATTTAACCAGGTTTTTTTTCAGCAACAGCGGCGCCGAGGCCAATGACGCTGTCATCAAACTCGCCAGGAAGGTATCCGGGAAACTGGATGTGATTTCTACGCTTATGAGTTTTCACGGGAGAACCATCAGTACCGCTTCCGCCACCGGTCAGTCCTCGCATCGGAACAGGTATAATCCCCTGATGCCGAATTATCATTTTGTGCCTTACAATGATGTGGAAGCAATTTCAAAAATCATAAAGAAAGATATCGCGGCGGTCATCGTGGAACCGATCCAGGGGGAAGGCGGCGTAATAGTGCCGTCCGATGATTATCTGGAACGATTGTCCGGGCTGTGTGAGGCGAATAACGTCATGCTGATACTGGACGAGGTGCAAACCGGCTTCTTTAGAACGGGTCCGGCATTTGCGTCCTCACCGTATAAGATGAAAGTTGACTTTATGACCATGGCGAAGGGCATAGCGGGCGGGTTCCCCTTCGGCGCCTTTGCCATGAGCGAAGAAGTTTCAAGCAAACTCAATATCGGGGACCATGGCGGGACCTATTGCGGGAATCCCCTGGGATGCGCCGTATCGTATGCAGTTATAAAGCATTTGCTGGATAATAATATCGAGGAACATGTTGCCGCAATCAGCGATTACACCTTCAGCGTGGTGCGGTCATGGAGAAAAGAATATCCTGAATTGATTGTTGATATCAGGGGAAAAGGCCTGTTGATCGCGGTGGAATTTTCCAATGAGAAGATTGTCGAAGAATTAAGGGATAGATGTTTGGCGAATGGTTTAATACTGAATGTAATCCAGAAAAAGGTGGTCCGTATTTTTCCGGCCCTGAACATTACGAAACAGGAAATTGATGAGGGTTTGCAGATTTTTAAAAAAGTCCTGGATGGATGTGTAACCGGGTGAAAAAGGAGCGGTCATCGGTCCCCTTCGACGTAAAGCATTTTAAGAAAATGGCCGATCAAGGCAAAAACTATTCACCTGCCGAAGCCTTTGACTACATCTATCAAGCCAACCACTGGTCGGGGAAGGATTCTGTTTCCGGGGACGGGTCCGATCTTGTCCAGACCGCTGAAATCCGGAAAGAACTGGTGCATATCCTGAAGGAATTCGATGTCCATTCTTTTCTTGATTTACCCTGCGGCGATTACAGCTGGATGAGCACCCTGGATCTGCCGGTGGACTCCTATATCGGCGGTGACATTGTCAGGGACCTGGTCCGCAAAAACAGGGAAATGCATGAAAATCAGAAGCGGAAATTCCTGGTCCTGGATATTATCAATGACCCCCTGCCGGAGGCGGATCTCCTCTTCTGCCGGGATTGTTTTGTGCACCTCTCCTTTGCGGATATTCAGAAATCTCTTGCCAATATCAGGAGATGCGGGACACGGTACCTTCTTGCCACGACCTTCACCGGGTGCGGCAGAAATGATGATATTGTCACGGGGGACTGGCGTATCATCAACCTGGAAATAGAGCCGTTCTGTTTTCAAAAACCGATAAGGCTGATAAACGAGAAATGCACAGAGGGGTGCGGCACCTATGCCGACAAAAGCCTTGGCCTGTGGGATGTCAGATCGCTGCCGGTATGATATGACACAGTGAACTCGGACACTCGATTTTAATTCATCATTGAAAAAGATACTATACACATAAAGGAGATCGGGAATGGTGACCTGTTTTTTGAAATATATTATTGATCCGAATAGAGTAACGGAATTTGAGCATTACGGGAAACTATGGATTGATCTGGTAAATAATATGGGAGGGGTGCATCACGGCTACCTGCTGCCCCATGAAGGGCCCAGTAATGTCGGCTATGCCAGCTTTTCCTTTCCATCCCTCGCGGCATACGAAGAGTACCGGCTTAAAATACCAGGGTCAAAAGAATGCCGCGAGGCCCTGGATTATGCGGCGGAGACGAAATGCGTTATAAGTTATGAAAGGTCCTTCATGAGGCCGGTGTTCGAAGGGATTAAGGACGTTGCAAGAATCGGTAAGGTATAGGATTGCAGGCGTGTTAGATGCGTGGGCATTGTGGGGTTCTATGGGAAAGGGGCCTGTGACCTGCCGGTTTGCCGATTATGATAACCGGTGCAAATATTTTCTTTTAGCCTCGCAAGGATTTTGTTTGATTATTTCCCGGTAAAACAGGTCAATGGTTCCTCTTTCATCCAAAAAAATAAAGCAGGGCTGATACACGTGAACGAAATAGTAAAATCAATAATACTCGGCATAGTCGAGGGAATCACCGAATTCCTGCCGATATCTTCAACGGGACACCTCATCATCATTAACCGGTTTATTGACTTTACCGGGCCTTTCGCGGAGATGTTCGATATAGTGATACAGATGGGGGCGATCCTGTCTGTCGTGGTGTATTTCTGGAAGAGACTTTTTCCCTTCGGGCGGCACCTGGCTCCGGAAAAGAGAAATGAAATCCTTGACCTGTGGAAGAAGACCATCGTCGGCGTGATCCCGGCCCTGGTCCTCGGCGCAATCTTCGGTGGCGTGATAAAAAAGTATCTCTTCAACCCCATAACCGTGTCAATCGCGCTGATAATCGGCGGTATAGTGCTGATCTATCTGGAGGGACGTAAACGAGAGGTTGTCGTAACATCCGTTGAATCTCTCGGGTACGGAAAGGCGTTCCTGATTGGCCTGATACAGTGCCTGGCCATGGTGCCGGGGACCTCGCGGTCGGCAGCCACCATCATCGGCGCCATGTTCCTGGGAACGTCCCGCGTTGTGGCAGCGGAGTTTTCCTTTTTTCTTGCGATACCCACGCTGTCCGCGGCGTCGGCCTATTCCCTGCTCAAGGTCGGGAGGATGCTGACTGGCCAGGAACTGCTGGTCCTTGCCGTCGGGTTTGTCGTGTCATTCATCGTGGCGCTGCTGGTCATAGCGGGATTGATGAAATACATATCAGCGAGGGATTTTAAGCCCTTCGGCTATTACCGGATCATGCTGGGCGTGGCAGTGCTGGTATATTTTCTGGTGAATGGGGGATGATTGCATTCAAGGTTTCGAGCGTATTATTTTTCGACACACTGGGGCTCGGTTGCCTGGGATTGCTGTGCAATATATATTTTCTGATCCTGGGAAAAATGTCCTGAAATGAAAAAAAGCGGACAACATGTTTAATCCCGAAATATTAATAAAGCTGGTAACGGTCCGGATGCCCTTCGGCAAGTATAAGGGTTATATTCTGTGCGATTTGCCCGAGCATTATGTTATGTGGTTTCACCAGAAGGGATTCCCCGGCGGAGAATTGGGAATGCTTCTGGCCACCCTGTACGAGATTAAGCTTAATGGGCTGGAACATCTTTTAAGGCCTTTAAGGAAATAGTACGGGCGGGTGTTAAAAATAAAACCCCTGAATGTATCAGGGGTTTTCTGTGGGTAGCCCGGGAATCGAACCCGGAACCTACTGATTAAGAGTCAGTTGCTCTGCCAATTGAGCTAGCTACCCGGAAAAGCTCTCGGTCTGGCCGGATTGTTCATACAATTAATTTCTTCATACGTTGTCAAGGATTTTGTTTGATTTATTTCCGATAACGTACTAGCTTAACCGCTGAACGGTTGTCCGGGGTTCAAATGCCCGGTCAGGATGATCAAGAAGGGGCGGGAGTAACTCATGCCCCCAGGTATATCAAATAGAATGTATTGAAGCTCATGAATATTCAATCAAAACTTCCCGATGTCGGCGTCACCATCTTCACCGTGATGTCCCGCCTTGCCAATGAGCAGGGCGCCATCAACCTGTCCCAGGGTTTCCCGGATTTCGATGTCGACCCGGAACTTATCGGCCTGGTGGACCATTACATGAAGCAGGGGAACAACCAGTACGCCCCCATGCAGGGGGTGATGGCACTGCGGGAAGGGATCGCGGATAAGGTTCGGGAGCTCTACGGAGCGTCCTATACGCCGGCGGAGGAGATCACGGTGACCTCCGGCGGCACCGAGGCGCTCTTCGCGGCGATTACAGCCGTGGTGCATCCCGGCGACGAGGCGATCCTCTTCGAACCGGCCTATGACTCGTACGCGCCCGCTGTGGCCCTGTGCGGCGGGAAGCCGGTATACTGCGCGATGCGTTTTCCCGATTATTCCATCGACTGGGACATGGTGAAGGATTTGATCACGCCCCGGACGCGCTGCATTATCATAAACTCGCCGCACAATCCGTCGGGTGCGGTGCTGTCAGCGGCGGATATCGAAGCGCTGAAACAGGTCGTGGCGGATACCGGCATGTATATTGTGAGCGACGAGGTGTACGAACACATCCTCTTTGACGGACTGCGCCATGAAAGCATGACGCGGCACCCGGAGCTGGCTGCCCGGAGCTTCGTTATCAGCTCTTTTGGGAAGACCTATCACACCACCGGCTGGAAGATAGGCTATTGCCTCGCCCCGGCGCCTCTTTCCGTGGAATTCCAGAAGATCCACCAGTACCTGACCTTCGCCTCCAGCACGCCGGTGCAGTGCGCCTACGCGAAGTTCATGGAGAAGAAAGAAAAGTACCTGTCGGTGCCGAAGTTCTACGAGGCAAAGCGGGACCTCTTCCTTTCGCTGATAAAAGGTTCGCGTTTCAAGGTCACTCCCAGCAGCGGCACCTATTTCCAGATGCTTGATTATTCCGAAATCACCGACGAGGCGGACACGGCCTTCGCCCGGAGGATGACCATCGAGCATGGCGTTGCCGCCATCCCCCCATCGGTCTTTTACCATGACAATACGGACAACAAGGTCCTTCGTTTTTGTTTCGCCAAAAAAGACGAGACACTCGAAAGGGCCGCGGAGCGCTTATGCAGGATCTGAACGTCACCATCATACAGACCGACCTCGCCTGGCATGATGTCGGGAAAAACTGCGCCCGTTTTGACGGGATCATCAGGTCCCTGGCGGAGCCGACGGACTTGGTGCTGCTCCCGGAGATGTTTTCAACGGGATTCACCATGGAGCCGGGCTCCTGCGCCGAGGATATGGGCGGCCGCGCCGTGAAGAGCCTCATGGATTGGGCGCGGGAGAAAAATGCCGATGTGGCAGGGAGCGTCGCCGTCAAAGAGGGAGACCGGTTCTACAACCGCCTCGTATGGGCTAGGCCCGGCGGCACAATCATATCCTACGACAAGCGGCACCTCTTCCGCATGGCCGGAGAGGAGAAGGTGTACACGGCCGGGAGCGCGAAAGCTGTAATCGAACTCAACGGCTGGAAGATCAGGCCTTTTATCTGCTATGACCTCCGCTTCCCGGTCTGGTCGCGGAACAAGAACCTCGAATATGATATAGCCGTTTACGTCGCCAACTGGCCGGAGAAGCGGGCCGCGCACTGGAAGGCCCTACTCAGGGCCCGGGCCATCGAGAACCAGTGCTATTGTATAGGCGTGAACCGCATCGGTGCGGACGGCAATGGAGTGGCTCACTGCGGCGATTCCGCGGTGATAGATTTCGCGGGCAATACCATATTCGAAAAGGGCAACGTGGAATTCGTTTCCACCGTCGGGCTCTCCTTCGATGAGCTGACCGATTACCGGCGCGCGTTTCCGGCGTGGAAAGACGCCGATGATTTCACCCTTGCCTGACAGGGGCCTCCTGCCGGCACTACAACGTAAGGAATCAATCAATGAATATTATATCATCATGGAGCGGCGGCAAGGACAGTGTCCTGGCCTGTTATCGGGCGATGAAGCAGGGCCATCGGGTGGAATGCCTTCTTAACCTCATATCGGCGGAGGAGAAACGATGCTGTTTTCACGGCACTGATGCGCGTCTGCTCGGCGACCAGGCGCGGTGCGTCGGCATACCCCTGGTACAGAAGGAGATGGGCGAGGAGATGGGGGAGTATGAGCGGGACTTCAAGGATGCGGTCCATGGGCTTAAGAGCGCCGGCATGGAGGGAATGGTCTTTGGCGACATCTACCTGGACGAGCACCGTGAGTGGGTCGAGCGGGTGTGCGGAGATATCGGCATAGTTCCCCTGGAGCCGCTCTGGAACAATGATCCGCGGCGCGTGATAGAGGAGTTCATCGATGAGGGGTTCAAGGCGGTCATCGTCAGCTGCAAAGAAGAGCTGGGGAAAGATTTTATGGGCCGCGAGGTGGACCGGGTGGCGCTGGCGCGCCTTGAACAGCTCGGCATGTGCCCCTGCGGGGAGCATGGCGAATACCATACCATTGTCATTGACGGGCCGATATTCAAAAAGCTTATAAGGATAAAAAATGCTACGCCGGTACTGAAAGAGGATTTCTGGCGCCACTGGTCCCTTGATATAAAAGAGTATGAGCTGGAGGATAAATGAGAAAGGTCAGTCCTTCAGAAGTATGCCCGGGTTAACCGCCACGTCACCGCGCCGGACTTCGAAGTGGAGGTGCGGACCCGTGGTCCTTCCGGTGTTCCCTGAACGGGCGATGACAGAGCCCCGCTTAACCATGTCCCCCGGTTTCACCAGGGGCCGCGACAGGTGTCCGTAGTAGCTCCGGTAGCCGTGTTCATGCTGGACCACCACCAGTTTACCGTACCCGCCCTCGAAGCCCGTGAACACGACCTTGCCGTCGCGGGCGGCCAGGACCTCGGAGCCGCGGGGGCATGACACGTCGACGCCGGCGTGAAACTCAATATCGCGGTAGTTGAAGGGATTCCGCCTCTTGCCGAAGCGCGAAGTCAGATGGGGACCGCGTTTCGGGGGCAGGGGATACATGAATCCGGTCCCCAGGAAGAGGGACCTCTCGAGGTTTGATATTTTACCGCAGGGGATGAAGATATATTTCTTGTTGAAGCTGCTGCATTTGTTTATACGGTACACGTATTCCGGGCGGATCTGGCTCTCCCGGAGCATCCGTGCGATTTTTTTCTCATCACTCCCTCTGACAACGATGCCCCGCATGTTGGGGATGTAGATTTTTCTGCCGGGAACGATATCCCTCGGCGTCGAAAAGCCATTAACTGAAAGAAGCGTATCAATGTCCTGGGATGAACGGGCCAGGATGGTCCAGAAGGTGTCGTCTTTTTTTACACTGTAGACGTAAAATTTCAGCTCCGGCAGCTCCCGTTCAGGCCGCCTGCTTTTTATCACGTAGATGCTTTTTTTGACATCGTCCCTTATAGATTTTACCAGGTCGCCGCCGGGGGCCAGGGTGGCAAGCTCTCTGACCGGATCAATGCCCGCATGGGCGAATAGGGGGCTTAGGATCAGCAGAAACAGTATGTATGCAGATACTTTTTTCATGGTTATTGCCGAGCGTACCCGAATGTATATCAGTCGTATTGCACAACTCATAACCGTATTGAATGTTTTCCCGCCGCCTGCAGCGTGAAAACAATTTATGAGCCGACAATTTTAGAGCACGTCTATTTGATTTTCGGTAAAAAAAGGGCGCGGGTTTAGAGAATATCTGATATGACATAATAATTTTTAGCGGGATCTGCTACTTTTTGGGCAATGTTTCCCTCAGGAGCCGAACAATATTTCCCCCCATGATGAGGCCCACCTCTTCTTCGGTAAAGCCGTCTTTTAAAAGGGCATCGGCAAGGTGAACCAGACCGGTAGTATCAAAAGGAACGGGCACCAGACCGTCGTAATCAGAGCCAAGGCCGACATGGCGCACCCCGGCATGGTCAACGGCGAAGCGTATCGAACGCACGACGGCTGCCAGGGATTTTCCACAGGTCGCGGTAGAAAAATATCCGATGCCGATGACGCCGCCTTTTTCTGAAATCATCCTGATATGTCTGTCACTAAGATTTCGAACACCGGGGCACACTCCCCGGACCCCGGTATGGGACACTACCATCGGTTTTTTCGCCATGGCGAGAATGTCGTCGATTGTCCGGGGCGATGCATGGGCCAGGTCGACGATCATACCCTTTTCCTCCATGAGGCGTATCATTGTTTTTCCCTTTGCTGTGAGGCCATACTTTTCCAGGCCATGGGCCGAGCCGCTCATGTCATTGTCGAAAAAGTGCGTGGGCGACAACATGCGGAATCCGGCACGATAGAGCACGTCGATGCTGTCAGGGTTTCCCTCCAGCACCTGGGCGCCTTCAATAGAGAGAAGAGCCGCCGTAATTGCCCGGTCCTTTTTCCGGCGTTCCAGGTATTTATCCAGGTTCTCCACGGAAGTAATAAGGGCACATCGTCCGCCGGATGAACCGGAGATGGTGCGCATTTTTTCCGACTGGTACAGGGCACGTTGTTTGAGACTGAACCAGGTGCGCGTCGGCCACAGCTGGGCAATGTCCAGGAGGGTAACGAGATCGTTTTTGTCGTTGACATTATCGCCTTTCATCATCGCCAACGGGGCTTTGGACACGACCGAGAAGGTCTGCAGGGCCGCGCCGCCCTCGATGAGGCGGGGGATGTCCACGTGGCCCCGGCTGTTCTTCTCAAGGAGGTCCCGGTTCCACATCAGCGCGTCGCAGTGCAGGTCGGCGATGAAGATCTTTTTAACCAGTGCCCGGGCCCGCGCCGATGGAGGGGGCAGGGGTTTCCCGTTGATGCTGTTGGCAATCTTGTCGGTCAGGATCGGTAAAACGGTAAAGAACAGGATGATCAGAACAGTAACAATGATGCCGATGACTTTAAGGGTTTTCTGTATCATGGTAGGCTCCTATGGTTCCTCATCATTATGTGAAAAATAACAACAGATATAGCTGGAAATGTAAATCACTTTCTCTACTCCCCTTCAGGAGTGGCGGGGAACGCTCGTTGTGGCCAAAAAAAGCACTGATTGACTGCAGTCAAAATAAAAAATATCTCCTCCCCGAAAATCGTATTGACAATAAAAATTACAAGGATGTATAGTGGCGCAAATGTTCAAGATGTAAGAGGTTACTATGGCTATTGCAAAGGCAAGCGGTGATATCGCGAATAATGTGATTGGAGAAAATTCCTATTTCACCGGCACCTTCCTTATAAATGGATCCCTCAGGATCGACGGCAGGTTTGAGGGCAAGTACCTCCAGGCTGAACAACTCTATATCGGCTCGACCGGCAAGATCCGCACCAACATCAACGCCGTGTCAGTCATCGTGGAAGGGCTTGTCATCGGCAACATCAACGCCTCCAGCAGGGTGCTCCTCATGCCGACGGCCAAGATCCTCGGTGATATCAAGACCCCGGAGCTTATCATCCAGAACGGCGTCATCCTCGAAGGGCGCTGTACCATAGCAAATGACCTCCGCTCATCGGCCAAGGACCTCATCGGCGCCGAATATGAGAAGAACAAGATAATACCTGAGGAGTTTCTTGCAAAGAAAAGCTCTTAAACTCGGTGTTACCGCGGGGGATCCCGCCGGTATCGGACCCGAGGTAGCCCTGAAGGCAATCAACGCACTCAACGACCATTCGATCACCCCAGTTTTAATCGGCCGCGCATCTGTATTTGAAAAGAATTATCCCGATTTATTTTCAGAATACGAATTTTTACGGTCACAGCATCCAGTGTTCCAGCCAGGGAAGAAATATCTGTATGATATCCCCCTCGACCTCCCCATCCCCTGGCCCGGCGCCGGGTCCATCGATACCGGGAGGGAGGCCCTTGCCTGCATCGACGCGGCAATAGACCTGTGGCGTGCCGGCACGATAGATGCCGTTGTCACCGCGCCGGTAAGCAAAAGCCTCATTGAAAAAACGGGGGTTTCCTTCACCGGCCACACGGAATACTTCGCGGAAAAAATCGGGGAAACAAATCCCCTCATGATGATGTTTTCTGAAAAATACCGCGTTCTCCTCGCGTCGACCCACGTGCCGGTGTCCGGTATCGTGGAGGGTCTGGGCCTCGGGCGTCTTCTCACAGTGATCCGGAACGGACACGAATCCATCAGGTCAATCGACGGCGGCGCAGTGAAGCTTGCCATCGCCGGCCTTGACCCGCACTGCGGCGACGACGGCGCCATCGGGACTTTCGACCGGGACATCACCGCCCGCGCTGTTTCCATGGCACGGAAAGAAGGGATCCCCATCGATGGCCCCTTTGCCGCGGATACGCTCTTCATCCCGGCGGTGTGGGAGCGATACAGTCTCGTCATCGCCCAGTATCATGACCAGGGCCTGATCCCCTTCAAGATGCTCGCCTTTGACGAAGGAGTGAATGTGACACTGGGCTTGTCCATGGTGCGCACTTCCGTGGACCATGGCACCGCCTTTGACATTGCCGGGAAAAATATTGCCCGATGGAGCAGCATGACTGAGGCGATCCGGCTTGCGCAGCGCCTGGCGTCCGTCCGGGAATCAATTCATCAGAAGTGATATCGTAAATCAGGAGGAATTTCCATGGACAGGAAAAAAGATTACACAGAGACTGGTATAACGAGAAAAAATTTTATCGCCGGTGCCGCGACGTTGGGAGGAGCCGTGCTCCTGCACTCGCTTTCCGGATGTAAAAAGAAAGAAAAACCGGCCGGCGGTGGACAAGCAGCGGCAGGATCATCTTCCGCTTCGCAGAAGGTTACCGTCACGGGGAACCCAGCGGGACGAATACTTCTCAAAAATGGTCTTGTTGTAGACGGAACCGGCAAAAAATCATTTACCGGGGATGTCCTCATCAACGGCAATACAATAGAAGCGGTGACAACGAATGATCTCACGTTCCCGGGTCGTACCATTGACTGCTCCGGCAAGGTCATTGCTCCCGGCTTCATTGACATGCATTCGCATAACGACTGGGTCTTTTCCAAGCTGAATCATTCAAAGTATACCAATCCTTTCACTGCCCAGGGAATCACCACCTTTGTAACCGGCAACTGCGGCTTCGGCATTGCCGGGTTCGAAAAGAATTCCCTGCAAAAGAGTTTCATTGAAAATAAAATCGGGAAATTTCTCGGTAACTCGAACATCCCGTGGGATTCGATGGAAGACTACTTTAGTATCATTCGCCGCCAGGGAATCACCCACAATATGGTGAATCTGGCAGGCCATGGCACTTCACGCATGTCGATCCGCGGTTACAAACCGACGCCCATGAACAGGGATGAGATGAAGAAGCTCCTCACCCTCATGAATGAAGCGATGGAGCAGGGCTGCCGCGGCGTGTCACTGGGCCTCCAGTATGAGCCGGGCATATTCGCCACCGATGATGAATTGAAGCAGGTGGCGCGGCTGGTGAAGAAGCACGACAAGATCCTGACGGTTCACCTGAAGGCGTATTCATCGCTTTCTCCCACGTATCCCCTCATCCCCTTCGGCAAGGCGCACAACCTCCTGGCACTCAATGGAATGCTGAAATTGGCCCGTGAAACAGGTGTGCGACTGCAGGTTTCGCATCTGATCTTCGTCGGATCAGATACCTGGGATACTTGTGGTGAGGCCCTTGCTATGATCGATAAAGCCATCCGTGACGGTGTCGATGTCAAATTCGATACCTACGCGTACCACTGCGGCACGTCCTATATCAGTGTGGTCCTGCCGGCATGGTTCCTGGCGAGGGTGCCGCAGGTATACAATGACCCTTCAGCCCTGAGAAAGCTGAAGATGGAATTCATGGCCATCAAGTGGCTCCTCGGTTTCGGCTATGAAGATATACAGATCACCAATATGGGCAAACCTGAACTGGATCAATATAATGGCTTATTTCTGGGGGAAATAGCGGAAAAAAGGAAGATGGACCAGTTCGAAAATTTTATTGATATAGTAAAACAGACCGATGGGAAGGCCGGAGTTTTAAACCATAAATATAGCAATCTCGATAATGTGAAGGATTTGATGCGACATCCGGCATCACTTTTCATGACCGATGCCTGGGTGGTACCCGACGGATTGCAGAACCCCGGCGCCTTCGGATGCTTCCCGCGGTTCCTCCAGTTCGCACGCGAGTTCGGGAACATCAGCCTGGAAGAAGCGGTGCGCAAGATGACCGGGGCCTCGGCGGAGCGGTTCAATGTGAAGAAGCGGGGATTCCTAAAAGAGGGATATGCCGCGGACATAACCCTGTTTGACTGGAAGGCGGTCAGGGACAATAACAGTGAGAAGAAAACTGATGCAACGCCTGGAGGGATCGAGGCTGTGTTCATAAACGGTAAGCAGGTGCTTGATAAGGGAAGGGTGATCGGTACGATACTGCCCGGGACGGTGGTGTAAATAGCAAAGGCTGCTATTGCAGTGCCAGGGTATCGTTTACAACACGGGAGAAATTACTAAGAATTTGCTCATGGCTTGTACCCGAGGCTGTGATAAAGAGCGCCTTGCGGAGGACTTTTTTTGTTTTAAGTTTAACAAGCGCTTTTATCTCGCCATTCATCAGCGACTCCTTCATGGCATTGCTTCCGCTGTAGGAGAATTTCTCAATCCCCCGGGAGAAATAATATATTATGATTTCAATCCGGTCATAACCGCCGCTCGTTTTAATGCTGCCGGGAAGGCCCGCCCGCACCTCCTGCTCTCTCAGGCTTATACCGGGCGGGACTTTGACCACCAGTTCGGCCCCAGGAGGGGCGGCGAGGGTGATTGATAATAATAAAGTTAACAACAGCTGCATAGAGATTCCGCCGGGAGCAAGTTCTGATCGTTTAAACAGTGACAGGCATAGAACATGCGCGGTGAAATGTAAATACAATAACTGGATTGCAGGTTTTTTTCAATCTGTTTCGGGAAAAGGAGCCTGTGGATTAATAATCATGAATTGCCCTTTTTCATCCGATTAATAGTATGGAAGCATTTTTTATTGCCAGACCTTGCGCGCCTGCGTATACTGAAATATGAGGAAATGATATGAATGAAGCATTAATTATAAAATCTGTATTTCTGTTCATTGTCATATGGGGAATCGGGATTGCCATGCTTTGGTTCAGGCCCCGGATCGAAATGGTATGGAAGATCATAGCCACGGTAATCCTGGTTTTTTATATCTGGTTCTTTTTCGATGAGATTAGCAGCGGCTATAACAGCTTTTCCGCCGGATGGTACGGGTTCATCCTCAATTTCCTGAAAGAGATACTGTCCCTTGTGTTCGTGAACCTGTTTTTTATCTGGCCGCTGGCCCTTTTAATTATTTTCTACAAGGCCGATGCCATCGGTGCCGAGAAGCTGCTAAAATTTCTCTGTGTGCTTACCTTGGTGCTGTGGATTATTTTCATTGTATATTTCTTTTTCAGCAGAGGGATCGATGATTTCATGATTAAAAATTTCAAGGAAATGGTTCCCGGTGCGAAATAGGATCATCATATGCGCTGCCCTTTTCCTGGCGGTATATTCATTCTCAACCTATGCCGGCGCGGCGCCGCGGGAAAATTCCACGGAACTATACCGGAAGGGCGCCCGGCTTGCCATTGACGGGCAACTGGACAAGGCAATCCTGATATTTAAAAAGGTAGTCGAGATTAGCCCCTATTACTGCATGGGACATTATGGATTGGGGAAGGCATACCTGTATAAATACGGCATGACTGATGACGCCATCAGGCACCTGAAAATTTCGGTCAAGCTTGACCGAAAACTTGTGAAAGGACATTTTTATCTTGGCATTGCTTACTTCATGGCAAAACATTACAGTCAGGCGGCCTCAGCCTTCAAATCCGCATACAGCTACGATGATACCTATCTGGAGGCCCTCTATAATCTCGGCGTGGTGTATGAAATAGTAGAACAGGACTACAAGTCCTCGGTCTATTTCAGCAGGTACTTGGGAGAAAAGTCCAGGGAAGAAGAAGACCTTGTTTTTTAGACGTTCCCTGCCGGTCACCCTTTTTTCATGTAATTCCTGACAATTGTTGCTATGGATTTGCCATAGTGCCTCTCGATTTCGTTGAGGCATCGTTTTTGTTCTGAAGGTGTTTCTTTGCGGATGAATCCGTAGAGACACATGCCGGCGATTATATCATCAGTGGTCATTGTGTATCCTGCTAATTACATTAGTATTGTTGCAAAACATATTAGAATACTGAAATGGTATCCCGCCCCCTGCGGCTGCCAGGGGACCATATCATGTATCTCAGGTTTTCCAACATGTCTGATAATCAATATAGTTATCGGAACAAAGGGCGCAAGAGCTTAATGCGCTATATCTTAAACAGGCTCCCGGCTTTCTTTTTGCCCAACTCGTGATCGTAGTCGCTATAATCAATGAACACGAGATTGGGGAGTTTTTTCTTTGTCCTCATCACGATTTCAAACTTCCCGCCCTGTGCTTCTTTCGAAGTCACATACTTGAACTCCCTCCCACAAGAAGGGCATTTTTTCAGGTCCCTGAGCTCAATGCCGATCTTCTTGCAACCAGGACAATGACCATACTTATCATCAACAATGATAATATGATCCTCGATATCCGTGATATCGACTTCGGTCCAGACTCTTAAATACTCCATTTCATGCTCCTTTTATTTTTACAATCATTTTACCTCACAGGTAACCCCTGCTCTTATGTGATAATGCCTGATCGACTCGCCGCTGTTCCGGGTAAAATAATCATTCACAATGTCAATGATCGGCCCGATGGACTGCTCCTTGCGTATCCTGGTGAAGAGCTCATGGCCGTATCGTGCGTTTTGCGCATAATAAATGGAGAAGCGGTGGCTCCTGCTTCTGTGGAGACGTTCCGGCAGGTATTCCCGTATGCGGTCAAGTGTTCTAATGAATATATCATGGACGTTGACCTCCAGCTCTGCATCCCCGCCACGCATGAGATCAGTGGCGAGTCTGAATATCCAGGGTGATTTCACCGCTTCCCGGCCGATCATGACCCCGTCACATCCAGATTCATCCATCTTTTGAATGGCTGCCTGTGGTGTATCGATATCACCATTTCCGATGATTGGAATTGATACTTTCTGTTTTGCCAGATTCACAAGCCGCCAGTCGGCTTTTCTTCGGAAAAATAGCTTAGCGTACCGGGGGTGAACGGTTATGAAATTGACACCTTCGCTTTCGAGCATTTTTATAAAATTGATGAATTGTTCTTCGTTGCTGTCCTCGTAGCCGGTTCGCATTTTCACCGAAAGCCGGGTCGAGCAGGTTTTGCGGCAGGCCTGAATTATGCTCTGTGCCCTATAGTTATCGGTTAAAAGGTATGCTCCCTGGCCTTTTTTCACAATTTCATGGTTGGGACATCCCATGTTGATATCAACCCCGAAGCATCCGGTATCAGAAAGAATCGCACAAGCCCTGGCCATGACAGCCGGATCTGATCCGACGATCTGGTAGATGAGGGGGTTGTCGAAATCATGTTTGTGAACCATCGGTACATTGTTGGGGGCGCATGCCGCAATAGCGCCGGCGCTCAGCATCTCCGAGAAAAGGACTGTTTCCGGACAGAATTCTTTTATAATATGGCGCAGCGCCGGCGTCGATGTTTCAGCCATAGGGGCCAGGAAGAGTTTTCCAGGTAGTATATTCATATCTTTCATTGTGAGTTAAAGTTGTAAATTGTCAATTTGATTTTTAATGTATTTCTTTTGGCCATGGCAATGCGCGACAAGCACTTTTTTCCGATAACTATCGAGCTAGGAAATAAGTCATTGTGAGGATAGGTTTTGTTGAGAGAAGTGGTAAAGTAAAAAAATCAGTAAAATGTTTAATAAAACATAATCACAATCGTTGATATTTAAAAGTCTTCATAAACGGAGTAAATCTATGTATATAGAAACAACTATTAATATCAATCCATATGTTCTGGGGATGATTTCTAAAGCGGTTTTACTGACTGGTCAATCGAAGAATAACATTATATCGAGCCTGATGCACAGACTTGGGGATGATCATGATAAGCTGATTGCAACATGGATGCGTGTGCGATACCAGAAACGCAATGAAAAGGGGGATTGGCATCATCTGCACCTTACTCTCAGGTATGACGAGTATGAGTTTTTCCTGGATCTCAGGAAGGTTTTTAAATTTTCCGTATCCTGCCTTGTTGCCTATGCGGTTGAGAAATATCTTGAAGAGATTTTGAATAAGATACTTAAAGGCGCCGATAACTATAGGTATAAAAACTATATGCTCCAACGTGTTATTGTTGATGATGTAATCTGCTGGATATTATCTTGGGGAATACCGCGATCAGTCATTGCCAGTTATTTCTGAATAATTCCACTTGTTGCAAAGCTCATAAAAAATCTATTGTTTCCAGCAATAATACTGATTTTGCACATAACCAACATAGTTCTTGACGGCAAAAAAAATATTATATAAAAGGCATTCAAACAAGGAAAGGAGTCGGACGTGGAATTAAAAAGGCAGATTGGTTTGGTTACGGCAATGATGATCATCATTGCCGATGTTATTGGAACCGGGATTTTCATGACTACTGGTGAGGTTCTCAGCATGACGGGAAGCGCCCTTACCGTGCTTGTTCTATTCGGCGTGGGAGGTGTTATTGCTCTGACCGGTTCCCTGTGTTATGCTGAACTGGCTACCATGTGGCCTGAAGACGGTGGTGAGTATGTATATTTAAAAAAAATATATGGTCCTCTGCCTTCATTTCTATCAGGGTGGATCTCCCTTATTATTGGATTTTCGCTGGCGGCTTCCATGTCTGCCATAACTGCTGTTAATTATGTTAACAAGCTTTCGCCGGATGGCATATTCACCGGCACCTGGCTCCCGAAATTCGTGGCGGCTGGAATTATAGTATTTTTCAGCATTATTCACATGATCGGTGTCCAGAAAGGTGGTCTTGTTCAGAATATATTAACAGTAATAAAGCTCATGGTCGTATTTTTATTCATTGCCATGGGATTCTATTTTGCTGATTGGTCTGTCATTAATAGGTTATCCGATAACTATCAGGTGGAAAGCGGAACGTCCATCTTGAAATGGGGATCGGCCCTTATTATTATCATGTATGCTTACTCCGGATGGAATGGCACCACCTATATTGCAGGAGAGATACGCAATCCCGATAAGAATCTGCCCCGGGCCCTGTTCCTGGGAACGCTCCTTATTACTGTGATTTATCTTGCAATGAATGTTGTATACCTGATGTCTGCGCCGGGGGATGTTATTATGGCTGATGGGAAGTATACCATCGGTGCGCTGGCGGCGAAAAATCTCTTCGGCCCGAATATCGGCCCTATCTTCGATGCCTGCATCGTTCTCATCCTGCTCTCGTCCGTATCGGTTCAGATGATGATCGGGCCCCGGGTTACCTACGCTATGGCAAAAGACCGGACAATATTCAAGTCGCTGGAGCGCGTGAACCAGCGGTTCCAGACGCCTGATTTTGCCATTCTCGTGCAGATGGTAATTGCTGTTTTTTATGTGTTCATCGGATTCGACGCAATTCTTAAAATGCTCATTTACATGGGTTTTGCCCTGAGCATTTTCCCTCTCATGACAGTTATCGGCATGGTATATATCAGGATCAAAAAGCCGGATCTGGTGCGCCCCTTCAGTGTACCTTTTTTTCCGGTAATCCCATTAATATATATAACCCTTATGACGGGGGTCATCATTACAACATTAATTGAAAAAACAGTGCCGTCATTATTCGCTATCAGTGTTGTAGCTGTAGGTGTTGTGATTTTTTTTGTAAGAAGTAAGATCGTAAAGGAGTAGGATGTAACTCGGGCGCCGGCCGGTAAGGGAAGGCGCCGATTCTTTTTTATTTCTCCGAAGTGTAAAACTTATTCTTGTTTGCCGTACCAAGGTCCGGTCTCAGTTTTTCAGCATCATGCAGGTATACGTGTTTCATCTCCTCCTGGCTATGTTCCGAGTTCACGTGTAAAAGCACGCGGATGCAGCTTTTTAGGCTACCCTGTACCGGTATCTCCATCGTACAGAAAAGGGGTGTGTACAACCAGCCCATCTGGCGTGCGGCCACGGCCGGGAATTCCGCGTTCAGGTCGTCGGTAACTGAAAAAATGGCCGTTGCGATGTCATCAATGTTGATATCGTTAAGCCTGACCAGCGTATCCAGCATCTCTTTTGTCCTGGCTACAATATCGCTTTTTGTGTTGGCAGGGGCCGTCGTGGCGCCCCGTATTCCTCGTACCGCCATGGTTTTACTCCCTTCGTGTAATGTCTGCGCCGATTGATGTCATCAGGTCGGGAAAGTTCGGAAAGGTGACCGAGACTGCTTCGGCCGTTTCAACTATTGTTTCTCCCTCTGCGGCAAGGCCTGCCACAGCCAGGGCCATGGCGACGCGGTGGTCTTGGTGTCCCTTGACGCGGCATCCGCGGAGGGGGCTTTTTCGTATAACCAGCCCATCGGGCCGTTCCTCTATGTCTGCGCCCATTTTAACGAGCTCGTCGTGCATGACCCTGATGCGATCGGTCTCCTTGAGGCGCGCCTGGGGAACATTGATAAGGCTCGTTTCCCCATCGGCGAAGCAGGCAGCAACCGATAGCGCCGGAAGCGCGTCCGGGATGGCATTCAGGTCAAAGACACCCCCGGTAAGCCTACTTCCTCGTATAGTTATCGCCTTCTCACCGATGCTGACCTCCGCACCCATGGCTTTCAGGATGTTGACCACCTCCTTGTCTCCCTGGGTATCGTTCCAGTCGGGACCTTTCAGGACAAGCTCGGAGCTGGTAATGGCCGCGGCCACAAGGAAGAATGTCGCCGATGAAAAGTCGGCGGCGATATATTCGCGGAAATTGGGGTAGCTTTGATTACATGGTAATGAAAATGACCGATAGTTATCGGTAGTATATCTGATACCCAGCCGATCAAGCCAGCTCATGGTCATGGTCACATAGGGCTTTTCATTAAGAAGGGGCACTCGTATCACCGTATCCCCGGCAGCGCAGGGCGCCGCTATCAGGAGCGATGTCAGATACTGCGAGGTGATGGCGCTGATGGATGTTTCACCGCCACCGATTTTTCCTTTAATGACAACCGGCGGCATACCGTTGCCCCTGGTAGAGAAGGCCGCCCCACCCAGGTCGTTAATCGATGCGAGGAGGCCGTCAGCCGGGCGGCTGCGGATCTGGTGGTCTCCGGTGAACACAGTGTATCCATCGGCTAGGGAAGCGATGCCAAGGCCGATATAAAGAGACGTGCCTGAGTTCCCGACATCGACAACGTCATCGGGCGCCTTGATCGTGCCGCCGGTCCCGGTGACCTTCCAGGTGTCTGCCGAGGCTTCGACCCTGGCGCCAAACTTCTGGATCATGGACCGGCATGAGCGTGTATCCGACGAGTCCAGCGGCTCCTCGATGACCGATTCACCCGCCCCGAGAAGTGCGAAGACTAGGGCCCGGATGGTATGTGACTTGGACCCTGGTATGATAACAGCGCCTTTCAGGCGAGATGGGTTGACGATAAATTCCACAATTCCATATCCTCGTTATTTCGTATCCGTGTACAGGAGGCAGATGTCATGTCTATCGGAAAAGGGCGCTGACGCAAGAAATTTTTTACTGATTTGTTTTCGGTTTTTCCCGCATGTATATGCTGATATAATACGGCTCTGATATGGAATTTTCCTTGAGCTCGTAAAACCTGGCGAATTGCTCCCGGTTTTCCTCAAGTATAGTCAGCGGATTATCGGTCCCGTTTTTATAGAAGGCATTGAAATAACCGGCCAGGAATACAAGATCGACAGGATAATAATCGATGGAGCCCTTGACGAACTTGAATTCGTTCAAGGTCATGACAGTCTTCAGGTCGTCCCGCAGGTAATAATCGTTATGTAACGGGAATGCAGCTTTCATGAAGTCGTCATAGAGCCCCTCAATGTCTTCATCGAAAAGGACCGTACCGGCCATGAAGAGCACCCCATCGAATTGCAGGCCCCGTCTGAATTCGTCCACGACCTTCCCTGATTCGAGAAAATCCAGGTTGTCGATGCAGATAAGCAGGTCAGCGGCGTAATAATCGATAGGGAACTGGTTGAATTCGCCGTTGATAAAGTGAATCCGGCTAATGACCGGGTCTCCCGCGTGACGATCCAGAAATTCCCTGATGAGCTCCATCGACGGCTCGACTGCGACGATGTACGCTTCGGAACCCTTGGTCAGCTCATACAGCAGGTGACCGCTCCCCAGTCCGGCTTTGAGGATCACGCCTGGATTGTAGGTCGCAATGACGTCTAAAAGGCTTTCACGGAGTTTCGCGGACCGTTTTTCCGGTTCGATGACAACCCTGTTGGGGAAGTCATATTTAACAAATGAAACGATTTCGTCCAACCTGCTCATGCATCACCTCTCATGAAGGGTTTATTATCAGTGGTTTGGTTTTATGCAACCATTTTTTTACATAATGTATAATAGAGTGATCATTTCTATATGACATAATCAGAATTCTTATTGACAGCCTGATAAGCGGGGTTAATTATTCACAACAATATAATAAGACTGCGGGCTATCATCAGGTATGTGGATGGCGCTCATAGTTTACCCGATGGCGTCATTATCAGGGAACACGAGGAGAATTACATGAAGGAAAACTCCGTTTATTATGAATCATACAAAGAGGAACGGGATCTTATCCTCGAATACAATCAGGTTGACCTGAACGACGCGAAGATCACTAATATCATGGGTGTCGGCGTGGACAATATCACCAGGGCACAGGCCGTGGTGCGTATAATGGAAATGATAAAAACGGGCGGGGTGTTCCATGTCATTTCCCTCAATCCGTACAAAATACAGCGTTTTAAGAGCAATACTGACCTCCGCCTCATATCCGGTGCTGCCGACATGCATTTACCCGCCGGGGCAGGGATCCAGTGGGCCGGCAAGGTGTTGAAAACGCCAATAAAGGAGCGGATACCCACACTGAGTTTTATGATGGACATTGTCAGGATTGCCGAGATAAAGGAGTTTTCCATGTTCCTGGTCGGCGGCAAGCCGGAAGTAGCGGAGCGGGCCTTTTTCAATATCAAGAAATCATTTCCCAAGATACGCATCGTTGGAAGGCATGGGGGTTATTTCAATCCCGAGCGAGAAAAATCCGTCATCGAAGCGATCCGGAAATCCGAGGCGAACATTGTCTTTGTCGGCCTGGGTTTCCCGAAAGAGGACAAGTGGATCCATACGATAAAAGGAGAATTTAAAAATACAATCTTCATCAGCGTCGGCGGAAGCATTGATGTAATATCGGGCGAAATAAAGAAGGCCCCCGCGTTTTTCGTGGAGCGGGGTCTTGACTGGTTTTATCGCATAATTTCCAAGCCGTGGCGGATCGGAAGGTTCATGAGGACGATGATGTTCTTTTTCGGGGTGTTATTCAAGAGGCTTTTTTCGAGGAAATAGCATTACTTTTCATATCTGCCGCGCTTTGCCATTGTATCCCGGGCATTCATTAGTTCGGTGTTGCTGATTTTTCCCCTCCCGAGCGTAAAATTGGTGAGTATTTCTTTGTTGTTGCAGGAGCGGCACTGCACAATTGCCTTTCCATCAGAGGTCCATTCGGAAATCTCCACGAAGCGCGAGCTGCAGTTTCTGCAGAAAATGACTGACACAAAATTGCTCATGACCCCCCCCTTACGAATTGGAGTATGCTGATGTCGCCGTGATTTCCCTGCGGGAAGTATTCATGGCTGCTCAATCCACGCGCAGCACGATGATAGATATATCTTCCCTGATCCCCAATTCTTCGGCGAAATCGCCCGCATAACTCAAAATAGATTCAATGATGTTTTCTGATTTTGTGAAATCTTTTTCCAGATAGCGCATTAAGCTTTTAAGCCCCAGATGTTTCCCCATCCGGTTTTTTATCCGGAGGATGCCATCGGAGAGCACAACGAAAAGGTCCCCTGGCATGAGGGATACCGCAACACTTTTGGCTTCTTCTATATTCTGCCCCAGGCTTCTCTTGCCGAACCTGAGATAGCGTGCGACGCCTTCGCGGACTAGTATCGGATAGGCGACGCCGGCGTTGAGGAAGTGGAGCTTGCTTTCCGGCAGATCAAGGACCCCATAGAGAAACGAGGCATTCTGTACGGGCCGCTCGTCATGTTCCATGATAAGGTGAAGCAGCCGCACCACTTCAACCGGGTTTTTTCCTTTGACCTTGGCCAGAGCCCTGATGGCACCGCTCACGATTGATGCATGCAGGCCCCCGGGCACCCCTTTGACGTGCAGATCACCGAGGGCGATGCCGATATGGTCGCTGTCAAGGTGGAAGAGGCCGTGAAATTCGCCGCCGATCTCGCGCGCTGTTACTGACTTGGCGGTGATCCTGATGTGACCGAGGCGCATGTCAACATCCGGGATCAGGGCCTCCTGTATCGTCTGAGCGGAAGTGAGCTCGCTCTTGATCCGTTCCTCTTCCAGGGCGTTATGGAAGTATATGGCGTTCTGGACCGCCAGGGCCGCCTGGTCGGAAAACATCTTGAAGAGGTTCATGTCTTCGTCGGTGAAGCCAGGCCTGTTGGTAGGGTTGATGGCCTGTATGACGCCAAGCAGTTTCCCCTTGAAGAGAAGCGGTGTGCAGATAATCGATTTTGTCGTGAAGCCGGTGATCTTGTCGAATTCCGGGTCAAAACGCCGGTCTTCATAGACGTTGTTGATGAAGATGGGCTTGCGGTTCTCGGCGACCCATCCGGCAATCCCCTGTCCCAGCCGCACTCGGTACCGCTCCACGAGCCCCTTGCCCGCTTCTCCCAGGGCCACCTTGAAGACGAGATCATTTTCTTTTTCTTCGTGCAGCAGGAGTGTGCTGGCCTCGGTGTCCATGATGTCCTTTATCGTTTCCATGATAACGGTCAGGAGCTTTCCCATGTCGAGGGTTGAGTTGATCATGCTGTTGATATTGACCAGCTTCGTCAGATTATAGATCTGTCTCTCGACAAAGGCAAGGTTGTCTAATGGCTGCTTCTTTTTAAACATAGTACGACGAATTCCATCCTGTTATGTGTTAAGGGATGATTGGGAGCCGGTACTATACCCGGCGTAACTATCAGTTCGCATGCAGTATCAGAGTTGGCAATAGCCTGCTGTGGAATAAAAAGCAAGCACTATTTTGAGTATTTTATTAACATGAGAGAGCGGGTTTATCCTTTGACCCATCTCTCGATATTTTGGCGCAGCAGATGACTCGTCCAATTCATCGGTGCGGCAGATCATGAATTTGTACCGTATGTTAAACAGATTCAATGCTTTGCCTGAACAATTGTTGCACGTAATGTCATTTTTTTTACGGATTAAAATTCAGTTCTCAAAAAAAATCTATTGACATATTATTTTGTATATAATATTATACGCGCGAGTTTACAATAATAGATAAAGCCTGATTCTAATATTACCTGTACATAAGAGCGGGGCTATAGGGGTCAGGTATTTTATTATTCAGAAGTCTCTTGCTTAAGGAACATTAAAAAAAGTTTTTTAAATTTGTTAAGGAGGACAATATGAAGAAACTGTTAGTGGTGTTAGGAGCAATCCTGTTTGCTTCTACATTGATCACGGGCGATCTCTATGCGTATATTTATGCCCACAACGTAAGTTTTACCAGGACCATGGCCCGGGCCGCGACCATCAGCTCGCCTGATTCGGTTTACTATAACCCGGTCGGTCTGGTGAAATTAAAAGATGGACTGTATCTTGATCTGGGCAACCAGGGCGGGATGAAACGGTATGAGCACAGATTGATCTGGGCGAATTACCATGATGCAACCCCCTCGTTCACTATTCCGAGTTTTTCTCTTTCCTACAAGAACGGAAAAGGCGCGATATTCGCGGCTGCATACGTTCCCGCGGGCGGCGGATCTGTAAAGTATAAAAAGAGTACGGGAATTTTGACCGGGTCATTATCAGGAATGATGCCATCAGGGTTTCCGCCTCCGCAAAGGATCAAAGCCAGCAATTTCTGGCTTCAGGGAGCAGTGGGCGGCGCTTTTTCACTCACCGAATGGCTGGCTGTTACCGCTGGTATGAAATACAGCATGTATACCTATTCAGTAGAAATGGGGTACAACGGATTAGGGTCTGCCATGAAGAGCAAAACCGCGGCAAACGGCTTTTCCGGCTTCGGCGGGGTCATGATCACACCGATGGAAAAGATCAACTTCACGGTACTCTATTCAAGCCAGGTCATAGCCCGGGGCAAGAAAACCGATATGAAGCTGCACTATAGCGAGATAGCAGAAGAAAGGCTTCCTGATTATCTGCTGGTTGGTCTTAATGTAAAACCGACCGAAGCAGTCGAGATCCAGTTCTCCTATCAGCTGAATTTCAGCCAGCAGCGTAATTATGGGTCAACCAATACTATCGATCTCGGCAACGGTGACGTCCTCCGTAACTTTGTCTATGGCGGATATGATTATGATATCATAGCTGGCACTTTTGTGAGAAGATTGGGCGGCAATGTGCAGAACTGGAAAGGCAGACTGCAGCATAAAGTTGGCCTTGGCATGGAAAATAAAGTCCATGAGATGCTGATCCTGAGCTGCGGCGTCTCCTATGAGTCCCAGGAAGTATATCCTGCGGCCCAGAACCCGCTTGATCCGGATCTGAAGAATATCGGCGTCGGTATCGGCGGCAAACTCATCATTAACGAGCAGATCAGCCTCGAGTGTGGTGGTGCACGGTATTTCTATTTCACCGATCGTGCCTTGTTCAACTTGGTCAAGATGAACAAGAGCGTAACGAATTTTGGTGTTGGCCTCACAGCTAAGCTCATGTAACTAAAGTTAATTTAGCAATATAAAAGGGCTGTCCAGCTATGCCGGGCAGCCCTTTTTTTATTAGTGAAATCTCCGATATTTCCATTTAATACTGTGAGTTATTGCAGGGATTCCCCAATTATTCTATTAAATTATAAAAATAAGAATAAAGCTTAGTTGAGTAGCAGACTAGAACTTGAATTGATTTGTTCTATAACAACGAAGTGTAGTTGGCCACTGAGTCACAAAGGCACGGAGAATTTTGGTGTATAATAAATAATCCTCTATGTCTCAGTGCCTCCGTGGCAAATTATTTTTAGGCCGCTCTTTTTTGGGCGGTGATTATTGTTTCCATTACTTGATCTTTTCCGCAGTCATCAGGTTTGACTGGCCCGGCTTGTATACGTATCCATAGCTGAAGGGGAGCCTGCCGGTCGACCCGGCATCAAACGCTTTTTTCAAGTCATTCTGCATGCGGTTAGCGAAGAGTCCGATGGGCCCGTTATAGTAGCCGTGAAAAGCGAGCTTCCACTTGTCTGCCTTGAAGTAGCGGAGGGGCATGCCGGAATCGTCCTGGACCAGGTAATTAGTCGATTCCATGATCGCGGCGCGGATCTTTGTGAATTTGGTGTTGTCATTATGCATCAGGTATGACGCAGATTTGATGATGGTCGCGTATGGCCCTTCTTTCTTGATGTAAGGGATAAAGTTGGGCGAACTGGTGGCCAGCGCCTGGTCGATCACGTTGAGCATGTAGTAGCGTACAGTTTTGGTTTTTCCTGAGCCCTTGCGGAAGGATATTTCAACGCCGGGGACGCGCGATTTCGGCGGGTTCTGCCAGTTGATCTGGTCGTCCGAGGGTTTGCCCGGCACCACTTCGCTCTTCGCATCAATGGCGATTTTTTTTGCGTCAACAACGGTGTAGCCGTTGGTGGCAAGAAAGTACATGATGATGCCGCCGATGCTGTTGAAAGACTTGTTGCTCATCTCCGCGGCCATCCCCTCAGTCTTGAAAAAGTTCATGTGGAGGATGTCTCCGAGGGAGCCCCGAAGCCCGTTCAGGCCGCGGGTAATCTGGTCGGCGGACATGCCTGCCGGAGCCGGGATTACTCCCGGGGGCTCAAGGCCGAACATGATGATGCTGTCGGCGTCAGGAAAAAAAGTGAGGGCGTTCATAATGTCCGGTCCGCTGAACGGGTAGAGGACGGCGTCGCTGTGCCGGGACGGCCTGTGCTTCTGCCACCAGTCGGTTATCTTCTGGAGATTCGGTTTCTGAAGCCTGTTCCATCCAGATGCCATCTGCTGGCTGTATGATTTATAAAAAGCGGATTGGCTGTACTGGTAAAGCTTCGATTCTTTCGTAAGTTCCTTCCCGGCGAAGAGGAGCGCTGTTTCATTGATTTCGGCAGACTGCGTGTTTTTGGCGAATCCCCGTTCCTTCTGCTCGCAGTATGTAAAAGATATGAGAAGGATAAATATCGTCGTCAGGGTAACTGATCTGTATTTTGTGATGTTCATGAAGGTTCTCCAGGGGATATAAATTATACTTGATCCTTCTCATCTTAATATACTGAACATGATTAAGTGAGAAGTGGCAAGTCTGATGATGCCGGTATCCGGCACTGTGAATATAGAAAGTTCGAATCGGCCATGTCAAGCTTTTATGGCAGAGGAGTATATTTTTCTTGACTAAAATCAATAAGGCAAGCAGTTTGTTTTGCAAGTTGCCGCGATAAGCATGGGGAATTATACGGCAGCCGGTCCTGACGGCATGCGGCCAATAGAAAAATCTGAAATAGCCTGCGGCACAATATAGTAAGTATAAAGATAGGCGTGACATGATCATGAAAAGCATAAAGACGGCATTGATCGTAATCCTGGGCTCCGGCCTGATTTTTATCGGGTGTGCCAAGATGCCGGCAAAGCTTGTCTCACCAACCCTGAAGATCGAGCCGGTGGTCAAGGACAACAAGGAGCTGTTCAAGCTGACGCTGAGCACCGGCATACAGAACGAAAACAGCGACACAGCCTTCATTGACATGAAAGGCCTGATATTTTTCAGCGACGCCGGGACCCACGTGCTGACGATCCCCTTCCACCTTCCCGTCGTGCTTCCCTTTGACACCGGCATCATAGAAGCGGAAAAGACCTATTCCGAAAGCGAGATCATGCCACTGGTGACCCTTTTCGGATCGGACAAGGAAAAGCTCTTGAACGAAAAGGTCCTTGAACGCTCTTTTGTCGATGAGAAAAACATAGGCTTTGAGCTGACCGGATGCGAAAAAAAGAACATTCTGGATGTGCTGAAGGACAAAGTGAATGAAAAAAATTGATGATTCCAGGATATACCTCATTGCGGCCGTAACGACGCTGGTAGTCGGCATCGTTCTGGGTGCCATAGCCTTTTATTCGATTCTCCATGTCGAGCCCAAAGTCGAGGCTTTCCTATCTGCAAAGGACACTATCAGCACTAATTACAAGCGGGCCTACCTGATCCTGCGTGATCCCCAGGTCTTTGCCGGGTACGGCTATTTTGACGTCGAAGGCGTATCGGTAAAGAATTCCCTGACTTTTTTTGATAAACGGGTTTACAACGGCGAAGAAATTGACGCAAACCGGAAGGCATACCTTGAACTCCTCCTTGACAGGCGGAAAAAGGGATCGGTTCTAACCAGGAATACCATGGTATTTTTTATGGTTCTCTCAATGGTATTCTGGGCGCTCTTTATCCAGGAACGAAGATCTTTCAAACAGTAATACTCTCCCAAATTTTCCTCTTGACATTTGATCATCTAAACTTCATACATCATGAACGAATGCTTTTCTATGCATTAATAACTAATTGCACAATTATTTATTTATTTGATTCTATTAAAGCATAATTAGTCTGCGTAACATACATGAAAAAAAAGATAATGGTCATTGACGATGAGGAGCAGATACGGAAGCTCCTGGTGCGCATTTTATCCTCCTCGGGATATGATGTGGTTACAGCATCGAATGGGAAAGAGGCTCTGGAGAGGCTGCCGTCTGTATCTGTGGACCTGATAATGCTCGACATGAACATGCCGGAAATGGACGGTTTGAGTTTTCTCCGTCAGGTAAAGGATAACAACCTTACCCATGTGCCGGTACTGATGGTTTCCGGCGAGCACAATCCTGATAATATCGTGGAAAGCTACAAGCTTGGCGTGTACGATTTTATCCGCAAGCCGGAGCAGACAGAAGTGATGCTCAAGCGGGTGGAGAACGGCCTGAAAATTGGCGAAATGATCAATTTTAACGAGTTCATCAGAGTTGAGCTCCTCATGGCCCGGAAGCTCCAGAAGTACCTCTTCCCGGAGCCGATGGTAAATACTGACCAGGTGAAGATAAATACCTGGTCCATGCCGTTGTCAGATATAGGCGGGGACCTGTATGATTACGTCATATTCAGGGACGGCCGGGTTGTATTTTTCATTGCCGATGTATCCGGTCACAGTATTTCCGCTTCGCTGTTTACTGCCATTGTTAAAATGGTGTTCCGCAACGCCCTTCAGAAGACCGATAATCCGGGTGAAATAATGACTATCATGAACCAGGAGCTGACCGGGAATCTTCCCGTCGAATCCTTTGTCACCGCATTCTGTGCCCTATTTAATCCGACCACCAGGGATCTCCTGTATTCCAATGCCGGGCACCCCAATCCATATTGCCTCGACGGGGCGAGATCAATTCAGCTTGAAGGGAATGATTCCTTTCTGGGTCCCATTGCCGGTGCCGATTTTGAAACCCACACCGTTAAATTGAATGGTGCGACGAGTATTTTTGCGGTCACTGATGGTATTCTGGATATCATCAATGATGCGGAACAGTCAGTCGGGGAAAAACTCATCAATGATGTCCTGATGATGAAGGGAAAAACATCTGCCGAAAAATTCAGAATGATACAGAAATTTGTGACAAGTCCCGATGTAGTGGTCAATGACGATTGTACCCTGATGCTTGTTGACCTGGCGTAATCCATGCATAAACTAGTGGTCGTCTCCGATTCCCATGGGAACCACGTGAAACTTTCCCGCATAATAGACAGGGAATATCCCTTTGACTGCCTCGTCCATTGCGGCGATGGCGTCAATGACCTCTTTCATGTGGAGATTCCGGAACATGTTACTGTGGTGCGCGTTTGCGGCAATATTGACATGGCCCGCTGCCTTGATGTCGATCGCATCGCTTTCTTCGAGGCCGGCACGGCACGGATGATGGTCACCCACGGCGACCAGTTCGGCGTGCATAATGGTTTCGGACCGATCGAGAGGGAAGGCAAAAGCAGGAAGGCCGATGCGGTAATTTTTGGCCATACCCATGCTGCATACCACCGGGATGGGAAACCGGCCCTGTTCAATCCTGGACCGGCTAATAACGGCATGTACGGGCTGGTGTTCATCGAGGGCTCTCTCAGGTTCAGTCATGACAGACTTGAAGACTAAAAAAGCGGTATCACTACCGCCTTTCGTGTTTCAATCAATAAAAAGACCGATTATGCTGAAAAGGTGGGGTCTTTTTTGATCAGGATTTCCTTGATTTTGGCATCCCCCGCTGAAAAATAAATGATTGGGGATTCCATCAGCGAATATTCATCAATCAGCCGAATGAAATCCTCATCACGCCTGAGATCAAGAAGATCAATTTCCCTGAATTTCCTGTTCCCAATAAATATTGCTTTCATGGCAGATCCTGTCTGATGTTGTTGGTGCAGCTTCAATAATGATGCACATGTAGTTGCACTGGTTCATTGTAAGGCTTACGCTGCTTTTAATAAACGTAAGAAAAAAGTCTGTAATTATTACAACAGAATGGTAAGTGTTCTTTATATTGCAACGTTACAACTATTAATTTATTTGTCCAGTATTTTTAATAATATTTTTATGAAGAAGAAAATATTGTGAAAAATTTTTCTTGTTATGTCTGATGAGTTCATCTTTAGTCTGCGGATTTTGGTCAAGAATAAATTTAAAAAAATTTATTGTACTTTCCCGGAAAATTTTTTCCCGCTGCATTGTTCGTTGTACATAAAAAAACAGGCGTGTTGCAGCAACTTTATGGCTTGTTATTCCCGGATGCTCTGTTTTGTTGTGTTCGTATTCGATTAACGGGATGATATCAATACTTCAGGTGAGATAACTTCATTCAGATGACTCTATAGGGCAAGCGGGATCGTGTGCGTTGCTGCTTCGCCGGCTGGCGATGCAATGGGAACTGTCAGGGCGTCAATGATGCGGCTTTATTATAAAATTTCCGATTGACTTATAAAGGCACGATAATATACATTGGCCCCAAATTTAAGTCTGTTTATCTTACCGGCAGGTTCATTACATCATGAAATTATCTGGCAGAGTGGCAACTATCTTATTCATAATTGCATGTATTGCAGTCACGGCCACCGATCTTTATGCATTCAAATTCGACTTTACAACAGTAAGTGATATAGTCGATAATATTAAAAGTAATTTCGGAAAGCTGGACACATACCAGGCGAATTTTACCATTATGTCTGATAAGGGCGGTAAAACGAACCACCAGGCCGGCACGATAAAATATAAGGCCCATAACAAGCTTTGCATTGAATTCAGCCAGCCCTTTGGCCAGAAAATTGTTTCTAACGGGAAGATGATGTGGATATATATTCCCTCCATGAACGTAGTCGCGGAACAGGACCTTAATTCCGAATCGGGGATCTTTACAACGGGGTCAAAGAGCGGCTTGAACTGGCTTTTTTCGAAATATCATTACCGTTTCGCCTCCAAGGATCAGCCGGAAACCCAGGATGACGGCACCAAGCGGTATACCCTTATCCTGAAGCAGAAGGAGAGCCGGAGCGGATATAGAAAGATGAAATTGTGGGTCACAGAGCGGTATTTTATCATTAGGGCCCAGGGCGAGACGTCTACGGGAAAGAAGGTTGATATAGCCTTTTCCGACCTGAAAACGAATGTCAGCCTGCCTAACGGCCTTTTTAAATTTGATGTACCATCGCGGGCCCGTGTAATTAAAAATCCAATGATATCAGAGGAGTAGATCTTGGAAAGCATCGGCGAAACTTTACGTCAGGCGCGGGAAGCCAAAAAAATATCCATCAAGGACGTGGTCAAGGAGACCAATATCAGCCCGATATATCTCCAGGCTCTCGAGGAAGAGAAATTCGATAAGTTCCCCAGTGAAACCTATCTCATCGGCTTTCTGCGCACATACTCGGAGTTTCTCAAACTTGATGTTGAGGCCATTGTGCAGGCATATAAAGGATACAAGATCGGGGAAAGCGCCACTCCCCTGGAAGAACTGACCAAACCGACAAAATCCAATATTAGTATGGTCGCATCGTCTTTCTTGAATAAAAACCGCAATGTAATCCTTATTGGCGCCATTGTCCTGGTGTCAATCTTCGTGATATGGGGCATCAAGGCCCTTTTTACATCAAATGTAGATATATCCAGCGGTGATTCCACTGATACTATTAAAGAAGAATACGCGAAAAACAAGGAACATGAGATTGAAAACCTACGTAATCTCCAGCTTGCCAACAATAAAGGCTTCATCCTGGTGTATAAAAACGAAGCTGTCCAGTTCCTGGTTGATAATAAAGAGGTGGTATTTCTCCTGAAAAGCATCAATGGCGAGACAGTATCACTGGAGCTTCTCCCCGGTAAAAAACTCCATAAGCTTAAAATTGAAGAACCGCGGAACCTTCCTATTGAAGGATGTCCCCGGGATGTGACTTTCACCCTCAAGGGCCTCACCGAGAACAGGGCTAAGATCATGGTTTCCCTGGGTGAAAAGAAGGAAGTTGAAGAAACCGTTGCCAAAGAAAATGAAACAACGACCAGGGCTGACAGCACCAGCGTCGAGGCGCAGAACCGCCAGAGCCTTAAAATTGTATTTGAGGCTGAATTTGTTCAGAAATCCTTCATCGAGTTGTACCTGGATGGCGTACGCAAAGTGCGTGGTTTCATACCTCAGGGTCAGGTGGAGCGCTGGGAGGCAACCGAGTATATCCAGATAAAAATTGGCAATGCCGGGGGCATCAAGGCGCGTATCAACGGAAAGGAATTCACTTTCGGAGCTGCCGGCCAGGTGGCGAACAAGGTCATTACCTGGAAAAAGGATGTCCAGAACCCGAATCTGTATCACATCACGGTCAAAGACTGGTAATAAACAATAGTATGCCCCCCGTCCCCCGGAGGGGGCGTGAAGCAATCTTGTTATCTTTATATCATCATCCATTATTGTTGTCATCTTTGAGATCGCTTCGTCGTTTCACTCCTCGCAATGAAAGGCATAAATGTATTTACCGTACGCCCCCTCCGGGGGACGGGGGGCGAAACATTCTGTGTGTAAGCTAGAAGAATTATTTGAGGTTTCGACCAGTGTTTTCATCCCAGGACATTTCCTGCTATATCATCTCACTCGGATGCGCCAAAAATCTGGTTGATTCCGAGCGTATTAATGGTGCCCTGGCCACGGCCGGTTATATGAAGGCCGAATCCTCGGAAGAGGCCGATATCATCATCATTAATACCTGCGGATTCATTACCGAGGCCAAGGAAGAGTCGATCGAAGTCATATTTGACGCCATCGAACAGCAGCGGTCGGCCAGTGATAATAATCTGAAGCAGTTTTATCGGAATGACGGGTCGGAGAATCGCAACTTCGGCCGCAGAGTGGTGGTAGCGGGGTGCCTCTCCGGGCGGTATCGCGAGGAGATCCTCTCGGACATACCGGAGATCGATTTTCTCTACGGCCTGCCTGACGAGCGCTTTGTCGATCGCATGAGCAGGGAGTTGTGCATCGCTATAAATCCGCCGGAGCCCCTGCGGGAACCGCTTCTCACGGGGCTTTCCTATGCCTATATCAAGATCTCAGACGGATGTTCGAATAATTGCGCCTATTGCGCGATCCCGCTTATCCGCGGGCCCCATGAGCCATGGTCGCCGGAACTGATCCTTGAGGACGCCCGGCGCGAGGCTTTGCGGGGTGCGAAGGAGCTGGTTGTCGTTGCGCAGGACATTGCTGCTTACCGGTGGCGCGGTACGGGGCTCCGGGAACTGGTGGAAGGGGTGGCCCGCATCGGCGGCGTAGAATGGATCCGCCTCATGTACTGCCATCCCGATCACCTGGATGACAGCATCATATCCATCCTTGAAGGGGTGGAGAAGGTGGTGCCGTACATCGATATACCGTTCCAGCATGTGAGCGGCCCCATCCTCCGTTCCATGGGCCGCCGGGGCGATGCCGAAACCTATAGTGCCCTTGTCAGGAAGCTGCGCGACCGGGTGCCGGATATCAGAATCCGTTCAACCTTCATGGTGGGATATCCCGGTGAGACCGATGAAGATTTTGAAGAATTGTCGCGCTTCCTGGCAATGTCGATGCTCGATCGGGTAGGAGCTTTTAGCTATTCACCCGAGGAGGGCACCCGGGCGTGGGAACTGAACGACCCGGTGCTGGCCGAGGTGAAAAAGGAACGCTACAACCACCTCATGGCCCTTCAACAGGAGATATCAGCGCAGAAGCTGGCTGCCATGGCGGGTAGCGTGGTGCCGGTAATCGTGGAGGAGAGGATCGATGAAACGATCTGGGCCGGCAGGTGCATCTATGATGCGCCTGAGGTCGACGGCATTTTTTACTTGACCGCTGGTGATGCTCCGGTTAACTCGATTGTCAAGGCCAGAGTTACCGGATCGACCGAGTACGACCTGATGGGTGAAATCGCATGAAAATACCAAAATTCATCTTTACCATCCCCAATCTGCTGTCCCTCTCGCGGATCGTACTGATTCCGCTTCTTTTATATCTGCTATATTCGAAAATGTGGATCTATGCACTCATCCTTTTTGCAGTGGCGTCTCTCACGGACCTCCTTGACGGATGGAGCGCCCGCAGGCTCAACCAGGAATCGGAATTCGGGATATTCATCGATCCCCTCGCGGACAAATTCTTGGTCATATCGATCCTGGCCGCCCTCATGGTCCTTGATCCCTACCTTGAAATTTTTGACTTCTGGATGATACTGGTGATCGTGGGCCGCGATGTGCTGATCACCTTCATGCGCTACCTGGCGATCAAGCGGGGCAGGATCCTTAAAACGAGCCAGTTCGGCAAGGTTAAGACCGCCTTCCAGATGATTTCCATCGTCATCATCATTATGATATACTTTGTCCGTAAAACGGGGATCTATATAACCCACCAGTCAGTCCCCTACTGGATCATGCTGGGCGTCACGATCCTCACGGCCCTGTCGGGCCTTCGCTATCTTTTCACCAACTGGCGCCTTTTCCTGCCTGAAAAACCGAATGAGGACACAAACACCCAGGCATGAGGATAAAGGAATTCCTGTTCACCGCTTTTTATTCGGGATATAGTCCGGTCGCTCCAGGCACGGCGGGGACACTTGTCGGCATGGCGCTCTATTTCATCGAGTACCTTATCTTCGGGGAGATCAGCTGGGTTGTGAACCTGGTTCTCACCGCTGTTCTTTTTTATCCCTGCATGAAACTGGCCGATGACGGCGAACGGTTTTTCGGCGTGAAAGACCCGGAGCATGTGGTGATCGATGAAGTCATGGGATACTGGATCAGCGTATTGTTTTATCCATTCAACCTGAAGATAGCCATTGCGGCTTTCTGCATATTCAGACTCTTTGATATCCTCAAGCCCTGGCCTGCCGGGAAACTGCAGAGTCTCCGTGGCGGGTTGGGAATAATGATTGACGATTGCGTGGCCGGGGTGTATACGAATATTATTCTGCTGGTGACGGTCCTTGTGTTAAAGCTCTTTCATGTCGATATATATTAACAGGAGCTGCTTAACATATGATGAAACAGATCTCAATACTGCCATTCCTGGTCATTTTTTTCATGACGACTATCAGTGTGCCACTGTATGCTGAAGAAAAGAAGAAGAATCCACCCGCTCAGGATGAAAGAGATTATTGCGTCGCCTGCCATGAGGCGGAGGGGAAAGAGAACCTGAAAAAGCCCGTGGTTGAATGGCGTAAAAGCGTTCATGCGGCATCGGGAAAAAAATGCTCTCTATGCCACGGCGGTGATCCCACCGTCAACGACAGGGTAAAAGCGAAAAGCAAGCTCGCCAATTTTATCGGCAAACCGAATAATAAAGCGATTTCCGAGTTCTGCGGCAGGACCGGCTGTCACATCCTGGCCCTGGAGCAGTTCAAACGGGGCCCCCATTACCAGACGGTTCTGAAAACCGGCGAGCCCGGATGCTCCTCGTGCCACGGGACCCACAATATCCAGCGGTCATCCATTGATATCATCACCGTCGAATCATGCGTGTCATGCCACCCGGCAAAATATTCGAAGGACATCATTTCAGTCATTGCGGGGATAGACCGGAGTTTTTCCGCAATTGACAACAATTTAAACTATATCACCGAGAAGCAGGGAGAGGTCCAGAAACTGGTGGATCGTGTTAACAATGCCCGGCACCTGTTCCGCCAGTTCGTGCACGTGTTTTCCAAGCAGGATATGGAAACAACCAAAAAGATCCTGGAAATCGAGATGCAAAGTCTCGATTCCGAGACCAGGATGAAAGTCGCATCGATCAAGCGGCTGGACGTGCTGTACCTGGCCATGCTCGTTTTTGGACTGGCCATTGTTGGAGGAATAAGCACCTACTCAATCGTAATGTACGGCAAAAGAAGAAAGAAGTAGCAGTGCAGCCGGAAGTCGGACCAGGACGATATTGGAGTGCAGATACTGATTCTTTAAAAAGGGCCCCATCATGGCGGGGCAGATAATCTTAATGAGAAACTATCTTTTTAATACCGACAAGCTAAAATATGTAAAGGGGGATAAGCCGAAGGTGGATTGCATCCTCTGCGCCATCAGGGACGGAAACCCCGACGTTAAGAGCTTTGAAGTTGCGCGCCGCGATAACTTCATCATATCAGTCAATCTCTATCCATTCAATCCTGGCCACCTTATGATATTTCCGGACAGGCACGTCGAAAACCTCCATGATCTAACCGATCAGGAGGCATTGTCGCTCCACCGCCTCCTTTCGGATACTATTGATATCCTCAAGGACGAGTTCGGACCGGAAGGATTCAATGTGGGGTATAACCTCGGGCGTCACAGCGGCGCCAGCATCCCGCATCTGCATCTCCACGTGGTGCCGCGGTATGGTAACGAAGTGGGTTTCATGGATGTCCTTGCCGGTACCCGCCTTGTCGTTGCCGACCCGGCCGAGACGAGGGACCGGCTTCGGAAGCGGTTTACTGACAGGTGATTAGTCGTTTTATATATTTACTCTGACCCCGGCCTGGTTACCGATAACTATCGGTGATCTATACATTAAAAGGATTCCATAAAAATATTAACTGTTGTTTACCGATAACTATCGGTGATAGATCAATATCCAGTGTTTACTCTGACCCCCAATCACTCAAAAAAGCTGTGGGAATATTGAATCTTTTTACCCAGGACAGTAAATAATATGAAATAACCAATATGGCCAAAAAGCTTGACCTCCCAAAGCCAACAGTCCAGAGCCTGGTGCGGACCCTGGAAGAAATCGGGTACCTCGAAAAGGAGCCTCTTGCCAGCAAGTACATGCTGGGGCCGGCCCTTTTTCAGCTCGGCATAAAGTTCATCGCCAACATGGACCTCGCGGTGATGGCCAGGGACTGGATGGAGTGCCTCTGCCGCCAGGTTATGGTGTGGAAATATCAGTATCATAATAACAGACCCGGCTGACACAATTTAATAATTTCTTTACTTTTTACCTGTTGTGCTGTATTGATATCGCTGATAATTTAAAGAGGATATAAGTAATGAATCATACTTCATTTGAAGAAAAATACGGCCCATGGGCGCTCGTCACCGGCGGCGCATCGGGAATCGGCGCTGAATTCGGGAGACAGCTGGCAGAGCGTGGTCTCAACCTGGTCCTCGTCGATGTCCAGAAATTTTTGATGGAAAAGCACGCCGGGGAGCTCATTAAAGAGCACGGGATCAAGGTGCTCGGCATTCATGCCGATCTGTCAAAACCCGATTTCATGAAAAAGATCAGCCCCGCCGTCAAAGGCATATCGGTCGGCCTTCTGGTGAACAACGCGGCGTGGGGCTCTGCCGGCGAATTCATGAAGACCGATATGAAAGACCTGATTCTTTCCGTCGAGGTGAATTGCCGCGCTTCTATGGTGCTGGCCCGCGAGCTCGGCCCGGCCATGATGGAGCGGGGCAGAGGAGGGATGATATTTCTTTCCTCCAGCTCGGCCATGCAGGGGACGCCCATCGTCGCCAACTACGCCGGCACCAAGGCCTATAACCTTATCCTGGCCGAGGCCCTGTGGGAGGAGCTCAGCAGGCACGGCGTCGATGTCCTGGCCCTCTGTCCCGGCGCAACCAACACGCCGGCCTTTGTAAAATCAGGGGCCTGTATTGACAATGTGCCGGGCATGCCCTTCATGGAACCGGCCCCTGTCGTGACCGAGGCGCTGAATGCGCTGGGGAAGAGGCCCAGCGTGGTGCCGGGGCGGATGAACAGCATTGCTTCATTTATTATTACGCGCTTTCTGTCCCGGCGGAGGGCGGTGGCTTTGATGGGCAAGAACACGCGACTCCTCTATCCGGGGAGATAACGGGCGGCTTGAACCGCCTGTCATCATGAATAAGGTTATTAAAGATAGACTGACCGGAGGGTTATTATGAAAAAGAAAATCATCATTGGAGTGGTATCCGCCCTGATCCTGGGATTGGCCGTGATATACTTCGCTTTTCCCGGGGTGCTTTATCTCGGTTTTATCAGCCTTGACCGGCACCGGGCCGGGCTGACTGAAAAATCCGTGCAGGTCGATGATCACAAAATCGCCTACCTCGAAGGGGGATCGGGGCCGGCGGTGATCCTCATCCACGGCTTTTCCGGCGAGAAGGACCACTGGTCAAGGTTCGCACGTCACCTTACCGCACGCTATCATGTAATCATCCCCGATGTGCCCGGGTTCGGAGAAAGCTCAAAGATAGAATCCGCCCGTTATGATATTGAAAGCCAGACGAAGCGTATAGAAAGATTCCTGACAATTCTTAAGATAGGTTCGTTCCACGTTGCCGGAAATTCCATGGGGGGCCGTATTGCCGGGCAGCTGGCCTTGAAGGATCCCGGACAGGTGCTCACTCTGGCGCTATTCGACAGCTCCGGCGTTAAGCCGCCGAAGAAGAGCCCGCACCAGATGGCATGGGATAAAGGGAAGAACCTCCTCCTGGTTGAAAGCGCTGATGATTATGACCGGGTGATGAAGCTTGCTTTCTCGAAACCGATCTGGCTCCCGGGTCCGGTCAAGGGGTTTTTTGCGGAAAAGGCCGTCAGGGACAGGCCCTTCAACCATAAGATCGAGGAGGATATTCGCGCTACGCCACTTGAGCTGGAGCCGTACCTTGGCCGGATCAGGGCGCGGACCCTTATCCTCTGGGGCGATGATGACCGCATCCTGGACATGTCGGCGGTGAAGGTATTCGAGCGCGGTATAGCTGATCACAGGACCGTGATAATGAAGCAGTGCGGCCACACGCCAATGCTCGAGCGGCCGGAGGAAGCTGCGAAACACTACCTGGATTTTTTAAAGGACGGTAAGGAGAAGTAAGCGGGCTGAAGGAAGCATTATTCCCAATGCATTTTAGTTGATCAATAGTTTGCCGCTTATTAAATAGCATTAGTGAGGGTTACTATTTTTCTCTATTAAAAAACTGTGACGCTGCCTTGATTCCGACAAGCCCTTGTAATCGCCATTATTGCAGTGTGATTATAAGGGCACTGTTTCTCAATGTTTTATCATTTTGATAATAAACAATAGCAGGCAAGCGCCCCCAATCGCGACAAGGATGCTCCATATATTAAACCCTGTGACTCCATCAATCCCAAATAATCTGAGTATGAATCCCGCGGTAACGGCTCCTATTATACCTACTATAATATTGGCAAATAATCCCATTGATGCGTTTTTGCCCATAATAATGCTGGCTATCCAGCCGGCCAGCCCACCTACAATCAACCATGCTATTATACCCATTTAGACAACCTCACTTTTTCTCCTAACAAATATTGTTTACTGATATATCGAATTTAACATTATATATTATTGTTGTCAATTTAATTCCTGGCTTCCTTCAGTGAAAGGCCAGGTCGCCTTCTTCTGTCTCCATTGTAATTATTTTTCTCTCTTTCTGAAATATTTTCTACTGCAAAAAAAATTGAGGGAGTTAATTGCCGGGAATTAAAAATAATGCAGCTAATGAAGAAAAACTTCTCGGGCTGTTACCCGGAGGAATAATATGCAGCTTTGTAAAAAGATGCTATTCCAAAACAAAGTAGTCTGCATAGTCATGTCGTGCCTGTCTGGTGCAATATTAAAAAAGAAAAATGACTTTTATGTGAGATAATTCTAATTTAGTGGAGAGGGAAAATCATTTTGAGGACTTAAGTTTAATAAGGCCCCGCTTATGATTGATATAAAGCGGGGCACAAATCGTGGAACGTTATTTTTTCTTTACTACTTTCTTTTTTACTGCCTTCTTTGCAACTTTCTTTTTTGCTGCTTTCTTTTTGGTAGCCATTTGCGCCCCCTAACAAAATTTTATTATATTAATCTCATGTGACATAATATTGTAAATATGTCAACAACATTTTGCATGAAAACTGTTCCATTCTTTGGCTGGCCAAACAAAAAGCGTGGCGGAGTAGCCCTAAATATGCTGATTAAAAGCTTCACTTTTCATTTCAAAGAAATCCCGGCTTTGAGTATTTATCATTTCAGGATTTCTTTATGATAAAAGAGGTCCAGAGAAGATAGATGTTCACAAGTTCATATTGGAAAAAAAATTGTATCAATTCGCGCATGACGTGATCCGGTTTATAAATCGTTGGAAGATCAAATTCCATCCTGATTGATGGTGCCATTCAACTATCAAAGATCACCGGGTAATTGGTTCGCTTCCGTCGGTGCAGATCAAGTACATCACTTTCAACGGAATAGATATACGAATACCTATAATTCACTTCGACGAGGAATATCTCAATATGACGGGAGAAGTGAGCGAGATGATGGTCGCGGCGATTGAGCGACCCGAAGGGGAGTGCGTGAGAGGGGAGGCCGGGGAGGCCTTCACTCTCGCAATAGCTAGATCTCCATCACACGCAGCAATCTCTTTCTTGTAATCCTGGTCTCCCGGGGATAGCCGAAGGCGTTGTTGATATACAGGATGCCGTCCCGTTCGAGGCGCCGGTTCACATGGGTGTGGCCGTATATGTGGATCTGCGGTCTGATCGAACGGATCTGCTCCTCCAGTATGGTGGAGCCCAGCACCGGGTAGAGAAAACGCTTCTCTTCCGGGATGATTGACGGCATCAGGTCGATGCGGGGCATGAAATGCGAAAAGGTTATGATCCGATCATTCCTGATGGAAAGGACCTCCCGGTTCATGGACGTGAAATGGCGTGTGATGGCCGCCTCGTCGAAGCCTTCCGGCCATGAGCAGGCCCTGTAGTCCATCCACATGTATGAAAGCTCTTCCGAGGGTTTGCCGAAGGAATAATCGTACCAGCCGTGGAGAGGGATTATGGACAGACCGCCTTCGGTGTAAGGACCGGTGCGGACGCCGTGATCCGCCGCGACTTTTTGCACATGATCGAAGGCGACTAGTGAACTGGACATACCGTTCCGGTATGTCCAGAGGTCATGGTTTCCCGGAACGTAGAGTACCTGGCGGAATTTACAGGTAAGACCTCCGAAGGCATCACTGATGAGGGCTGTGATGTCGGCGATGTCGCCGGCCAGTATCAGTATGTCGTCGCGGTATTCTTCAACTGACAAGCCTGTGAGCCACGTCCTGTTTTCAGCGTAGTCAATATGGATGTCGGATATGGCGAAAATTCTCACCACACCACCTGTATTATAATTGTAACCATTGCGGATACCCGGGCCAACTATATTTTTAGTGCGATTATTTGTAAATTGTTATTGAATTTTTTTTCACCATAGATGATACGTTTTTGCAGTAATCAATAACGTTGAGCTGGTGCCCCGGGCTTTATTGACAACGGGGGCTGCGTATCGAGGAAAAGAAGTGCGGTAACCGGCCCATAAGGAGATTATCATGCATCAGAAAGACAAGGACGTGAAGATAGAGGTCAAAGTCGATGAGAATGTCGCCATGGGCATATTCTCAAATTATTCCAATGTGAGCCACTCTCCGGAGGAGTTCGTCTTTGATTACTTATTTGTTCATCCCGCACCGCCCCCGGGATTTGGAAAGCTCATGTCGCGTATCATCATGACGCCGGGCCATGCGAAGCGGTTCCTCCTGGCCCTCAGTCAGAATATACGGGAATATGAGGAGCGTTTCGGCGAAATCGACATGCACGCCCAGCCTGATGAGGGCGGGGGGCTCCAGTAGGCAATGGATTTGCGGCGGCGGAACAGTATCAGGCTTGTCCCGGTCTTCATCATTGCGATCACGGCGGGGTTCTATTTTGCCGGATCTCCCGGGTCCTGCCCGTGCCATGACGGCTCGCCCGCTGCGGGACTCTGCGCTATGGAGCCGTCCGAGGGAGTGAAGAATTTTTTTCTTCTCCAGAAGCATTACCAGTCGTGGCATGACGGATATTTCGGCAGCCGCCGTTTCCATGAGAGGAAACTGCGCTCTTTTTTATTGAAGCTTCTGGGAAAGGAAATCACCACTGAAAACGACTTCACGCTGGTCACCCCGACGGGTAATGACGATCGGAATGTGGTATGCGTGTTTCAGACGTACCGGTGGCTCTACATCCACGGGAACCTGGATGTTGACTCATTGAAGAATGCCGTTGGAAAGGATTATGCTCCCCGGGGGGATTGGGAACGAAACCGTATCTTCGTGTCGCTCTCCGGGAAAGTGAAAAACTTCAAGCTCGACTGGGACGCCTATGGCGACACGGTCCACCTGCACCTCGATAAGATCACGGTCATCGCGGACACCGGGAAAAAGTAAATCCAAACGGCTTTTTCCATTTTTCTGTAACACTTAAGAAGTGTCGGGAGTTATCCCAGCGAGCAGGCGACATGGATGTCGCCGATTCCGCCGAGTCCACATGGACGTTATACGAGGCGGACGAGCGGGATAGTTCTCGACACTCACCTCTCTCATCATTTTTTCATTATATCATGGTATATTGATTGACATAATCCCTACGATTTGAAGAATATAGCTGAATGGCGGGATTATTCCCGCCTTTTACGTATCTTCAGGGATGCGAAATGATCCCGGCCGGAAGGCCGGTTCAGAAAGATTATTTATTACAGACACGAGGTAGCAATGATAGTCATTGAAAGCATCAACCATATAGGGATCACCGTCTCTAACCTCGAGGAATCGGTAAAATTCTATAAAGATTTGTTCGATTTCGATGTTATTGACAAGGCAAGCGGACCGGGCCTCACCTTTCTCCGGGTCGCTGATATCACCGTAGGCCTGTATGAAGTGCCGGGCTTCAAGAATCCAGATACTGCGAAGGGCCGGATTTCCTTTTATGTCGACGAGGAAGATTTCGAAGACGCTGTTGACGAGATCCAGGAGCAGGAAATAGAGATCGTCTTCGGTCCCGAGAATATCCGCAAGGGCAAAACCGTCGTGTTCCTCGATCCGGACGGAAATCAGATAGAGCTTTCCTATCCCATGGTAGGGTAACACAGGGGATGGATGCCGGTGGAAAACGATCTTGTATCGATACTCAAAAAAAACAGGGTCATCCCGGTAGCGCAGTTTGACAATCTGCAATCCGCCCTCAAGACCGCGGAACTCTTGGTAAAGCATTCCATCAATATCCTTGAAATAACGCTCCGTACCGAAAGCGCCCTTGACAGCATCAAGGGCGTTATCAAAGAGTTCCCCGGCCTCCTGGTCGGGGCGGGGAGCGTCCTTTCCCTGGACGCGCTCCGGGGCGCCCTTGACACCGGCGCTGCCTTCTGCGTCGCGCCGGGCATGGACCTGGAGCTGATCGACTATGCGTCCTCCCGCGGCCGCGCCTTTATCCCCGGCGTTGCCACTCCAACAGAGCTGAACAGCGCCCTTAAAAAATGCGCCGTGATCAAATTGTTCCCTGCTTCGATCCTGGGCGGCCCGGAATACATCAAGGCCGTGGCAGCCCCGTTCCGCACAAAGGACTTCCACCTGGTGCCGACAGGCGGTGTGAATCAGGACAATTTCCTGGAATATCTGAAGCAGGACCGGGTTATATCGGTCGGCATGTCCTATATTGTCGACAGCAGCCTCATCAAGAAAGGAGACTATGCCGCCCTGGACGAACGTATGAAAAAAGTCATGTCGGCCCTACCGTAGCATACCCGTGCAATGCAGATCGAATCCCTCCTGATAAAAGCAATTCAAAAAAGAGAAAAGCTTTTTGCCGATACAGCGACGAACTGTTATCGTCTTTTTAACAGCGACGGCGACGGCGTACCGGGACTCACCATCGACTGGTACGGCGGGTATATCCTCATGCAATATTTCGATGACCGTCTCGCATCCGCGACTGATGATATCCTCAAATCCATTACATGTGCCGGAACGATGCTTCCGGCGCCGCCCCTGGCGGTTCTCCTGAAAAACAGGTTCAAGCCGGATGATACCAGGGACATCGCCTCCGCGATGAGGAGCGTGGTACTGGTGGGATCGGAGCCCCCGGAGGGGTACAGCGTCCGCCAGAATGGCATCCTGGCCGGGATTGATCTTGTAGGGGGGCAGAGCACCGGAATTTTTCTGGATATGCGGGAAGTGAGGGACCATCTTGCCAGCTATTATCGTCACTCTGACGCCATGCTCAACCTTTTCAGCTATACGGCGCTTTTTTCGGTCCATGCGGTCCGTCACGGCATAACCGGCGCGGTAAACGTGGACCTCTCAAAAGGGGTGCTGGAGCGGGCAAAGACCAATTACCGCCTTAACGGGCTGAAAGTTGATGAGCGGGATTTTGTTTACGGTGATTCACTGGAATGGATCAGGCGTTTTAAAAAAAAGGGTAAGATTTTTACCCTGGTTATCTTCGATCCTCCCACCTTTTCGCGGAACAGGAGGAGGACCTTTTCCTCAAAAAAGAACTTTCTTGAGTCCCTTGGCCTCGTTGACGGCCTGGTGAATGAGGGATATATCCTTACTTCGATCAATTCCTATTCAATTCCCCGCGAAGAGTATCTCTCCTTTCACCCGGGCGGGTGGGAATTGGAATTTCTCGCCAATGAATCTTCAGATTTCACCCATGACGGAAATCCGTATCTCAAAGCGGGGCTGTGGAGAATAAAAAACTCTTGACAGACCCCTTTTCGCAATAAAGAATTTGTATAATCTTTAACTGCTTGGTAATCTATGTTATACCTTTCATTGGCCCTGATTTTCCTGGGAATCATTATCTTCCTTTTTTCCATACTACTTGACGCGAAAAGGCGGCATGATAATCCGCAATCAGCCGTGATACACGGCGCGTCTGCCGGCCAGCAGGGCAGCGGAATTGTTCCCGACGGCAAAGGAGGCATCGTTGCCGATAAAATGGGTATAGTGAACCGCGGAAAGCGGGTTGCGCAGAGCGGACCGGCGCAGGCGAAGAGGTCATCGGAGGGCGCAGTTCCAGTGTCCGACAGGGAGCAGAAAGCGGTCCTGTTCGAGGACAAGTCAAATGTCATTGATTACAGCGGCGAGTCCGGGAGCATCGATCCCAGCCTGGAAAAATACAAGAACATCAAGCGTATTGGCAGCGGAACAATCAGCGTTGAAACCGGGGGGATCACCTTTTACATGGGCAAAAAGCTCTACCGGTACGATTATCACCGGATCCGCGACATCAAGGCCGGGGAAAGCCACCTTGCACTGTTCCTGATGGGGAGCGGATCGGTAAAGCTTTTCATTATTGAGTCAGGGAGAGGCGTAATTACGGCGGCCACCGATGCGTTTCGGGAATACGTGAGGAGTTCGGCATAGCATGTACGACAGGTATAAAAGCAAAAGAAAGAACACCGGTATATATAAGTTTATCGGCATTATAATTCTGATCGCGGCAGCGGCGACGCTGGCGGTGAACTACCGCCACTATCTGGCCTTCTGGCGGTACAGTCAGAGCAAGCTGGAAAAACGTATCGAAACAGTGAAAAAGATGAAGGACCCGGTCAAAAAACGGGAGGCCCTTGCCGAATTTTCCGATCTCTATGAGAAGCAAAAACATGAGCGGATGATCGATGCGGACCTGTTTTTTCTCTCCGGTGAAATCCATTACATGATCGGAGAGACCTATCTGGGCGGCAGCTTTTCCGAGCTTTTCATCAATGACCGGACCGGTGAAATCAGCAAGGAAGCCATGCTCGAGTTTTTAAAGACCATCAAGGACATCAAAAAGGGATGTGCCCTTGACAACGATGCCCCCGAGGACCGTTACAGTTTCATACTTGCCAAGGCCGCGTATTACACCGGCTTTTACAATTCCCGGGACATATTTGAAATGATCGAAAAAACAGGCGACTCGGTTAAGCTCATGGACGTCGAAAACATCAGGTTTTATTCGATGGCCAATATTATCCATAAAAAGGAAGATTATGGCCTGAAATTCCTGGCACAGTACGGCATGGTGAAGGATAATATCCAGGGACTCCTGTTTTTCGCAACTGCAGAGCGCGTGGCGAAAAAGTATACCGGTGCCATCGTGAGTTATAAAGACGTTCTTGCCCGGACATCGGACGACAGCATACGAAAACTGGTCCATGTCAACCTTGGTAAGATTTATTTTAACCAGTCCCTGTTCCGGGAATCGATCGATCAATTCAGCCTGGCGTTAAAAATTGACGTAAAGGACACGACACCCAAGATATGGATAGGCAAGAATTATTCCGCCCTGGGCGAGAAGGATAAGGCCAAAGCGATCTGGAGCGAAGTGCTGACGACTGATGTGACTAACGCGGAAGTCAAACACCTGCTCGGGACCATGTGATATGCCAGCGGTGAAAATGATGCTTGTCCTGACTATTAATTGCTTGTGATGTGATGTATGCCCCGTTCCAGACGCGGCTTACTTTATTAGAAAAATCACGTTAATCACTTGACAAAAATAGTGCTTATTGTAGTAGAAAGTCCTGTAATCAGTATTTAATGCCATCGAAAAAGCCGGCTGCGAGTGCCATTACAGGTGTTATAACAAAACCGTCCTGACCCCCTGGAGGGGGCCTTTGTTTATCGGGATGACATAAAAACGCGACTGATCAGAGGAGTATATACATGTTTCTTGATTCGTTCTACGGGATGTTCTCAAACGATATGGGCATCGATCTCGGCACAGCCAACACGCTGGTCCATGTCAAAGGCCAGGGGATCGTTCTATCCGAACCTTCCGTTGTGGCAGTGCAGACCAGCACCGGCAAAGTCCTGGCAGTCGGCCACGAGGCAAAGCGAATGCTGGGAAGGACGCCGGGCGATATCGTCGCGATCCGCCCGATGAAGGACGGTGTCATCGCCGACTTCGAAACAGTTGAAAAGATGATCCGGTATTTCATCACCAAGGTTCACAAGCGGAAGACGCTGGTGCGGCCCCGGGTCGTGATCGGCGTTCCGTCGGGGATAACCGAGGTTGAAAAACGCGCGGTGCGCGAGTCCGCTGAACAGGCGGGTGCACGCGAGATCTTCCTTATCGAAGAAGCCCTGGCAGCTGCTATCGGCGCCAATATCCCCATCCATGAACCGGCCGGGCACATGGTGGTCGATATCGGCGGCGGCACGACAGAGATTGCTGTTATTTCTCTGGGCGGCATGGTCATAGCTGATTCTTTGAGGATCGCCGGCGACGAATTCGACGAGGCTATCATCAAGTACATGCGGACGCAGTACAACCTGGTCATCGGCGAACGGATGGCCGAGGAAGTGAAGTTCAGGATCGGGAACGCCTTCCCCGAAAAGAAGATTGAAACCATGGAACTGAAAGGGCGGGATGCCATATCCGGCCTTCCCCGGACCCTGGAGATAGATACAACCGAGGTGCGCAAGGCGCTCAAAGAGCCGGTCGACCAGGTGCTTGACGGCATCAAGCATGTCCTGGAAAAGACCCCGCCGGAGCTTGCCGCGGACATTGTCGAGCGGGGCATCGTAATGACCGGAGGCGGCTCGCTGCTGAAGGGCCTTGACAAGTATATCAGCAAGGAGACCGGTGTCCCGGTCATTCTGGCGGAGAACCCTCTGACCTGCGTTGTTCTGGGGGCGGGAAAGTTCCTCGAGGAACTCAAGCACCTGTATCGGGCGAACCTGAAGTAGCTGGCAGCAGCGAATTTCCCCTCCCTTGATGGGAGGGGGTAGGGGAGGGTGAAATATCTGATAGCGCAATATCAGATAATTTTTTTCCAAAACATTTCACCCCCACCTCGGTCCTCCCCCATCAAGGGAGAGGAAGTGTTTATGCATAATCATTTGCGACTTATTGTAACATTTAATATACTTATATTACTATTACCAGCAAAGAGAACTATCTGAATTGGAATTTATAATACGACATAAAAGCGTAGTCGCCTTTATTTCATTTACGCTTTTTTGCATAATATCCCTCTCCATACAATCGAGCACGCTGACCCTCTCGCTGGAAGGTATCATCAGCGCCATTACCATGCCGTTTCAGAAAGCCTATAACGGCGCACAAGGAGGCGTGTCCCGTCTCTGGGCGGGATTCACCGAGCTGACGGAAGTGCGCGATGAATTGAAGAAGACCCGGGCCAATCTGCAGAAGTACGAATCAATGGCCGGGGAAATGAGCGAATTAAAACGGGAGAACGACCGCCTTCGCGAGCTCCTGGGCATGAAGGATCGGGTCGAGTACGCGTCCATTCCCGCGACGATTATTTCCAAAGACCCTGACAACTGGTTCCGCACTATCATCATCAACAAGGGATCGGGCGATGGCATAAAGGTGAACATGCCGGTCATCGCCTACCAGGGCGGCCAGAAGGCCGTCGTGGGTACGGTCATCGAAGTGCGGAGCAGTATATCGAGGATTGCGCCGATCATCTCGCCCGCGGTGCGGATAGGCGTGAAGCTTCAGGAGAGCCGGTTCCCGGGCCTCCTCTGCGGGTATTCCGGCAACTCCAACCTCTGCAAGATGGACTACATCAGCCGTGCCGCGTACATACGGTTCAATGACATGGTAATAACCTCCGGCCAGGGCGGCGTGTTTCCGCCGGGGCTCCTGGTGGGCTCGGTGATCAAGTCTTATTCCCTGGAATCGAGCGCCTATCAGCGCGCTATTATCAAGCCGGTTATTGATTACAACCTCGTGGAAGACGTATTCGTCATCAAGAAAGACCTGGAAAAGGACCTCTTCGAAATATTTGATGAAGATAAAGAGAAAGAACAATGATTATATCGTATGTCTATACAGCTCTGATCATACTGATTTCCCTTCTGGTGCAGGGTCATTCCTCCTTTGACGTGGTCCGCATCGCCGGGGTAAAGCCCGACCTTATGTTTATCGCCATTGTGTATCTCTCCTATTGTTTCGGGTCGTTTTACGGCGAAGTCACGGCTTTCGTGAGCGGGCTCATGCACGACGCGGTATCGAATTCGCCCCTCGGACTCCTCACCTTCCCCAAGGTGGCCGTGGCTTTTATCGTGGGCATGTTCGGCAGGTCGCTCTTTAAAAACAACATCCTCACGACATCGCTCCTTCTCTTCGCGGCATCCCTGGTAAAGGGATTCCTGACCCTCTTTCTCAGCTATGTGTTTCACGAGGCGTCGGCATCGTCCATACTGAGCATCATTCTGCCCGAGGCATTCTACAACGCACTGCTCGCCCCGCCGCTGTTTTTCATATTCGATAAAATATTCGAACGGGAGCTGGATCGAGAGGGGTACATGTAACATGCTGATGCAGTCGTCCTTAAGGGCCAAGCTCCAGGAGGCGTTCCGGTTACGCATGTATTTCTACATGACGGTTGCCGCCGTCGCCTTTGCCGCCTTGCTGCTTCAGCTCATCAATCTTCAGCTCATACAGGGCAAGGAGTACAAGACCAAGGCGCGCCTCAACATGGAAAGCAATGTCCCCATACCGGCGGCGCGCGGCGACATCTATGACCGCAACTTCAGGGAAGGCGAGAAGAATGTTGTTATCGTTTCCAACAGGCCTTCCTTCAACATAACGATGATTCCAGCCAAGTTTAAGTCAAAAAAAAAATTATATGAGATCCTGGATCTCCTCTCCCGCCTTTTCGATATTAACAAGGATGAAATTATAAACGAAATCAACAACGGCAATCCCTGGGAACGGATTGTACTAAAAGAGGACGTCGAGTTCGATACCATCGTGAAGATAGCGTCTCACCAGGACAAGTTTCCCAATATCGACTGGGAGGACGCCTCGGTGCGCGTTTACAATTTCAGCGAGATGTTCGCCCACATCGTCGGGTACGTGGGGAGCATCAGCCAGCCGGAATACAGGAAACTCAAGACGGAAGGCTATAAGCATTACCAGAAGATCGGGAAATCCGGCATCGAGAACCAGTATGACCGGCTCCTCCGCGGCCGGGACGGGTACGTGCGCCGGATCGTCGATGTGCGCCAGCGGACCGAAGGCGAGGAAGTGGGACAGCCGCCGATGGCCGGGGACAATCTGGTCCTCACCATCGATTACAATATCCAGAACACCCTCTATGACGCGATGAAGGACACAAAGGGCGCAGCCATCGTGCTGAAGCCCGCTACCGGCGAGATAATAGCCCTGGTGAGCAAGCCCGATTTTGATCCGAACCTCATAATATCGAAGAACAACGACGACATCATCAAGCAGCTGCAGAAGGACAAGGAGCGCCCCTTTCTTAACCGGGTGATCCAGTCCAAGTATCCCCCGGCGTCTACCTTTAAGCTGGTCACTGCGGTCTCGGCCCTGGAGACCGAAAAGGCGACCCCGGAGAAATCATATTACTGCCCGGGCAAGTACACCCTCAAGGGATACAAGGACCATGACTTCTACGACTACGACACGCACGGCACCGTTGACCTTTACTGGGCGATTGCCAAGTCGTGCAGCGTATATTTCTACCAGCTGGGGCTTCTGACCGGCCCGACAATTCTCATGCGTTACGCCGAGGACTTCGGCCTCAACCAGAAGTCGGGCATCGATATACCGGGCGAGGTGGCCGGGTTCGTGCCGTCGCGGCAGTGGAAATACAAGGCCTTCGGTCAGCCCTGGTTTGACGGTGACACCGTCAACATGTCCATCGGCCAGGGCTTCCTGCACGTGACCCCCATGGGCATGTGCGAGTTCGTATCTGCCCTGGTCAACAATGGCATAGTCTACCGGCCCCATGTGGTCAAGGAAATCCGCACCAACGACAACAGCCGGGTCCTCAAAACGTTTCCCCGCAAGAAGATCAGGGAAATACCCCTGTCGCCTCTTACCCTGCAGGCGGTTAAAAAGGGGATGCGCATGAGTGTCACGAGCGGGACCTCGGGACGCCTGGGATACCTCAAGGTGCCGGTGGCGGGAAAGACCGGTACGGCGCAGACCAGGTCCATCCGGCAGGAGAAGTTTTCACAGCACGCCTGGTTCGTGGGGTTCGCGCCCTATGACGGTCCGGTTGAAAACGCGGTCGTCACGGTCGTACTGGTCGAGTACGGCATTGCGGGCGCCGCCAGCGCCGTCCCCATCGCTGAAAAGGTTTACTCTAAGATGAACGAGCTGGGCTATTTTATCGGCGCCCCCACCGTGGCTGCACAACCCGACGCGAAAAAGGCCGTGGTTCTCCCTGGAAGGCAGATTGTGCCGCCCCAGCCTCAATTGAAAAAGAAGGCCGCCGTTCTCCGGGGCCCGGAACCGCAGCAGCCGAAAAAAACCGTTGAAGTCAAAAAGCCGAATTGATCATATGCAAAACGAGGGTTCTCATGCTATTCAGTAAAGATGGATTGAGCAAGATCGATTATACCCTGGTAATCGCGGTAGTGCTGACCGTTATAATCGGGATACTGATGATCTACAGCGCCGGTTTTGATCCCATCGACAAGGTTAATAACGGCCTCTACCGGAAGCAGCTCCTCTGGTTCATTTTCGGCTTAATATTTATGATCGGGCTGACCATCGTCAACTATCAGGCGCTGGGCGAGTTCTCCCTCCATATCTACGTCGTACTTATCATTTTACTGATCATAACCACCATTTTCGGGACCCCGGTGCGCAACACCCGGGCATGGCTGAATTTCGGTGTTTTTTCCATACAGCCTTCAGAGTTCATGAAGCTTGCCCTGGTCATCATTCTGGCAAAGTACCTTGAGATCCGCGAGCGTGACATCACCAAGCTCCGGGAGCTGATCGTTCCCACGCTCCTCACCTTCATCCCGATGCTCATCATTCTCAAGCAGCCCGATTTCGGGACAGCCATCATATTCTTACCGATCCTGCTGACCATGCTCTTTGTCGGGGGCGCGGATATCTCACACCTGCTGTCAATTGTCCTGATTGCGACGATCGCGATGGTTGTGCCGATGGTGCTCACGTACCGCGAATGGATCGGCGCCGAGGGATCGAATTTCCTTCTCGATTTCTTCCAGGATGTCAATCTTCTCCTTATCGTGTCGGGAGTCCTGTTCCTGGTGACGGTTGTCACCTTCGTGCTTCACTTCTTTTCAGTTAAAAAGTTCTTGCGCAAGATTTACGTTCCGGGCGCAGTCATATCCCTGGGCCTCATGGCTTCGGTAATCATACAGAAGCTTTTCAAGGTGTATCAGAAGAGGCGCATCCTGGTCTTCCTGAACCCGGACCTCGACCCCCAGGGATCGGGATACAATATCATCCAGTCCAAAATAGCCATTGGATCGGGAGGATTCTTCGGCAAGGGCTTCCTCAAGGGATCGCAGTCGCAGCTCGGTTTTCTTCCAGAGAAGAGTTCGGATTTTATTTTTTCCGTCGTGGCCGAAGAGTGGGGATTTTTCGGCGGGATCGTCCTTCTCGCACTTTTCGGCTTCATCATTTTCCGCTGCATCCAGACCGCTTTCGAGTCGAAGGATAAATTCGGCGCCCTCCTGGCGAGCGGCATCACCACGATTTTCTTTTTTCATATCCTCATCAATATAGGAATGGCCGTGGGCATTATGCCGGTTACCGGACTACCTCTCTGCTTCGTTTCCTATGGCGGATCGAACCTTCTGATGTCCATGATCTGCGTCGGTATAATGCTCAACATACGGGCTCGGAAATTCGTCTACTGATCCGGCACTGACCCCCCGTCCCCCCGAGGGGGCGTGTGGGGATTAATGCTTTTCTCATCGAGAGGGACAGCGAAGTGATCCTGTGATTTAATATCTTAATGCCATGTTTGATGTTTAATTGTGCGTATTGTGCCTCGTGCCCCCTCAGGGGGGCAGGGGGGTCTATACTAAGAATTATTCATACGGGTAATAGCCATGATATACAAAAAGAACAGCGCATTGACCCTGGAAAAGCACGGCGTGGCAATGCGTATTTATAATGATATGTGGGATTGTCCGCAGGCCGCTGTTGCCTACCAGGAAACGTCATCTGGTCACGCGGAAGAATTCTATCATGAAAGAAGCGTCTTCATCTATTACATTATTGAGGGATGCGGCACATGGGTTATTGAAGACATTGAGTATCCTGTTGAAAAAGATGATGTGGTAATAGTCCCGCCGGGGAAAAGATTCTACTTCAAGGGTAGTCTGAAACAACTATGCATAACCGCCCCGGCATGGGAAGAGCAGTTTGAACATCATGTAAGGAATATCGATATTCCCTGATGAGGCGGATATGAATAAAAAAAACATTACAGCACTCTGTGTTATTCTCTCTTTTCTCTTCCGGTGCTCCTTCGCTGCCGATGACGCGGAGACCTTCGGGAAGATCAGCCCGGACGATTATGTGACTGGCAGGTTCAATCCGGCGAAGCATGATCTTTTTGTCTCCCTCGCTGATTCCGGTATTCCCACAAATAAGTGGCCCCATCTGCTCAGGAAGGAGGCGGGGGAGGCCTTGAAGAAGCTTTACACTGCATTCCACAAGGAGCATCCAAAGGCTCCTTTCTGGGTCCAGAGTTCGACCAGGAACTTTTTCGATCAGAAGAATATCTGGGACGGGAAGTGGAACGGCACGATAACCGTGATGAATGTCAGCCTCAACAAGACAATCAAAGACCCACTGAAGCGGGCCCTCGAGATCCTCAAATATTCATCAATGCCCGGAACGTCGCGGCACCACTGGGGTACTGATTTCGACCTCAATGTCCTGGATAACAGGTATTACGAGACGGGTGAAGGGAAGGTGTTGTACCGCTGGCTCAGGGAAAACGCCGGGCGATTCGGATTCTGCCAGCCCTACACGGCGGGGAGAAGCTCCGGATACAATGAAGAGAAATGGCACTGGTCCTATAAGCCCCTGGCCGTGGTCTTTCTGAGCCGCTGGAATTCATTGCACCGGAAGAACCCGGAAGCCTTTTCACGCAAAGGCATTTTCGTCGGCTCTGAAGTGGCGGGAAAACTGGCGCCGGTTTATGTGAACGCAATTGACAGGGAATGCGACTGATGCGGGGGCTGTCCTCACCGGTCAAAAAATGAGTAGCAGCCCTATCGCTATCGAAATGCCCGTGGTATCGTAATTAAATACGCCGGACCTGCTGTTGAAGTGCGAGATCCCCGTTAATCCCACGTTGAACCGCGTATTCTCGGATGTGCGGACCAGGAATCCAAAACCGTAGTTCATTGTGAAGGAATTGATGCTGTAGTCCCGTGCTATCCGCTCCAGAGTGGAGGAGGCGCGCATGAAGAACTTACGGTAGCCATATCCGATCCCGGCAGTAAGATAGGGCGTGTAGAGGTTTGTTTCCAGGTCGAGAAAAGAGTAGCTGAATTTAAAGGGAATATTGAATTCAACAATGTGGCCGCTTAATTTGGTGCGCAGGATAGTATCCAACGGGTCTGTTTTACTTTTCCGCAGGGATTTTGCATTGGAGTAGACAACGCCAATGTCGAAGATCATGGTGAATCGTGTGTACTGGACCCCCAGCGGCACGGAAAGGCTTGCGCTGCCGAAGCCTTCCCGGGCGTCCAGCCCGCCGGCAATGCCCATAATGAAGCGTGGTACCGGCCGCGCCAGCTCCCTGTTCTTGTAGTCCTGTATGGTTCCTTTGTTGTATTTATTGTCCCTGTCGGGTTCCTTGTCCTCGATGTACTGGGCTGTTTCCAGGCCCTGGTTTTCCGCTATTCCTGCAGCTTGAAGGTTCGATGGAGCTGCACTGAAAATGAGAACCGCTACCACTGATATCGCCAGGATGGAATGTAAAGATTTTTGTATCATTTCGGTCTCCCCGCAACATGGCATTCTGTAATTACCCACCCTGATGCACAGGGCGGATAGTAAACAGATAGAACAGTAACCATCACAAAATCAAGTAAAAATAGAAGTTTTGTTTTTAATTAAGATAATGGTTGGTTATCCTACGCTGTCTGCGGTTACGAGGAATTGGTATGCAATAGTTGCGCTCGTTTGCTGGGCGCTCATATCCATGCCAGATTATCCAGGTAATCGTAAATCAAGGCCTCAGACACTGACGATACATTCCGGCATTCGGCATCAAGGCAAATCTTATATATTCTGGTCATTTCAATCACCTCTTGTATCCATAAAATTATTGTATCATAATCATTTTATTGGGACAAGTCAAGTTTTCTCGAGGTTTTTTCAGCAGCCGGTTCGGGGAAAGTTATGATTCTCTAAAGTAGTATTACATCAATGTAAAATTATAATTATCCTGATAAAATGTTTAGCATATAATAATCTTCTTATGATATATTGAATCTGTAATTAATTTTCAGGAAGGACCATTAAGGGAGGCGCGCATAATACTGTGCTGCCGGCAGGATGCGAGGAAAAAACCGGCACCTTGCGATGGTTGCATGGATAGCTTGGGCGATAGAAGGGAGAATTATTACATGATAACAACCGGATTACCTTACCTCGATAAACTGACCGGCGGATTCAAGGCAGGCGACAATGTCGTCTGGCAGATATCCGACGGTGTTCCCGTTGAGCACTTTATACGGAGCTTTTTCAACGAGGCGAATGAATTCAATGAAAACGTGATCTATGTGAGCTTCAATTTTTCTCCCCAGACGATTTTGCGGAGATACGAATATCTCTTCAGGAAAAAAAACGCGATACTGATCGATGCCTTTACCCATGGCAAGGGGAACAGCGATCCCGTGTTTCTCGAGTTTTATAAAGGAGGAAGGCACGACAGCGGGCAGTTCCGGTGTGCTGAAAACCCGAAAGATATCGCCCGGTTTATTGAAATGATGAACGATATTGAAAAACAGAACCGGGAGCAGCCCTTTTACATATTTGACAGCCTTACCGGCATGAACGAGCTCTGGAAAGATGAGCGGGCGGTGCTTGATTTTTTTACCTTTACATGCCCGAAGCTGTACGAGCTGAACACACTGGCGTACTGGTTCTTCGGACGGGATGCCCATACACGGGAGTTCGTCGCCGGGATCATGCAGATAACGCAGATAGTATTTTCGATAAGTGCCTCCGATATGGGATACTATGACCTGAGGATAAACAAGCTGGAGGAGCGCACGTCCCTGTTTGGTTCACAGCCCAATCTTTTCAGGGTAGTCAATCAGGATATCTGTTTCGAGGAAGACAGGAGTTCCGATCTTTTTAAAATCGGGGACAAGGTGAAGAATCTGAGAAAGGAATCCCGGATAACCCAGGCCGAGCTGGCAACATCCCTGCAGATGACCCCGGGGGCGGTTTCGCAAATAGAGCATGGCATTGTATCACCCTCCCTTCAGACCCTGGTCAAGCTCTCCACACTTTTTAAAAAACCACTTGATTACTTTGTTGCAAGTTCGGGATCATCAGGTGCCCTGAAGGGGTACGTGATATCGAAGAATAATCCAAGGATTGCTTCCACGCATAAACATGTATCGATCCGTCAGCTGATGGAGGAAGAGGAACTCTCGATAAAGTCGTATTTGGTTTCCATTGAGGGTGACAGGGCTGTGGAAGAGCCCATTTTGCTGCACAAGGGCAACGAGTTTATAGCGATAATAAAGGGTTCGCTGAATATCATTGTGGATGGTGAGTCGCATTTCCTCGAAGAAAATGATTCTTTACTTATAACCAATTCATTCATTACTCGATGGCAGAATGGCGGTGATACGGAATGTGTGTTTATATATTTTCTATTTTAGTGACAATTTCGAAACAGCGATACTATCCCCCCTTCCATGCGCTCTATGCGATGGTCTCTTACTTGAATAACCTGCTGAACAGGTAGATGAAACGGTTTTGCAGTGAGTCGTCCAGAATTTGAATTTTTATTGACCTGCCCCACAGGACAGAACCGTCAAGTTTTTTGCATACCCGTTTTGCTTCCGATACTGATGTCATTTCGACAAAGCCGAGACCCCTGTCCCTGTTTACCCTGATCCTTTTAATGTCGCCATAGGTTGAAAAGAGATTATCGAGGTGTTTCTCTGTCGTCATGGTATCGAGATTCTCCACCATAAGCCTGCTGGTTATCATGCGCCGTCTCCTTTGATTTCGAGATTCAGCAACAAGTAAAAGATAAAAAAATTCATAACCACGGGCAATACATTTATCCGGCTGAAGGTTACAGGCGTGTAAAATGAGATTTCCTTATTATTGACGCTAAATAATTGAGGGAGATACTATAGTGATACTCAATGATTGGGTTGTAATGCATTAATTCTTAAAAGCAATTGTTATATAAAATCAACATTACCGAACTGGTCATTGTCTGACCTGTTTTAACACGCCACTTATAATAGACCCCCCTGTCCCCCTGATTGGGCACGAGTTAAATTTAACCTATTAAACCTCACCCGCGCTCTGCACACCCTTTCCTTGAAAAGGAGAGGGTTTTCGATATAACTCATACTGTTCCCTCCTCTCCATTTGATGGAGAGGAGGTAGGGGGGAGGCGTTCATGCACCCTCGGGAGGACAGGGGGCATTGCATGTAAATCCGGTCACCGAATCGCTCTTGATTCTGTTTTGTTACGGCGGTGTTACGGCGGTGTTTCTTGAATGTTAAATTTTGCTGGTTTGGGCTATTATCAAAAATTTCATTTTGACGATAATGGAGATAATTATTATCTAGTAAAGCATGTACAATGGATATGGCTATATCAAATAACAAACGTTATATGAATATTCAGCTGTTTCTTTTGCGGTCTGCGATGGCTTCGGGCCGGCAGTAATCGATTAAAAAATATGGAGGATTGCCATGATAAATTACACTGATACGGCATGGATGCTTATCGCAACGGCAATGGTAATGGTCATGACGCCGACACTGGCATTTTTTTACGGAGGACTGGTGCGGAAAAAGAACATTCTTTCAGTGCTTATGCAGACCTTTGTGATCCTTTCGGTCATATCCCTGCAATGGATCCTGTTCGGGTACAGCTTAGCCTTCGGCCCTGACATCGGGCATGTGATCGGTAGCCTTGACTTTGCGGGCCTTAACGGCGTTGGGATGGAGCCGATTGCGGGGCAGACGATACCGCACCAGGTTTTCATGCTGTTCCAGATGATGTTCGCTGTCATCACTCCCGCCCTCATCATTGGAGCCTTTGTCGAGCGGATCAAGTTCAGCGGCTTTCTTCTGTTTGCCCTGCTCTGGACAACGTTCATCTATGACCCGATGGCCCACTGGGTCTGGTCGCCTGACGGGTGGCTTGCGAAGCTGGGGGCCCTTGATTTCGCCGGCGGCACCGTCATCCATATCCTGGCCGGCATATCGGCGCTGGTGATGGCCCTCATGCTCGGTAAGAGGAGCGGACTTCCCAATGGACATGCCCCCCACAACCTCCCCCTGGCGGTACTCGGTGCGGGGTTCCTGTGGTTTGGATGGTTCGGCTTCAACGCGGGGAGCGCCCTTTCTGTGGGGCCGGTGACGGTTACCGCATTTTTAAACACCAACACGGCCGCAGCGGCGGCGGGGGTGACATGGATGCTCATGGACTGGGTTGAGAACAAGGTCCCGACCATGCTTGGCATGATAACCGGCATTGTGGCGGGCCTGGTGGCCATAACCCCGGCGGCGGGCTACGTGAAGCCGATGGCTGCCATTGCCATAGGCGCGTCGGGGAGCATCGTGGGCTTCATCTTCGTGACGAAGATAAAATCGCGTTTCAAGTATGATGATTCCCTGGATGTCTTCGGGGTACACGGTATGGCGGGCATCACCGGGGCGATTATGACCGGCATCTTCGCCACCAAGGAGATCAATCCGGCCGGTGCCGACGGTCTGCTCTACGGAAACCCGGGGCAGCTGCTTGTTCAGGCGCTGGCAGTTGTGGTTGCGATCGTTTTCGCCGCCGCGGGGACCTTTATCATCTTTAAAATAGTCGACAAGACCATCGGTCTCAGGGTTGATGCGAAGGACGAACATATCGGCCTCGACCTGACGCAGCACCATGAAGCCGGCTATACGGTGATGGAATAAGGAGGACATATCATGAAATACGTAATCGCGATAATAAAGCCTCACAATCTTGAGGCGGTTAAAACTGAGCTGGAAAAGGAAGAGGTGCACCTGATGACCGTCACGGAAGTCCTTGGATGCGGAAGGCAGAAGGGCATCACGGAGGTCTACCGCGGTGTAAAAGAGGTTGATAATCTCCTCCGGAAAGTGAAGATCGAGATAGCGGTAAACGATGATTTTCTGGAGAAGGCCATCGGCGCCATAACACGCGGAGCCGGCGATGGGGAGATAGGGGACGGGAAAATATTCGTCCTTGATCTTAACGATTGTATCCGCATTCGGACCGGCGAACGGGGCGGTATGGCAATCGGGTAGGGTGGTACCAATAATTTTACTTTCGGGATTTTCCGATCAAGCGAAAACAGTGCATGAGACCTCCCTGTATAAAAGGGAGGTCTCTCTATATGATGTGGAACCGGGGCATGGGATGAACGAAAAAGCCCGGCCTTTTTAGCTTGACGAACTGCCATTCTTTAACCCATGTAAGGGCATGAACATTCTGGTCATAGTCGCACATCCCCGGGAGGGTAGCTTCAACCACGCCATAGCTGAAACAGCAGCCGGAACGATCCGTGAACTGGGCCATGAGGCGCTCTTCCATGACCTGTACAGGGAACGCTTCGATCCCATTCTGCCCGATTCAGAGATTCCCGGAGATGGAGATGTGGATCCGGTGGTCATGAGGCATTGTGACGAATTGCGGTCATCGGGAGGTATTATCATCATACATCCGAACTGGTGGGGCCAGCCGCCGGCGATTCTGAAGGGATGGATAGATCGCGTCATCAGGCCCGGCGTGGCCTATGAATTCCAGGAAGGCGATGCGGGCGAGGGCGTGCCGTCGGGACTCCTTGCCGGAAAAACAGCCCTGGTTTTCAACACATCGAACACGCCCGTTGATAGAGAGCTGGCGTTGTTCGGGGACCCCCTTGAACTGCTCTGGAAAAACTGTATCTTTGATTTTTGCGGTATACGCGCCTTTTCCCGGAGGATGTTTGGCGTTGTCGTAACCAGCACGCCGGAAAAGAGGAGGCAATGGCTTTCTGAAACCGGCGCTTTGGTAAGGAAATATTTTTCATGAAATGGAGCGGTGGTAGTGGATACGTATCACTATAGAACAATCACTAAAGAAGATCTATTCATAATAAAGCCCCTCTGGTTAAAACTGAATGATATGCATTATCTTGATTCAGTGTATTTCAAGGACCATTACGCATCCTTCACATTCGAGAAAAGAATGTTAAAATTTGAAGCATGCGATGATGATTCAATTATGGTCGAAATCGTTGAGACCCCCGGTCGGGAACCGGCAGGCTATTGCATTACTACAATCTCGCGGGACTGTGTCGGGGAGATTGATTCAATTTTCATTGATGAGTGCCACAGAGGTAACAGGATAGGGGACACGTTGATGCGAAACAGCATAGCCTGGCTGCAGAAACATGAGTGCGCAAGGATAAGGGTGGCAGTAGCCAATGGCCATGAATCTGTTTTCTCATTCTATGGAAAATATGGTTTTTTCCCCAGGATGACCTGCCTGGAAATGAAGTAACTTCCACCGGCACACATTACCGATAGTTATCGGTCTGGGTTATATAATGGTTATGGCCACTGTATTGAGGCAGGAGGCCGAAATCCCGATAGCGGCAGGAAGCCGCGTTATCGGGACTCTGACCCCTTGTAATTTGACCGCTACTTAGAACGGCGGTTGATAAAAAAAAGATGACATTTTACCCGCTGAGTGTATATATGTGTTTACCGTTAATGTGCCATGAATAACTCGTCACCTATCATTAATACCTGTGAAAAATATTTATTGCCAGGCCCTGATCAGGTCCGGTTTGCCGCTCAGGGGCAAACCCTTTCGCTGGTCCTGGGGTCGTGCATTTCAACGGTTTTCATCGGCAGGAACAACAACTACATACTATCCGCAAACCACATCATGATAGCTAGAGAGGGCCATGTCGGAATAATAGCCAGGAAGAGCGCCAGACAGCAGGTTGACGAAATCCTGAGCACGTACCATGATGAATTTCATATCACTGATGCGGACATCCGGTGTCTGCACCTGGTTGGAGCGGGAAAGAAAGTAAGCGACAACACGTTCCACGTGCATGACCAGAATATAGCTGAGACCAGGATTGTCTTATCAGAAAAAAACTATGTCCCCCTGTTTGATGATACCCGGAGCTATTACTTTGCAACCTATTCCCTCGGGGGCGACGATATCTCCGTGTTCATCGAGGACAAGCTTGGGGGCTCCCACCTGTCATATATCATCAATCTGGAAAAGTTTTTTTCTATGGATCCCCATCAGCTGGCTGATCTTCCCGCGTCAGCCCTCAAGCCCTGCAATAAGGGCTTCGAGAATTTTGTCGAGCTGGGTGCAATCGTTTTCATCACCGGTGAAAGGAACAGGCCGAACATCTGATTATTCTCTGCCTGCGCGGGATTGCGGAGCCCTCCTGCCGATTACCGTTCAGCCCGTGACTTTTTTTATTTATTCTATTTGATTTTTATTCATTGCAGGATGATTATGTTCATGGTGGTATCTGATGTCAAATACAAGCGGACATGATGCTGATGTCATGGCGCGGAATGTCCTGGTGTATTCCGATAAACTCGCCAGTTTCGACTTCGGCCCGACACATCCCTTCAAGCCGGCCAGGGCAAAACAGATGATGGACCTCCTCTCCCGGTATTCGCTATTGCATGAAAAAAACCAGCTGGTCATCGAGGCTGATCCGCTTGCGGAGGAGGAGCTCTGCCTCTTCCATGACAGGCGCTACCTCGACCTCCTTAAAAGCGCGGAACACGGAAGGTCCACCATGGAAATGCTCGAGGCAGGTCTCGGCACCGATGACTGCCCGGTTGTCCCCGGCCTGTGGGATTTCTGCCTGAACGCGACCGGCGGGACATGTCAGGGCGCCGCCATGCTCGCCGAAGGCGCTGCGCGGGTCGTCTTCAATCCCCTGGGCGGTTTCCACCACGCGGGACGCGACCATGCCGAGGGTTTCTGCTACATCAACGATCTGGCCGTGGCCATCATGGACCTGACGCGCCGGGGGATGCGGGTCGCCTACATCGACATCGATGTTCATTTCGGCAACGGCGTGCGGGACGCCTTCGCTGCCAGGAGCGATGTGCTGTGCATCTCTATCCATGAATCGGGAATGACCATATATCCCTGGTCCGGTTTTGTCGAGGACATCGGCGAGGGCGAGGGCAGGGGATACACTGTCAATATACCCCTTATGCAGGGGAGCGATGACGAGGTATTTCTCGGCGCCTTCGAGTCAGTGGTGCCTCCCCTTGTCGAGGCCTTCAAACCTGATGTCGTGGTCTCCGTGATCGGGGGTGATACCCACCGGGAGGACCTCCTCGGTCACCTGAACCTCACCAGCATCGGATTCGAGCGGGCAATCAGGATTATCAACAGGATCTCGCCGAGGCTGCTGGTGACCGGCGGCGGAGGGTACAACGTGTACAAGACAGCAGCCCTCTGGACCCTGGCCTGGGCAACCTTCTGCGGCCTTGAGCCGGTGGACGCCTATGCGGGGCTTATCGGCGGCATGATGTACGGTCCCGAAGCCCTGTCGGGCACCCTGCGGGACGATCCCCATGTAGTGTCGGGACACCTGAAGGAACAATGTTCCGGATATGCGCGCGACATGGTGGATTACATAAAGAAATATATTTTCCCCATCCACGGAATACGATAGTCATTTGCTTGGCGATCAGCCGCAGCGGAAAATCTGCCGATCCGGGCATCGAAGGCGGCCGTATACGGAAAGAACAAAATGCAGGAGGGGCCTTTGAAGATTTTGTTGATCAGCCCAAGCAGTGAGGATGATATCATCAGCAGAACGGTGAAGGATATCCCTTACATGGATTCGGGCGCGTTTTTTGCGCCCCATGCCCTTGCGGCGGTCGCGGCCCTTACCCCTCCCGGTCATGATGTTGTCCTTCATGATGAGCACATGCGCGGTCCCGCCGATAAACTGATTCAGGAAGGTTCCTTTGATATCATCGGAGTTTCACTCATCACGAACCAGCTCCGGCGGACGCTGGAGATTGCCGAATTTATTAAGGGACAGGACACCGCGGGATGCTTGGTAATCGGCGGTATCGGAACGACCAATGTCATGCGTAAGCTCAAGGACCTTGCCAATGTGATATTCATCGGGGAAGCCGAAGAAACATGGCCCAGGTTTATAAGCGATTATCTGAATGGTAGTTATAAAAAAACATACCAGCAGATTTCCAAGCCAGACATGGAGAAGACCCCGATGCCCCGGTGGGACCTTATCGGTGTGGACATCCCGAAGTACGGGGCGGTATCTGTGCAGACATCGAGAGGATGCCCCCATGACTGCAGCTTCTGCGATGTGATCTATACCTACGGCAGAAAAATACGGAGTAAGTCAACCGACCAGGTGATCAGTGAAATTAAGGCGCTCATGAACCTGGATGCGAAGATGATCATGATAGCCGATGACAATTTCACCGCCAATCGCCCGTACGCGAAAACAATCCTCCGGAATCTTGTGGACATCAACAATTCGCTGAAAATGCCCCTCAGCTTCATGAGCCAGGTGGATATCACGGTCGCCCAGGACAGCGAGCTCCTTGAGCTGCTGGCGGATTCCAATTTCTTTGAACTCCAGATAGGCATTGAGTCGTTTGAGGCCGAGTCGCTGGAGCATATGAATAAAAGGCAGAACCTGACCCTGGACATAGGCGGAGCGATACGGAAAATCCAGTCCTACGGGATAGCGGTACAGAGCCACCTGATCATCGGCTCGGATGCGGATACAACGGAGACATTCCGGAAGACGGCAGATTTTGTCAGTGAGGCTCATATCACGCACCATTCCTGCCACCCGCTCATGGCGCCGCCGGGCACCAGGCTCTGGTACGAGCTGAAGCGCCAGAGGCGGCTGGTCGAGACCGACGACCGCCTCAAAGACCAGCTCGATATAACAAGCAATATCATACCGAAAAACATGACCCGCGTTGATATGATGGAGGGGATGGCCCGTTATTGGGAAACCGTGACCGATGTCGGACATTATCTTCCGCGCGCCCTCGGATTCATCAATGGAATTACCCGCAGGCCCCGGGTCAAAGAGCCGGGTCTGACAGCGCTCTGGTCAATCAGGGGTATGCTTTTTGAAGTCTTCAAATTTTATTCGACGGGCGTATCGAAAGAGGACCGGAAAGCCTTTTTTACTCTCCTGAAAACAGCCGCCAGGATTGGAAGCTACCTGGTACCGAAGGTCATCTTCCTGTATACGCGGTACCTGATGGACCGAATACGCGATACCAACAGTATCACCATCGCCCGTGAGCAGGCCGCGTGGGAGCGGAACAATCCCGGAAGCGTAACTGTATTGCCGGCGGAAGTGCCACTTTCAGTAAACTTCCGCGAGCATTATAAGGACATATTCAAGGCCGCCTATCAGCTCGTCAGACAGTCAGTTTCATCAAAAGAAGAACTGTACCGTATAGTTCTCGATGCGATGATAGATTATAGTGACCGCTTTAATGACGACATAGATGCCTTCAATGATATGCAGCGGGAGAACATCGCTCTGAGCTGTGAAAGAATTTTATCTCAACCGCGCGAACCTTCAAAGCCGGATGACGCAGAGTTATCCGAGACACCGCCTTTCGGGTTTGAGCGGGAAATGCTTGATGCCCTTGATCATGTGAAACGATATACCGAGGTCATGGCCGCCGAATAGAGTGATTGTGCTCTATCTCGCCTGCCGGAAAAACAGCACGGAGGCTGATTATGCCGAAACTGATAGACTGCAGCATTGCCATAGAAAATGATCTTCCGTCTGATCCGCCGATGATGATTCCCCGGATCCAGTACCTGGGGCATGATTCCGGCGCTGACCAGATGAAGCTCTTCTTCCCGGATATCGATCCGAAAAAGGACCTCCCCCGCGGCAAGGGCTGGGCCGTCGAGTTTGTCACCCTGAGCACCCATGCCGGCACGCACCTTGACGCACCCTGGCATTACCATCCCACCATGGACGGGGGAGCCCCGTCGTTAACAATCGACGAGGTGCCCCTGGAATGGTGCATCGGCCGCGGCGTGAAACTGGATTTCCGTCGCTTCGCCGATGGCTACCTGGTCACGGCGAAGGACATAGAAAAGGCCTTCCGTGATATCGGCCATGAACCTGTTAAAGGCGATATCGTCCTGGTCAATACCGGCGCGGATAAATGGTGGGGAAAACCGGAATACCTCCTCAAGGGTTGCGGTATGGGGAAGGAAGCCACCCTCTGGCTGTGCGATCGCGGTGTACGCGTGGTGGGGACCGATGCCTGGAGCTGGGACCGGCCGCTTCCTCTTATCGCCAATGAGTTCAAGGAATCGCGAGATGCGTCCATCATCTGGGAAGGGCATTTTGCCGGCATAGAGAAAGGATACTGCCATATTGAAAAGCTGACAAATCTTGATAAACTGCCGGCAGCCGGTTTTACCTTTCATTGCTTCCCGGTGAAAATCAAGGGCGCCAGCGCGGGATGGATTCGGGCGGTTGCGATAATTGATGACTGATAGGGGTCAGAGTAAAGATGAATTATACCGATAACTATCCCGATTATCGCTGCCTCCTGCCGCTATCGGGATTTCGACATCCATGTCTCAATCCGGCATCCCAGCCTAAATCCTAATTATATAAACGGGGTCAGAGTAAAACGCTCAAATATGGATGCCGCCCATGATAATCTGGTAAAATTCCTCCGCCATTTTATCTATATCAAGAGGATTATTGCCGTTGTTTTTCTTCAGAACAAAGTAATAGTAGTCAACCCGTAGAAAAGCCCCGGCAGCGATGTTGGCAGCCAGCTCAATATCGATGTCAGGCCTGACGATACCCAGCTTGATACCTTCCCTGAGATAAAGAATAATATAATTAAGCATCTTTTCTTCAAATTTGACCAGGTATGGTTCAAATATTTTATTAAGGCCGGGCCCCACCCTGAGGTAAATATTGCAGAGATCCTCGTTTTCTCGGAAAAACTTGAAGCTTCTGTGTATCAGGAGCTTCAGCATTGAATTAATGTTTTCTTCTTTAAAACTAGCAAGATCTATTGAAGCCGCTTCCTCCCATTCATTGAGAAACTTGATAAGCAATGAGATAAACAGGTCTTCCTTGTTTTTAAAGTAGCGGTAGAAAGTTCCTTTACCGACCTTAGCTTCTTTGATTACTTCTTCCACGTAGGTTTCGTAATAGCCCTTTTCGGAAAAAATCCTCTTTGAAAAATCCAGAATTTGATTCTTCCTAAGCTCTCCTTTCATTCTTTTCTGCATGATATGATGAAAAACTCCTTGGATATCTAAAAAATACCGGTTGGACGGTATTTATAATTGACATTTTATATATTTATTAGTTATTTGTCAAATATATATAACAGACCGGACGAGTCCGGATTATTTTATTGACTTTGGTTTTACTTTTCTTTATTATTAATATCAATATTGGTTGATTGTCCAATCAATTTATCTCTGCAATAAGGCTAACGCCAATAATATAGTTAACAGGTTATAAAAGATCACGGGTATCCTGTTATTATAAATTCATTCAACATGATAAATAAGGGAGGGTGTATTATGAAAGAATCTACAAGGATAATGATGAAAAAACACGGCTGGCGTTATGACCGGTTCATCCACAATTACATATATTTCAAGTTTTACCATCCCTATGTGAAATTTGTGTATTACCTGTTCAAATATTTATCAAAGTATTTGTCCTGGTTTAAACCTTTAAACGGGATCCTCTCCATGGCTTTTGCGCGATACCACGCAAAGGTGCTTTCGTCCGGCGACACGAAAAAAATATTTACTCTTAACGAGAATATTTCTGCCCTCTCACCTGATAACAAAAAGATAGTCCCCTATAAATACGCGTTCAAGATCATTTTCCAGGAACCGGAGCACATCGCGGTCATGGACTGTCCCTGCAAGGTTGCCCTGGGCGATAAGGATGAGCATATCCTTTCATGCCTGGCCGTGGGGAAGGGGCTTTCCTCCTTCTGGCTTGAGCACGGAAAGAAATATCATGCGCGAAAGATCAGCCAGAAAGACGCCCTGGCCCTTATCGAGAAATTCAGGGGCATGGGCTACCTTACCCAGGCTTTCTTTAAGGTTGCCACGGGCGGTTCCACCGGTGTTATCTGCAACTGCCATCCCGACACCTGCGTAAGCCTCCAGGCCACGAAATTCGCTAAGAAATTCAGCAATAAATTCAACATGAACGCCTTATCCGGGTATTCGGTTAAAATTAATTTGGAGAAGTGCAGGTTCCACGGCAACTGTGCCGATGTCTGCCCCGTGGGAGCCATGAAAGTCGATAAGGCGAAAAAAACCATCACCTATGATAGGGAATTGTGCATCGGCTGCGAGCTCTGCGTGGAGCACTGCCCGGAAAAGGCCCTGACATTTTACCGTGATTCTGCCAAGCCGGTCCCGCTTGACCTGGAAATAGTTAAAAAAGAATTTGTTACACCGAATTAAATATATCAGGGAGTATCGTAATGAAACAGCAACAAAAGAAAGAGTATGATGTGATCGTGGTCGGGAGCGGCGCCGCCGGATGTACCGTCGCCCGTGAGATGACCAAAAAGGGCAAGAAGGTCCTTCTCCTCGAAAAGGGCGGCCGCATGGAGTGGCTCGGCAATACCGTGACCGTGGCGTCCATGATCGATATCCCGACCCTGCTCCGGAATTACCGTGACATCGTTATCTTCGTTAATAACTACGGCGGCGCTTCAAACATTGCCGCTGGATCAGCCCTTCCGCCTCCCAGGAAAATTTTTGAACCGCTGGGCATCGATCTTTCGAAAGAAGCTGAAGAAGCGAAGAAAGAGCTCGGGATCAAGCCGCTCCCCGATGAACTGGTGGGAGAGAATAACCTGCGCCTCATGGAGGCCGCCAACAGCATCGGCTTTCACTGGCGGAAAATGGACAAGTTCATTGATGCCAGTAAATGCACCGGATCGGGGAACTGCATGCTGGGCTGCAAGACCGGCGCCAAGTGGACCGGCCGCGTCTTCGGCGACGAGGCGGTCGCCGGCGGGGCTGACCTGAAGCTCCATGCCAAT
>JBGSUQ010000029.1:0-402050 GCA_041753395.1 Spirochaetota bacterium
GCTCCCTTTCAACCAAAAGGCTCGTTGGCCCTTGGAAACTGGTTTATTCAGAATCATTCGAAACGAGATCCGGTGCCATGAATCGAGAAAAGGAATTTAAAGCATGGAAAAGCAGCGAGGCAATAGAAAGGTATATTCTAGCTCAGTCGGGACTACCGTGGGAGCATGAGGCGCTTTTTGAACTCCGGGAAGCGCCTTTTTATTTGGATTAGATTACTTGATAACTGTAGCGGGCAGAAATTAGTCTATCAAAGAACGTACTTTTGCAATCAATTCATCCATCGTCTCTTCATCTAAACAATCAATGAACTCAGCATTACGAGTTTTCCAGTCCAGGCTTTTAATCTGGTCTGAGAGAATTACACCATTGATTTCTGATCTTGATTGAACAGAAACTTCAAATGGGTAACCTTTTACCTTTGACGTTATCGGACAGAAAAGTGCGAGATTTGTTTTGGCATTATATGTCTTGGGAGAAATCACGACTGCCGGCCTTCTCCCACGCTGTTCATGACCGGATTGTGGTGTATAATCCAGCCACACCATATCTCCACGACCGGGAATATATGATTTTGCCTTTACCATGATTCATTACCGGTTGAAGCGCCGCTGTCGGTTTCTGAATGGAGATTCGTACGCTTAATGCCCCGCAGCAGGTCATCAAGTTTATATTGTTTTTTTACCGGTTTGACAACCAATGATTCATTGGTAACTTTAATATCCGCTACTGTGCCATTAGTTATACCAACATCCTTGGCATATGAGGATGGGATTCGTATGGCCAGGCTATGGCCCCATTTTTGTATTTTAACCTTCATGGCGTTACCTTTATCCAATGTATCTACTTTGAATATACATTACAAACACGGTCGGTCAAGTATTTATTTGAGCTGCTCTTAAAATTTATTATACAATATTGCTACTGTAAATCCACAATATAAAATCCAGCAGGATATTACTCTAAAAATGGATAATCCGTGTAACCCTTTTCGCCCGCGCTATAAAATGTATTCTTGTCGAAGTCTGCCAGTTCAGCCTTTTTCTCGAGCTTTGCAACAAGGTCTGGATTTGAAATAAATGGTTTCCCAAATGCGATTAGATTTGCAAGACTGGACTCCAGATCATTTTCTGCCCGCTCCCTATTGTAGCCTCCGCTCAGGATCAGAGTGTTTTTAAAATTATCCCTGATTTTTTTTACCGTGGATGGTTCCACTTTCGGTGCGCCCATGGAAGAATGGTCTACAAGATGAATGTAAACCAATCCCAAATCGTTAAATTTTTTGGCGAGATAGGTGTATTCCTCTTCAGTTCCTTCAAAAGGTTGAAGATCATTGGCCGCACCATAGGGAGACAGTCGTATTCCGGTTTTAACTTTTCCAATGGCTTTTGCAACTGCTTCAGCAACTTCAATCACGAATCTGCACCTGTTCTCGATATTGCCGCCATATTCATCTTTTCTCTGGTTGGAACCGGGGTTTAAAAACTGGTCAAGAAGGTAGCCGTTTGCCCCATGCAGTTCCACACCATCGAATCCGGCTTCGATTGCATTTTGCGATGATTGAATATATTCATTTTTTGTCTTTTCCATCTCGGCCTTTGTCATTTCTCTGGGAACAGGCAGGTCCTGCATGCCCCCTTTATCGGTCCACATCTGTCCCGTTGCCGCTATTGGGGAAGGTGCAAGAATTTCAGAGCCTTCAGGCATATTCGCCGGATGGGAAATTCTCCCCGTATGCATGAGCTGGACGAATATCTTACCGCCCCTGGCATGAACAGCGGTAGTGACTTTTTCCCAACCTTTTATCTGTTCTTTGGAAAATATTCCCGGAATTCGAGCATAACCAAGACCATTGGGAGACGGGGAAGTTCCTTCTGTTATAATCAGTCCGGCGCCTGCCCTCTGTTCATAATAAACAGCCATGATATCATTGGGCCTGTTATTGATTGCGCGGCATCTGGTCATCGGCGCCATTACGATATGATTTTGTAATTCTATATTGCCAAGCATGGTTTTCGAAAATAGTACGGTTTTCATTTTTCTCTCCTCAAATGTTAGAATACTTTATAAATATTTTTCCACTTCATGATTTTATTTGGGTTAACAGAACGCTCGCCGCTAGGAATGTTTTTCCAGAGGTCCCTTTATATGCATTCCCCGAAAATTATGCCTATGTGTTTTGAAATCGCAATCTAACTTTTGCCGCAATCTGGCGGTCCGTCATCTTGTCAACTGTCTCAATGGTATCGACATTTCCGGCATATTTTTTTGTTTCGAGACGCTTTTTGAGTTCGCCCTTTGCCTCACCCGGACCAAATATCTGGATGGTTTCCGTATCATGAATAAAAGCGATAATTTCGTCATAGTATTTGTTGAGATGGTTCGCATATTGGCGGTCGCGCTGGTCTTCCGCCGTGACCTGCTGTCGTCCATCAGTAGTCTCGGAATGAGAACTACCGGAGAACCGGACGTGTTTTTCAATATTCGATGTTATTTCCTTTGTTTCCTCTCCTTTGTCTGTGACAATTACAATAACTGCCTTTCTATGGTCGATCCATAATCCCGCTTCTTTTTTCATAAGTTCCTCCTTTGACTTCTCAATATATCCAAATCCTCGGGATAATAGCATTTTGTGAAAAACACCTGTATAATAGTTAACCGGGATGTTAAGATGCATGCATCGCACGCTAATTTTTGTTTTTCATGGCCATCAGAAGTTTCTCGGCGACAACCGGCGTGCTCAACTCCGCGTCCTGCGCATCGAGGGCTGAAAGCAGTTCTTTGAACTGGAGTGATTCATTGAGTTCTCTTGACACACCGAAGTAGTGGTGCGCGCCTTTCCGGAGATACACGGACTTGGAATTTTTCGCAAGCGCTTGCAGAAGCGGCTTTATCGCCTGGGTGCCAATTGCGATAAGTCCCTCAGCCGCAATCCAGCGCACCTCTTCATCCTTATCATCCAAAAGTGTGATGAACAGCGGAATAGAGTTTGGATCGGCTATCTGCTTCATCGCTTTTACCGCTTCCCACCGTAATTGTGCGGCAGGCTGGTTGATCAACTCGGCCAGCTGGCTGACTGCCGGTGTTCCGATGGAAACCAGTTTTCTCCTTGCCCATTTTCTTATCAGCCCGTTCCTGCTATTAAGCTTGAGAACGAGAGTATTTATGGCGTCATGTTTTTCATTCTTTTTCATAATTGCCTTCCTTCAATTGTATTTTTATTATTCATGCCATATTCTTTATTAAAAGGATTAATATAACCGCCTGCAGATTTAAAATCCAGAATAGTTGCTGAGCCATTTTATTGTATTTTACATATCAGGATTATTCCTTGCGAATTTTAATAGGGAATGCTATTGTAAATTCAGTTCCATTCGCTGAATCCAACCTGATGGTTCCTTCAAGTTGTGAAGATAATAAGTTTACCATTAAAAGACCAAATGACGCCATGTTATGAGTAAAGTCAAAGTCAGGCATCAATCCTTTCCCATTGTCATGGACAATTAAATTGCAAAGTTGTGTATGTTGATCATAAAATAACTTTACCAGAATTTCGCCCCGCCCTACTTCGGTGAAAGCATGTTTCAGACTGTTTGACACCAGCTCATTAAGAATGAGACCGCAGGGAATCGCGTCATCGATGCCAAGATGAATATCTTCGGCTTCGATTTCCACTGTTATATCCTTCCGCTTGTACATTAAGAAAAGGCTATCAATCAGTTTTGGAATAAATTCACAAAAATTTATATCTGCAAACATCGTATTTTCATATAAGTCATTGTGGATAAGAGCCATTGCCTCAATACGGCTTACACTATCTTTAAACAAATCTGCTGATTCAGGATCCCTGATATTCAGCAATTGAATGGCCAACAGGCTATTAATAAGCTGCATGTTGTTTCTGACCCGGTGATGTATTTCCTTTAACAGCATTTCTTTTTCTTTGATTGAAACCTTAATCTTTTCTTCAGCATTTTTTAAGTCTGTCATATCCCTGAACGATTCCACGGCCCCGATGATATTCCCCTGCATATCATATAATATAGAAGATGTCGCCCAGATGTGAATATTGTTTTCTTCCGGTGATGCGAGAAACCTGCCCGCAATGAGTATATCCCCGGATCTTTGAAAAAATTCATATTCTTTCTCGATATCAGCATCAGACTTAAACATTAGATCAACCAGCAAGGGCCCTTTATAACCGCTAAACGGCACGGCATGTTCATAGTCACCTTTCCCGACAATATCCTGCGATTTTACACCGGATATTTTTTCCAAAGCTTTATTCCATAAATAAACTTTACCATTAACATCGATGACAAATGTCGGATCGGGAAGATTGTTTATTATGGCGAATAACAAGTGTTCGGAATTTTTTACCGTTAATTCGTTCAGCTTTTTATCGGTTATATTTTTAACGCATACAAGTCTGGCAGGCTTGCCATCCCACGCGGTGGTTATCGAAACTATTTTTACAAAAACCAGACGGCCCTGTTTGGTAACAATGCGGAAGATCAAATCATCCGGCAACCCTTCGTTCCTGGCTTTTTTAATCTGAAACTCGGTAACTTTTTCCCTGTCGTCGACATGAATAAAATCAAAAATGTTTTTATAATTAACGTCACTTATTGTATAACCCAAATCGGCAAGAGGTTTTTGATTTACAAATTCTATACTGTTATCCCGGATAACTATTATTAAATCATTTGCATTTTCTAATAATAGCTTATATTGCATACAATCGTTATTCTTCCCATTCATATAGTACTCCTGTAATAATGATATACACGGCTTAATTTTTTTAGTTGTTATAATTTTTCACATCACATTAAACCGTGTTGTACTAAATGACCTATGGCTATACTATACACCCCTCACCTCAAACCGAATTCTCCTGCCAAAAGATAGTCCCGACATGTCCAAAGAACATTAAAACATCCGGGACACTATCTTTAAACAGAATTCTTTAAACCAAACCTACATTTTCCTTATTACACTCGCAAGGGCAAGCACCACGAATCCGATTGCGACAAACCAGAAAGAATACACGCTCGCGACCGGTATTGCGATCAAGTGTGCCAGAATTCCCACGACCCCGATTACGACCGCCACCACCCATACTATTAAATTAGGCGCATTTGTTTTCATCAACAACCTCCTTCTTTTTTAATTACTTATAATGTGCATTTATAAACATACATATTAGATTTGTTGCGAAACTCGATAATCTACTATACTTGCCCCCGCCGCCGAAGGCGGCGGAGGTAAATATATGTAATTATTAAGTAGTTATGCATCAAGTCCATTCAACATTTTTTAACAAGAAATCAGAATCAATCCCGGTTTAGGGCAAGGTCCTCTTTGTATTATTTAAATAATGTCTTCTTTTAGTTTGAGTAGTTCTCCAATTGGCTTTTTATTATTTTAAATACGATTTTTTGCGATCAACACGCACAAGCACCTTTATCTTTGATATTTTTCTGCCGTACTTTAAAAAGTTTAAAAGCCTCATCAGAAATATCTTTGTCATTTCCGTACCTTTAGGCACGATAAGAATACTTCGTTCATCAATAATATCGTCGGCAAGGATCATACCGGGTAAAATATTCCGCGGAGAGATTTCCCGAATAATAAAATCTTTCTTAACACTCGTCAGCTCAATCTCAAGGGTGGCAACCATTTCAGGATCATATCTATTTTTTTTGCCCTTAAAATCAGCCAGGATATCCAGCGCATGCCCGCTGTGTTTTCTATCTGCTGCAACAAAATCAAGCGCCAGCTTGAGCATTCGCGCCATTGAGGCTATGCGCTTATTTTTGATTTCGAGCGTTTTGGAATAATCGATCATTTGATAGCCTATCGCCTCGGCAATATCCTCAAACCTTGGAATATTGCTGATGAGCTGCTGCGCTATTCCCTCGAAACCGAGGGAAAAGGCCTCTCCTTTTATCAAATGGACGATTCCCTGGATCTCATTGAGCAGCCTGGTATTCTCCCTGTCCTGCTCGATCTCCATGTACCGCTCCTGGATCTTCTCCAGCACATCGTTCATTTCATTTATAAAATTGATCACCAGGTCCTTGTCATTCTTGTAGATCAGGGACATGATGGTCAATTCATCCTCGAAGGCCTTTTCCGATTTTTCAAAAGCCACGTCGAACTTTTCATCAAGGGTGATGTTGTTGAATATAAACATCACGTTCTTGATATCTCCGGATTGGTTCTTCATCCTCACAACTTTTGATTTCAGGATCGTCTCCTGCATCGCCCCTGCCCCACTGTTCAGGTACATGAACTTGCCGACCGGGTTCACCCCGTTGATCATGTCGTCCGACGTCGCGGTATTGGTAAAACACAGGTCTAAATATTCCTGCAGATCCTTCTTTACGCTTCCCGTAACGTACTGGAATATGGTATCAAACACGGACTTCCCGTTATAATCCCCGTTTCCGAACATCCCGATGAACGACTTGTTGTATCCATAGACTATGTTCAGATTCCTGTCTATCACGCAGATCCCTTCATGGATATTGTTCGTGATTTCCACAAGGTGGTCCAGATTGGCCGAGAGCTCCTGCGGCAGTTTATCGATCTCGCCTTGCTGCCCGGGTTTATCGAGCTGGCTCTCGAAATAATCCAGTTCCTCTGTTGCGTGGGAGAGCCTCTTCCAGACGGCGGTATATAATACCGCGGCGGCAGCGAATAGTGCCGGATACAGCAGTATGAAAAAGTGAATCGGATTGCGAAGTATTATAGCAAGAATGGATGAATCGTCTTGATGTATAAAAAAGTGATCAAGCATTAGAGCTGAAGCCGGTAGTATTGCACCGGTGACAAATCCAATAACACCATATAGAATTTTTTTAGTCATGGCCGCCAATCTTTATTCCTATTTCCAATTAATTGCAAACTCCGTGTACGGATCACCCTTCAAAAGCGATTTCCCGGTCTGCACCCGTACCTCTGCCTGGCCGCTTATCTCGACGGCGCGCTCAATCCAGCCCGCGATGCGGTTCTCGATAATCTCGTCAAGTTCCGGAAACTGGTCTATGTGGAGGATACCGCTGTTCTCATTGCTTTCGGTCACCCGGATCGCGCTGGGTTTGTAATATGTGGGCAGGATCACGCTGGCGCGCTTGATCAGCGATTCGACCGATCCGATCCGCACGAATATTTTATATATTGAGTGCAAGGTGAAATCGGCGCTGAACCTGCCAGCTTCCCAGGCGCCCCTGATAGAACCGTCATAAAACAACTCGCATATCCTTCTTGTCGGCTCGCTCATTATCGTCAACAGCGGGTACCATTCATTGAGCTTGATGGGATACCGGTACACATCGCGCGCATCGGCTGACAGCGCATGCAGCCATTTATAGAAGCCTTCCTTGTTGAATTTCTCCCGCACAAATTCCGGGATGGATGCCAGTGCCGCGCCTTTCACTTCCATCACACACCTTCATACGCAGCAGTGCCGCAACCCGGCGAACGGCACTCTCTTGTCATATTTACCCTGCCATTCATAGTTCCTCCGAAAAACCCGCCTACCTTCAGCTCTGGAAATGTACCGAACTGTTTCAATCGCACTATATATTGAAAAGTATGGAGCAATTACACTTCGGTCAATACCGGGATAGTATTAAACTCCCATCATCAAATACGTTGATACGATCAGTCAAACCCCGGCATGGGCCTGGACATGCTGCCCCCTATGAATGCCGAGTAAATTACAGACAGCTACATACCCGCAATTACGCCTTTTCCCTGGCCAATAGGCCGGCTAATAGCCTGGTGCATCAATTTGAATTTTATCCGCTGGATGGGCATGAGTACTTTTTCCAATTCCAGCCTGTTCGCTAACATGGACACATGCATCTCGCCATGTATCCGGGCAATATTCATAACGAGCGCCTTGACTTCATCGAGATTAACCGGGTATTCCAGCAGCATCTGCTTGAGCTTTAGTGATTTCGGAGAGAGGTCCTCCTCAAACTGTAAGATCACTTTATTATAGGCGAGATGCAGTGCGTCAATACTTCTCACCTGCTCCTCCGTCAAATTAAGCTCCGTCTTCAATATCCCGGAAGTGATGGTCCCACCCATCATCGGGCCGGAGTTCATCATGGGATATTCCATCATCTCATGTTGCATGAACCTCCCCTTGTCGCCGTAATTTATTTTGCCCTGTGCGATTGCCAGCGAACCCGCCATGACCAATGACATTGCAATGATAAATGTCTTTACTATCATTCAAACCTCCTGAACTAATGATTATACCATGCCCACCTTCACCACATTCATCTATTGCACGATGACCTGGAAAAGCACTCGCATGTTTGCCTTTGCTTCCTTTGAATATATGCTGTCAGGAAGCGGTTCATATTCAGCCGGCCTCATTTCACCAAAGCCGATCGTCTTAAGCCTGTTCGGCGTAATGCCTCCATTAATGAGATAGTTCCGGACAGCTACCGCCCTTCTTTCACTCAGCTTCTGGTTATACTCTTTATCGCCCTTGGCGGAGGTATACCCGGCAATCCGGATTCTAACTTTAGGGTTGGCCTTCATTATACTGATATTATAGTCCAGTATATCCTCGCCCTGCTTGGTAATGTCCGACTTGTCAAATTCGAAATGATTATCCTGGAGCACAATCAGTACTATCGGGACTTTCGCAGCCGCCTTATCCTCTGTGCAAACTGCACTCTTTCCATTAAGCAGGAATGTTACACCGACCGTGTATTCCTCATTGAGTCGCAATTTATTGGGCTGGACACCTCCATCAAAAACCAGCGCCTGCTTGACATCGCCTCGCAGTGCCACCGTGTTTGAGACATAGTACTTGAACCCGGCGCCATAGTCGAATAAAACACGATTGCGGTCCTTAATGCCATGCGGGCTGTAGGTATGATAGCCGCCTACCCCGACCTGGAGGAACGGCACGAATGCGCCATCCGGGTTGAAATGATACAGGGCGTTAAGCCCATAGCGGAAAAAGTTAATGTCCCGATAATAAACCCACAATGCATCGGTCTCCGTGCGGACATAGCCAAACATGGCCTCCAGCCCCCAGTTTTTAGTGATGTTGTAGCCAAAGCGGAGTCCATAATACGAGCGGAGGTCCCAATCCTGTCTACAATCATACTGATAGAGGCCGATTAACGGGCTCAGTGTGACTGTCCCGCTCTGGTTCTCTGAAAATCCGGGAACAGCGAGGCCGAGCAGGAGCAAACAGCTTTGGAAAACCATCATTATTTTTCTCATTTTGTTGCCTCTCTATTAATCATAGTTTTGTTCGTTACATTTAGTAATTATCAGTATTGAAGACCTTCCCGTATTTCTAAATAAGATGGGAAGATCCATCATGTCCTTAATGCATACCAGTCACCGCGTGAGGCACAATTACAGAGCTGGCACGTTAATGACGGTGTTCACCATGGTAACTCCTGCACTCAGGCTGAGAGCCCTCCCATTCAGTATCGTTATCGGGGGAGTACCGGCCGTAGAGAAGGTGATTGCTGTTTGGGCAATGATGGTTCCCGCCATCGCGCCGTTACCTGCGGCGTTAATAGTTGCCGAAGTGCCCACCTGCCAAAAGATATTTTTGGGCTGGGCGCCGTTGATCAGGATAACGCTTTGAGGGTTTGCCACACCCGGGCCTCCCACCGTGAGGGTAGTCGACATCTGGAATACCCATACAGCATCCGGATTCCCGCCGCCATCTAGGATAAGATCCCCTCCCTGTATCAGAAACGATCCCGCGGGGGCCGTATACACACCGGGAACGAGAGTGAGACCGCCCAGGTTGCCGCCCGGATTTATGCCAGCTGGCTTTGCAACCAGGGCATCATACGCGGTTTGCGCATCGAGAAGAGCCCGTGTTGCAATTGCGCAACGGGATGCATTTACACCAGCAGCCGTTGGGCCCGTGGTGGAATTGGTACATGTATAGATCGTCCCGATTACTGATCCGATATTTAGCAACGTTTCCGTATAAACATCCACTCCCATATCGTGGAATCCGGTTATCGACGAGGTAACCGTAGCCGTGGTCCCGATATTCCCATTGAAGAGCGTCAGAATCCCCTGGTTGGTCATCCCGGCGCTACCCCCAAAAACTCCGAACGTTATAGCATCATCAAGTGCCACTGCCCCTGGTGCGAGGACGGATCCCACTGGAACCGTCGAACTCCCCCCGAAAAGCAGTTTGGGCATACGCAGCTGATACCCGCGATCATTATCACATCCGGCCCCAACAATGACCAGGAGCGATGCGATAAAACAAATCATCTTACAATACATTTTAGAATAACTGTTATCTGTTCGCATTTGTTTGTTCTCCTTGTTAAATTTTAAAAATTGAAACATTCGCATCACCCGGGCCCCCTGTCAAAGATCCCTGGCCGTATTTATAATATACCATGTCATGTTTTCATATACCGGCCGATCTCAATTCATTGATCAACGTATCAATTCTTTATAAAAGTGTTTCGGCATGCCCCCAATTGACCAGCTTATCAAAAAACGTTGCCACATAGTCGGGACGTCGGTTCTGGAAGTCCAGATAGTATGCATGTTCCCACACGTCTATTGCGAGGATAGCCTTGATCCCATGGGCAAGAGGGGTGTCCGCATTTGAAGTTTTCATTATCTTTACTTTATCACCGTCAAGTACGAGCCATGCCCATCCGCTGCCGAACTGGGTAACCGCCGCATTCTTCATTTCTTCAATGAATGCATCAAAGCTGCCGAAAGCGGCTTCAATCTTCTGGAGGAGCTTGCCGGATGGTCTGCCTCCGCCGTTTTTCTTCATGCAGTTCCAGTAGAACGTGTGGTTCCATACCTGCGCGGCATTGTTGAATATACCTGCCTTTGAAGCGTCCCCCCCGCTCTTTTTAATTATCTCCTCAAGAGAAAGAGATTCCATGTCGGTACCAGCTATGAGTTTGGTCAGGTTTGTCACATAGGCCTGGTGGTGTTTATCATGGTGAAATTCAAGTGTCCGTGCGCTGATGTGGGGCTCAAGCGCATCTTTACCGTATGGCAGGTTTGGCAGTGTTATAGTCATTTCTTCCTCCTGATTTTTTTTATAGAATTTTTGATAATAATTTATAATCATTAATAATCATTTTCATCTGATTCAACAATACATTGACTTTATAAATAGTATAAATACAGTAATGTTTGAAACATGTTGATAACTGATAAAAACTATAAAGACCCCCTCCAATGGGTATCACGAAACACATTCCAAGTTGAAACTTATTAACAAAAAATAAATCGGTTATTTTCCTGCATATTAAGATCATGATTGTTATTACTGCTGCTATTCAATACCCACTAATGATGGAATCCGCTGTTTGCTGGGTACAAGCTCTATTGTCGTTACTTTAGTCCCGGGAAGACCGTTGACCCCGACATATCTCACTATGAGCAAATCGGATTTGCGGAACCAGTAGGTAGAGTGCCAGAAAATGGATTTAAAGCCGGTAAGTTTCACTTCAACCTTCATCGTATCGATATCTTTTCCTTCGATCCGGATTTTTTCATCACCGATCCTGACTGCTTTCATTTTGAAGAATGCCATTTTGTCGATCCAGAGCATTGCAAAGATCACCGAATCCTGTCCGGCAGCGAGCTTGCGGCCGATGGCGAACTCCGGGACCTGGTACCATAGTGAGGTTTCTAACTTGATGGTTTTATTTATAGGTTTCCCCTTGACTTCACCTGAAACATGGACAGATCCGTTTTTCCTCACCGTGTGGAGGACGGTACGATTTTTTTTGTTGATGTAATGCCACTCAAGGATGTTGTAGCCGTTGTCGCATATCATTTTGTTGAATTCGCCGGTGTCCGTTTTCGCGGCAGTCAGCTTGATGCGGCCGGGTTTTAAGACCCCCCGCGTCCAGGTGTTTATTGTTTCCTGCGCTCCTTTGCGCTGGCGGTAGTTATATTCTTCACCCCAGACGCTGGCAGCAGCTATTGAGCATACTAATGAGATTAATAATAATATTTTCATGGATACACACTTTATGATGGGGCTCATTAAATTTAATAAAACCATTTTGAAAACTATTAAGATCATATAAACGGTTTTGAAATATGCCCGTCACTTACCATAATAGTATCTACCAATGCAACACGGGTCAATACTCGATCAATGAGTATTTTTCCATAATGAAATAGTACTATTCCGTCCTGTTTAAAGATATACTCTCGCCTGTACTTTCCGGTGTTTATTTTTTTTTAACAGGTGAGATCCTGGAGTTTATCCCGGACCAGGTTGATAGAATCGGCACTATGGCATGATAGCGAATTCCGACTATACTACTATCATTAGATTCCATAACGAGTTAGCTTTGACATGTTTGTTATAAATCATTACATTGATTAAAATAAATTTTTGTTTGGAGGATGACTATGAACCGAAACATAATATTCATTGCACTCATGTCACTGATGCTCTTCGTGCCGGCTGCCAGTTATGCCATTTTCGATGGCGGAGTATATGGCGGGTACAATTTCTCAAAGGATGCGATCAAACCCAATACGTATGACTATTCAATTGGAGCGATTGCCCATGGGAATTTCTCGATAGCGCAGGTGGTGACGATCGGTATTGGAGCTTTTTATCAGAGAACTATCGACAAGCATGTCGATACGTGGCATGAAGTGTTCTCACAACGTCACAGGAGAACCAAGGATTCCGTGGCCCTGGATGCGTATGTTCAGGGAAACATAAAGAATTTCCCGCTCCATCCCTATGGAAGATTCAGTTCATCTATTTGGGATGAAGTGAAAGGTTACAGAGTGGAATGGAATGGATTCACGCGCCGCACAGCCAACGACTTTTTTAAATCATACTGGTTCGGCGGCGGCATCGCCATACCCATAATCCCGTTTTCAAGCTCTGAAGACGATTTTACTGGTACAGGCCTGAATATCTTTATTGAATATTTGTATCATTATTCAATAGTTACCGGCGATAGTCCGTCACGGCATGCTCTGCAGGCCGGGGTCAAGATTAAGCTGTAGTCGGGTCTCCTTTTCGTTTTAATAAAAAAAAGATTCGCCCCTGTAGCGAGTCTTTTTTTCATTTTAAAATGATCCAGTCAGATATTTTTTCCATAACCATTTCAAGCGCCAGGAGGTAACATGACATGAAACTACTGGTCCCGGCCTGTCTGCTGTGTGTCCTGGTGTTCGTATCATCCGGCACGTATGCCGGCGGGATAAACATGAACGTGAACCAGAGCGCCGAGTGGTGCAAGACCCTCAACAGGCTCGCGTCAACTGATCCAGATGCCACCTATTACAATCCGGCAGGCACCGCCTTCATGAGGCAGGGCTTTTATACGTATATGAGCGACCAGGTTATCTACCAACCGGTTCGGATCGACACAAAGCGGAGCGCTGACCTGGGACTGTCCCGGAGAAGCTATTATGGTGAAATAAATTCCTGGTATTTTCTAAGCGGATATATGGTGCTGAAATTCGGCAGCCTCGCCCTCTCGGGCGGAGGCATCGGATTCGGCAGTGGCGGAGCCGCTAACTATCCCAGGGGACTGCAGGAATTAGATGTCCTTCCCAGCGCGCCATACGGCCTGGGACCGATCATCAACGCCCTTTACGGGCGCTTCGGCCTTGGCGGGCCGGTGGGAAATCCCACGGTCCCGGCTATATCGAGATTCAAGGGAAGCTTCACGATCTATTCGGTACAGGTCAATGCCGCCTACGAGATTATCAAGGACCGGCTGTCGTTATCGCTGGGAATAAGGTTCTACCTGGGTGAAGCAACCTACGACGCGAAGCTCTTCACTCCGGGCCCGGGCGCTGCCTACGGCGGATATATCCCCCTGGGAAGCGATCTGCACGCGCACCAGCAGGGAATCTCGGCTGGAATCGTTACCGGAATCAGCGCCAAACCACTGGAAGGTCTTATCCTCGGAATCAAGGGCGAGTGGAATTCTCCCTTCAGGCTCGATACGAAGTCCCATGACGATAAGATTTTTCTCCTACTGGATTATAGATTTAAAAATAACCGGAGGATGGAAGCGCAGCTCCCGGGAAACCTCGGTGCGGGTGCAGCGTACAAAATAGCCAGCATGCGGATTTCCGCCTCTTTCACCTATTCCTTCAATCAATATGCACAGATGAAAGGGAGGGAGAAGGGATATACCGGCGGTATCGATGCCGGGATTGGCTTCGATTACACCATCGAACCAATTATGCTCAACATCGGAACCGGGTATCTCTATTCAAATACGGGCGCCAGGCCCACGGCGCAAAGCCAGCTTGATGACGGGCTTAATTCACACAGCGTGAGCCTCGGGTTCAGCCTTTTCGTGGGCAGGGGCATGCAGTTGACCATTGCCGAGGTGTACACGTACTACGTCCCCGCGAATGTGAACAGGGGTCAGAGCAACATATTAAAGCTCCTCCCCGCGGTTGTCCACCGCCAGAGTTTCAATACGGCCGTAGGCCTAACCAGCATGTTTACTTTTTAATGAGGGGGTTGAAAATTTATCTTGAATTACTCGTCGCGGCGATGATCGCTGGACCCGCCTGATGTCGGGGCGGCCCTCTTGCACCCGTGCGTCAAACCTGCGGCATCGCTCACTACCGGTCGATTTTAATATTTGCCTTGCTGCCGCTCCTGGATATTGCCAGCATGATGCCGATGCCGATGACGATCACAACTCCGATCACAGTCCACATAATACCGATCCTGTCCAGGACACCCAGTTTCCAGAGAGCGGCGAGAAGGCCGCCAATCAGGATGACATAACCAACAAGATAAAGACCCATCCATTTCATTACAAACCTCCCTGTGATATTAGACCCTTATCATTCGCAACTCAAGTCAGAGCACCATCTTGCGCAACCCCGCTGGAACTGAAACCATTGGTACAATCGGGTTACGTGCCGTCCGATAAGAATTCAATATTGATCGGTACGGCGTTGCCTGTACCTGGAACGCCGCTATTTACGGCCAAACCCGATGAGCCAGCCGACAATCAACCCTAACCCTGCCGCGACACCTATGGATGGCCATGGGTTGACATGTACATACTGGTTAGTAGCCTTTGCCGCTTCCATTACCTTGTCGGCCGCTGCGTGTTCAAGGTCCTCCATGCGGACACTGGCCGAGTGGAGCGTCTTCTCAACACGTGCGCGTGCCGATTGGATTTTATCATCGACCTGTCCGGCTGTCGCTTTTAAAAGTTCTTCCGTATCGCTTATCACTGATTTCAGATCAATGGCAAGCTTCTCTTTTGCGATGTTACTGGTGGTAGTCAAAATCGCCTCCCGGTTATTATATAGTTAATTCAGATTTAAATGATGGTTCCAGGTAAGGCCGAAAACATTAGATCATCGTCACTGTAATCTATTCCAATTTATTCTTGAAAATAATTATCACATAATGATGGCGGCAATACCTTGAAGTACAAGGGCAAAGGTCCGGATCAACCAAAGCGTCTCTCCGTCCCTTTGCTCCTGTTCTATTATTTATTCCACGACGATTTCAAAAAGAACTCTCATGTTTGCCTTTGCAGCTTTTGAGTAAATCTTTTTGGGAGCCACTTCATACATCGCAGGGCTATTCTCGCCATAGCCGATGGTGGAAAGCCTGTTCGGGGTAACGATTCCATTTCCTATGAGGTACTTTTTGACGGCCTTCGCCCTTTTTTCGCTTAACAACTGGTTGTGCTTATCAGTTCCGGATGCGGAAGTATACCCTGCGACCCTTATTTTCGCTTTTGGATTTTTTTTCAGGATCTGTATATTCTTTTTCAGGAGCATCTGGGCCTCCGGCTTAAGAGTCGCTTTATCGAAATCAAAATGTATGTCCTCAAAGGCGAGAACGACAATCACCGGCTTGGCTGTCACAGCATATACTTTCTCTTCAACCTTCGGTTCAGACACCAGGATGACTGCTTTGGGAGTGTCTTCACTTTTTAATGAGCTTGTCGATGAACAGCTTGTAAAAGCAGCGATCAGCATAATAATCACTGAGCACTGGATAACGATGATACTTTTTTTCATAACGGCTACTCCTTTTTTATAATTTTATTATCCGGAAAATCCCATCCGTACCGTGAACAGGTAATTGGATGTAACTGGTTCTTAAGCATCGGTGTCTGATTAAAAACAGATTATAATATATGCTGTCAGACTGGTTCCGATTCTTATTTCTAAATTTTAAACTTAATCCTTAATCATGAAATTAATAGATAAAATATACCGTTTAGATTAAAAATCATCAATAACCTGATTCTGACTATTATTGCATAACGAATTTCAGTAATCAGCAAAACCCAAAATTTCTGAAACATGATATTGAAAAGGCGGGACGCGCTTTTTGTTTGAATTTACTTAATAAAGGAGAGTTGTTAAAAGGCCGAAGATTGTCAAAATATCATCATATCCCCGGGCCCGTACCGATTGTGCCCCGGGATACGATGAATTTAACTCGCTAAAAAGGCTGTTTTTCGCAAATGTTTTGTTCCATATAAATGCTTGCATCCGGTGATTGGTCCGGAAACGCGCATTTTAAATCATTTTCATCCTACTTCCCATGTCCACCCTTCCCTCCTTCATGTTTTCCTTGTGTCTGAGGGCGTTGCTGCTGCTGAGCCTTCTCCCGAGGTTTTTGTTTTTCCTGCCGAACCTGAGGTTTTTGCTTTTGTTGTTGCGGCCGCTGAATGTTCTCCCGAGGTTTTTGTTTTTCCTGCCGAACCTGAAGTTTTTGCTTTTGTTGTTGCGGCCGCTGAATGTTCTCCCGGTGTTTTTGTTTTTCCTGCCGAACCTGGAGTTTTTGCTTTTGTTGTTGCGCCCGCTGAATGTTCTTCCGAGGCTGTTTATGTTCACGGGTCCGGTACTTCAAACCCTGAACTCCCCACGTTCCATGTTTTTCCCAATGCCGTTCTTTTCCCCAGCCATTCCAGTTCTGCTGGAGTTGCTGATGGGATATTCGCTGATAGTTCCAGGGACGCCCCCCCCAGCGATGATCCCGGTAATAATTTCTCCAATCCGATGGTATTTGTCTATAGAATGATGGAGCGCCCTGATAGTGAGTCCAGCCCTGGTTGTAATGCCGCGAGTGGTACCAGCGGCCTTTCCAAGGACGCCACCACCACCCATTCCAGAAATAGAGGTCCGCGTCAATGTCAGGGTCAACATAAACATATGTCTCCGGTATCACTATCATTTCCGGTGGCGCGGAAAATTCAATGGATGGCGGCAAAGAAATATTAATGTTAATATCTGCACCTGCGCTTGTTGAAACAGAAATGATAATTACAAACGTCAAAAGCATCGATCCCCAAAGGATCCTTTTCATTTTGTTGCCTCCTTTTACCAATTCAATATAATCTCATGTAACCGGCGTCGTTGCGATGCCCCCTTTTCTTTCCTAACGTCGCTCTCCATGCCTTTCATGCCTGTCATGACTTCCATCCCTGCTATGGCCTCCATCCCTGTCATGTCTTTCACTTCTCCCGCCCCACCAGCACCCTCCGAACATTGAAATCATCATCACTAAAACCATAATCAGCATAATTATTCTTTTCATTGTCTTCTCCTTAATTGACAAATAACTCCTGCCTTATCCAGGAGACGTTTAAAAGACACCTTGAGCATCATCGACTGTGAATTCTCATAAGAGATGGAATGGGGGCTGACCAGAATTTCTTCTATGCGATCAGCGGATCGAAAATTGGTTGAGAAGCGGGGGCCGACATGGGCTCGCTAATTTCTTTACAACCCACCCTGCGTCATTGGCGACCCTCGCTTCTGAAACATAACAAAGCCGGTTTTCCTAGCTGCGCCGTCCCAGCAGATACATAACAAGCCAGATGACAAAGCAGATAACTGCAATTACAAGTACAACATGGATATACCCGCCGAGAGAAAAGGACGTAACAATTCCCAGCAGCCACAAAATAAAAAGAATCACTCCCACGACCAATAACAGATTAACAATACTTCCCATGATTATATCTCCTTAATTTAAATTTTTTTGCCAGATTCTTTAGTGTACCCTGAACCATTCAACACGCGTCGCGGTACCGGTATCGGTGTTGGTCACCACCACGTTCCATTTCCCCTTTTGTACGCCTGTAATGTTAAACGTGCCGGTCAGCTCGGTGCTGTCTACAATGGTGATCGGCGCCGCAACGATGTTCGGTTGTCCGCTTTTGGTCAGTTTGGCCGTGACTCCGGCCTTGAATCCTGTTCCCCGTAATGTAATGACAACAGGATGGTGATGATCATGTTTGTCTGGCGATCGCGATGTTAGTGTTGGTGCTATGATATACGGCACGCCGGCCATGTTGGCAACTGTTGAATCGCCCATTCCTCCCTTATACGCATAGGCCTTCAGCACCAGGGTATCATTTACTGTCACGCTGTTCCCAGTGGTGCCATGTATCAATGTCGGGACCGACCCGTCGGTAGTATACCTGATTGTCGCGCCGGGTGTCGCTGTCGAAATAGTCACGTGTTGATGGTATGTGTATGTCCCGATGGGCGGAGTAAATACCGGCATCGCCACCTGCGTGTAGTCAATTATATAGACGGCGGTCATAATGGGGCTATTTGCCATAAGCGCCTTGACGGCGATGGCTTTAAGGGTCGTGGTCGTTGGCCCGGGCCCAATCAGGGAAATTGGCCCTCCATAAATAATGCCATTCGGTATGAGCGGGTCCGGATCTGTCCCGTCATTGGTGTACCATAGTGTCGCTCCCGGTATTGAAGTTGCAAGGGTTATCGACTGGTCGCTGCTATATGATCCAGCAGGCGGGGCAACCGTCGGGGTCACGACCTGTATAATGTACGCTGCCGAACTGATTGATGAATCAGCAAAACCGACCCGGTAGGCGATGGCTTTTATTGGGCATATTGTATTCTCCATAACTGCAATAGGATTTGTATAGATAGTACTTGCCGGGGTCGGATTACTCCCGTCGACGGTGAAGCGGATTGTCGCCAACGAATCCAGGTTATCAATGGAAACCATTGTTGTTCCTTCATACGTTCCGGCCGTCGGATTGAAAGTAGGGTCAGGTACAGAGCCTGCAGATATGGTAGTAAAAAACCATATCATATCAGATCCGAGATTATTCCCCATCGAGTCTTTTACGTTAGTCGTTAGCAGGACATTGTATGCAGCAAGGTTCAAGAGGACACAGGGTGTAAAGATCACGGTTCTGGCGTCAGGAAATGAATAGGTGCCGGGTATTGGAATATAGGCGCTATCGGCAACAATAAATGTAGAATCACTTATTGTGCCGGCATCAATATCCGTAGTGAACACTGTCTCGATCGTCGCGCCGACGTCTACGTCCAGGGCATTATTTGATGGAAAGATTGAAGCCACATTCAGCCCGGTCTCCCCGGTTTGCCCGGTCCCGAAGCCAATAAGAGATAAGGGTGAATTGGGATCATTTACAAGACCGTTGCTGCAACCGGCATAGACGATCACATATAAGAATATCACAGATGTTAAAATAAATTTATTCATAATATGAACTCACTTATACGATATTTTAAACAAATCTTCACTGATGTCATTTCATTCATCCGGTTATTATGTAAATAATATCTATTGATTCAGCATGGGTCAATACTCCGTTGTTGAGTATTTATGCATCGTGAAATATCACTATATAATCCCGCTGGATCAGTACATAATGTATAGTGTAAGCTTGAGGGATATCATTGATTTCCAACATGGTCAACGATGATGGAACAGCGCTATGGCATGGTAGCGAATTTTGACTATGCTATAATCATTAAATCATCTGCAGCCTTTACTTTGACATATAGACAAATTATCAATACACTGATACTAATGAATAACAACTGGGGGTATTCCATGAAATAGAGGGTTGGTATTCCAGCAATCTACTGTCCATGTGATATTATACTCGAAGTTATAATTTCCAGAACAACAATAATAATTGAATTAAGTAATTTTGGCTTACAATTATTAAAATTTAAAATTGAGGTTGCTATCATGATAAAAAATGTAATTGTTCTGTCCAATTTTATTTTAATACTGTTTTTTTTCATGGCGTGCCAAACCACCTATCCCACCGAGACCAGCAATACTGATGGTTTAAAAAAAGAGATAAGTGATTTAAAAAAGCAAATGGCAAGGGATGAATATAAAAATCAGCGGGAAGTTGATAGAACCAAAAAAGCAAGTGATCTGTTTGAGCAAAGTTTAAAGAATGAGATTCAAAAAAAGCAAATCGTTATAAATCAATACCGTGATGTACTATCAATTAATATTTCCGAGGAAATATTCTTTGATAGCGGTTCTGCGGATGTCAAAAAGGAAGGTTTTAACGTATTAAATCGCATTGGAAACATACTGAAATATTTTCCTGATAAGATGATTAAAATTGAAGGACATACTGATAATGTCTTGATCTCGGAAAAACATAAGTTTATGTTTTCCAGCAACTGGGTACTAGGTGCGATACGGGCTATCAACGTGGCAGTGTATTTTGAAAAAGATTTGAAAATTGACCCCATACGGCTTGAGGTCGCGTCTTTTTCCAAGTATCGTCCCCTGGTCCCGAACACTTCCGCGAGCAACAGAGCAAAAAACAGAAGGATAGAGATTGTGCTCATCAACAAGGACGTGTATAAGTATCAAAATATGGGAATGAATAAAGACTGAAGATAGATACAAGAGGGTGCTCCCTGTTTTGCATCCATGGCAATGGCAATTTGGCCGTAAGTGCCCTGATTCTCGGTATTTCAGGCTGCAAGAAACAGGGAACCCCGGCCGAAAACGCCGGGAAGGATATCGACCAGAAGGTCAACGAAGGCGAGCAGAAGATCAATAGATAATAGCGCACAACAGGTAAGGGAGGCATTTTATTGTGAAATACTCAAAACACATTATTCTTTTTATCTTAATGGTAGTGGTAGTTTTATCAATGGCATGTGGAAAGTGGTTTCCAGATAAAAAGACTGTACAAACGGAAATAAATCTTCCGGAATTTTCATTAAAAGATCCTCAAGGTAAAACCTATTCCCGGGAAGATATAATAAAAAATGGAGCTGTCTTCGTTATTACAGCTCCCACTTTAAAAAATAAAAAAGATCAGGAAGAGTGGGCGAAATATCTTACAAAAGCAAAACATAGTTGCAAAGGTCGTTTGATATTCATTCAAGACATGTCCCCCAGTTCCTTTAAAGGGATAGCTCTAAACGAAATGAAAAAGAAATCTAATCCGGATAAGGAACCTTTACTCCTTATTGATCCAAAAGGAGACACGAGAAGCAAACTCGGTGTTAAAAAAGACTCCACTATTGTTATGGCATACAATAAAGAAGGAATACGCGTTCATGAGGGGAGAGAAAAACCAAGCTATAAAAGTGCTTCTCAAGTTTGGAAATCACTGGATAAAATTTAAGTAATCCCGCCCAGGTCGGGAACCGGATAAAGGTAATTATGCCTGTCAAAGTCCCATAACTTTTCCTGAGAAAATTCGTGAGCAAACACGATATATGCACGAAGACAATGATGCGCAAACATAATCAGGCTGGTTATTACCGCGTCCTATGAGGAACATGAAATGGAAAAAATATTAGTCGTTGATCATGAATTGTCCACCCTACATTCATACAATACCGTCCTCTCATCGGCCGGATATGGAGTAATTAACGCGGTAGACGGAAAAAAAGGATTTGAAAAGTATAAAAAAGAAAAGCCGGATCTGGTACTTATGGATGTCATGATACCGGGTATGGAATGGCATGAAACCGCCCGGCTTATGCGACAGGACAGCAATACACCGCATATGCCGATCATATTCGTATTTGACGCCCTGAATAAAATAGAAAAGAACTTTCATGCGCTGGACTCCAGAGACACTGACTTTCTTGTCAAACCCGTTGAAGATAAAGCGCTCCTGCTGAAGATACGTGCGTCCTTGCGGATGAAAAAACTGAATGAAGAACTGCTCTCGACTAGAAAAATGCTGCGGAAGAGCGAGGCAAAATATTCTACCATCATTAAAACATTGCAGGACGGATACTTCGAGATTGATAAAAACGGCACCATAACCTTTTTCAATAACGCCACCTCTAAAATTTTTGGCTACCCTGGTGAAAAACTCATGGGCATGAACATACTCATGTTAACGGCACCTGAATCAGTAGGAATAGTAAAGAAAAATTTTATTGATTTCCAACAGATATGGAAACCAACAAACCTGGTTGAGTATAAAATCGCCCGGGGGGACGGCAGCATCCGGCTGGTTGAGGTTTCCGCGAGTCTCGTACGTGACGAAAACTCCGATCCTGCCGGATTTCACGGAATAATTAAGGATGTAACTGAGAAAAGGAAAGCAGAGAGGGAAAATCTGATTAAGAGTTTTGCCGTCGAGAAATCTATAAATGCTATAGCAATTATGGACATTTTTGGGAACTGTACCTTTGCCAACAATTCCTTTGTCATGATGTGGGGTTATGATGAAATGAACGCCGTGCTGAGTAAATCCATTATTGACATATGCCATCCGGACAACCGCGATGACTTTATGAATATCCTGGAAGTGTTAAAGGAAATCGGCAGCTGGGGAGGAGAGTTGATGCTGAAGAAAAAGGATAATTCCACGTTTTTTGTAATTCTATCAGCAGCGATTATTAAAAGTGAGATGGAAGAACCAATGGGCATTATCATGTCCTTCGTCGATATTACACTGCGCAAAAAAGTCGATTATTCATTGAAAGAAAGCAAGGACGTTCTCACCAAACGCAACATGCAGATGGAAAATGATTTACAAATCGCCCAAACGGCCCTGGGGGACATCATCGCCAAGGATGTGCCAAGCCTCGAATCATTAAAAATTGATTATCGATATTTACCCATGGAGAAGCTTGGAGGTGATTATTTCTGCTTTTATCCATACAATAAGGATACCCTCGGTGTTTTCATCTGCGACGTTTCCGGACATGGGATCGGGTCATCACTCTTCGTGGCACTGTTGAAATCAATAACTGACAAGCTTTCAATGAAATTCGGGGAATCACCGGCTGATTTCATCACTCAGCTCAACCTGGAATTGATGGGGCATATGTCATCTTTCTATATTACCGGCATATATGGACTATTCACCCATCCCCTCGAATCTGAAGAGATACTATTTTCATACGCTAACGGCGCCCACCCCGGCCCGATACTTGTTAAGAACAACGGCCAGATACAGCTCCATGCTGCAAAGAGCACGCTGATTGGCATAAATAGCGATATAGTATACAATACAAATACGATAAAAATGGGCAAAGGAGACCGGTTATTCCTCTATACCGACGGGATACCGGAGACATCGAATCCAAAGCATGCAATGATCGGTTTTGAAGACACCCTTCTTGAATTTTTTAGAAAATCACACCAATTGACGCTCGGTGAAAACCTTGACAATATCATCAGCCAGGTGAGCCGGTTCAGGAGCAGTGCAAAGATAACCGATGATATGCTTATCCTTGGCGTCGAGGCTATTGGTTGATATCGTTATGAGAATATTATTGATATTATTCGTTGTATGTTCGATGGCGGCGCCAGGTGCTGCGGGTGAAAAATATTCATACCGGGAGCGCAAGGGGGGGCAGGAATCGACAAACACCTGGACACGTAGGATGATTAAACCCGGCCGCTTAGAGCTGACCGCATCGAAAACAAGCACGGGCGAATTCGATAAAATGATCTGCGACGCCGGTTACAGCACCCTTGAATGGTTTTACACCAATAAAACAAATCACACCAGTCTCCACGCTGTGAGGGAAAACGGCTCTATCCGGATAACCGGCCAAGTCAAGGGAAAGCCGGTAAATAAAACAATAAAGATAGAGACCGCCGCATGGCACCAGTTTTCAGAATTCGCCTTCAGCCGAATGCTAGCGGCCCGTCAGGACAATGTAATCTATTCAACATTCTGGCCTGAAAAAATGTCCTTCTACAAGATGAAGGCGGCTAAAATCGGCGAGGAGAAAATCCGGGTTGATGGTAAAGAGATCGACACGATAAAGGTTAAGGTAACTCTCACTGGTTTTAAATCCGTTTTCTGGAGTTCGAATTACTGGTTCCGCAAATCCGATTTTCTCTTTGTAAGCTATAAAGGGGTCAACGGCCTTGCCGGCACTGATGCCACGACCATTGAACTTATCACCATATCTACAATCATTGATCGGCCACTTCACAAGTCAAAATGATAATGAAGCAACCTGGCACTTGTTGATCACAAAGCAACTGGATTTGCGGCCTTTTACATAAAATCTAATCTCGCAAAACATTTTTTTAACGACGACAGATTCAGCAAAATCATTACCCTACAATCCGGGCCCCTCCCCCGTATCACAGTTGAAGCCTGGGTATATTTTTCTTGTTATCACTTTTTACCTTATTTCATACATTAAATATAGCATAATTAAAAAAAGCAAGTTACCCGATTTATTGGTATATTTTAAATATCAATATATATAGAAGAGTAATTGCGATGTGGAAAGATGACAAAAATCACACTTTCGGGGAAGAGGGATTTAAAAAAGACCTGAAAGCTAAAAGACTTTTTGAGTCCGAAACGCGGTACAGACGGCTTTTTGAAACAACTCAGGACGGTATACTCCTCCTCAATAAAGAAACCGGGCAGATAGATGATGCGAATCCATTCCTGTGCGGGATGCTAGGTTATTCCAGGGATGAACTGTTGAACAAAAAACTCTGGGAAATAGGACCTTTCGTCGATATAGCCGCTAATAAAGATTCTTTTGAAAAATTAAAAGTGAACAGCTATATCCGGTACGAAGATCTCCCTCTTAAAACAAAGGACGGTAAGACAATCGTTGTCGAATTTGTAAGCAACGTCTATCCAATTAATGGCAAGAAAGTCATTCAGTGCAATATACGGGATATCACGGACAGAAAAAAGCTGGATGATGAAAAAGATAAATTGAACAAGGTTATTAAGGCATCGGAAACCCGATACAGACGTCTTTTTGAAACAGCCCAGGATGGCATATTGATTCTGGACGAGGCGACAGGTCTGATTAACGATGTGAATCCATTCCTGTGCAATATGCTGGGTTATTCTCGGGATGAACTTTTGAAAAAAAATATCTGGGAAATAGGACCTTTTGCGGATATTCCCGCCAGCAAGATCGCATTTACCGAGCTTAAAGCAAAAAGCTATATACGCTATGAAAATCTGCCTCTGAAAACTAAAGATGGTAAAATTGTCGATGTCGAATTTGTAAGTAATGTTTATACGGTGGAAAGTTTAAAAGTCATACAATGCAATATTCGGGAGATCACGGAGAGAAAAAAGCTTGAAATTGAAAGAGAGCATCTCATTAAGAGTCTTACGGATGCCATGGCCAGCATCAAACAGTTGAAAGGTTTACTTCCCATCTGTATGTACTGTAAAAAAATCCGGAACGACAAGGGCTATTGGGAACAGGTTGAAAACTACATATCCGACCATACCGAGGCGGAATTCTCTCACGGACTGTGTGATGATTGTTATAAAAAACATTATCCCGATCTGTACGATAAGAAACCCCGGTAAATCCTTCATCGATATTTCATCAATTGATTATTATTGTATTAATTCAGCTATTATATCATTATCTTTAAGCCATTCATATGCGAATTTTCCCATTTCAAAGAACTGTTTCTTCCGGCTAATCATTGTTCTGTTCAATTCCCTGAAATATGTTATTTCCTTGACGTAACGATCTATCCTTGCAATACATAATAGACTTGATGCAAATATAGTTGATTATTGAGTTTCGCAACAAGTCTAATATATATATAAATTTATTCTTGAGGATAATAATGACGGAAAAGAAAGACAAATTGACAATTGCATTGGAACAGGGTTTAGAAAGCAATAAATCCGTTATCAAGCATAAAATGTTCGCCCCCACCACGCAGGTTCAAATGGCTTTCCTTGCCAAAGACATGGGACTATATCCCTACTTCATCCCGAACTTCGGGCAGATCGGACCGCGCACCCTCATAAACGGGAAAGAGACAATCATGCTCGGCTCGAACAACTACATGGGGTTGGCCAACCATCCGGAAATGATTCAGACAGGCATCGAGGCTCTTAAGAAGTACGGAACGGGGTGCACGGGTTCCCGTTTCCTTAACGGCACCCTTGACCTTCACATCGAACTTGAAGACAAACTCGCTAAATTCTTCAACAAGGAGTCAGCCCTTTGTTTCAGCACGGGAATGCAGGCAAACCTTGGCACCATCGCAGGTATAACGACCAAGGATGATCATATAGTATCCGACGAAAACAACCACGCCAGCATCATCGATGGTTGCCGCCTCTCCTACGGTAAAACGCATGTTTACAAGCATGATGATATGGACGATCTCGAGCGCGTCCTTGAGTCACTGCCAGCAGGCGGGAACCACTGGGTCGTGACCGACGGTATCTTTTCCATGGAGGGCAACCTGGCCCAGATACCCCGCATCATCGAGCTTGCCAGGCACCATGGAGCCCGTGTCATCATCGACGATGCCCACGGCATCGGTTATTTAGGAGACCACGGCGAAGGGTCCTGCGGCCTCTTCAACGTAATGGACCAGGTGGACATCCTCACCGGAACCTTCTCCAAGTCCTTCGCCTGTATCGGTGGGTTCAGTGTCGCCAGCGAAGAAATCATCCATCACCTCAAGCACCACGCCCGGAGCCTGATCTACAGTGCCTCCATGCCGCCCGTCATGACCGCGTGCGCGATCAAGGCCCTTGAAATATTCTACCGTGAGGACGGATTGCGCAAGCAGGTGCTGATAAATGCGGGCAATTTCCGGAAGGGGGTGGAGGCCATCGGCTTCCGAACGGTCCCCCAGCGCATCCCCACGCCGATCGTCCCCATCATCATCGGCGACGCCTTTAAAATGTTAAAGATGAACAAGTCCCTCCTCGCAGCCGGGCTCTATACCAATCCGGTCGTTCCACCCGCCGCTCCCGAGGCCCTCCTGCGTACGTCGCTTATGGCGACCCACACGCAGAAGGACATAGACGACGCCCTCGAAATCCTTCAACGGGTTGGCAAAAAGGAAGGTGTACTGGAAGGATAAAGATGCATCTCAGCTCCCAATGCCTCCGCAGCCCGGTATAATCGCTTGACACGTTTTACGGTCTGTTTTCAATTCGGAGCTGTGAATTAGTGAACAGTAAAAATACATACACCGGAAATTATAATGAGATTAATAACACGGCCGGACTTTGACGGCATTGTTTGCGCTGTTCTGCTTGGAGATGTACTCGACATACATGAGCCCATTGCATGGATAGAACCATATGAATTAATGGACAACGTAAACATAGTGAAGAAAGGCGACATCATCGCCAATCTGCCCCATATCGAAGGCTGCACGCTGTGGTTCGATCATCATTTTTCCAATATGACTGACAAGAAATTCGAGGGCGCGTTTGCAATCGCGCCCTCCGCCGCGCGCGTCATATACGATTATTACAAAGGGGCATTTTCGAAAGATTTCGCCGAGCTTGTAACGGTGACTGACAAAATAGACTCGGCGAATTTCACGTTAGACGAAGTGCTTAACCCTGAGAATCATCAGTACATTATGCTTTATAACACAATCTCGGGCAGCAACAAAGCGGATGAAAAATACTGGAATAAAGTAGTCGACCTTTTAAGCACGAGCAGCATATCGACCCTGATGAGGGATGCCGAGGTAAAGAAGAAATGCGTTCAGGCTCTTGCGCAGGACAAATCATCCGGAAAGATTCTAAAAGAGTACACAGTAAGGAAAGAGAACATCACGATAACGGATTTTCGCCCGCTTTCCATTGAGCCGAAGGTCAACAGGTTTATGGTTTATTCGTTGTTCCCTGATTCTCTCATGAATATAAAGATACGGTACGACAAAACCAACAGAGACAGGGTGATTATAAGCCTCGGGCGGAACATCTTCAACCGGTTGAGTAAAGTCCATCTGGGGCATCTTGTGGCGCAGTATGGCGGAGGCGGACACGAGGGCGCGGGTTCATGCCATTTTCACGCAGACGGTGCGGATGAAAAGATAAACGAAATCATCAAGGTATTGACAGACAACGTGGCAGTTCATTGAATCCTCTATAGATATGTTATGATTTGCCAGACCCCGATGGCTAACACAGCCAGGAAGACAATCATCCTCAGAAGAAGGGCAAGGTCCTTACCGCGCAGTAGCGAATGTATTGTCAGAATTGCATACTGGCGGATGAGGCGGGCCACGGTCCTGATATCGAGCGTCGAGAAGACCGAGTCGGCTGTGCCGAAGGGGAACATCCGCGGCACGCTGCCCCGACAGTACTCCAGCATCCAGGCACCTTTTTTTATAGAGTAATGCTTTATTACTTTTGTTCCCAGGTATGCCGGCGGCGTATGTATGGTATGCACCTCGGGTTCAAAGCGCCCCTCATACTCACAGACCATCTCACCCTGAATCATGAAGTCGAACACTTCTGAAGCATAGCGTCCGGAGTGCCCTTCGGTACCAATGCAGGTGCCGAAAAAAATCAGGTATTCCGATAGAGATCCGTGCAGCAGGTTTAGCTGCCCCATTGCGCCGCCGGCATTGTTGAAGATCCAGTCGTGCCTGGTGCGGATCTGTCCGGGATAGGCTTTGGCCAGTTCCCTGGTGATAATATCGAAAGCCTCATGGACCGGTTTCCCGATACCCTTGCGCCGAATTTTATCCAGCACAACGGGGTCGAAAAGATATTTGCGTTTAATCAGACCGATTTTTTTTTGTTCTTTTTTCAGCGTCACGTTCACGTAATACCTCTTTTCAATACTATCGTTAAACTCTATATCTATATTGTATATTTTGCATAAATATTCAGGAATCAGCAAACTATTCAGCCTCTGGATGACGCTTCCGGCTAATAATACCTGCATCACCAGATGTTCATGATAGAGAAGAAATAAAAAACCTTACAGTCCCAACATCGAATCGAAATTCGGCAGAGAAAAGAAATTGCTGTATAGAAAAATCCCATAGAGGATCATAAGCCCGAGGGCTTCCCATCGGTTTAAAAGTCTCCCCGATGTTATGAATATCTGTATTATCACCGCCGAAAAAACAAGAAATGGCATGGCAAAGCTTATCATTCCGCTTGATATTGTTATTGGACTGATAAGGGTGCATATTCCCAGAACAACCAGCTGGGTAAAGATATTCGAAGCATACACTTCGCCGATGGTCACGTCCGCCTTCTTCTTGAATGTCGCCATAAGGCTGATGGCCAGCTCGGGAAGGCTGGTGCCAAAGGCAAAAAATACTACTCCCAGAGTCAGGGATGAAATCCCCATAGCAATACCGAGCTTTTCTCCATTAACCAGGGCCAGTTTGGCGCTGAATATAATTCCGAAAATAGCGGCAATCGCCCAGAGTGCATGAATCCATATACTGCCTTCGGGAGATTCATGGTGCTGATGCTTCTCTTTCATGGCCTGACGAATCACAGTTATGATATACGGAATGTAGACAAGTATCAGCAGTAAACCATCCAGCCGGGAAAGCTTCCCGTCCATGGAAAGTACCATAACCAGGGCAGAGGAAAGTATCATCCAGCTTGATTCCCTGTCCTTTATCTGCTCGTGAATATCAATGGGGCGGATAAAAGCACACAGGGCTGTCACAAAGGTCAGGGTTACAAAATTGGACCCGATGACGTTACCCACCGAGATATCGGATTTGCCCTCCGCTATGGCGAAACCCGATATCGTCAGCTCAGGTAGAGACGAAAGGATACTCACACCGAGAATGGTTACAACCAGTTCATTGACGCGGAAGAATTGTGCAATGGGTGTAATTTTCCGGATAACAATTTCCGAGGATAGCCACAAAATGGCGATTCCCGTTAGAAATAACAATAGATTAACAATCATATTATTATATTTTTGAACCAGATTATTAACGTCAACCATTTTACATTACAAGAACTCCCGACTTGTTGGCCGGCAGTTCTGTTTCGACCGTTGGGCATAATTATTCACTGCTTTTCACAAATATCGTCTATATCATCAAGTTTCTTCTTAGATAGAGGTGGAGATCAGCAGAATACAACGAGATATTGAAAAACGCCTGCAGACCTTTTCACTCATGTTTATTGACCTGGATAATTCTAAATATTACAATGACGCCTTCGGGCACCAGGCAGGAGACCTGATTTTGAAGGAATTCGCCTCGCTGATCAGGTCAGTCACGCGTAATGTCGACATATGTTACGTTTTGGCGGTAACGAATTCATCATTATTGTACCGGAAACCGGTTCTGAAGATTCTGTTAATATCATTAAACACACTAACGACAGATTGATACTCCGTAATTATTTTATCCCATACCTGGAGCAGTATCTTAAAAGACCGATCACGGTACCGGATGAATATATTCTGGGATTTTCGACAGGAATAACTGAATATAAACCTGGCATGAATATGGATTCCCTCTTAAACACCGCTGATAATGCCCTCTATAGCGCCAAGAAAAACGGTAAAAAACCAGTATACGGTACGCATGTGTACATCATAGTGCTTTCCATGGGAGCCGGTGGATCCACCCGCTGTCTAAAAATCGATCAGCCGCACCTGTTAACGACACGGGTACGGCCATCGTCATCATGGAGGATCAATATGTATAGACAACAGCCAGGCTCGGTCCGAAAAAGACATCGGCGTTGTTTCCGTAGGAATCGCGCACTTTTTTCAGATAATGAAGATACTGCGCGCGGAACCCGGCCGTGATCGTTACGCCGGCTTGCGCTACATAGTATCCGAAATCGACATTGCAGTTGAAGCCCAGGGCGCCGGCGATCTTAGCATCGTTTTGAAGTGTATACGAGAGTTTGTAGGGGTTGTTCTCCTCCCACCCGACAAGACCCACCAGCGAGAGGTTTGGCAGGAAGTAAAAGCTTGCGCCGATAGGCACCGTGAAGGCACAGCCGAACCCCATAGATACCGAATGGTAAACCACGGGAGACGATTTAATGAACAGAAATTTTTCATTATAACGGTATCCCTGGTAGCGTGGACCGAAGAACAGCCGTGCGAATTTCGCCAGGGTGACCATAACCAGGAGGTCGCTGTCCATTTTTTGCACCGCGAAACGGATCTTCCCGGGTATTAACAAGGAAGATACAGGAGGAAAATAAATCAGGGCATGCGCATTGGCTATGTACCGGCCATACTGGAAATTCCAGGCAAGGCTCCACCGGTCATTAATGGTGAAGCCCAGCATTGGACCGAAAATCGCGTTGGGACCCATCTTGTATTTGAAATCGTCCAATCCATTGTTGACATCTTTTAAGGCCACGTACTTCTGCCACACCGGCTGCCACCAGAAGCATCCCACTCTGAAGCCGGCGCTAATGTGCCACTGCCGCTTGCCATCGTCAGTGGTGTCTTTCTTCTTTACCTGGTACATTTTCTGCTGCTGCTTTTGCCCCTGCTTCTGCTGCGCCGCGGCAGGTAGCGGCAGGGAAAGCGCAAACAGCATAAACCCGGCTACACACGCTGCAGATACAGTTGATAATGGTTTCATGGTACCCCTCCGAATAATAATATCATTATTTGTTACTAGCATAACAGCTAAAGGATGATACAACTCTCCCCAAAACTGGGATAAGGCGACAGAATGACAGCATTACAGACTGGGAATGCTCTGAATGTCCTTTGGCGCATCCTGCCTTTTCATCGGAACGGTTTTTACTTTTTTACTTGTTTCAGAATCACTTGTTATCTCGGTGAATTCCTTTTTCGCTTCCGGGTCGAGTTTATCACTTATTTTTATATCCTTTATTTGTTCCTTGATCTCGGAAATCTCTTTCTGACTTAAGGGCACCACTTCCATTTGCTTTTTCCCGGCAATGATCACATTGGCAAGATCTTCGCTCACAATGACCTTCTTGTTCGCTTCAAGCATTTTTTCGATACCCGCCGCCAATTTCCCTTCTTTAGCCAGCTGGACAAGAATTTTCCCCTTGAGAACATAAATCCTGGAATCATTAGGATCAGACACGACCATGAAAGAAGTACCCCTGATAGCGGCAATCGTTGTCCGGGTTTTGACACTGAAGCCTGATTCTTTTGACAGTTTTGCCATCACCACGAGTATTTTTCCCTTGTCCATGTCAAATTGGACCTGATCATTTCCGGTTGCTGTCTTCAGTGCCGCCATCCTAACATTGGAATTCTCAGCTATCCTGATTACCCCCCGGGTGCCCACATTAAGATCAACAAACGATGATGCTCCGGTAACGATACTGTCATCGTTCGATACCACGTCCCCGGATTTAGCGGCCTTTTCGCCGCCAGAGGATACGATCTTCGTGTCACCGACAGAAAATTGTACAGTCACAAGAGCTTCTACCGGCTTTTTACATGTCGGGAGCACCATTATTGCCGCCAGCAGCGCCAGTATAAAAACACGTTTTTTCATATATTCCCCTCCCTGATTTGAAATTATTTTTCCAATACTAATTATTAATAAAATCCGGGAAACGACTCGCTGCATCTTCTTGCAGCTCTTTATATATGTATATAAAAATAACGGCGAACTTAAATATCAAGTACAAAAAACGTATTTCATCATATAAAAAAATTGTTCCCCATTGGCCGGTACCGATGACGGAAGAATAATTTTTCTATCAACTCTGGAATATATCTTCCATCAATAACATAAAATTCAGGGTAATCTTCTCCAAATCAACAGAAGGTTTGCCCTGCCCGGGGAGCAGGAAAGGACGTTATCGCCCCCTCGGCAACGTCTATTTTTTTATGGGAACGTTTGGCAGTTCCATTTAAGACCGGGGCGTTATCCTGCAGCCATAATCCAGGCAAATTGGAAGATTTTTCATTCATTAACTGCTGCGGAGTGGTTTAAAGCTATACAGTGACGCAATGCAAATCTTCCGTGATATCTATTTATCAATAATGAAAATCACAGCGGTTTAAATTATCAGAAGAGATGATACCTTCTTGACAAAAACAACCCTTCTGTTCCATTGTCAATTATCAGCTGATTAAATTTGCAGGATGCCCGACCCGGGATTCAAAGACAAATAAGCCATCTATCCGGAATACTTTCTTTTATATGATAAAATCTTATCTTTCCCGCTGCACTCAAGAATAATCCTAAAAATTATCCGGAAAATGACAATTCAGAGAATATTAGGCTTGAGTTATTGATCACAAAATGAAATAAAGTAACCAGAGGTTATTGATGGAAAATAAAAATGTATTCATAGGGAATTTGGACTTTGCGGTAACAGAAGAAGAGCTTAAAACTCTTTTATCCGATTACGGCACAGTGGTTAATATAAAGATCCAGAAGAAGAAAGGCTGTGCCTTTATCGAGATGTCTGATGAAGCAGAGGCCGCACTGGCTATTGAGAAACTTAACGGCACCATGTTTAAAGACCGGGAAGTCCGCATCAGCCTAGAAATAAAAGCCAACAAAGCCAAAGCTTTATCAATCAAAAAATATAATGAACGTGTGGAGAGTTTTTCCAGACAAAAGATAATTGATAACCCGGATAACGAACCGCGAAATGAAACCGATTCAAATTCCGTGAAAGTTGAATCACATGATAAAAATTCAGGTTTTGAAGATAGACCCATACATAAACACAAGAAAAACAGAACCGCGGCTCATAGACCGGGCGTTTCCCTGCATCCTCAAAGAAAAGAATGGTCCCCTGACAAACCGGCATACTCAAAAAGAGCTCCACGGGATAGTCAAAAATCCGGCCATGGCGGATCTCCCGAACATGAAACGAATTACAACCGGGAAAAGTTCCATAGCCCAGATGAGAGACCGCCGAGAAATTATTCGCGGGGAAGATCCGACGCTCCTCACCCCCAAAGAAAAGTATGGTCACCTGATAAACCGGCATACTCAAAAAGAGCTCCACGGGATAGTCAAAAATCCGGCCATGGCAGATCTCCCGAACATGAAACGAATTACAACCGGGAAAAGTTCCACAGCCCGGATGAGAGACCGCCAAGAAATTATTCGCGGGGAAGATCCGACGCTCCGCATCCTCAAAGAAAAGAATGGTCCCCTGACAGACCGGGATACTCAAGCAGGCCTTCAGGTCCATCACGACAGCCTGGCGCCAGAACACGTGATGATTCCAAACCACGTTCATCGGGCGGTTCGCAGAATAGATACCCTTCATCCTCCAGGCCGCAATCGGGCTCCCGCGGAAAAAACAAATCAGCGAACTCTGCAAGACCGAAAGCACGGGATGGCGCTGGAAATAGAGACCGGAACAACCGGCCGAAGAGAGACTGATTGTCCGGGAAATTGAAATAATACAGGTTAATGCTGTAAGATTTTCCTGACCCTGAAACTCTTTGCTATCAAAATAAAAGAAATGCATAAAACGAGCGACAATAAACTCGGATTAAGGTTCTGCTACCTTGAAAAAACCGGCAGTTAAACTGAAAAAGATCGAAAAAGAAGAAAGATACCGGGATATCCTCGAAAATATTCACGATGGATGCTTTGAATTAGATCTTGCGGGTAACTTTACTTTTTTCAACAATTCAGTATGCCGTATTCTCGGATATTCCAGTGAAGAATTAATGGGAATGAATTACCGGCATTATACAGACAAAGAAACCACAAAAAAAGTTTTCCAGGTATTCAACCAGGCATACAGGACCGGTGAATCCGACGAAGGATTCGATTGGCTGATCATAAGAAAGGATGGCGCTAAAAGATATATCGAGGCATCAGTATCCTTGCGAAAAGATATATCAAATGCACCCATGGGTTTTAGATGCATTGTACGCGACACAACCGATCGCAAACTGATGGAAGAAAGATATAGAAGCATTTTTGAAAATGCACAGGAAGGCATTTACCAGTCAACGCCGGAAGGGAGATTCATCATTGCCAATCAGTCCATGGCGCGAATTCTCGGATACGATTCTCCTGAAGACCTTGTCGCCGGCATGACCGATATCGCCCACCAGCTCTATGTCGATCCGGAGGAACGCAAGAATGTCATCGGAATAATAGAACAATATGGTTTTGCAAGAAACCGTGAAGTCCAGTTCTACAGGAAGGATGGAAGCATAATCTGGGCTTCCCGGACAATGCAAGTGGTTCGTGATGAGAAAGGACAAACGCTGTATTACGAGGGGATTGTCGAGGACATCACGGAAAGGAAAGAAAGTATTGAACGTTTGAGAAATGCCCTTGGAGGAACCGTCCAGGCCCTGGCCTCCATGGCTGAATCAAGAGATCCATACACTGCCGGCCATCAGCGCAGCGTGTCTAATCTTACCCGTGCCATAGCAGCAGAAATGGATCTCCCGATTGATCGTATCGAAGGTCTCCGCGTGGCTGCCATCATCCACGATATAGGGAAGATATCCGTTCCGGCTGATATTCTTAACAAGCCGGGGAAACTGACAAATATTGAATTCAGTCTCATTAAAGCCCATTCTCAATGCGGGTACGATATACTTAAGGATATTAACTTCCCCTGGCCTGTTGCGAGGATGGTCATTGAGCACCATGAAAGGATGGATGGCTCTGGCTATCCGCAAAACCTTAATGGAGAAGATATTCTTCTTGAGTCCCGAATACTGGGTATCGCCGATGTTGTTGAAGCCATATCCTCACACCGTCCATATCGTCCGGCACTGGGAATCGATATCGCTCTGGATGAAATTTCAAGGAACAGAGGCATCCTTTATGACGCAAATGTTGTGGATGCCTGTCTTAGATTATTCCACGAGAAAGACTTCACTTTACGTTAGCGAAATTGTGCTGAGAACGGCAAACTGCGCTCCATGTAATACTTGATGTTTTTTCAAAGTGTTTCTTCCCGTAATTATTACCGCAGATATTTTCTCCGGGTATTGCCGGACTCAAACCAGGGTCCCTGGAGAATTAGCCATTAACAGTCATGGCATTTTCGGTAGACCAGATTTCGATAAATTAAAATTTGTACTGATGCATTATATAAAAATATGTATTGACTTATAAATTTTCATTTGACGTTCATATTAATTTCAAAATATTAAAAATCCAAGCAATTCTTAATCATACATTTGAGGGATATTATGGAAGTAATAATAGCAAAAAATTATGATGAAATGAGCAGAATATCAGCTGAAATTATTGCAGGGGAAGTTAAAAAAAGGTTTGATCTGACTCTTGGGCTCGCGACAGGAGACACCCCGGTTGGCACCTATAAAGAGCTGGTCAAGCTTTATAAAGAAGAAGGCCTGGACTTTTCAAAAATTACAACATTCAATCTTGACGAATATGTCGGCCTCGCACCTCTTCATGAAAATAGTTACAACCATTTCATGAAGGAAAACCTGTTTAAACACGTAAATATTAATCCTTCCAAGGTATTCGTTCCTCAAGGAAATACCAATGATCCCGAGATTTTTTGTGAATGGTATGAAAATAAAATCAAAGAGGCCGGCGGCATTGATCTGCAGATCCTCGGCATTGGGAGAGACGGACATATCGCTTTTAACGAACCAGGATCGTCCTTTGCAAGCCGAACAAGGGTAAAAGGACTATACAAGGAAACCATAGAAGATAACGCAAGGTTTTTTAAAAAAGAGGAAGATGTCCCACGGTTCGCCATTACCATGGGTATCGGGACAATATTGGAGTCGAAAAAAATATTGCTGATCGCCAATGGCAAGAGAAAAGCCGAAGTTTGCGCGAAATTCATCGAAGGCCCTGTTACCTCCATGATCACGGCATCGGCGTTACAACTGCATTGCCATGCCACCGTTGTCCTTGACGAAGAGGCGGCATCCATGCTTACCCGTACAGAGTATTACAACTGGGTCCGTGACAACAAAAAACTTGTGCAGAAAAAGATCGGCCGTTAACAGTATGCCGCAAACTGACAAGAGATAACAATGTCACAAGAAAATGATACTATGACAGGCAATATTCTGGAAGAATCCGCTTTTCTAAAAAGCATTGAATTGTTAAAAATCAAACAATTTAAAAGCAGGCTTTTAAAAGATAATGTCAGAAAATTGCGCGAAAAAGAAATTGAACAATTAAAAATACAGGGCAATTTCTCCGAAGATTGGGGCGCCATACTGGTTGCGGATGATTTTATACCTGCCTGCATATTTCACAGCATCTTTCAGGGAACATGCTGTCTCGGAACATACTCAATGACCCGTGTCGTAATAGATGAATCAACCAGTCTTCCCGCAGGTATTTATCGGAGTACCATTGTTAATTCGGAAATAGGAAACGGATGCGTTATTCATGACGCGGGAGTTGTCTCCAACTGCGTGGTGAACGAAGGGGCGATACTCATAAAGAACGGGTCGATATCCGCGTCAGATTCCTGCACCTTCGGCAACGGAGTTGAAATAGCCGTCGGCAATGAAACGGGAGGAAGAGAGATTTTATCCTACGCTGACTTGACGATCCCGGTGGCGGAGGCAGTCGCAAAAAAAAGAGCCGATAAAGTTTTTTTAAACGAATACAAGGCGTTTATAGATCGTTATGTTGCGAAATGCACCTCTCCAGCGGGGTATATCGGGAAAAATGCGATTGTCCGAAATACTGCCACTATTGAAGATACGTATATCGGCGACGATGTCGTTGTCATCGGGGCCTTGCTCATCAAAAACTGCACGCTCCTTGCAACCCCTGAAGAGAAGACTGAAATCAGCCATGGCGCATACGTAAAAGATTCATGCGTACAATGGGGCAGCGAAGTCACCTCCATGGCCATTGTTGAAAAATCAATTCTCTGCGAACATTCACATGTCGAGCGTCATGGCAAGGTGACCATGAGCATAATCGGGCCAAACACCGGCATCGCGGAGGGTGAAGTGACATCGTGCCTCCTCGGCCCCTTTGTCGGCTTTCACCATCAGGCAATGCTCATTGCCGGGATATGGCCTGAAGGCAAGGGCAATATTGCATACGGCGCCAATATCGGCTCCAATCACACCTCGAAGTCCCCTGACCAGGAGATATGGTGCGGCGAAGGCCTGTTTTTCGGTCTCGGCACGAATATCAAGTTCCCATCCGATTTCAGGAACGCGCCGTATTCGATTATCGCGACCGGGGTTGACACCCTTCCGCAGAAGGTTGAATTTCCTTTTTCCCTGATAAACAAACCGGCTGCACAGGAGTCCGGAATACCACCCTCGTATAACGAGTTATTCCCCGGGTGGGTGCTCTCACAAAACATTTATTCAGTGAGAAGAAATGAAGGCAAGTACAAGAAACGGAACAAAGCCCGCAGGTCCGAATTTGTTTTCGCGGTATTCAGGCCGGAGATAATCGATATGATGATCAGTGCTCGGGACAGGCTGAAAAGCATCGGTTCCGTGAAAAAGGTTTACACGAACGAGAATATTCCCGGGATCGGCAAAAACTTTTTGTCCGATCAGAGCAGAAAGTCAGGAATCGAGGCGTATGAATTATATATCGGGTATTATGCCCTGACCCAGCTGCTGAATCGCATATCCTCTATACAGGCAAAGAAAGCAACCAGTGCTCTCGATGGGATCTACGATGAAAAGACGAATGACCACGAATGGGAATATGCCCGGAAGGTTATCGCCAGTGAGGGATACCGCGACAGAAGCCTCAAAGACAACCTGTTGCGTCTCATCGACATACTCAGCACTATCTCGGCCGACACGCTCAGGTCAAAGGAACGCGATGACGAAAGAGGAATAAAGATAATCCCTGACTACACGGTCGTCAACACCCTCGCGGATGATGATTCATTCATTAAAGAAACCATCAAAGAGACCGCAAATCTGATAGGCCGGATAGAAAGCATTATCACAAATATCTGAAAGGACCTTCTTGGGTATATCAACAGCCCGTCAAACCCGCCTGTAAAACAGGCGGGTTTGAATTTATAATACAAAAAAGATTGAAAAGGGGATTTACAAATCTATCGCCCATGACCTCCTTTATCGTCCCTGTCTTTTTTTTCTCCCCTGCCTCCTCTATCACCACTGTCTTTTATTGGTTTTTCTTTAAACCGGGAATCATCGGGCCGATATTTCTTTTCTTGTTTCTTTTCTCTTTGCAGCTGCCGCTTTTTTTCCTTCAGTTTCTGCTTCTGTATTTTCTTCTGCTTCTGAGGTTTTAAGCCTTTAACATACCAGGTCCCCTGTTTTTCCCAATGCCGGTCTTTTTCCCATCTGCTCCAATGCTTCTCGAGATCCTGGTGCGGTATTCTTTTATACTCCCAGGACTTCCCGCCCCAGCGGCGATCCCTGTAATTATTCCTCCAACCCGGCGATACACGTTTATAAAAGGATGGGATGCTTTTATAATGAGTCCATTTCTGATTGTAATTGCGCGATTGATACCATCTGCCTTCCCACAGGCGCCACCATAAACCATTCCAGAAAAAGAGGTCGTCAGCAATATCAGGGTCAACTTAAACATACGTCTCCGGTATTACTACAACATTTGGCGGAGCGATAAATTCAATGGGCGGCGGCAGAAAAATATTAATATTAACATCCACCTCTGCCATCGATGGAATGGGAACGACAGCTACCATGGCTAAAAGCATTGTTCCTAAAAACAATCTTTTCATTTCAAACCTCCTTCATGTGCACCTGATTTTTTAAAAAAACATCTTGTTCGGTACTTTAAAGTATGATTATAAAATTTTTGAAATTATCTCACGATACCAAAAATCAATCTCCTGTTAAGAGTATTGCGTATCACTGTTTCGTGGAAGATCAACCGAAAAAATGCTTGATGGTAATCTCCCCCGATACTGATAATGCTGTATATCATGAAAAAACAGGCGTCCTATGAAAGAAAGATCATATTACCAGGCTTTATTTGAACCACGGGGAATCGTGTTTATCGGCGCGTCAACCAATGTGACAAAATGGGGATTTAACATCCTTCACCATCTCATCAAGGGCAACTTCACCGGCGGCATTTACCCGGTAAACCCCCGGGGAGGGACCTGGTTCGGCAGGGAGATGTATAAAAACCTGGCTGAAGTTCCCCGCCCCGTCGACCTGGCGGTAATTGTCGTACCCAAGGAACTGGTACCCAATACAATGCGCGAATGCGCAGCTGCCGGTATACGAGCGGTCGTGATAATAACCGCTGGTTTCAGCGAAACGGACACGGCAGGCACCGCACTGGAGCGTGAAGTGGTTGCCATCGCGCGCGACAGCGGCATTCGCATCGTGGGTCCGAATACCATGGGCGTCTTCAGTGCCTATCCATTGCCGGTGCAGTCAGTCATGATGTCATCGACGATCAAACAGGGAAGTGTTGCCATTGTTTCACAGAGCGGCAACCTGGGAACCTCGATCACATACCGTTTTACCCGCCGGGATATCGGAATCAGCCGCCTCGTCAGCTCCGGCAATGAAGCCGACCTGAAAATCGAGGATTACCTGGAATATCTCGAAACGGATGACCATACTCGGATAATCTGCCTGTATATTGAGGGGCTGCGTCAGGGACGCCGTTTTCTGGAAATCGCCCGGCGAGTCGCCCTCAAAAAACCGATCATCCTCCTCAAGGGCGGCACCGGGGCCACCGGCGCGAGCGCGGCCATGTCTCACACGGGAGCGATGGCGGGAAGCTGTAAGGTTTTTAACTCCATGTGCCGACAGGCAAACATCATCCCGGCTGCAACCATCGACGAGATGGCTGATATTGCCGGTCTGATACTCTCACAGCCCGAGTTCACCGGGAAGCGTATCGGAATCGTCACCCAGGGGGGCGGATGGGGCGTCTTGTCGGCCGATCTGTGCGAGGAGGCTGGTCTTGAGCTCCCTCCCCTTGAAGAGCGTGTCGTAGCCGAGCTTGACACATTCCTTCCAGCCTTCTGGAGCAGGCGCAACCCCATAGACCTGGTGGCCCCCGGCAGGATATCCATGGTTACCGATACCATCGAGGCCCTTATGGAGCACTCCGACATGGACGCCATACTGCTTCTTGGGCTGGGCTACATGACCGCCCGGGCTCGGCGATGGCTCGATTCGCCCGTGCTTCCCCGCGAGACCATGGAGCAGCCGGCTCAAAAGATGATCGACGGCGAGATGGAGCTTCTGGACATGGTAGTAAAACAGATCCGACATTTTAAAAAACCGATCATTCCGGTCATCGACACGGTCGCATTTGACGAGCCCGCTGCGGGCAATATCGTAAAGCACCTGGACCGGGAGGGAGTCATGGCCTATTCATCGCCTGAGCAGGCCATCAGGGCCCTGGCCAGTGCTCAGGATTATTTTCGGAAAAGGCGCACACGGGCAGACGGACAGGCGATGCCTTGAACCGCCATCAGGAGCTGAATATTGTTCCTTCCCTGGAATTAATAACAATAACTGCCGGGCTAATAATTCTCTGCTGTTCAGTAATTACTTTTTTCAAGTCCCTCGAACAGGTATTGATAAAAAAACCGCAAAGAACCAATTTGACCCTTGCGTTGCTTCTCGCGTGCATCGGCTATCTTCAGATCTGCTTTGGAATATTATTTACCGGCTCCTCGGTTGCGATACCGCCGGAAATGTTCCTGGCAGGCTTCATTTTCTTTATCCTCGCTGCATACATGGCAGCGCCACTGGCGTTTTTTTATTATAATGCCCTCGTTAATATTCCAACAGCCGGAAAAATGCTTCATGTTCTACCGTCAATGGCAATGACACTGGTTATCGCGGCCTATGCACTGATCCGTACTGACGAATACAGGCATGGCATATGGAAGGACTTTTTCTCGGCGGCACATGAAATACCGGTGTATCTCGTTCTTGCAGGGGCTGTGATCAGCGTTTTTACATATCTCGCTATTATTCTAAAAGTAGAAATGACCGTAAAAAACAGTGATAAAATGAAATACGCGGTCCGTCCATTGATACTTGTCACTGCGAGTTTCATTCTGGCGCCGTTTGCACTCATGGCGGGGTTCATCTTTCAATGGATATGGCTTTCAGCATTCGGCGCCTTTCTGGTCAGTGTCAACATCATCCTCTTTATCCTGGCCCATGTCAGGTACCGGGACTTCTTCCAGTTACTGGGAAAGGAGCTGCGCCTTGCGCGCTACAGGAAATCGTTATTGAAAGGCATAGACATGGCCGTTCTGCTCGATCGTTTGAACGATCTCATGAATGAAGAAAAATACTACCGCGACTTCGATATCAGCATCAAATCCACCGCAGATGCCCTGGCAATCACACCGCACCAGTTATCGATGTATCTGAATAATAAATTACACGTCGATTTCAGGGGTTACATCAACAGGTTCCGGGTTGAAGAGGCGAAACAACTATTAGTTAAAAAACTTGATCAAAACGTACTTACGATCGGTTATCATGTGGGCTTCGGGTCAAAGACGTCTTTCAATGTCACCTTCAAGGAATTTACCGGAAAGACGCCCTCTGAATTCCGTGACGAACACCTGAAAATAGAGGCTCAGGCAGATGGTGATGATGCCCCTGCTCCACGTAATAGATAGCAGCGGGGCATCACTCTTTCCGATGCCCCATGATTCAGTTTTCCGAATAAAGTCTGTCTATATCCACCTGATACCGCTTCAATACTTCCTTCCGCTTGAGTTTGAAGGTCTGGGTGAGCAGGCCGTTCTGCAGCGTGAACCCTTCGCCGAGGATAAGATACTTTTTCGGGATCTCGTAAGAACCGAACTTGCCCTTCAGGTGCGACGTTATTTCTTTCTCGATGAAATCCTGCACCGCTTTTAATTTTACCATCTCCTGCGGGTCCGCCGGCCAGTTATTCTGCTCCGCGTGGCGTTTCATTACGGCAAAATCCGGATAAATGATGCAGATGGTATAGGGCTTGTTGAGGCCGTAAATCATCGTCTGCTCGACGATCGGGAGCAGTGTTATCTCCTCCTGCATGGCCACCGGGAAAACAAACTTTCCGTTTTCGAGCTTGAACTGCTCTTTGATCCTGCCGGTGATATACAGGAACCCGTCTTCATCCACAAATGCGCGATCGCCGGTGCGGAGGCCTCCGTCGTCGGTCATGGTCGCCTTCGTTTCCTCCGGCTTGTTGTGGTACCCCTTCATGACATTGGGGCCGTAGATGATAAGCTCGCCTTCCCTGGTGTTGGGGTCATCCTCGATGACGCTGCGGTCGATGAACAGGGTCACCTTGTCCAGGGCCCTGCCGCAGCTTCCGATCTTGTACGCCCGCGGGCTGTTCAACGAGCCTGCCGGAGATATCTCCGTCATTCCCCATGCCTCGTATATGGGAATGCCGATATCAAAGAAAAACTCGGCTATTACCGGGCTCAGGGCCGCGCTCGAGCTCACGCATTGTGCCAGCTGGCCCCCGAAGCGCTCGCGGATTTTTGAAAACACGATTGCATCTGCAATTTTAAATTTTAATCCGGTGAGGGTGCTCTTCTTTCCCTCTTTGAGCAGCTCCCGCTGGTGATGGCCGGCGGAAACGCCCATCTCGAAAAGCTTTTTGGCAAGGCCGCCGGTTTCGTTCATACGCGCGCACAGGCCGTCGTAGATGCGGTTGAACACGCGCGGAACCGCAACCAGAAAATTGGGCCTGACCACACCGATATCGTCAACGATCGTCTGCGGGCTTTCTGCGAACCCCGTCGAGCCGCCAAGACGCATGACGACGTTAAGCTCGCCGGTCTGGCCGTATGAATGTGCCCAGGGGAGGAACGAAAGAGTCCTCACGTTTTCATCAAGGTCATTGAGGATTTTTATGACGCCATGGACATTGCTGGTAAAATTGCCATGGGTCAGGAGAACACCCTTGGGATCACCGGTGGTGCCCGACGTATATATGAGACCGGCCACATCTTCGGGATGCGGATATTTGGACTTGACCGGGTTCAGCTCGCCTGTCTTTTCAAGATCAGCCATGGTTCCCGGGCCAGTGCCTTCAATCCTGATGATCTTCTGCAGTGTCTTCAGTTCGCCGGGCCAATCCTTTACCTTATCAAATATCTCCTGCCCTGAAACGAATAGAACTTTTATATTGCTGTCCTCAACAATATATTTCCAGATCTTCGGCAGCTCGACTTTATACATCGGGACATATTTGGCGCAGAGGCCATAGGTGGCAAAACAGCCCGTCGCCCAGGCAACACTGTTGTTGTCAATAATGCCGACTGCGTCCCCTTGACCGACACCCAGAGATGACAGTCCCGCCCTGAGATTATCAACCCGCTTCGCGACCTGCTTATAGGTGACCCATTCGTACACTCCGCTGCTGTTCTTGGTTCCCATCCATTCCTTGTCGCCGAATCTGGATATCGATTCTTCGAACATCTCCACCAGGTTGTCAGGTTTATCAAGCACATAGGTAAATCGAGTCTTCGCTGTCTGCTCCATGGTGTATTTCCCCGTTTTATATTTTTAATGTTATAATCTGCGAGATTATTCGTCCTATCCCCCCAAAAGGCGTCAGGGGTATAAGAAAGAAGACAATAACAAGATACCCTGCAAGTATGGTAAATCCCCGGATTTTATCAATCAAAAAATGCCTATCTGTTTAAATGATAAATTCAGTTCCCATGGAGAAGGTTTATGCATTTAACACGTAACAACCTGACACCAAAAGTTGTTGACCGGTGAAGATGTTCATGGTATCATTATCTTACTCGCCGGTTCAGAATGCCGTTGTCTGTAGAAACAGCATCCGCAACTTCCGAGAGGTCCCCATGAAACGTTTTTTATCCACAGCCATATTTTTTTTCCTCATTGCGATAGTCAGTATGCTATTCATCGCCCCTGCCAATTACGCCGGGAATGGACGTGTGCATGGCTTTGCTGACATTCACCTTCACCAGATGGCCGAATATGCCTATGCTGGCGCATGGTTCCATGGGAGCCACAAGGGGCCTGAAAACGTGGCTTTGAAAAAATGCTCCGGCGGAGACCTCCTGGGGGGGAATCATGCACGGACAAAATACGGCATCCTTAATGAGTTCCTGGGCATGGTTTCCGGAACCGACGGCGACACGGGTTGGCATTTCTATAAAAGAAACGGATATCCATCCTATACCGGATGGCCCCGATGGAACACCCTCGCCCATCAGCAGGTATGGGAGGGCCATCTCAGGCAGGCCCATGAAAACGGACTGACCCTCTATGTCATGTCCGCGGTTGATTTCAATCCATTGTGCAACTGCATGCCCAGAAAGAACATGAAGCCGGGCCTGAATTGCGACGAGATGTCCAGCGTCGATGTCCAGCTCCAGGCGGCAATTGATTTTGCCGCACAGAGAAACTGGGTCAAGATCGCCCGCACCCCGGAAGAAGCGCGCAGCATCATCAATTCCGGGAAGCTGGCCATGATTCTCGCCATCGAAGTCACAAGCCTCTTTAACAATGACGATTGGCCGGATCGTCTTGATTACTATTACCGGCACTATCATGTCCGATCGATACAATTCGCCCACCAGCTGGACAACAGGTTCACCGGAGTGGCCCCGCACCATTTTATATTCAAATTTTTCAAGATCCTCGATGATATCGGCGTAGGCGACCCGAATCCCGGTTTTGACCTAGATAGAAACGGCCTGAACAGGCTCGGGATGACCATGGAAGGCAGGGAGCTGGCCAGGGCTATGATGGAGAAGCACATGATCATCGATATCTCCCACATGTCCGAGCGCGCCGTCAAAGATCTGTATGAAATCGCGAAAGAAATGAATTATTACCCGCTGGTTCTGTCGCACGGGCACCTTCGCTCCATCATGATGAAGAAAAAGCAGAAAGAGGAAAAAACAACGCCCGATTACATAATCCGCATGATCAGAGAGACCGGCGGTATTATCGGCCTGCGGACCGGTTCGGAGCAGGTTAAAACCTATCCTGCGTCCGGGGTGCCCAATGACTGCGACGGATCCACGAAATCCTTTGCCCAGGCTTATCAATACGGCACCCTCGGCCTGAAAGTCAACATCGCCTTCGCGAGCGATTTCAACGGCTTCATACAGCAGCTGCGCCCCCGCTTCGGCAGTCAGTATGAGACCTGCGGAGCCTCCGGCAGTCTCACCGCTGCTTCAAAACAGAGAAAGATGCAGACCCGTCGGGTGGGCACCCCCCTTGATTACCAGGGATTCGGGCATATCGGCCTCGAGGGAGACATCATCCGGGAACTGAATAACTTCGGAGTGAACACATCCGCCCTGGAAAATTCGGCCGAAACCTTCATCAGGGTCTGGGAGCGCTGTTATGATGATGACAGGATCGGTCCCTTCGATACCAGCGACATGGACACCGGCGGGATAGCACAATAATCGACCTTCGCCGGCAACATTCTAACTGCGCAGCCCCTTATTCCATGACGATCTGCTTCATGAAAAAACTGCCCCAATACCGGCATAATGTGACTGTTACCTGAATTTTCGATGAAAACATACATCACAATCATGAATACCTCTCAAGATTTACCTGTTTCATGCCGAATATGCAAGTGAATTCTATTATGTGTATTTTTTTAAACAGATATTTCTTCTGATTCCACCTTGGGGTTAAGGCACTGCGCTTTAAAAATAATGAAAAGCAGGTCAAATCAATCCACAATCTTTGAAAAGATAATTCTAAGCAATAAAAGCGAAGCTATAAAAATAATTGACGAAGCCATTGCTTACTTCAATAAACTCCAGAAATCAGGTCTTGCCCTTCAGATATCGGAATTTAATTTCAGACTGGCCCTTGACGAAGCAATCGAAAATGCCATAAGTCACGGCAATGGATATAATCCCAAGAAGAAGATTTTCATCACCATCCGGGGTTTTAAGGACAAGCTGGACATGACCGTCGAAGACGAAGGCGCCGGCTTCAAACCTGAAGCCGATCCGGGAACGTCTTTGAAGAAAAATTTTTTCTCCCCTCACGGCAGGGGACTGTGCCTCTTGAATAAAATCGGCACCATACAGTGGAACAAGAAGGGCAACAGTATTAACGTGGTGCTTATAGACTAAATTCATTTATCCGCCGATTATCTGCCGCCCCCCCCTGCAATCCGCTTAATATTCCGGTAATGATATATCATATTTGCCGCAGAATCTCCCTGTGACCAGCGGACAGATGGTCTCTGCAGACCTGTGTGATTTTTATAAATCTATTTTTTAAATGCTTATTATCTATATTATTTATTGACAAAAACCGCCTCCTTCCATGAAGATGAATACAGTTACTCATACGCGAGGTAAGCTATGAAAAATATCCTATCATCAAGAGTCGGCATAATAATCGCCGGTTCGGTTATTGGCATAATAGCAGTATTGCTGCAGGCGGCCGGCAATCCGCCCAACATGGGAATCTGCGTTGCCTGTTTCGAGCGGGACATAGCCGGGGCACTGGGGCTCCATCGGGCCGATGTCGTCCAGTACCTGAGGCCGGAAATACCGGCGATCGTCCTTGGTTCATTTATCATTTCATTTATCATGAAAGAATACAAGCCACGGGCAGGGTCTTCGACACTGATACGATTTTTTCTCGGAGTCTTTGCCATGATCGGCGCCCTTGTTTTCCTCGGCTGCCCGTGGCGGGCACTTCTCCGCCTGGCCGGCGGCGACATGAACTCACTACTTGGCCTCCTCGGCCTGATCTGCGGTATCGCAGTTGGCGTACTGTTCCTCAATAAGGGTTATAGCCTTGGCCGCTCCCACGGAAACCGAAGCGCCAGCGGATGGGTATTCCCTGCTTTTATGCTGGTCCTCATTCTTTTCAACGCCTTTGAAGTAACATTCTCTGAGGGCGGGCCGATTTTCTTTAGCGCAAAAGGACCGGGCTCCATGCACGCAAACCTTTGGATAAGCCTCGCGGCGGGACTTGCCTTCGGCGTTATCGCCCAGCGCAGCAGGTTCTGCACCATGGGATCGATCCGAGACATCATACTCGCCAGAGACTTCCATCTCATGAGCGGCGTCGCGGCACTGCTGGTGACTGCTTTCATTGGCAACCTCATACTGGGCAAGTTCAATCCTGGCTTTACAGGCCAGCCGGTGGCGCACAGTAATCATATATGGAATTTTCTCGGTATGACCCTTGCCGGTCTGGCTTTCGCCCTTGCCGGTGGATGTCCCGGGAGACAGCTCATCCTTTCAGGTGAAGGAGATGCTGACGCAGGTGTATTCGTTCTGGGTATGATAACCGGAGCCGCCTTCGCTCACAACCTGTCCCTCGCTGGCAAACCCGACAGTGTCATCGAAACGGTGTACACCGTGGGCGGTCCCGGGTTTTACGGCCAGGCAGCTGTTATCGCGGGTATCATATTCTGCCTCATTATCGGCTTCACTATGAGGGAAAAGCTGATGGTGAAAGCATGATAGTGAAGAATAACTCGTCGCATATTCAAAAAAGGAGAACATTATGTCAGAACATACAATAGACGCCAGAGGCCTGTCATGCCCGCAACCGGTAGTCCTAGTCCGCAAGGCAATAAGCGAAGGTCTTACTTCATTCGAGATAATGGTCGGCAGCGAGGTAGCCAGGGAAAACGTGCTAAGGACGCTGAAAAACAGCGGCATGAAAGCAGATGTACGAAACGTCGGTGACGATTTCATTATCAATGCCGTGAAATAATATAATCATTTGAAAACATTGGAGGAACCATGAGCAGTGAATATGTTAATATGTGGAAGGAACTGGGACTCGATCTTGAATCCCACGACCAGCTTCTTTCCGTCCTGGGACAGGCTTACGGCGATATTTTTCTTTCTCAGAAAAACAGGCCCGAAGGAATGAAATACTTCGATTTCGTCGTATCCGAAGTCCATGGACTCAGAATAAGGGAAATAGTCGATGAAAAGGCAAAAGGCAGCATCATCGTTGGGACCTTCTGTGTGTATGTACCGGAAGAGCTGGTCCTGGCCGTCGGCGGTGTGCAGATCGGTCTCTGTGCTGGCGCTGAAATAGCCTTTGATAAAGTTGAGGAATACCTTCCCCGGAACACCTGTGCACTGATAAAGTCGTCCCTCGGTTTCAGGCTCGGGCGCATTTGCCCTTATACGCAGGCTGCGGACTTCATTGTGGGTGAGACCACCTGCGACGGCAAGAAAAAGGCCTATGAAATATTCAGCGGAATGAAAGATATCTACGTGATGGAGATCCCGCAGATGAAAATTGATTCGGACCGCGCTCTCTGGAAAAAAGAGATTGAGCGTTTCAAGGCAGAACTTGAAAAACGCTCCGGGAGAAAAATAACCCACGACTCCCTCAAAAAGGGTATCCAGCTCGTTAATAAAAAGCGGGCCGTTCTGCAGCGCCTGGCAGCTATAAGGTATAAGTATCCATTCGTCATATCCGGACGTGACGCACTCCTCATCAACCAGGTTTCTTTTTACGACAACCCTGAGCGGTTTACGGACTCCGTCTCCAAGCTCTGCGACGAACTTGAGGAACGCGGCAAGAAAAAGTCGTCCATAAGCGAAGCCGGCGCGAAGAAGATCGTTGTTTCAGGGTGCCCCATGGCAGTACCCAACTGGAAGCTCCCCTTTGTGGTCGAAACCAGCGGCGCCACCATTGTGGCGGAGGAATCATGCGTCGGCGAGCGCAACACCAGGAACCCCGTGAAAGAAAGCGGGACCACGGTGGAGCAGCATATCGATAACATTGTCGACCGTTACATGAAGATCAACTGCGCCTGTTTTACACCCAACAAGGAACGCATTGAAGACATCAGCGCCTTATACAAATCATCCGGCGCCGACGGGGTGATCCACTATTCGCTCCAGTTCTGCACCCCCTATCTCATGGAGTCCAAAAAGGTCAAAGACATGTGCGACAGCAGGAATATACCATTCCTGTCTGTCGAGACTGATTACTCGTCAGGCGACATGGAACAGCTCAAGACAAGGGTCGAGGCGTTTATTGAAAAAATTTAATTAACTTTGAAGTAGTACAAATATCGTATCTTCTTTCAAATAACCGCAGGAAGATACGATATTTTTTTGCATCAGGATTCTGCTGAACAACACTGCATAAGGGCCTCCATCGATGGAATTTTCAGTCATACTATTTCACTCTACAAACCACGCCATATGGACGGCTAAGCTTCTGAAAAAATCAGGGCATCAGCATACCATGATCCCGGTCCCCCGGCACCTCAGCTCCGACTGCGGGTATTGCGTGAGAATAATGAGCGAAAACGCTCCAGAAATCGAAGGGTTATTGAAATCATCGGGTGTTGAATATCAGGAGATAAAGCCGCTTTGATCCTGGTTCCCTCCCCGCCACATCGCTCACGCCCCCTATATCATCAGCCCGCTGCCCGCCATTATCATGACAAGGCAATCAACTTCCAGAATATTATTCCGCATATGTTCTGATATAATTCTCCATATGAAATGAATTACAGAATCGCATTCCTGAAAGAATATTTAAATAGCTATGATATTATAATGCGATAAATATGCAAAAAGGATATCGAGGTGCTGATCTTATGAAAAAAATATTGTTTATCAATCCGACTATCAACAATACGGTTTTCGGGAAAATGAAAATGCTGGCCCTCCCTCCCATGGGCCTCGGCGTTCTGGCGAGCAGGACGCCGGAACACTATGCTGTCTCAGTCATCGATGAAAATGTCGATGCACTGGACATCAACACAGACGCCGATATAGTGGCGGTAACGGCAACAACCGGGCAGGCCCCCCGGGCCTACCAGATTATCCATGAATTCAGGAAACGAGGAATCCCCACGATCATGGGCGGCATCCATGCTTCAGTACTTCCGGATGAAGCCGCCCTGCATGCAGACACAGTCGTTACCGGTGAAGCGGATGAAGTTTGGTCCCGCATCCTGGAAGATTACGAAAAGAACAACCTGAAGAAGCTGTATAATGCCGAGACCCGGCCGGACCTTGGAAATATTCCGAAGATCGACCGGAGCATCTATTCGAAAAAATACATGATCCACTCGGTGCAAACCTCACGCGGCTGTCCCTGCAACTGCAGTTTCTGCTCCGTGACGAAATTCAACGGCGGCAAATACCGATTCAGGACCATAGACCATGTCGCCCAGGAAATCGAGGAGATTGAAGACCGGCGCTTTTTCATCGCCGACGACAGTATTGTGGGTCTGGGAAACGACGGCATCGCCCATGCCGAAAGCCTGTTCGCCAGGTTGAAGGGTCTTCGCAAGTCCTGGGGCTCCCAGGTATGCATAACGATAGCGGAACACGACGACCTCCTTCGCGCCGCCTCCGAGGCAGGCGCCAATACCTTTTACATCGGGTTTGAATCCATTGATGCGGAATCGCTCAAATCCGTTGACAAGAAGATCAACCTGAGGCCCATCATACGGAATTACAAGAATACCATAAAAAAAATACATGGCCATGGCATCGGCGTCATCGGCGGATTCATCCTCGGCACCGACGGCGATACAAAGGATATTTTCGATAAGACCATAGAATTCATCCATGAAACCGGCATCGACGGCAGCCAGTTCACCATCATGACGCCCTTCCCCGGGACCCGGCTCTACGACCAGATGCAGAAGGAAGGGCGCCTGCTCTACACCGACTACCCGAAGGACTGGGTAAAATACAACGCGTACGAGGCGGTCATACGGCCCCGCAACATGACCGTTGACGAGCTTATCCGGGGATGGCGCAGGGTTTATGACGAAACATCTTCGCCCGCACAATCCATAAAAAGGAGCGTGAAGACCCTGATGAACACGGGAAGCCTCGTCAACGCATCGATTAACCTGTTCTGGAATTACTACAACTACAGGGCGGTCCAGGACACCAACATGTAGGGCATGGACGGAGCGCGGCCCTGATTTACATCAGCACCTGCTCGTTTTTGCGGCGATAATCAGCGGGGGTCACTCCGGTCATTTTCTTGAAGGTCGAATGGAACGCCGAATAGGAATTGAATCCAACGGCAAAGGCAATTGAGATGATCTGCCTGTCCGGCTGCTCCAATATCATTTTCTTCGCTTCCTCGATGCGGTAGCCGTTGACGAAATTGTTGAAGTTTTTCTCGTAATAGGTGTTCAGAAATTGCGAAAGCTGAGTTTTCGTCAGCTCCAGGGCCTCGCTGAGCCGCCCCAGGGAGAGATCCTCATCGCAGAAAAGCTTCTCCTCTTCCATGATTATCTTCAACTGCCGGTTGATGCTCTTCTGGTCGATAGAATCGAGATACGATTTCGCATATTTCTTTCTCTTGGGAGGGATCGTGCCGAACTGCATCAGGTAGGGATAGCGGATTGACAGCAGGTAAAAACTGATGATTATCAGGCTGATGACGATATTGTCCAGCGCCAGGAGCGTTTCAGAAAGAGTCACTGAACCTGCTATACCGACTATGCCCAGGAAGAGCCAGATGATGAGGAGCGTTATCAGAAAAATCAGTGGCTGATACGCCAGGTTTTCGCTCGGCTTACGGAACCATATCTGCCACATCGACAGGGATATGTAGAATATCGGAAGCACAACCGCTGCGATGGCCGAGACCAGGATCTGGATGAACTTGTATTCCTCCTGGAGTAGGAACATCCTGACCAGTTCCCGTTTGGCGTCATCGGAGGCGAAAACGAAGGGTATCATGATGATCACGACTATTATCATGGGTATGAAATTCACTATATCATAATAGTAAAATCTCTGCTTGTTCTTGATAAAGCTCAACACGTAGAGATAAAGAAGCGGCCCTATGCTCAATTCAATCGGCAGAAGAACCAGGAAGTAGCCGGGGTATTGTAGAATTAGCTTCGTGTGGAGCATATATATGAAGAGGGTGAGATACCCCAGCTCGGCGATGAAAATGGCCAGTACCACGTTTCTGAAGCGCCAGGGCCGGATGAGGAGGCCGATGGCCATGAGAAAGCTCAAAAAAATTGTCGGATGAATAATGAGGGATATGTCCATGTGAATCCGGAATAAAAACCGGGAAAAAGTATTTCGATAATACTATCGATGAACAGTCCTCACATATTAAAAACGTTATGTCAAGATTTTTATCAGATGATTATGATGTCGCTTAGACTATTATCCGCAATAATCCCTTGACAATATATTCACTTACATCAGTTGATGTTTAATAATCAGTCAGCGGATAATAGTAAATGATCGACTCACAAGACAACGACGCCTCTTACTGCCGCATACTCGGCCACCAGGTACCCTTCAAGTATTGCCGTACAATGAATGAGCAGTTCCCTTGCAGTAAAATCAAGGACTGCTGGTTCGAAAGGATGGATATCGAGCATTTCATCGCAGATAATTATACTGAATCTGAAATCGAGCGGATCTTTTCTCCGCCGCCCCAGAAAATTACCACGATAATCGATCTGATCAACAAAGCCAGGGGAAACTAACTGTCCCCCGCCCAAGTTCCCGGCCGGCATCATGGTGACGCCCACCTGTAAAAGGGCAGGCACGATAAAAAAAATTGTTGAATTCCGAAAAGATATGAATAATATATAGCAATCAATATTAGTATTGACAAATTATATTAGTCCTGACTAATATCTATTCGAAGAAGTTATAGTCAGGATGTTTATTTGCCATAAATCGTATATAACATATATACAACAATCAGGATATATCTTCATGGATCAAACTGTATTATTTGCCTTTGCCCTTACCATAGTCGCCGGATTATCAACCGGCATCGGTAGCATCTTCGCTTTTTTCACAAAAAGAACAAATACAAAATTTCTCGCAGTCGCCCTTGGTTTTTCCGCAGGCGTGATGATATACGTTTCTTTCATCGAAATCTTTTTTCAGGCTAAAGATTTATTAATCACTGAATTAGGCAAGAACGCCGGCCTCTGGGCGACCATCGGTGCCTTTTTCGGAGGAATACTGGTTATCGCAATTATTGATTATCTTGTTCCATCGTACGAAAATCCCCACGAGACCCATAAAGTCGAGGAAATCAGCTCCTGCGATACAATACCGGTTGACAAGAAACTCTTCAGATCCGGCCTTCTTGTTGCCGCTGCCATTACCATACATAATTTCCCTGAAGGGATCGCAACTTTTACCATGGCGCTGACAAATCCATCACTAGGCATAGCGATTGCAGTCGCTATAGCAATTCACAATATCCCGGAGGGAATCGCGGTCTCAATTCCGGTTTTCTGCGCAACCGGCAAGAGGAAAAAAGCATTTTTCCTCTCTTTACTAACAGGCTTCTCCGAACCCTTCGGCGCTCTCATCGCGTATCTCATATTAATGCCATTTTTAAATAATTTTGTCCTGGGAATTGTTTTCGCATCGGTGGCGGGGATCATGATTTACATTTCTTTTGATGAACTATTGCCGGCAGCGCGGGAATACGGGGAACATCACCTGTCAATGTATGGATTGATAAGCGGCATGATGGTCATGGCAGTAAGCATAATACTTATCGGTTAAAACGTAAAAACAGGCGGCATTTACCACGCACTATCCGGGGCCGCTTGACCATATAATTCTCTCATGGAAAGCCATACAATAATGATAATCATTTATTCCTGATACATTTACATGTACTAAAACACTAAAATAGTGCAATTAATACTTGATTTCGCAACCTGTATGCAATAATAATGTAAATTAAGCTGACACGACGAGCTGTTAAACATAGTAATAAAAGCTTTTGCGCTGTCGTAAAAAGCATTATCGTATTCTGCTGAATAGTATGTTTTACAATATGATATAGAAATATTTTCACATTTCTATATATAATATCACAGGTTGACGAATGATAGTTCAGGAAAAACACATCGACGTTTCAATTCAAGTTTCCATGATGGAAAAAATACGGCCTCTACTTTCAAAAATAACCGGCGACAGCGACAAGCAACTGATTGAAAATTTCTGGCAAAAGGCTTGCAGGTATTTCGGCATTATTTACAGCCTTGAAACGGCCATGGAACGCGGTGAAATTGACGATGAATCCGCCAGCAACATCCTTATCAGGGAAACCGATATAATTCTTCCCGAAGGTAAGAAGCTTGAAGATGCCCTTAATTATCATGATGGTATAAAAAATTTAAAGAAGCTCTTCCGAGAATGCGTCATCCCACTTGGAATTAAATCAAAGATAGTCAAACATGCTTTTACCAAACCGAGTGGATATGCCGGCGATTACGGTCTTATTGAAATAATATACAACCAGAAAATATTGTCCGATAAAATCGGCTATTGCATAGACAGGCGCTTTCAGATTGATGATTACGCCCGGGCTGTCAGGAGCCGGAAAAATAAAATGAAAGATATTCTTGCCGGTTACATTAAAAATGCACCGGGGCAGAGCCTGGACATCTTTAACATCGCCTGCGGCTCTTGCCGCGAGATCAAGGAGATGTTTGACGAGAATACCTTCGACGGTTCTAAAAAAATATCCTTTACCCTTATGGACCAGGACAGTGACGCCCTTGAATTCTCGCTTACTGCTCTGAAGAATTCCCCTCCCAACGTCGAATACCAGACCCAGTGCAACAGTGTTTATGATTACATTAAAAACCCGGACACCTACCGGAAAAATCTTTTCGGCAAAGACCTTGTCTACACGATAGGCCTTGCCGATTATATTCCGGAATCCTCCCTGAAACCCCTGATCAGCTTTTTATACAGCCTGCTGAAACCGGGCGGAAAGCTCATCATCGCCCACAAAGACTCGAAAAACTTCAGCCCCCTCGCCGCTGACTGGTGGTGCGATTGGACGTTCCATCTGAGAAACGAGCCTGAAACGATCAATCTGGTGAAATCATCGGGCATTCAGGATTTTGATATATCCGTAATACGGGAAACCGAAACCAATATCATTTTTTTCATGACCATTGAAAAAAAGAAGTAGTAATGACATTTCTTGCTCTCACAGGACTGCTGAATTTTCTGGGAAGCGCATCCCTCGCAGCAGTTGTGTTATTCAAGAACCCCCGCGGCATACTCAATCGTAATTTTTCATACAACAGCCTGAGCATAGCTTTTTACAGCGCCGGATATTTTGTCTGGCAGCTTAGCTCCACGCCTGAAATGGCCACGATATGGTTCAGGGTGCTGTTCACCGGCATTATCCTGATAAACCTCACCTTCCTGTTCTATGTATTTGCCCTTATTGAAAAGCTTAACAGGAGAAAAATTGAGCTCGCGGTTTATACGGTAATAAACATCATTTTTATCGCTTTAAACCTCTGTTCAATGCTCTACACGAAGCTTGAACCCAGGTTCGGCCTCGGTTTCTGGCCGGTACCGACGGTTCTCTTCCACATATATCTCGCCTTCTGGATATGGCAGCTCCTGTACGGTTTCATACTCCTGCTCTGGAGCCTGAAAGCTACAACCGGACGCTTGAGAGAGCAGATCAAATATACGATTGCATCGGGCCTTATCGGTTTTATCGGCGGGGCATCGAACTGGCCGATGTGGTATAAAATCGATTTCCTCCCATATCCCAACATCCTTATCGTGGTCTACATCGGCCTCATGGGTTTCGCCATCATACGCTACCGGCTCATGGACATCAAGATCGTCCTGACCCGGACCGGGATCTTCCTGGCAATATACACGCTGGTACTGGGCAGTCCGGTCCTGATCGGGTTGCACACAAATTTCGGCTTCCTATCGTTCGTAACAATGTTCATCCTCGCCACCATCGGTCCGATCCTATACCGGTTTCTCCTGGGGAAGGCGGAAGATGTCCTGCTTTCCAAACAACGGGAATACCAGAAGGTGCTCAATGAATCAGTGGTATTTATGCTGCGCGAACACAGCCTTGATCGTCTCCTGAAGCTTATAATTTACGGAATGAAAACCATCATAAAAGTCGACTATGCGGCGATTTTTCTCAACGACAAGGAACATGAATGTTTCACGCTCAAGGCCGCGAACACGTACCAGGTCATACCTGAAGGCTTCAGCATACCCTGCGGCAATCCAACCATAGAGCTTCTCATGGAGCACAAGCGCCCCCTGGTCCTGGAGGAGATGTCGCACCTCTTTCACAGCGACACCGATCGTAAAATAAAAATGGTTGTGCCTTCGTTTTTCGACAACAGGCTCCTGGGATTTCTGCTGCTGGGCGAGAAAGAGAACAAGACCTTCTACACGATGGATGATCTGCAGACCTTTGAATTGCTGTCGCACCAGACCGCCATGGCCATAGAAAACTGCCTCTACATGGAAGAACGCAAAAAAACGCAGGAGCGACTGTTCCAGGCTGAAAAACTGGCCTTTATCGGCGGCATGGCCGAAGGTGTCGCGCACCAGATACGGAACCGCCTCAACCACTTTTCACTCGGATCGCGGCAGATCCAGCATGAGATCGCCGACTTTCAGAAGCTGCATGAAGATATAATCAACCGGAACCAGCCCATCAGGGAAACCTTCGACTCGCTTTATGAAATCAGCGAATCCATAGTCGAAAACGTGATACGCACCAATGCCGTGATCCAGGGAATACTGAACTATACCATTGCCGATGACAAACGGAACACGTTCTCCGATTTTCCCTTTATGGATGTTGCGGAAGGGGCTATTGATCTTGCGAAGATAAAGCACGGCATCGACGAGTTGCCCATAAAAACCGAAATAGATCCCGACGCGATGACCTTCGGCGTCATGACACAGCTCATGGAATCCATATACAATCTTATTGACAACAGCTATGAAGCCATCGAAGAAAAAAGGAACAGTTTTAAAAGCTCCGAGGAAAGGAAAAATTACGAGCCCCTTATATTAATCAGGCATACGCAGCAGCCTGACGGTTCGCTTATAGAGATCATTGACAACGGCATCGGGGTAGCCGACGCAGACACCAAAAAAATATTTGCGCCGTATTTCACGACCAAGTCTTCATTCAAGTCGCAGTCAGAATCCGGGATAGGTCTTTATGTCGTTCACCGGATCATCGAGGAGAACCACAAGGGCAAAATCTGGTTTAAATCCGCATACATGAAGGGAACCACCTTCTTCATAAAGCTTCCTATAAAAAACGGCTAGCATTAACCGCAGGAGATGATCATCCTGTTGTTTGTTCATCTCACTAATGCGGATAAAACGGCATCAGTCGCTCCTTGCAAATCGCAACGAAACCAGGAAGGCCCGCTTCACTGCGGCATGACAGCAATTCTACCGTTGACTCGAAGCTGAACAACATCCATTTTTCCTCCCCTGCGGCAGGCAAGCACCGCCGCCCCCAGGGCGCCCATGACCTGTGGGTCGACAGCAAGGGGCGCGATCTCAATCCTGAGCAGGTCACCGAGGGCCTTCATGAGGCCGGCATTCTTGGCACACCCCCCCGTGACAGTAAGTTTTTCCCTGATGCCGATGCGCTTAAGGAGCGTGAAACAACGCTTGGCAACCGCGGATTGAATGCCGGCGGCCACGTCAGACGGCGGCTGCTTCTTCGCCAGGAGGCTAATCACTTCGCTTTCGGCAAAGACGCTGCACTGGGCCGTCACGGGAATCACCTTTCTGGCATTCAATGAGAGCCGCGAAAATTCGTCGAGATTCATCCTGAATACGCGGCTCATAGCCTCGAAAAAGCGGCCAGTCCCGGCGGCGCATTTATCGTTCATGGCGAATTCCAGCACGGACCCGTCCTCTGCGACTGATATCCCCTTCAGGTCCTGGCCGCCGATATCTACAATTGTTTTTATCCCCGGATCACAGGAAAAAACACCCATGGCATGACAGCTGATTTCGGATATGTTTTCGTTGGCGAAGGGTACTTCATTCCTGCCATAGCCGGTGCCCACCAGGTATGCCAGGTCTCCGCTCCCTTTCAGTTGATCAACCATGGAGCAGGCTCTCTCCATGACAATTCGCGAAGTCTCCTCCGGATCTATTTCCGAGGGTATGATGACCGAGGCAGCGATGGATCCGTTTTCATCGAGAATGACCGCCTTGCCGGTTGTTGAACCGATGTCGCATCCCCCGTAATATTTTTTTCCCATAAATGGTCTCCGTTGTAATAATAATTGCAATATTGGCTTTCATTATAGCCCCCAAAATCCCCCGGAGAGGGACTTTTTCAGCATTTTTCAACTACCTACCCCTCTGGGGGGGATCACTCATTCTCCCCTAGCCTCCCCACCTTCATCACATTCTGCATAAAATGGTCAATCTGGCGGATAATGCCCTCGCGCGGACAGATTCGGGGATCCGAGAGATCGTACTCGACGATTAGGAGCGGCACCCCGCGTTCGCGGCACGCCTCCCGGAGCATCTGGTTGAGGGCCATGGTGTTCTTGCAACCGATATGACCCGCCACCCAGACCATGTCAAGGTTGAATCGGTTATATATCCTGAATATGTCATCAATGTAATTCTCCGCCGGCCCCCTGGTGTGGCGCGCCATAGGGCCCTGCATGATGATCTTACCCAGGTCGCGCAGGATCGTATCCGGCGTTGTGGTATCGATCAGGGGCTGAGAATTGTAGGTCATACTGTCTATTACCAGTGTCACGCCATACGCGTCCTCGGCCCATTGGAAAAGATCGGAGAAATGAAGAAACGGAGGGTTCCAGAGCACCGCGCGGAATCGCTCATTAGGCACCGCCGGGACTCCCATTTCGAGGTTGCGCCTGGCCATATCGGCAAGGCGCTGGAAATAGCGGGTCGCCACCGGGTTACCCGGATCGATATTAAAGGCCCAGAGATGGCCCAGGTACACCGGCTCGGCGGCTAGCGGCGCCGGACGGGTGCTGATCATCTCCCAGAGCTCAATCTCCAGTTCGGCCATGCGGTTTCGCTCCTCGCATATCCGGCGCAGGCGGTCCCAATCCATTCTGCCTGACGTGTTCTCCTCGAGCCATGCGATCATTCTCTTCAGTTCTCCGGCAAAATATTCCGCGGCCCGTTCATCATAGAAATTAAAGGGAATGTCAAGTCTGAATATGGACGCGTCATTCCATCGCCGCGTGATCTCATAACCCGTCATGTTCCCGTCGCAGGGCAGGTTCGAGCTGACTATGACGGAGGCGGGAGGCATCTCGCCGGTAAGCACGACCCCCAGTGTCATCTTGACATGACTGCATATATCCGGAGGGACACCCTCGTTCTCGCACCGGTCGATATAGCGCTCAGCCGCGTGCGTGTCAAGGATGGGAAGAAGTATCGACAGGATTTCAGCCGGCCACACGAAAAGGCCCATGGCGGTGGATATCTCCGGTGGCACCATCTCCTGATGCATTATGAAATTACTTTTACGATCCAATGTATGCGCGAGAACATCCGCCATTCGAGTGGAAATGAAATAAACCAACAATTCGTTGGCTTCACGGAAGAGACCGGTCCTCCCCTTCGCGAAGCGTCCCATCAGGAACGGCGACTTGAGGAGTATGAGAATCCATGGATACCGCTTGATATCACGGATCAGTGCGACAGGGCCGCGCCGCAGGGCAAGGAACGCAAAGCTAATCCATGTAAGAGCTAAGTATTTAGCATGTATCAGATAATCACCAATGGAAGGCCTGCTGTTGTTCATAGTGTTTAACCCCGGTTATTTACCCATGCTTTCTATGAAGGCCTGCACGCGCGTGCGCAGCTGCCCCTCGCCGGCATGCCGGTATTCCCGCTCCAGGCGTAGAACCGGTATCCCGACGGACCGGAGTTCTGACGTAAGCGTGCTCCCTTCAACACCCCAGGTATCGCAGAATTTTATCGCCTGCAGAATGACACCGTCGGCGCGGTATTCCCGCGCCGTGTCCCGGATGGCCGCGGCGCGCTCGTCGAATTCATCCATCATTCTGGGGCACAGGACCTTGAAAAGCGTGTGCTCCGCCACGGCCCGCAGGGGATTGCCGCTTTCCGATACCGGGTCCAGCCACGGAAGCGAACCGGTGCAGAATCGGTCAGCTACCACGAGGCCGCCCTGGGATTCTATGACATCTATGAACGACGGGTCATCCAGCTCGCCGCCGGCCACCATGATCCTGGCCCGGTACGGGCCGATCCCTCCCCGCTCAACCGCTTTCCGGTGAAAATCTTCAACCAGTGGCAGAAGAAGGTCCTTCGGAGTTACCATGGAAGCAATCATGATACGATGAAATTCGCCTCCGGTAATGAGGGGCGGGTCCTGCTTTCTCAGGTCGCCGATGGATCGAAGAACACGCGCGAAGGCGTTGCGGCTGCGGATAGCTGCGGCGAGATCATCACCCGCCGCACTGACGCCGAAGTGCTCCGACAACTTTTCGGCGAGAACCGTCAGTTCTTCCGTAAACCAGTCAAGTGCCGGCTCGCCGCGCTTATGGGGAACGTCAAGAGTATGCAAGAAGGCAGGCTTGCGCAGATAGTCCAGGTTGTCCATCAGCCGGCGCATATGGTCGCAGTTGGCGGTGAACACAATCCCGCCCAGGTTATCATAGGCGCCGCCAAGGGCGAACTCAAGAAGGCTCTTGGTATAGGAACAGATAACGTTTGACATGTACGTGTCCGCCAGCTCGGTACCGGCAATCCCGGGCGCTCGGAGACGTACCGGGAACAACCTGCCCGCCGAGAGCATTGTTTCCGGGACATAGCTGCAGGTGTACCCGACAGGGACGCGCCGCTCATCCCTTGCCTGCTCGGCAAGGCGGTTCAGCGGCTCAGCCAGAAGGTCGTCAAACAGTGAAAGATCTGCAGACTGCTTCATGGCCTCACTCCTTCTGTAAATGCGTCTTCCGCGGCCGGCAGCAGGCCGAAGCACGAGATACATCGGCGCACGCCTGTCCGCGCAGGGCATTCCGGCAGGTCAAGTAAACTCCTTCCCTCGATGTCAAAGGCGCGTATATGGTCGTCTTCAGGCAGTGTGCCGAGAAGGGCCAATCCCGGCGGCGGTGTTATGCCGCGATTCTCTCCGGCGCGGACGCGGTTGACGATAAGGCCGCACCGCTCGTACCCGACCGATTCCCCGGCCACTTCCAGGATACTTCCCGCAACGGCAAGACCCTTGGCCGACTGGTCCGAAACAAGGAGCAGATGGCTCACCCGCTCCATAACGCGGCGGTTCACCTGCTCGATGCCGGCCTCCCCGTCTATAACAACGTAATTAAAATTGGATGATATCGATTCTATCACATCCTTTAAAAAATCGTTCACCTGGCAGTAACATCCTTCCTGCTCGGGCCTCCCGATGGCGAGGAAGGCCAGGTTCTTCTTCTCCTCCAGTGCGGCCAGCACCTCGTAATCAAGGGCCGACGCGAGCTGCTTCATATCCTCGCGGGCCCCTTCTTTCACCCTGGAAATCAGGTCGTTCCGAATGTCATCAACGGTCCTCCGGGCCTGGAAGCCGAGGGCCAGGGCAAGGCCCACTGCCGGGTCCGCGTCGATGGCCAGTACTTTCTTCGAAGGATCTTCGGCAAGCATGGAGGCCACGATGGCGCTGATGGAGGTCTTGCCCACCCCTCCCTTGCCGCAAACCGCGATGATGACCGTGTCAGTTTCTTTCATAGCCCGCCTTCTCCTTTCCGCGCATAGCGTCCCGCATCGACCTGAGCTCGGACACCTCGCCGCAGACGTCGGTAAAATCGCAGGTACCGCAGTCGAAGGACAGCTCCTTCGCCATCTTGTTCATGGCGCCGATAAGCCGAACCGCCCGTTCGCCGACATGCTGCAGGGAGCGGACGTCCTCCGGGGACGATGTTACGATAAGCATCTCCACACCCCGCACATACTCCAGCTTCCGGTACCTTTCCATGAGCGCAGCGGCAAGCACTTCCAGGGAAAAGCCCTCCGCTATCGCCTGCCTGCTTATCCTGCTCCATTCCCGCATGTACTGGGACACGGCCCGCATCATGTAGCCTTTAAGGTTCACGTCATAACGCGCCAGTTCGATCTCCCGGTGCCGGTCATAGCAATTGTTCTCGGTGAAACCGTCAACGTGAAGAATGACCGCCCTGCCCAGGGGAAGGCTGGCCCCGGCACTGACGGAAACATCCGGCCCGATGCGGGTGATCATTCCGTCCCGGACAAGGTCCGCATTCCCGGTCCAGACAAGAAATGACGCTGATTCGTCCCGGGGATTGCCGAGCTCAACAGCGGTATCGCATTTCAGCACGATGTTGCCCCGCTCACCCATGGGCCACGGCCGGTGAGCCGCGGCGATTTCGGCAAAGCCGCGGGGCGACACCTTCATCCCGTCCATCCAGGACCTGAGATCATGTATGACTTCTTCAAACAATTTCATTCAGCTCTACTCTACCAGGGCCCCTTCTTTCCGATGTTCCGTGGCAGGGGTGCCCCGCGCAGCATCCATCGCCATCAAGGCTGCTCCGATGGCGCCATTTATCTGGGGATTGTCTACCCTCAGGAGGTCTGTCCCAAGGGCGCTTTTAAGCGCCTCGAACATCCCCGCGTTCCTGGCAACACCGCCCGTCATGACAATGTCCTTTTCAATCGTAATGCTTTTCGCCAGGGCCGCTGCCCTGTTGGCCACGGCATGATGAAGGGCGCGTATGATGTCGGAGATTTCGGCCCCATCGTTAACAAGGGATATGATCTCGGTCTCGGCAAAGACCACGCACTGGTTGGAGAGGGTTATCTTCTTCGCAGATTTCAACGAGATATCACCCAGGTCATCCAGTTTTATTTCTAGGGCCTCGGCTATGACTTCCAGAAACCTCCCGGTCCCGGAGGCGCACTTGTCGTTATAGATAAAGCGCGCAACCGCGCCCGATGCGTCAACCTTGATGGCCTTGCAGTCCGGCCCGCCGATATCGATGACCGTTCTGGCCGTGGGCGCCTGCCATACCGCACCCCGGCCGTGGCACGCGATTTCCGATTCAACACTGTTGACGAAGGAGATATGCTTCCTTCCATATCCCGTGCCGACGCACCAGGATATATCTGTCATGGCCACGCCAGCATTGTTCAGAGCCTGGTCCATCACCGCCCTGGCCGATTCCTCCGGCGACCGCTTCGCCAGGGCCATTGCAGATGCTACAATGCCATTTTCGTCAATAATGACCGCTTTGGCGGTCAGAGAGCCAACATCGCATCCCGCAACAATCATGATTTTCCTCCTTGCGCCTTTTCCATCGCGATAAGGGCGGCGCCGATGGCGCCGGCGAGCTGCGGGTCCGCCCTGGTGACGCGCTTGATCCGGAGCCCCAGCAGTTTCTCCAGCGCCGAAACCACGCCGGCGTTCTTGGCCACGCCGCCGGTCATGACCACGTCCCGCTCGAACCCGATGTTGTTGACGATAATAGACATGCGGCTGGCCATGGCGCTGTTGATGCCGGCCGCGATGTCCGCCACTGGGACCCCGCTGTTCAGGTACTGGATCACGTCCGCCTGGGCCCACACCGTGCAGGCCGACGCCAGGGTGATGGCATTCTTCGACAAGGCCGACAGCGCGCCGAGATCGCCAAGCTCCACATGGAGCACCTTTGCCATGACCTCGAGAAACCGGCCCGTGCCGGAAGCGCACTTGTCGTTGGCCGTAAACTTGATCATGTTCCCCTGCTCGTCAATGCGCATGGCCTTGCAGTCCTGCCCGCCGATGTCGATGACGGTCCGTGCCGACGGCACCAGCCACTGTGCGCCTTTGCCGTGGCAGGCTATCTCGGTCACCGCTTCCTGGACAAAGGATATCCTGTCGCGGCCGTACCCGGTCCCCACGCAGAAGCCTATATCCTGCATGGAAAGCCCGGTTTTGGAAAGGGCCTGGCCCATTGCCGCGTCCGCCGAATCACCCGGCCTCGCCTTCGATTTTATTATTACCGATTCGACCATCTTTCCATCTTTCATAATCACCGCTTTTGACGTGAGAGACCCCACGTCGCATCCAGCCACCATCATGGCAACAGCCTCCTTACCCGTAAAAATTCTTCCAGTCGGTCCTGTGAAGCCTCCCATGATTCTACCCGGTCGTCAAAGGCGTCGCCGTACATGATGAATGTCGGGAACCCCGCCTGTTCCGTGTCCCGGGCCAGAAGCTTCACCATGCCCCAGGTGTTGCGGCACCCCGGCGTGCCGTTGTATATGATGCAGTCGGCGCTGTACATCTTCGCCAGGGACAGCGTGTCCTGGAGCCACATGTCCGGCGCATCATAGGGCCCGCGGATCGATTTGATCATGGGCATGCGCGAATTGTGATCGGCCATGGTCCTGATCATCGAGTCGAGATCCTTCATGTCGAAGGAGTACGCCGATGCCTCGGTGCGGTATTCCTTCACATGGGGCGCCGTTTTTGCCCAGGAGCGGCTGAGGATGTTCCCCTGGTAGCAGATGCCGTTTCTGTCCAGGAAATCCCAGAGCCTCAGTCCGTTCGTGTAGTGGTCGATATAGCAGAAAAAGGCACGCATCTTCTCTACGCCGCCGGTGAGGCCGGAAATACCCCTGGACGCGTTGTCGGACGCCACCTTGAGCATCGACTCCAGCACCACCGTGCACTCCTTCATGCCCGAGAAAAGGAATCGCGTTGCGTACAGCATCATGTTGAAGGTCACCGGAAGCGGATTGGGCACGATTCGGGCAAGGTCTTCCAGCTCCGCCACGATCTCCTCCTGCTTCTCGATCTCGCGAAGCACCACCCGAAGCTTGTCAATATCAAGCTTTCTCCCGGTGTTCTTTTCAATAAAGGCTATGAGGGCCTTGAAATCAGAATTATGGTATTTGTCGGTCCTGGGGTCCACCAGTACCGGCGGCATGTCGAGTGAAAAAAACGGCTTCTTGAGATACGCCGCGGCGAAGGCGAAGGCGTTGGCGTTGGTATCACATACGCCGGGGGTATCGGTCAGGACCATGTCCACTTCAGCGCCCAGGCCGGCAAGAAACGCCCCGAGGGTTCCGCGCTGCGATGAGCATGACGTCTCCGTGTATCCCACCTCATTGCAGTAGTCCAGGAATTCCGCTGTTCCCCGTTTGTACGCAAAGGTCTGGGCGACCGAAACAACCTCAAGGCAAATCGGATAAACGTCCATGGCATAGAGTATGCCCGGGGAAAAACAGAACGTTGTTATGGCATTATGAAAACCCCTGTCCCGGGCCGTTATGTAATTCTCAAAATATTTCGTTATGCATTCAAGGAACAGCTGGCCCGGTTCCCCCGCATCAAGCACCGCTGTGACAGTGCCGTTGAAATAGGGAATATATTTCAGCATGGTCCGGAATTCCTTCTCGGAGCCGTTTCTCAGTTTCGCTGCAGCAGCGAATGTGGTCCAGAGCATCGAATCAAACTTGTATTCCTTTAATTCAGGTCTCATGCCGTTTTCCTCCTCTGCCCGATCCGCTCAAGAAACGCATCCACCCGCATTTTCAACCGGCCCGTTTCAACCAGGGGCCCATATTCGCGCTCGATTTTCAGGCAAGGTATGCCGGCCTCCTCGAGGTCGCGCTCAAAGAGTCCGTTCTCCGAACCATGAAGGTCGCAGAAGCGGATATTCTGCAAAATTACACCATCTATTTTAGCCTTTTCAGCCTTATCGGTAAGCATCTTCAGCCGGCCCGCATATTCGCCGTACATGCGCGGACACTCGTTTTTGGCAAGGTACCGCATCGCTAGAGCCTGGATCGGCTCGTCCATCTCATCAACACGGTCAACATGGAAACGCGATCCGAAACAGAGGTTGTCAGCCACCACAATGGCCCTCTCCCCCTCGATCAATCGAATCAGGTTAACGTCATCGCTGGCGCTGCCCACGAGCATGAGTCGCACTTTGCCCTGCATCTCACCCTTGCTTTTTTGCATGTTGCCGATCAGGCCTTCCAGCAATTCGACATACACGTCGCGGGGCATCGTGGTCCCCGCGAGAATCACCGCCAGGGCCTCAGTCCCCGTTATTGCTGGTTTGTCGGCAATTCTCAGCCTGTCAAATTGCTCAAGGAGGTCGCGGCTTTTATTAAAGAGCTGTATTGTTTCCCGCAGCTTATCCTCATTAATTGAAACGCCAAAATGGCCCTCGACCGCCACTTTCAGCCGGAGGATCTCGTCGATAAACCATTTCACGGTGTAATCCGCGAATTTGTGGGGCACGCCGAAATGAAAGAAGAACTTCGGTAGTACCCCAGTGATGTCTCCCCCAGCCTTGCGCCAGCACTCGTCGAGCCGCCGCATCGAATCGCATCCCGGCGTGATGATGGCCCCGTCGAGAAAATCGAATTTGCCCTCGCCCGCCAGCTGCAGCATCGCCTTCGGAAGGCTGCAGATGAAGGGGCCGAAATAGGTGTCGCCTATGGTCGCCTCTGTCGCGCCGAACCCCCGAATACGGTACGGCAGGATCCCGGCCGCGTACAGGAGCTCGTCCGGAACGTACGAGCAGGTGTAACCCACCACTTTTTTACCGGCTTGCTTCCACTCACGGACATAGTCGTTATTGAGCGAGATTGCCGCTTCCATAAAAACAGTGTTCATTCTGTTGCCTCCGTGTGGTGAAAAACGTTCCTGAGCTTCTCGCATGCCTTTTTCATCTCATCTGACATCTCGCCGTCGGGAGCCATGAGCTCGGCAATGCCGCTGATGACCGGCGGCATTATCTCCATAGCGACCGGCTTCATCGATTGGACAACATCATCAACGAGCCACCCCGCAGTACCGGCCACCGCCTGCTCGTCAAGGGCGTTGAAAAACTGCGATAGGAAGTTTTTTATCGTCCCCGGCGACAGCTGCCGTACCTGGTTAAAAAGATTGCAGATGCTGCTCGTGGCGGCCGCCATCTCCTGGGCGTCCAGCTCGCTCATCCCCCGGGCGAATTCCCTCGCTATGTCCTCATCGGAGAATACTCTCTCGAAGGTATCGGCCTTCCGGCTCCAGGCCCGTACCCAGGACGCCAGCGACCTGAAATGGCTCTGGAAGAAATCAGCGGCGATTTCGGGATTCTCCTCAAACACTTCTATGACGGAAACCTTCACCAGGTCCCTGATTTCCCGCAGCATCCCCTGCGACTTAAGCAGGAGCGCGATATCAATCTCGGCAAGGGTCTCGGCAGCCAGGCGCGACACCGCCGCCGGAAAAGCATGGCTCCCCCTGTCGCCGACAAGGGCGCTCCCCGTGTGAAGCTTTCTTACAATTTCACTAACCTGGTTTACGAGCATACCGATGCTTTTTCCGTCCATGTCGCGCACCAGCGACATTATTACATCGGCCAGAAGATCCGGGGGCAGTTCATTAACCGGCCCGATGGTTTTCACTGCGGACCGGACAGTGATGTTCCCCAAGGCCGGAATAAGCGACAGCAGGCACACCATTTTTGCCGGATATTGCCACAACTCCTCATTGATCATTCCTGCCACGGCAATGAAGCCGTCAGCCGAACCGTCCACCGCTTCCTTGATTTCCCCGAAATCAATTTCACTGATAAGTGACCGTACTTTGGGACGAAGCGCTTCGGTAAGGAATCCGGGCTCGTTCCGGTGCAGGTTTGCGCTTTTCGTCAGGTTGGTGACTATTTCGCCTATACCCCCCAGATCCGTATTATCAATTATTGATTTCAGGTGGCAGCGGCGCTCTTCCGCCGGCATATCCGAAAGACCCTTCGTAAAAGCGCCCAGACCGGCTATAACGGCATTGATGATCTCCGGCATCTGCGCGGAGGCCTGACGCACGAATTCCGGGTCCCCGCAGGTTTCGATTACCGGGCTCCCGGCGTAACCGCTCCGGGGAGCAAATCCCTTTGCCAGTACCCTCCCGGCGACACCCGCAAGTACCTTCTTTATCCTGCTCTTTCCTGCCCACACGTCAAGGACCTCGGGCAGCGCCGCGCGCATGACCTGACGGAATTCATCGGTCCGGGCGAAGGATTTTGCGAAACTGCCGATAAAGCCCTGACCCGCGTTCCATTGTGCGCCAATATCCCGGGCGAAGGTAGTATCTTTGCTGTTCATCTGTTGATCCTCCATAGCCCCCTAAATCCCACTTCGACAGGCTCAGTGCGGCGCCCGGAGGGGGACTTTATTATACCAGCAGTAAAGCCCCCCGCTGGGGGGTTGGGGGGGCATACTGAAACAGTCCCATGGCAATAACATCAATGTTCGACTGCGTAGGCCGGCTGTTTCGCCCTGGAAGCGCCCTGCTTTTCCGCTGCAAGGTGTTTCGCGAGACGCTTGCCCAGGCAGACCAGGGTCAATACCGGCGGAAGTCCGAAGGGCTCGGGAACGACCGAGCAGTCGCACACGTACAGGTTTTCGTATCCTTTCAACTTGAGATTGGAATCAAGCATGTGGCCAATTCGTATTGTCCCGCCCGGGTGCGCCGCCAGTTTCCAGGTCTTGTAGATCCCCGTGGCGCCGGCATTGAGGAGTATGTTCTTCGCCATGTCGTAGCCCTTCCGGAGCTTTTCCCTGTCGGCGGGCGTAAGTCGTTTCCGCACCCCGCCGCGGTCCGAGAGATGCCCTGATAGATCGTCCCGTATTTTGATCATGATGCGCAGGGTCTTCCTGGTTTCAAGGAGCCTCCAGAAGCGGAAGGCCGAGATTGTGAAGGCCTGATCGAGTAAAAAAGGAACCGCCATGTCGGTCATCACAATCCCCTCGTTACGCATGACGCAGCCGGCAGTCATGGGGATCTCGTCTTTCCTTTTTTTCACGTTCTTGACCTTTCCGCAAACGGTGATGAGGGGATCGAAGAAATAGTTATACCCGGCGTTCCGTATCCCTGATTTGCGCAGTACCACCGGCGACCCAATGCCGCCGGCTGCCACGATCACCGTTTTGGCCATCACCTGCAAGGTGCGCCCCTTGTATTTCATTTCAACGCCAGTTGCTTTCCTGTTTTCGAAGAGTATCTTTTTTACCTTCGCCTTATTCAGCAGCACCGCACCCCGCGTGACGGCCTCGTCAACGTGCATCTTGGCGCTCCACTTCACCTCATGGCGGTCGCCGTAATAACCGAAGCCGTACCCCGGGCGCCAGCGGTCCTGGTACATAAACTTGTCGAGCTTTTTCCAGTCATACCCGAGGGCACGGGCACTTTCCATCATGCTCCTGGCCATCGGAGTCACCATTTCATCTTTAAGGGGTGCTATAGGGAGCTCCTTGCGAACCTCCTTTTCAGCCTCGGTCAGGTCAATGCCGTATTTCTTGAAAGCTTCATGGGCCACCGGGAATGCAGTCCCATAATAAAACACCGAGCTGCCGCCTGTGGTGAGACCGCGCACCATGCCGAGGAGCTCCGGCGTCAGCAGCAGGCTTTTAAAGGGAAACATCATGTAGGGCAGCGCCCAGAGAAAGGTCCCCTTTATCTTATTTCCGCCACTCCCTTCGAGGATGAGGACTTTTTTGCCTTTAGCGGCCAGGTCCCTGGCAACGCTTGCTCCCCCGGCGCCGGACCCGACAACAATAACGTCATACTTCTCTTTCATTATCTCCATATCTATCCTCCCATTATAATATACGTTAATTATATTGCAGTGCCTAACTTCGGTAATGCAATTGTACTCTGACTCCCGGCAACCGATCCAATAATTTGGACTTTTTCCATTTATGTATGATCCCATTCTCAAATGCCACATATTGAGTGATATTTGATAATGGTATTATTAAAATAATTCCACAGATTGATTCTGGTAATAAGGAACATACCATTATTATAAATACCGGTGAATCAGCCTGAATGATATAATTATAAGATATTAATAAAAAAAAGTCGTCCGGACGGATAATTCCAGAAAGAGCATTTTTTCCAGATTTATAAATCCAGAAATTTTACACTCGTTCTACTTGTTCGTATTTCTTCTATAACGGGCTGGTGATATGCCGATGAATTTGGTAAAGGCTTCATAAAATGCTGATTTGCTGTTAAAACCCACTGAATAGCAGATAGATGTTATGGAACGATCCGGCTGGGTCTGCATGAGGTTGACCGCCTCATCCACGCGGTACCGGTTTATATAATAATTAAAACTGATACTCAGGTGTTTATTCAGGAATTCCGACAGCTGGTGGGGCGATATGGAAAGCATGTCTGCAAGGCGCTTCAGGTTAAGGTCTTCGTCGCAATAGACTTTCTCCACCTTCATGAGATCGTCAAGGCGGCTCTTCATGGCCTCCACATCCAGGCCCTTGATCAGGGAGCGTTCGTATATATTCTTTCTGACCACGCTGGTGATAAGCTCGATCAGTTCGGGTTTGAGGTTTCCCACAAGAAATATGAACAAGAACGGGAATATCATAAGGATCATGATAATGCGCCCCAGGGTAATATTACGTGAAATAAAGGCGTACAGCAATAGAATCGCGATAAGGAGTACCATAACAATGAATACCAGTGCTACCTGGTTGACTTTAACACTGAACTTCCTCTTTATCAGTGATATAAAATCCTCTTTAATCAGAATGTATATATTATATATGATGAATATTATCGCGGCGGACATCATATAATAATAATTACCGGCAATAATAAATAAGCGTAATTCATGCCATGGACCGCTCTCCGTCGAAGCCGTCAGGTACATGAAAATATCGATACAGGAGGATATACAGGCAGGCAGCAGGTGAAAGGCGTGCCTGAAACCGATAGTAAAATCCTTATAAAACAGCTTTTTATAGAAAAAGAAGATGGAAGGGCCCAGTAAAAACGCCACTGCCTGGCCACGCCAGAGTGACAATTCATGGTTCGGGACAGCATACACACCTAAATAATACTGCTGAAACCCTATTAAGGAAATGCAGGAAAAAAAAATGAACAGCCAGATGTGTTTGCTGTCATGGAATATTTGCGAGAACTGGGCAATGGCCATGGTCAGGGCAAGGCTGCCGCCGAAAAAGAGCAGATGATTTAAAATTGTATCCACCATCAGGCAAGCTCCCCCGCGGCTTGATCAATCAAAGCAAAACGTCTTCGTCAATGATACTATTTATATTGAGATATGGCTAATTTGAATTAGATTTACTCAATTATGCGATCTAACAACCTGTCCTGTCAATAGTAATTTAGCAGGAACAGTGCGGGTATTGAAAAACAGAATCAGCGGCTATACCGATCATACCATAAACGAAATCGCAATTTTGAACATAATTGATCGAACATGTTTTTGATATTATTATTGACTTTATCATAATTAATGCTAATCTGTCACAGGTTTTTATATTGACAGTCCGAAGAACGATATCATTGGTATCCTAAAATAATTAATTGCTTATCAGGAGATTGTCAGGTAGGAACATTCATGAATAACCGTGCATTGAAATATAGCTGGATAATCATTTTTCTTTTATCGCTGTGCCTTTCCTGTTCTCTCAACAGGACTGCCATGAAAATGGTGGCCGATACCCTTTCGTCTACAACATCGGGCACGACCTTCACCGGTGAGGATGACCCTGAATTGGTGGGAGACGCCCTCCCCTTCGCCCTCAAACTCTTCGAGAGCCTGCTCGAAGGGGTAACGGACAATCCACAGCTCTACCTGGCCACGGGTAGCGGATTCATCATGTACGCCAACGCCTATGTGCAGACGCCGGCTGACATGCTTCCCGACACGGATGTTGATAAAAAAAGCCAGATGGTTTCACGGGCGCGGAAGCTCTATCTCCGGGGTCGGGACTACGTTCTTCAGGGTATCGAGGTCATCTACCCGGGATTTACCGCCTCGCTGGATAACGACACCTTCAAGGCGCGACTCGAGGGCATGAAATCCGATGACGTGCCCTTTCTCTACTGGACCGCCGCAGGCTGGATGGCCGCGTACGCCGCGGACCCCTTTGACGTAAGCATCGGCGTGGGCGTGAAAAAGGCGGCCGCAATGATGGAAACCGCCCTGCGCCTGAACGAATCGTACAGCAACGGCGCCATCCATGACTTTTTTATCTCATATTATGGTTCGCTACCGCAGTCAATGGGCGGGAGCGAGGCAAAGGCGCGGCATCATTTCAAGAAGGCCGTGGAGCTGTCAAAGGGCCTCACCGCTTCGCCTTACGTGGCCCTGGCATCGACGGTATCGGTCAGCAACCAGAACATACAGGAATTCACCGAGCTGCTCAACAAGGCACTGGCTATTGACGTATCAAAAAAGACCGGGAACCGCCTTGCCAACATAATCGCCCAGCGAAAGGCGCAATGGCTCCTGGACCACAGGGACGACCGGTTCCTCTCAGACACGAAAGAAGGAGAATAGAAAATGAAACATATCATAAAAGGCTTTCTAACACTCATCATGGCCGCTGCCATATCGATGCCGGTATTTTCCCTCACCATCAAGGTTGGTAGCATCGCCCCTACCGGTTCACCGTGGGACAAGGCACTTAAAAAGATCGCCGCTGAATGGAAGACTATTTCCGGCGGCACAATCGACATGAAGATATACCCGGGCGGCATCGTCGGCAACGAGCCTGACATGATCCGTAAAATGCGCATCGGCCAGCTTCAGGCCGCCATCTTCACCGGTATGGGAATGAGCTACATCTCGCCGGAGGTCTTCTCCCTCAGCCTCGCCTTCCTGGTAAGGAACGACGAGGAGCTCGATTTTTTAATGAAAAAAACCAAGCCGCACTTCAACAGGCTCATGGAAAAAAAGGGTTTCGTGGCGCTGGTCTGGTCCAAGGCGGGCTGGGTCAATTTCTTTTCCACAAAGCCCGTCATATACCCGCGCGATCTGAAACCCCTCAAGCTGTCTGTCGCTGAGGGGGATGCCGAAATCCTTCAGTCATGGCGCGTCATGGGCTACAACGCCATCCCTCTGTCAACAAACGACCTGATGACCTCGCTGCAGAACGGGATGATCGAAGCCTTCTACGCCCCCCCGCTGGTGACCGCCTCCTTCCAGTGGTTCGGCATCGCCAGGCATATGTGCGCCATCAGGATTGCCCCGATGATTGGCGGGCTCGTTATCACCCAAAAAACCTGGGAACAGGTACCTGCGGAAATAAGGCCGAAGCTTGTAAACTCCGCCCAGAAAATTGTTGACAACCTGTACATAGAAACGAATGCTCTCGAAAAAAAGGCAATCGACACGATGCTCAAGCACGGCCTGAAGATCCATGACGTTCCTCCCGAAGCGACAAAACTCTGGCAGAAGGAAGGGCTCAAAGGCTATGACACATATGTGGGGAAGACCTTTTCCAAGGACCTCCTGAAGCAATTGCAGGACTATGTGAAAGAATACCGTAATAAATAATGATACTGAAAAAAATCACCTCTCTTCTAAGCAGGGCGGAGAATTATATTGCCTTTGCAACGCTCATATTGCTTGCCCTCATTCCGGTACTTGAGGTTATCGCACGGAAACTGTTAAAAACGGGCATACCGAATTCCAGCGACTACCTCCAGCACCTCGTCCTGTGGCTGACCTTTATCGGTGGCATGATCACGTCGCGGGAGCGCAAACACCTGTCACTGGCAGCGGGGGTCGCCGCGATCAAGGAGCCGGTCCGAAAATGGATACTCGCGGTAACAGGCGCCGTATCAACCGCCATCTGTTCCGCTTTTGCCTGGTCTTCACTTTCGATGGTACTAATAGGGTTCGATCCCGCCAAGCAGATCGGCCTGTTCCCCATCAGGCTCGTCACGGCCATCATGCCGATAGGTTACGCCGTCATGTGTGTCCGCTTTGTGACAACGGCCCCGACGCACCGGGCGGGCAAAATAATTATTGCCCTTGGCATCCTGGTTGGAACCTTTTTCTCATTCCCGCAGATAGGCAACATCATCGTGTCATTTTTCCCCGATGCCGCCGCCACAACTGACATTATTGCGCAAACATCCCATTCCCTGGTTGCGACCCTGTCGCTCCCGATAATCATACTGCTGATCGCGGCGGCCTTTTTCGACACCCCGGTCTTTATCGTTCTGGGGGGACTGGCATACCTCTTCTTTATCCGTTCCGGTGGCCAGCTCGAGGTCATCCCAAATGAGGCCTACACGATGCTCATCAGCAGTCCGCTGCCGGCAATACCGCTCTTCGCCTTCGCCGGTCTCATACTCTCGGAAAGCAAGGCCGGCGAACGTCTCATCGAGCTCTTCAAGGCCCTTCTCGGCTGGCTCCCGGGCGGCATGGCCATCGTGGTGGTCATGGTATGCGCCTTTTTCACCACCTTCACGGGCGCGTCCGGGGTCACCATCCTGGCACTGGGCGGGCTTCTGTACGTGATTCTGACGCAAAGCGGCGGGTACAAAGAGAATTTTACAACAGGACTCCTCACCGCGTCGGGAAGCATCGGCCTGCTGTTCCCCCCGAGCCTGCCGGTGATCCTCTACGGCGTAGTCGCCCAGATAAGCATCAAGCAGATGTACGCCGGCGGCATCATCCCGGGTGTATTCATGATAGTCGCACTTTCGATTATGGGAATCATCGCGGCGGTCCGCGGCAAGATACCCCGGGTCCCCTTTCACGGGAGGGGGGCCTTAACGGCAATACGGAAATCCATATGGGAACTCCTCCTGCCGGTCATGATATTTGCAGGGTTCTTCTCCGGCCTTACGACGCTGGTGGAGATCGGCGCCATCACGGTTGTATACTCCCTGTTTATAACCATGGTGGCCCACCGTGACCTGCGCATCCGCGACCTCCCGGGGGTCATGCTCAAGTGCCTGCCGATAATCGGCGGCATCCTTGTCATCCTTGCCCTGGCAAAGGGGCTTTCTTATTACATAGTCGATGCGGAAATCCCGCAAAACCTAGCGCAGTGGATTCAGGCGCACATTCATTCAAAGATCGTGTTCCTGATCCTGCTCAATATCGCCCTTCTCATAACCGGTTGTTTTCTCGATATTTATTCAGCAATTCTGGTAGTGGTCCCCCTCATCATACCCCTGGGAGAAATTTTCCAAATCCATCCGGTCCACCTGGGTATCATCTTCCTCGCCAATCTTGAACTCGGATACCTGACACCGCCGGTGGGCCTGAACCTCTACCTGTCATCATATCTGTTCAACAAGCCACTGGTGAACATCTACCGGTATGTGCTGCCTTTCCTGCTGCTGCTTCTGGTGACCGTCATTGTCATCACCTACGTGCCCTGGATGTCAACAGCCCTGATAGATCTGGTGGGAGAATAGAGGTTTATTCACGACCCCCCTAAATCCCACTTCGGCAGGCTCAGTGCGGCGCCCTGTGGGGGACTTTAGGCTTTTTCTCATTAACATGGCTCCGCACCTGTATCTTCCAGCAGGAGTGTATCCGCTGGTTCCGCTCGAAATCACGGGGAATTGTTTCCCCCGTGATATCTTCCGCTGAAAGCCCGGAGAGGGCCCCAATATCCATCTTGAACTTTGTACGGTTGGTGCTAAATACGAGAATCCCCCCCGGCGCCAGGAGCTTCGCCGTGTCAGTGATGAGCGACGCGTGGTCCCTCTGCACGTCGAAGGTACCCCGCATGCGCTTTGAGTTGGAAAAGGTGGGGGGATCGAGAAAAATGAGATCAAAGCGGTCAGCGCATTCCCTGATCCATTCACGGCAGTCGGCCTGCTCAAGGCGGTGCTGTTTCCCCCTGATGCCGTTCAACTCCAGGTTGCGCCTGGCCCATTCAAGGTACGTTGCCGAGAGGTCAACCGATACCGTGGACCGCACCCCCCCCATTGCGGCATAAACTGTGGCCGCGCCGGTATAGCAAAAGAGGTTAAGAAAGCGCTTCCCACCGGCCATGGAGCCAATCATGGCCCGGGTGAGGCGGTGGTCGAGGAACAAGCCCGTGTCGAGATAATCCGTGAGATTGACCAGGAACCGGCAGGAACCCTCGGCCACCTCCATATACTTTCCCCGGCCGTCCTGCTTTTCATACTGGCTCTTTCCCTTCTGCCTGCGCCGTACTTTTAGTATGATACGCTCCCCGGCAATGCCGAGGGATTCAGGCAGTACCGCGATGACATCATTAAGCCTGGCCTCGGCTTTTGAAGCATCAACAGATGATGGTGCGGCATATTCCTGCACATGGACCCACTCTCCGTACCGGTCGATGGCCACGGCGTACTCGGGCAAATCGGCATCATAGAGACGGTAGCAGGTGATCCCCTCCCGGGCGGCCCACTTCCCGATGGTCCTCATATTCTTGGTGATGCGGTTCATGAAGGCCCCGGCGCCGCGCTCCATGGCCCGTTCAAGTTTTATCTGCACTTTACGCGAATCAAGAGCGGCGCGGTCGACATAGCTCTCCTGCGCAATGCGGAACTGGAGCAATCGGCACTCCAGGGGCCCGTTATAGAAAACGTTCGTCTTGTGGGCCCGCAGACCCATACGCTTACCGAGCTCCGGCTCTCCCGTGATGACCGCGGCCTGCCACCCAGGGAACCTTGCCTTAAGCGTGTCCCCCAACTCCTCGTAAAGAGGCCCCAGTTCCCGCGGATCTCCCATGCGCTTTCCATATGGAGGATTGGTCAGAACGAGTCCTGGCTTCAGGTCCGGTAGTGGTTCAGCTGCCTTCATCTGTCGTTTTTCAAAATATACAATGGATTCAACATGGGCACGCTTCGCGTTAAAACGTGCCATTTTAAGGGACTCCCTGTCGTTGTCGAAGCCAAGGCACTTCGGCGCCCGCGAAAGACCGCTTTCCATCCGCGACATCGCCTCTTCCAGCAGATCTTTCCACATAGCGTCATCGTATTCCAGCCAGCTCCGAAAACCCCAGCGCTGCCGATGCAGCCCTGGCGCCATATCGGCAGCCATGAGGGCCGCTTCGATCACAAGGGTGCCGGACCCGCATAACGGGTCAAGAAACGATCCCCCGGCGCCGGCTACGGCCGGCCACCCCGCCTTGAAAAGCAGGGCAGCCGCGAGATTCTCCCGTATGGGCGCCGCCCCTGACTCCAGGCGGTAGCCCCGGGCGTGCAGTCCGCCGCCGGAGAGGTCGATGCGCACCTCCAGTCCGTTCCGCGACAAGTGGCAGTTGACAAGGAAATCAGGCTCCTTTGCATTTATAGAGGGGCGCTTTCCCCGGCGGTCGCGGAGCCGGTCAACAATCGCGTCCTTTACCAGCTGCGCTCCGTACATGGTGTTGTCGATGCCGGCGCCTGTTCCGCTGAAATCCACGGCAATAGTGGCGCCCGGCGCCACCTGTTCCTCCCATGGGACCGAGTGAACGGCGTCGTAGATATCACCACTCTTCTCCACTCTGCTCAAGGCGAGAATATGGTAGATCCTGCTGGCAGTGCGCGACCAGAGGCACACCCGGAGGGCCTCTGGTAGGGATCCGGAAAAATGCACGCCCCCGGAGGTTTCTCTACAGGCCAGGGCGCCGAGGCCCCGCAGCTCTTCCGCAAGGATTGGCTCTACCCCTTTAGGGGCTGAGGCGAAAAGATTATTAGAATGCAATTGTTTCACTCGATAAGATTGTTGGTTATCACGTAATGGGTAAGCTCGGCGTTGTTCTTCATGTCCATCTTCTCCATGATGCGCTGCCGGTAGGTCTATATCCACCGCCGTAGCATTAGCATGGCGAATGATATTTGTCAACGATTCCTGGACTATGCGGTAAATATTAATCGATATCTTTTCATTGAGTACAGGCTCCTCTGTGCCGCATGAGACGCGGCAGGCGATGCCGCTCCGCTTCTCGAATTCCCCTGCAGGCGGTCCATATCATATCCGGCCATTTCTTTCATGGCCGGATTGACGTCCGTCATGGTCCTGTCAGCAGCTGAAATAAATATGGCGTCGCGGGACTTCTCAAAGAGGGCGCGGTATTTTGTTTCGCACTCTATGAGCCGGCGGTCGATCCAGTTACGATGGAGCGATGTTTCGATGGTCGTGTATAGATCACGCTCGCTGAAGGGCTTGACGAAATACCCATAGGGCTCCGTCACCCTGGCACGGTTGAACGACGATTCGTCCGACATGGCCATCGCTTCAACGGCTTCATTCTCAACAATGAAGAGTTTGATCTTCTCCATATATGATTTTTATCAGCAACTACTGTATCGGTCAATGAAAAAACATTATGCGGCTGGAGCTAGCCAGTTCGTCCCCAATAGAAAACATCAATCTGGATTATGGTGCGTCAGAAAAAAGCCTCACGGCCTGCGAAACTAGTTTTTATACTTTGATGTTCAAAACATCCTCGGCCGCTCGGCTCTTTTTTCTGACGCTTATTAGTTATATCCATATTGCTTCAAGCAGGAGTGCTGAGTGGAGAAGCCCGCAAGCAAGCTCGTCGGGATAGCCACGGACATTGAATTCAATCGCCAAACCACCATACATCATAAAGAGTTTGTGCGGTATTTAATGAAGGAAAAGATCTTTCTGGATTTGAGGTACTCCATGTCGTGCATCCGGTCAAAGGCCTCCCGCTCGAAGATGATGTTCCGGTAAGCATCATGCCAGGTCATACCCCGCAGGCGGCCCGAGATGAAGGAAATCACGTACCAGACAGCGAACACCACCAGGAGGAGCTCGGCCTGCTGCCGGATATGAATCTTTTCATGGTTGATTGTGATCATGGCTTCGGCCGTTCCGCGGATCTCCTTCCTCAAAATTATAAAGGGGAACAGTGTCAGCCCGGTAATATCGGGGAACCAGGGCACAAGGAAGCGGATCAGTCGCGTGCTGAAGATTACTATCATGGTTGTGAAGGGGTCACCCTCGGGAAAGACTCGCCGGTAACGGGGCATCCCGCGATGATAAGGAGACGAAGCCTGTCAAGGGACCTGCATTCGTTTTTGCGGCATTTTCCGTCGCTATCGACCGCGGGGTAATTTTTTTTGTAGCTGTCGAGGGACTGGTATAATTCTATCCGCCTCTTGCGGTACTCGTTCATTTCCCTTTTTTTCCTGGACCGGGCCTGAGTGCTCAAATTGTGCCACTTGGCTGTTGAAGGCTTAAGCTCATCGTTTTCCTTCAGGCATTTTTCTGACATGTTTTCAATTTTTGACTGGCCCCACCTGGCCCCCACGGTCACGCAGGCAGTCATGAAAACCAGGGTTATGATGGCGGATAGTATCACTCGTTTCATTATATAGTCCTCTCATTTGCAACGGTCATGTATTCTTCACCCATCCTTTTTTTATATATCATTCATGATAACTGATATTTAGACTATGGGATGAGATTCTTCAGTCAATCTTTTTTTACCCGCACCGGCATCTATGCCCGCCATGGCGGCGGTGATTTCCCAGAGCCTGGCGCCAAAGGCCTCGCCACCGGGAACTTTCGGATCCTTTCTCTTCATGAAGCGCCAGTACGTGCCGCTCAGGCCTTCCACGTCGGGAGATGACGCCAGGTATATCGCGGTACGGGCCGCCCTGTCCGGCTTCGGGAAGGTGAGCTGTATGATTGCATCCGCTATCCGCGCCAGGAGCCCCGGCTTCTTCGCAATGCCGGACGCGATCGGTCCCGGGTCAACGGCATTCACGGTGACCCCGCTCCCCTCCAGGCGCCGGGCCAGCTCAAGGGTAAAATACACGATCCCAAGCTTTGACCTGCCATAGGCGCCCATCAGGCTGTAGCGCTTCGCGCGTCCCTCCATATCATCAAGGTCGAGGTCCGCGATCCTGTGCGTGTCCGAGGACACATTCACGATCCGGGCCGGAGAGCTTTCGATGATCCTGTCGAGGAGAAGGTTCGTCATGGTATACATGGCCAGGTAGTTGACCGCGAAGGTTTCCTCGATGCCCTCTGCGGATTCGCGGTAATAGCGGTTCACCAGACCGGCGTTGTTCACCAGAAGGTGAAGCGGCCGTTTCCATGCCAAAAATTCTGCTGCAGTGCGCCGTATATCCGAAAGCGATGACAGGTCACAGATGAGCACGTCCGGAGACTTACCCGTCTCGGCCCCGATCTCGCTCTGCACACGCCTGCATTTATCGGAGCTCCGTCCCAGCAGGATAATATCCGCCCCCAGACGCGCCAGGGCCTTCGCAACCGCTTCTCCATGGCCGTTTGTCGCCCCGGTGATGAGGCATGTTCTACCGCCAAGATCAGCGCTGTTACCCATGGGACTGCTCCTCCGGAATACTGAACCGATTCCGATACGTCTCGAAGGACCGTGTGATTTCATTTTTCGTCAGACCGAAATCATCAAGGCGGTATGAGTGGCGGCCATGCTTGTTCTGTGGATTTTCCTTCGACCACCGCTCTATACGTTTCTCCTTATCACTTGTAAAAGGTATGCCAAGAAAACCGTAAACGCGGCGCACTATGCCGACGGGGTCCTTCATGAGGTCGGCGTAGTGAACGTCGATGAATCTACCGCCGCCTGATCTGTCGCGGATGTCCATGGCGTGTGTCACCATTTTCAGGGTCTTCCTGCTCCAGTGGCGGCCGATCTCGACGGGATCGACACGGTCGCTGAAAACACCGTAGGCGTGGGATACCATGCTGCAGAAGGACGCGACGACACGTGAAGGATCACGGTGCGTGTTGATTATGCGGGCGTTGGGAAAAACCGTGAAGATCTCGTCAAAATGCTCCATGTGCTGCGGCGTCTTCAATATCCACCGGCCCCGCGGGTTCTGCCAGTAGAGGAACTGCAGTATCTTCTTGAAATACCGGTATGCCTCTGTGTGGTCCTGCTCCTCAAGCCAGCGGGAAAAAGCGGGGACCCTCATGGTAGCCTCGGGCACGGTGCTCCAGAAGTCAAAGTCAAAGAGAAGGCAGTCCTCCTCCGGCTCGCGGGCCTCAACCGGGTGAATGGCGAAAAAATCCGGGGCCATGTACTTGAGGGCCCGCTGCGCTATCACGGCCATCTTCATCCGGGGGTCATCCGTTCTGCCGGCCTTTCCCGGCAGGGGGGCGGGATTGATTGCCTCCCATGATGCAAGAAAGCGGAAATTTTCAGTATCGGCCGCGAGCATCCTGTGCATCATGGTCGTGCCGGTGCGTTGGAGCCCCACCACGATGACCGGGTCATCCATAGGTATTTCCAGAATCTCGGGGTGCTTTTTCAGGGCCTCCTCTATCTTCAGGCGGTTGACCAGGAACCGCACCAAGTTCTGGCGTACCATGAACCTGCCGAAGGGATTCAGCCCTGCTTCAGCGTCGATTGATCCGGTGAGAAGCTTCATGCGGCCGCGAAATGACGGATTGCCGAAATCCGCAAGGCCTGTCTTGCGCATGGCTGCCTGTATGAGTGATTCCTCATCAAGGCTTGACCCGCGGTATCCGATTCCGCCGAGGACCCGACCGATGCCGTTGATTATGGCAATGAGGCGGGGACGATAGGGCCTGGTGTAGCTCTTGGATGTAGTCCTGCCGGGGGCGTTCATTTCAGGGCACCCACCTTGTCTATTTTCACAACTCTCGTCTGCGGTTGCGGATACTCATCGGCCCGCACCCATCGGAGCAGCATGGTCCCCTGGCCGTGACCCACGGTGTCGACCCAGTTATCGACGCCCGGATCCCTGTGGGCCACCACGATCCTCACTGAGCCGTCGGGGCGGTAGCGTGCAGAATGCTGGTTGACCCATACAGAATAAAAGCGGTAATCGAGGGACTCCATCCAGTGGTTGTCAAGCTGGAAGTTCCACGCCTCGCACTTCGGGGGTTTGACATCTATGACGAGGGCCTCGTCTTCAGCGAGCCTCCAGTAACTGTGATAATAACAGATATTCGGGTCCCCCATGGCCGCCAGGGATACAGAAGGGTCAAATTGCGGGAGCTGGTTGGTGTGCTTCATGAACCCTTCGGCCCAGTTGGTGAACATGGTGGCCGCCCCCAGGACGATCTTCCCTGCCATGGTGAGGCCCTGCTCAATTTTTTCCGGAGTCACCGGGGTCGGCATGCCGTCGCCGCCGATACGCTCGATGGCAAGACGCGCTATTTCCTCGTTCTTGCGGTCTGCGAAGGTCTGCCGCACTATCAACGACGAGGTCTCCTTCGTCATAGGGAGCCAGTTCCCGGGCTTCCGTTCAACACTCAGGATCACCTCAAAGGTGCCGTCTTTATTTATAGCAAGGTTCCTGCCGTCGAGATATCCCGTCTCCCCTGTCCCGCCGCCGATGCCGTAGTTCCCCTTGTAGGAGCCGAAGCCGAGGTAATTAATGGTGCCCCGTGTTCCGTGGAGGCGGTATTCGTATTCTCCGCTGATGGTTGCGTATTGATAATAATTATCGGGATTATCGGCCCCCATCTTTGCCGTTTCATGGACCGGCCTGAACAGGACCGGGGCGCGGGGATCGGAATTTTCAACAAAAGCCTCCACTATGGCCCGGGTGATCCTGCTTAAATACCGGAATCCCTCGGCCCTGGCGAGAGGATCCGCCGGTGAGGTTTCTTTAATGATATTATCTCCGGCCTTTTTCAGGGTTTCGCAAAATTCAGTCCACGTGGCGCCGCTCATCAGTCGGCTGATGGAATCGTCAGACATGGGAATACTCCTTGTTTCTATCACCGGCATTTAGTCAGGCAACATTCCTTATTATGAATCTGCAGTAAACAGGATGTTGGACGCCAAGTCTGCCGGCGATTCTATTTTTATGACGTTATATGGCGGGATATCTATTATTAGCGCAATAATTTTTTATTATAGTTTTAATGAAAACTGCAGAACATAACAGGGAGTTAAGTGTGCAGACTCTTAAAAAAGTCCTCCTTCAGGGACATTCTACAATTTCCGGACACAAATCACATAACAAGGCTAATAATTTTATTCAAAATTTTCCGCAAAAAAATTTGACATTTTCATAAATGTTTAATAAATTTATAAGGTTTAACAAAATATGGGGTATTATAAAGACTGGCCTCATGTGGAGCATGAGACCAGCACCGGGTTTACCCGGGGATTGACATTAACATTATGTAACATCAGAATGAATTTACTAAAGAATCTAATAAATGTCAATCACCCCCTGCTAAATATTTCAAGGTTTATATGGAGGTTTTGATATGAAAAGAGAAAAGGCAGCAAACAAGGCCAACAGGATTGAACAGGAAATAGTCAAAAAAGAGCGACTGGCCCGTGACGCTAAAAACAAGGGGATGCATGCCGTGTACAGCAATTACGTCATGGACATATCGGTCCTTAAGGCTCAACTGCAGAAACTGTCATCAGGCCCCCTCAGCAACGCGGGTTAGCACTTCGCAGTCGGCAGCCATAAGGGCTGGACAATAGTCCGGCCCTTATGGTTTTGCGGATAACCCATTCATCCCCACATGATGGATCATTCGTAATCTATTCAACTATCCGGCCTCACATCTTCTTTATCATATTCAGAATGGCGGGAAGGGCTTCACCTGTCTTCATTGGAAGATATACATCGGTAATATCACAGAAGGCATTTTCATTGGGATTAATGACAATGATTTCCCCAAACCGTTTCTTCGTTTCAAAAGGAATCTCTGCCGCGGGATACACCACCCCCGATGTTCCCAGAACAAGCAGAACATCGCATCCACGGGCAGCGGCAAAGGCGTGCGGCAGTTCCTGCACCGCCTCGCCAAACATGACGACATCAGGCCGTATGATGGAACCGCAGGCTTCACAGCGAGGCACCAGCTCCAACAATGCGGGAAGCGTAAAAACCCTGATCGCGCCCAGCTTCTTTTTCAAGCCTGACATGAAGGGCTTCCTGTCAACACTGCTCTTTTTCCCGCACGAGATGCAGGTCATTCGGAACAGGTTGCCATGGACTTCGATGATCTCGGTACTGCCGGCCTCCTGCTGAAGGTTATCTATATTCTGTGTTATGATTTTTTCAAGAATCCCCATTTTCTCGAGGTCTGCCAGGGCCCGGTGGCCTGGATTGGGATCAGCCCTTTCAAATACATCGAGCAGTTCCATGAAGACAGGGAGGATTTTTCCCGGATTTGTATTTATAATAGATATCAACCCTTCCGGGGTTCCCACCTCCATCGGGTTAATGCGCTCCCAGATTCCTCCCGGGTCACGAAAGGTGGCAATGCCGCTTTCTTCCGACACGCCCGATCCGCAAAACGCCACGGCATTTTTTGTTTTCAGCAGCAGTTCTGCGGCTCTGGAAATCTCATTTCGGTACTGGTCCATGGGGTAGGCTGCCGGTTACATAAATACAACACCATAAATATCTTAATTTATACTATATCAGGTGACTGTATCAGGCTGTCAAATAATTATTTCTTCTTTATTAAAATGACCGAAAGGTCAGAAATACTATAATAGAGGCCGGGTCAGGGCATCAGTCTGAAAAAGAATTGACTTTACCGACAATATATTCTTTCTTATGAAAGGTTTTTTCTATCAAAAATGGGGGTAAATTATGCGGATCCTGAAATACCTTGTCATAATCGTGTGTTTAATAATCATCATCCCGATCGCTTTTCTGTATCTGGCCCCTGAAAAGGCCACAAACCTTATCCACAGTACCGGGCACAGAATATCCGGTCTCGAACGAAAGGAAATCAAGCTGCCTGGCGGATTGCGCTACGTTTACCTGGAGGGCGGAACAGGCGAACCGTTGATGCTTTTACACGGCTTCGGAGCCGACAAGGAAAATTTTACCCTGATAGCGCGTTATCTGACGCCCCGGTACCGGGTTATAATTCCCGATCACATCGGTTTCGGAGAATCGGCGCACCCGGCCGATGCCGATTACAATACAAGCGCCCAGGCGCGCCGGCTGAAAACCCTTGCTTCGGCCCTGGGCGTATCAAGTCTCCATCTCGGCGGCAGCTCAATGGGGGGCCATATCGCCATGGCCTACGCATCCATCTTCCCGAAGGAAGTCAAAAGCCTCTGGCTACTCGACCCGGGCGGTGTATGGTCCGCCCCGGAAAGCGAGATGAGGAAAATCATCAGGAAAACCGGGAAAAACCCCCTCATGGCAAGGAGCGAGGATGAATTCGCCGAAATCTTCAAGTTCGTGATGAGCGATCCGCCTCCCATTCCGCGGCCGATGCTCAATGTCATGGCCCGGGAACGCAATAAGAACTTTGTCCTGGAGCAACGGATTTTTAAACAGATCACCACCGACTCTATCGAAAAGCGAATTACCGGTTCGACAGTGCCGGCCCTGATCGTTTGGGGTGACAGGGACCGGGTTATCAACCCCGCGACTGCGGAGATTCTGCACGGGCTTATGCCGAATTCGAAGGTGATCATGATGCCGGGCATCGGCCATATGCCGATGCTTGAGGCGACGAAACAATGCGCGGATGACTATCTTAAGTTCCGCTCATCATTATGAGAATAATATAATCGTGTATAATTCAATTGGTGTACCCAAGCATTAATAATTCGAATTCGCATTGACTTGACAGAGGACTTGTGTAGTCTATTTTTATAAGAAATCCAGAGCATGTGTATTACCGGGGCTGTTATTCAGCTTCGGCAATACGTAATAATCAGAAAGAAGCAGGAACAGGTCAAGTTCACCTATGAATAAAATAGCATATTTCGACGCATCCCATGATATGCCGGAAGAGATTATCATGGCGGCGGGCTTTGTCCCGTACAAGATATTCGGCGACGTTCATAAATCCAATGCCCCTGCCGACCAGTTTCTGCAGGCTTTCTTCTGTCCGGCGGCTCGGAGCTTCCTCACCGAGGCGCTCACCCGGTCAGGCGAATGGGAGGGCATTATCGTGGCTCAGGGCTGCAACAGCACCAATCGTCATTACGATGTGTGGAAGCGCCACGTGGAAACGCCCTTTCTCTATTGGTTCAACGGCCCCTTCAAGGAAGACGCCATGGCCGTACGCTTTATGAAGACGGAACTGTGGCGGCTCATCGATGCTCTAAGCCGGCACTACAAGGTGTCGATCACTGAAGATATGATTTCCGAGGCTATCCATGAATCAAATGAAGTAAAAAAACGTCTCCAGAAATTATCGGCCCTGAGGAGCGAGAAGGACATCTCAAACCGCTCATACCTGGAAATCCTGATCAAGAGCATGACGCTGCCCAAGAATGAAGCCGCGGCCGGGATCGACACACTGATAGGCAGGGCCGAACAGGGCGGGCCATTCCCGAAGAACAGGAAGAAGGTGCTGCTGACCGGCTCCGATGTGACCTACCCGGAGCTCATGGACCAGATTGACGAATCAGGCTTCAGGGTAGTCCGCGACGACCTCTCCGTCGGGGAACGGTATTTTGCCACGCTTATCCCCGAGGATGGGAACCCCGTCGAGTCCCTGGCCCGGTACTATCTCACCATTCCGAAACCGGCCACCAGGGTCGGTGTTCGAAAGAGGATCGAATATCTTGAGAAATCCCTGGCAGAATCGGGCTTGAATACGGTCATCTCCCAGAACATCAAATTCTGCGAGCCCTACGCCTACGACTCGGTCCTGGTGAACGGGGAGCTTAAAGAGAAAGGAAACCGCGTGCTCCACCTTGAACGCGAATTCACGCCGGGCCCGGACAACCAGCTCATGAACCGGCTCGCAGCATTTTCAGAGATGTTATAACAGGTAATCATAATGAACCAGAATACAACAGCACCGGCCTCGCTGGAATCGCCCCAGATCAGGATTGAAACGCTTCCCCACGCCAAAGACCTCAAGTGGTCGATGATCTGGTATTTACTCATGGCAAAACTTTACACCACACTCCCCTGGAAGAAGACCGCGTGGACCTGCGCAGGCTTTCCGGTCGAGCTCCTGTGGGGTTTCGATATCTTCCCTCTCCACCCCGAAAACATGGCGACCGTGGCTGCAGCCCAGAAGCAGTCCCAGCGCCTGATCGAACACGCCGAAAGCATGGGATACTCCCGTGACCTCTGCTCCTACTGCAAGACCAACTTCGGCGCCGTTGACACGGGGATCAAGGATACACTGGGTGGCATCGCGAAGCCCGACATCATAACCTGCACAAACACCATCTGCGACACCCACTGGAAGTGGTTCCAGATACAGGCCGAGAAGCTGAAGGTGCCGATATTCGTTTTCGACTGCCCGAAGATCGTGAGCGGCACTGACGAGCGCACCATTGAAGGCTACATCAACTATATGGTTGAGCAATTTTACGATTTCTTCGATTTCGTGAAAAAGCACACCGGCAAGGAGCTGAATATCGATCGCCTGAACAAGGCCTGCGAGGATTCGGAGCGCATGAGTGTCCTCTGGCGTGACATTTACGAGTACCGCAAGAGCGTGCCCAGCCCCTACAGCTCGGCGGAAACCTCCGCGTCGTTCTTTCCCCTCGTGGTCCTGCCCGGAAAAAAAGTAGGCATGAAATTCTTTAAAAAAATAAAGGGCGACATCAAGGAGCGGGTGGAACGCGGACAGGGAACGCTCTCCGGCGGCGCGCAGGAGCGCTACCGTCTCCTCTTCGAAGGGATCCCCTTCTGGTACAAGATGAGATTCATGTACGACCTGGCAAAATACAACGCAGTGGTCACTTACGAGCCCTATACCTTTTCCTTCGCTCCGCCGAAACCGGTCGGCAAGGACTACAACGAGACACTTCGGGACGTGGCCCGCATCATGATGGACCTCCCCTACTCCTACAACCTCGATAAGCGAATACAGTACTTCGAGCAGGCCGTGCGCGATTACAAAATAGACGGCGTCATCCTGCACGAAAACCTGTCATGCCGCCCATCCAGCACCGGCATGATCGACCTGAAGAACGCCATCCAGGAGGACCTGGGTGTGCCGGTCCTCATACTCCAGTGCGACATGAACGATCCCCGGGCCTATTCCGAGGCGCAGATAAAGACCCGGATTGAAAGTTTTATCGAGGTTATGGAGAAGAACCGGAAGGGATAAAGCAATATATTTATTATCGCCGCCTCTGATATCGGGCAACCTCAGTACTTTCGCATTTTTCGACGCAGGCGCCAGCCTTCTGCCAGTGACTTGACCGGGGCGATTGGTTCAGGATACTCGTAAAAGAAGTCCGTTTTGAAGAAGGCATGGGGCAGGAATTTCCAGAACCTCCAGGTCCTTGCGACAACCCTTCCGGGGAGCATGTCATTGTCATAGGTCCCGTACAGCATCATTTCCACTTTTCTTACCGGCACCTCTCCCAGCAGATCATACGGCGATGACTTCATGACGACCTTGCCCCTCCCCATCATCAGGTCCTCACGGGGGCGGAACAGGGAAACCTGCCGCACCAGGCGTGGCAGATAATCAAATCCTGACATGGTCGTACTGGGAAAGGACTTAAAGAGATAGGAAATCATCTTGAGACAGGGGTTCCCCTGGAGGTCCCTGGTTTCGGCATTATCGCCGGGAAAATACCTGGAAAAATCCGAGAGATGCGCCTTATCTTTAAGCTCGCATGACATACTCATTATCTCGCTGCCCTTGCGAACGATTCTACCGGTGATTTTGTTACCCTTGCGCTCAAGGGAAATCTCCTCGGCTATCTTCTTGGGGAAACCATGCACCTCTCTTCCGCCGATCAATGCCATGTCGTCCGTGACCGGCATCGAAATGCAGTAGCCTCCCATCTCCCCTCTGTATGTGGCGAGAAGACCGAGGCACCCCTCGTTGTAAATACAGCCGAAGTTGGTCGCTGGATACCGCGCGATAAAGGCCAGGGCCAGCGGTTCGCGATAAGGTTTCAGTGGCTTCGGCAGGACCCTGGCGACAACCTCCGGGTCGGTGCGGTAGATTGCGAGGAGCATCTCCGCGCCAATAAACTTCGCCTCTATTTCACGATGTGAAAGTCTCTCAAGTTCTGATCGATCCATTGCGTAAATCATTGCAATACCTCCCTCCCTTTTATAATAGCATGGGCATCATAGAACCCGGAATAAATAATCACGATATTATTTCTACAAGGTCCGCTGCAAGATTCTATGAACAATATAATGGGCAATGAAGTAATTGCAAATTTTTATATTAAAATATAAAAGACATTATTATCAGTAATAAAGAAATCCATTATAGAGGCTCCCGCAGATATATCGGGAACAAGAGGACAGAACAGGACAATCAACTCTATACTAAAAATCCTTCGCGCCCGTTCCTGCTGAACCCATCCTTGAGATCAAAATATTTTTCCATCGTCAGAGGATGATAGGTGCTTCCGCCGCGCTCGCGGAAATAGATCCGCATGTCCGGGTTCTTCTCGATGTTGAAATAATCTTTCTTGTAGGGACGCACCATGATCTTCTGCGTGTCGGTGACAGGAAAGCTTTCTATGATGCGGATGTAATCAGGCATCCACTTGGGGTCCATCCCTCCCTCTTTCTGCTGCTGCACCAGCCAGGCGTGCGCCTCTTCCGGATTGAAGGCGCAGTTCTTTTTAAGCTGGACCGTTATCATGACATGCTCGTCCGCCACCGGACAGGGCGCGCCGTATGCCACGGCGCAGTCAACCCCGGGTATCTCCTGGGCGAAGTGCAGCACGTTCTCAGCTGAAAAGTTCTCCCCGTCCTTTCGGATCCAATCGTCGGTGCGGCCGTTGAAGTAGAGATATCGCTTGCCGTTGACAATGCGTACATGGCCCAGATCGCCGGAATGATACATACCCTCGCGGAACTTCTGGCTGGTGGCGCCCTTATTATCAAAATAGCCGTCGAAGCGGAGGTTGTCCGTTCCCACTTTGCGGCATATCTCACCGACCGCCTCGTCATAGTTCTTGAGCTGGCCGTTTGCATCCACAATGCCCGGCAGACACTGTTTCCCCTCATCATTGTGGATCAGCACATCCTTCGGCGCCATCCCTACGCTTTCTACCGGGTCGCCCGGCCTGTTAGCGGTAGTTATGACCGCTTCGGTGGATCCGTAGATCTCGAAAATATGATCCATGCCGAGGTAGCGCTTCAGGTTTTTACGGTCTATCACCGAAGCGCCATTCCCGTAGGCCACGCGGAACCTGTTCTTCGGATGACTGGCAAGGGCTTTCTCTATTGCGTCGCCGCTGCCGTATTTCTTCTCGAGGGCGTCAATGATATAGTGGAGGGGCTGCCCCACATAGTTAAGGAAGGTAACGCCCTGTTCCAGCATGTCCTTCTCAAAGGCGCTGGCGCTGAACTTCCTCTTGAGCACGAAGCTCCCGCCGGCGATGAGCTGGGGCAATATGCCGATATACCAGGCATTGGAGTGGAAGAGTGGCATCGAGATGTAGCCCCGGTCCCTTTTAGTCAGCTTTACGGCGCCCTGTACAACAAACCCCGCCCCCACAAGCTTGATATGGGTGCAGGGAACACCCTTGGGCAACCCCGTAGTGCCGGAAGTATAAATGACGATTACCGGACTGAAGTTGTCGACATGCACCCGGTATCGTCCCGGCACCTTCGCCTCTGATTCAGCGATGGCTTTTCCCAGGCTCCGGTATCCTGTCATATTTATTTCTTCTTCAGTCCCGACGCAGAGAATATCATTCTCTCCGATAACATTAATCTCACCGGCCACTTTTTTAATCTCCTCTGCGGAATTTCCATTAACGACCAGGAAGGATATCTTCGCCTGGTCGATTACTTTTGCCAGTGTCTCGCCCCGGAAACCTGTATTTATGGCAAAGAGCACCGAATTGCTGAGGCCTGCCGCCAGGGATACAAACATGTATTCCGGCGTGTTCTCCATGTACACGCCGAGGGCCAGCCTCTCCCTTTTGCCAAGCTTCCCGTCATCCACCCTCTTTTTCCTTTCAGACAGGAAAAAGTTAGCGTAACTATTTGCCTGCTTATATACGTCACAATAGGTGTATTCCCTGCCTTCAAAAATAAAGAACACACGATTCCTGCGTATCCCCATCCACCACATTGTAATTTTTATCATTGTTCGAAAATTAACGAACCATAAAAATCGCCGGATTATTGTCTTAAGATTCACGAACTACCTCTTCACGCCAGTTAAAATAATAGATTCCGACTATAGCCATAATCGGTAAATGACTGCCGGGCCATACGTGATATATCATTACACAATTTCAATTATAATTATTACCACCATTAATCTTCTCAAAATCAATCCGAATTGGAATTGCGAGGGTATAATCATTTTTAGCTTGAATTTTACGCCGTTCCCGGCATTCCTAATTATCATGACAAATCCCTTCAACCCGCATGTTTGTTCCGGTTTTAGGGTCTCGTATTGAAACGTCGTTGGGCATATCACGAAATCATTCATTAAGGAGAATTCTATGACAAAAATTAGTGACGGTGAAACGCCTTCTGCATCATCCAGACTATCCGGTATGGTCGAAAACGCTCTCGGTTCGGTAAAAAAATCCGCGCTGGCATTATCAATTATTTTCCTGATATCCATCGTGGGATGCGGAACATTTTTCAGCGTGGGCGCCGGCGTGGTGGGAGTCACATTCAATTCAGTAACCGGCGACACTGCCGCATACTCACAGGGCATGTATTTTAAGATTCCTATTGTGACATCGGTCATAAAATTCGACGTCAAGACACAGCGGGAGGATATCCAGGCTGACTCCGCATCCAAGGACCTCCAGAAGGTCAAGGTCCATGTCGCCATCAACTATCACCTTGATTACAAGAAAGTGAATGAGCTGTATGTCAAGGTGGGAAGGGACTACACTGAAAAAGTGATTCATCCCGCGGTTAACGAAAGCGTAAAGGCCTCGGTGGCGCAATTTCCCGTAGAAGAGATCATCGTCAAGAGGGAAGACGTAAAAATCCTCATTGAAAAATCGCTGAAGGACAGGCTTTCCATATACAACATCATTCTTGAATCCGTAAACCTGGTTAACATCTCTTTTGACGACGAATTCAACAGGGTCGTCGAGCAAAAGCAGATCGAGGAACAAAAAATAAAAACCGCCGAATATATAAAAAAGCAGGCCGAACAAAAAAAGCAGGCCACAATCCTCGAAGCGGAGGGTGAGGCCCGCAAGCAGGAACTTCTCAGGGCCACCATCAGCAGGGACACCGTGATGATGAAATGGATCGACAAGTGGGACGGCAAGCTCCCCAACTACATGATGGGCGACAAAACTATGATGATGCTTCCCGGCGGGAATTAATTGCCGAACGCACGATATGGGAATACGGTTTACCGGGAAAATCTTTCCGGCACAATACTATTCATGAGATCGTTTATGAAACTTTTTATAACTGCTCTTCCAGCATCCGCCCTGCGGGCGGATGTTTGAAGAGCCTGGAGTGAAATCACGCCGGTGCGATGGGTGTTTGAACAACAGCCGCGGGGACTTCCGGCTTCAGTTTTGTATATGCCGCGGCAAAAACAATCATGGTCAGGGGCATTGCGACAAGCAGGCCCATGAACAACAGTAGAATACCCGCGATCATCATCAAGGCGTTGACCAGGGCCAGCAGGAACAGGGTCCCGGTGAAGCCCTTTGTAATCCGGGCGCTCTCGCGAAATGCGTCCATTACCGCCATCCCGTCTATGATGAGGTAAGTGACCATGGAGAAACGGAGAACGACAATGATGATGATTACCAGGCAGACAACGGAGACCACAATGGTGACATAGGGGAAGAGATTAGTGAAACCGCCATTGATAGCCAGATCAATGCCGAAACCGATGGCAGGAGGCACGAAGGCCGCCATCACGATCATTACAAAGAGCCAGTAGGCGCCCAGAAAACTGCCGAACTGTTTCTCGTTGAACCCCTTGAAAAGGTCCTCTATCTGGCCCTCACCTCCCCTCGCTGCTTTCAGAGCAAATATCGCGAGGCCCGCCGATAATATAGGTGTAACAACAATCGCGAACCCGAAATTTACAATCGGTATAATATTCCCGATAGATGAGATTATTCCGTATATTACAACGATACCTATTGCCGTACCTGCATTTTTCTTGAAGCCTTCCCATCCTGTCCTGACGCAATCGCCCACGGTTAATTGTGTCATAATGGCACCTCCGTACACTATTTCATTCAATAGACGACATTTAATGGTATTTGTAAATTAAAATTTTATTAATCTTTCACTACACCCATCCAATATATTAATTAATATTTTCATCAGTCAAAAAAACTATTGCCATATCCCGCTTTGAGTATAACATCATAAAAAAATCCAGAAGGATAATCTCATGAAGCTATCAAAGATATTAAAAAGGCTTGGCGTCACCCTGGCCGTGGCCTTTCTAGCGCTAATCGTCGTTATCTATGTTATAACGTTCCACCCGGCCCAAAAACAGGAAGAAGTCTTCGTGTCCCCGCCGTCAGCGCCGATTCTGAAACCCGGCCGGAAAATTAAGATACTTTCCTGGAATATACAGTACATGGCGGGAAAGAATTATGTATTCTTTTATGACCTGGCCGACGGCAGCGGCCGGGATGAGCGGCCGTCATCGAAGGATATTAAAATCACCCGCAGTGAAATAAGAAGAATTATCGATGCTGAAAAGCCGGACATCGTGCTCTTACAGGAAATAGACGAAGGCTCAAAGAGGACCGATAACGAGAACCAACTCGCGCTGCTCCTGCCGATGCTCCCCGGCGAATATTCATCCTATTCCTCGAGCTTTTACCACAAGGCCGCCTATGTACCGCACCCGCGAATAAATGGAAGCGTGGGTCTCAAGCTCGCGGTGATATCGAAATACAGGATCGGCAAAGCGATCCGTCACCAGCTGCCGGTCATACCCGACAATCTCCTCGTGAAGCAGTTCAATTTCAAGCGGTGCGTGCTGGAATTGCGGATACCTGTCGAGGGACGGAAAGACCTTGTGATTTTCGACACGCACCTTGACGCCTTTGCCCAGGGATCGGACACCATGGAGCAGCAGGTCAGGTTTGTAAAGGCCCTCCTCGATAAAACGACGAAAGACGGCCATAACTGGTTTATCGGAGGGGACTTCAACCTTCTGCCGCCGGGAAAAGCATACGAGCAGCTTCCCGAAAAAATGCGGACGTATTACAACAAGCAGACCGAGCTGTCACTATTGTTCCCAAAATATAAATCGGTCCCCGCTCAATCGGAGGTCAACGGCCCTGAATACCGGAGATGGTTTACCCATTACCCGAATGACCCGTCAGCAAAAGGACCGGACAGGACCATAGACTACCTGTTTTTATCTGATGGCATAGAACTGCGCGGGCATTATATCCGCCAGGCTGACACCCTGAAGATTTCAGATCATTTACCCCTGGTCGCGGAAATCATCATACCGTAAACCGGGCCCCGACTCTGGAGAAATAATAAAACCCCTGGAATATCCAGGGGTTTTATGCGCGCCAGGCAAGGATCGAACTTGCGACCAATGGCTTAGAAGGAGCTCTCGTAATAATGCCGCTTAACAGACGTTAGCATCAACCAGTGTCAAACAGCTCATTATAATGTGTTTCACACCATAATCCAAGAATTCTCGTCACTGCCAAGGACAACGATGGGGCTCATTCGCACGCTGATTGTTGGTTGCTGCTTATACTTCCGCAGCCCATCGAACAGGATTAGCATTGCAGGCAACCCAAGGATGCTCTAATTATTTTGATTTTTTCAACACTATCGGGATGGCATCCTTCTCAGGCATCTCCATCTTATCCGGCTTCTTGTATACATATCTCCCCATAAGCAGCTCTTTATGCGGTTTTAAAACCGTATAATAATAGAATGTTCCGCCGTACCCGATTAAAAGATACGCGGTGTCGCCGCTCACGACGCCTTCAACCGTATAACTTCCGATCGATCCGGTAACGGTCCGATCTTTCTGGATAAACACGGCCGGTCCCCATTCAGCGCAATCCCACTGTCCTTCAATATTGATTTTCGGCGCACCTTTTACCGTATCGAGCCAAGGACGAACATCGGCCATAGGCGTACGGCAGGAATAGTAAACCAACGTTATTGCAATAATGCCCAACATCCCCCATATTCTCATAATAAACCTCTCGTGAATTTAAATATTCGACTTGTTACAAAACTCAATAATCAACTATATTTGCCTCCGCCGCCGAAGGCGGCGGGAGCAAATATATATAATTATGGGTAGTTATGCAACAAGTCGATTTTAAAACAATTACAATATAATATCATTGTCAACCATTATACAAATAACAGGGCACACATGTATAATGATGAAAAGATATACACAATCTTTATTATATTAGTGCCGTCGTACGGTGAAAAATGACAAAATTTTTTTCCAGGGACTGGTCCGTCTCTTGTGCTCATCCGGGAAAAATACTAGTTCAATGTTTCTTCGATTGTTTCTTTGAAAAATTCTCCTATTTGACTTGACTGTTTTGGAAAATAATTACAATATCAATCGTGAATTATTCGGGATCTAATAAAAAATATTAATGATTAACCGATGAAAAACCACCTGCCCGTTTTAATGATATCACTGCTGACGTTGATCACATCCTGCGCCGGTGGCATCATACAAAAAACCTACCGCTTTGACGGGAAAACCGTCAACACCATCCAGATAACCGGTAACGCAAAGGAAAGCCCCGGAATACTGGACAATAAATACACCGTTACCATTATATTCGCCCGTGAAAAAACCGCAGCTCCGGTGCCAATCAAATCGGAATTTATTATCCGGGGATTCGCGAGGGGCGTTTCGATGCGCAACAGGGACGCTTTCATCATCCTCGATCGACGCTCCCTCCCCCTCCGGCTCGACAATGTCAGGGTTGAATTCGACAGATTCGATGCCGGATACTATCTCCCCGGCGGTGGCGCTAATTTCTACCTCATTGCCGGCACGTTCGTCCTTCCCGACGAAACGATAAGGGAAATCCTCAATTCAAAAACCATCACGATGCGGTTCCTGACGTCAGACAAGGGCGCGACCCTTTCACTGACGGAGAAGATGATTTCGGGGATCAAGGATTTTCTAAAATAACGATACCCCTACTGGCCGAGATAATTCATGATCTTTTCTTTATCTATGGTCATGACGGCGTTCCCTTTAGTCTTAATCTTCACTACTGCCCGGTTCTGGGAGATTACGGTTCCCCCGATGGTGCTGCCGTCGTTCAGCACGATGGTCACCGATGGATCGTTCGCCCTCTGTACCTGTATTAAATGCCGTCGGCCGGGATCGAGAAGCGCCGCTACCGCGGTGAAGTTATACCGCACCGCGAGGGAGAGGGCTGTTTCACCGGCAGTGTTTCGGATGTTTTTATTGGCACCATGCCGCAACAGCGCGCTCACGACATTATCAAAGCCGTAATAGGCCGCCACCATCAGTGCCGTGCTGCCCCGACGCATCGCTCCGTATTCGCCGGGTGTTTTATAATCTGGTTCCGCTCCTTTATCCAGGAGCCGGGTGACGACATTGGCATGGCCGTAATAGGCGGCCCAGATAAGCGCCGTCCAGCCGTGGCGGTCGGCCTTGTTCACATCTTCGCCTTTGGCTATGCGGATATTGATATTTTCAATATCTCCGCCGGCAGCTGACCGTATAATCGATCCGCACCCTGATGACAGCATTGGGGCAGCAATTGCCAGGACGATACAAATCGTTTGCATGAAGTGCTTTAAAGCGAGCATGATTAACCTATTTTTATGATGCCGCGCCTCCCAGAGCACGTTTTTAAACGGCCTCAGGGCTCACGCCACACATCCTCCGCTCTATGGCTCTCAATCATTCCTTCCGACGTTTTATACTCGGGCACTGCCATCACAAGTTTATCAAATACGGACCCGACAATTTTATTATCATATACCAGCTTGCAGGGATAGTATCCCTTTTTATATTCACAAATCAGCCAGCGTGTCAAATTTTTCCGGGGCTTGATGGTATGGATAAAACCCTCTTTATAAATCAAGTCGGTGGAGTAAACAAATGCCGGTTTTGCCACATATTGTTCAGAAATCAGTCTGACCCGGGAGAAATCGAATTCATGGGGCTCGGCACCGATATTTTCCACGTTGACCAGGACCCAGAGGAACCCGTTTTCCGGGTTCTTGGGCCAGTAGGAAACAGACACGGTCTCGTTTTTTCCCCAGCTTCCCATGCGGTTCGTCATTTCCGAGTAGGAGTTCGGTCCTGCCCTCAGACTCTGTATTTCAATGCGCCAGTTTTTATTCGCTGCGCGCACCGGTTCCCGCAGAAGATACAGTGTGGTGTCACACTGCAGAAAAAACGTTAAAAGAAGAAAAACTGCCGCTTTAAAATAATATTTCATGCTTCATGGTCCAGGATCATTGATGCGTCCGGCAATGGTGTCCGCTGGCCTCCTTTACCGGAAGCAATTCGGTATTATTCTCATCGAGTTATATATCCACGACACTGTTGCTGACTCTGCCGTTGATGATATTAACTCTAGAAATTCCATTGCTGAAAGATCCTTCAAGATCTTCTTTTTATGAATGATTATCCCGGCAATGCGCCTTATTTCGCCCTCTGTGGTTCCGGGGTCTTTATCACGCCATAATGCTCCTCGTAGAGCTTCACGTTCTCCGCCAGAATGCGGGCAAATTCCTTAGCGAACTGCGGGCTCATGCGCATGTTTATCACCGGCCGGACCCCTTCGTAGTTGCTGCTTCCCAGGCCCAGGGTTACTTCGAACTCATAGGGCGATACATTTGCCTGGGCCGCGTTGGCGTAGACTTCGGGGATTGGGGGCATTTGTGCGCGTTGATCGTTTTGTCGTACTGGTTGTTTTTCGTCTTGTTTGTTGAACATTGGTGATTTCCTTTAGATTAATCTTTAATATATTATTTTTCATACTTAACTAATCGAGGATATTGTTTTAATTTTTCCAATCTTCTTAAATCTAGCAATTCACAATTAGTTGCTCTATTGATTAATGTATTGAAAAACTCATCCATTGGTTCAATTATTACATTAATAGCCAGTTTTTTACCATGAATATCTTTTATTACAATATCATGTGCAGGATTATATTTACTTATATATATTGATTTGATATCCTTAAACAGAAACTCGCCCATTTTTTTCTTAAAAGGATTAAAACAAACAACCGATTCTTCAGTAATAATACCATACATACAAGTCGTGAATTGCTTGATAATAAGATAAAGAAGTATTGGAACACCGATTAAGACAAGTACAATTACCCACCATTGTACAATATTATTCTTTATTTGTGATATTACAACATATATATTACATAAAATTATTAACATCATCCAAAAAATTCTAAAAATTGGACTCCGAATATCAGATGGTTTATATATTTTATTGTTGTTATAAAGATATAAATCTGGTATTTTCATAGTAATTAATATGTTGTCCAAGTATTTGTTTTATATACTTCATTTAATATCCATCCACCACTTATTCGAGGTAGAAAAAGAGCAGAATTAGGCATTATCTGATATTCCCAAAATGATCTTGCTACTGGTTCCGTTAATCCCCATGACGTTTTTGAAACACCGCCAACATAAGCACCAAATAAAGATGTTGTAGCAGACCAACCAACAGCATATGGATTAATATTCTGTTGTCTATCATATAAGTAATTAAATGTAGCTTGATTAGCAATATTTCCTAATGCTGACACAGTTCCTTTAACACCAACGTTTACTCCTAGCCCAAAACCCCAACCTGTCAAAGTGGTACCAAAAATATTTGAAGTCATTCCAATTGCAGCTCCAATACCAGTAGTAATTGCAGCATCTCTTAAATTCAATTCATTATTTGGAGTACTCAAATAATAACTTGTCAAATTTGTTACACCACCAAATGTTGAATCAGCCACTTTCCCCATTTCAAGACCAGCAACCAATGCACCTAATGGGCGCAATACATAAAAAGCAGGTATTATATTTAGTGGTCCCAAGGCCCCAGGTTCAGCACCTTCATTTGCGTTCAATAATGAAGCATGTATCCTGGGATCTAAATTTAATGAACCTAAATCTTTTATCAATTGACCATCTCTAAAATACTCCATATTACCAGTCTCATCATTTAGTTTCAAAGAAAAACGAGACAATTCATCCTGCAATCTAAAATGTTCCGTGGCCCCAGCAACTCCTAAATTAGGATTATTATATGGATTCATTCCCAACAAAGGATTATTGTAAGGATTTGTCAGATAGGCTTGATATGTCGTTACCGGAACCGGCCTGTATCCCACCGTGCCCCCATTCCACATGCCGGCAATATTTTGGCCTGACGCAAGATCCACGTAGCTACCGTTGGAGACCCCCACCGTGCCGTTCAGGGTGCCCAGGGCAACGCCGTAAACGCGGTTGAAATCAGACATGCCCTGGTCGCTCAAGCCCTGTGTTGCCGCCTGGTTTATCTGCATTACCTGGCCGTTGGTGAGTACGCCCTCGTTGTAGGCCTGCTGTAATTCATCAGGTGTTTTATAATTTGTGCCCAGCTCCTGATTGATACGGCCCATCATGTCAACCATGTTCCGCTGGAGGTCTTCCACGTACCGCTCTCCTCCCTGCATGGCCGCCACTATGGCGTCATTGAGGCTGTATATTTCCAGGGGCATGCCGCTCATGCCGCCTCCGCTGCCGCCGGCAGCAGTGGCCATATATGCTTCCAGACGGTTCTTGGCCACTTGTTCGTTTGTTATGAACCCGTCTCCGCCCAGTGCGTTGTCGAAACGCTCGACGCCGTTATTTATAGCGTCAATGATCTCATCAAAGGTGCTTTTTCTCCCCGGCTGCATTTCATAGAAGGCCGCTGCTCCCGTATGGGCCGTGCGGCTGTTGCTGTTCTCCCGGGCGCGTTGCTCTTCTTCTGTGTACTCCTCAAAAGAATAGTCGTTTATGTAGTTTTTGAAATCGCCCACATACCGGCCGCCGTCGCTCAGGTGAAGGCCCGCCTGAATGCCGCCGGTAATTGCATGTCTGCCCCGATCATCATTGTATTTGTAGGTATTGGAATTCTCCAGGAAGACATTGTAGCCGTTGCCGCGGCTCCAGTTCATGCCGATGCCGGTATGTCCGGACAGACCATTCCCTGCATCGTAACCGGCGAAGTTGAGGCCCGCGTTGAAGCCGGTTATCTCACCCTTCGTGAAGTTGTAATCTATTCCGGCGTTAAGTGCATAGGAATTGCCCATTTTGCCCAGGCCGATGTCGAGTCCTCCGGAGAAACCGTCCGCTTCGCTCCAGCCGACGTGGGCGCCGAACATGAAATTCGCCCCGCTAAATGTTGCCTCCGCTCCCGCGTACCAGCCGTTCTTCTCGCTCCAGCCCGCCTTGGCGCCGATAAACATGTTTTTGGTCTTGAAGCCGACGCTGGCTTCCGCGCCGAAACCGTCCCTCTCGCTGTAGGTGACCCCCACAAAGGCCTTGAAGGCACCTGCCCCGGCCTGCTGGCTGAAGCTCAGGCCCACGCTGCCGTTCCATCCCAGCTCCTGCGAGTAGCCGATGGCTGCCTCGATGCCGAAGCGGCCCTTGCCGTACCCGCCGTAGACGTTGAAGCCGAAGCCGCCCTTGTCGCTGTAATCGAAGCTCAGGCCGCCCTTGGCGCCGTAATACTCCGCCTGCACGCTTCCGGACGCGGCGAAGCCGTCCTCGTAGTCCCAGGACATGTCGAACTGCGCGTTGCCCGCGGTGAGCGTCTCAAGCTGTCCCGAAAATACGCCCGACACCGCGCCCAGCAGGGCGCCCCGCCAGCCGCCATGGTCGAGGCCGCTTATCACCTTCAGCGCCCCCTTGAATATCACGTCCCCCGTTACAATGCCGACGATCGAGTTGATCATCTGGAAGTCTTCTGTCTCGTACCAGTTCTGCTTGGACAGTATCACCCCGGCATTGTACTTCTTGACCGCCTTTTCCATGCTATCCTGTATTATAAAGTACTGGAGTTTCCGGAACGTGTTAAAGCTTCCTTCTTTTCCAAAGACGTCGTCGATCTGTCTGTTAAGGTGCTCGGTTTCAATGCGCACGTAGGTCTCGAGCTCGCCCGGATCTATAGACTTAAAGGTCTCCGGCTTGTCGAAATCTACGGTTTCACCGGATACACCCTTCAACGGCTTTATGGCCACCTTGTTTGTCTGAAAATCGAGATAATCGATTACCGGTATCAGTTCATAGCTTTTGCCGGAAATGAATGAATTGGCGCTGCATACCTGGAGCCACCAGATCCGATTGTTCGGGTCGCGCATGAAGGGCGCCATGTACTGGGGCCGTATGTCCGTACCAACGTATTCGTACGATTCCTTATTCTGCTTGATAAGCTCGTTATTAAAGGACTCGATTATTTGATTGAATATGTCCACCACCCGCAGATTTTGCATCACCTTGAGGGCACCGGCAAAATCCTTCAGGTCGAGCTGGTACTGCTTTGACAGGGCCGGCGACAGGCCCAGGTTCAGGAAGTCGGTGAACCCCGCGGTAATGTTCACGCTCTTCATGGAGTCTTTGAGCACGCCGATGCCCGCCTCGGGCTGGTTGGCCAGGGCGTTCGCCAGGATCGCGTCCATGTTGATGTCGGTCTTGAGCTTGTCCGGTATGTCAAGGCCCGCAACCACGCGCCGTATCTGCTCGGACAGGCCATCGTTGATCTTCTCAACCGCCGCCAGCGAGGCCGCCTTGCTCGTGTCTTCCTGCCATGTTTTCATCTCGCCGTTAAACGTGGTCAGATCATTGAGCCATTCTTTCTCTCCCTGGCCTATATCATTCCGTGTATCCACCCGCCACCGCCGCCACTGGTTCTCGAAATCGTTGAGGCGGCCGGACCAGTCGCGCTCACCCCGGGCCATGATGTATCCCGTCGCCACCTGCCAGCGGCGCAGTCTCTCGTTAAAGGTCGTCTGCTCGAACTGCCACTCCTGCTCCTGGAACCGTTGGTTCTGCGCCATCAGCTCCGCCACGATTGCGTCCTGGACGCCGGTGCCGTTGTCATTGGACACGTATTCCCGCACGATGGTCTGGTATCCGTCAAAGGTGCGCTGCCGGTTCTCTCCCGGTATTTCTGTTGATTCTATCGTCGTAAAACCTGGAATTATGATGGGCGGCACCGTCCGCGCTTCGCTGTCGAAGGCGACGGCCTGGTTCATCATGTTCCAGTAGAGCGCCTCCTGGTCGCGCAGCATCACTGCCTTGTCGTGGGTCCCGTTCTGCGCCGTATCCCCGCAATAATTCAAATAGGCGTCGCGGAACTCACCGCGCTTCTGGCGGTAATTTTCTTTCATGACCGCGGTCACGCCGCTGGTGGAGTACATGTAGTCATTGAAATAATAACGGGCGTTCCCCTGCGCCGCTGATTCCGGGTCAACCAGGTTGCCATTTTCATCGCGCAGACGCACACTGGAAATAAAATCGGCGCCTAAATCATAGTATTCGCCGGTATCCTTCTGGTTGATATCGAGTACATAGATACGGGTCCCCTCACGCCGGGCCATGACGTTGCGGCCGTCGGCGTCCTTACGCTGTTTTTCCGTGCGGATCGGGTTCAGGTTTATGTATTCGTCGTCGATTTGGGCCGGTATGCCGGTGGATTCATCGTATAACAGGTTCAGGTCGTCATCCGTAAGGCGATAACTGGTCGTCAGTATTCTGCCAAGGTCGCCGATGGTGCGGGCGCCGTCGACCGCGATGATGGCCTGGTCGGCCTGGTACAGCTCCTGGCGGGCATTGTAAACATCCATCAGGTTGTTGCACATGTTCTTCACGTCAATATCGATCTTTATCATCTGGACAATGACGGTGACGGGATCCGCAGGCCGCAGAAGCTGGGTCATTGCGATACCCAGGTTGTCAAAAGTAGAGTGGTCCAGCTGGGTGTATATGGTTTTGATATCCTGTAATATGTCCGGATTAATATTAGGTGGATCCGGCATGGGCGGCGGCGCTTGACCGCCGTGAGTAAACATGTAACCGATTGAACCTATATTATAAAGAATAAGGCTATGCAGGTAAGCCGATACACCATTTTTGAATGCATTGACGCTTGTTTCACCATTCCTGATTATATTGGTCAATACCTTGTCCCTCGTTTCAGTGAGGGCTTCATCCATATCGCTCTTGTTAAAGAAAACAACGTTCTTGGTAGCTTCATAGGCCCGTTTCTTCTCAAGCTGAACTTTCTTGAGCTCTCCGAGCTTTTCGTTGAGCTGCACATCGGTCTGTGCGACCCGGGTATAGCTCATGGTCTTGCGCTCCAGGTCGTCACGAAGCTCCATGTATTCCTCGTCGCCACGCAGCGTTTGAAGGGTCTCCTGCCCCTCACGGGCGGTCTGGCGCTCATTTAAAACTGCGGCCCGTTCATTGTAAATGGCCTCGATGCGCGCGTATTCGTTGCGCGCGTCGGGCGAGGGTATGCCGGACATATCCACCACCGTGCTCCCCTCCGTACCCGGCAGGGTGCCTTCGGTCACGCCCTGGTCCTGGACCTCTTCCTGCTTCAGGTACGGGGAATTGGCGTATTCCCATACCGCGTAAGCCCGCTCATATTCAAATTCGCGTTGATTGAAATCGCCGTAGGCATCGGCCACGGCATTCATTTGTGTTACATAGTTCTGGTTAAGTGTATTGTAGCTCTCCTGCGCCTGGCGCAGGGCTGTTTCCACCCTTTCATACTCCTGTTCGTACGTGCGGAAGGTGACCTCCTCAAGGTCGAGCATGTCCCTGAGCGCCGCAACGTTCGTCGATCCTTTAATCAGCTCATAGGTGCGGCCCCGGTCCAACATCTTCGACTTCTGCGAATCCATGGTGTTTTTAATCGTAGAAAGCTCGTCACCATGGGAGAGCAGGTTGTTCATAGTATCCACTTTCAGTGAATTTGTGTTGGATACCAGGTCCGTCATGTTTGCCCCGGGAACACGGGCCAGTTCCAGGAACTCATCTATGGTCTGTATCTGAAGGGGATCGTTGGGTATTGCTTCCTCGTCCGAAGTTTCAAGCAGGATCGTTAAATGTTTTGTAAAGGTGTTCATCTCTTCCAGGATCATGCTCCCCAGCATGCTCTTGTCCGGATCAGCAGCAGTATAATAGATAGTATTAATTCTGCCTGTTCCCGGGTCAACAGTGTCATGGATCGCCTCTCCGGTCAGCATGGTTCCGGTCAGAAGCTCCGCTGGTGCTTGCCCGGGAGCAGGGTTTTCAGGTAATTCCTCGGTTAGTTGAAGGATATAATTGCGGTATGACGCGAACTGTGCGGGGTTCTCCCGGTATTGCGACAGGGTACGGGCGTAGCGCTCTTCACGCGCCTTGGCCGAGTAGTCATATCCCACCTTCTGGAAGGCGCTGTCGATTGCCCCTGCCAGATCTCCCAGCACCATGTTAGCCGTGCCTCCCAGGATCTCGATATCCGCCGCGATCTGCCGGTCAATACCGTACACGCCCGTGTCAAAGCCGTTACGCAGGGAATCGTCGCGCAGGGTCCCGCTCAGATACGCGTATCTGCGGAACTTCTCGCGCTCACTGGCCGCCAGGCCGTTCATATACGCTTCAAGATCCTGTCCGTAATAGGTGTCAATAGGGCGCAGGTCGCTTATGTACGAGGCGATTCCCTGACGCACCTCGGCGCCGAAGGATAGTTCGGCGTTCACCGTGTCGAGATATCCTTCGATCTGCTCATCGGTGCGGAGGAATTGTCCGCTCGTGTAATATTCGCTATAATACCGGTTGGACGCCACGTATTCCTTGACTTCTTCCGGCAGATACCGCATATACCCGGGATCAGCCGCCAGCAGATGGGTCACATATTCCTGGAACGCGGGATCAATCCGGGTATAGTCTCCGCTCGTCGTCATGGAGAGATACTCGCCCACGAGGGCGTACCGGCGCATCTCTGCCATCATGCCGCCTCCCAGGTTGCGGCTTTCCAGGTATGCGACAATACCACTGCTTAAATCAGCATTGGAATAGGCCCGCTTTTCATTCAGGGGAAGAAGATACTCCCGGATCGCCTGTCGCTCTTCCTCGGTCGCGTCAGCATACCGGGTGTCCATGAAGGTATCCAGCTCCAGCGTGTTGTCCGGGCTCACAAAGGCGACACCTGCCTGCAGTATCTTTTCATCGGCCTTCAGTCCCGCAAGGTACGACATTGACGTCAGCAGATCGTTTATCCCGCTGTCGTTCAGGCCGGCCAGGTATGCGCGATCACTCTCATTAAGGCCCTGGTACATCGTCATCATCCGTGTCAGGCCTTCCGGCGCGGCGTTCCCGCCCTTGAGGAACTGCCATGCCGCGTTCATGAATTCCAGCGATCGCTGGACCGTTCCGGTTGCCGCGGTCCTGGCGGCAACCAGGGCCGCTACATCAGCGGTGTTCCGGTTGTTGATGATAAAATTGTATTCCCCGATCCGGTCCGCGGCAACACGCAGCTGCGACGCCAGCTCCAGCACTCCCTGCGGGAGAGTATCCTTCGCCGCGTTGCGCTCGCGCACATACTGCTCAATCCGGTCCGCGATGGCCGGTATCTCTTCCGATTTCAGGTTTGCCAGGCAATCGCGCCCTACGGCCCCCATGCCGCCGTAATTGACAGCTTCCAGTATCTCCGTTGCGAAATCGCGTCCCGATGTCCGCTCCTCATTTATGCCGAAGGTTGTCTGGTTCGACGACACGAACCGGTACGTTGCGCCGGTCATCAGGTCGCTCGCCCCGACAAGGTTTCCGCTCTCGCTCAGGAATGGCAGCATGCCGATTGATGAACCGCGGTTATAATATTCCCGCAGAACGGCCCGGGCCGAAGCGTCGCCTTCGTCAGCGCGCAGCATAAAGGTTCCCGTATTGAAAGAGCCCGCATCGTATGGATCAAGGTCATCGTACATTGACTCGATTTCGCCTGCGGCGGCAATCTCGCCGGCGATACGCGCTGTTCCGGCAGCCCAGTTCGCGAACACGTCTTCATGGGTCATGGCCCATCGATACGCGCTGTAGGCTATGGCGTATGAGGTGTTATCTCCTCCGTATTGATACCGCACCGCGTCGAGACGGTTTTTCAGCGATGCGCAGAGCGCTTCATAGTTGCCGGCTCCGGACCCCATGGCGTCGCGTATTCCCTCAAAGGCCTGGCGGTTCTGCTCCGCCGCGGCCTGGTACCTGTTACTGTCAAAACCGGCGCCGCGGGACACGAATGCCGCGGAGTCAAATCCGGTGTCTTCCAGGAGCGACAGCTCCCGGGTATACGTCGCAAAGGACGCGTCAAGAAGGCTCTTCTGGTACCTGATAAAGGCGGCCAGCTCCATCAGCTTCGCCTCGCGCTCCGCCGGGGTCGACTCGACGTCCGTGGCCGCGGTACGCAGCTCGGCGAGCTTCGACCGTACCGCCGCTCCGTCGTTTTCGCCCCAGATGGCCGCGCTCTGTTCCTCCAGAGATTCAGCCCACGAAGCGATCCGGTCGTTCCGCTCTTCTCCGTTCACAATCGCCTCAAAGGCGCTCACCGCTGTCCGGGCGGTATCGCGTCCCTGCACCGCCGACGCGTACACGTGGGCGAAAGTATCCACCCGGCTGATGCGCTCGCTCACCCGCATCTCCGTGTAGTATTGCCGGCTCTGTTCGCGCAGGTCATGCTCCGACGTCAGGTACTGCTCCTCAATCTCCTTGAGCTCCTTTTCCACAAAGGAGAGCGGCGTTTCGCCGGTCTCGCTGGTTATGTTCTCGGTTAAGATAACGCTCCTCTTGATGGCCAGGACCACTTCCCTCTGCCGTTCCATTGCTTCCCTGGCCCGGCCCAGCTGATCAGTCAGGTACTCGATGCTCTGTATATAGGCTTCCCATTCCGCCCCGCTCTCCACCGCCGGCCGGGCCCCTTGAAGGGCGCGCAGGTCCGTCACGATCTGGTTTACCGACGCCACCGAGGCATTGTACTGTTCCTGGGCCGCGTTCATGGCCTCCTCGGCGCTGTCCCTGCTCACGATGGTGGTTTCAGCGCTTTCGCGCTTGCCCGTCGCCGGATAGGCATAATCGCGCACCGCCCGCGCAATCTCCAGGCGCCGCGCCCAGTAGTCGCGGTCGCGCTGCGCCAGCCGGTATTCATACTCCTCCTGGGTCATGAGGTACGGATCGTTCTCCCCTTCGGGATTGATATCGTACTCTCGATCGACATTCCGCAGAAATCCGGGGCCGTTCTCCCCCTCCATGTTCCTGTTATGCATGTAATCTTCAGCGTTGGTAATGATGTCCCTGAATCTCCCCTGGATATCGGTCCAGCGGGTCAGCTCGGACTGGTATACAAAATAGGCGGATTTGCGTTTAGGATTTGAATCTGTAGTTATCGTATTGGTCCAATCGAACCTGTCTACTGCCGTTGCGGAATTGACAATTCCCGTTTGCATACAGGGATCATATGTATAGGTGTTTTCATTATAACAGACAGTTTCATATTCCTGCCATCCATACTGATGTTCAGTGAGGGATATCTGATAATTTTCCACGACATTTTCCTGCGTGGCTGCCGTTCCCTGATTATATGTTGATCCTAAAAATTTTATATCAATAGTAAGCCAGCGTTTATACGGTAAAACAAACCATCCGAGTGCGGTTTGCTCAAGTATGATTTCACTGGATCCTTCAGCGGGAAGGGTATCGATAGCAGGTTTTCCGCTGGCTGTCAGAAGCTGATTTATACGGTCCAGCAACCGGCTCCTGGTGCCTGCCTCTATCGCGTCTGTATTGAATACCGACAGGAGCGACTGGTCCTGCACGTTAAAGGCGGGGGTGTTCCGGTATTTCTCCACCATTTTGGTAAGCCATTCCACGCTGTCAACGGCGTCACCGTATACCATCGAACCGGTCGTGGTCATATCAACCAGCCCGGCGGCATGGCTGTTCCACTGGTCATTCAGGGTCGCCATGTAGGTCTGGAAATCGTTCTGGGCTCGATCGAGGTTTTCGTTCAGATCCTCATTCTTGGCCCGCCAGTTCTCGATTCCCTCGTTAATTTCCCTTTCAAGATTCAGCCGCCATGTTTCCTTGGCGGAAAACAGATCATCATAGGCTTTCCTCCACCGCGAGTCTCCCGCGGAAAAGGCCTCTTCCGAGTTTTCCTTCCAGTTAAGCATCTGGCCAAACAGCAGTTCCTGCGCCTCTTTCCACCGCGCCAGGCCCCGCTCCATCAAACGCGCCAGCTCGGCTTCCCAGTTATCACCCAGGTTTGAAACATCAAGCTCTCCCGTGCCGCGCTCCTCTCCCGTCTCCCGGTTGAGAATCTTTTCCTCGTCTTTTGCCAGCTCCTGAAGCGTCTGCTCAATCACCCTCTCCGTGACGGCTTCCGCGCTCTGGCTCTCGGACTGGATGCGCAGAGACTCGGTATCGACCATAAGGTCCGTGATGAATTCATTCTTTGCCCGGTATACCAGCTGGTTCCGTTCCACGTTAAATCGCGCCCGCACGTCCTGCTCTATCCGGTTCAGTTCGGCCTCATAGGAAGCGCGCGCCTCCGCCGGAACCATAGTGGCCCTGTTCCGCGCTTCCGACAGGCGGCCAGCCAGCGACTCTTCCCACGCCGCGGTCGCCTCATTCACGCCCGGCGTCACCGCCGCGGTCCATTCCTCGACACTCCGGCTCCCCCGCACCGCCTCGAGCAGCTCGCTCAGGGTCCCCCGATCAAAATCTTCGTATATAATACTTTCGCGTTCAGCGTACCACCTTCCTTCAGCAGTGGCTATCGTTATGTCTACCTGGCGTTCCCATTCGGCCAGCGCTTCACGCCGGTCCAGGTCAAGCTCGGCCTGCGCTTGCGGCGTGTCACCTTCTACACGCAGAACCCGCTGAACCTCTTCTTCTGCAAGCCGTTCCCACTCGGCGCGCAGCGTTTCCCGTCCTCCCTGCACCACACGCTCCCACGAGTCCGCATCGCGCTCCCGATCGCCCTCCTCGATGTACTGCTCCAGGCGGGTACGGTCCTCCTCATACTTTTTGAACCGGGCGTCGCCGTAGACCGCTCCCTGATTCAGTGGCATTATCAGAAGCAGCATGACCGCTCCAATGGTAATCAGATTACCGTACATCGATGTGCGCATGCGTTTCATACAAAATCCTCCTCATGCCAGTTCATACCGATGCCATTTCGGGCACAGTAGATCCTGGTGCTGGTGGTTGTCTGGTTGTTGTGGTGATATATAGTAAAAAAGACAGGAAATGCTTTAATCGGCAGGAATGGTGATGTTATCGTGTTGTGTTCGCCCGGAATGTCGTTCCATAAATATAAAAACAGGGCAAAGCGGTCTACCTTGTCCGCATCGGTCCGGTAATCCGTCATGTTCAGCCGTGCGCAGGCAGCACTGCATTGGTCAGCAGTAATATGGTTAACAGCAGTATCTTGTACGGAAGTTTTTACTTCGACGCGGCAGGTGGACGCCGCCGGTGCGGCATCAAGAAGGACTTTGCCGCCATTATTGTTCGCGCCGGACATGGCGGAAGGTTTCGAAAAACCGCCGATCGACGACATCCATGCCAGGGCTATAAGACCGTGCTCTTTTTTATCAGCGCCATTCACTCCAATTGACGCACTGTTCGCCAGCACCATGGCCCACAGACGTATTTCACTGCCTGCGGGTTCGGAAATACCATCAACTGCGATCGAACGCCAGGCCGCTGCGGACCTAAACGATCCCTCGTCGCAGAAGGCGTTCAGCTTCAGGCCGCTCCCTTCGCCGGTAAGAGCTTTTTCAACAATGGTTTCACCCCACACCTGGCTATCTGACGTCCGCTCCCATGGAGCCATGGCTTCATTTGTCATGCCGTATGCGGCGGCGGCGGACATTATGAGAATATACACCAGTCCTATGTATTTCAGGCTGTTCAAATTGCACACACCACGCATTAAAGGTGTTATTATTCAGAAACTTAATTACGATAAAAATATTACCCAAATCCATATTAAAATATTAATAATTTTTTTGCAATAATTTTTTACTCACTACATACGTGATGATTAAGCATGGAAAATCGCAGAATCTTTTCACCATATTTTTTTTGTCATTTGTATCTCAAAAAAGCCACTATATATATATGGATATTGTTTATTTTAAGATGTATTTTCTATTATTAATATAATTTTCTTGACTGGTATAAATAATAATGAAAATTAGTTCAAAAATCCTTCTATCTAAAAATTAGATTCAATAAAAATTCAATTCGGAAGCCATTTTATGCGTAAAATGATATTTTTTGTCTGTTTAATTATTCCATTTTCGTGCATGAACAATGAAAATGAGGTACTGAAGCTTTATTTGAAAGGAAATGAATATTTCTACAAAAAAGATCTGAGTAATGCCCGCGAATATTTTGAGCAGGCCATCAAGAAAGACAGCTCGTTCCTTAATGCATACCTGATGCTATCAAAAATCTATTATTATCAAAAGAATTTTGCCAACGCGAAGGAGCAGATCGATACCATACTGGATAAAAATCCCGACCATGTTGGGGCCCTGTACTGGAACGCCCGAATCCTGGTTATCAGCGCCGATGCCAAGCATAAAAAAAAGAACGATGCCGAAGCTATCGAATGCCTGAAAAAAGTCGTTGAACTGGACGGTCACCATATCCCCGGCCGCGCCCTCCTCGCCCTTATCTATGAAAAAAACGAAAAGTTCAAAGAGGCCCTGTACGAATACCAGATGATTATTCAGGAAGAGGAAACAATTGTAACTGCCCGGGCCAACCTGGGTATTCTATACCACCGGCTGGGACTCAAGGATAAGTCCTCTGACGAAATGAACAGAGCCATGTCAATAGCAGACACGCTTGATATCGACAAATCAAATTTAAATATAATAAAAAGAGAGATGGAAAAATGAAAAAACTACTGACTGTACTGCTGAGCGTTTTCGCACTTCAATGCTCCAGTTTTGAAAGTCATTTCCGCCTTCAGGGCGTAGCAAAAAAACCTTCAACGATACTCATCGGGTATTTCGAGAGGCGATCTCTCAAGTACAATCCCTATATCGAAAAGAATTTCCGCGACACGCTCCGCTTTGATTTCTTTTCGCTGGGCTATAAATCCGAACTAGTGGTCATGGATGATGAAGATACGTTCCAGGTCATCAAGCCCGAGCGCAAAAAAAGTCCCGAAGAAAACAGCGCCTTCGACAGCGATTCCTATAATACCATTGTAAAGAAACAGAGTGGCAGTTTCAGCATACATGACATGACAAAGGAAAAAGTCGCCGAAGCATGTAAAAAATACAGTGCAGACATATACCTCCATGGCGCGATCTCGGAGATCGAGACCGGCAATTTTATCGATTCGAAATCAAGCACGTTTATCAATGTCATTATATTTAACAACCGGGGCGAAATCATCGGGGAAGCACAATACCGCGCTCCTTCGGGTATTGCTGATGATAAAGTGATGCAATCTATCGCCCTGCAGTTCGTCAACAAAGTACACGGCAAACTTCCCCGTTACTAATGTCTATGAGGCATACTGGCAGCATATCATTCCGGCAGGCAATCCGAATAGGAATCATTGCCTGGTGCGCATGTATTAATCTTTACGCCATACCGGCCATGGCGGACGATAGCATTGAACGCCTTATCGCCAAACGGATAGCAAAATACAACCAGGGATCAGAACAGCTCTATATAGACATGGAATCCGCCATCGGCACCGCCATCAACAACAGCTATGAGCTGAAAGTGATCAATGCCAGTAAAAAAGTATACGATCTCACCATGGTTGAACGTATCAGGGACTTTTTTCCATCTTTATCGATAGGCTATATGCGCTCCGAACAGGTCGCCCAGCGTGAAACGGATACCCGTCAGCACAAATTTTCTATTGATACAAATATTGTTCTTTTCGACGGCGGGAAACGGGCCGTTGCCTATGATGTGGCAAAGCTCAGAAGGATCCTGGCGCGAAATGATTATCGCATCGCCACCAACAAACTCATCATGGAAGTGATGATGTCGTATTTCAATATCCTGGAGATAAAGGGCACCATTGACATTCATAAAAAGACCCTTGAGCACGGGCGGCTCCAGCTTAAGTTTATCCGGAAGGAATTGGAGCTTGGCGAAGCGACACGGTTTGATGTCATGGAAATCGAAGCAAAGGTTAAAGGTGTTGAACTGGAGCTCGAAAAGGCCGTGGACAACTACCTATTATCGCTGAATAAATTCAAACTGCTCCTTAAAATCGACTACCGCCAGTCCATTGAGTTGATCGGAGACATAGAGAACGACTTCATCCTTTATCCACTCGATTCAAAAGTTGATATATTCAGCTACATCAATATGGCGGTGAAAAACCGCAAGGAAGTAGAAAGCAGCGATGCCGAATATCTCATAAGTAAAAAGGCGAATCTGGTAAACCAGCTGTATTTCCTGCCCCAATTATCCGTCGGCTTCAATTATTCACTGTCCGGCAGCGACCCTCTGCCCAACCAATTTCTCCCGCGTGAAAAAGGGTGGGGAATTAATTTCAAGGTTACATCGGCATTGTTCGGCAACACTGTCAGCGTTGCCTCCGCCTACGACACGGCGAACAATAACAACTCCCGAACAGTGGCCAACAGCGGTTCCCTGAGCATTCTTGACAGCATGGATTACCGGCGAAAAATCGTCGAAAGCCAGATTGACCTTTATACCAATGCCAGCAAAAAAAAAGAGGTGCGCGAGGTGGTGTCCACCGAGGTTCTCTCATCAATCATGGAGCTCAAGAACTCCTGGAATATGATCGACATAGCAAAAAAACAACTGGTCCTCTATGACAATCAGCTTAAGATCGAGCGCCTTAAAGCCAACATGGGAGAATCAAGGCGGTATGATCTCATGAAAAAAGAAATTGAGCGGGGCGAAGCCGCAATCTCCCACCTGGATTCCAAAGTGCGGTATCTTTCAGCCTCATCCACGCTGGAACTGTCCATGGGCGTCGACATCGGGTTCCTGAAATTATCCAAACTACGAGGCAAAAAACAGTGACTGATAAAAAAGACAACCGGATAGAAAGCGTGAACCGGCCCGCTGACGGTTTGACTGAAGATGAATTCCTGATTACTGATGACGAGGCGCGTGAAGCCATCAGGACCTCTGACACGGCTGCCGGCAAATCTGATATATCTGACGCCATAGACCAGTTCCTCATCAGCGAGGAAGGAAATAACGCCGGGATCCAGCCCAAATCAGCTCCGCAGCCTGATGATCTGGCGCAGGAGCATAAAAACGACCCCGTCATTGAACGCCTCATCATTGATGAGTACAACCAGGACGTCCTTCACCAGCAGGACCGTCCCGGCGCCGGCATTACGCCCCTGCTCCAAAAATACTTCAACAAAGAGAATCTGGACAAGGCAAAAGCTTTTTCAGGTCGGGCATTTGAGTCCGGTGCCGCGTTTGCCAAAAGCCTTGCCGCCGGCAGCGGCAGAAACGTACGAATCGTCGGCGGTGTGATCCTGATCATTATTCTCATTATTACGGGGTTGCAGATCGTCTCATATTTCCAGAATAAAGAAACCGATCAATCCGCGCAAAAATACTTCGATGAAGAAGGCGTCATAGAAACATATCGAGTTATAAAAAAGGAAGTAACCGATGAAATCGAGATTCTGGGTCAGATCGTATTCAGGGAAAAAGTTAGCGTCTCTTCAAAAGTGAATGGACGGCTGAACCGAATTTATATACATGAAGGTCAGCGCGTAACCAATGGTCAGCTCATAGCTGAAATCGACCGGCTCCCGTTAAAGCTTACCCTGAATCAGCAGCTGGCAGAACTCGACATAACGAGAAAGTCTTACGATCTGACGAAGGCAAAGTATGAAAATGCGCTGAAGGCCATTGAAATAAAACTCAAAACAATCGAAAAGGCCGAAGCCGACCTGAATGATAAAAAAGTAACCTATGAAAACATGGACCGTGTTTTAAAGAATAAAAAAGTCCTGTACGAGGCAGGCGGACTGAGCGAGAGCGAGCTGAAGTCTCTCCAGGCCCAGCATACAACGGTCTATACCAAATATCAGCTGGCAAAGTCTGACCTGGCCATTCAACAGGTGGGGTTCCGCAATGAGGATATCACCTCTGAAGGACTGAGGGTCCCCAGGTCAAAGAAAGAGCGCTTCGAAATCCTTAAGCGAATCAATACCAAGATCGAACGTGCAGAGCTGGAAGCAGCCAATTCACGTATAAAGCAGGCGCAGAGTAATCTATCCTCCACGGAACTGCTCATCAAAGAAACCTATGTCCGGTCCCCCATTAACGGACTGGTGGCCGCAAAAAGCATGGAAGCCGGCGAGATGGTAAAGCCGGAATCGATCCTTGCCACCCTGATCAACATATCGAGCATTTTTCTTGCCATGAATGTTAATGAAAAAGACATTAAAAAGATCAAAACAGGCCAGGCGGTGACCTTCACCGTAGACGCACTGGGAGATGAAACCTTCACCGCCGAGGTCGCCCGCATCACTCCTGTCCTTGACATGAAAACTCGCACCGTTGAAATAAAAGCAGAGATGCAGAATCCCGATTATAAGCTTCTCCCGGGCATGTTTGCCCGTGCACGAATCGAAACCGGAGACAAGGAAGAGAAGCTGGTCATACCCGCTTCAGCATTCATAACCAAAGACAAGGCCAGGGGATAGGTATATGTGGTAAAAAAAGGTCTCCTCTTCAAACAGAAGGTGGCCCTCGGTGCCGAATACCGTTCGCAATTTGAAGTGACGAAAGGACTCCAGGAGAACGATGTTATCATCTCACGGGGAATCAATGTCGTTTATCCGGGCATGAAAATCATCATTAACAAGAAAAAGAAAAGCAAACAGGTCGAATGAAATACTTTATTAAAAATAAAATCACCGCATATATGCTGTTCAGCGGCCTTTTTATTTTCGGGGCGATAGGGCTCACGCAGCTATCGGTATCGCTGATGCCACCGACCAATTTTCCTGCCATATCAATCATCATCGAATATCCCGGCATGTCCCCTCAGAAAATCGAAACAATCATCACCAAGCCTATCGAGAAAATCATAAAAACCATTTCCGGAATTGAAGAAGTAAATTCCATTTCCGAAGAAGGCAAATCGAGAATCAATGTTTCATTTCAATTGCAAAAAAATATTAAAATCGCATCACTGGAAGTGCGGGAAAAAATAGGACTGATACGATCACGCTTCCCCCGGGAGGTCCAGGAGCCGGTAGTCGTCCGCTATGACCCTTCCGATCGTCCGGTGCTTATCGCCACCGTCAACCGCCAGGGTATGTCCCTGGTGGATATCAGGGAATATGTCGATCGCAAGATCAAGCCCAAACTGCAGCGCATCGACGGGATATCCGAAATCCTCATAGCCGGAGGCCAGGTCAGGGAGATCCACATCATGGTCGACCGCGCCAGGATGATGGCGCGCGACCTCAGTTTCAGGGACATCGCCCCGATCGTGCAGGATAACAATATTTCGATTCCGGGCGGCATCATTCAGTCGGGCGATCGGGAATTCATCGTGTATACGACGTGCCGCTACCCTTCCGTTGATAGCATTTCCGAAGCGGTTGTGATGAAGGCGCCCCAGGGATCCCTCATACGAATAAAGGATTTCTCCGACGTCGCCAACTCTTTCAGGGACAAGGAAGACATCTCCCGCCTTAACGGTAATGAACGAATCACCATCTATATCCACAAAGCGGGCGACGCTAATACCGTCAATGTGTGCACGCAGGCACTGCAGGTGCTCCAAAACGAGAGCGTTGTCAAGACGAAAGTCATCTATAATCAGGGGACCTATGTCAGAGACGCCATAGATAATGTCATTTTTTCCAGCATCTGGGGCATCATTATTGTGTTCATCGTCCTATCTCTATTCATGAAAAAGCCGAGTATTGTCCTTACCATCGGGTTGTCCATCCCCCTTTCCCTTGTCATCGCCTTTGCCTTCATGTATTTCTTTAAAGTTAGCCTGAATGTTATGAGCATGAGCGGTCTTGCTCTTGGCGTCGGAATGGTGGTGGACAATGGAATCGTCATATCAGCGGCTATACACGAGAAAAATCCGATCAATTCCACCAGCATTGTGGAAAGCGTCGCGTCAATGCGGAACGCAATTATAACCTCAACCATGATCAATATCACCGTTTTTTTCCCGCTGGTCTTTGGAAATGTTTCAACAAAAAAAACCTATGGGGACCTCGCCTTTACGATATCAGCGGCGCTCTTCATATCGCTCCTGACCTCGATCATTCTGATCCCTACTATCTTTTCAGAATTATACGGCATTCCTGAAAGAATGAGAACCATTGCCGCCCGCCTGCGCCGCCCACTGGGGAACATCCCCAGCATACACGCATTCCTCCAGCGTAGTGACCACTGGTGGCTGAAACTTCTCGAACGCTTCGACCGATCTGAAACCAAAGTGCACCACCGGTATCTTTCACTCATTGACTATACCTTTGCCAACAAAAAGCGGATGCTAACCTCTCTGGCGTTTCTGCTGGCGGTCGCAGTTATCCTTTCATTCTTTATTAAAAGTGAAATCATCGACCCCATGGCGGCGCGGGAATTTTATGCGTACCTTGAATTTCCCACCGGCACGACCCTCAATCGTACCGACGAGGCCGTCAAAATGGCCGAACGCTATATAAAAAAAATGGGAATTGCCGAAGATGTTTCCACCAAAGTGGAGAAATGGCGCGGCACGCTTTCTATTAAATTTAATGATTCCATCACGTCAGAAAGTGAACAACAGCGAATCAAGAAACAGATCAAATCAAAGGTGGGCGCCCTTCTGAAGCCCTATCGCTGTTTCGTTTTCATATCAGAAGCCGACGAGGTCGCCGCTCGCGAATTGAGCATCACCTTCACCGGCAACGAGAATGAACTCTTACAAAAGCTTGCAAAAGAAGCCTCGGGAAAAATATCAACAATAAAGGGCATTGAGGACTGCGTACTCCGTTTCCGGGAAGGCAAACCCGAGTATGCACTCTACGTTGACCGTGAAAAAGCGTCATCCTCCGGACTGACACCATCGGACATTACCGATTTCTTCCGTTCAGGCGTATTCGGACCGGTCATCACTAAATATATCGACGTCGACCATGAGGTAGACGTACGCATGCGCTTCCAGGACGACCAGCGCGATGACATAGATAAGATTCTTAACTATTCCATTAAAAACGCGAAGGGTGAATTCATCCCGGCAAAAGAGATCGTCAATATCAAAACACAGACGGGACCGACAAAAATCTGGCGCAAGGATGGCAGGCGGTGCGTTACCATTACCGCTAAAATCGGTTCATTATCATACGACGAAGCAGTCAACTCCATTGACCGGGCCTTAAAAAAAGTAAAATTCCCCGAAGAATATGCCTATGAATACGATGAAAACCTGAAAAAAATGAAAGAGAATAGAAATTCAATGATGCTGACCATCATTACCGCCATCCTCCTTATCTACATGATATTGGCTTCACTATACGAATCGTTTAGACTTCCATTGGTTATCATGACAACAGTGCCCCTGGCGATTATTGGCGTTATCATCAGCCTGTTCGTTACGTCCACAACGATAAGCATTTCCGTTTATATCGGCATGATCATCCTGTCAGGTATTGTGGTGAATAACGGGATCATCCTGGTTAATACCATTCAGACCGGATTTCTCGATGGCAAAATGACACGGGACACTATCAATTCTTATATCAAGGACATGAGCCATCGCCGCTTCCGTCCGGTCATAATGACCGCTTCTACCACGATTCTGGGCATGGTACCCATGCTCCTTAATACCGGCGATGGGAGCAACCTGTGGCGCCCTCTCGCTCTCACGGTTATCAGCGGACTGGCTTTTTCGACAATACTGACACTGGTCGTAATACCGACTATATGCACCTATCATTACACACAACAATTCAAGAGGTAAGCCATGTCACACAAAGACAAAATGACTATTTTAACCGGGCTGGCAACAGTATTTATAATCACGACGTTCAACAGTGTACTGTCACTCAATGTCAAATTGTACAACATTACCAATATACTTCTATTTCTGATAATAATGACCATTATTGCAGCCACATACTTCAGGACCATCGAATATACGGTTGAGATACCCTATGATTACGCAAACCTGATCCTTCTGGTTTTTGCGGGCAGCGGAATACAACACAAGGACAAATACTTTCTTTTTCTGTCCCTATTGTTTATTCTACAGTTCCTTGCCCTTCAATTCTGGACACGGGCGAAATCGAACCTGCAACTCTTCTGTATACTTACAGTCGCCGCATCGGCCGTACTCTCGGTCACAATTTTTGTTCTGATCATGCTGAAATTCTTCACGGTTACAACCTTTTTCGGTGTAGCGGCTATGCTGCTGGTCTTGCAGGGACTGATGCTGTTTCTCTTTCTGAAATCAAAATTCCCGGAGGAGGCAAAGGATGAAAATGGCGCATAAAATATTTCTCGCATTGTTATGCTGTACTATTCTCCTTGTTTCATGCAGTGATAGCGCTTCAAAAAAAATCGCGCCGGCACTGAATTTTGACACCTTTAAGATTGTATCCTGCGTGCCGGTTAACCAGCAGACGGGGGTTGATCCAGACGCGAGCGTCATTGTTATTTTCAACAATAACGTAAATGTCGCTGACATTGAAATGAATTTCATGTTATTAAGCAACAACGCAATGGTGGAGGGCCAGATAATATGGACTTCTCAAAAATCATTTATTTATAAACCGCGTTATCAGCTCCAGATATCCCAGCGGTACCAGATTGAAATACCACGAACAACGCGGGACCATCTGGGCAACACCCTGGAGAAAACCTTTCTATCAGAGTTCTACGTTGGGAGTGATTTCACGAAGCCGCGCGTTATATCCTCCATGCCGCCTAATGTTCCCGGCGGAGTGACCATTGATCCGGATGATCCTGCTGATCCGAATCTTGCCGCGCTGACCGCAATCGACATACAATTCAGCGAGCCGATGGACCGGCTTTCCACACAGGCCGCGTTCAGCATTTCACCGGAAGTTCCCGGATACTTCGACGACGCAACAGGCCTCGATACGCTGCGATTTGTATTTACCGGAACGCTGGAGTATGGAAGTCAATACCGGATCACCATTGGAGAATCCGCCCATGACGTTACGGGAAATACCCTGGCCGGGGAATTCTCTCTTATATTTACCGTCGGTAACGATTTTACGCCGCCCGTGGTCCTTGACATAGGAGACGGTGTGAACATCTGGGCGCCAGATATTATCAATACGGGAGTTGAAAAAGACGTTACAACCATAACGATAAATTTTTCAGAGTCGATGGATCGAAACAGCTGCGAAAACGCCTTCTCAATAGCGCCGTCGGTCAACGGTTATTTCACCTGGGCCAACAATGACACTCGGATGATCTTTAATACGACCGACCCTTTTACATCAGACACTATTTACACCATAACGATGGAGACCACCGCCACTGACGCACATGATCTCAAACTTGAAAATCCGTATCAGGTGGTGATTCGGACCAATGGGCCCAATTCGCAGAGAATAAGCATTGACGATGTCAATGGGCGAACTGTTATCACCGACCCGTGGACGGATTTGATCCCGCCGCAAACAGCATGGCCAACAACCATTAATTTAGGCGCCGGCGATCAATATATATTCCGAGTGCATTTTACCCAAAACGGGAATATCGCGGTAATGGATAAAACCACAATATTTGGAAACTGCCTGATTGAAGATTGGATAACTTCGATTCCCGATCCGGCTATAACCGACATAGTTTGGGACCCGGTAAATGACGACACGGTTGATATCACTATAAACTCACTATTTATCAATACATTATACCGCCTGACGATCGTTGGCGGCGATTACGGAGTGTCTGACATTAACGGCAACACCATGATTGAAAATTATACTATTGATTTCAGACAATAATACGAAGAGGTGTCATGATTATGAAAAAATATCATGTATTATTAATATTCCTTGCATCACTGATGGCATTACAGTGCGCTAAGGGGGGCAAACCCTTTTCGTTTAATTTCAACACATCCCGTCCGAAGGTCATGTTCTGGTTTCCGACCAGTTTTTCTACAAATATCAATCCCAACACCCCCATATCTCTTTATTTCAGTAAAAAAATGGATTGTGAGAGCACCAATAACGCGTTCAGCCTCACCTCATCTTCCGGTGCCATCAACGGCTTTTTCTCCTGGGATCCTGGCATGAAGCTTATGGTATTCAAGCCCAGCGAAGCTCTCAGAGACTCAGTGATGTACACAATTACCCTTACTACGGCGGCAGAAGACGCAGATGGCAATGATTTACTCACAAAATTTGAATCGGTATTTTATATTAATAATGATATCCAGCCGCCAACAGTGGTCAATTACACACCGCCGAACAATGCGGTTAATGTTGCAGCAAATAGTAATATTGTCATAACTTTTTCAGAGGCGATAGACCTTGACACTATATATAATGGTATATCCATTTCACCATCTGTGCAATGGATGTATACATCGAACCCCACTCGTACGGTTATCACATTCGACCCGACGTACAATCTTACTATTGGAAGCACCTATACCATCACTATTGCCGGCAGCGTTACTGACCAGAACGGTAATCCCCTGGCAAACCCGCTCTCCTTTACATTCACCATAGGCAATGACTTTCTCCATCCAGCCATCACTGCAGTAACATCGAACGATTGGACAGGCGCGCCTATGACGTGGGATGAAAACGTCATACCGTTCCATAATGTTGAAAAAGATGAACCAATTACCATAACCTTTAGCGAGCCCATAAACGTGGCATCCCTGAACCAAGCCATATCCCTGAACCCCTCCTGCCCTTTTTATTATACAATGGCAGGGGGCAATACGCAGGCAATTATCAATTTCACCGAGCCGATGGAGAGCGAAACAAATTATACTCTGCATATTGCGTCCACGGTAACCGATGTATCGAACAATCCGCTGGACCGCAACTATATATACCATTTCATCACGGACGGAGAGCATTCACGAAGGCCCGCGATTGTTTCAGTCAGTGATCCAATAACCGGCGTGTGGCCCCCCAATAGTGTTATAACTCTTCAGGAATATAATGAAGTCGGCCCGCCGCCATGGATCCGATCCGATATGATCACTATTACTTTCAACAGGGCCATGAATCCGACAGCGTTTATGCTATCCGCTACCAAGGAAGTTGGCACCGGCGGGACTCCCGGAATAATTGATCAACAATGGAATGCGGGTAATACCGTTTTTACTTTTAGATTGAGGGATATCGTAAACCTTGGCATCTACCGGCTTACCATCGAGGGTGGAGACGGCGGGTCAGAGGACCAGTACGGCAATCACATGCTGGAGGATTATACGCGCATCATTGAGTTCTAGATGAAGCGAGGACCGGTTATGTATATTATTTCTTGTTGAAGGGTTTTTCTTCATACCCTACAGGCTTTGCGAACATGCCATCCAGGAATGTTTCACGCTCCACCCGGTACACTTTTTGGTGTATGCTTATCTTTTCTTTGGAGTGTTTTGAATGCGTTTCGCTTTCTAAGATATAACCGTTTTGGTTTTTCATTATTACCAGTATTTTATCGACAATGTTGATAAAACGAGTCTGTTCAGCAAAAAGAAACACTGGTTCAAGCTTCACATCCATTTTTTCCGAAACCCAGACAACAGTCTGCAGATCGAGTTTTGGAACCAGTATAACAAATTCCCGGCAGGTGAATTTATTAATAGTTCTTTTTTTTCCAGTTTTTTCCACACGATATTCCTGATTATTCAAGGTATCCATCGTGTTTTTTGATAATCGCTTGAAATCATCGAAGGTCATAACCATATAGTCGCGGAATAACTCATTAATGAGATAAATCTTTTTTTCCTGCAGTTTAAACAACAACTTATACGGCACATTGCTATCAATAATTACAGCATCAGTCTTTGTATAATATGATCGGCGGTAGGAAGTTTTTTTATTCCCCATTATGGAGGATTCGGAAAGTTCTTCAATTACTATACCCTCGACGGTTTTGGGAGCCGGTTGAGCTCCAGCCACGGCTGCAATAAGAATTAATCCAAATATGCTATTAATTATCATGTTCTGCTTGATTCTCTTCCGAATTATTTACCTTTCTTTTGTTTTTCATCCGCTTTGAGTTTTTCAGATTCTTCCTTCTTTTCGACTTTTGGCTTTATTTCGCCGGCCAGCATATCTCTGTTGATATTGATTTTTATTCCTTTTTTCATTTTACCAAGCTCAACTCTGCGTGCAAGAACCGCATATTCACGGGAAACCTTATTATTCAGATTGCCCAGTTCACTTTTAATGAGGGATATTGCGTCTTTTGCGGAATAATTCTTCTTATCGAACATTTCCTTGTTCTTACTATAGAAATCTTCGATTTCAGAATCTGTCATGGTAATACCGGAGCCTCTTTTCACGCGAATCAGAGAATCGAGATAGTAATTCACCATCGCTTCTTCCAGAAATATCCAGAGGTAGTCTCTGCCCCTGGCTGAATCAAATATGCGCGATCGCGAAGCTGCTGTTAAAACGATGCGGTTATCAATCAGCTTTCTCAGCATCTTGTCCCTCAGCAATGGATCTGATTTGGTTATCGGAGAATCGATATACTCTTTATAAAGAGCCACCCTTTTATCAAGATAGTTTTTACCTATCGGATCACCGTTAACTTTAACGAGCCAGGTACCGCTTTCATAATTCTGTAATTCACTTTTCAGTATTCTGCTGTAGGATCCATTGAAGAACAGGCAGATTATATATCCCAGAACAAATGAAAAGACAGCTGCGCCAATTACAAATTTATGCCGCATGAATAAGTCTTTAATGAATTGTATTTTTTCCATATTTTTTGGTCTCAAAATAAACATTTCACCAATTGTCTCTTTTTGATTATCCGAACAACAACCAGCGTCAAGAAATAAATTATTAGATAAAAAAAAACTTGCACAAATAACATTTATTCAGATTATTATCGTTGCTATTGATTCCATTATTGTATTATTATGAAAAATAATTGAGACAGGACCATAGTTATATCGTGCTGGCCAATAATATGCAAACTAAAATAACATATAGACGAGGTACCATAACTAGCCATGAAAACCATCAATATCATTATTTCAATTATCTTTTTCGCCATGCTGGCATTATCCTGTTCTAAAGGTGAAGTGACCCCGGAAATGAAGACAAAAGCAGAAGCATTCAATCAGGAAGGACTTGAATTATTCTCAAAAGGAAGTTTCGAGGATGCACTGTCAAAATTTAAAGATGCATCGAAGGCAAATCCTCAAAACCCAGAATACCCCAACAACATGGGAAACTGTTATCTACAAACGAATAAACTTAAAGAAGCCAAAGTACTTTTCGAACAAGCTATTTCAATGCGAAAAGACATTCCGATGTATTACTTTAATCTCGGGATGGCGCTGCTTAATATGAAGAATGATGATGAAGCCCTTAAAAATATGGAAAAGGCCGCATCCCTCGATGAAAAATATTATTCACCATGGCTCTATACCGGGATCATATACTACAAACAGAAAATTTTCGACAAGGCTGAAACGGCATGGAAAAAGGCTTCATCAATAACCGAAAATCCTGAAGTTGAAAACAATCTCGGCATGCTCTATCTGGAAACCGGCAGGTTAGATGAGGCTGAGCGCCGATTCAATAAAGCAATAAAACTGGATAATCGTTACCCACTAGCTTTTTACAATTTGGGAGTACTCTATCAGAAACAAAAAAAATATTCCGATGCTGATACTAACTACCAGCAGGCGATAATACTGAATCCGGAAAACTACACTCCCTATTATAACCGCGCGATTGTCCTTGGCGAACTGGGCAAAAACAAGGAAGCAATTGAAAGCCTGGAAAAATTTCTAAAGTATTGCCCCAAGGATCTATCAGGCCCGATCCAGGGAGCAAAAAAAAGGATTGGTGAATTAAAGAAAAAGGTATGATGAAGCCCGTCAGGCATCAATATTATTCCGTCTCTTTTTTTTATAATTCATAAAATAGTATACAGTCGGGATAAATACAAGCGTAAGAACTGTCGAGATTATCAATCCTCCAATCGTAGTGATAGCCATCGGCTGTTCCAACTCGGAACCTTCGCCTATGCCGATGGCTATTGGTAAAACCGTTAGGATAGAAAGAAAAGCCGTCATCAGTATAGGCCTAAGCCGTTTTGTGCCGGCATCAATGATGGCTTCATACATCGGTTTGCCGTTTTCAATCTCAGATTTAATAAAATCAAACAAAACGATAGCATTGTTCACAACGACGCCAGCAAGCATTATGATCCCAATGCCTGAATTTATATTGAGAGTCTTACCAGTCAGCAGGAGTGCTCCCGACACTCCAAGAGACGCAACCGGAATGCTAAGCATGACAATGAGCGGATTTTTAAAAGACTGGAACTGGGAAGCCAGCACCATATAAATGAAAATAATCGATAGAATAAATGCGAACCTCATCTCACCGAGTGTTTTGGCAACTTCCTCTTTATCACTGATTATCTTGCACTCATACCCCTCACGAAGTCTCATCGAATTAATGATATCATCGACCTGATCCATCACCCGATCTTTGGTGCCTGTTATATCAGCAGTTACGATATTGACCCTGCTCTGGTCATGGCGGATTATTTTACTAGCGCCATATCCTTCTTCAATTGTTGCAAACATTTTTACAGGTATGGTCGCTCCTGTCTCCGATTTGACCAGTATTTTGTATATTGAATCTTTTTCCTGTCTGTCCATTTCTTGAAGCCGCACACGGATATCGACCTCTTCATCTTTTTCCCGGTACTTTGAGACAACATCTCCATTTATTGCAGATTTAATGGATGCGGCAATATCCGAAATTCTCAATCCCATCGTCGCGGTTTTGTTCCTGTCTACATTTATCTTCAATTCAGGATCCATTCGATCATATAGTGTCGATACGTTTGCCACCCCCTTCAACCTCGACAGCTTATCTTTAATTCTGAAGCCAATTGATTTCAGCACATCGGTATCCTTGCCGTAAATTTCCACATGGATCGGCTTGATATTGTGTGCAAATATCGATTCAACGACATTTTCCTTAATATAAAAATTGATACTTATCTGTTCGCCAAGTCGTATTTCCTTTTTTAATAACGTTATGATATCATTGATATGCGGGCGCCGTCCACTGGCCAGCATTACCTTAATCAGAATATTGTTAGCTCCCCTGCCGGACGTCTTCTCGGCAATTTTTTCTTCGGGATCCGATCCAACTTTCGCATATACGTATTTCACGAACCGCTTGCTCATGAGATAATTCTCGATTCGCCTGCTAAGAGCTGAACTCTCTTTCAATGTTGTTCCTCGAGGAGCTTCGATATCAATAGTGAACTCTCCCGGATCGATCCGTGGCATCAATTCGAAATCAATAAATAGAAACAGAAACATGCCAGCAAGAAAAACACCTGTTCCGGCAAGGATTACCTGCTTAAAATGTCGCAGTGAATATGTAATAGCTCTATTATATGTTGCTATAAAAAAGAACATAACCACATCGGAAAAGGCGAATATCTGGCTCTGCATGGCCCTAAATGTTGTACTGGCCCATCGATACAATCTGCCATTGGCCATTCTTTCAGGAAAGCTTATGGTAGCCAGCATGGGGACAAGGGTAATCGCGCAGAACATAGCCACTATATTTGAAAATGATATTGTTAACGCGAGCTCGCCGAATATAGCTCCGCTCAGACCCGATAGAAAAACAATCGGCAGGAACACGACGACCTGGGAAATTGCAGACGCGACCACCGGCGTCATTACCTCGCCGGTTCCCTTCTTCACAGCATCAACAACATCACCGCAACTATTTTCATTTCGCTTTATCGCTATTGACTCAAGCACAACGATACTTGAATCAGTCATCATGCCAATACCAAGAGCCAGACCACCAAGAGATATTGTGTTGAGGCTGATATTTTTAAAATACATGAGCGCGAAAGTTCCGATAACTGAGATTGGAATAGTAATAGCGATTATGAGGGGTGAGCGAAACTCTTTAAGGAAAAACCAGAGTACAAATATGGCTATAATACCCCCGATAATACCCGCAATAAAAACGTTGTTCACCGCATTATCAATGAATTCAGACTGGTCATATATTTTGATAATCTTAAAATCATTAATGTATTTTTTTTGCAATTCTTCAACTTTATCTTTAATCCGCCCGCATGTCTCGATGGTATTCTTGCCAGGCTCTTTTTTAATTAAAAGCGCAAGTGACTCTCCGCCATTAAAACGAATTATCGATTTCCGGTCCTTATAGTCATCATCAACTTCTGCAATGCTATCAAGATATATGGGAACGCCATTTTCATTACGCCCCACCACCACGCCCCCAATCTCTTCAGTGTCAGCGAATTCGCCGATTGTTCTGACAAGATATCTTTATCCTCTTTTTCCACATTGCCGGCGGGAAAATTGAAATTAGACTTGTACACATTCTCCATAATTTCGGCAAAGGAAAGATTATATGAATATATTTTCGCGACGTCCAGATTGATATTAATCTGCCGTGTATATCCGCCATTGACCTCGGCTATAGCCACGCCCTCAATCCGATCCATGTAGGGGAGAAATTCTTTTTCAATGCGGCGACGCAACTGTTTGAAATCTCCCTTTTTATTAACTATAGAAAATATCATGATCGGCTCATCGCGTGGATCGACCTTCATCACAATAGATTTTTCTGTATCCTGAGGAAGCTGTCCTTTAATGAGGTCCACCTTTTCCTTGGTCTCAATAAGAGCAAGGTCCATATCAGTCTTCCAATCAAATTTTGCAGTTACCAGACTCAAACCCTCAATTGACTCAGACTGTATCGTTAATACTCCATTCACTGAAGTAACGGCCTCTTCAATATATGCGGTGACTAATTTTTCAATTTCTGCCGGTGCGGCGTTTTCATACGCAGTAATAACCGTAAGTTTGGGAAATTCAATATCAGGTATGAGCTGAACAGGCAGCTTGTACAGAGAAATCACACCGACAAGACATATCCCAAAATATATCATGGTGGTTGTAACTTTCAATTTTATAAATTTTTCGATCATAAAGGTTTATAATGAATGTATGAATTTTAATTATTGATGATATTATTAAGGATTTGTTACTATTGCACAATAATCTCTCTACTTAATGGAGAGTCGATCTGAATCATTACATGTTAACAAATATTTTAAAGCTTCTGGTCCCACTGGGAATCAATGGTAATTTTTTTGATCGAGATATAAAAGTTAAATGCCATGGATCATACATCTTATGCTTTTAAACATGAATATTTGGTCTATAATATAAATCAATAATAAATTTGTAATTAAATTGTTTAATTGTGTTTTTTCTTAGATCAATCACGTCCACACAATCTTCAATCCGTGTTTTAAGGTTTGGAATAGCAAAGTCAGGAACTGCAAGTGGCAACTGAATGAGGAACAATATACGAACACCTTATTTAAGAAAATACCCGGAATATGAGATTTTATCAAGTGGTTTGTTTTTTGTTTTCCGCCTGTCCCCAGTTTGGCGAGGTCATAAAACGCACATGGGCGTTTGTCATTTGCGAGCATAATCGAATCGGTATATTTTGACGTCGCACCAATGATGAGGACGACCCTAGTTTCTCACTGATACCCGCATAGAAAGACTTACTATTCCTAATTAGAGGCGCATCGAATGAGCCTGTAATTAAGGTTTCCTATACTCTAAATAACAAAGCCCCTGGAGACTAGGGGCTTTATGCGCGCCAGGCAAGGATCGAACTTGCGACCAACGGCTTAGAAGGCCGTTGCTCTATCCACTGAGCTACTGGCGCATATCAAACAATTCTTCGCTTCAGGCATTAATCGCGGAGGCTTATCGATGAGCAGGCGACACGGATGTCGCCGGTCCCGCCGAGTAAACACGAAGTTTTTACGAGGCGGGCGAGTGATGAGCCTCCACGATTATGCCACTTTTTCGGGGTGAGAGGATTCGAACCTCCGACTTCCTGCTCCCAAAGCAGGCGCTCTAACCGGGCTGAGCTACACCCCGCGGTGAATCAACCTATAAATATCACCGGTTTGTGTCAATATTTTTTCCTGTGCGCCGGAGCTCCGCACCGTGAGGCTCCCTGAACGTCGGGAGTTTATGAATCCTTGACGCCGTCAGGCTGTGATTTCCGGACGAAATTTTCAATTTCACCGTGCATGTTCTCAACCCTGCCGACGATGGACTTGGTGGAATCGGTGATCTGTATTATCTGGTGCGTGTTGTGCTGTGACAGCTCGTTGATAGAGCCGACGGTCTTCGAGATCTCCTCGATGGCCAGCTTCTGCTCGTTCATGGCATTGGTGATCTGCTCTGAGCGGGTCTTGACCTTCTCCGCGTTCTCGTTGACCGTCTGGTTTGCCAGGGTCTGCTGGCTCATATTCTGGGAAATGACGGTTATCTTGTCCACTATCTTCTCGATATCGTTGATAATGTAATTGATCTTTTCCACGGCGGTGCCAACGGTCTGGTTCCCTTTGGCGATCTCGCTTTCATTGGTCCTGATGAGGGTGTCAATGCTTTTGATGGACGACGCGGTCTGGTCTGCCAGCTTGGATATCTCGTCAGCCACGACGGCGAAGCCGCGGCCGGCGTCGCCGGCCCTGGCCGCCTCTATTGCCGCGTTCAGGCTCAACAAATTGATCTTGTCCGATATATCATTGATGATCTGTATAATGCCGGTCATTTCCTGGGAGCTCCGGCTGATATTGCCCATGCTGTCGTTCATCACCCGCAGGGACTGCTCCCCCGACTTGGCGTTCACCGATATCTGGTCGATCATGGTAAGGGCCTCTTCCACCAGGGCGTTCATGGTGACGATGATCTCCGACAGCTCCTCCATGGTGTGCAGGAGCAGCTCCAGGTTCAGGAACTGCTCGTCGGCGTTGTTCTTGACGTTATCAACCCCGGCTGTGATCTCCTCGATAGAGGCGGTTACCTCCTCGGTCGCTGCCGCCTGCTCCTGGCTGTGCCGGGTGAAATCCGATATGGTGGCCGACAGCGACTCGATCTCCACCACCAGGGAGCCGGACCCGGTGTCCAGCACTTCCCGTATGAACTGGTTCTGCTCCAGGCTCTTTCCCGCCTCAGCCGAGGCGTGCGCTTCGGCCCGCCCCACCTCGTGGGCCATGTCGAAGAATTTCCGGAAAACGGCGCTCATGCAGAAAACGATCATCACGGTGATGCCTACCGTAAACCGCGAATGGTTGCTCCATGGGGTCAGATCGTAATACTGGCGGGTATAGATATACATGATGTCGACAAAGGCCCCATAAATGGCTATGACAAAGCCGATAAAGGGCGGCACAATATAGGCGAAGCGCCGGTGCATCGCCATCTCGAAGATGAAGCAAACGGTCGCGTACAGTATCATGACCCCGATGAGGGCGTCGCGGACCTGATACAGGGGACCTTCCATGCCTCGCCCATAGTCAGCCTGGATCGTTTCCCATCCGGCCTTATGTGTTGTCTGGGAAATGAACAGATCAGGCATGATAAACGCCACGATTGTAATCACTATGGCCACTCCCAGGCCGGCATAACCGATATACCGGTTGATTCTCTGCCATCCGGGTTTCAACTCCGTCAGGCCCTGCACAAAAAAAGCTATGGCGAACATGAAAAATGCGCCGGATAATTGCTCGATCCGGTGAAAATGCCTCCCGATGGAGGCGTCAAGGTGCCACATGCCGACCGACAGTATCATTGATTCTGAAAATACGAAAATAAAGCCCAAGAAAAAGAGTATCAGCATTGCCAGATGAAGAGCCAGTCTTGAGCGAATATACATGTATGTAAATAGGAGCCATCCCAAAAAGAGGATACCCGAACAGGCGAAAGGGATGAACAGCTGCGATAACTCGATCGGCACTTTAAATTCCGGCATAGGGGTTTCTCCGCCTTTGGTTATGGATTACGGTGATTATTATATACAATTTGAAAAAGTAAAGTACATTTCTAATAAAAAAGGGCCGGTTAATGCCGGCCCTTTCAGTTATCTCATGTTACAGGATGGTGTTACTTGTTGTATTTCGGATTCTTGCACTGGGCCTTCAATCCGGTCAGGGTGTTGAAGGGCATCTTCACAACGGTCATGTTCACAAGACCTGACGGGAGGCTTCCACCCGGGTTGCCGAGGTTCTGATAGGTGACCTTGGTCTGGTTCTTGCCAACAGCCTCGAATATCCACATGCCGACCATGCTCGGCATCCGCACGATTTTCTTTTTCGGCGGTACCGAAGCATGCTCTATTCCCTTGAAGTAACGGCTGATCTTTGTCGGGGTGCGGACCACGTGGGTCTGTATGACCACGTCCCGGTTTGCCACCAGGGGAGCCGTTATGACGTTATACTGTATCGGATTGACCTTATCGGCCTTGATGACCTTCGATTCAATGATATCGCACATCCAGTTCACCTGGTTCGGGACATCATCCATGACCCTGTCGACAACCGCCATCGGCGCGTCGATTGTAGTAATGCCGAGAAATTCCTTAAAGTCGATTCCATCTACATCGCGGACAAATACCTGTATGCCGTCTTTATTCTTTTTCTGAACCCAGGGGTGATCTTTCTTCACCTCGGTTTTTTGAGCATCTTTCTGCTTTTCATCTTTTGCAGCGGCATAGAATGGTATCAATGCGACAAGCGCACATGCCGTTATGATGGCTGTCAGTTTATGCTGATACTTCATCGTCTTCCTCCTTCACATTTTTTTTATTTAGCACCCTTTAGCATTCGCTTTAGGGATGTTATGCCTGAAATCAACAACCGGGAGCCCCGCCGGAGGCAAGAAAGTTTTTTCCCGATAATGCTAATTGGTTTGGTAGAAAATATAATTTATAGTAAATATTATGTCAAAGTAAAAATCTATTGGTTCCCAACCAATCATGATTTTTTTATGTGTAAATTTGGACACTCAACCAAAATGCACATATGTCTGTAATCTGTGTACAATGTTCCGGGATAATAGCATTTGCTGTAAAAGCGAAAATATATCCACATCATGCAATCATTAAGCATGCCTTATCTTCTTGACTTTCCTTTGGTCTTGTGTAATCTCTCCTCCGTACAGCGCTTCTATAAGGAGATCAACCAATGGAACAGCTCAAGTGCAAGGCTTGCGGTTTTATCATCAATGAAAACAAACTCGGAGATATCTGCCCTGCCTGTGGGGTGCCGCGGTCGGCCTTTGAGCCGTATCGTGAAAATATTTCAAAAAAAAGAAAGACCATTCTTGGTCTGAACCTTCATCCCATAGCAGTGCACTTTCCCCAGGCCTTTGCGGCAATCATACCTCCATTTATCCTTCTTGGCGTGGCGGTAAATCCCATGCTAGGACATGAACTGCTCATTACCGTTAAGATTGCATCACTGCTCATGCCATTCACCGTGGCCGCGGCCTTCATCTGCGGACTTATCGACGGGAAGACGCGTTTCAAACGCCTGACAACACCTTATCTGGTAAAGAAAATATCTGTCGCCTCAGTGCTGCTGGTCCTCTCCACTGCCATGGCTATAGTCGCTTTTTTACATGGGGTTGAATACCCCGGCAGGCTTATTCTGTTATTCCTTTCCCTTGGCTGCATTGTCTGCGAGATCTTTCTTGCTGAAATAGGCAAGACACTTCTCAATTCGAAATTACCGGGATAACCGGTCCAGTTTTTTAAGGTTTTTTTTATTTCTATTATTATTCACCGGTACGTTTACTATACCTTTTGCGGGCTAGAAAACAAATATGGCGAATTGCTTTGAAAGCGCGGATCCGGACCGCACTTTCATTGTTTATCTTCCTGTCTTCGCTACGCCACCTTTACCCTGACAGCGTTTTCCATGTAATCCTTATAAGGAGCTTCTATCCTGAGCAGTCCGTTATGGTATTCGGCCTTTGTGTCAGCCGGCTGCACTGGACAACAGAGAGACAGGGCCACGGTAAACTCCAGGTCTTCCCGGGGCGCACTGAGGGTGAAGCTGTCGTCCAGCATTTTCAGATCGATGTCCTTCTTGTCAACGCCGGGTATCGATATTTCCAGAATAAGCTTCCTGTTATCTTCGCTGTTATAGGTACACACATCCGGTGATACTTTTATTCTTTCCTTTTCCATGTTGGCACCTCTGCTGATAATATCATTATGCAATACAATTAATTACTGGAATATACGCATATACTCAGGCAAAGTCAATTCAGAATTAAAGATTTTTAGATTTTTCTTAATTTCCACGGGCATCTTGGAGGCAAATGAAAGACTGATATATCTCCTTCAGGCAGAAATAGCCGCTACCGGGGAACGCGTTTGACCACAACGACCGTGGCGTCGTCATCGCTCCGGAACCCTTCCAAGTCCTTTGTTATTTCCCGCAGGATGATATCCGGCGCCTCCCGGCCGTTCCGCTCCAGAAGGCCCATCAGTCGGTTCAAGCCGAACATGTCGACTTCCGGACTTCGATGGCCCCGCACCGACTCCCGATTCCAGGCCTGTACCACCCCATCGGTATGCAGCAGCATCACGTCGCCCGGCTCCAGGGTAAGGATGTCCGACCGCAACTGGCCGCTGATGTCATTGTACATGCCGATCCACACCCCGTCCGTCTCATGGGCGGACACCTTGGCCGTGGACCCGTGAAAGATAAGAATGTCCTCATGAAGGCCCGAGAACCGTAGCGTGCCGTCGCGGTGCACCGCAATGACCGTCAGGGTCATGTACTTGTCTTCCGCGAATTTCTTCATGTTCGCATGAAGCACCCCGTTCATGGCCTCGATTAGACGGTGCGGCTCAACGTCAGGATTGTTCCTCAGGAGTGTCCTGATAGCCGTCTGGGCCATCATCATCACCAGACCGGCCGGCACCCCGTGCCCGGAAACATCGCCGATAACCACCCAGTCGATTCCGGGGCAGTTGATAACGTCGTAATAATCACCGCCCACCTGCGCCGCCGGAGCGATATGAACCGCCACATCGTAACCTTCGATGACCGGCCACGCCGGAAGGAGCGAGGTCTGGATTTTCTTGGTCAGCACCATTTCCCCCCAGAGCTCATCCCTGGCCTCTTTCAGCTGCTCGTTCGTCGCAGTCAGCTCTTCCAGGGCGGTATTGAGCTCTTCCGTCCGCTGCTCAACCTTCAACTCCAGGTTGTCGGTAAGATCCTTGTTTTTCTTCACGTAGGTCCTGAGCGCCTCGGCAAGGAAGTTGACATACTGGGTTATCATGCCGATCTCGTCCCGGGAGATCATGGCCAGGTGGAAGCTGAAATTGCCGCTCCTCATGTTTTCAAGGGTGCGGATGGTCATGTTCATGCCGCGGCGGATGTTGACCGTGGACTCATAGGCGGTAGTGATAATTGAAAGGAGCGACAGTCCCACAATGAAAAAAACATGGAACCTGGTATGCTGGAAATGCACCAGCCCGGCCTGTGAAAGGACAAAGAAGTACCCCAGTATGACCGTGGGTATGATGATAATTGAAATCAGTATCAGCAGGGTCCTGGTGAAAAGGCTGATATGCCGGTATGTGCCCGGCTGCAGCATAACCGCACTCATGCGGTCATCGAGAAGGACACGGCCCAGAAAGTTCTCAGTGGTGAAATAAAACAGCGTGTAGTTTGCCGGAACGACTAGTATCACTGAAAGCAGATATTCAATATCGCCGAATATTCCCGTTTGGATGTAGACATACGAGGCGGCAATGGTCAACCCCAGCAGCCACCGGAGTATTATTATGATGCCTTCGTAGAGGGGATAATTCAACAGTCCCCGTTTTATCCGTTGTAGTTTTTCCTCCGACAACTCCTCTGATGGATACCGGTATATCGAAAGGAGTAGCGGCGCCAGGCGCATTATCCGCATTGGCAATCCGAACAGTATGACAACAGGCACTGCAATCAGGGCACCTATGACTATGATCTTTGTGTCAGGCCCCCGGTGTGCTCCGCTCAGCACCACGAAATACACCGCCAGAGGCGTGATCATAAGGAAGGCATACGTTTCAAGTTTCAGCGTAAGCCGTGCGATTATTGAGACGGTTTGTGACATAGGATATCCCCAGTCGGTTGCGGATACAGGCACCCGCCATGCCCGTTCAGCTTCTACACGCGGATTACATACGTCAATTCAAAGAATTGTGATATATGAATGCCCTACAAATCAAAAAGCAATTATTTTTTCCCGGCTCAGTAAAATCTTTCCTGCAAAACCGTCCCGTCATCTTGACTTTGAATTTTATCATTCATATATTGAACATACAACCCATCGAGGAGGTGTGTAATGGATTACCGCGATAAAAGCTGGTGGCTTGAGACACTTCCCAAGGACCTTGCGGAAAACCCGTCCCTGGAATCATCCGAGAAAGCGGACGTGGTCATCATTGGAGGAGGTTATACCGGCCTTTCCGCCGGTTATCACCTCAAAACACTGAACCCCAACCTTGATGTGTGCGTTCTGGAAAGCGAGATCTGCGGATTCGGCGCCAGCGGCCGCAACGGTGGGTTCTCCATGACCCTCTTCGGCCTCACCAAGGGAATTACCAAATTCCGCTTCGGCGACGATAATGCGCGGGAAGCCCAGATTTACCTGGAGGAGGCCGTTGATTACCTCCATGATATCATAACCAGGAACCGGCTCAACTGCGATTACGAGCGGAGCGGCTATCTCCTGGTCGCAACAAGCCCGGCACAGATCAAGCGGCTGGAGCACGACTTCGACATCATCAAACGCTGGGGCATAACCGGCGTTGAGCGATGGGAGCGGGACCGTCTCGAGAAGGAATTCAGCACGGATTTCTACAAGTTGGGATGGTTTGAACCGCGCTGCGCCATACTCAACCCGGCAAAGCTGGCCCGCGAGATGAAGCGCATCACCCAGAAAAAAGGCGTTGTCGTATACGAGAATTCCCCTGTCACCGCTTTTGAGAAAAAAGGCGACGGGAAATTCCGGGTCACCACCCCTAACGGCGAGATCGTCTGCGAATACCTGGTCCTTGCGACCAACGCCTATTCCATCAACTTTCCCCAGCTGAGGTCGCTGCAGACCCCTGCCTTCACCCATATCGTGCTTACGGAGCCTCTCAGCAAGCAGCAGCTGAAATCTATCGGTTGGAAGTGCCGTGCCGGCGTGGAGGATGCCCGCGACTTCATTCATTACTACCGCCTCACGGCGGACAACCGCATCGCCATGGGCGGCGGCGACGTGTCCCTCACTTACGGCTCCGACTTTGATCACGATCTCAACGATAAGATTTTCAGCATCCTTGAGAACCATATCACCGAAGTCTTTCCCCAGCTTAAGGGAATCGGCATCACCCACCGGTGGGGAGGCCCCGTTTCCATAACGCTCGACATGGCCCCGGCCATCGGGTATATCGGTCATGATAAAAAGGCCATCTACTCCCTGGGCTGCATGGGCCACGGCGTCTCTATGACAACCCTCAACGGACTGACCATTGCGGAAATGATTCTGAACAGGAAAACGTCCCGGACCGGCCGGTTCTTTGTGGGACGTAAAACCATCCCCTGGCCGCCGGAACCGATCAAGTTCGGCTTGTCACAGGCAGTGCGGGGCTACATGAAACTCGAGGACAGGGTGAAGTACAAATGACATCACCCATACCCTAATCTTGTTCGACCTCACCCGCCCCTTCGGGGCACGCCGAACGCTTTTTGGACATCCTGTCCGCATTCGGCACTAAAACATCCTGTTTAGCGCCCCTCCTTAAAAAGGAGAGGGTTTCTGATGGAAAACAACGTACCTCCCCCACTCCATTTGATGGAGAGGGGGATCGAGGGGGGTGAGGTGCAAAAAGAGTGTGGTGCAAGAATGATGTAATTGATTCAGAGAATGTATAGAGCACCGGGTAGGTTAGCAGCATAAATATTTTCTTTACAAAATTTTCCATCCATACTAATGTGACATTTCTCAATGGTACAAACCTTCGTTCTAATCATCAATCTTGTCAGGAATGATATGAAAAAGATCTGTTATCTATCAAAAGTCGTTATTCTGGTGCTGTCATTATTTTTTCCCATAATGGCAATTGCGCAAGAGAACAACTGGACACTTAAAAAAAACAAAAGCGGGATACAGGTTTTTATCAGAAATATACCCGGCTCAAGATTCAAGGAATTCAAAGCCATAATCGAAGTTGAAGCAACCATGACCAGCGTTCTAAGACTAATGGAGGACATCCCGTCATATCCGCAATGGTTCCCCAAGCTGAAGGAATCACGGCTGCTGAAAAAGATCAATTCGACAGAGATGATCCTCTACCACTGGATGAAGCTTCCTATCCCGGCGGACGACCGTGATTCGGTTTTCAAAGTCACCGCAACGCGGGACGCAAGAACGAAAGCCGTCACATTGCGCCTGACCAGCATGTGGGATTATCTGCCCGAACGAAAGGGCATTACTCGTGTTAAGCAGATTACAGGAAATTGGGCCTTTGTCCCGGACAGGACCCGGGGAACGGTAACAATTACCTATCAGATGCACAGCAACCCTGGCGGCAACCTCACTCCGTGGATGGCCAACGCCGCCGTGGTAAAACGGCCCTTCACGGTCCTGAATAATATGCGCGAAATGCTCAAAAAACCGCAATACCGTGACGCGAAAGATACCGAACTACAGCTCTTCCACTGACCGTTGTTGCTTATAAATCACCAAACCTCTTGCGGGTAGACACATCCCCATCATCGCTTTTTATCCGCCACTTGCCGCATTTTTTTATTTTATTATTTACAATAAAGAGAACCTGTCATATTTTATTCTCGTTATGCTGAATACAGGTTCCGGTCTGGATTGAAGCGGCTGGCGGCCTGCCACATATATATAACAGCGTACGGCTAATTCTGATTACCGGTTACATGCGCAGGTCCCTTGACCGCGCATGAATAAATCTTATTAAAGATTTATCATTACAACGCTATAGGGAGGCATTAATGCGATTTATAAAAATTCCGGTCATAGCCGTACTGGTGTTCGGTTTCGCCGCGACTGCCATGTCTGAAACCGACGTGGAAAAAGGAACACGCCTGATGAAAATGAATGATGACCAGCCTATCTTCCAGAAGGTCAAGGGCGACACCGCTATAAAAATCTACAGCAGCACCGGGGAGCTCAGGTTCCAGAAAAAGCTGGTCATGGCATCCTACACCGAGTTTATGGGAACGAACAATCAGAAAGAAAGCTACATCTCATATTTCCTCGAACCGCAGGACGACAACGGCAATTCCTACCTGATGTACAACTTCAAGAATGAAGCTGACATTAAATACGTGTACCTCAAGGGGATCAGGAAGGCGAAAAAAGTCACCGGCGCGGACAAGCGCCTCAGCTTCTTCGGGAGCGACTTTTTCAACGGCGATATGGGAAAGCCCGATTTCACCGAATGCACCTATCGGTCGCTCCCGGATGCCCGGATGATCTTCAAAGGCAAGGACTTCGACTGCCATGTTATTGAAAGCACCCCCAAAAATGATCAGATCATTCGCGATACCGGATACGGCCGCAAGGTGACATACCTCGAGAAAAAGACAATGCTTACCCTGAAGATTGAATATTTTGACGAAAACAAGATCAAGCTGAAGGAATTGAAACTCTTATCGTTCATAACGCGCAATAACGTAAAAGGCCAGAAGGTCAATTACACGACCGGCCTCGAGATGAAAAACGTCAAGCGCGGCACCAGAACAGAGCTCCTGTTCAGCAACATGCGCTTCGAAGAGGAAGCTAAAATTTCCCCGAATATATTCTCCGTCGAATACCTGACGAGGAAATGGTGGTGATGCGCTTTTTACCCGGTCATTTTTAATAATGACCGGGTTACCGTCGGGTACGGCGGGGAGTGATGTGTCTGACCGTCGTTGTACACGGCGTATAAAACCAGCCCGGGAGGTTGTTATGCAAAAACGGATCATTTTGGTATTAATTATATCGGCGGCGTTTCTTATCGGCTGCCTCGCAAACCTGGAGAAGTACCCCAGGGAAAAATGCGCAGCGCTGCCGAACGATAATGTCTTCAAGGCCATTCAGGACAACTGCATCAGATGCCACGCAAAAGATTTTGCAACAAAGCAGGACATCTGCGCCAGGAAGGCCATGATAATCGATGCGGTCAAAACAGGCAGGATGCCGAAGATGGGTAAATTGTGGCCTTCATACTACAAGACCATTGTCGAGTGGAAATAATACAGGTTTCACAGCGCGAAAACGAATGCACCAGCATGAAGGCGCGTCCTCGAAAGAGCGCCTTCATGCTGACATTAAAATAACGTCATCTGTTCTTCCTCCGGGCTTTTAGACTTCCCCAAAACGGTGCGTGAACTATTTTATTCGGTTCCAGGTTATCCGGGCATATTTATTCTTCATGACCAGGACCTTTCTATCCAGCTTAACGATCCTGTATGATAGTTCAATGGTGGAGAATTTAAACAAGATTTTATTATTATCAAGATGATAACTACCGTTGATCGGTTTCATGCCCAGTTCCTTAATCTCGGCCGTGAGGGTATCGTCACCATTGATGACAACAGTCATGTTTTTATCGAGGGTGGCCTTACCGGCGTCCCAGGTGCCGACAAGATCCGTGTCGTAATTCCTGGAACATGCAGTACAAGCCACAGCAATGGCGATGACTGATATGATTATAGTTCTTTTCATGGGTGCCACCTCGGGAGTACTATGGGAGGCTGGATGCGGATGTCAATAGAAAAACAGCGGCAGGTATTACCTTATATTGTTTTAACAATTACTAATTCCCTCTCCCTTGATGGCGGGGGGCACTAAACACGATGTTTTAGTGCCGAACGCAGACAGGATGCTCCCGACAGGAGGTCGCAGTGCAGCGCCGTGCAGGAGGCACAAAAAGGCGCTGCGCCCAAAAGCGCTCGGCGCAGGTGGGGGTGAATACATACTAACACCCTCCCATCGCGGGAGGTGGTGAAGCTTGTTGCCAATATCATGACGATTATAAAAATAATATTTATCGTTTCCCAATAACCAGGTTGTAGAGCCGGTCTAGGCTGCCCACATACCCGAACTCGTTGTCATACCAGAAGTTGAGGTCTACCATGGTATACAGCCTGTCCTCGCGCTTGGTCGTCCTCCGGTGAGTGAAGGGAGAGTCGTAAATCGTGGAATAGTAGCTCCCTATGATGTCCGAGCTTACCAGCTGGCGGTCCGAGAACATCATGATGTCATGGTTCCGTTCGCTGTACTTTTTGAATATTCCGTGGATATAGGTATTGTCATATTCACCCATCAATGATATATCCAGGATCACTATTGAAGCAGTATTGGTAGGCACCCTGAGCGAAGAAGCCTGCGATCCGATTCCAAGGCTCCGTATTTCCGGTATAACCTCGATAACGGCATTGGCTGCGCCGGTTGTTGACGGTATGATGTTGTTCATGATGCTCCTGGTCTTTCGGCAGTCCTTTTCCCCGTCTTTGGGCAGGATATCCAGAACCTTTTGAGAATTTGTCGCGGCGTGCACCGTGGTGAGGGCGTAGGAAATGAACTTGTCGCCGAAATGCTCTACCAGGGCCTTGATCGGGGGAGCGCAGCAGTTCGTGGTGCAGGAGGCATTGGATATGATCTTGTGCACCGCCGGGTCGTACTTGTCGAAATTGACGCCGCCCACGACCGTGACAGCATCGTCCGGCATTGTGGTCCCCTTGTTTTTGATCTTGAACGGCGCGCTCAGTATGACCTTCTTTGCGTTATTGAGGTGGCCCCGCAGTGAATTATCCTCGCTGGATGTCGGGTCAGTCATTTTCCCCGTAGTGTCAAAGACAACCTCAACGCCGTACCGTGACCAGGGTATGGTTCCGGGCGCCCGGAATTGCGATTCGTTCAGCCATACCAGCTTTTTGCCGTTCATGTATATGGTCTCATTTTTTATCTCTATTGCTTTTTCCTTCTGAAACCCGAATAAAAAACGCGCGTAGGGCCCGTAGGTGGAATCATAACCGAGATAGGTAACAAGATCCTCGAGGGTCTTGCCTGTTTTTCTTCCGGTTGAAATCACTATTTCATCCAGGTCGTCCTTAGTTGACATTACCCATGCCAGAAGCTTCCCGATCCTGCCGATGCCATTTATTCCAACCGGTGATTTTGGTGATATGATGCTCATGATCCTTCTCCTGAAAATTTAGTATATTAAAATTATCCCTCCCCCTTGATGGGGGAGGTTAGGTGGGGGTGAGTAACAATTATTAATATCATAATGAGTTCATCACCCTCCCCCCACCCCTCCCATCAAGGGAGGGGTGTTGCTACTCCGCTCAAATTCTCAGTTGACTTCCTCCGGCATACCGCGTTTCCGTGTCCGGTGATAGCCCATGTAAACATTCCCCGTTGATCCGTCAATTGTAATAAAATCGCCCTCCCTGACCTGTACATGGCCGTCCTCGGCCGAGGCATACTCGACAAAGGCCTGATTATTGTCTTCATCTATATGCATGATGGAAAAATCACTGACGCCGGTTTTCTCCAGGCGCCGCATCTGCAGCACCGCGTGGGAGGTCATCCCGCCGATACAGGTGAGTATGCCGTCCGATTTCTCCATCCCCACCACGTCCTCGGGGTTCGTCTCGGGGCGCAAGAGGATGACCCTGTCGCCGTGAAATTTCTTTCTCACCTCGTCTATGCGGTCGATCATGAAGACCACTCTCCCCGATACGACGCCGCCGGACGCCGCGAGCCCCTGGCCGAGGTGGTACGGCTCAATGGCGTCGGGAGTTTCAACCAGTTCCTCCACTTCAAAGACCTGGTTCACCATGCCGCGCACCTGGAGCATGTAGAGGACGCGGTTTTCAATCGTAAACTCAATCTGCAGGTCGTTTCCCCACTTGTCCCGTATCCGCTGGACCGCGTTGAAGAGCATGTTGTAGAGCTCCGGGAACTTCTCCTCCATCGAAGGCATGGCGGAGAATTTCCGGTACACCTTTTTCTGGTCCTCGCTTATGGGAAAGACCCGGGCAATGCCGCTCACGATATCATGGCCCTGGGACCGCGTCTTGTACTCACCGAAGAGGTCGATCTTCTCGTTGCCGTGGTAACGGCTGTGCACTACGCCCGTGATACTGTCGGGGGAGGCATTTCCAAAAACCATGTTCTGGATTATGACCGCGGTGCCCCACTCGTCCGAAATGTTCACCAGCTCCCGGTATTTCCGCGCTACCGGCGAATTCCACGAGCGGAACACAGCCACTATCGAGAAGAGAAGCTGTTCGTACGGGTCCTCGGGAATGTAATGACCCTGGTTCCTGATCTCGTCATGGTACTGGACCGCCAGGTCCGCCATCTGGTCGCCGGTCATCTTTTCTTTCAGGTCAACGCCGACCCTTTCTTTGTAATCGTACATCAGGTTCTCAAAGACCTGGCGGCTCATGCCGTAGTACGAAATTGCCAGATCCTGGAGGAAGCGCCGGTAGCAGTCGCAGGCAAACCACTGGTCGGTGCGGGCGTAGTGGTTCAGGACTTCACGGGTCATCCCCACATTCGTGATGGTGTCCATGACGCCGGGCATGGAGAACACCGCCCCGCTGCGCACTGACAGGAGCTGGGGACTGCGCGCGTTTCCGAACCTGTTCCCGGTGAATTTGTCAATGTAACGCTTCAAAAGATAGATCATCTGCTGCCGCGACTCGGTGTCATTTATGATGGCATCGCCCAGGCGCTTGTACAGCTCGGAAGACAGGATAATGCCCGGCGGCGCGTTCACACCTTCCATGTTGGCTATAAAAAGGAGGCCGTGGGCCTTGCTGCCGATCTCCCAGACCGGGGCGTAGCGGTCCTCCTCACCATGGGCCTCGTCGATCTTTTTGATATCGTGTATCTGCGCGTAATGATCCTCGTCATACGGGTCGTAGGGGTCAAAGGGATCGCTTGGATCGTCAAGGAGCCTTATCACCTCCCACACGCTGTTGCCGATGCCGGGACTGCGCTGATACTCGTTGAGGCATACGACATCGCCCGAATCACCGATCATTTCAACTATGCGGTCCTTGAGGGATATGAGGAAATTATCGAAGAGCTGCAGCAGCGGGGATTGCATGATCTGGCTCCGGACAAAGCGGTCAATGATAATGTCCGCTTTGTCGGCATTATCGCGCGGTATATACTGGCGCGCGATACGCTTGACGCCGATGTTGCGGATCGCTTCGCGGCACACGTACTTGAAGGTCTCGTTGAATCGGTCAGATATCTCGCCGTGGATGGTCAGGGTATGGGTCACGATGTCCCTGAGCTGCGATAGCTTTAGGTTCGGCGTTTCCAGCAGGTTATTGTAGTTCAGCATCTCCTGGTTCGCGAGGCCATCGATGACGAAGGTCTTGATAAAGAGCTTCAGTACCTTCTTGACGTCGCCGAGGGATATCGGCCCGCCCGACGGGATATTCATTTCTTCTATGATCTTCTCGAAGAACCGCACCCGGATCAGGTTCATGTGAAAAAAAACCTTGAGGGTGTCGAATTTTTTCTCCTTGTAGGATCCGTACATCGACGGGATCCCGAATGCGATGTGCCGCTTCAGGTCGATGGTGTCCAGCGGCTCGAAAACCTGACTCGACAGCAGGATCTCATCTTTCAGGACCAGCTGCTCCTTCAGGAGCACGTCCAGGGCTGCCAGCGTGTCGCTCCCCTTGATTGCATCAAAGAATCCCTCCGGCGGCTCAAAGAGGATCTCCCGGGCATAGAGCTCAAGCTTCTCAATGACACGGATATCGGTAAAATTGTACTTATCGAAGAGAAGGCGGTACACATGAAGAAAGGTGATGAACTTCTCGATGTTTACCTTTGAAATGTCACGGGTCCGTACCTCGTCGAACATCTTCCTGAAATCATCATCAGATATTTCGTATATGAATTTCCATATAATTTTTTTGGAGGAGTCCAGGGAAAACTTGTTCCGGATAAAATGAAGGATCTTCGTCATTTCAGTGGGCAGGCGGGTCTCAAAATAGAGGCCAAAATAATGGAGGGCCTCTTCCTTTTCCCCTACGGTTATGCCTTCGAAAGTGCAGCCCGAGACGAATTCCATGAAGTCGTTTTCATCCACCGAGTTGAGGAAGTCCCAGAACTTCTTTTCCCCCTGTCCGGGGAAGCGCTTCAACGCTTCGAGGTATATCTTCCGGGGTGCCTCCTCCGCGTCGAGATTGACGAGACGGAAAAAAACCTCAAGGTTCCCGTACACATCGGACGGTACCATGTTTTTGAGAAGGGTCTTGTTGCCTGTAATCCAGAATTCCATGATCCGCTGCAGCAGGGACACCGTCTGGCTGCTCGATTCCACATGCACCTGCTTGCGCATAAAATGGATCAGATCGTCCATCCGGTGGTTCGTGTCGATCCGCTCAGTGAAGGACCGTATGTCCCCCGTGGCGCCTATGTCATGGTAGAAGGCCGGGAACACCGATGCGAGGGAAATGATGAGATAAAAAACGTCCCGGTAATTACTGTTCAGGAGTTTCGAGATGTCCCGCTGGAACACGTCGGTGTCTTTCAGAAAGACACCGTACAGCTTCAGGTTCACAATAAGGCTCGCCGAGAGCTTTTTCATCACCGGGGGGTTTATCTCGATGAGCTTCATCCAGGTGCGTATGTTCTCCAGGTGGCTCGAATTCACGATCACCGACCAGTCGGAGGCGATCCCCGAGATCTCCGGGAAACTGAATTTCGAGCGTACCAGGATATCCTCGAAAAAATCAATGAGGACGATATTGCCCGACTCGATGACCGACTTGCCAATATTGTATATCGTGGAAAAGGCACCGGTGTAGTTGCCGCCCCGCTCGATCTCCGTCAGGAGCACCGGCATGACCAGGTTGATGACGTTCTGAAGCAGGGCGAAGCGGCTGTTTTTCACCAGAACCGAGCAGAGGGACGCAAGGGTGCGGGAAATGAAAAGCTGAAGGTTCCGGTCCTCGCCCTCGTTCGACTTGCGGATAAGGAACTCGAATATGTTGATGATCGCATCGTCCTCTTCTATCTCCCCGCTTTCGATGGAGCCCTTCGCCAGGAGACAGATCTTTTCCCAGAGGTTCGTGTTGTGCTTGAAGTCGATGACGTCCATTTTGCCGATGAAGATACCGGCCGGGTTATCAGCGGCAAGGCGGTCGATCTCCTCGAGCCTCCTGGCATAGGCCGCCATGGTCACCGCCCGGAGAAGGTCGATGAGGCGGTCCCGTCCCGCTATGTTCTTCATCACGCCGTAGAGCTCCAGGATGTCCGTTTCCAGGACCATGATCGCCCGTTCCATGTATATCCGGTACTGCCGGGCCAGGAGCCTCGCCATAGATCTGACAGCCGGAGCGTCACCTTCGCCGTTTTTACACAAGAGGCCTCCAAAAGTGAAAAATCGGTCGTGGATATTTTCAAAGAAGAACTTTTCACCGGTCAGCTCAATCAGGAGGGCAAGATAATCATCTACACAGGAATCGAAAAAATCCTTCATGTCTGTAAAGGATTCATCCCCGGCAAGAGCCTTGTTGATCACGAATATGTACCGGTCGAAAAAGGTGTCGCAGGCCCTGATGGCTGAAACCTTTTTGCGGATCGTCGCCTCGCGGAGATAGCGGTAGACCACGGGCATTACGGACCCTGCGTAGGGGAGGATGTCATAGATGTAATCGAAAAAGTAGCCGCGCAGACCGGTGATGGCATATTTCCAGTCGATATTGGGGTGGGTGAGCTCTACGATGAGGCTATTGGTCTTCTGCACCGCTCCCACCATGTCCTGGACCGGCAGGAGAAGTTCTTTTACATGTTCCCTGATGTTCTCATCGACAGCAATCATTCTGCCCCGACCAGTTTCTCAGTAGTAGCAGACGCGTATCGTACTGCTTAACCACACTACAGGTACCGTTCAATACGTCCAACAATAATTATTGCAGATCCTGTACAAACTAAATATTAGCAGATTTTAGTGATGCGTCAATTACCGGATATTGCTATTTGGCATTAACAAAAAATGATGAGAGTGGTACATGGATTCTGTTATGGCTGCGGAGAAGAATTGACTTTATACAAAAAAATCAATCTTTTACGAGGAGTTAATCCATCAATATCTTTTATTATTCAACCCAGAGGCACAAAGCACCCAGAGTTCGCGGAGGATTGATTATAAAATGATGTCTTCAGTTACAATGCCGATGTATAGGGAAATTATTTATCCTGTGAAAGACAACCATCAAATCTCAACGCCCTCTGCGTCTCTGCGTTAAAATAATTATTGTTCAGATACAGAAAAGCTGATGATACAGGTTTCCATATTTTATTTACTGGGTTTATAAACCGAGGCACTATATTCAACCGAGAACCTGGCGGGTCTCCCCTTCATAAGGTGGAAGTCCACAGTAAAAGGCGCATCTTCGCCGTTCCCGAGCACTGTCTGTCCCAGGAAATTGCCGGCATGTCCGATAATTTTATCCGATGCATCAAAGGCGGTGACTGCCACCTGGATATGCTGCGCCTTTTCCCCGGATACGTTCTTCACAATGCCGTAGACCCTGTAGTAATCAAACCGGTGTACCGGGCTGGTCATCCTCAGCTTCGAAATAGCAAGCTTCGGTCTGGGCTGATAATAAGACGGCGCTTCCGGGATACCGATTGACTTCACTGTTTTATAGAGGGGCGCCCTCATGACCAGGACCGATATGGGGATCTTCTCTCCCGGCAATATATAGCCCCGGATGCCGTAGCCCTTCGCAACTGCCACCTTCTCGCCTTTGGCGTTTAAAAGTGCGATCTCGGCCCTCGGGTAGACCGGGGTTTCACCGGTATTTTTGTATATGCCGACGAAATAGATGTTCCCGACTGAATCATGGAGGGGGCTGATGTCTATAAATTCGGCGCCCACCTTCTTCTCCGGCTCAATGGCGTCTTTTCCGGCCTCGATCGGATTCGCCGGCTTCTCAACCGGGATACCGGTCGAGCCGCTGGTCCTGTCAGCCGGTCTGCCCGGCTCGCTCATCATCGATACTGCAATACCAGCAATGACCAGGAATAAGGTCCCCGCAGTTGCAGCCGCGGCCTTTTTATTCTTCAGCAAAGACACGGTGATGGTATCGAGAAACTTCTTTGCCCCGGCTTCATAATGGACAGTACCGCAGTAATGGCACACGTACCTGCCCTCTTCCAGTCTCATGTCGTGGCTCCCGCACTGGCGGCACAGGAGCGGCTTGATTTCTTTCATGATGATGCTCCGATAATAACTCTCATCGTTATCCCACTGGGGTCTGTTCACTGATTCATATCATTGATTTAGATCAAGAAATTAGGTTTTCAACGAAGAGACGCAGAGTACGCTGAGTTTCAAGGTTGTCATTTCTTAATTAAATATATTATTGTACAACAACCATTTTTCCTCACCCCTGATAGCAGAGTTCGAAAAGACAAATACAGAAATAAATTCTAATCTACATCGATATTTGGGCTATAAACATCCATAAACAAATAACCCTCCGTAAACTCTGCGCCCTCCGCACCTCTGCGTTGAATCTTTAATTAATGCTATCAGCGAGTCTATTTGAGTTAATTGAAGGGCGCGAGCTTCGTTTTCTTCCCCTTGACCGTCACCACTGGCGACCCGCTGGATACATCGAGGGTGAAGACGTCGTTTTCCGACGTGCAAACCCTGCCGGCCTTATTCAGCCTGGGATCATAGGTCCCCCGGCAATTTTCGATTAAACGGCACTGGTATGTATTCTTCCCCTGGGGCTTGCAGCTGCCAATGGTGGTATTAGGACAGGTCTCATCACCGCAGGGAATGGAATCGCTGGAGAATAAAAAGCCCCTTGCGAACGTTGTGCCGTTCCCGGGCATCAATTCGCTTGTTTCCCACATCTTCCCCACTATCTTCTGGAAATTATCCCTGCGATTGAAGGCATCTCCCGGATCGTCAAAGGCCACTTCCGCCAGGCAGGTGTCGTTCCACTTCTCTCCTTTGTACACAGAAACGATGGATAACGTAAGCGTGTCTGATGCTTTTCCCTTCAGGGTTATTGCCTGGAACCCCGGGTCGTCTTTCAGCGTATAGACGGCGTCGTTAATCTTCACTTCTTTGACGCGATTGTTCGCGGCCCAGTATTTTGATACGCCCATGCCGTTTTTGATATAAAGCATTTTCATGGCCATGGGCGAATCGAGCTTTATGGTGATGCTCTCACCGATGCCGCCGTCCTTCTTCCCCTCGCACCAGGAATCATCGGTCAGGTCCATGATGTTCCCCTGATCATAGGCGCCTTTCCCGGGCTCCAGCATCGATGAAGCGTCAATGGATTTGACCCAGACGCCCTTTTCGGTCGCTGATATGGAATATGACATCACTATGGCGAAACTAATAACGAGAAGAAAAGTGGTAATGACAATTTTTTTCATATCAATACTCCTCATTGCAGATTATCAACCCCCCTGCCCCCCGAGGGGGCACGAGTCAATGTTCATCATTATATTTCATTAACCTGTCACTGCGAACGCGGCGATGCAATCTTGTCATGGGAATCATCAACATCATTTCATTTCCCGTAACAACGCCCTCACCGGAGCGCCTTCAACACCCGCCAGCTTCATGGGCAGGCACATGAGCTCATACTCTCCTGCCGGAACGGCCGACAGGTCAAGACCCTCAAGGATCACAATATTATTCTTCAGCAGCGTTTTATGCACGGGATTCCCATCGGCCGCATGAAATGATTCTATGGAGAGATAGTCGATGCCGACAAGGACAACGCCCTTCCCGGCCAGGTATTCAGCGGCGCTCAAACCCAGGGCCACGAAATCCTCTTTGAAAGAGGTGACATCATTCTTCCAGAATTCCGAGTTTCCTGTCTTGAACAAGATCCTTTCACAACCCTTAAGATCGAAGTTCTCGACATGCCCCTTTTCGATTGTCGGGCTGGCATCCGTTTCAATGACGCGGCAGGGTCCGTTAAGCAGTTCCAGCGGAATGGCATCAACGGCCCTCCCCTGGTCGATAAAATGCAATGGCGCGTCAATATGAGTGCCTGAATGGACGCACATGGTCAAAGAAGTCAGATTGCATACATCGCCCTGTCGGATTGATTTTGTCAGCTCCAGCCGCACCGGCGGGTCGTCAGGCCACACCGGCATTGTGTCCGTAATTGGGACGGTTATATCGTAAATCTTCATATTAAATTTTATTGCATCCCTTCATTGCTATTATTTAATAATCAATTTGTCATATTAGAACAGAAACCCCCTCCCTTTTGATGGGGGCCGCTTTCGGCCATCCATGGCTTCCGCGGCATTGGGACATCCTGTCCGTCAGATGTTGGTTGGGGGTGTTCACCCTCCCCTAACCCCTCCCATCAAGGGAGGGGGAGGTGATTTATCCCGATCTCCAGATTTAGTGTCTATCTGCCCCATTCTGTCCGGAAAATCATTCCTAGTGGCGCGTCAATACGCTCGTACCCGTGAGCGCCGAAAAAGTCCCGCATTGCCTGGATCAGGTTCGCCGGTAGGCATTCCGACCGGTAACTATCGAAGTATGCAAGTGAAGACGACAGCACCGATGCAGGAATGCCATGGATCGCCGCTGCTGACACGGCGCGGCGCCATCCAGGCTGTTTTTCTCTTATTGTATCCGCAAAATTTTTCTCTGCAATTATATTCCCGGCCTCGGTCCTGTTCCGGAACAGGACCTCCATCTCATTCATCATCTTCGATTGTATGATGCAGCCACCGCGCCATACGCCGGCTATTTTAGCACGGTCCAGCCCCCATCCGAATTCCATCGATGCTTTTTCCATGAGGGCAAAACCCTGGCCATGGGAAACGGCTATGGAACAGTAGAGGGCATCTTCAAGGCCTTTGACCATCGCCCTGCCGTCGCCGGCAAAACGTTCACCGGCCGGGTACAGTTCCGCTGCACGGCGCCGTTCATTCATCAGGGACGAGATAAAACGTGCCGATACCGCCTCGTCAATGGCCGGCACCGGGACTCCAAGGTCAAGGGCCGCAATGGACGCGTCTTTGCCGGTCCCCTTCTGAAAGGCCCGGTCCAGTATCGAGTCCACAAGGAGGCCTGTGCCGTCCTTCATTTTAAGCACCCCGGGAACCATACCCAGCAGGTAGCCGCCGAGGATGCCGGCGTTCCACCCGGCAAAGACACCGGCAATGTCATCGGCCTTCATCCCCAGGAGCCGCTTCATCAGGTCATAGACCTCGGCGATTGCCTGCATCATCGCGTACTCAACGCCGTTGTGGATCATCTTCACGAAATGTCCCGACCCGCCCGGCCCGATCCATTCACAGCAGGGGGTTCCGCCATCGAGCCTGGCGGCAATCGACTGCAGCAACGGCTTTATGGTTTCCCATGCTCCCGGCGATCCGCCTGGCATGAGGGACGGCCCCCTGAGCGCCCCTTCCCCGCCGCCGGAAACGCCGCATCCCACGTATGAGATTCCCTTTTTCTCCAGAGCATCAGCCCTGCGGGCAGTGTCGAGGTAATGAGAATTGCCGCCGTCGATGATAATGTCGCCGCGGGCCAGGAGCGGCGCGAGGAGATTGACAACAACATCAACAGGGCTCCCCGCTTTTATCATCATGAGTAACACGCGGGGCTGGCGCAGAAGGGGGATAAAATCATCAATAATCCTGGCTCCGGAAATACCGTCGCACCCGTGTGCTTTCAGGAAATCCGCCAGGAGGTCATCCTCGCCGGCCACATCGGGGTTGAAGACCGCCACGGCATAACCATGCCTTGCAAAATTGAGGGCGATGTTCCTTCCCATAATGCCGAGGCCGATGATGCCGATATCGCAGTTACCCAATATTAAGGCTCCTGATGTATGATTGCGGCAGAAGCTCCCGGCCGATGATCCCGGTGATTATTTCCACGCAGATATCATCGGGTTTTTTCTCAATTGAAACCGTCACGGCTTCCCCGGGCTCTTCCAGATCCCCTAACTGGCTGTCAAGCAGTTCCGGCGGGAAGAAATGGCCGGTCCTGTCTTTCATGCGTTCGAGTATGAGATCGCGGTCACCCTTCAGGTAAATGTAGGCGACATCCTCCTTCCCGTTCCAGTCGAGCATGTCGCGGTATTGTTTTTTCAAGGCGGAACAGGCCAGCACGGCGCCGCCGTGCCTGTTCCACTGGGCCACGTGCACCGCCAGGTCGAAGAGCCACGGTACGCGGTCTTCGTCGGCAAGAGGGATGCCGCTCTTCATCTTTTCCAGGTTCCCCTGGGAATGGAAATCATCGGCGTCGTGGAAGGGAAAGGCGATACGGTCGGCCAGCAGCTTCCCTACCGCCGTTTTCCCGCACCCCGATACGCCCATCACGATGAACACCATGGCCGATTGATACTCCTATAATGAATCATGTGAGTCTACATTAGCCGGCAATAATGTCAAATAGAAATCCTTATAAAGATTTTCTATAAATTACAAATTAGATCTGGGGGGGGTGGGGAGCTATAATGAACAACTGACACCTTTGAAGCCAGCATTGTAAGCAACACCTGCACCCGACCGTAAAAGAAGTGTCATGAATTACGGAAAAAAACAATATTAATCAATAAGAATGATTTTCTTCTTGAAAATATTTATAACCCCTGCAGGCTACGGTAAAGTGAAAAAGGCGCATAACATATAAAAAAGCGCCCGGGGCTTCGGCCCCGAAATTGAGTATTACCATCTTTTAGGAGGATACCATGCCTGTAGATCATACAGCTTCTACACGTCTGCCTTCGCGCGCCGATTATACCGATCCGGAAACTACACATAATCCATCATCAGCAAACGATCTGGATAAAGACATGCACATGGGTGAACCGGGCCTGCTGCACAAGCTCTTCCGGCGGCGAAAGTTGGAGGGAGTATTCCTCTTCATCACGTCGCGGTGCAACTCGAAATGCCGCACCTGCTTCTACCATGAAAAGCTGAACAGCGATGACGACCTGACCTATGACGAGATCAAGCGCATATCAGAAACAGCGCCGAAATTCGACAAGCTGTGGCTTTCCGGAGGCGAGCCCTTTCTCAGGAAGGAGCTGGTGGAGATAGTGAAGCTCTTTTACGACAACAACGGCGTGCGCGTGGTGAACCTTCCCACCAACGGCCTTTGCGGAGAGCTCATCGTCGATGAAACGGCGCGCCTCCTCGACGCCTGCCCGGAACTCACGGTGCACCTGAACTTCTCCCTCGACGGCCCCGGCAGATTTCATGACGAAAACCGCGGCGTGCCGGGAAACTTCGCCAAAACCATAGCTGTCATGGAGAAGGCCCGGGACAGGTTCAAGGGCAACAAGCGCCTCCTGATGAACGCCGTCACCGTCATAACACCTGACGCCTACGACTCTCTCTTCGACCTTGGCGTCTACATCCTGAACAAAGACATCGTGGCCACGCATTTTTACGAGATCCCCCGCGGGGACACGCGCGACCCGTCCATCAAAACGCTGACCACGGAGCGCGTAAAAGAACTGCGGCGTAAGATCCTGCCCCTTTTCGAGAAGCAGGCCGACGTCATATTCAAAGACTTCGGCGGCATCAAGAAAAAGTTCGCGAAGTTCTTCTTCCTGGGCTTCATCAAGTTCGTTAACGACATCCAGGATTCCAACTACGCCGGCCCCTGCGACTGGAAGATGGAATGCACGGCGGGAACCACCACCTTTGTCATCGACCACAACGGCGATTTCCGGTCATGCGAGATGCGGCCCCCCATCGGCAACCTCCGCGACTTCGGCTGCAACCTGACGACGGCCCTCTACTCCGACGCCATGAAACGCGAGATCGATGAGATCGGCGGCGGAGGAAAGGCCAACTGCTGGTGCACCCACGGCTGCTGGATCATGTCATCCATCAAATTCAGTCCCCGGGCGATCCTTTTCCGGATACCGTCAGCGTACCGGCGCTTCAGGAAGGAGTCCGTGCCCGGCTTTATTCTCCCGGAAATCGATACCGCACGTATCGAAAACTACCGTTCATAAACCTGGCAGCGGGAGGAACCAACCATGAAAGTGGTACTGTCAAGCCGCGGCTCCCGTGGCGACGTATATCCCATCATTGAGATAGGAGCGGCCCTGAAGCGGGCCGGGTGCACGGTTTCAATCTGCGTGCCCGAGATGTTCGAATCGCGTGCGCGGAGCAAAGGTCTCAAGCCGGTATTATATTCCGAGGACAGCGCCCAGGTCATGCAGCAACTGGGGAGCGGCCTTGGCGCAATCCGCACTGCCATAGACTGGTTCTCCCGCTCCATCGACGGACAGATCGAGCACCTGATGCGTGAAACCGCTGATGCCGATCTTCTGATAACCAGCGTCAACGAGCCAATTATCCCCACCGTCGCCGAATACCGGGACATTCCCCATTACCGGATCGCCTACACGCCGGTGTTTCCCGGGTACCAGCCGCCGCCGCTGATCCCATGGCAGAGGCTCCCCGGCATCGCCAACAAGGGTCTCTGGAACGCCGTCAACGTCATCACGGGACTCATGTTCAGGAAGCATCTCAACAGTGTACGCAGAAAGCTGGGCATGTCTGATATGGGCAGCGTTAACGATTATTTCACCGGCCGCAGCCATACGGTGCTGACACTCAACCCTATCCTGGCCCCTCCCTGCCGCACCTGGTACGGAAAGTATGACTTCAGTTACACCGGATACTGCTATGGAGACATTGACGGCAGCCTCGGGCCGGACCTGGTCCGCTTCCTGGAGGATGGCCCCCCGCCTGTTTACCTCGGCTTCGGCAGCGTCAGCCTGGATAATTCCGACGCCTTTACCCGCATCATACTTGAGGCTGTGAATATTTCCGGTTGCCGCGCCGTCATTGGCACTGGATGGACCGGCCTGGGCGGCACAGAGCTTCCCCCTGAGATATTCCCGGTGGGCGACACGAATCACGCCACACTATTCCCCTTCTGCGCCGGTGTTGCCCACCACGGCGGGTGCGGCACCACGCACACGGCCGCGCGGGCCGGCGTGCCGCAGTTCATCATGCCACAGATAGCGGACCAATTCTACTGGGGCCACCGGATATATAGCCTGGGTCTCGGTCCCATGCCGGTGCCTCCCAAACGGATCACGGTAAATAAGCTGGCGGAAGCCCTCCGGGAGCTTTCAACTAACAGCAATTTTGCACAAAACGCAAAGGCACTGGGAAAGGAGATGAAGCATGAGGATGGCATACCGGGAGTTGTGGAAATAGTGATGGGACGCGCGCCCGGCACCGAACTGGCTGTCGGTGTTGGCGGGATGTCACGATAAAAAAAGGAAGATCTCTCGCAGAGGCGCGGAGACGCAGAGAATAATAATAACCTCCATGTTTTCTGCATCTTTGCGTCTATGCGAGAATAGTATATTCAAGTATAAAGATTAGTGATTTATCTCTAATAAACAACTACTCTTAAAAACTGCTTCAACAAAAAACAGGCGTAATATCTTTCAAGTTTGTTAGCTTATAAAAAACCCTGCGTCTACTCTGCGTCTCCGCGTCTCTGCGAGGACCATCTTACTTCTTCTTTTCCTTGAAGTGGTCCATGCTGCCCAGGAGACCTGTGGCCCTGGCCATGATGTCCTGGACGCGAGCCGGGAATAGCTTCATGGACGGTATGAGCTTCACGATGAAGGGCAGCTTCAGGTAGGTCCATTCACTTTTTATAGATTTCAGCGTCCTCCGGGCTACTTCTTCAGGCTTTAGGATCGGCGACAGGAGCGGCGCCTTGTAGCCGGGGAACATGCCGGTGTCGATCCCGGACGGGCACACGCAGAGGGTCTTGACCCCCTTGCAGCCGTACTTGTTCAGCTCCATCCTCATGGTGTCGACGTAGCCGACGATGGCGTGCTTTGACGCCACGTACGCTCCCATCCTTGGAACGCCGGTAAGTCCCATGGCCGACGCTACAAATGCTATGTGGCCATCGTTACGTTTCATCATATCGGGCAGAATGAGACGTGTCAGGTAGGCGCCGCCGACATAGTTCACCGTCATGGTCCTCTGGATATCATCGTAATCGTATTCATGGATGAATTTCCCTGACACGATGCCGGCGTTATTGATAAGGATGTCGACATGGCCGAAATCCTTTGTCGCCTTCTTCACCATGGCCTCGATATCCGTTTTACTCGATATGTCACACTTGTACGCCCTGGCAACGGAGCCCTTTGCGACGCACTCTTTTCTTGTCTCCTCCAGCTTCTGCATGTTGACATCGATCAGGGCGAGGTTTGCTTTTTCTTCGGCCATCATAAGAGCCATCAGCCTCCCGATCCCGGTCGCCGCGCCGGTGAGAAGAACATTTTTATTGGTGAAAGACTTCATTGATATCCCCCTGATTTTTTTCTTGCTATTCTGCGCTATTTATGGCATGTTTCTACCCTGCCCTGCAACAGGTACCCGGGCAAACAGGTTGTACGTACATATTCTGTGAGCATGGCATCAAATGTCTTATCACGGTCAAGAACAATTAGGCTGTTATCCATATGAGAATCTCTTTTTCCGGCAATTTGTTCAATATTTTCTTTTTTAAATGATCATGGTTTATTGGATTGTCCATCAATTTTTTGGTCATTCATTCAATTTAATGGTTATAACTTAACAAAGGGGGACGCCATGAACCGGCACACTTGCCCATCCTGGTTTTCATTTACACTTGATAACTTCCTGAGGAAAAGGTTTCATGATCCGGTCGCTATTCTCCATGATTTCATCAGGCCCGGATCAACTGTCATGGACATTGGATGCGGTCCCGGCTATTTCACAATTCCGATGGCGCAAATGGCGGGTGAAACGGGCACGGTTATTGCGGTCGATCTGCAGAGGAAGATGCTCGACAGGATGCTGGCCAGGGCGGATCGGCTCGGTCTGCGCGACCGCATAAAGGAAATCCAGTGCATGCCCGACGACATCATGGTCCGCGACAAGGCCGACTTCATCCTGACCTTCTGGATGGTCCACGAAGTGCGTGACACGGGCCTGTTTTTTAAACAGATTGCCTCCACCATGAAAAAGGGGTCGCGCTATCTTCTGGTCGAGCCGAAACTTCATGTCACCAGAAATAAATACAGCGAAATAGCGCGCATGGCCGAAGATGCGGGATTGAAGCCACAGGGGGAACCAGCGGTCTCATTGAGCCGGTCGATGCTGTTTTCATTGTAAAAAACGTTGTAACATGCTGCCGCAAGGCAGCGGCTAGATCACTTCAATGGCGATAACGGTGATGTCGTCATGAATCGGGTCACCCTCCCGGTACCGCGCGAGGATTTCGAAAATGGCATCCAGGGTATCGGACAGAGCCGGCCGGTCAGCTTCCCTGAAGACATTGATCAGTTCTTCACCGAATCCGATTGTCTCCCTCCTGGGATTTATCGTTTCCGGCACCCCGTCGGTGTAAAGAAATACCCGGTCCCCCGGCGCCAAGGTTTCCACGTTGTCGATATAGCTCACGTCGTTAGTGAGCCCGATAATGTCATTGGATACGCCGGAAAACCTGAAGTCGCCGTTGCGGGAACGTATGACCGGGAAGGGATGCGCACCCACCGTAAAATTGAACGTGACGTATTCTTCGCTACTGCATGGAGTCCAGATGCCGTAGATGCCTGTCACAAAATACGTTGTCATGTAATCCAGCAATTCTTTATTGAGGTTTTTCATGAAGAGCGACGGTGTACCGCCATGTTTCCTGAAGGCGCGGCTGGTGGATGCCTTGAGGAGTGCCGTAAAAAGGGCCGCTGCGATGCCGTGCCCCGCAACGTCGCCGATGAATAAACCCATGGTGTCATCAGGCGATGTGAAAAAAGAAAAATAATCTCCGCCTACCCGGTCAAGGGGCTTATACCTGAAGTCTACTGCAATCCTGCTGCAGACGGGGCTGTCGGACTTCATGATACCCTTTTGGGCGGCCTGGGCTATCTTGAGGTCCTCCTCCATTTTCTCATTCCGTTCCTTCAACATCCTCTCGCTGATCATGAGATCCCTGAGCAGATCCTCTTTTTCTTTCAGGGCCAACGCCAGCTCTTCCTGGGCCCGTTTTCTCTCGATGATTTTCCACACCCCATCCATGAAGAGCTGGAGCTGGCGGACGTCAGAATCATTATAGAGCGTCTCCTTGTTGGCAACGCCGGAAATGGCCTCGACCCTGTTCTTGTGTACGATGGGAACGCTCACGTGGCGCACGATAGGGGAATGCCCTTCCGGGTATCCCTTGCGCTCCGGCAGGTTCTGATAGTCGTTATGGAGGGCCGGTTGCTTTGTCCGGGCGCAATCAGCCCAGACCCCGGCCATGCTCAGGGGGTAATGCCGGTCAGTCACGGTCGTGCATGATTTCATCACTTCACCGGACCAGGTTACCAGCTCAAGGCTCTCCTGGTCATCCTTCACCAGGTGGAAATACCCGTATTGGCTCCCGGTAAGGCGCACCGCTTCTTCAAGGGCGTAGTCGATGGTCTCCTTTTCCGTGGGAAATTCGGTCTGGCTCAGCTTGTACAGGGCGTCAAGGCGAGCTTCGCTGAGGGCGTGTTCCTTTTCGACGCGCTTCCTCCCGGTGATGTTCCGCAGCACGATCACCCTGCCGCTCTGCTGGTTGTTTCTGTTAATGAGCGGTGAAATCCTCAGGTCAAAAAAACGCTCGGAACCGTTTATGTCCAGAGTCAGCTCTTCCTGAATGCTGGATATGGATAAAAGCTTCCCTATAAAATCACGCCACGGCGCCAGCAGCGAATCGACTGGCTGCCCGATCATGTTTGCAGGTTTTGCCAGCAATTTTTCAGAAAACGCTTCACCCAGGAGATTCTGCATCGGAGGGTTGATGTCCACGATCCTGTTCTGCTGATCAATGACGATCATGCAGTCGTCCATGCTGTCGATCAGCTTGTCCCGGGCGACGGGCACGATGTCCAGGAAGCGGTAGCGAAAGGTCGCCCAGGCGAAGAGAAGCGAGCTCACGACAAGACTCTGTATGACCGGATTCACCTTGAGCCCAGGGATAAATTTGAATGTTGGAATTGCCGAACCGACCGTCATGATGATCATGCCGATCCAGAGGGCCATGGCCTGTGCCCGGTAGATACGCATCATGTGGTATGACCACTGGAAGATGAGGGCTATGCCGAAGATTAGACAGAGATATCCGAACATGGTATGGACCATGAACCATGGCCCCGGAACCCGGGCGCTGATATCCGCAATCATGAAGTGCCCTTCCCGGAGGAACCCGACATCATGGGCGACCCACAGGCCATGAAGCCCGTTTGTCCAGAGCACGGCCTGGGTAAGGACCGGAACTGTGAAGAGCATCACGTACCGGGCCGGCGTAAGACGATTGTCGCGGCCGGTATAATGAAGGGTGAACAATAGCCATACCGGAGGCACCCCGGCCAGGGTGACAAACCGCATGGAAAACCAGATACGGGCCATTGCCTCGCTGTAACTGATCATCGCCAGCCCATCCGCAAGAATCCCCCACGCCAACAGAAGGGCAAGGACGAGGAACGATTTCGCTCCTGCAACAGAACGGTTTTTCAATGAATAGGCTGCAACCGCCGCCATGACAGCAAATGCGATGACATTGGTGAGAAAATAAATGTTATAGGGCCATGACATGAGGTTATTTACCGATGATCAATAGAAGGTTAGAACAGTGATAATCCCATGTCAAGGGAAATAACAATGAAAAAGGAGACAGGGAGCTGCCAGAACGGCGGGGAGAACCACATAGTTGGCCGCAGCGGTATCACTGTAGCCGATATATGCGTACTCCGTCATCATGGCGAAGTACGCAATGGCATTACCGGTGACCTCCTTAAGTCATCAAAAAACCGGAACGCCGTTATCCCTCACGAAGGAATCGATATGCGACTTGTAATCCTCGATCTCGTTCATCATCTGCACCAGCACCGTTTTCATGGACTCACGGCTCTGCCCGATATAGGTCAGCGCCCTGGAGCGGCTACTCCCGTCACGGTCCTCCAGCTTGGTGACATCCTCCAGATCTTCATTGCCGGTAATGGCACACACGATCCGGCAATCTGAGCTGCAGCCGTCGAAGATCACCTCGCCTTTGTCGGACAGCCAGAAGGGATAGGTGCGGCATATCAGCGGTCGCACCGTGTATATCCGGCACTGTCCATCCTCGGCCTGGAAAAAGCATGATCCGTCGCTCTTTTCCCTGAGCTGAAGCAGGTTTCCATCCCGCAACGTCAGATCATAGTAATAACTCTGGTGCTTGTGGATATAAATGTATTCTTCCTTATCCTTTTCATTCAGCCCGCCGTAGAGTGCGAAAGAATCTATCTCCTTTCCCAGAAAATCGGCGATACGCTGTGCATCTTTCAGAGTCAAAAACTTCGCATGAGACTCCCTGCAGCAATCCAATCCCTGTTTAGAGCATTCGAGACAATAATTAGACATACTTCCCCCCCGTTTATATCATGCGCACGCGTGAAGACACGATCACGCAGCGTGTTATTTTTCTGTTTTGTGATTTCAGACAAAGAATGCGACAGGTTCGACGTGGTAAGATCGAATTAAATCGTTGGTAACATTGGTCACAATCGTCAGGCACTGAGCCGTCCATCTGTAATTCCCCCCGTATTACAATCCGCTATCGGACCAAAAGCGGAAACTGCTGTTGCATCCATAAGGGAACTGGACACAATCAAATTCTTGCGCCGCATTGTATATCAAGCCAAAAATATGTCAAGCGCAAATGAGACATATTCCGGAAATAACTTCTCCTTATTTGTTTTATATAACCAGACCGCCAATGATCACGGTGTCTGTACTACAGACACCTATTAATTGAGAAGTATAATACAAATCCTTATTAAAATCAAATTTTTTTAACAATTTCGAGAGTCTGTTCCTTTCTAGGAGGTATCACGCAGATGATAATTATTTATACAGCGGCAGAATTTTTTATTTGACTTATTGTATTACAATATGTCAAATAAGATCATCCATAGGGAGGTGCAATCATGAAAGATGTTTATATTGTAAGTGCAGTCAGAACACCGGTTGGCAAGCAAAAAGGATACCTGCGCGAATACTCCGCCCCGCAATTACTGTCCATGGTTCTCAATGAAGCGGTTAGCCGCGCCGGAATTGATGTCAGCCAGATAGACGATGTGATTACGGGCTGCGTATACCAGATTGGTGAACAGGGATTCAACCTCGCCCGCATGGCAGTGCTCGAATCAAACCTGCCGGTAACGATCGGCGGCATCAGCGTGAACCGCCAGTGCGGGAGCAGCCTCTCCGCGATTCAGCTTGCATCCGGCATGATAGCCTCGGGTTATATGGACACGGTCATTGCCTCCGGCTGTGAGGTCATGTCGAAATACGGCATCGCCTCCGACCTGAACTGCACCCTGTCAAACGGTCAGAACGCCGGCCATCCCATCAGCAAAGGTTACATGGAAAAGTACGGCATACCGAACCAGATGGGATCCGCCCAGGCCATTGCGAACCAGTGGAAGATCACCAAGGAAGAATGTCAGGACTTCGCCATTGCAAGCCACGAAAATGCCCTCAGGGCCAAGAAAGAGGGATACTTCAAGAAAGAGATACTCCCCACCAAGGGCCTCGATAAGGACGGCAAATCTTTTCTCTGCGATGCCGATGAACCGGTCCGCGCCGGCGTCAGCCGGGAAGGCCTTGATTCGCTCAAGGTCCTCCCCGGGACCGACTGGATGACGGCGGGTCTTTCCAGCACAGTCACCGATGGAGCGTCCGCAGTGATGCTCATGTCCGGCGAAAAAGTGAAGGAGCTCAAGGCCACTCCCTTGGCCCGCGTAGTGGCCAATGCCGTGATCGGATCCGATCCGAAGCTGATGCTTACCGGCCCCATCACGGTGACCCCGAAAGTCCTTGCCAAAGCCGGACTGGAGATTTCCGATATCGACCTCTTCGAAGTCAATGAGGCCTTCGCGCCGATACCGCTAGCCTGGGCAAAGGAACTCAAGGCGGACATGAACAGGCTGAACGTCAACGGCGGAGCCCTGGCACTGGGCCATCCGGTCGGCAACAGCGGGTGCCGCCTCACTGTCACGGTTATCCATGAGCTGATCCGGCGCAATGCGAAATACGGCCTGGTCACACTATGCACTGGCGGCGGCCAGGCGCCGGCGACTATTTTCGAGAGGGTCTAGAAGTATTCCCCCTCCCTTGACGGGAGGGGCCGGGAAGGGTGAAAAGATATAGCATCACCCCCACCTAACCTCCCCCATCAAGGGGGAGGAATTACTCCGTCAGGAGACCACACATGGCAGAAGAAAAAAGGGAATATGGAAGCTGCTTCGTAACAGTAAAGGAAAATTACGCGATTCTGACCTTCAACAGGCCTGACAAGCTGAATGCCTTCAGCCCCGACCTGTTTGAAGGGCTGCAGAAAGCATGGATAGATGCCAAGAAAGATAAAACGATACGGGCACTCATCTTCACCGGCGCCGGGGACCATTTCTCCGCAGGCGGCGATGTCGCCCTGGACATCGACCCCCTGAAAAACCTCAGCCTGAAAGAATTCAAGGAGTACTTCGATCCGCTGGTCGAGCTCTACATGGACCTCTACAACCTCGAAAAGGTCACCATAGCCGCCATCAAGGGCTTCGCCCTGGGAGCGGGCTTCGAGATGACCCTCCTCTGCGACTTCCGTATCGCCACTGACACGGCCCAGCTGGGAGAGTTTTTCGTGCGTATGGGACTTGTCCCGGAGATCGGCATGTGCCTGCTGCCGAAGATAGTGGGCCCCGGCATGGCCCGTTACCTCTGCTACACCGGCGAGCTGATAAACGCTCAGGAGGCATACCGCATCGGGCTGGTCGAAAAGGTAGTTCCCGTTGATCAGCTCCTGCCGGAATCCGAGAAGCTGGCCCGGAGGCTCGCACGGGGCCCCGCGGCAGTCGGCATCATCAAGAAGGCCATGAACCAGATCGGCGGCCAGCCGCTGGAGCTTTCGACCGATGTCGGCGTCAGCTACCAGTTCGCGGCCTCCAGGACAATGGACCATGCCGAGGCGGTCAGATCCTTCCTGGAAAAACGGAAACCGACTTTTACAGGCAGTTGATCAACCTGCCTGTAAAACCCTTGACTTCAAGAACCGGACAGGTTATAAGAGCACCACACGCAGGGGATATGCTGGTATCCGGGGGGATGCTTTCTGTATCATGGTATCATGATGTGATGCATGAATTTATTCATGTACGGAGGCGTACGTATGCTCTTCCCGGGAGATAGAAGGAAAAGTGGGGCAGAATTGCCGGCAAGCATTAATCATGCCTATCCTTCACGAAAAATAATTTCCCCGGGCTTCTTTCTTATCCTTGTTCTTATATGCTTTTGTCTCATCTCTCCAACTCACCTCTTCTCCCGGCCCCTCCAGGTCAGCAACTCTCTGACAAAGCAAAAAATGGGCGCTTTTCTTGATTACTTCATAGACACTGCCGGAAAAGCCACCATCGAGGAACTATCGTCTGCAGTGTACAAGAATAGATTCCGGCCCCTGCCGAAAGAAGACTATAGCTTCGGATATTCAAACGCCGCCATCTGGCTGCGGGTAATTACTATCAATAAAACGGGACGCGCCTGCACATGGACCCTCGAATGCGAATACCCGCTCCTTGACGATATTTGTTTTTATGAACCTCAAGATACCGGCTATAAATCCGTATGCGCCGGAGACCGGAGGCCCTTCAACACACGGCCTGAAAACACCCGCACCTTCATTTTTCCAGTCTACTCTCCGCCGGGAGAATCGGCATGCTACATACGCCTGGCCAGCAGCGGCTCGCTAAATATCTCCTTTACGGCATGGGGCCGGGACACCCTGCGTGAAAAAAACGAAAATGAATCCATCGTGATATGGATGTTCTACGGCATCATGTTATCCCTATTCATCTACAATCTCTTCATCTTCATTTCCGTGCGCGAGATGAGCTACCTGTATCTGTCGCTATTCACCATTAACGTTGCTCTTTTCTCAATGTGCCATAACGGCCTGGCGTTTCAATATCTCTGGCCAAACCATCCGTCATGGGGTAATATCGCCCATCCCTTTTTCACAGCTATTGCGGCTATCTTTGCCATCCAATTTACCCGAAGTTTCCTCGGCACCCGGACCGCCACTCCCCGCTATGACCGCCTGTATCTGATTTTCATAATCATCGAAGCCATGGTTCTTGTTTCAGCATTTATTGTCAGATATTCCCTGACGACACAGCTATCGACGGCCAGTGCCGCCTTAATATCCCTGGTTGTAATAAGCAATGTCGTGTATCTGCTTTTCAAGGGTTCGAGACAGGCCCTCTTCTTCATGACTGCCTGGATCTGCTTCATGGCCGGCGTTATCATGATCATGCTTCATTCATTCGGCATAATCCACGAGGGTTTCCTGAGTAACTGGGGGTACCAGATCGGTTCATCCCTGGTTGTAATCCTCCTGTCACTGGGCATCGCGGACAAGATCAATGTCATGCGGCAGGAGCGAAAAGAAGCCATCGAAGCAACAAGGGAAGCAGAGGACAAATACAGGGCGCTGATTGAAACGACAAATACGGGCTATGTTATTCTCGATGAACAGGGGAGGGTTCTTGACGCCAATGCCGAGTATGTCCGCCTGACCGGCCATCTGACCCTTGATGACATTATCCATCACTGCGTCGTCGAATGGACCTCCCCGGCCGACAGTGAAAAGAATGTCCGGGCCGTGGAATCATGCCTGCGCCAGGGCTTCATCAGGGACCTTGAAATTGGCTACATCCAGCCGGATGGCACGGTGGTCCCCGTCGAGGTCAATGCCACGGTCATTGACAGCAAGGAGGGAAGCCGCGTACTCTCCATATGCCGCGACATCACATCCCGGAAAGCGGTATTCGACAACCTGCAGTTATCGCTCCGCGAGAAAGAGATTCTCCTCATGGAAATACACCACCGGGTGAAGAACAATCTTCAAATAATCAGCAGCCTTATCGAGCTGCAGGCAGACAACATAGCCGATTCAGTGATGAAAATGCTCAACGAGGATTTAAACACCAGGATCAGGGCGATGTCACTTATCCACGAGCGGCTGTACCAGACGGGGGACTTCGCACATATCGATTTCGCCGAATACATCATGTTAATAACAAGCGACCTCCAGAACACCTACCAGCTCTACAGCAGCAACTGCACGGTTGAATACGATACTGATCACATCGAGCTGGATATCGTCACGGCCATACCGTGCGGCCTGATGCTCAACGAAATGCTATCGAACAGCTTTAAATATGCCTTCCCTCACTCGTTCAACGGGCAGAAAACGATTAATATAACCTTTCATGAACGCGACAGTAAAGTCATCGAGCTCATTGTCAGCGACAATGGCATTGGCCTTCCGGAAGATGTCGACCCGACGGACAAAAAAACCCTCGGTCTGTCCCTCATTTATCTGCTGGCCGACCAGATACAGGGCACCATCAGCATTGACAGGGAAGGCGGCACGAAATATTCCATATTGTTCAGCAAGGGGTAAGCCAGCCGGGACCGGGCAAATGATAGACAGTATTATTTCTTTTTCCCTTTACCCGGTACGCCCTTCTTAAGTCTCCCCAGAAACCATTTCTCCTCGCGGCTTTTCTTTGACGAGTCCATGACGATAACCGAGTAACCCTGCCCCTCCATGATGTGGACCAGTTTATCCGCTGCGCGGTAGTGCATCGGCATGCCCTTCAATCTGATCCATAGCATCTCGATCAGCCTGAGGAGGGTCCGTTTCCTTTCCGGGATGGTCCCCCTTATAACGAGGACCCCTTTCGGCGATATCCTCTTTCTGACACGATCGAGAAGCAGTTCCAGCTCACTGTCGCTCAGGTAGTGTATCATGTCTATGGCAATGACGGCATCGGCCCGGCCGGGAAATTCAGGCAGATCCGGGGCTTTGCCCCGGACTACCATTCCACGGTCACCCAATGCCCAGGAAGCGGCAATGCGCCTCTTCTCGTCAGGCTCGATGCCGTAGAGGCGTGCTTCGGGAAACAGCTCAAGCAGCCATACCGCCGGGATTGCGTAGCCGGTCCCGATATCGATGATAGTTTTCGGCGATTCCAGCTGGCGGTGCAGTTCCGAGAACATGGGATCGAACCTCATCTTGAAGCGAGCGAAGAGCCTCGGATAGGGTTCCATGCTCCGGTAACGGCGTAGAACGCGCGCGATATGTTTTTTCGAACCCGCCTCAAAGCGCTCATCCGGGAGAGCGCCTGGTACGAGCACCCTTCTCAGCAGCGGCGGCACGATCAGGATTGTGCCGGTGAAGGAATATCCGATTCCCAGCAGCAGGGTGATGCCGGCGTTTCTCAGGAGCGCGTGATCGGCAATACTGAGGACGCCGAAGCCGATCATGGTTGAAGCCGCTGAAAGGGTAATTGTCAGCCGTATCAGCCCCACCGACGGATGGGTCTCATCCATGTATCGCTGGTGCGCCCTTACCAGGTAAAGAGCATAATCTGAGCCCATACCGATAACTATGACCGCTACGATGATAGCGGGTATGCCGGGATGCTGGCCAAGGAGCCTCAAAGAGCCGAGGGTGCAGACAAGGGAGAACAGGGTCGGCGCCAGTGCTATCAGGGTCAGCTTCAGGTCAAGTAGATAGAGCAAGGCCACCGCCGCGGTTATTGCGCCAACGATGAGTGCCATTTTAATGAAGCTGGACAGTATGATGGCGCCGAGGCGGTCCGCAAAGAAAGATGGATCAAAAAGCTTGGTGCTCCTGTCGGATGACACCCTCGAGTAAAAAGCATCAGGCCGGTATGACGGCCCCGGTTTTAACACCGAGAACTGCGCCCAGGACTTACCCCCGTCCATTGGATGGATCCCGAGCATGTTAAAATATTTTTCCGGAATGCCGCGGGGCTTGAAATCCCTGCGCTCCACTGTTTTAAAAAATGAATCAAAGGCACCGGGGGCGAACCCGGTTTCACGGGATGCATCGGCCATCGTTTTTTTAAGCGCCCCGATGCGGGCCGGCGTCCAGAAGGCCTTCCACGCAGCGAGATTGTCCCGCATGCTGTCTTTGCCGGGAAAAATCATTGATGGGACAAAAGCCGCCGACAGCGAGCCCGATTCCATTTCATTATTCAGATCCCCTGCGGTACGGTCCCCTGAACGCTGCAGTTCATCGACGCTCCCGGCTTCAGTCATCAGGTACAGGTTGGAGAGTACATTCCCCCACGTCTTGGTCACCAGGGCCTCGGCTTTCAGGGTGCTGCTGCTCACCGTATTCATGGATGCAAGGTCCACTTTAAAGTCGGGCCGGGCGAAAAATAGCATGAATGCGAAGAAGACCACTGCCGCATAGACCTTGTAGAGTGAACGCGAACTCATAATCAGGTCGACAAACTTCCGGAGCGGGACAATACCCTTACGCCGCGCCGGCGGCATTACGGGGAAAACAACCGGAAACAGGGTGTGGACAAAAATATAGGTGAATACGACCCCCAGGGCCGCGAAGAAGCCGATCTGCGCCAGGGCGGAAAAGCCGCTAATGAACAAAAAAACGAAACCTGTTGCGGTGGTCAGCATCGACAGGAGACCGATCCCCCAGACTTCCTTCGATGCCTCCATTCCCTTCGTCACATGGGGGCGGTCGAGAAACAGGAGGTACGCAATGCCATAATCCACGGTAAAGGAGATGATCGTGCTGCCGAACCCAATGGCCAGAATCGATATCTCACGCCAGACAATAGAAAACACGAAGATCGCCGCTATTGTTCCCAGCACCGATGGCAGCAGGGCCAGGACGCCTATTAATGGCCGGGGAAAACCCACCAGGAGCAGGATAATTATGCCGATGGTAGCGAAAATGACAGCCTTCTCAGAGTCTTTTCTCGCCGTGTCTTCGTTGTCGAGAGCCGCGCGGAATGCCCCGACCGGTGTTATGGTAAAAGCGGTCTTCTGCGGTTTGTATTCTTTTTCAAGCTCGGCCGCACAGGCTTTGATCAGCGCATCGATCTTTCGCGCCACCGCCGTATCCGTGGCCGATCCTTTCGGTTCAGCGGTTATCAGAAGGTGCTTTCCGTCTGAAGACAACAGGTGTCCCTGCACAATCTGGACGTTCCGCGACGGCGCCAGGTGGGCCATCCGCGCCAGCACCAGGTTCTTCAGGCCCAGGGGATCGGCTGCCATCATGTTCCCCTGCCCTATCCCCTCGAGGTTGAGAAGCTGCTGATAGTTTTCGACAAAGCTCTCCCGCACTTTTTCCGGTTCAAGAAGAGGTTTGATCTTCTGCTCGAGTTCCCGGGCAGTAAACAGAACCGGCAGGTTTGCCATGATATAGGACATGAGTTCCGGAAAAATAGACTGATACTCGTCAAGGCCGATACTTCTGAAGAGGCCGCTTTCCGCAAACTTCCTTTCGATCAGAAAAGCCCCGGCGATGAGGGTATCGGCATCACCCTTGTTGCTGCCCAGGTCGATGACGATCCGGTCCTTGACCGGGTGATGCATCATGACATATTCAGCGTCCGCGATAACAGGGTCACCTATCGGCAGTGACTTCGTGATATCCATGTCTATGACGAGACGCGACTTGCTCACATAGGACATGGCGGCTGCCGCCACTATAATTAACAGTACAAAGGGCCATCTTATGCTTTTCCGTGTCATACATTATATCCTACTGGCAGAAATCATCATCCATGTCACTGAAATCGTCGTCTTTATCAAAATCATTATCGATGTCAAAATCGTCCTCTTCTTCATCATTTTCATTGTCTTCGTAATCAGAATCATCGTCAACGCAGCCATTGTTTTCAGGTTTGACATTCTGGCAGGCACCGAGGCAGCGGGCGCTTTCCTTCACGCACCGCTCTTCACAGCCGGCGTTATCCGCCGCCATGACCATGCAGTGGTTTGTGCACTGGGTTTTCTGATCCTGGCATTTTTTCTGGCAGTCGGGCGTCTGGCCGTGCATGACGCCGTAACCCGGCATAAGGAGGGCAAGGGCGATCAGGAGAACGATCTTTTTCATACAAACCTCCGGGAAAGCGGTCATGCCTCTCTTTCCCGGCATTGACCGCTGAAGCCCCAGAGTTTGTAAAACCCCTCTATTTTTTCAACAATATTTTACACAAATTCGATCTTTCAACCCAGGTTGAAGAAAAATACCGCTGATGTTATCAGCACGACCAGGGAGTAGAGGGCCCCTGTCATCTCGATGATCTTCGAGGTCTTGCTATCGCGCTTTATGAGGAACATGATTTCCGACGCAAGGAACAGCAGGTAGGCAGCGCAAACTATCAGGGAATAGACAATGGAACGGGGCATCTTGAAATATAAATATAGGAACGACGCACCGGCCAGCACCGCGACAATCTGGTTTACGATAACAGCGCCGCTGATCCCCCACACCTTTGAGTATGAATCCGCATTTTCGTGCTCGCGGTCGGGAGACCAGGTCTTGCGCGCTATCTCGAAGTTGACGGTGACCATCATGGTGCCGAACAGGAACAGGGTGAGCAGCACCGGCTGCCCCGATGCCAGATTGCAGATGTCTGCACGCTGGGAGATACCAAAGAGGAGCGCCAGGGGCACTGATATCTGGTGGCTCACAAGGTAGAGCCCCATGTGCCTGTTGAGAAACTCAGGAACAAAGAATTCCCTGAACATGAGAAGTGAAAAGGCCTGTATGGCAAGCCACACAAAGAATGGAGCCGGCCCCAGGTAAATGGCCATGGCAGTCTGGAGCGCCACCATCACATACAGGAGCTTCCGCAGATCTGCCAGGGTAATGTCGCTTTTGCTCAGCATCCGTTCGGGATGGGCGATCACGTCTTTCGCGTAGTCCTTGTGCTCATCCAGTATCCTTATTTCGAACAGGGCCATGAAAAAGACCAGGCAGCCGATGATCGATTCCGCCAGGTTCAAAGGTATATAGTTTTCGGTCACGTCGGGGAAGAAATACGACAGGTAATAGAGCGCCGCCGCATAGGGTAAGGTCGCCGGTATAGGAAAACGCTCCTTAGTGTAGAGGTAATATTTTTTTAGCAGTGACATGGTTTTCTCCTCGTATAGTAATCTATCGTTTCCTGTTAACACGGGGTTTAAACCCCGCGTTAACAGAAGTTTTCGTTTTCTTCCCGCCCTTAGGTTTTTCCACCTTGTCCTGCGATATTTTCCCGTCGGTCAGGAGGATCAGGCGCTCCGCCCGCTCCATTACCATCTTATCGTGGGTGGAAAAGAGGAAGGTTATCTTCTTTTCCCGGTTCAGCCGGTGCATGAGGTCGATCAGGGCCTCGCCGGTTTTCTGGTCCAGGTTGGCCGTGGGCTCGTCGGCCAGCACAATGGACGGCTCAGACACGATAGCACGGGCCACGGCGACCCGCTGCTGCTGGCCGCCGGACATCTCTTTTGGAAGGCGGTCTATCTCATTGCCGAGACCAACCTCGTTCAATATCGCAATCGAACGCTTTTCCCGCTCCTCGCGGTCGATCCCCTGGAGAAGCAGGATATATTCAACGTTTTCCCTGGCCGTCAGCACCGGGATCAGGTTATAGGCCTGGAATACGAAGCCAATCTTCCTGAGTCGCATATCCGCCAGGTCTTTCGGAGACATGCCGGAAAGCTCCATGCCGGCCACCGTGATGGTTCCCGATGACGGCCGGTCAAGGCCGCCGATCATATTCAGGAGGGTCGTCTTTCCGGACCCGGACGGTCCTGCAATGGCGGAGAATTCCCCCTGTTTGATCTGCAGGGTCACCCCCTGCACCGCTGACACGGTCAGGCCGTTATTTTCATAGTTTTTCACTACATCTGATACTGTTATAATTCCCATTATATAATCTCCTATATGAACGTTATCGCTTCAAGCGGCTCGATCCGCGCGCCCTTGCGCGCAGGGTACAGGGCGGCCATCACCGTCGTCAGCATCACTATCACCGCTCCCGCCATTACGTCGGTCCAGCGCATAATGGGGTAAATGACGGCGCCGCTGCCGAAGGCCCGGACCGCTTCGAAGTGAAAGGAAAAGTTGATGCCGACCTTTGAAAGTATCCCTATGACAATCCAGCTGAAGACAATACCGGCCACCAGGCCGATCATGCCCAGGTTGACCGACTCGAAGAGTATCATCGAGAATATCCATGACGGCTTGGTGCCGATGGCCTTCATAACGCCGATTTCGTGGAAACGCTCCATGATGGCCATGATGAGAGTATTGGCTATCGAAAAGATAATGGTGATGAAGATGATGCCGAAGCTCACGTACATCATGGCGTCAACGACCATAATGGAGTTAACCAGATACGGCGCCATTTCTTTCCAGGTAAGCACCGCAAGGGATGTATCATGAACCGCCCTGACGATGGCGGCCTTCGTTTCGTCGACCCGGTTCCGGTCCTTGAGGGCGATATTGATTTCCGATATACTGTCGCCGGCACCGGTCATTTCCTGGAGCCGCTTTATTCCAACAAAAGCAGTGAACTGGTTGATGGAGTCAATCGGCGTCTGAAAGAGGCCGCTCACCGTCATGCCCACGCCCACCATCTCGTCCTTTTTATCCTGCACCATGACGACGATGCTGTCACCGGGCACCACGTCTAGTTTTTCGGCAACATCACGGGAAATGCAGATCTGGTTAGATTCAGCGTCCGGGAGAAAGGTCCCGCTGTCCTGGCCGGATACATAGGATCTGATATTGGAGACGCTCTTCTCGCGGGCGGGATCAACGCCGACGATGATGACCCCCTTGGAGGACTCGCTCGAGTTCAGCATACCCTGCATTTTGAGACGGGGCGCGTAGCCCCTTGTCCCGCCTTCCTGCACGGCCAGCGCCCGGATAAGGACGTCATCGGGGACAAAGCTGTTGCGGAGGGTCATGGAATCGCGGAACCCCCTGGCCTGGATCGAGACATGGCCGAGAGCGATGTTGATGTTGTTGTCGATGGCCTGATAGTACACGCCGTTCAGGATCCCCATGGAGAGCATCATCGCAAAGATGCCGATGGCAACCGAAGAGATGACGATCAGGGACCTTCGCCTGTGCCGCCAGAGGTTCCTCCAGCAGATTAATAAAAATATTTTCATTTATAAATCCTCATATTTGAATTTAATTCATTACGAGCATGCCCCCCAACCCCCCGAAGGGGGGCTTTTTTAGCCTTCCGGTTATAAGCCCCCCCTGGGGTATTTAGGGGGAACAATTCCTTCTACAAATGCCGCGCCGCATCGACCGGATTGAGCAAGGAAGCCCGCCGCGCCGGTATAAGGGAAAAGGTCAGGGCAAGGACGAGGCAGAGCAGCGCTGACACGACGACGTTCAGCACCGTCAGGTCCGCCGGGAACACGCAGGTGTACACGCCCCACTGGGCGAACTCCGCGGAAAACCGCGAATAGTCAAAGGGGTGCGCCCGCTCAACGAGGCTCACCACTATGCCGAAAACGGTTCCGGCGGCAACGCCGATCCCGGAGATCATCGCCGACTCGAGCATCACGATAGTAAATACGTTCTGGGGGCTGGTGCCGATTGAAAGCATGATCCCGAACTCCCTGGTCCGTTCGTACACAGACATCTGGATCGTGTTCAGTATCGTAAAGGCCACCACAATGAAAAGAATGAAGGAAAAAATATACCCTGCCCCCTGGTCTATGCGGACGAATTGTATGATCTCAGGAATGAGACCCTCCCACCAGAGCACTTCCACATCGGCCCTTTTCATTGCCTTTTCTATTCTCCCGGCGATTGACTTTGCCGCACCGGCGTCGCTGCATTTGATCACCACTGAGTGGACAAAATCCATCATGGCAAAGGTCTCGACTGCCTGGGTGAAGGGCATCAGGACCATGGTCTGGTCAAGGATCGGATTCCCGGTCCGCATGATGCCGGCGATAATAAGTTTTTCAGCGGCGATGGACCCGTCAAAAGCGCGGGAAATCATAGAAATCTCGGACCCGACCGATGCTCCGAGGTTTCTCGCCATGCTCTCCCCGATAAGAATGCTTTTTGTATCATTGCCGTTCAGCTCCCTGCCGCCGGGGATGATCCTCTTGTGGACCGATATGATATCACGGTCCCTGACGGGATCAATGCTCTGGACCGTCGCGACCGAGGTCACATCCTTGAAGCCGATTACCGCGTCAGCCTGTATCCGGTAGCTGTACGAGGTGATTTCGCCCTTCTTCTTGAGGTCTTCCAGAAATGATGCAAGTTTCGCTCCGGGCTGGAACCCTTCATCGATGCTTTTATTCTTCCAGTATCCTTTCTGGTGGACCTGAATATGGCCCGCGTTCAGGGCAACAGCATCATCGACCATCTTCATGGTGCCGCCGTAGAACAGTGCGTTGTTGAATATGATCATGCCGCAGCCAATGACGACCGTGAGGAGCGTGAGAACTGCCCTTCTCCGGTTGCGCCAGATGTTGCGCCAGGCTATGCGTATCAGTATTTTTAGGTTGTTCATGATATTCCTTTGTTATTCCCCCCGTCCCCCGTAGGGGGCGTGAAGGAAATTCATTTCTCATAAGAAAATAATTATTTTTTAACAGCAAACTGTTTCTTATCTGTAAAATAAAATTCCACATGCCCCCTCTGGGGGGCGGGGGGATCTACTTATAGTCCTTCTTCCACTTAAGAATAAACAATACCCGCTTCACCGCCAGGGCCACCATCGGCGAAAGTAAGACAATGGCTACCGCCGTGGGGACCGGGATTGAAAATACGATCCAGGTCGCCAGGGCGACGCCGATGCCAGAATCGAGCTGGTCCATAAGAACGAAGAGCACCTTGAAGCGCTTCGGCGATTCCCCGGGCTGTATGCCGAGCCTTCTCTTCATGAATGAATTGGGTAGTTCGAAAAGGGCGTATCCGAACCCCTGGACAATGCCGAGAAGCCAGAAGGGCATGGCAAGTATGTCCACCGTCAGGTTATCCGGAGACCAGAGCTTGATTATTCCATGCAGTATAAGGGCGCCGATAACGCTGAAGAGCATCATTAAAACGAAGCCGCGGATGGTCTTGTTCGAGCCGAAGAGCTTCTCGCTCACCGGGATCTTCAGGAACGACATCCAGTTCTTCGACACTGCCAGCATGTGGAGCGATCCCCCGATGATGGCCGGTATGCCGGTCATGAAACCCGACAAAAGATGGCAGCCGAAATCGCCGATGCAGGCGTTCCAGCCCCGGGGATTTATCACCTCGAAGCCGTCGAGAACGAAGAGGAGCGCCATGCAGAGGATCATCGTCAGCATCACGATGACGCTCTTAAACTTGTAAAAGTTCCGGTTGTAGACCATGAAAAAAGCGAAGAGTAGAAAGAGAATTGCCACATAGGGGAATATCGTTCCGGATTGTAAGAACCAGTCGATGATATAGATGAACCCCAGGAAGAGGACGCTCCAGAACACGGGCATGCCCAGGTAGGAAAGCCCGCTTGTTTCATCCTTGACATTACCGATTTCGTTGAATACTGAAAGGCGCACGACCCCGGCTATGATAAAAACCACGAGGACCAGACTATAGTACCAGGTGTTAAAACCCCACTGGTACAGGAATAGGGACGGCACCACCAGGTAGTCGAACACATCGACAAAGCCATCCAGGTAGCGCCCGAAATCCCGCTCCAGCTTGAACTTCCTCGCCAGAACGCCGTCCAGGGCGTCCACCAGCATGGCGATAAAGAGAAGACTCAGGGCAAAAGAAAATTCCTCCTTCAGCACCAGGGCCGCGGAGCAGAGAGACAGGACAATGCCGCTGACAGTCAGCCAATCAACGGGGTTTAATGTGATGATAAAACGCTTTTTCATAATTCACTCGCTTATATTTTTAATAATGACTTCCTCCCCCTTGATGGGGGAGGACCGAGGTGGGGGTGATCTCAGTATTAGTATCACCCTCCCCTAACCCCTCCCATCAAGGGAGGGGGACGTTCCTTATCACCCCAGCATCCTCTTCAGTGCGATGCGGTCTATCTTGCTGTTGTGCCTTCTGTCCACGGGTATCCGCTCCACCTCGCGCACCAGGATATCGTTGCAATCGGCCCCCATCATCGTCTCGTGCACTTTATTCAGAACCGCAAGGCGGTCCGCCGACCGGTCTATGACAACCGCCAGCACTGGATGGCCTTCGCCGGAAGACACCAGGGCCGAGCGTCCGACACCCTCCACCTCGTCTATTAGCTGTTCAATCAGGTAGGGCTGTATGAAGCTGCCCCGGTGCCTGACGGCATCCTTGATCCTCCCGGTGAGCCATATCCGACCCTTTTTATCGAAATATCCGGTATCGCCGGTGCGATGCCATACTAATCCGTCGCTGCGGGGTATCTTGTTTTCGCGGTTCGCCTCCGGATTGTCGACATAGCCCTTCAGCACATGCTCACCGCTTACCACAATCTCGCCCGAAGTCCAGACCGGCACGGTAAAGGAGTCGAGTCCATTATCCGTTATGGAATCCGGATCTTTTGGAAGGTCGACGATCTTTACCGTGATAAAAGGATACGGCATCCCCACCAGGAAGCCCTTCCCTTCAGACTTGAGTATCTCGTCGACCTGAACACTGCTGATCGGCTCGGCTTCCGTAGAGCCGTATATGACCTTCACGTTCGCTTTCGGGAAGACCTTCCCGAGGTCCCGGCAGAGAGACCTCGGCACCGGCGCTCCGCCGATGCCGACGCTCCGGACAGCTGTCTGGGACATTTTTTCTTTTATCATGTAATCCACCAGCTTCCTCATGAAGGCCGGCGCCGCGCTCAGGCGCGTCGGCTTGAGGTCCCTGATCTGCGACGCCACCAGGGCGGGATTCACGCTCCCCACTGCAGCGAAGTCCACAGCGGTGAGGACGCTCGTCATGCCGCACGCCAGGTTGTGGAGTACCACCACCGGAAAGCAGGTCATGTCTATGTCTTTCGGATTATCGGGCCAGCTTTTGCGGATAGCCTGGTGCTGCTTTAAAAGGCCGTAATGGGTTCGGTCCGCTCCTTTGGGCTTGCCGGTGCTCCCGGAGGTGAAGGTGATGATGCCGTGCGATTCTTTGCCGCAGGGGACGATTTCTATTGTTTCGCATCTGTCATCCCGCAGGTACGAAGCATTCCGGAACCCGATCCCGCTGCCGTCAACGGCGTAACAATGGTATTTCCACAGGCCGGGTATGAGGTAACGGAGCCGGCAGAGCTTTTTAATGGTGATGATGGTCTGCGCCCCTGATTCGTCGAAAGCGGAAACCATCCTCCGCAGTCCCATGCCGGCATCCACGAGAACCGGAACAATTCCTATTGCGATCAGCGCGATAATGATGCAGTAGAGATCGACGCTCGGGGGGACCATGATAATAATGCGGTCCCCGGCCTTGAACCCGGCCCGTTTCACCCCACCCTGATATTCTTTGATCTTATTTGCCATCTCCCCGTAGGTTGCAGTTTCATATCGCGTGACCGCGGTTTCGCTCCACTCCAGCGGTATATACAGGGCTATGCGGCTCGCATTTCTTGCAGCGAGATCAAAAAGGGGCTCGGCCATGTTGCCGGTGGTTTTTGCTTTATTATTCATATCTTGATTGCCTTATTGTCAGAGACTTTTCGCGAAAAGACCGTACTCATGCTCGATATCCTCCGGTCTGGAAAATACCATGCGCATTACCTTCATGGAATAATTATCCTCCCGGGCCGTTGCCGCAGCGGCGCGCCGGTAATAGGGGAGCGACCACTTTATCCCCAGGTAACTCATGACCGTGAAGAGGCCCAGTTTCCTCCATTTAGGGTGCACACCGCCGGTCTTACCCAGGATCATCGGATCTTTTATCAGGGAAAAATGCTTTTCATAATTCAGTTCATGAACCAGGACCGGAGTATCGGCACCCTGCCGGCACACCTCGGAGTAATCGGGGAAATTGACAAAAAACCCGGCGATCTGGTCTTCTGCATCAAGGGCAAGGACTGAGGCGCGCGGGCAAAGGATCCGGGAAAAATAGGTCCCCATGGTAGCCTTGAAATCCTCGTATGAAATCGGGGTGTAAGCAAAATTCCCGGAGAAAACGATATCGACATACCCGAACAAATGCTCGATGCTGTCGTTCCAGAACTCCGGGGTCAGGGGAACGAACTGTATGCCTGCCTGCTCTGCTTTTTCCACTACCGGCAGCATGAACTGGTCCAGGGGCGGATATACAGTGTCGAGCTTCCCCATCCTTGTGTAGTAGCGGTATGCGATGGAATACCCGAGCTCCCCCAACAGCCGTTCATAATAAGGGGGATTGTACGGCTCTCCCGGAAAATATCCGTCTTCGAAACGGTTCATGCGGATGCGATAGGACCCGAAGGTGGTAAAGTTGATGGGGCCATACACAACATCAGCGCCCCTGCTCCGTGCCCATGATTCGAATTCGCCGAAAAGTTTCCAGTTCGCGGCGCTGTCATCCATGGTCTCCCAGTATCCGAAAAAGGCGACGTGTTTGTCATTGATTAGAAGATTTGGATTATAGAAGCCGGCCAGGCGCGCCTTTCCCGCTTCACAACCGAGCCAGGCGGAGTTCTTTTCAAAATACCTGTTATGAGGGCCGAAGGCGCGCTCAACCGCCGCGGGCAATTCCGGTATCCAGTGCGGATCATCGTGGTAAACGGCCCGCGCCACCCCGGTAAATTCTTCAGGAACCTTTAAGTCCGTTTTCCATTCCATGGCCGTCGGCTCCCTACGCTACAGTCTTTTTAACAGCACCGGTCTCGAGGCGCTGGATGATGCCGGTGGCGCCGTCCATGCGTACGCGCTCGCCGTCGGTCAGTATCTTCGTGAGGCCCGGTATGTTTACGATAGCCGGAATGCCCAGCTCCCGGGCAACCACGGCGGAGTGGGACAGGGTTGAGCCACGCTCCACTAAAATGCCGCCGGCCGTCGGAAAAAGCGGCGCCCACCCCGGATCGGTCCGCACCGTGCAGAGTATCTGGCCGTTAAGGTTGAGTTCGTCCTTGGGCGAGAATATCAGCTTCACCTTCTGTTCGACGCGTCCCGGATAGCAACCGATCCCCTTCAGCTCATCGGCGTCTTCATGCACCTCATTTGTGCTCTTGTACTCGTACCGGTTGTGATGGTACACCGGCCCGTATGTTGAAAAATGATGGGGCAGCTCCTCATTCTCGTAGGACGCGTACTCCACCTTCCGCGACGCCACCAGGGGGCCGAACATCGACTGGACCGACCGGCCGTCAACATAGGCCTCAATCTCCTCCACGGTAAGGTAGAAGATGTCCCGCGGTTCGTCGATAACGCCGTAGAAGGCAAGCTGGTTCCCGATTTCGAGATAGACATCGCGCATCAGGCCGAACATCCTGGTGCGCATAAGGCGCATGTTTTCGCGGTTCTTCACAGCCTGGCGCAGCTTGGCAAGGTCCTTTTTGAATTTCCGTATCTTCATGCGGCCCAGGTTCTTTCGTATCATTCCGAAAGCCTCGGCTTCGGCGGAGCCACGGAACTCGCGCTCGTTCTTTGACAGGGTCTCTATCGAGAGGTCTTCGCGGGAAAGATAATTCTTTATAATGGCGAACAGGAATGACGGATCCTGCCTGAGGGAGACCGATTCGAGCTTGAGCTCGCCGATGCAGCGGTCGCCGTAGAGCTCGATATACTCCGCGCAGCGTTCGTAGGTGTGCGGGTCCGCGGTCTGGAGCATGTCCATGAGCACGTGGTTATCGTTATCCCTGACCAGCCCGGCAAGGCCGGGCCTGGTTCTTATATAATCGCAGAGCCGAAGTATAAACTTGGTCGGCTCCGTGCTCTCGATTCCCTCCTCCCCTGCCATCAGGTTGTTCTGGAGCACCACCGGGTTCTCGACGCCGGCCTTTTCGAGCCAGCGGTGCACCCGGCCGTTCATCATCATGACATAAAAATCATTAATGATAGGCGTCTGCCAGTTATACATGACCCGGGCCTTTAGCCGGTCGGCAATGGCAATGTGCTCCGCCATCTCCAGGGTATGGAGCCGCTGTCGGTCCACGGAATCGTACTCGTTCCGGACCCCAGCCCGGAACTCCGCAACAAGCGTATCCATTTTCCTGAACCCGGCAAGAAGTTTCAGGAGCGTCTTGAACAGGGACGGTATCTGGACGAGTTTCTCTTTCAGGGTCGTGCGCTTGTCCTCGACGAAATCGACCGGGTCCTGGAGCCCCATCATCCGCTCAAGGTCAGACTTGTTCGTTTTAAATGACGGGAGCAGAAGCAGCCCCCGGTACCAGTTGTTGATATTATAATAGACCCGCCCCTTAACCAGGCCCAGCATGTTCTGGAACACCGGCTTCATCTCATCAAGGCGCTTTTGTGAAACGCCCAGGAGCCGCGCCGTTTCCTCGTACACGACGGAATAGCCGCGGTTGGCGAAGGAAAACGTGAGGGGTGTGGTAACACCGCAGTAGCTCTCCTGGATATTGGAATTGTCCCATACTATGGCCGCTCCCGCCGGCTTCGCCGGCGCCGGCAGCGAGGTTATCGGCCTGGTCTGCAGTATGTACAGGGTTGTGCCGTCATAACCCCACTCAATGTCCTGAGGGAAAAGGCATCGTTCGGCGATTGTTCTCCCTGTTTCCGTGATCTCCCGCACCTCTTCGTCGCCAAGACAGCTCCTGCCGCGAAGTGACCCGGGCACCGGGACCTCCCTGGTGCCGGCTCCCCTGTCCGCGTCAAAAAGAATCTGCGTATCCTTGTCATTGATTACAGGGCTGATGTCCCCTTCATACAGAGAAACGGTATATTCATCGGTAGTGCAGCTGCCTGACACCACCCCTTCGCCGAGTCCGTGGCAGGCAGAAATGAGACCGTGCTTTCTGCTGCCCGTCACCGGGTGGGCGGTGAAAAAGACACCGGAGACCCGGGAGTTTATCATGCGCTGGATGATGACCGCAATCTTCGCGTCTGCCGGGTCCATGCCGTGATGCATGCGGTACCTGACAGAGCGTTCGGTGAATGCGCTGGCGAAGCAGGCGATGATGGATTTTGCCACAGCTTCAAAGCCCTTTTGAAACAGGAAGGAATCCATCTGCCCGGCAAAGGAAGCTGCCGCGGCATCTTCCCCCACAGCGGATGAGCGGACCGCAAAAAAGGATTCCTCCCCTCCCTCAATGGCCCCGAGGTTTTTCTTCAGTTCATCGGCTATGGCAGGTGAAAGCGGCATTGCGCCGATCCTCTCCCGTATCTTCTGCGAGACATCCCCGGCGCGATCGTTATCAGGGGAGACCTGCGACAGTTCTTCCCTAATCCAGGCGCCGAGGTTGTCATGGCGCAGCTGCTCCACGAAGGCGCCAGTGGTCACCACGAACCACTCCGGTACCCGAAAGCCGTTTCTCGTGAGCCACGCCATGTTCCTGGCCTTGCCGCCCAGGACATCCTCCCCACGGGACGACGCGACGCTTTGCGATAGTATATATTCAGCTTGCATGTAATTTACCTGCCATTAATGATAGTGATCATGTTTTTGAGCGAACCGTAGACCCGCTCGATAAAATCATAGTGCCGCACCGTGTGGGCCGTGATGTACATCATGAGCCGGTTAACATGGAAATCCCAACAGGCGCAGCGGAAACCTTCCCACCAGTCGCCGGGGTTGATCGACATGCCCGTGCCCATCTCCAGTCTTCTCCGGTGGTACTCTACCATGGGCTTGATATCATCCATGGTCGCGGTATTCGGCAGCACGAAGGCGAGCAATTCCGCGACGTCATGCTGCGGTAGGTGAATGGTCGCCAGCTCCCAGTCATAAGCGCAAAGGCGCAGGCCTTCCGGCGTACTCCTGAAACAGATGTTGCGCGGGCTGAAGTCGTTATGAATGAGGGTTTTCCTCATGGATTCGATCCGGCCCCACCATTCCGGGAGTGTCTGGATCTTCTTCTGCAGACAATTGAAGTCGGCCTCGTTGAACCATTCTTTGAATTCGTTATAGGCGTTCCCCGCCATGAGTTCCCAGAGGCGGTTGTATTCCTGCATGCGGGCGAGGGTCGGATAGGGCTCAATCCACTTCTTTTGCTTCAGCTCTTCCTCGCGGCCGTACCATATTGAATGGATATCGCTAATACCTTCGATGGCCTTGATGACATGCTCCTTCTTCCACCCCGACACGTCGCCGGCGGTATCCATCAGGACCATGTTGTTTAAAAGCTCCTGGATGATAATATACCCTTCACGGGCATCGTTTTGATAGAGTCCGTAAATGGCCGGTATGTACCTTGTAAAACGCGGGTCGGTCTCTTCAAAGATGGCGATCTCGCGGATATGACAGTTTTTAAAGCCGGTCCCTCCCTCGGTCTTCTTGAGCTCGGCGCCGAGACGGGCGTCCGAAAGGGTCGCGATGCTGTTCATCATGTGGATTACTTCGCTGTCCGTGGGTTTCACCTTGATCATTACATCAATGCTCTTTTCCTCACGGTTTTCCCCCAAGTAATGCATCCGGTAGGGAAAGTGCCCCAGCAGCTTACGTGACTTCTGTGCCGTCAGCTCGGTGATGATGCTGCTCCCCATATTTTCATGGTTGAGTGGCTCCAGCCGTGAAATCGCTAAATCCTCGTCGCCCAGGGTGCTGCGGACGATCTTATTTATGAAGGTCGTGTTAATGTCGTCGGCGGTGATGTAGCGCACCGGGCGGTTCCTTCCGAGGCGCTCATGGGCGCCGGCGAACTGTCCGCTGGCAATGGCGCAGCTGGTGGAAAGGTCCAGGGCAAGACAGAAAGACACGATGATCTCGGCGAGTCTGTGGGCCCTGTCCGGCCCGGAACAGTCGATCATTTCCAGGCATTCCCGCTGCTGCGGCAGGTTGGTCCCGCCGCCCACAGTGCCGATCACCAGGCTCGGGAGTGTCATGCTGGCGTAGAGCCCCTCGTCGTTGTACTCGAGGTGGTAGTAGCCGATCGATGATTCATGAACACAGGCGATGTCCTGACCGGTGGCGGTGAAGATTGCGGCAATTACATTAGCTATGTTAACATTCAGCCCGATCGCGCCCGACTGTATGGCGCCGCTCACGCCGGCCTGGTAGCAGGAATACACCTGCCAGGGACTCACCTTCAGCACCTGCTGCAGAATTTCCGTAGGAATAAACGTCTCGGCTATGACGCGGATGCCACGTCCCTTAATGTATGACATATAGCTGACTTTCTTGTCGTTGGACAGGTTTCCGTCGATAAGGAAATTCTCAACGTGTATGCTCTTGAAAAACTCCATCTGCTTGAGGATCCAGAGACTGGCGTGCCAGGTGCAGGTGGTGGTCATGTTCTGACCCGAGGCGTCCCCGGTTTCGTATATGAACTGCACATGTACCGACTTGCCGACGACAAGGGTTTCGATCTCCCTGAGCTCGGCATGCTGCGAGTACTTCTTGGTCTCTTCTTTGATATCGAGAAAATGGTCCTTCACCCATGAAGCGAAGAAAAGCGCGGCGTGGATGTTTTCGAGAACGAAGAGTGGCACGCGCATCATGCGCTGACCCAGCACATGGGCCGTGACGCCGCCGCTCTTGCTGATCGCCGTGGCGCCGCGCGTGGCCGACGCTACCAGGGCACCCTCAGTAGTCGCCATAGGGGCATAATAGTAACCGCGGGCATTCGCCCCGTTTATCCAGAGTGGCCCGGCGATACCTACCGGGATCTCGACAGAACCGATGTAACCCTCGATATTGCCCGTGAGCTTCTGCGCGTCCAGGGAGGTACTCCCCACCCCATCAAGGCCAGCACCGGTCTGTTCGCGTATATAACCGATCCGTTCGACTCGGGCCTTTTCGGTGTACAGTCCCCTTCCGGGGACCCGCGGGATATTCTCGCGGTCCAGACCGGCCTGCGATCCCCCCATCTGCGGTGACATATGCTGGTACATTATTTCCCAGAGTTTGTACGCTGACTTTTTATCAATGACATCGGCTATATTGAGGAATACTTCATCCTCCAGTGTCTTGAGCTGCATTTTTTCGTTGATGACGATATTAATGGTGCCCCACTGCTTGTTGTTCATGAATATCTCAACATCGTTTATGGGTACCGCTTCAGGCACAAGCGAATTCAAACGTTCATCCATGAGTATGCTCAGGGACGATTCCGAGATATCGATAATCTGGACGAGATGATCCCCGCCATTTATTGGCAGCCGTAGATGTCCATCAAAACCTGCAATGGTGGTCGGCATCTGAAATTTCTCCTGATTCTTAATCATTACCCATTACTCCCCAACGAATATCGTCACAGCGCGTCGTCCCGGGAATAGCCCGGCCCTCACACTACCAGTATTCAAATTCATAACCGAATTATGGTTGGCTCAGACTTGGCAGTTATTTTAAGCCCGCCCAGATTGTATTTTTTGCATTTTACAAAATGAAATATACATGAAGAATCTGAACTTTCTTCATGTATTATCCTTCTATTATCTTCGTTTTACTATTTTGCAATAGTTGATAGTATGTGGAGTTCACAGCGATGAAACAAGTGATGTTTTATCATGCCATAAAACAAATACCGGACTAAACACTCTCAGATGCAAAGTATTAACAAGCGGGAAGGATGTCTTGCCAATTACAGATCGATCTGAAACTGTCCCGGATTTTCCTGGTTATATCGACACAAGTAAGAAAAAAATATTAATCTTTACGCCCTAAACTCAACTATTGTTTTATAAAGACACATAACCGGCGAGACGGATTTTTTTGTCAAATTAATATTTGGCTTATTTCATACCATGATGACCTCTGGCCCGATGCCGCAAGCAGATCAGAGTGTATACAATACACTAGTCAATCTTCACATTGGCGTAGGATTTTCTCGATTTATAATTAAGCACCATCAGTATAAGGGTCCATTTCAGGTCCCGGGTATCCTTCAGAAAGCGCCAGGCGCGTTTGAGGACATTCTTCAGGCTGTAGAATTCAAGCCCCGTGCGTATGGTCCAGGTGCGCAGTTGATGGGCGGTAAGGTTTTTCAATTTAAAGTTAACGCCCATGATAAAATCCTTTTCGGCTTTCTTCCAGTCCTCGGGGAAATTCTTGATAAAGAGCCGGCCTTCTTTCTCGAGTTTATCATACAATTTTGTCCCGGGGAGCGGTTGGAGCAGCTGCAGGCGCAGGACATCAAGGTTGGTCCTGGCGAGAAATTTCCCGGTCTCTTCCAGAACGGCCATGTCATCCGAATCGTTGCCCACTATGAGCTCGCCCACTACAGCAATCTTGCGCCGGTGCGCCTTGTCGATCAACCTGCCGTATGATTCCACACCGAACTTGAGGTTCATGACCTTGTTCATGTCCTTCAGCGATGCCGGGTTGATCGATTCAAATCCGACAAAGAGCGCGCAGCAGCCCGCCTGCGACGCCAGGTCGAGAAGTTCGTCGTCATCGAGGGCATTTACCGAGGCGTATCCCATGAAGGCCCGGGCGCGGAAGCGGCCGGCCTTCTTCTCCTCGATGATGCGCCGGCACAGCTCCTTGAAGCGCTTGACGTCATTGGCCGAATAGCCGACCATGTTGCCGTCAGTGAAAAAGATTACGTAGCCCTTTCCCGGCAGCGTCCGCAGTTCCCGGATCACGTCTTCAACCTCGCGCTTCCGGTACTTGCCATGATAGAATTCGTTGATGACGCAGAAATGGCACGAAAATGGGCACCCTCGGCTCGTGTTTACCGGCATGAAGGTGTACCCGTGCTTGAATAGATCGCGCCGGGGCGGCTTCAGGCCGGTCAGGGGGCCCAGTTCGCCCTCATACTTCTTCTTCAGCTTTCCCTTCTCAAAATCGGCAAGAATCCTGACGATGGCCTGTTCCCCGTCACCGATGCACACGGCGTCGCAGAACCGCTTCGCCTCATCCGGGAGCATGGAGGCGTGCACCCCGCCGATGATGACCGTGATGCCCCGCTTCCGGAACTCTGCGGCGATCTCGTATGCCCGGTTGGCAGTAAGGGTGGTCGTGGTGAGGCCCACCATGTCGGCCTTCAGGTTGAAATCAATTTTTTCAAGCTGTTCATCAATTATTTCAACGTCCCAGTGGAGCGGCACGTTGGATGCGAGATACCCCAGGCCCAGGGGATACACGGTCTTGATGTTCCGGTCCACTTCGCTGTGGCCGAACCGGGGCTGAATCAGAACTAGTTTAGGCATTGCTCCTCCGTTATTGTCAGTATCCCCCCGACCCACTGAGGGGGCGCGAAATAATCATGCAATTCCGTTATGCATTGTCATTCCAACGATTCCTGTTTTCACCGGGACAAGAAAAATCCAGAATACGAATTATCACCATGTCCAAGATGACAAGAGTGAAAACTGTTACGTCGTGCCCCCTCAGGGGGACAGGGGGGTCATTAATTCTATTTCAAGCCGGCATCGGACAATACGCATCATCATTTGTCATGTCAATTTTAGATTGATCTTGAATTGTCCACACAATGGAGTTTTTCGAAGAGGACGGAGTTGCCGGTTTAATTCTTATCCAGGACCAGGTTGGACTGGATAACCTCGCGGGTCCTGTCCATCAGTTTCCCCATGGCATCCTGGCTGTAGCCATTGGTGTCGATCGGATCGCCGATGACCACCGTTATGCGGCCAGGGGTGAAAACTATGCTCCCCTTGGGGAGCACGTCCCTGCTGCCGTTAACGGTTACGGGGAGGATCGGATAGTTGCGCTCAAGGGCGATGACAAAACCGCCCTTTTTGAAATCCCGGAGCTTCCCGTCTGCGGAGCGGGTGCCTTCGGCGAAGAACATGACACTCACCCCTGCGGGAAGGCGGTCAAGGCCTTTGCGGATACTTTCGCGGGCCCGCTCAGTGTTACTCCGGTCGATGAATATGTTCCGCGACGCGTATAGTGCATGGCCGAAGAAGGGTATTTTCAGCACTTCTTTCTTGATTGTCCAGCGGTACTGAATGCCAAGTGACGTGACAATGGCCAGAATGTCAAAGACCGACTGGTGGTTCGAAATGATGACATATGCCTGACCCTTTATTATCTTTTCTTTCCCCTTGATTTCGACACGAGCCCCGGAAATCAGCAGCATCACACGCGCCCAGACCTTAGACATCAGAAAAGCCAGGTTTCCTGTAGAGCTCAGCAGGGAGGCCAGGATCATCGGGATAAAAAGGATCAGTGTCATGGTGACAGCCCAGAAATATATCCAGAAAATCTTCACGTAACGCACGATAAAACCCATCGCGGCCTCCCCCTTACCTACCCTTTTGCTTTCCTGAATTCTTCTTCTTTTTTAAGTCTGTCCTGTTCGAGCTGACGCATCCGGCAGAAATGGTCCCATTCGCTTTCATCAACAATCTTCCAGCGTCCCTTCCCCCTCTCCTGGCTGATAAAGTCCAGTTTAAGCCTACGGAACACGGCCGGGATCCCCAGGGTTATCCATAGGACGAAAAAGAGCGCCACTGCCGAGAGTATAAATATGTTCCGGGCAAGGCCGCCGCTTATATCCACCTTCATGCCGATAGCCAGGAGACCGTACGCAAGAGCAAAGACCAGGGCAACTGCCATGAGGGCGAGGAAAAAATTAGGTATCCACGCGGGACAGAGCAAAAATTTCGCAGTACTGAAGGTCATGGCATGATCGCGTACGCCGTTCATGTCGTAGGAAAATTTCTTTGTGTCACCCGTAGGGTCCGGCACCATGGGGAGGCTTTTCATGTTATAGGTTCGTTTCATAAGGCTGTCCTTTATTTCTTCTTTATTTACAGCTTAGTTATATCAAGATCATATAGTTCCACCGTGCATCTCCGCAATGGCAGCCAACACTGTGTAAAATTATAAGAACCGTGAATAATTATGTCCAATCTTTTTTGGCGGGCATGGGCCTTTTCAGGGATCAATCGAAAGCACACCGGCTTTTTTGAGAGCCTCTTTTAATTCCTCCATACGATATGGCTTTACGATAATACCGATGAACCCGTTCTCTATAAAATTCGACATCACCGGATCATTTGAATACCCGCTGGAAACAATTGCGCAGACATTGGGGTCTATTTGCCTGAGAATATGTATCGCTTCCTTTCCTCCCATGCCGCCCGGAACCGTAAGGTCCATTATGACCGCGACGGGGGGTGCGCCCCGGTCCATTTCCTCTTTGTATCGTGCGATCGCCTGCGTGCCATTGACCGATTGTACAACCTCAAACCCGAGGCGCATGAGCATGTGTGTTGCTATAGTGAGAATCATCTCTTCATCGTCCATGATGAGAATTGTCCCTTTTCCCTTTAAAACCCCATCTGCCATATTTACTTTTCCCCCGGATATCTTTTTGCCTGAAGCGGGCAGATATATCAGAAAGGTCGTCCCCTCTCCTCTCTTCGATTGAACATCTATGTGCCCGTCATGTTTTTTTATTATTGCATATGATGTTGTAAGCCCCAGTCCGTTGCCCTTGGACTTCGTGGTAAAGAACGGGTCGAATATTTTTGACAGATTTTCTTCAGGGATGCCGTCTCCCTCGTCCCTGAAAACGATCTTCACGTATTTCCCTTTTGGCAGCTGCATAATTTCATCATTTTTATTGTGCACGTTCTGAGCTGAAACATGTATCGATCCGCCCCCGGGCATCGCCTGGATGGCATTGATCACCAGGTTATTTATAACCTGGTTAATCTGGTTCTCATCAACGTCAACAGGCCAGATGTCCGGGTGGATGGAAAATTCGCCTTTAACATTGGAGCCGCTGAGGACAAACTGCACGGATTGAACAAGCAGCTCGGAAATGGAAATTACTTTCTTAATGGGGCTCCCACCCTTGGAAAAAGTCAAAAGCTGCTGCGTCAATTCCCGGGCCCGCAGAGACGCCTTTTCAGCTTCATTGAGGTTGGTGATCACCCGCTTATCCTGTTTCACGTCCATCTTGGCCAGCGATATGCTCCCCAGTATGCCCATGAGGATATTGTTGAAGTCATGGGCGATCCCGCCGGCAAAAATACCGATTGATTCCAGCTTCTGGTTCTTCAGCACCTCCGCTTCCAGTTTCTTTCGTTCCGTAATGTCGCGGAATACGATGACGACCCCGACGATCATGCTGACTTTATCACGGATCGGCGCGGCGCTTACCTCGATCGATTTTTCATTCCCATCGCGGCTCAAAAGGATAATCCTCTCTGCAAGATCGATTATTTCGCCGGTGAACACCTTGTCCAAGGCCTCCATGCATTGTTCCCGGGAATTTTCATCCATGATGCAGAATATGTCACGCAGTGGACGGCCAAAGGCCTCCTCCTGGCTCCACCCGGTGAGACTCTCGGCCATTTTATTGATTAAAACAACACTTCCGTTTGCATCGGCCGCGATAACACTGTCGCCGATGCTTCTCAAAGTGACGGACAGCCGCTCCTTTTCATCAAGCAACATCTCCTCCGCCCTCTTTCGAGGAGTAATATCCCGTATCATTCCTTCGATCCCGATGTTTTTTCCGTCACGATCCCGATGATAATGGGAATTCGCTGAAATCCAGATGATGGAGCCATCTTTTCTTTTTAGCTGAGTTTCAAAACCCTCAACATAACCCTTTTCATTTATGAGATTAAAAAAGTTATTACGCTGTTCAGGGAACCTGTACAGATCTACTACTCTTATGCCTTTAGCTTCTTCGGTCGTATATCCCAACACCTTCATTACTGATGGGGAAACCAGTATCATTCTACCTTCATCATCCGTTCTGTAAAACATATCCTGGATATTAACAAAAAGATTCCGGTACTCCTCAAAACTCTCCTGGAGCTTTTCCTTGCTTTGCTGCAGCTCATCCTTCGTCCGGTTGATCTCTTCATAATTGAGGGAGTTTTTAATTGATATGGCCGCCTGTGATGAAAGAAGTTTCAGAACCTGAATCCGCTCAGGCGTAAAGGCATTTTTCAGTATCCTGTTCTCGAGGTATAAAATACCGATGACCTTCGCCTGCTCAGTGACAGGAATACAGATAATCGACTCCGGCCGGTGATCGGTTATATACGGGTCCGCACCGAAAAGGTTTCCGGAAGCTGCGTCATTCAGCACGACGTCCTCCCCGGTCCTCCGCACATAATTAATGACGGATTGCGGATAATTATGTGCGGAATTACCTTCCCCGGTCCTTACGGCAACCTGTATCTCCTGCTGCTCGGCGGCCCTGGCTTCAACGATTATCATGCTGTGGTCTTCTATAACGAGGAATCCGATATGCGCTCCTGCATTTTCGATCAGTATACGAATCAGTTTGTCCAGGAGGCGATTAAGCAGTATTTCCCCTGATATGGCCTGTGACGCCTTTATGATGCTCAGGAGATCGACGATTTCCGTAAGCCTACTTGTGGTTCCGGTTCCGGAAGAATCGGAATGAACATCGCCCTTTTCAAATGCGGGCATTACACTATCATACCGGGATACCATGAGAGTTGAATAGCCTGCTTCGAGATCCTTGACCTTACCGTAATGCCCACCGTGCCGATAATGGCGGAGCGCCTCATCAAGGTATGCCTGTACTATTATTTTCCGTTTTCCCCATTCCATATAGAATTTCGCAGCCAGCTCGTTCCCATGTGCGGCTATTATGGGAAACCCGTTCTTCTCGGCGCTTATGATCGCCCGGTCATATAAATCCATTGCGTCAGTATACCGGCCGGATACACGGGCTGTTTCGGCACCGATCAGCAGATAACGGCATTCAAAGTTTTCCGGGCTGTGGTTCATCCAGTTTTCAAACATCTTGCTGTTTCTTTCAATCAAGGCCATGTGGTTCTTCTTATCATCATCGGTGGCATTCGGGTAATTGGCCGCCATCAGCAATGCCTGATACAGGTAGTGGTCACACAAAATGAAGGAACCGGCAAGGTACTGGACGGCCTTTTCTGATTTTTCAGCCATCTCCAGCGCCTGATCCAGTTTTCCGAACTGGTAGCAGATTCTCATCTTATTAAGATAATAGTAACTATAGCCGGATCCGAAATTCATATCCAGCATTTTCTGAAGATGCTCCTGCTCGTCAAATTCATCACATGAAAATGAAGCAGGATCGTTGGTCAATCCCTGGAGGCACAGGATGACATGTTTGGAGATCATCTGCCGTTCATACCAGGCGTAGTTCTTAACCCTGGTCAGGAAAGCGATATTTTCCTCGCATTCAGTCAGGATGGTGCTGAGATGATATGTTCCCAGCATAATTTTATAATGGATCATCACGGATTCGGCATAACTGGAAAAATTAAAGTCCCCATAGGTTCTGCCGGATGTGTATGCTTTTTCCATGAATTCTATATCTGTTTTCATGTGCCGCTTCCAGTGGCTGATGAAGCAGGCAAACATGAAGTTTATCTTGCAGTCCAGATTCATGTTCCCGTACTTTTCATTGGTCTTCAGCGCGAGGGTGCCGAATTCATACCCTGCTTCGTAATTACCCAGTCTGCCGCACAACAAAAGGCCGTACACTGAATAAGAGAAAGAAGATACGTTTGAATTGCCGTAGACCAGTGATATGTTTACCATTTTAAGCGCCATCAACGCGAGAACGGTCTGGTTTATATAGTAAACCGCCGAGGACATCTCGATGAGAATTCTCATTTTATACATTTCATTAATTTCTTTGATATCTGGCAAATTGATCAGGTCACTGATTTTTCTCCCGCCCATGTTCTTTTGCACTTCCTTCAACTCCTCGCCAATGAGGAGAGGCAGCTTTTCTGGGCTGATCGCAAGTTCCAGGCCAAACAGCTTCAAGGCGACGATACCCATGGACAGCACATCATTGAACCTGCCGATATTCGTGTACAGTGCAAGACGTATGATGTAGACCTCTGCCTGTTCATAAACCGATTTCGAATTGCTTAAAAGGAATTCAAAGAGTTCCTCGGCCTTCTGATGACTGCCGGACAGGTATTCGCACTCCGACCATTCTTTGTACATTGCGAAAATGAAGTCATAATCCTTTTCCCAGATGTTCTCCGGTACGCTGTCTATGCCGATCGCATAAAACGTGCAGGCCTGCTGGAACGCGGACGATGACCTGGCCTTTCTTCCCGCGATCAGGGCCAGCCTGCCCAATTCAATTTTTTCCTTTTCATCCCGGATCAGCTTGCGTCCCTTGCTCATGTGGTTTACGATTTCAAATATCCTATCTTCCACTTCATCGGACCACCCGCTGCCGCGCAGGGATCGTCCTATGGACAGGTGGATTTTTTGAATATCTTCAGACGACATCAGAGAATACGAGGCCTCCTGGATTCGATCATGATGGAACCTGAACAATGTTGCCTCTTCCGGCTCACGGCTTCCGTTCAGCAGGTGCACATCCCTTACGGGCAGGATAAATCCTTCACTGACCGCATCGGCCAGCGGTTCAAGCATTTCATCGCAGCTCTTTTTTCTCATCTCCGAAAGATCTTCAACACTGAACGTGCTGCCGATGCATGCCGCCAGGCTCAGGACATCCCTCACCACATCCGGCAGGTTATTGAGCCTCTCGACCAGGAGGTCTATTACATTATCCGTAAAGCCAGAGGACCGAATCATCTCAATGTCCCATTCCCACGCACCCTCGCTGTCATTGAACCAGAGCAAATGCTCCCGCTCTATTTTTTTTATAAACTCTATCACAAAGAAAGGGTTTCCGGCGGTTTTTGTCATTATGCAATTGGACAGTTCCATTGCATCTTCCACGCCGCATGAAATCATGTCAGATACCATGGCGTTTACGTCTTCCACGCCGAGCTGCTTCAACTGCACCATGGTCGTAAGAACGCCTTCTTTTTTAAAATTATTAAATGTGAGTGACAGGGGGTATTCGTCATCAATGTCCTCATCACGGTATGAACCGACAAAGAGTAAATATTTACTGTCAGCCTCTATTAAAATAGTCTCCAACATCTTGAGGGATGCGACGTCCGCATACTGCAGATCATCCAGAAACAGCACAAGGGGGTGTTCCTTGCGGGCAAAAGTTTTGAAAAAATTCTTGAAAACCAAATCAAAGACGTTTTTTGACTCCGTCGTCCCGAGAGAGGGCAACTCTTTTTGTTTTCCAATTATCAGTTCTACCTCGGGGATAACATCAATGACGATCTGGCCATTGGCGCCGAAAGCGGCGAGAAGCTCCTCTCTCCAGTATGAAAGCTTTTCCTTGCTCACGGTTAAAATCTGCCGCATCAACCCGGTGAAAGCCTGCATGATACCGCTGTACGGGAAATCCCGCTTGTACTGCTCATACTTACCTTCAATAAAAAAACCTCCCCGGTGGACGATGGGCCTGAAAACATCCTGGATCAATGATGTCTTACCCACCCCGGCATGCCCGCACACCAGAACAATTTCAGTGCGGCCAAGTCCTATCCGGTCATAAGCATTAATGAGGACCATCTTTTCAGGCTCCCGTCCGTATACTTTCTGCGGGATATTGAGCCATTCTGAAATATCATCCATGCCTATTTCAAATTCTTCTATCTTTCCGATACTGTCGAACTGGTAGAGGCATTTTTCCATGTCATGCCTGATGCCGTAGGCGCTTTGATACCGGTCTTCCGGGTTTTTTGCGAGGAGCTTCATGACGATGTCAGAGAGGACCGGTGGAACAGACTTATTTGAAAATGATGGCGGGACCGGTGTTTTCGCAATGTGGCAATAAATGAGCTCAATGGGATCGGTCGACGTGAATGGAACCTGCCCTGTTAGCATTTCATATATCGTGACCCCGAGTGAATAGAAATCCGTACGATAGTCTACAATGCGGTTCATCCGCCCTGTCTGTTCGGGCGACATGTACGTGAGGGTTCCCGGGAGCATGCCCATCCGCAGGGGCTCCTCCATTTTGAACATATGAGAATATGTAAAATCGGTGATTTTCAGTTCACCGGAATTGAGGTTGACGATGATATTTGATGGTTTGATATCGCCATGAATTATGGTGGATCCGTGCAGTCTGCCGAGAATATCAGTTAATTGCATACCTATTCTCAGAACATCCCGTATATCTATTTTACGCGCGACAATTATCTTTTTTAATGATACACCGCCAAAATCTTCAATAATTAAGACCGCCCCGCATTCATGTTCCTCAAGGCGATTTATTTTAACGACACCTCTGATATCCAGAATCTTTGATTTATCATACTCCCGCCGCAAATCCATGTCGTTCATGTCAGGAGTCCGGGATATTTTTATGATCACATCTTTTTTGTCTTTCTCGCTAAAACCCCTGAATACAGCCGTTTTTTGGCCCTCACCGATTTCTTCAAAAATTCGGTACCCGGGAATATTAATCATGGAAATGCTCCAGCATTATGATGTTGGTCACATATAAACATTTCTATCATAAATCATATGAAGTGTCAACAAAGAAGCGGGATACTGATGAAGTGTCGCCGGACGCGGATAATGAGGACGGCCATCGAAGAATACCTGAAGCGGATGGATGCTGATAAAAAGAATAACTCCTGACCGTCCCCCTGTCACGCCAGCACATCTATAAAATAAAAAACCCTGACAAGGTCAGGGTTTTTTATTTTTAGCCAGCAGCCAGAGTCGAACTGGCGACCCCGTCATTACGAGTGACGTGCTCTACCGACTGAGCTATGCTGGCAGTCTAAATTCGTTGTTTAAATTGCTTACGATTGCCAAAACTGTCAAGTTTTTATGAAACATAATGATATTTTTTTTATTTCAAAGAAATTATTGTCAATCAACCCGTAATACCGTAAACTTGCACCTTGTTCTTCTTCCCCTTCACCTCGATCTTGCCGATCGGCTTTACCGTAAGGCCCATGTTCTTGATCTCATTGTACACTGAAGCACTGATGATGATATTGCTCTGGTAATCCTTGGTCTTTCCTTCAAGGCGGGAAGCCAGGTTCACCGTGTCCCCGATGGCTGTATAGTCATTCTTAGTCTCGCCTCCAATGTTGCCGACCACCGCGGTGCCGGTATGGATGCCGATGCCGATTTTCAGGCCATCCCGGACCAGGCCTTTCCGGCTGAGTTCCTCGTTGACCGCAGCCATACATGCCTGCATCTCCAGGGCGCACCGGACCGCCTTCTCCGCGTGACCGTCCACATCATTGGGCGCGTTCCAGAAAGCCATGATGCCGTCGCCGATGAATTTATCCACGCACCCCTCTGCAGCGAGTATGATGCCGCACATTTCCGGGAGGTACACATTGAGAATCTCAACAACGTTTTCCGGCCTGCTGATCTTCTCCGAGAGAGCGGTAAAATTCCGGATATCGGAAAACAGAACGGTAATCTCGCGCCGCTGCCCTTTCAGAATGCCGGTATTGCCTGAACGCACAACGCGTTCCACAACACGGGGATCGAGATAGCTCCGCAGCACATTCTGCAGCAGGGTCCTGTCCCTGCCCAATATATAATGCTCAAAGAGATACCCGGAGCCGAAGCTCACAGGAAGTACCAGGAGCGGCAGGGCAACCGTGATTTCATAACGGCAGAAGGCAAATAGGGCAAAGGCAATGCTCAGGTATGCCACCTCGGAGACCGCAATGACGGCGATGCCCCTGGCAGTGGTCATCCTTGTCAGCATTATGCCCCCCAGGGCGAAGAGGAGGCAGAGGGCCATGCCGGTGAGGGTACCGCTTTGCCGGATGAAGCGCTGGCGCATCATGGTGTCGAGGACACCGGCGATTATCTCCACACCATACATGCCTCGGGATGCTGCTTTCGCGGAAGAGATATACGGTGTATAGTGAACATCCATCAACATCTGATCCCACACGCCGATGAGCACGATATGCTCCCTAAAATGCCGGGCCAGAAATGCAGGATCGTTTTTCCTCCTGTTCACATCGATCATGGACAGCGCCTTGAAGGTGCCCGGAGGTCCCGCGAAATTTATAACGAGGGAGCCCTGTTCCAGCGGAATCGCATGGTTCCCCGCATACAGGCGGTCGCCCTGTACCCGTATGCCATCCATCGCGACGCCGTGGTATCGCATAAATAGCTTGAGGGGAAAGCTTACCCGGGTCCCGTTCCCGCTATCGACCAGGGAAGCCCGCCGGATGATGCCATCATCATCCTCGTCAAGATCCACAAACCCGAAGCTTAATCCGGTGGTCTTTTCCGCTATAGAAAGAATATTGATTTTATCACGGGGCGTCATCTCTCCGCTGAGGCCAAGCTGATCTTCAAGGTGACGTGCAATATATATGGGTATATCACCGGTCTCGGACGAATACGGAAGCACCAAGTTTTCAGTTTTCAGAATGGCTTTTTTTAAAAGTTCCTTGCGCGTCTTGTACGGCGCCGTGTCAGCCTGAGCCAGGTGAAGCACATCAAAACCGATCACGCGGGGCCCGGCGGAGGCAATTGTCCGGATCGTTTCCGCGAATTCCCGGTCCCAGAAGATCACCGGCGCGCGGTACGCACCGAGGGTTTTCCTGTCAATACCGACGATCGTTATCGGAGAAGAGCCGGTTGCCGGGGACATGAGAGAATCCCGGAGATGGAAAAAACTGTCAAAGATCTTATTTTCAAGGTAAGGATACAGGGCTGTCTGGCCGAACATGACGATCAGGGAAAGGCAGGCAAGGAGCACACCGGCCCTGCCTGCTGTCTGCAATCTCTTTTTTTCCATAGGTTACGTTATTCCATTATTGTTTTCAGGAGCGTGATACGCTCTTTAAGCCCGGCATTGGCGCTGTCAAGGGACAGAGCCTTTTCGTAACAGGACAGTGCATCGGCAAACTGTCCGTGGGACTCGTACAGCTTGCCCAGGAGGATATGCTGTTCCGGGGCGCTTTCAGGCATCATTGCCCTGATGGACGTCTCGTCCTGCTTCAGCGACTCCTGCTCTTCCCTGGTGAAAAGTGAGAACGTGCCGCTTCCGCTCGCCAGAACCTTCCCCTGGTCCGCAACAGCTTCAATAACAATATCATAGTCCCGGCCTTCCTCGAGACGCGGCGCGCTGTCCGGATACTCGCAGTTGTTCTTCAACACTGTGGAACTCCAGATGGTATCACTACCGTTTTTGATGACTACATGATAGGATGCCCTCCCCTTAACCGGGGTCCACATCAGTAACTGCTTCTGCGGCAATAGCCTGTCGCTGTAAAGCTCAATCATGGGCGTCTGTTTCCGGCCCCGCACAACGTACACGCCGCGGCGCTCGCTCTTTTTCCTTGATCTGAGCATGAGGGTTCCTTTCCGCCCACCCGTGACCATCTCCGGAAGCTTCTTTTCGTTTTTCCTGAACACCTCGATGGCCACATTGCAGGCCTTCCTGTCAACCGCGTATGTTTTAAATGTTTTGCCCTGATTGAAAGATATGCCGGAACGGCGTATAGTGAAACCGGCTTTGCCGCGGATTTCGTAACCCCTGCTGCCGCAAATGGTTATCCTCGCTTTTGCACCCTTCGATAACTGCACCGAATCACCCTGGCAGAGCAGGTCCATTCCGGATATCATGATAGTGTCCCTGTTCCGGATAATAAATCCTTTGCCCTGAATCCCGGCAACAAAACCGACCGCAGATGGAGCATCTTCACGCGCCCCCGCCAGACCGGCAAGAATCAGAGCCATGATAATAAATCTGTGATGATACATCATACTGTTTCTCCTGATTGGAAGTGCTTCACAACATCCGCGCCCATGATTCCAACATGATCAAAAGATCACCGCGACTGTTTAGCACAGACAACTATCTGCCGTATATTATAAAGGCGCTCCAGAAATACGGATCGCTGAACTCCCGCGACCTGATGAATTCCCGTTTGGTCTCTGAAACCGCGGTTCCGAAAGACATGTTCATGCGCACGGCCCTGCGGTACACGCCCACCATGAAGTTCTTCGTGGGCTCATCAGCCACCTCCCACAGGGTGACGCCGACACGATTGGCGCCGGCCTCCTGGAAGGCCCTGGCCAAACCGACGACACCGTCGCCCTGAACGATTTTCCCAAGGCCGGTCTCGCACGCGGAAAGGTTCACGATGTCAGCCTGGAGCTTCATGAGAGCTACCTCAGGCACTGACAAATACCCGTCCTCCCCTGATTTCACGGTACCGGACACCTCGGACATGACAACTGCCGAATAGGACGGCAGGTCCGCATCATAGTATCCATGGCAGGCGAAATGGATCGATTTATACTTCATAAGCTCATTATGCTTCGAGAGCTCCTTGATCTTTGACTCGGACACTGCCGCACCCTTGATAACCCTCGTTTTTTCTCTTTTATAAATACCATTTTCTATTTCGTTGATCTCGTCAAGAGTTCCGGGAATATTGTCCCACTGCATTGAAAGGTTCCGATAGTACAGGGGCCTTCCGCGGCTCCCTTCTTCGGCATAATATTCCTTTGACTTCACAGACACCTCTTTGGGCTGTGCCGACCTGCGCATCCCCCTCTTTTCTCCTTTGCCGGTCGAATAGACGGCCCCGCCGAAGGCGAGAAACGACTTCCTGTTTGAGCTGAAGCGCCGTTTCTGAACCATCAGCATGACCGAAACCGATGGACTCAGAGTGACGGAATATGATTCGCACAGATAGGGACTGCTGTTGTTCTTCCGTAAGGCATCAAAGGGGAGAAAAGCAAGGGTTCCATCCGGAACAATGATGATGTTTTTGATGCCGCCGATTTCCCGCTCAACCGGCGCGACAAGTTTATCATAGAGGAGGACGCCCAGGGCATCCCGGTCCTTCTTTTTATTCTGATCGATTATGGAATCGCGGAACCTGGCGACTGTGTCGGTGTAGTCGAAGTCTTTATCAAGGGCAACCAGCTTCTGCTCTTTCCCCGTTATGACAAGACAGTACGACTGCCGGTGGGTCCAGTCGTCCGATTCCCTTTCTTTTTCCTCCCAGATGACATACTCGAGAATGGCTGAATCGGTCCCGCTGATTTTCCGCGCCTCATCAAGGGTGGCCAGGTGCGGCTTTCTCAAACGCCGGTATTTCTCATTCTCCATCAGCTTCGTGTCCAACTCGCTGAAGGCCTTCTCCTTCTGCTCAAGATCCTTCGAGATACGGACAAGGGCAGCGCTGTCCTGGTCAGATGATGACTTCTGGATTTCCGCGTTCCTCCGTGAAACTAGCGTTTCGATATCATCGTTCAGCGCCATGAGGCGCTCCCGGTCCGCTCTCAAGATGCCCTCCACGGAAAGGGCCGACGCCAGGGACATTCGGTCGAGAAAACCCCGGGCCCTCATCGCTTCCGCGGTATTGAAAACCGCCTCGACATCATCCATAACCGCGCTGGATTTCAGGGCAAAGTAATAGCTGCTGATGTAACGGCGCATTAACTCAACCTTGTCGGCGCCGGACTCCACCCGCACCTTTTCGATCTCGCGAATGGATTCATCAAAATAGTGCCGCGCCTTCTGCGGATCGCCCGCGTCCAAGTGCATTACCCCCAGAACGTTCGCGGCTTTTATCGTCTGTGGATGCAGGGCCTTCTCCCGGAACTGCGCCAGGGCCTTTTCAGCCAGCTCCCGCGCTTTTCCAAAATTGTTAATGGTATAATAGACCCGGGCGGACTGAAGAAGGACATAGGAAACGTTGGGATGCCTTTCCCCCAGCCTTGAAGCAAAGACGGAGCGCGCCCTTTCAAAATTTTGGAGCGCCCGTTCATAATCGCCCGTTTTTGCGAGGACCAGCCCTATACCGGTATAGGTATGACCGGTCTCCGGATGGTTATCGCCCAGAACTGTCCGGTATATGGCAAGCATCCGCTCGTAATAATTAATCGCCAGGTCATACCGGCCGATTGACTGGTATGTGTTCCCGATGTAGTGCAGGGTGGCAGCCGTGTTGACATGGTTTTCGCCGAACACGTCGAGGTAAATCTCCATTGCCTTATCAAAGCAGGAAATGGCCTTGTCGTATTCTCCCATGGCATTGTAGATATTGCCGAGGCCATGATAGGATACAGCCACGTGAGGGTGTTTTTTGCCGTAGGTCTCAGTGTAAATCTTCCGGGCCCGTTCGTAGTAGGTGAGCGCTTTTTCGAATTCACCCCTGTTCTCGTGGACAAAGGCCATGGCATAATAGACAGTTGCCACGTATGGATGGCGGTCGCCATATCCCTTGAGGTATATATCCTGTGCTTTTCGATACTGCTCGAGGGCCGAATTGAAATCACCCCTGAATTTTGCCACTTCCCCAAGGGCGTAATAGATTGTTGCAAGGTAGGTATGGTCCGGCGCGAAAGTCTTCAGGCTTATATCAAGGGCTTTATTGAAATATTCTTCCGCTCTTCCATATTGACCCTTATACTGGTATGCAACCCCGGTATCGTAAAAAGCCGTTCCTATATACGAGCGGTTATTCTTGCTGTCTTTTTCATATATAACAAGGGCCTTAGCATAAAGCCCTATGGCCCTGTCATACTCACCCTTGAACTGGTAGCACTGCCCCAGGCCCTGTAAACAAAAACCTGCCTGGGTGGATCCGTCACCCATGAGGCGGCTATAGATCAGCAGGGCCTTTTCGTAGTGGACGATGGCGCTGTCATATTCACCCTGATGGTAGTATGCAAGACCGAGACTGTTATTGCGATGTGCTGTCTGGCTGCTGTTTCCTCCGAAGATCTCCGTGGAAAGATCAATTGATGCCCCGAACTCCTTCTGCGCAGTTTTAAAATCATTTTTGTTGTACGCATCGGTGCCGTCTCGATCATGCTGGAGGAGTTCCCTGTATTTCTTTTTCGGAAAGATGCCGCCCCCGGGATCTTGGCCGGCAATGCCAAGAATCTCAGCACCAGCGTCTGCAACATCGGGATATGACGAGGCCCGGGGGATGACACCCAGTAGAATGATTACCAGGACAGCCGTGCCTGTGCGGGCAAAAGGATCTGTTTTCTTCATAATATACATGTAACAGAATATTGTGGCAGTAGTCAAACTGATTTCAGAAAATGGCGGCAAAACATGGTCCCGGCTGCCGGGTAATCCGATTTCATCCGGACCCCCGGCCGAGGGGCGCGGTCTCGGGTTTATCCGGAATGGGATATTTTTTCATAACAGACCATGCGATGAAAAAATACCGGTTCCATTAATTCTTGATAGACTTTGATTTTTGCAGCAGGTATATTGTTATGGATTTTTGGTCTTTCCGCTTATTCTATTATTGGGAAGGTAACACATGGACACACAATTTTTATCAGACATGTTCATTACAGGGGCTCCCGTACTCGAAAAGGTTCTGCGGTCTGTTATTGTTTACTTCTTCCTTGTTACTGGGATTCGCCTGGCAGGCAAGAGGGAAATGGCACAGCTCAATCCCTTTGATTTTGTCGTGCTCCTTATTTTGTCGAATGCGGTACAGAACGCTATTATTGGAAATGACAACTCGGTAACCGGAGGGATAATCAGCGTCGTTGTACTGCTGGGTATAAATTATCTGGTTGCCCGGTTTTTTTTCACCCATACCGGGGCTGAAAGCACTCTTGAAGGAAAAGCCGTGGTATTGATAGACCACGGAATAATGCAGCACCAAAACCTTAAGCAAGAATTAATCACACTCAAAGACCTGGAAATCGCGGCCCACAAGCAGGGCTTTAATTACATTCAGGATATCGACCATGCCACAATTGAACCTGGCGGAGTGCTTACCTTTATCGGCAAAAAGCCGGCGGTCAATGAGGTTCGACAAGGAGAAATTCTGGAGAAGCTTGATGCAATCAAAAAAGAAATCGAATCCTTGCGTTCCTCATCTTGAGCGATTGATACCATGGTTCAGCATGTATGATTATCAGCCATTCCCTCTATCATAATGGTATATTTTGTCTCGATATATAAATAATTATATTTCCATCCATGACCTGCCATAATGATGATAAAAAATCAATGATAAGGAAAAACTATTCATCCTGTTTGAAATCACCACTTTTATTGAGGACGGCGCTTCGCCCATCAGCCAGGCATGACATACCATCGATCAAGAGGGCCTTCCGTGGAGCCTCAGCATCCATTAGATCTCCTCAAAGGATTCCAGCTCTTCCCACCGTTTCATGAGAATCTCGATGTCCCGTTCGATGTTCTGAAGCTCTGTGTTGATTTCGGCGACGCGTGGGCTGCTTTCCTGGTAGAACGAGGGCTCGGCCAGCATGCGGTATATTTCATGCATCCGGTTTTCTTTCGCCTCTATGATTCCCGGGAGGGACTCCAGCTCTCTTTTTTCCTTGAAGTTGAGCCTGGTCTTTTCAACGCTCTTCTTTTCTCGGGCTGGATTCTGCTGTTTAGCCGCTCCGGATCGGGAGGATTTTTTCTGGACCTGCCAGTCATCATATCCCCCGGCATACTCCTTCACTGCGCCTTCCCCTTCAAAGACATAGGTGCTCGTCGCCACGTTATTGATGAATGCCCGGTCATGACTGATCACCAGGAGGGTGCCTTCGTAACCGAGAAGGAGCTCCTCGAGGAGTTCTATCGTTTCAATATCGAGGTCGTTGGTCGGCTCATCCATGACGAGAACATTTGACGGCCTGGCGAAAAGCTTCGCCAGAAGAAGCCGGTTCTTTTCACCGCCCGACAATACGCTAACCGGGACATCAGCCCTGTCCGGAGGAAATAAAAAATCCTGCAGGTGGCCGATGACATGCCGGTTGCCACCGCCTTCACGGTCGATAAAATCACTGCCGTCTGCGACGTTTTCCCTGACGGTCCTGCTGTCGTCGAGTCGATTCCTCATCTGGTCAAAGTACGCCGTCTCCAGCCTGGAGCCGGTCCTGACCGATCCGCGCAGCTGCGCCAGTTCTCCCAGAAGAATTTTTACAAGGGTGCTCTTGCCGCAGCCATTGGGGCCGATGATGCCGATTTTATCCCCCCTCATTATCCGCGCATCGAATCCCTCGATCAGCGGCTTTTCACCGTACCCGAAGGAGATGTCCTTTGCCTCGATGACCATGGCACCTGACCTTTCGGCGTTCACGGCCTCCATGCGGACGCCTCCCTGCCGTTCCCGCCGTCGGGCACGCTCTTCACGCATCACCATGAGGGCCCGCACCCTCCCTTCGTTCCTGGTGCGGCGCGCCTTGATCCCCCTGCGGATCCAGACTTCCTCCTGGGCCAGCTTTTTATCAAAGAGCTGGTTTCGGGTCTCTTCGGATTCAAGCCATGCTTCTTTTCTCTGTAAAAAAGTAAGGTATTCGCACCGCCAGTCGAAGAGCTTGCCCCGGTCGATTTCGATGATCCGGTCAGCGATCTTCTGGAGAAAGGCCCGGTCGTGGGTCACAAAAAATATTGTTTTGTTATAACGGCAGAGAAAATCTTCGAGCCATTCGATCGAATCAATGTCAAGGTGGTTGGTCGGCTCGTCCAGGAGAAGGATGTCGGGTTCGCCGGCAATGGTCCGCCCCATAATGACCCTGCGCTTCATACCGGCGGAAAGGTTTTCAAACCGGAGTCCGGGATCGATTGCCAGCATGGAGAGAACCTTCTCAACCCGGTGCGGGACATTCTCGTCCTCATGGCTGTTCATTGCGCTTCCGGATATGTTATGCGGGACGATCCCCGAAGCGACGATATCATAAACCGTCCCCTCAAGGCCGCGGGGCACCTCCTGGGGCAGGAGGGCTGTCTTTAATCCCTTTTCGCGGACAAACACTCCATCATCAGGGTCAATATCGCCATTGATGAGCTTCATCAGGGTTGTTTTACCCGATCCATTCCGGCCAAGAAGAGCGATTTTCTCTCCCGCGTGGATCTGCATGTCTACATGATCAATAAGCGGGATGCTGCTGAAACTCAAAGATATACTCTGCAGGTTTAAAAGCGCCACGGTGCCGTCCTGTAATGATACTGATGCCAAAGATTGTATGTGAATTGTGGCACCATGCCTGTCAACACGATTTTATGCGCGGTTCTCATCGCGACAACCGGCTATCCATTTGTATTGTTAGAAAAATCTTCAGTTTCAATTTATAAAAATAAGTTTATATTAATTGACAAAAATCCCCAATCTATCCCTTGTGTCCGGTACAGTGGATATTCCCATGGAACCATACGGCAGCATACCTTGAATAACCCCACTTTATTTTACGAAAAAATACTTTTCAATAATAGGAGCATCACATGGCGGACGTATCTGGTTTTATAATGTACAGCGGCGGCCACAAGGGGACCGAGGCTGAATTCGGCAAGCAGGCCGAGAAACACGGGATCAAAGAGGTTAACTTCTCCTTTGAAGGCCATAAAATGGAACGCACCAACGGCATCCAGGTCCTCGGCCCCAAGGAGCTCGCCGAGGGCAACGTGAGCATGGAAATCGTGTCCATGAAGATGGGCAGAAATTTCTCCGAAGTAGACATGATCCGGAAGGTCATACAGTCGATCTTCCACATGGTCAACAAGGGCTTCCAGGTCTTTTCCATTGGCTGGATCCATGAGGACAACACGGTAAAAGGCGGCACCGGCTGGGCCGTTGAGCTGGCCAAGCTCTTCAACCGTCCCGTGAGCGTCTATGATCAGGACAAGAAATCATGGTTCACCTGGACAAATAACGCGTGGGCGAAGGACGCCCCGGTGATATCATTTAACACCTTCTGCGGTACCGGCACCAGGAACCTCTCCGATGATGCCCGGAAGGCCATAGAAGACCTCTTTGAGCGGTCTTTCGGGAAGAAGTAACACAGAGAGATCCCTCACCCGCCCCTCCGGGGCACCCTCTCCGCTGTTCATCCTGACCCCTATCCCCCTCTCCATAAAATGGAAAGGGGCCAGGGGTGAGGGTCATTACTTCACATGAATGATCTTCGCACCGTCAAACCCGTTGAACTTCGTCGAGGAGGCGGTGCTGTAGGCGCCGATATTGGTGGTATAGAGGCAATCGCCGATCTCCAGGTTCCCCGGCAGGTGAACCGACTGGGATATCTTATCGAAGCTGTCGCAGGTGGGCCCCACAACAGCGCACACCTCACGCTTTCCCTTCTTGAATGACTCGAAATTCGGGATCCAGTGGTCATACACGACCCCGGAAAAGGTGTGGTATACGCCGTCATTTATATGATAGAAGATTTTACCGTCCCTCCGCGCCTTGCCGATTATTTCGGTCACGAGCGTCGCCGCCGTGGCGACCATGAACCTCCCCGGCTCGGCAAGGATCTCGATGTCGTCCGGGAAGAGGCGCTTGAATTCGGCATTCAGCACTTTCGCCAGCTTTTCAATCCGGGGCACCTCCGAGTCGTAGGGCACCGGAAACCCGCCCCCGATATCGACGAGGTTCAGCCCGTAGCCCTTCTTCCTGGCATCATTGAATATTTCAGATGTTATCTCGAGGGCGGCGGTATAATTATTGAAATTGACGCACTGGCTCCCGACATGGAAGCTTATGCCCTCCACCACCAGGCCCATGTCGGCGGCGAGGCGGATCAGTTTACCGGCCTCGCCCGGCTCCGCGCCGAACTTCGAGCTCATCTCCACCTGGGAGCCGATGTCCGGCACCTTGAGCCGAAGCACCAGGCCGGCGGTATCGCAGTGTTCCCGTATCTTCTTTATTTCGTCGACATTATCAAAGGTGACCAGGGGCCGGTACCGCTTTATTTTCCGCAGGGTGTCCCGGTCCTTGATGGTGTTCGAGAAAATGATCTTGTCCCAGATGTAGAAGTCCTTCTCTTTTTTATTAAAATTCTTGATATACTCGTAAACCTGCATGAACTCGTTGTAGGATGCGACGTCGAAACTCGACCCCTCGTTAAACAGGGTCTTGATTATTTCCTGGTTCGAGTTGGCCTTGACCGCGTAATAGCACTGCACCCGCGGCAGGTTCTTTTTGAAGACGCGGTAGTTCTCCCGGATTTTCTTATGGTCGAGAATGAAGAGAGGCGTCCCGTGCTTCCTCGCTAGGGGAAGAATTTCGTTTTTCATCTTTCCACTATTCCTCTATAACGTTTTACGCCTGCAGCTTGGCCATGAGCTTCTTCAGATCATCCACTTCTTTATTGTTTTCGAGATAGGACTTGATCAGCTTTTGATGCAGTTCCTCTCCCCGATCGTAAAGTCGCTTCATTTTCTTCGGCTTAGCGGTCTGGCGCACGTAGGCCACCATGAGGGGGACCGCAACGGTCACGTCAAGATATGCCGTCACTGTTTCATCCAGCTTGGTGGGATCGATCTTGCCCCAGCTGGCGGCTTCGCTGGGAGGTGCACCGGACAGTCCGCCGGTGTCGGGCCTGGCGTCGGTGATGTTTATGTCGTAGTCCTGACCCACTTCGGGGATCATCAGCACTTCCTGTATCTGCGGCTCGGTCTGGAGCATGAAGTTCTTCGGGCTGCCGCCGCCGATCAGGATAACGCCGGTCTTCCCCTTTTCATAGTTCTTCGCGTTTAGGATGATGGCGGTCGAATCATTGACGTCGAGGGTCGGATTAATCTTCAGCTTAAACATGTGCTGGAGGCCGGCGGCCTCGGCAAGAAGCTCGAGACCCGCCACGTTCATGCCGATGGTCGAGTCCCCCGGCGACGAGGTGAATACCGGGATCCCGTTCCGGTAGGCGGCAGCGAGGATGCTGACCTCGCCCAAACCGTTCTTCTGCTCGTGCTCATCCAGGACCTTTCCCATGTGATGATAGAATTCCCTTGTCCCCATCTCCTTCTGGAATTCGGGCCGGATCATGATGCGCCGCAGTATGCGGTCCGTTTCCATGAGGACATCTTCGTAGTCGAAGAGGATGTCGTAGATCCGTGTAATCCCCTTATCGCGCAGGTCAACGTCATCGACCGTGTGGCTGCCCCGGTGCATCGGCAGGTTAAAGGCGAAATGCATGTCATGGTACATGTTGGCGCCGGTGGCTACGATCCAGTCAACGAAACCATGGTTCATGAGCGGGATGATTGCCGACGGCCCCAGGCCGGCTGGCGTCAGGGCTCCGGCAAGGCTCATTCCCACGGTGACGTCATCCTGGGAATAGCGGTCCCTCAGAAGCTGGCAGGCGGCTCGCAAGCGCCCGCCGTTATAGGCGTCCATATTATCGATCAGCGTCACGATATCGGTATCTTTAGATATCGGCGTGGGCAGGATTCTCTTACCCGAAAGATATCGTTCCTTGCCCGGGCAGCTGTTTTTGTCGTGTTTCATATTGCACGTTCCTGAATCATTTTTTTTATGCAGCAGGCTATCTTTTTATAAAAAGGCGGATCCAATGTCAAGAACATATGGTAGGTTCGTACATGAAAACAAAATGAATTATAATAGATTCACCGGCCCTTCCGGAGAACGATCTAATATCCCCCCCGATCCCCCACCTCACCCGCGCTCCGCGCGCCCTCTCCTTAAAAAGGAGAGGGCTTCCGAATTAAAAATCAACTCCACTGAATTGATTCAATTCCATCTCTGAAACTTCTGATTTATCATTTTTCCGTTATGATAAGGCACTCTTTTTCCGTCGAATTCTTCTTTAAGACATCTTCCCCCTCTCCATTTGATGGAGAGGGGGACCGAAGGGGTGAGGATATAATGTGACGTGCCCCGGAGCGCGGGTGAGGTCTAAAAGGGCCGAGGAGGTCTATTAAAACACCAGTTTCACCGAAAGCTCTGTGGTGAAGTAGTTCCCATAGACCGTGTATTCTCTATTTGTCTTGCCCACAAATCCGTTCACCATAAGGTTGAGCGTCATGTCATAAAATGGGGCATAGGTAATCATCCCCGACACGATTGAAGACTGGTCCTGGATATTGACAATGCAGTTGACCATTGAAGAGAGCTCCTCCACGAACATCTGCCTGATGGTGATGAAGATGCCGGCATACCATTTCCCGTAATAGTTAGGCGTATAGAGGCCGCTGGAAAGAAAATAACCCGCCGTGTACAGGTCCTTTTCGAAAACGTTCCGGTCGTACCCCGCATGATTATAGAAGGCCTCCACGTCAAAACGTATACGGTCCTTCACGTCCAGTACCTCAAAACCCCGCCCGAAGCCGAAGCTCGCCTTCCCTATCCATCTGCCGCGCACCCGGTAATCCATTAGTGAAGTGCTGCCCTGCGGCAGGTACATGACTCCAACTGGCAGCGACGGAAAGAGGCCGGTTATATACCAAGGATAGGTCCTGAGGTGACGGAGGTTATCACCGTAGGAAAGGCTTGCCTCCCCGTGAATGTCCAGGGTAAGGACGCGGGAGGTGAAATCAAAGCCGTACACCGGCACGTTGTGGTTTTTCAGCAATACCGAAAGGGCCATCTCGGTGTTCAAAAAAAGCACCTCCACCTTGTTGGCCATGCTGATATCGCTCAGGTGCCGGGCGTTGTTCATGTTGATAAAGGAATAGATGTTGGCCCTGGTGCCGAAGGGCACATGGATCTTCAAGCCATAGGTCCCCTGCCGGACCTGCGACGAGTCAAGGATATTCTTCTTTTCGATGTTGATCAGGTCCGTTGGTGTCCAGAGGTATCCGACGCCCCACTTCACCACCTGCTTTCCCACGCGAAAATAAACACGCCGGGCGATGTTCACGTCGATAAAAATCTCATTAATGTCAAAGACCGCGTTGACCTTTTCGGCAACCATCAGGTCAGCCTTAGTGAAATACGCGGGTATTCCAAGGTATGCCATGGGGACCTGGAATATGCGTGACTTTGGCAGACCTGCAGGATAATAGTCAGCGGAAAGATTGAAATATCCCCGGATCCCCTTGAGGAGGCGCACATCGAGGCCGAAATTCCCCTGAAAATAGGAAAGAAAATTGCTGTTATCGATCACCTGGATGTCGCGGAGGATGCTGGCACGTTTGTAATTGACGCTGGTCCTGGAATTGAGGAAACCGGTGAGGGTAATCGACTTCTTTTCCATGGTGCTGGAAAGAGTGTCATCCTTGACCTTGTCGCTCGGCGTTACCGTGTCCCCGCCGCCGAAGATATCTTCTTCAGAGCTTTGGGAGCCGTCCATCTCTTTTTGGGCGACCTTCCGTACCCCATCGTCCTTTGGGGCATGAAAGAAAAATTCATCATCGGCCATGAAGGCCGCGGCATGGCGGGCAGCTGCGGCCGCAATTCCGCACGCCACCACGATCGTGATCAGATAGATCCATTTTTGTCGCTTAACCATGTCTGTTTCCGCCCCTTACCTGCTCAGGTTCTCGAGGTACGCCTTGGTAAAGATCTTCGGGTCTAGCTTCTGCGTCGAGATTCCGGAAAGATCGACGATACTCTTATTCCCCTTCTCGAATTCATCAATATATATGTGCTGGATCGGAATATACTTTCCGTCGATCTGGGTCCATTTTGGATAATAGGCCGTCTGCATCAGGGTGCCTGACAGAGAGTAGGACTGGACCTTGAGCATGAGGAAGTTGTCCTTCTGCACCCAGTACACCTGCTTGGGGTAGGTCACGTCATTGACCTTTGCCAGGAGGGTGAACTTGTACACCGGCTTCTTGCCGAGCATCTCCTCCACGATGGTTTCTACACCGCCGGCTCCCATGAGGGGCCGGTACAGGTCGACCAGCTTCCGCTTTTCGAAGTCGCCCCCCTTGGCATCGGTTCCCATAATGCTCTCGTCGCGGCTGATGTGCTGAAATGTCCGCGTGTTCTGCCGGTACATCCAGAAATTCTCCCCGGCCCGTAGGTATCCGTTTCCCTTTTCCGTATCAGGCTCCAGGGCCACGATGAGAAACTCGTCAGTCACATCACGCCTGAAGTAGAGGAAGGCATAGTTCTTCACTCCCTGCCGCGTCTTGTTCTGCACGATCGTTGCCTTCACCGATATGTCCCCAAACTGCTCCATCATATCATCCATTTTCTTCATGATGTCGCTCACTTTCGGCGCCGCCTGGACCGCCTGGCCTGAAACCGCCAATACCGCCAATACCGCCAGTAAGATGCATATAATTCTTCTCATGATTGTCTCCACATTTATTACTCGAAATGCCCCAGGGCTCTAACAGCCGAGAAATTGGAGGCCTTTTTGGCGGGGAAATACGCTGTCAGGCCCGCCATAATGATTATCACCATAAAACTACGGATGATCGAAAACGCCGTCGGATAAAAAAAGAGACGCCGGTTCACCAGGAGTATCGAGAGAATACTGTCGGTGTTGATCGTGATAAGTCCCACCAGCCACATCATGATAAAGGCCATGATAATGCCGGCGAGGCACGCGAAGGCGGTGAGGAGCACAATCTCTGTAATAAACAGGTATTTTACGTCGCTTCTCTGCATACCGATGGCGCGCACCGTTCCGATCTCGCGCGTCCGTTCACGTATGGTCATCCGCAGCGTATTGAGAACGCCGATAAGTATGATGAAAAACAGTATCAGACCGGCGATAACCGCCACCAGGTTAAGGGCAGATTCCAGCTGGAGAATCTGGTCCGCTGTCTCGTACATTGTGTTGACGTCAAACCAGGGGCCCTTCCACTTCGTCTTGGTCATTTTCGACAGCTTTTTCTGCATTTCCTCATGGGTTGGTGTCCTGGGAAGCAATTTCCATTCTGGTGCAAATACCTTGTACAGCGCCGATTTTTTATCAGGGATATATGCGTCCATCTTCCCCCGCGGATCGTCAGGAAGGTTATCCAGATATGTTTTATAAAATGTCTTCTCGTTCATAAAGAGGATATTCTTTTCAGGCATGGCATCGGAACTGAACACGCCGGTCACCGTGTAGCTGTTCTCGGTTACGACGCCGCCGAACTTGTTTTTATACCGATAACTGATTGCATCGCCCTTCTTCAGGCCGAGGGACGACGCGAGGCTTTTACTCACGACTATGCCTTTCTCGCTTTTTTCCTCGGGTATTGCGCCTGACAGCATGGACAGGTGCTTATCCATGACCGGTGCAGCATCCTTCGACCTTGAATAACCAAGGGCCGTTGCCGCCGTCGTCTTCTTTTTATATATCACCTCTCCGTATATCACCGCAGTTCCCGGCGCCAGGACCGAATGGAGTTTGTCAGCCGCACTGATGGCCACGGAGGGATTATTTAGCTTCTTAAAGGTGATGTAAAGGGCCCCTGTTTCATGGTCCCGATAGCCGAGAAGGGTCTTAATGTCCTTCTGTTTGAGGAACATCACCATTTCCTCGAACATGTTGCTCGACCTGATGATGGCCGCCACTGTCAGCCGCGCGCTCTGCTGCTGACCCGAAACGGTCTGCATCCGCGCCTTGATGACATCGCCGCATTTCACTCCCAGGCTCTTCGCCTTGGATGAATATAGTATCACCGGGTTTTCGAGTTTGTCACCGATGAAGTCCTTGATGTTGCCGGCCACCAGGTTCTGCCCGAAGTATTCGTAGAATTCATTGTCTATTATCGTGTTGACGATGATGGCGTTATCGCCCTTGGCATTGCCGATGACCCGGGAAAAAACACCGATGGCTTCATATACCTTGTCGATACCGTCGACATTCTTATTTATCAGCTTTATAAACCGGTCCCGGTCCCGGATGACTCGCTTCTGCTTGTTGCTTTCCTCCATTGCCGTTATGTTCATGTGCCCGGCCATGTACACGATCATCCTGTTGAAGAGGGTGTCCGATATGCCGTAAGAAAAGGCATTGGCCATCACGAGTATCATCATGCCAAAACATATGGCTGATCCGAGAAAGAAATTTCTCCTCTTCTGCCGCAATAGATTTCTCAGACTCAGTGAAAGAATTAATTTCATAACGGCCTCCTAGTCCCTCATGATGGCGTCAAGCGGGGTAATCCTCCGCGCCACCATAAGAGGATATACGACTGCCAGAACCGTTACCAGGGTAAGCTCGATCACCCCGATTAAGATGTCGACGGCATCCAGGGCCGGCTTGAACACGTCGCCGCCGAAAAGGAGCTGCAGGATATGGTTCTCCGCCGTTATGTTAAGCGAATTTAAAATAGCGACGATAACGGCGCCGGCGATTATGCCTGCCCCGCCGAAAACAAATGAAATGATTGTCGTCTCAGCGAAAAACATCCCGGCTATGAAGGACTTCTGTGCCCCCACCGCCCGCATCATCCCAATCTCGCTCACACGCTCCATGGCCGCCATGCTCAGGGTGTTCATAATGATAATGATGGCCACGAAAAAAATCAGCATGACGAAACCGATCGTGGCGCCCCGCATGATCATGGCAATATCCCCGAGCTGTCCTATGGCTTTCTTCCAGGGAACCGCGCGCACCCCGGCGCCGGCAGCCTTGAAGGTCGTATTAAGTTTTTTCGCCGATTTATCGATAGCGTCACTATCCTTTAATTTTACGAATATCAGGTTATAGGCCCCGGAATCGACATTGACCTTTTTTCGGATCACCCGTTTGCCGATCAGCTTCGAAACGTCGTAGTCTTTCTTCCCGGTATCAACCTTCTCCACCACGCTTTCGCCAAAGAGGCTGTCAAAATTATCCCGCTCAAGAAGCTTCTGCTTTTCCTTCGGCACCTGCGTCACAACGTCAGTGGACGTTACGTAATTAAAGACCTCCCGGAATGATTCGATGTCCATGATGTTAAAATTTTTCCAGAACTCGTCAAGATAGGAGTATTTGACAATACCCGTGACATCCATCTTGATGTCCATGGTCGTGTTTTCCGAGCTCGTACCCATCATGACGATGCTGTTTCTCACATCCAGGTTTTTCTTGTTGGCCAGCGCCTCGGGGCCCAGATTTTTATCGTTCAGAGGTACTCCTTCAGGCTGAAGCCAGAAATCCTGCTCGTCGTACTGGCGCTTCCTGCTCCCGGAGGTAACCAGAATCCCCCTGTCATCATTCCCGAGCAGCTTCCCCTCGACGAGCTTTATATTATTTTTAAACATCTTCTGGTAGTCTTCAAACTTAACGCCGAGGACAAGTGCATAACCCACATCGCTGTTATCGTTCAGGATCAGGGTAAGGCCCTTGCCCACCGGCAGATACTTGTCTATATAGTCCTGCGTTGAAAGGATCTTTTTTATTTTATCAAAACCGGTTATAATCTCAACATCCGTGCCCAGGGGCGTGAAGATGACATTGTCCTGTTCCTGCTTGTCGGACATGATGACTAACTGGCCCGTGAAGCGGTTCATGATATTTTCCTTGAGCCCCTTCTCCATCGCCGACACGACGCCGTTACCGATGGTCATGACAGTGGCCCCAAGGAATAGGATGATCCCCACGACCAGGCTCTTGCCCCGATGCCTCATGATGTTGCGCCAGGCAATTTTAATGATGAGGTTCATCTATTTTCTCCTTTTAACCGGAGACTGGGCCTTTGCAGCGCCGGATTTTGTTTTAGCGCCGTTCTGTTTCAAATATTTCGAGCTTTCCGTCTTATCGATAATGAGGCCGTCCCTGATCTTCACGACCTCGGTCGCGTACTGAAGCACGTCCGGGTCGTGGGTAGAAAATATAAAGGTCGTATTCTCGGTTTTGTTGAGCTTTTTCATCAGGGTGAGGATGGCCGCTCCTGTTTCCGAGTCAAGATTCGCTGTCGGCTCGTCGGCAAGAACTATCTGAGGCCTTGTGACCAGGGCCCTGGCAATGGCGACGCGCTGACGCTGTCCGCCGGAAAGCTCCGCAGGACGGTGATCGATGTACTCTTTCAGACCGACCTCTTCGATGCATTTCTTCGCGCGATCGCGGATTTCTTCCTTTGTGAGCTTGTGTTCTTTCATTAATAAAAGAGGAAATTCGACGTTTTCAAGGAGGTTCAGCACCGGGATCAGGTTAAAGGTCTGGAAAATGAACCCCACCTTGAAGAGCCGGATATTGGTAAGGGTCGTGTCATCAAGCATGGTTATATCCTCGCCGCCGATCTTGACGCTCCCTTCCGTGGGCGAGTCTATGCATCCGATGAGGTTCAGGAGTGTTGTCTTGCCGCTGCCGGAAGGGCCAACAATGGAAATGAACGCGCCTTCCTCCACTGATAGATCAATACCGCGCAGGGCATTGACCACGGTTTCACCAAGGGGGTAGTTCTTTTTGATGTTTTTCATTTCTATTATGTTCATACATACACCTTCTTACATAAATACTATAACACCATTGTAACAACAAAGTGTCACAGCAATTAATTTTATACTGAGCCCGATATTAAAACAATTGAAGAAATGCGTTACCTGCAAGCAATACTGATTCGGAAAATAGTATTGTCAATTAAATATAGAAGTATAATAAAAAATTGTTTTTATTATTAGAATAATCTTTTACATATGGAAAAGCCCGAACAGGGGGTCTTTTTCTGACGCCGTTATACTTTGGTTATCAGCGACGAATAGTCATTATTCACGCCTAGCATATCAAGCATTACGGAGATATTGCCCCGGTGATGGGTCTGGTGCAGAAACCAGTGCAGGAGAGCCTGCCACAGGAGCTTCTCCATCTGCTCGCCCTTGTAGCTCTTATACTGGATTGCCCGGATAAAATCCTGATCGTTTATTTCATGGATGAATTCTTCAATAAGCGCATCTATATGTTTCCGGATCTCGAATATATTCCAAAAATCCCCTTCAGCGTTCTTCCTGATCTGCTGATCCTCCAGGGCCAGAAATGCGTTGCCATTCAAACATTTGATGCCCGGGTAAATTCTTTCAAAACGCCGCAGCCATATCAGGTCAGTGGTCAGGTTGTGCATAAAAGTCTCATAGATGGAATGGAAGAATGCCCCCGTGTCCTTCATGACCTGTTCCTTCGGCAGGCCGCCGAGAAGGTCCATGACGTTCTGATTGACGCTCCGGTTGTACATGGCCAGGGTCTGGAATATGTTTCTCATGGGGAATCCTCCTGCTGTTTTGCTTTAACGTTTCCGGCCTTTGATCTCCATGCTCTTTTGCAGCCAGCGGCGTGAATCCTCCTCCCTGCCCGTTTCCTTCATGATCAGGGCCATGTTGTTATAAGGAATATAGTTGCCCGGATCAAGTTCAATGGCGGCCCGGTACTGTTTTTCGGCCAGGCCGTACTCCTTCATATCCAGGTAGACATCAGCCAGGGTGATGCGGGTGCTGGGCCTGTTGGGGTCGAGATCAGCCGCGACGAGAAGATCGTCAAGGGCGTCCTTGATCCGGCTCACGGCATAGAGCGCTGTTCCCCGGTTGTGATAAGCTGATGAAAATTTCGGATAGCATTGAAGCGCCATGGTGAAATAGGGAACCGCCTCGGAAAATTTCCTCGCTGATACGAGGTGCGCCCCGATATTGTTGTACTCAACGCCTATGAATTCCTTCCTGCCGAGGGTTTTCAGGTACACCCCTTTATTGAGTGAGACATCCGATATCCGGAGGAGCTTGATATAATATGCATCATCGTATGACGCTGTCTTTGTTGTTTCCCAGTTGATATAATTGCCATCGTCCAGGTAAAAGCGTATAAAACTGTGGTTGGGAGCGTACACTGGCACGATGGGAATTCTCAGGACCTCGGCAATGGCGATATAGAGGGTACAGTAATTATCGCAGTCAATCACCTTCCTGTCGATACACCTGCTCAGGAGCAGGTTATTTTTAAAAATAAATCTTTCACTCTTAAGGAGGGAATCAATGCCTCTTAATACGGCAATAGCCTGTTCCCTTGTATAGTTTGACCTGGTGGGTAGCTTTGTTTTTGCCTTATGAATCAGCCCTCTGATGTACTCGTAATGCGCCCTGCCGGCGCCGAAAGGTTTTTCCATGTCAAGGAAATCGAAGGCGATGTTCTGCGGTTCCGCTGCGCGTTGTTTCGCCGCCGCCTGTAACCCGGCATCAAATCCGCTGCCGGCATTCCCGATGACAAGTAGCCATGCGACAAGAACGATAGGTGTTATTTTCATCGTAGCTCCCCTCCTATTCAGATAGCATATTACACGAAAAATCAAGCATCTTCAACGACCGGGTCATTCCCCAACGAACTCACCTTCAACCCAAGCCCCTGGAATTCCAGCTTCCCTTTCGCGTTATATGAGGCGCCCCAGCCGTGGGGCTTGCCGTTTTTCCAATCACCCTTGTAAATTCTGCCTGAATGCTGGATAATGATTCATTAGTATATAATGTATGTCGATTCAGTGTATCTTTCAACCACTATTTTATTTCCTTTACATATTTGATATTATTAAAATTAGTTTGACGCTTCTCGGATATGAAGTTTTAATATATTGGCATCAATTTGTCAGAGCTGACACCGATTCCGCTGCAGCAACCGAGCCGTTTGTTTTGCCGCAGAGCGGCTGATTATCTATTGACAATTTGCGGCTGATCCGCTTTAATTAGCTAAAATAATCGGAGGTATATAACATGAAAAAGATCGTAGTATTCGCTTCGCTTGTGATTTTATCCGCTTTTATGATTTCAACATCATCGGTAACGGTAACCGCGGGGTCCGGTCTCTGCTACAATTGCGGATCCGGCAGCTCCTGCGACCAGTGCCCGTCGGGATCCGGGAATGACACCTTTGACGACAGAAAAGCCTGTGAAAAGAAAGGATGCAAGGTGACCGGTACGTCATCATGCTCGACCGCGGCGAACGTTAAAAAATGCTAACCGCAATCATCAGTACTGCATAAAAAAAGGGGCCGTTCTATAGGCCCCTTTTTTTTATTATTCCGCTTCTTTTGAGAACTTCCTGCCGAATTCGTTTGTCAAACTCATAAAAGGCAAGTTTCTAAAATTGATAATTGAATATATTTCCCCCGCCGCCGAAGGCGGCGGAGGAAATATCATTAAATATTACAATTAAGGAACAAGTCTAAAGTAAAGTGCAAAGGAGATGGCAATCATGAAATTCAGGGTGTTCCCGATCATTCTATCATTAATGGTTATCGTGCCTGCTGCCGGATACTCTTATAGAACGGCTCCGGATGTCGTGGACGTGCGGGTTTATTCCGATAACGGGGGCGAACTGCCCCGTTACCGTGCATATCCCCGCCTCTGCCAGAACGGTTCCTATTTCTACATGGAGGCGGTAAAGGGTGAACGCTACTCCATTGAAGTAACCAACAGGTCCAACAGGCGCGTCGCCGTGGTAGTCGCTGTTGACGGCAGAAATATCATCAGCGGCGCGAAATCATACCTGAAAAACAATGAACGGATGTATATTATCGAGCCCTATTCGGCCGGCACCTTCAACGGCTGGCGCACCGGCATGGACCAGACAAACAGATTCTATTTCACCGAGCAGTCGGATTCGTACGCCGAGCGGGTTTTTTCAGACGCTTCGGCCATGGGCACCATAGCCGTCGCCGCGTACCAGGAAAAACAGCACGCGGTGACCCCGATTAAGCCGCCGTACTGCGACGATAACCGGTCAGGGTCCCGGGGGGCCGCTAAAAAGTCTCATTCAGAAAAACAGAGGAGCGAAAGCGCAGACAGGGAAGCCGGGACCGGATTCGGTGAAACAACCTACTCACCCGCCCGCGAGGTCCCCTTTGAACCCGAGAGCAGCATGGCCGGCAGGATTGTACTCAAATATGAATGGAGGCAGGAGCTCTGCCGGAAAGGGATCGCCTCTTGTAAACCGGCGAACAGGTTCTGGCCCGTCAGCAGCGGATTCGCCCCGGTCCCGGGGGACTTCAGGGATTGATGATCTTTAAAATGACAGGCTCCTCCCGCTTCGGCGCGGGAGGAACGCTCTTCGGATGCCCGATGATAATGGGGGCCACGACCGCCAGGTCCGGGGTGATTCCGAGCTCATCAAGAAGCACCGCGTCCCGTATGACTGACCCCAGGTTTACCCAGCAGGTGCCCAACCCGCGGGCAACGGCGGCATTCATCAGATATGCCGCGCAAAGAGCGCAATCAACAAACAGATTTTTATAGTCCCGCGGCCCCGCAAGGATTATCAGCGCCGGGGCGTTATAGAAAACATTATAGTTCTCATTCCGCAGTCCTGCCTCATACCTCTTGGCATAATCATCGGGGTTTGCCTCAATCCTGGCGAGAAGGTTTTTTTTGCTTTCATCAGATATCCGTTTCATCATCGCCATGTTATTGACAATGACGAACTTCCACTGCTGACTGTTGCCCGAGCTGGGCGCCAGTGTGCTCTCCTTAATTATATCTTTCAGGGTTTCGGTTGTCACCGCTTCATCCGTATAAACGCGGACGGACCTCCGCATTTTTATCAGCTCGTTATAATTCATCAACTTCCTCCGGGTATTTTATATATATTTTTATTGACTCTATTCGATTGTTTTCTTATCATATTCATATAGAGATACCGCTGATGACGCGGATAATGAGCAGATACAATTGAGGGATATGAAATCAAGCATAAAAATACCAACTCCGCTGCTGTCGATCATATTGTTGGTGAGTATAATAACATCCGGCGGCTGCGATGCAGATAAGGCATGGGAAACGGTCGATTCTAAAGCAGGCCAGGCTCTTATGACACTAGTGATAGTGGATATGATGAAAACTTTTACCGTTGGCGGAACCGTGACGGGTCTTAACGTCGGCGACACCCTGGACCTGCTGAATAACGGCATCGACGAACTCACCATAACTGGAGACGGTACAGACAAAACCTTTACTTTCACTACAGAGATCCGGAAACGCCAACCATACAATGTAACTGTTCTGACCGAGCCTCTGGGCCTGAACTGCAATGTAACCAACGGAACCGGGACCATTGTCAATAGCGAAATCACCAATGTGGCTGTGGAATGTGTGCCGGAGTAACACGATCCGATTTATTAGCAACCCGGCTGACCCCCGTTACAGCCTGATACCCACCCGCAGAAACGGATATACCGACGACAGCGGCTGACCGCTGAACAGCACCGACTGGAAGCCGCATCCCGGTTCCATGAAGAAATATCCATCATAGGCGAACCTGAAGCTGAGCTGCGGATCATAGTAAAGCTTTATCATCATCCTGTTCTTCGGGAACAGGCCCTTGATCTCCTGGCGTGAAAAAGACGGTCCCACGAGAAAGGCCAGGCGCAGGTCAAAGGCCCATTTTTTTACCATGCCGAGCTTAAAATCATAGAAAATACCGGCCCCGAGAGGCATCGTCATCAGGTTCATCTTCGTATTATTCCTTGTCTCACCGGAAAAGGGAACAACACCGAATTGAAGAGCAAACCCGAAGTTTGACAGTACGGGGATGTTCTTTACCTTTTCTATCCCGGAAAGCCGGTATGAAAGCATCACGTGACCGCCCGGGGTAAAGTTTAAATAGCGTTTCCACCTGGTCACGGGAAAATGATAGCTGCCCCCAAAGGCAATGTCCAGCGGTCCCAGGCCCGCCAGACCTCGCGGGTATCCTTCGGCTTTTCTCCGTAACTGTTCTTCTTTTCTGAAGGGCTCTTCCCTCTTGAGGGTCTCTTCTCTCTTGAGGGCCTCTTCCCTCTTGATAGCTTCTTCCTTCTTGAGGGCTTCTTCCCTCTTGAGGGCTTCTTCCTTCTTGAGGGCCTCCTCCTTCTTCTGGGCTTCTTCTTTTAAACTATCCTGTTGGTCTTTGCCCAGCTTCCCGATCTGGGTCATCGAATCTCCTTCGGGTTCTTGTTTCTGCGATTCCTTTTTTTTGACTATTAATTCGGACCAGCCTGAATTGCTTCCCGGCTTCAGGAAAACATTGAGCGCCGTTATTCTGATCTTATAAACGCCGGGAGCCGCGTCCATCACTGTATAGCTGGTTGTGACGGTTTTCTTAAACAGCTCCTTGCCTTCCTGGTTTCTCATCTCCACGATGTATCCATGGGCGCCTTTCACTGCCTCCCATTCAATGCGTACCTGCCTGTTGTCAGCGGCCAGTGCTTGCGCGGCCAGTGCCAGGAACAGGATAAGCACCGCGTGTTGAACTATTTTGTTTTTCATATGTTTTATTCTACGTAAATAACATCAGATTTGAGTTTCGGGGCTTCGAGCTTCTTCCCCAGCTTGACAGAGAAATAATTCTTCCCGGGCATGCTCTGTGCCGACACGGCATCCCCCTTCTGCTTGAGCGCCGATATCTCCCAGACAAAAGAGCCCACGTCAAGGAGCTCGATCTTTTTCAGCTTATACCGTGTTGTGTCGACCCTTGTTGTCAGCAGTGTCCGCTCCCTGCCGCCGGCGACCTGCTTCAGGATGAACCGGTAGTGCGTGGCGCCCTCAACGTCTTTCCATTTGAAGACCAGTCCGCCCCTGTCGACAACGGAAACAACTTCGTAGTTCACCGGATAGAGCCCCGCCGGTGCGCCGATCATCTCGGTCACGGTAAGCTGGCGGACCTCGCTGGCAGCTAAAATGCCGCCGCCGTCCAGCAGTTTGACGCGCCAGAAATAGATGCCGGGCGCCGGCGTGGCAACGCTGTGCGATGTTTCTGAAACAGTGTCGCTTCTCAACAGCTTTCCGAACGCACGGTCCCGTGACAATTCGAAACGATACCGCTGTCCCCCGTTAACACTGTTCCACCGGAAATTTAATTTTTTTGTGCCGATGGCATTGACGGTAGCGCCCGCCTCGGGCCCGAGGAGACCGGGGGGCTGTGAACCGACGACCGAGAAGGCGCGCGGCAGAGAACGGGGTGACGACACCCCGGCCGCCGTCACGCCGCTGACAGACCAGTAATAAGTCCCTTTCGAAAGTGCAATCCTGGGTTTATGATAATTGGCGGCGACTTTTTTCTGATAGGCGACGTTTTTAAAATCCTTATCCCGGGCAATACGGAACTCATATGCTGTAAAATCACGGCTGCCCTGCCAGTTGAATAGAGCGTTGCCCGAAGAAAACGCGAGGTCTGACGGCGTATCCCCTTCTTTCGGAAGGAGCTGCTCCGGAGCCGGCAGATCCGCGGCCGGTGAAATGATGAACTGTTGCGGCTGGCTTACCAGGGCAGCGTCCTGGTTAAAGCCGTAGATGCTGCGGACACGCCAGTAATAGGTACCCGCCGCCAGAGAATCGGTCGCGATCGAGTCATTGTCGCTGGCAAGAGACAGCGCCCGTTCCCTGAAGGCCGGGTCTTTGCTTATATCGACCGCATAGGATGAGGCGGCCTTCGACTCCTTCCACCTGAAAACGATGAAGGGCTTCTTCTCTTTATAGGCAAACTGCTGGCCGCCAAATGGCGAAACCAGCAGCGCCGGACGGTCGGCAACAACGGTGAAGGTACGGGCCGGACCCGCCTTACCCTTCCCGTCAGTGAGGCGCCAGTAATACGATCCTGCCGGCAGGTTCATGACCGCGCTTGTTCCGGCGCTGGCCGACCTGCCCGCTATTGCTTCGAATGCATTGTCCTTACCCACCTGCAGAAGAACCTCCTGCCGCCCTTCGGTTTCCCACGTGAAGGTCACCGCGTGCTCTTTTCCCGCGGTGACAAAGTAATGGTTGATCTCAGGGGACACCTGGCGCACCGTGAACCTGTCGATTGTCACCCTGTTCCCGGCAACCAGGGCCGTTTTGCCCGGGTCAAGCTGTTCCTTCCTCCCCTCGACAACAAGGTCCGCCTTGCCGGAAGAGACTGAAAGGTTCACTCCCTCCTTGGATTTATTGACACTCATGACACCCTTCTTCATATTAATGGAAGCCTTGCCCGAGGTGATCTTAATGTCACCCCCGCCCGCGCTCCTCCGGGCGGCAATGGAACCCTTGTCAAGGTCGATCTGAACGCCCTGGTCGGAGTAGCAGACCAGAATGAGAGTGTTTTCGCCGATCTCGATATTGGAATTGTCCTTGAGATGGATAACGGCGCCGGAATTATCCGTGGTCCTCAAATAGTCGCAGTTGAAGACCTTTGAGTCTCGCTCGATGTTCTCCCACAGCACCTCTTCAGCGAAGCGGCGCTCGGCCATCCGTTTTTTATATGTCAGTACGCCGATTTCGGCAGCGCTTGACCGCGTGAATATCCTGGTGAAGTCGACATACAGCATGATGGAAAAAAGGACGATCAGGCTTATCGTTACAACAGGTACGATTCTGTCAGTCTTCGATAATTTCATATTTCACTTCTTTCTGGTTCGGGTCGAAATCTTTCAGGGAAGGAGCCTTGATCCCCAGCATTTTCCGAAGGGCCGCAATCGTTTTTGGAGCCCGGGGGTCGTCCTTCCTGCCGAGGACAGCGTATATCTGCTGGGGCCTGCTCTTTCCCTTGATCATAATTTTCTGCATTGCCGCGATGTTGAATATCCCTTCGACCAGCCTGTATGAATCCTGCGAAATCAATATATCGGTGCCGAAGGGCTTATTGAGGGACTCGATGCGGGACGCCACATTGACCGTGTCCCCGATGACAGTGTATTCCATGCGTTCATGGGAGCCGATCTGGCCGGCGATGACGGGGCCGGTGTTGATGCCGCACCCGATCTGTATCTTCGGTTTTTTCACGCTGCCGCGGTCAAGGTTGTATTCAATGAGCGTTTCGCGCATCATGAGGCCGCAGTTTATGGCGCTTTCGGTGTCGTTCCCCGTGGAAACAGGCGTCCCCCAGACGGCCATGATAGCGTCGCCGATGAACTTGTCCACGACACCGCCGGTCCTGTTGACGCAATCCACCATCCTCGTCATGTATTCATTGAGAAACTCCACCACCTCCTCCGGATCCATTTTTTCCGAAATCGCGGTGAAATAACGTATGTCCGAAAAAAATACCGGTGCGTTTACGCGCTCCCCGCCGAGCTTGAGTTCGCCGCGAAGGACCTTGTCAGCGACCTCTTTGTTCACGAACTTGCCGAAGGCGTCCTTAATCCTTTCGCGTTCTCCCAATCCGACGCCCATTTTAGCAAAGGATTCTGTAAGATCGCCGACCTCGTCGCTCCCCGTCCGCTTGATGTCCACATGGAAATTCCCCTTCTCGATCTCCTGGGTCGCGCTCACCAGCCGCTTGATAGGCCGCGTAAGGGTCTTGGAAAAGAGGTACACGATCAGGATGCCGGCATTGAGCACAATGAGCGTTATGAGGATGTTACGCCACCGGATCCGGTACAGCGCCTCGAAGGCCTTACTCTCTGGGGCGGTGGAGATTATGCCGGTATCGCCGAAGCCTGTCTTGTAAAAGGCGCCCAGGTAATAGTTGCCATCGGCATCGGCATAGCGAAGCAGCCCGTTGTCGGCCTTGCTCTTGAGCATGCCGGCGACAATCGGGAGGCTTACGAAATTGGTCTTCGCCCTCACCAGTGAGGTGTCATGGTGGGCCAGCACGTCTCCGAATCCGTTAACGATCATGCTCTTGGTAATACCAGCCGACCTGACAGATTCAAGAAAGGGCGTCATAGGGACGTACACCACCAGTATTGTCGACGCCTTTGACGGGGCGCTGTACCGGTAGGGTATGCCGATGCTGATAACGGGAATCTTAAAGAAAAGCGAGGCATTGTTGACGATGGTATCACCGCTGAAAACATTCATCAGGGAGCTTTTCTCATTTTTAATGGCATTGAAGAAATCATTTTCAGACAGGCTGTTCTGCTCAAGAAATTTTTTATGGGAGGCATGGATATCCGTTGACAAGACATCGCCCGACCTCGAAACAAGGGCGACAAAGACAATGCTGTTGTCGTCACCGAAGGTGTGCTCCTTTAGTATGGCCTTCTCATGATCCCCGCTCTGCTTGTCTTGCAATATGGAAGCCAGATAATCCGCCTGCCTGACGATGGCGTTAAAATCAGACCTCACCTTGAGGGCGATGGTCCGCGCGATCTCATGACTGTTTTCCTTAATGCGGAGCTCGTAATCCTGCCTGAAAAAATACGTGGCCAGATACGTTATACCGAACAGGGCAGATGCTATGATCAGCGATATGATGGTGATCATCTTGAACCCGATGGTAAACTTGAACCTGCCGGACAGTAATGGTTTTTTTGTTTTGTTCTTTGTTTTTGTTTCCTGCTTCTTTTTTGCCATGGTCATCACTTTTTTAATAGTAGGATATCGAAGCCTTGTGAGTCATAGTATACGGGCCCACGCTGAATCATCAACAATGATTTGCATGATGATTGCCATTAATTGCAATTTATTATCACTAAATTCATTTCAACACACAATAATCAACTATAGCCCATCCCGCCCCCATCGGAGGCGGGATCACTAGTGTTAAATTGTGAATAATAATATATCAAGTCAATTATTTGTCAATTTATTCGGTAATGTGACAGAATACGTCACGGTGACTGAACAGTTTATTTAAAACTTTTTATTGAAGGGATTCTCCCTTCGCATGCGCACCGCAAGCAGCAGGGGGACCAGCTTATACGGCAGGTTGTATGCCAGAAACTTGAAGGTATCCTGTACCCTGAGGTCCTGGTTGAGGCCTGTTTTCGCCAGCTCCTCCACCGACTTAACACCGCCCTGGCAGACCTGGCCGAAGAGATTCGCGTCTCCTGCGAATTCGGCGTAAAGAATAACGATCATGCTCTCAATGATCATGCCGGCATATATGAGGGCAAAGGGCCTGATCCAGTTTTTTCCTTTAATAAATGAGTACACCAGCACGATATAAAAGGGCCCGAATACAAAGGCCGAAACAAAGCACATGGCCCGCAGCCACGACGGATTGGCTATCAGGAGCGGATCGTTGTGCACCGCATACAGGTCATACACCGCCCGCGCCCAGAAATAACCGCTGTCGGGTGACGGGCTCATTATGCCGTTGACAAGGTCAGCGGCGAAGGAGGTGAACACGAAGCAGGAAAAAACGATAATGAAAAACAGGTCCCCCTTCCGCTCCCGCAGGGGAAGTACATTGATATCAGACATGGCAAATCCTCCGTTTTTTATATATATTTTCAGAAGGCGGTGAATCACGGCACCGCCTTCGTGCAGCCGATGATTATTGACACAAAATACTCACATGTCAATAAATTTATCAGAGTGCGGAGGGGTCAATAGCGAGCAGGCGACATGGATGTCGCCGATTCCGTCGAGTCAATCCCGATTCCTTATAAAGTAAAAAGGTATCGGGATTATACGAGGCGGACGAGCTATGACCCCCCGCACTTCATTCAATCCTAATATATCCCAGGGATAATCCGCCAACGGACGCGCCGCCGGTATTCAGCCCAATCCTCGCCGTATTTTTCCCCGCATTTCTTATCGTCCCTTCTCTCACGGTGCACCAGGAGAATCGTGAAATAAATGACATAAAAGTACGGCAGGGGTGATTCAAACAGGCACGGCAGGCACCAGGCAAGGGCCATCATGATGTCGCCGACATAATTGAAATGCCGGGACCACGCCCAGAAGCCCGAGACCAGGAGGCGGTTCCCCTGGGCTGTCTGGATAAACTCAGGCTTTTTGCCCCAAATCCGGTAATCCGGATCGGTCCTGAAGCGGTGCTTCTGGATGTTCACGGCCCGAAAAAAATAATAGCCGGCCGCATTCAGGATCACCATCAGCACTATCCCCCAGAGGGGCAGGTCGTGGGTGTGTTCGATGAGATAAAAGGCCTGAAGCGAATAGGTCAGCGGGACCCAGACCAGATCCCCGAAGGCGAGCATAAAACCGAACCTGTCGTTGACAATGTCTGTGGTGGTGAGTATCGCAGGCTCGTGCCAGAAATAATCAGCAATATAAAGGAACTGGAAGGCGATCACCAGGACCATCGCAGCCGTGACATATCCGTTCCTCATGTACTGCACGCCCATGAAGGACGCGCTCACCGCAAGCCACCCGATGAGGCTCGGCCTGGCCTCGCAAAAAAACTTGAGATCAAAGCCGGAAACAGGGGGGATGCGCGGGTTCAACGTCACGCCCATGAAAAAGTCCTGGATACTGCTGCCGGAGAGCCGGTCGATCCGGCCGGTGATGTTGCCATAACCGTACAGGAACAAGCTGAAGATGACAACGAAGATGACGATAACGCTGATGAGGGCCCCGAAGTTATTATAGATGATGTCCATGCTTACAATCCCGGTCCCGGCAAGGAGCCCGAGCAGACCGAGAGTGAGGATAAAGGATGCCCGCCCGTTCATCTTATACGCAAGGCGTTTTCCATCCTCCAGCTCTACGCCTTGGACCACCCTCCCCGGAAGGAACGCCTGGAGGAGCACCTGGAATAGCAGCCATGAACCGTAAATGAGGACAGCCTGCCACGTGGGCATGATACTGTCAGCAAAGCCGGTGAAAGGCGAGTAATCGATAGCCCCCCCGGGAATAATGTTTCCATGGTTGAAACGGACGCAGAAATAGAGAAAATAGACCACGGCAGGAAGTCCCATCATGATGATGACGTTCCCCACGGGCCCGCCGAATTCATACGTTTTCTTTCCCGTCACCGCCATTGCCCTGCCTCTCAATTATGGTATATCATATCCATGCAGGTTACGGATAATCTGCCCTGTATATTATTGCGCCTCATAGGATTTTTTCAGCACGGCGTGGTATTCATTGAAAGCCTTTTCGTCCGCAAGCTGGTATTTCTGGAGCATGCTTTCGTAGAGATAATGAAAATCGTATTTCCTCGATTCGATGCCGCAGAACATGTTCGCCAGATATACGGCGCCTACAACGGCCTCGGTGGATGCGGAGGCCTTCAGCGGATCGTGATGGCACCGTATCGCCTCGACAAGATACGGCGGGAAATTCCATTTTTCGACGACCATGCCTCCTATAGTGGAATGGCTGATACCAATGGCGATCTCTTCCATAAATGTCTCGGTTAACAGCATCCTGTTCCTCGACTCTTCCCTTATTTTCTTCGCCGTATTCGGCTCAGCCGCTATGAGTATTATTTTCCCCAGGTCATGGAGAAGCCCTGCAAGGGACGCGCGCTCTACGACGCCGGCGCCATGGTATTTCTGTCCGATATGCCTGGCGTAACAGGCAACCCGGTTGCTATGCTCCCATATCTCCTCATACCTGGCATATCGCTGCTCCATGATATGTCGCGCCCCGCTCGCCATAACCATCGCCCGGATGTTCCTGATTCCGAGGATCCTGACCGATTCATACACGCTTTCAATCCGCTTCCCGGAAATAAAGGCGGCTGAATTTGACAGCTTCAGAACACTGGAGGTAAGGGCCGGGTCGGACATGATGCCCCCCGCAATGATATCGAAGGATGAATTCGGATCATCACACAGATCCATGATCCTGACGATGTTGGCCGGAAACGGCGGCAGATCGGTAATGTCCTTCAGGATCCTGTCTTTTACAACCGACACGATCATGCCGGGCTTGATCTGCCGCGGTATCCGCAGAGACACGGTTGTCGCGCTGCTGCCCCTCTCTATGGAAAAGAGAGAGGGATCTATACCGATGTTCTTGAGGGTAATTACGATAAGGGCGATCCCAAGCCCCGCCCCCTCGCTGTTGTCCTCTATATCATTGTATGCTTCCAGCAGATTTTTGTAAAGCTTCGCTTTTTCAATCCGGAGCATTATCCGTTCCATTTCCCGGGGCAGAACGGCGGCGTTATTCCTGACGCTGATTGAGATGTCCGCATCGGTAATACTGAAATCAATACACACGGTAAAGTCGCTCTTCATGAGGAGGCCGCTCATTTCATCGGGCTTCTGCATAAAATGAGTCCTGAAGGTCTTCATACCTTTTTTATAATCTTCGGGGTTGTTTATATCAAGACCGCTGGCGGTAAAAAACACCCTTTTAGCATTTGCTTTCTGGGCATTGCCCATCAATTCCCTCATAACAGATATTACGGAATTGAGGATAAACAACTGATCGTGGATAGCAAGAAGCTTCGCGAATATTCCGTCAATGGTCATATTCAAATCGCGGTCGGCATATCTGAACGTGATGGTGAATGGCTCTCTGCGGTCTATGCTTTCGTTGATTGCTTTCTTATCGATAGTGGACATAGATACTCTCAATTGAAATAAGGGCGGTCCATCTGAAACCCGTCAGGTCCGGCGGACATTGCCCCGGGCTTCGTCCAGGGCATTATCCAGATCAGCCATCCGCGTTATTGCTGCCTTGAGAAGGGCGAAGAGAAATTCAGGGCTGTTTTTTGCCAGCTTGTAGAAAATAGGCTCATCAATGATGCCCAGCTTGGCTTCATGAGATGTCACCCGTACCAACGCTGCCCTCGGCTCGGAGCCGATGAGGGCCATCTCCCCGAAAAATTCCCCCGAATGCATTCGACGCACTTCTCGCTCAGCTTTATTCAATAGCTTAATGACGGCAACCTCCCCGGAAAAAATAAAATACATTTTTCCGTTGCACTGGTCGCCCTGCGAAAAGATTACATCTCCCGTCTTGAATTGCTGGGTTTGAACATTATGAACGAAATCGTATATATTCATAGAGAATATCCATGAGCCTTTAATGAGCACTGTTTATTATATTCACTACATAAACGATGTCAAGAATTATTATACAGTATAACAATCAATGTCCTAGTCCCGCATAATTATTGCGGCCGATAGCGATCCTGTCTCTTACAGTGCGACATTTTCATTTTTCATCCAGAATTCCACGCTTCAACACACCGGGCTCCCCACACGGCTCCTGAATCAATATCAGCAGCACCCGAGAAATGATAAACAATTGACACGGCAGAGACCTGATGGAGTATATCCGTCATACTTTCCAGGAGATGCGGATATGGACACACGTAGATGCTTTTTGATAAAAGGCGCAGCCGCGGCAACATTGGCCGCCATGCCGGGGTGCGCCGAAGAATCAATAAAATCCAACGGCACTAAAATGAAGACCTTAAAACCAAGAACAGCCCTAGTCCTCTGGTACAGCCAGACGGGCCACACTGAGCGTAACGGCCGTCTCATTGGCAAGACCCTGGAAAAGCTCGGCCTGTCAGTTACTGCCATGGATATACGGGAGTGCGATGAATCCTCGATGACCAAATACGATCTCATCATTGTCGGCACGCCTGTCTATTACCTTGACGTGCCGGGAAATGTCAGAACGTGGCTGAATGCAATCCCCTCTATAGCGGGAACCCCGGTGGCGGCCTATTCAACCTTCGGAGGTCCGGGCGACAACCAGTATAACACTGCCTGGTACCTTCTTGAGCTGCTTGCAAGGAAAGGCGGGGTCCCCGTCGGAATGGCCGCCTTCGGCAACATGTCAACCTTCGCGCCGACATGGTCCATGGGGAACGAAAAGCGCATCCTCAAGTATAAAGACCGCCCGAACGAAGAGACATACAACAGGGTGCGGGAATTTGCCAGACAGGTCCTCCAGACGGTTCACGACGGGGCCGTCCCGGTCTTTGAGAAGAATTTTCATGCCGGCGATTTCATCAAGGGGTCCTTCCAGGTGAAGCTGACAAAAGTCATGATTTCCAGGCACACCATAAACAGGGACAGATGCACAAAGTGCGGCACCTGCGTTGACAAATGCCCGGTCGGGGCCATCGATATCGAAAACTATACTGTCAACAGGAAGGCCTGTATTGCCTGCATGGGATGCGTGAACAACTGCCCGTCCCAGGCGGTTGATATGTCCTTTCTTGGCTCCAGAGTATATGGATTCAAGGATTTTCTGAAAAAGAACAAGATCACCATCCAGGAGCCGGCGGAATTAAAAAAGAAATAGCTGCGCTGCGTTTAACATATTTACGGGCCACGCTCATGCAGGGAAAAACCGGGAATCGCTACGCAAATCGAGCATTTTTTGCTTTGTATACAATCATATCCCCTGCATACCGGTATCTGGCGCATACCGTTCCACAACCACGGCAATCCGGGGAACTCATGCAAAAAGTTATATATTCCATAAAACCAGTTTCCGATCATGATAATAGACTGACGAAATAACTCATTACATTCATCTGTTATTCCCGCAGCAGGTGACCGGAATATCAGATTATTATATGTTTTACAACAAGTCTTATGGATTAATAAAACAGCATCTGCGGTTATCCCAATAAAATAAAAAATGTTGTTGAATGAATACATTATTTCTGAAAAAATTCAACATTGGTGCCGCTGTTACGACAGATGAGCAATGCAGGGCGCCATCGAGAACTGTAGACCCAATTAACACAAAAAGAGCGCGCTTATACCGTGCGCGCCGTAGAGACCGTTATGAATATTGAAATTAACCACATGTTCCTCAAAGTAGTGGCGAATTCCCTCGATACCGGCCAGGTTAATTACCTCGGGGAGAGGCTGGATACGAAGTTCAACGTCTATCGTGTATCCGGGTTTCCCGACAACGCCCCCCTGCCGCGGAGGACCGCCGCGGAAGTCCTTATCAACTACTTCAAATCAGAAGACGAAATGGTCCGCCTTTTCACCATCATGCTTGAGAACGAGGGCAAACGCTTTTATAACACTTCGCTCAAGGTATGGGGAAAACAGGATTTCATAAATCTCCTGCTAAAAAACAAGTGGATATATGATCCGGAGATAAAACGCTTCCTGCTGGATCCTTTCTACGAGCGCGAGATCAATTTCCTGAAAAAAATCCGAATCCTGGACCTCCGCCATGACACCGACATGCCCGGGGTCATCAAGGAAATCAAGAATGCAAGCGCACGATTGAGCCTTCAGGACCTCGAGTGGCGGATAACAATCCGCCTCTACGACATGGAACCCCAGATAGGGGAACTCATCAGAAAAATTCTTGATATGCTGCTGGCGCGCCAGAATTTACAGAATTACACGCACGAATTATATGCGTGCCTCAAAGAACTGGCCATCAACGCCAGCAAGGCAAACTACAAGATCCTCTTCGAAAAATATATCTCGCGCCCCCAGAAGGTCACCCAGGAAAGGGACTATTTCCGCTTCCTGCGGCTCTTCCAGGAAGAGATCGAGGAAAACGGGAACAAACGGCTGATCGAACTTGCCAGGCAGGAAGACCGGTTCATCAACATCACATTTCAATCATCCCTGGATTCCATCGCGATCTGGGTAACCAACAGCCAGAACATATCGCTGATAGAAAAACAGGCTCTTCTGAGAAAAATAAAGAAAGGGGAATTCAAGAACAAGGATTCCTTCGCTGAAGAACCTGATTATGCCGAGGGAGCCGGCTTCGGATTAAACCTGATTCTGAGCATCCTGAAGCACTATACCAAAGACAGTGAACCACTCAAGGTGGTTTTCTATCCCGACTTCATTAAAGTCGGCTTTGAGCTGACAAGGGACGAATTAACGGCAAAAATAGAAAAACCAACCGAGCCCGAAACGGATAGCGACGCCTGATCCGACAGTTGGTGCCCTGATGATAGATCGAATAATCGGAACATCAGAAGAATTTCCCATTGAGCACCGGTTCCTTAACGGCACCTGCTGCATTGCCACGATCTTCTCCCTGGCGATCCTGATCAACAACCTTGCCCTCGGTCTTGACCCGCTATTGAACCTGATTGTTGGATTATGCGGCCTTCTTTTCTGCATATTATACTATTTCGCGAGGTTCAGGAGCAGCTTTCTCCTCCCCGTTTGGGGCATTATGGTTTTCACCTCTCTGAGCATCCCCGTCGCATGGTTCCTCAATTCGGGAATATTCGGATCGACCATATATATCTGCTTTGTCGTGCTGGTACTCTTCACGATCATCGCCCCCCGGAAACTCCGATACATCATCCCTTCTCTGTTCATAGCTGAAATAATCGCAGTTATCGCAGTCGAGTATTTTCACCCGTACCTCGTGGTACCCTATGTAAGCCGCGGCATGCAGTTTATCGATATCATCATCAACCTGGCCTTCTCTCTCATCATACTGCTGACAGCCATCCTTCTGGTGATGAAGAACTATGAACAGGAAAAACTGAAAGCCGAAGAATCAAACAGGCTGAAATCGTATTTTATCGCGAACATATCCCACGAGATACGGACGCCCATGAACAGCATACTGGGCTTTTCCGAGCTGCTGCGGGATGAATCGCTGCCTCCAGCAGAAAAACAGAATTACATAGATATAATACATAAAAGCGGGAACCATCTCCTCAAGCTTATTGATGATCTGATCGATCTTTCAAGGATAGAGGCCGGCCAGCTCATCATCAGCGAAAAGCCCTTCTCTCTTAAAGACCTGATGCGGGAACTGTATGATATATACAATATCATGATAAAGGACCATGTGAGGTCCCTCAGGTTCACGATGGGCCCGCCGGGCTATTCCTGTCCGGATATGATCGTTGCCGACGAGCTCCGCATAAGGCAGGTGCTCATAAACCTGATAGGCAACGCCGTCAAGTTCACCCATTTCGGCATCGTTGAATTTGGCTGCCGGGTGTCCGAATTGGGCCGCCTTCTATTCCACGTATCGGACACCGGCATCGGCATAGCCAAGGAAGAGTTGGTTCACCTGTTCAAGGAATTCAAGCAGGCTGACGAGTCTCACACCCGGAAATACGGCGGGGCCGGCCTCGGCCTCTCCATATCAAAAAAACTTGTGAATCTCATGGGCGGCGATATCTGGCTTGAGTCGGAAAAGGAAAAAGGCACGGTATTTTATTTTGACATTCCCTTCAAACCCGCCGGAAACGGCGAACCGGCCGGAAAAGATAGTAACATCGGCAATGTCAGTAAAACGGCAGGCGACAAATGGAAATCGCGCACCGTCCTTGTAGTTGAAGACGACGATGACAGCTTCCGGTTCCTGTCCCGCCTGATGTCGCGGTATGGGGTCAATATTCTCCGGTCAGTGAACGGCCTCGAGGCGGTGAATATTTGCAGATCCACGCCTGAAATTGACTGCGTGCTCATGGACATACAGCTTCCCCTGTTAAGCGGGAACGACGCGGCGCGAAGAATCCGCGAATTCAGAAAGGACCTGCCTATCATCGCCCAATCGGGCAACGCCTATGAGACGGACCGTGCTGAAAGCCTCAATGCCGGATGCAATGACTTTTTAACAAAGCCTATTCAATCAGAAAAACTGCTGGCCATCCTTGAACAGTATCTCAAGCGCTACTAGTTACGCTTGACATATCACGGATAGTGCTATCTGATTTGTCATCGCGAGCAAAGCGGTGCGTTCCTTATTCCCCCCTGTCCCCCGATGGGGCACGAATCATGTGATGCTTTACTGTTGAAATAGTTCAATGTTTTTTTGATTATGTATTATTATATGCGATGAATTATTTTCCTGCATGCCCACTCAGGGGGACAGGGGGGTCTATAAAAGCGGGCTTTATCGTTGCGGAGTTTATCCCGAGCCAGTCGAGGGACTCCTCGAGATGACAAATTTTATCTGATACCGGCTTAATCATTATGATCACAATTAACAACCGCATCTCTATTCCCGATGATGAAATAACCATCACGGCGTCCCGATCTTCAGGACCCGGCGGGCAGAACGTGAACAAAGTTTCGACGAAGGTAACCCTGCGGTTCAATATAAATGGAACCGGGTGCCTTTCGGACGCGCAGAAAGAGCGTGTCGCCGACAAATTGAAAAACATCATTAATCGGGACGGAACAATCGTCATCCACGAGGAGTCGCAGCGTTCACAGGCGGCAAACCGCAAGCGGATACTCGAAAAGTTCGCATCCCTGCTCCGGCGGTCTCTGGCGGTCCCGAAAAAGCGCATGCCCACCCGGGTCAGCCAGGCACAGAAGAAAAAAAGGCTGGAAAATAAAAAAATCCAGAGCAGGAAAAAGAGAAACCGAAGCCATGAAGAAATTTTTCAGTAATGATGCTGCAGTGATCCTGATCCTTGGCCTTGTCCAGGGCCTGTTGACAGCACTGTCCATCGAACCCTTTAATGCGCCCCTGACCGCCTGGCTTATGCCGTGGCCCCTCTTTTATTTCGCCGGGCGCTTCAGGAACTCCATTCCCAGACTGCTCCTTGCCGGCGCGTCATGCTCCCTCTTTTTCTGCGCCTTCGCCTTCTACTGGGTCTTGCATCTTTTCGCCAGTTTCGCCGGCATGGGTCCTGTACCTTCTTTGCTCGCCTTTGTGCCCTTTGCCATTCTTTTCAACCTTCAGATACCGGTCTTCACGGCCCTTTTCGGCGTCTCCCTGCGGCGTCGATACAGAAGATACTTTCGCCCCCGGTGGTTTACCGCCGGTCTGCTGGCCCTTGCCGCCGACTACAGCATCCCCAGGCTATTCCCCTACAACTGGGGAAACTTCGTAGCCGGGAACCCCATTCTGGTGCAGATTACGGATATTGTCGGCGTTTACGGCCTCATACCGGTTCTCTTCGGGGTGAGCTATTTCCTTTATCGAATAACGGGTATTATCATCACAACCCTTTCCAGGCCGGGTGTGACAGGTCCCGCACTGTGTTCGCTGAAAAATCTGGTGCGGTTTTACGCACTGAAGCGCCTCTGGCCCATGCCGCTCCTGCTGGTGATCTGCCTTTCCTACGGCACTATCCGTCTGCACCAGGTCACGGTCTTACAGAAAACCCTTCCGACCGTGCGGGTCGCCATCATCAATCCCAACGCGCCCCCGGAAGACTCAAGCCGTGTTAACACAACAATACTGCACGACCTGATGTTCCGCACCATCCCCGGTCTGACGGCGGAAGCGTTCCGGGCAGCAGAGGGAAAGCTCGACCTGGTGGTGCTCCCGGAATCTGCCGTTCCCTTCATCTGCGCAGAAGACACAGCTGCCAGCAGGCGGACCCACACCTACTCGCCTGAGGCGGAGCTCATGGTCCAGCTCATGGCTTACAACTGGAACGTCGACATCTTTATGAATGAAGCCGGCTACCGTTACCTCCCTGACGAAAAAGGGAACAATGAATTGAAGATGTACAATTCCTCGGTCCTCTATTCCCGTGACGGGAAGCGTCGCGACACCTACCGGAAACGAAGGCTCCTTGCCTTCGGTGAATACATGCCGGGCGAAGGCCTGCTGCAAAGACTGGGGCTTAAAGACGCCGCACAGGAGATCATAGGCGCATCCCGCTTTAACAGCGGTCCGGCATCGAACCTGATCTCCTACAGCATCAGGAACAGGAAAAACCCCTTTCAGGGGGGCCCTGTCCTCACCTATGATGCCATACGCGGCACGGCGCCCCGTGACTTTGAGAAAAAATTTCCCGATGGCCGCGCCTTTACAGCTGACGGCTATTTTCTCCCCCTTATCTGCTACGAATCGCTGCTGCCTGACCACGTGCGCTCTTTTTTCATTAACCCGGACAAAAGGAACCCGGACTTTATTGTCAATATAACCCAGGACGGCTGGTACGGCAGGACTGTTGAAACCTACCAGCACTTTGAGCTGGCCCGGGTCCGCGCCGTGGAGACCAGGAGGGCCCTGGTGCGGTCGGTGAACAACGGGGCCGCCGGTTTCGTGGACCTTGCCGGCAGGTATGTCCGGCCCCTGGCCGGTCCGGTCATGACCGCGCCGGAGACAACCGGCTTCCAGGTCTGGGACGTGCCGATAAACCGCAAGATGATCACTGTTTATACAAGGTTCGGGAATGTTTGGATGATTATTCCGGGCCTGTTGATGGTTGTATTGGTTATCAGAAGATTGGCGGCATACAGGTAGTGCATTGACAATGCATGCTATTTGAACAATAATAAAAGAAATAATTCAGATAATTTTTGTTATATGCCATAGCCTCACAAGGAATACTAATGAAATATAATTTTTTTATAATATGTGATTGGCATGGTACATTATTTCATGATATAAATGCCAGTATATATTCAACAAATTGTTTGTTATTAAAATGAAAAGAAATTTACATAATAATAAATATTTATATTTGCTCTTAATAATTGTTTTTTTAATTGTAAATTGTAATAAATATTTACCAAGTGATAGGTTTAGAATTGAAAATTCCGATATATCAAGAATCGAAAAAGAAGCATTGTCGGGTTCCTCTGATGCTGCATTTAAATTATATCAATATTATGAATTTTGGGTTGAAGATGATGAGAAAAGCACTTATTGGCTTAAGATAGCAGCTGAATATAATCATCCTATTGCTCAATATAATCTGGCATATAGTCTAATTAATGATCCTAATCCAAATAATCGATTACAAGGATTATTTTTGGCTAATAAATTAGTCCAAAAAGGACATAAAGATGCAATTGAACTCATAACATATTATAAAAAAATTGAAAAAATGAGAAGTAAAAAAAAATGATATAAATTTTGTAAGAACAAGATTTAATTTTAACAATATTTAATAACAAATTAATTCGGTATGGCGCACAACAAAGCAGAGCAGCTCTGCTCACGGGACCAGACCCGCGGCACGGAGGCCGCGGGAGGCGTTCGTCCGCAGGAGACCGCATACGAACGCCGAACAGAGTAAGATATTTTCTTAAAGTTAAGCCCAGCCCGCCGCAGGCGCGGGGGAGAGGGGGAGCGCGAAGGGGAAGAGGGGAGGACACCCCTCTTCCCCTCGCAAAATTCCCGACCGACTCTCGGTCAATCACCCGCCCCGGTCCGGGGCGCACCCCCATGGCGGGTATCGGCTATACTTGAAATAACACCAGACGTGGTACAAGCACAATGAATAAAATCAGAAACAAATCAGAATACGAGAAACTCGCGGAGCGAATAAACCGGTTCCCCCAGGGGGCCCCTCCCACAGCCCTGCTGTATGATATACTCAAGGTTCTCTTCACCGAGAAAGAGGCGTCACTGGTGGCGCAACTTCCGTTAAAGCCCTTCACGGTCGATAAAGCCGCGTCCATTTGGAAAACTGATTTATCCACAGCACAGAACAACCTTGAAGGCCTGGCCGGCAAGGCCCTCATCGTCGACCTGGAGATAGATGGTAAAAAGGAGTATGCCCTACCGCCGCCTATGGCCGGCTTCTTCGAATTTTCCATGATGCGCACCCGGAACGACATTGACCAGAAAACGCTGGCGGAGCTGTTCTACCAGTACATCAACGTGGACGATGATTTTATTAAGGATCTTTTTGTCCATGGTGAAACCAAGATGGTCAAGGTCTTCATCAATGAATCGGTGCTGCCGGAAGACACTGCGGTACAGGTCCTCGACTATGAGCGTGCGAGCGAAACCATAAAGACAGCTTCCCACCGGGGAATCGGCCTATGCTACTGCAGGCATAAAATGCAGCATAATGACCGGGCCTGCCGGGCGCCCCTTGACATCTGCATGACCTTCGGCAGGACGGCCGCCTCCCTGATTAAAAACAGCTTCGCCCGGGAAGTGGGCGTCAGTGAAGGCCTTGACCAGCTTGCCAGAGCCTATGATCTCAACCTGGTGCAGTGCGCTGAAAACGTGAGAAACGATGTCGCCTTCATCTGCAACTGCTGCGGGTGCTGCTGCGAGGCCCTCATAGCTGCCCGCAAATTCGCACTCCTCAGGCCAATCGGCACAACGAATTTCCTGCCGCATGTTGAACGATTAAAATGCAGCGGCTGCGGTAAATGCGTCGACGCCTGTCCGATCGAGGCCATGACCCTGGTATCGGCCAATGATCCGGCGAAACCGAAGGCAAAGGTCGCCCTGCTGAACGAGGAGATCTGCCTCGGGTGCGGCGTTTGCGCCAAAGTGTGCCCTACCCGGTCGATTTCAATGATGCCAAGGGAACAGAGGGTCATCACCCCGGCAACAACAGCGCACCGGAGCGTTCTCATGGCCATTGAGCGGGGGAAGCTCCAGGACCTCTTCTTTGATAACCGGGCCCTCTTCAGCCATCGCGCCCTTGCGGCGGTATTCGGTGTTATACTCAAGCTCCCCCCGATAAAACAGGCGATGGCAAGCAGGCAGATGAAATCGATATATTTGGAACGGCTGCTGGAACGATATAACACAGGCAAATAATATTGTACCATCGGCGCATACAGTAAGTCGCAAATAATGAAACGGTGATTGATACGGCGGTCTATTGACGGGCATGAAAGCAAAAAAAAGATTCCTCCGGTGGTTGTACCATCGCGGCCCGGTCATGCGTCCCGGCATGAAGGCCTTGGAATATATTTACCGGCTCGCGAAAATCCCCCTGATACGGCGCCTGAATCCCTGGATGAACCCGGGGAAAAGCGAGATGAGCTACGTTCCAATCAACGCGAGCCTGAAGATCGGATCCGCCACCCTCCCGCCGCAGATCATCCATGAATTCATTGATATGACCCCCTATCATGTCGTGAGCGAAACCTGCGGCTGCCGCCTTGCGCAGGGCTGTAAGCACTTCCCCGATAGTATAGGATGCCTCTTCATGGGTGTCACAGCACTGGATCTCTCTCCCGGCACGATGAAAAGAGTTACCCGTGAGGAAGCCCACCATCACGCTGAAGCGGCAATATCAATCGGCCTCACTCCCGTCATCGGCAAAATACGGGTGGACAATTTCATCTTTCTCGAACGGGACCGGAACCGGCTCCTGAGCGTCTGTTTCTGCTGCCACTGCTGCTGCATGATGGGCTACTTTCGCCACATACCGTCGCGATGCCTCAACGAGGTTATGCGCCCCATCGAAGGCCTCTCGATACGGGTTACCGGCGCCTGTACCGGCTGCGGCGAATGCGTCGGCTATTGCCGCTTCGGCGCCATAACCGTAAGCGGCGGCAGGGCAGTCCACAGCGATTATTGCCGGGGGTGCGGCCGGTGCGAACGATACTGCCCGGAGGGGGCCATATCAATAACCCTCGACAATCCGCGCTTCAAAGAGGACGTCATCCGGAGAATAAGCAATTATGTGGATGTGACCTAGCAGGTGAATTTCTGGTGGACTTCTGTACCGTGATCCGGCTCCCTTGATCATGCTCACCCTTCAGGACATCAGGGTCTATTGCGCCACCAAAAAAGGCGCCACAGAGGACTTCCCTTTTGACTTCCAGACCCTTGTGTTCAAGGTCGCCGGGAAGATGTTCGCCCTCACCGACATCGACACGGCCGAAGTATCATTAAACCTCAAATGCGATCCGTACCGTTCCCTGGAGCTCCGCTCGCGTTATCCCGCGGTAACGCCGGGCTACCACATGAGCAAGAAGCACTGGAACACGGTTCTAGTTGACGGCACGATACCGGATGCCGAGATACTGGAAATGATAGACCATTCCTATGATCTTGTTTTCAGGAAGCTTGCGAAAACCGCGAGGGATGGAATAGATGGTCTGTAACCGCATGGCGCATTCGTTTTCTCGTTAGAGAATACCGCAGCATTCCCACGGGATAATCCTTGATGCATCACATTTTAACTGGACATCGCGCGAGAGATAGAGTACAAGAGCCATGTTTACACTATATGGGAGGGCTTTGATGCAATCAAAAAAATCAATGATCGTCTTCATCGCTCTGGCGATTATATCCGGCCAGTGCTGCACATACCATAAGAATAAGACCCTGACAGCTGCCGCATTAACATTGACGCGCCACACATCGCTCCGCCAGGCCGCCGATGCCGCCAGGACATTATCGGGTACCAAAAGCATTTCCGCCGCGATTATCCGGCATGATGGAACAATAGAAACCACCGCCGCCAACGCTCCGAATGGCTCCAATCCCGTTTCCGCCGATACGCGCTTCAGCATAGGAAGCTGCACGAAGACCTTTATCGCGGCATGCGTCTTTAAACAAATAGAAGAAAAAAAACTGAACCTGCGCGATACCATTAAGAAACTGCTCTATGACACCGCCGTCCTCGATGAATCGATGAAAAGCAGAATAGATCCGAACATCCGGATAAAGGACCTGCTCAATCACAGGACCGGCATCGATGATTATCTGGGGCCGTCCTATTACACCGCCGTGTATGCAGACCCGAACGACTCGTGGGACTACCATAAAACCCTCACCCATGTGGGCTCTCCCGTTTACGCCTATGACAGCGTTAATCCGGGAAATAATGTTTTCGATTATTCAAACACGAATTACATTATCCTTGGCATCATACTGGAGCACGTTACCGGAAAAAGAGTCATGGAGTCGCTCACCCGGCATTTCCTGACCCCTCTCGGTTTGAACAGCACCTATATGGCGGGGGTTGAACCCCACCTGGGCCTGACGTCAATCCCCGGCACCATGGCGGTCGGTTATGAGAATGTACTCGGCAGTTGGGTCAAGTCCAGCACCTATATTTCCCCGGATGCCGTTGCTGTGTATTCATCAACGTGGACATGCGGAAACATGGTCTCGACCGCACTCGACATGGCCAGGTGGATCAGGCATTACTACAATCTGCAACGGGGCTACGGCTATCTGGCCGATGAGTTGTTCAGCCCGGGCCCTATTTCATCCAGCTATTTTACTGAAAAAAAATTCGGCTACGGAATTGAGCATATCAGGCACGTGAGCGGCTGCGATCTATGGGGACATACCGGCACCATTATCGGGTTCAACAGCCTGGTGTTCTACCTGCCCCAAAAGGACATCAGCGTGGCCATATTGATCAATGACCACAGATCGGAACGGTGGAAAATACTCCACATTTTCCTGGAATATCTCAATTCGCTCAACTAGCCATCCGGAGCGGGGGTAAATGCCGTGGTTATCATTTCCTTCCCATTGCGATATCGCGGAAAAGACGCGACGATCCGCGTTTATCAACATGAATAGCGGCAAAAAACAGGACAATGTCCATGTAGAGGAGAGCCACAAGACCGAAAACAGATGTCAGCATATGGTACCGGTATATCATGCTGGTCATGGTAAGGTACAGCCGCACCAGGCGTTCATCGGTGCCGGATTTCCCCAGAAAAGCCCTATCGCGGTACAGCTTCTCGAAGATCTCGCCGAGGGACGACAGGGTCGATTTTTCTCCCAGGTGGGCTCTGACAACGCCATACAGGCCGGGAGAGCCTTTCAAGTCCTCCCCGAACTGCCTGTCCAGAACCATAAACATCGCATAGGCAAGGTCCCGGCTTGAAGCATTGACTCCCTGGTCATTACGGATAGCCTGGAGGTGAAACCGGTGATAATCAGCGGCGCGGCTGATGATGTTCCGCCATATCGGTTTTCTTTTGATGGAATAGAGACACACCAGAAGCACCATGAAGACAAGTGACAGCACCAGTGGCAGCCAGGTTAACTCCGTTAAATACTGCATGTGAAAAACTTATCCCTTTATAGAGCCGTCAAGCTCATGAGCCACGGATCGGTCGCAGACCCTGCATCGCCGGGCGTCCCTGATAATCGATGATCCCATTCGAATGTCAACCAGTTTTGTAATGATTGATCCAATACAGCCGGGTGCGAATTCAACCGGATATCCATTTTTTGCTTGCGTATATTTCTGATTTGTTTCTATAAGGGCATAATCTGGTTGAATAATACCGCGGGAACCGAAACAGACATTTGTCTTTTCCCGGGCAGACAATGACCGGCAGCACACGGGCCGCAACACGAATCAGAGATAGCGCCAGGACCAGAGAGGAGGTTGTTGCAATGCTTTTTACGATTACCATGTACCGACGAACATTTCTCAATGTTAAAGCCGAATTAATGCAGGAAATCAAATTCCGTCTCAACTTTGACTTTTCTGACAAGGAGATAAAAGATATTAAAGACGCCATCCGGGCATGGCTGTCGCAGAACCAGGGCAATCTGTATCAAATAGTAATTAATTACGACTACACCGTCAACGGAGCCAGCACCGAGACAAAGGAATGCGTCGTTACGATCCGCGACGCCGCCCAGGACCTGGCGTTCAAATTTGAAAACGGCATCATCATTAACCTGATCATCGCGAAGTACCTCAAGCACATCGTGAAAATGGACAATGATCAGTCGTACAACAACGATACCGTGAAAAAGCTTATCCTGGATAAGTTCAAGATCAAGAACTACCTTGCCCTTGTATCGTCAAAGTTCACCGACACATTGACCATCATAATATTCGAGGATAAAAAAACCAGAAAGACATATGAGTTCAAGAATGAAAAGGGAATTGTTCTGGTCAGGTCCTACACCATAAAATAACGGTAATGCCGGCACGCCCGGCATTACCTGCCCATGATGGCCTGCTATTTTGCCCCGGCCTTCTTCAGAATATCCACAACCTTTATTATGCAATAAATCTCGAGAGTAATTCATTGACAGTTTTACCGTCCCGGACAATATATTCACATATCAATAATCTGAAATGCAGACCCATCAATGAAAAATAAAGTCAGAGCGGCTTTCGCCCTTATCATAATAGCTATTGCTCGAGACAGTACCGGCGAAATGATCACGGACAAACTGGAGCAGGAAATCATATTAAAAATCCGGGAAAAAACCGCGGCGGTTTACAGGAAATATACCGGTGTTGAATGCACCCGCGAAATTGTATCCAGGCAATATGATTCCCGCGACAATTCATACCGCGGCGGCTATACCGTACAGCTCAGGCGTCGTGAATTTTTCCATAAAAAAGCAGAATACAAAGTGTTGAAATACATCAGGGACGAGAAAGAAGAGCCTGGGTGGAAATACAATTATCCGACCCGGAGCCCCGTTTATCAGCCCTTTGATCCGGACACTGAACGGAATTACATCACGCGGCTCCGCGGGAAGAAAAATATTGACGGAATCCAATGCTGGGAATTTGAGGTTATCCCGAAAAAGAACACCTCGCGGCACCTGAAGGGAAACGTGTATTTCTCAATAGGGAGCCTTGATCTCATCTATCTTGAAGGGACCGTCGCCGACTACCCCATCGGACTGAAAAGCCTCTCCATCGCGATACACTTTAAAAAGCTTGACGATGCCTATGTTGCAAGCAGGGGATCGTACACCTTTATCGTGCACGTGCCGCTGTTTTACCCGCACCGCAAGTTCGAGCAGACCTTCACCTCCAGCGGCGACAGACTGATCCCGGCACAGCCCTGATCACCCTTGCCGAAATCGGATCATCCGCCATTTTTCTGGAGCTTGATTGACATTCCCTCGTCTTCCGTTTTCGGCGGGGAGCCGAAGAGCTTCACCGTGAAGCCGATGGCAACGCTAATCCTCTTCTCGTCGAAGGACTTTGCTATCGCATGATAGGTGGCCCCGCTCACGTTGGAATACTCATATCCGTAGACCCGCTCTTTCATGTATATCATATACATGCCGCCGAGGGTGATGTCGAGCCACTCGGAAACACCGAAAAGAAAGCCTCCGCCGATACTGTGGCTCCGGAGAAGCGGATCAACCTCGTTCCGCGCCTTGGGCTTTACCCCGAAATCATTGAAAGCATACCCGAGGCTCACCGTCGCCTTCGGCAGGAAGGCCCATTCCAGGCAGCCGCCGACCCGGTATCCCACGGCCTTGAAATTATTCTCCCTGCCATCCAGGTCGCGCAGGTTACGTAGCTGGATCTCACCGGAAACTTCACTCCTGATCCCCTTCCATATTTTTACCGACGCTCCCATCGACAGGGTCTGCGGATACGTGACCTTGATTTCCGACTTTACCTCTTTTTTGAAGCGCGATAAGGCATCGGGCGTTATCTTGGTGATATCGTAGCCGCTCGGGTCATAGAGATATTCGAATATGATTGGCATCATGCCGTCCATAAAGATATTGAGGTTGCCCGATGAGGCAACGACGCCGGGGACAAAAAACTTGTTCGTCTTTTTTTTCAGAATCATGGGCGGATAGTATTCGTATTTCAGCCCGATATCGAGGATTTTCAGCGGCCGGAAGTGGAACCCGGCGATGATGCCGGCCCCGCTTCCCTTGACATCTACGTCTATAAACCATGGACGGGTGTTGCTGACATCCGAACCCCCCGCCGTTTCAGTGGCGATGCCGGCGTATTTGACGGTAATGTTCTGGTTTCCTGTGGCGTAGATGTAACGGACACCCAGCGCCGCCGACATCCAGTCGACAAAACGGTACACGCCGCCGACAGTGCCGGCGATATAGTACTCGGTCCGGACCGCCTTGGCGTCGCGCCACATGCCCATAATATTGTTCGAAACACCGCCGGTCGCCGCGTATGATGTCTCAAAAGGCGCCATGATGCCCCAGTCAATAACCGCCAGTCCTTTTTCAAAGGTCATTCCCGGCGCCGCCTGAGTCACCGCGATATCAAGATACACCGCCCACACATCGCCCTTCCAGATAAGCTCAAAGCCCGGCAGCACGGGCGCCAGGGTTTCCGCCGTGTACTGTTCCGGCTTTCCACTCGCCGGATTCAGGAAATTCGACGTGGGTATCATCGGGTTGTTCTGGAACTTGATGCCGTAGTAGTCCATGGAATGGATCCGCTTGGCATAATATGTCTGACTGCTGAAATGGACCGTCAGTCCCCTGTATTCAAGATAGGCCAGGCCCGCCGGATTGTAAAAAGCTGCGTCTGCGCTTGTTGAGGCATTCCGATTGAGTGTGCGCACGTAATCAGCGCTGTGGTTGGGGAGTATGCCATCCTCCTGGTTCAGGCGGGAGGCGAAGGATGAAACGGGCATTATCAGGCACAGAACGATAAAGGAAACGCATATGGCATAGAACTTTTTCATTATGGCTAGTCCCTCCGCGATAGTATGATCCTTCACTCGACGGTAACCGTCACTTTATATGTAATGACGGTCGATCCGTCCTCTGCGGTAACATCAATGAACACTTCAGTCACCGAACCATCTCCGCCGCCGCTGGCATCTCCCGTGTATACGCCTGAAGATTCAGAAAAACTGAACATTGTTTCAGGTTCGCCATCGACCGATACGCGGCCCGCAATGTCTGATACTGAGCCGTCAAGAGGCGTAACGGTAAATCTGAATGAAGATACAATCAACAGGGAAAAATTCGCGGCATAATCAAAACAGGTTAACAGTTTTGAAGAAGTCGGGTCCGGCGACAGGGCTTCATTATACCATAACCCGCCCCATTTGTATTTGAACGAAAGCGACTCCAGCCGTGCCTCCGATGACGGAGCGGCCCCTTTGTTGATCGTAATGGCATACGTCTTCGTGACACTCTCGTCCTGGGACGTAACCGCCACGGTAATCGTGCTGGACCCTCCGGGAGACGGCAGCGTGGTGATGGGCACAGCAGTGCCCGATAACGCCGTCCATCCATCTACCAGGGCCGTTATACCGGACCCTTCCGGCAGCGTCAGGGTAATGTCGATTGACGTGACCGCATAGGATATGCCAACGGTGTAATCGGTTACCCCGGTATCGAATGCCGGTGACATTTCCGCAATCACCCCTCCAGGCGAACCTGGCGTTATTGAAACCGCCAAGCCCGACGGACTGGCGCTGGTTCCTTCATAATACACGCTCAGCGTATAAACCATGGTTGCCGTACCGTCTTCCGAAGTCACGCTCACCGTAATCACATTTACGTCCCTGGATCCGTCAAGAGTGAGCGTGGCGCTGTACCCGGTTCCGGATACCGGTACCGGTGCAATATCATTAATCCCCGCAGTCACGGCCGCCCCATCGGGTCCGATCGCCCTGACGGTAACCGTCGGCGTCGCCGACTTGTTTACGATGATGGTATAATTTATTATATCAGGCGCGAAAACTGGGGAAATCGCATAATTCACGGCCTCGAGGCTATGCAGAGAAGCGCTGCTGCCGGCTGCCGGCGTTATCGTGGCAAAGGGCAGTATATCCTTCTCGCTTTTTTCAGTGGAATCGCAACCTCCCATGAAGGCCGCAGTCATGATTATCAGTAGCACTGCTTGAATGGTTTTTTTCATATTCTGGTCCTTCCTTTATAGTAATAAGAAATATAACAATCACCCTGCCGGAACCTGGCGACCGCAGAAGCGGACATAGACCCGGCCCCGCAGCATCATGGATGCCAGAAGCTTTCAGCCGTCCAGGGAGTCGCCGGGTCCCAATAATCGGCGCCAAGATTCATCAGGTTTGGGGCGCTGTCATAATAGAGCACGGTGCCCGACTGGCCCATATAATCCACCGTCGTGTAAGAGGTGGCATCGCGCGAGACGGCGTTCTTGCTCACGATCCTGTAATGCACATGGAAAATCGCGATTATATCGCCCTCCGGCGTCAGCATGGTGATGTCCCCCGTCTGCGGTGCCGTGCCGGTTCCCGAGGTGTTGACGACAACCGACATGACGCCGTTGAGCATGAAGCCCCCGTTGTCGCCGATAAAGGGCATGCTCCAGTCCCCGTTATTATAATTGGTGTACGTCATCTGGTTTCTGGCGGTGCTGAGGGTCGACACCCAGGTGATTTTCCACTCCATGACGCCGCTCTCACTGCCGTTGAATTCCTTGGTCCAGTTTGGCATCCCCGCTGCTCCCCATGACGCCTTGTTGGCACGCGCCACCGGCCCGTATATGCCGTAGAACATCTCGTATATATTGAGAAGCCGAACGCGCAGGGTGTAGTCAAGGACTGTCGTTCCATCCTTGGCTACGACATGGATCGGGATCGATTTTATTTGACCCGCCGTCAGCGACACCTCGACTGTCAGCTTTCCATCCTCGATGGTTCCGCTATTGCCGTCGATGGTCAGCGCTGTTATATCTGCAGATACCGCTTTGGCAGTCACATTGATCGCGTTGAAACCGAAGACAACGCATGAATAACCGGCCACGTTTTTATTAAAGGCATCATTGTTGTCAGGAAAGAAATTACCGTCAGCGTCCTGATAGATCGGGCGCGCCGATTCATTTGCTCCCATGGTCACCTTGATAAACTGAAGGCCTGCTTCATCATTCGCAGCAACGGGCTTGGTCCCACGGCTTATCAGGATTGCATAGGAAGTTACAACGCCGCTGCTCGTTGTCACTGTAATTGTTATTGTCTGCGTACTTACCGTATCGCCCTTGGCAATGCCGATGACGATCAGCTTCTCGCTTCCGGAGGATATTCTTGCATTGTCCACCTTGATGGAGACCGCCTTGCTTACCGAGGTCGGTTTTACGATAACATAATCATCGTCCCATGCCACCCTGAGCTTATATGAAAGCACATCAGGATCAAATACCGGTGAAAGTGTATAGAGATCGTTTTCTTCCGAATAGACCTCCGCATTGAGTAGCCTGCACTCATCGAATTCCAGTGAGCGTGTTAGTACAACCGTATAAGTCTGGGTCGTGACCGTGTCGGGGGCGGTAACCGTTATTTCTACATTCCGGCTGTCCTCTGTTACCGATAACGTCCGGGAACTGCAGTCCCTTGAGTCAATGTTGACCACTGACCTTTTATCATCCGCAACAGCTACAATGGTGACCTGCGTTGTGAGAGATGAAATTGAAACATTGTACAGGTAAACATTTGGACCAAAGGCCGGCGTCAGATCCAGAGACGCAACCGTATCTGTTGTGCCCTCATATGAGGTTAATGTCAGCAGTTTGAGATCCGTGTTTGATATTTCGCCGCTGTAGGATGTATTTGTCAGGAAAAATTGACCTGACTCATTGGTATAGCAATTCATGGTCGCTGCTGCAAAAAACAGCATCAGAAATAGGAATGAAGATATCCTTCTAATACTCATCGTATCCCCCCTTTTTTGGATTTTATAATATTGCAAAGCAGGCTTTATTCTGCTTTGAGATTAATATCAATTCATGAATTGTTTACTGTTTGATTAGAATTGATTATATATGCCATAGTAATCGCCAATTATAAACCGTCCAGACGGTTTATAATTAATACTTTATTATCATTACGTTTTTTTATAAAATATGTTATAAAAAGTGAATAGTCTTATCAAAATGAATTTAAATTGAAATTGATAATTTCAAAGCAAGATGATCTTTTTTTGATAAGGATTTAATAAAAACATAATTGCCAGATTGGCACCATTTCATACTTTTTAATTAATTATTCTTTCTGAATTTTTGAATTCTCCCCTAACTATTCTAATTAATGGCTTTAATATGTAAAATACTTGCAAAAATAATTTTACCCTGCCCTGATTTATACGGTCCTTTGAATTCTTATAAGAAGCACCGTGAATATATCCAAAAAATTTGCTGATATTATTACAAAAGATTGGTCTGATTAAATAGATCCAGTCGCAATAAAATGGAGTGTAGAATAAAAATGGGTGCAATCCGGATTTTTATTGTAGCCGTCAGTTTCATATTTGTTTTAGCACCGGCACAATCAGCCCCGATTCTCCTCGATAAATCGCCGGAAAGGATACCAATTGGATTGCATATTGATTTTTTGAAAGATGAAGGGGGAACACTTTCCCTTTCCGATGTCTCAGGACGGAACAATGCCGACAAATGGGTCCCCTCCGGTGAAACATATCCCGGCTTCGGCTTCACGGGAAACGTATACTGGGCCCGCTTCACCGTGGTCAATACAACCGGAAAAGATATCCCTTTTTACCTCGAGCAAGGATTCCCTCTGATCTACGACCTGCAGCTTCATGTTCCAAACGGCAACGCTTTCCAGACGATACAAACAGGGACACGGTTCATTTTTTCCAACCGCCCCTATATTCACCGCACATTTGTTTTTCCCCTGTCAATAGAAGCCAATTCGGCAAAGACCTATTACATCCGGCAGCAGACGCCCAGCTCCATGTACTTTCCGCTGACGATATGGTCGCCCGAACATTTCACAAAATCATCCATCTTCGAGGACCGTCTTCTCATGTTCTATTACGGGATGATGATCATCATGGCATTTAATTATTTATTCATCTACTTCCTGATCCGCCACCTCAGCTATCTCAACTTCTCCCTCTTCATCCTGTCGATACTTCTTTTTATCATGTCCCAGATCGGGGTTACATTCCAGCACCTTATGCCTGACAGCCCGAAGCTTGCTGAAATCTGTCCGCCCCTGTTCCTGTGCCTTGCCAATATTACCAGCAACCGGTTCATACTGGTGTTTCTTCAGCTTAAAAAAACCGCGCCGGTTTTTAAAAGGATACTTGATGTACTTGCCATACTATTCATTATCGCCATTCTTTCGATAATTACCGTCCCGCTCTTTGACACATATAAATTTATCATGCCGGCAACTGCATTCCTGACCGTAGTGACAATCATAACGGCATTTATCGTGGGCACCTACCTGGTGGCCCGAAAACAGCGGAATGCGTATATTTACGCGTTAATCAGCCTCGCTTTTTTTGGCGGGTCGATACTGTACATCCTCAGGAGTTTCGGCGTCATACCAGGAAGCTTCGTTACAACTTGGTCTATCGTGATCGGCTCAGCTACCTTCCTGATATTCCTGTCCATAGCCATGGTTGACCGCATCAACGTGATGCGCAAGGGCCTTAAGATGGTCTCAAAAAAACTGGAGTATGAAATAAAGGAACGGAGCATAGAACTGCTGATGAGTGAAATAGTCTCAAAGATCACGGATCAGAAAGATAAAAAGGCTCCTGTCGGAGACAGTATCGGGGTTTACACCCCGTCGATACAGACCATCCTTACCAATCAGCGCGATCTTGCCATAACAAAACTGAGCCAGGATATCAGCATCATTTCAAATACCGAAGAACTCCGGGAAAAGACCATCCTGAAAGCCAAGGAGCTCACCCAGGCCGGCAAGGTGTATTTCTTCACAATCGACGAGCATAATTCCATGGAGCTCAGGTCCTTCATTGATGACACGGGGGAAAAGCGTGACGGTTATTCTGCGGCGATCGTCGACGAGGTGTTACTACACGGTTTGCCCGTCATCATATCCCCCGGTAATACCGATCCCGGTACCCCTGCCGGCGCCGCCGGGAAGGCATCGCCATCCGTGATGTGCATCCCTATCAAATCTGCCAACCGGACCATCGGCATCTGCTACTTCGAAAAAACATCATCGGAATTCGGTTTTACCGAAAAGGACTCCTCCCTGATGACGGCCTTTGCCGACAACATCGTCGGGGTCTTTGACAATGCGCTGCAATACCGCAGAAAGATGCTCCGCGAAGATTCCGCCAGGACCTATTCCATCACAACCGTCACGGAAGAGAAGATAAAAAAAGCCATCGAGTACATCGATGCAAATTACACCAGCGACATATCCCGGGAGGGCCTGGCGGCTTCTCTGGACATCAGCCCCAATCACTTTGGGAAATTCTTCAAGGTCCAGACGGGAAAGAAGATTAATGAATATATCAATGAACTGCGGATACACGATGCCGCGAAAAAGCTCCGGGAGCAGAAACAGGAAACGATCATAAATATCGCCTTCAGCGTCGGGTTTGAAAGCCTGAGCACCTTCAACCGGACTTTTCTTAAAATCATGGGCCTAACCCCGTCGGAATACAAGGACCAGGGATAGGACAATTGTTCCAAAATTACCTACATTGTGAGTTCTATTAACACAATATTAATTATTATTATAGGGGCTGCTATTAAGTTTGCCATGGAGTCACAGAAACACAGAGATTTAAGAAAAATTTATACATAATTGAAATAGCAACTGTAAATAAAAATACAAAATATTTTTCGATATTGATACTCTGTGTCTCAGTGCCTCTGTGGCAGATCTTTTATTATTGGGCAGCCTCGGTGGCTGATGATAAATATAAATTTTTTGCATAAATCGGCTAAAAAAACAACTTGCCGGTGACATATTTTTCATTTAACGGTGTTATACTCATTAAAGAAATGACTGTTTATTGAAAAACATCATCGGTTGTAGTATCATTAAATGGTCGGAAAACATGACGAGAGGGGGTCACAATGAAAAAACTCATAATCTCTGTGCTTGCGCTTTTTGCCGCGCAGGCCATTTACGCGGATGAAATCATTTTAAAAGACGGCACGGTCCTTAAAGGAAGCGTCATACAGGTAACCGACACAGCTATCGAGTATGATCCGGATGGTACATCAGCCTTTGACACGGTGGACAAAGATCGTGTCTCAAAGATCGTTTATCCCGGCGGCAGAGAGCAGCATTTTCTGCTTGATACCATCAATCTGACCAGCGGTGAGACCATCAAGTGCTCTATCATAAGGGTCACGAAAGACAGCATCGTCTATAAAAAGGACGGCATTGGCGAGGAAATAACGATAGGCCGCGAAGGGGTCGCCAGGCTGGATTTCAGCGACGGCAGGAGTGTCGATATATTTAAAAAAGCGGGTCCCGACGCCCCGGAAGTACCGGCTACAAAGCCCGTGGGCGGATATCACTCCTCCATTTTCAGGTTTTCAGTGTTCGGCGGCGGCGGTCTGCTGGACGGAGGGACCATACAGAAGGAACGGCGCGTATTCAGGGCCTACAAGACGGACCTCATGATGGGCAGCCTGAGCCTTCATAACTACGCCCAGTATGCCGGCTTTGGCACCGGCGGTGTTGAGATGGATTTAATGCCGCCTGCCATCAGGTTCGCGCAAAAGCGGGGCTTTGATTTCACCGGCATTAAATTCGGTATCAGGGGCCGTTACGGATACGAGGAAGCAATGAGCGTTATAACGCCGGATTACAGCAATGAATACCGCGGCGATGGTAGCGACATACACATGGGCAGGCTGCTGCAATACCACTACTGGACTGCGGGTCCGGTGATGAATTTCATCTTCAGCCCGCGTAACAATATTGTCAACTTCATGCTCAGCACATACGTGATGGGCGGCCAGGTCTTCGGCGGCAATCTCAACCCCATGACCTCCCTGCGAGATTCAAAAAATCTGACTGCGCACCTGGCCGGGTTATGGAGCGGAATGGGCATACGGCCCTTCATGAGCTGGGCAACCATACTGACGCCGAGCGCCTTTAACAAAACAAGCGTCAGGGGATACACCATCCGGTGCGGCTTCGGTCCGGAGGTCAGCCTGAACAAGTATTTTCCGGTAGTCGTCGGACTCCATATGACCTACGCCTATACAAGCCTGACCTACAGCAGGTCGCCGCTCATCTACATGGACGGTAATAGAAAGGCAGCTCACCACGAAGTGGGCGGCGAGATCTCTGTGGGCATCCATATATAACGAAGCATATCCGGCGCGCCCCGCACCACGGTACGGGGCGCGCGTCTCTATCGGGGCTGTTAATGAGTATAGACATAGAGGACTATTACAGGCGGTACGGGCCAATGGTGCTGAGAAGGTGCCGGCAGTTCCTCGGCGACGAGGACCGGGCCCTGGACGCCATGCAGGAGGTGTTTGTGAACCTGATCAAAAACAGCGGGAAGCTGACCGGCTCATATCCGTCAAGCCTCCTCTACCGGATGGCGACCAACATCTGCCTGAATATGATCAGGGAAGATAAAAGGAAGCCGGTGATTCATGACACAGATGCCCTCGCCGTGATCGCCCGGTATGACGACACGGAGGAGCGAACGGTGATCAACGAGCTCCTGGACCGTATATTTGAACGCGACGCGGCATCGTCGCGGCAAATCGCTGTTATGCACTATGTTGACGGAATGACACTGGCGGAAGTCGCACAGGAAGTCGGGCTATCCGTTTCCGGCGTCAGGAAGAGACTCAGGAAGCTGCAAACCGTGGCCCGGGGCCTGGCTTCCGAGGAGATGCTGTCATGAACGCAAAAAGAATCCCGGACATAACCCTCGAGCGCTATCTGCTCAACGAGCTCCCCTCTGACCGCATGGAGCAGATCGGTAAACTGATTAAGAGCGACCTGTTCCTGCAGAAGCGCATTGAAGGGATCAATGCATCCAATGGTACAATCATACATCGCTATGCGCCGGAATCGATCGTGCCCCGGATACTTGAACGGGCGTCTCTCCCGGACCGCACGCCCGGCAAGGACCGAGCGAAACGGCCCTTGTGGAAATTGTTTCTTGTGCCGTCACTCGCGGCCGCGGCTGTCGTATCCTTCGTACTACTCTTCCCGCTTTTCAGGACCGGATATGATACCGTACTCGACCCTTATATAAACGATGTCACGCGCATCAAGGGGCCCGCCATAAGGCTGTATATCTACCGAAAACGCAATACCAGCGCCGAATTACTGGCTAATAACCGCAGGGTGCGGGAAAAGGACCTTCTCCAGATTGCCTATTACTCGGCGGAAGACACCCATGGCATCATCCTGTCCATTGACGGCCGCGGGACCGTGACCCTCCACTACCCCGTGCCGCCGTCGTCCAATACCAGGATCGAAAAAAACAGGGAGATTCTGATCCCCAGTTCCTATGAGCTGGACGACGCTCCCGGTTTCGAGCGCTTCATCCTCGTTACGTCCCGGACCCCCCTGGACGTGCGTGCGGCATACCGTGCAGCGGAAAAGCTGGCAAAAAGGAGGGGCAGCACAAAAAATGGTGAATTAACTATTGACACCCCGTGCCGGCAGACATCACTTGTTCTGCTCAAGGATTAATAGTCATGCGGTTCATTCAAGGCATATCAGCAATAATAATTGCCATCCTGGCCTTCACGGCCGGGACCGGCCACGCGGCGCGGCAGGACGTACTGAAGCGCTTTGCAATAATCGTCGGATCGAACAACGGCGGCCCCGACCGGGTGAAGCTCCGGTACGCGGTATCCGACGCGAAAGCGGTCATGGACGTGCTCAGGAAGCTCGGCGGCGTGGAACAGGAGAGCAGCATACTCCTCGTCGAGCCGCAGAAGGAGCGCCTCATTGACTCGATTTCTGAAATCCGCGGCCGGGTCATCGGCGCGAAAAAAATCTATGCGCGGGTTGAGCTGGTCTTCTATTACTCGGGCCATTCTGACGACGAGGGCATCCTCCCGGGCGGCGAAAAGATCTATTACCGGGACATCAAGCAGGCGGTCATCAACATCCCCGCCGACGTCCGCATCGCGATCCTCGACTCCTGCTCCTCCGGGGCCTTCACCAGCATAAAGGGAGGCAGGATGCGCTCCCCCTTCCTGGTGGACAAGTCGCACTCCATGAAGGGTTTTGCCTTCATGACATCGAGCTCCTCTGACGAGGCGTCCCAGGAATCGGACCGGATCAGGGGTTCTTTCTTCACCCACTCTCTCCTCACCGGCCTCCGCGGGGCCGCGGACCAGATCGGGGACGGAAGGATTACGCTCAACGAGGCGTACCAGTACGCCTACGCCGAGACACTGGCGCGCACCGAGAAGACGCTGCGCGGCCCCCAGCACCCCAACTATCATATCATGATGTCGGGCTCCGGCGACGTGGTGCTCACGGAAATACGCAAGAGCTCCAGCACCCTGGTCATAGCAAAGCCGATAACCGGGAGGGTCTTTCTAAGGAATAGCAGAAAGGCCCTGGTGGCGGAGCTGAACAAGGGCGCGGGGCGCACCGTGACCCTGGGACTTGAAAGCGGCGCCTACACGGTCGTGAATGAACGGGACGGCAGGCTCTATGAGGCCAGGGTCTCCCTGGCAGCGGGAAGCAGCCAGACCCTCAACTACAATGGATTCGCCGTGGTGGACCGGGAATCGACGCGGTCCCGCGGCGACGGGACTGGCGACGACACGGAAGGCGGCGCCGCGGACGACCAGGGCAGCACCGGCTCCGATGTTGCGGTCCAACCGGGCGGCTTTATCGACTCCATAGTCAGGCTATCCCTCTACGGCGGCGGCGGTATCTGGCAGGGTGGCGTGGTGGGCAAGGAACAGCGGCGCGTGAACGCCTTCAAACCGTACCTGTCCCTCGCCAACCTCAAGCCGAATGACGCCACCATGGCTCCCTGGTTCCTGAACATCGGCCCGGAAATCGACCTCATGGTGCCGGCAATCAAATTCGCAGGGAAGAGAAGGTTCGACCTGAAAGGAATAAAATTCGGTGTAAAAGCGCGTTACGGATATGAACTGTCGGAAATGATTCTCATTAATAATGATTTCTCAGATAAAGATTCCCAGAACAATATGTTACGGGGCAGGCTCGCAACCTATCACTACTGGAGTGCCGGTCCGACAATAAACTTCATCTTAAGCCCGCGCAGCAATATCTTCAATGTAATCCTGAATGGCTATATCATGGGTGGACAGGTTTTCAACGGCAGTCTCACCGGCGGGTCTGTGCTGCGGGGCTCGTCGCGGCTCTGGCTTTTGGTCGGAGGATTTTACGGGATCCCATCTGCAACGCTTCCCCCGGCCTTTCTGGCTCTGCAGGCGGGACAATTCAATTCAACCCGGATACGCGGCTATACGATACGGGGCGGCTTCGGCCCCGAGATCTGCCTGAACAAGTGGGTGCCCCTCATACTGGGACTCCACCTGACCTACTCCTATACGAGCCTCACCCTATCCAGGTCACTGCCGGTTTATTTTGACGCGGACAAAAAAGCCGCACACCATGAGCTCGGCGGCGAGATTTCCCTGGGATTTCATTTTTAAAGAAGCGATAGATTCTCCCTCAATATTTTATTACCAGTATACTATTTTCTCTTCTTCCGAAAAAGGCTCCAGCGAGAACTGCGTTAATGGCATTACCGGAGACCCGGCCGCATCAGCCTCTGACCTGGTGCGTGACGCGAAGAATAGCGCCGTCAGGGTCACAATGGACGTGGAGAATGCCCGGGCGTGGCCCGGCATTCCCTTTGCAAACCATCGGTTGACAGGCCTACTGGATTGTATTTTCTGCTTTCAGAATTAATGAGCGGGCGCTTTCAGATATTTTCGCGACTGTGGCGGAAATCCTGTTTATTCCATCCGCCATTGCCGACAGATCATTGTTGAGGCTATCGATGGCCTTGTTCGTGTTTTCAAGGGCTATTGTCTGTTCCCTGACTCCTTCGCCGGTTTCACGCGAGAGCTGGACATTCGTCTGCATCTGTTTTTCAATCCCCTGGAGGAACTTTTCCTCGAGGAAGATGTTGTCGCGAAGGGAATTGATCTTCTGGGTGCTTTCCAGCACCTGGCTCATCATGGCTTTAACGTTTTCCGAGGCTTCCTTTATGGTATTGACGCCCTGATCAGTGATGCGCCTGCTCTGGCCCATCACATCTTCGATCTGTTTAATGCTCTCGGCAGTCTGGGTGGCCATCTTCCCTATCTCCGCTGCAACGACCGCGAAGCCGCGTCCATGCTGACCTGCCCGGGCAGCCTCGATGCTGGCATTCAACGAAAGCAGGTTGATCCGATCGGCTATTTCAACGACCATGGTTGTGAGGCCCGATATTTTTTCACTCTGGCCTTTTATTTCAACGATGGAATACTCGACGTTCGCAAGAACATGGTCGCTGAGGGTAATCTTTTTCACGACCGTGTCGATATTTTCGAGGGATGAGCGGAGCTTCTCCTTTGTCTGGTTCTTGATATCCAAGAACTCCTTCATGGTGAACTCCATCTTGCTGTTCGCCTCGACCTGGTCGCTGGAGACCTCATGTATTTTTTCGGACGTGCCGGACAGCTCTTCTACGGTTGCCGATATTTCTTCGAAGGTCGAGACCTGGCTCTGGAGCTTGCAGTTGAATTCCGCGAGTTCCTCGTTCTCGCTGTTAACGCGGGCGAAGAGGTCGATCATTTGGTTTTTTACCTCTTCAGCCATCTCTTTCTGCTGCACAGCCTGCTCTACGATCGTATCCCGCTGTACGGATGTTAGCCGGTCAAAATCCTCTATGACGGGTATATTCTTGTAATTGATGAAACCGAGTATAATCATCATGAGTATATAATAACCCTGGACCAGTATTACGACCCTGCCGTGCTGGGCCACGCCGTTGATGATACCCTCCATGTACATCGGCACACCATTCAGGTGTGCCAGATAGAGGAAGAGGATCCAGTTGATGAACACCACCGCGTAAAAAACCAGGTACAAGGTTTTCCGGTACAGGAACTGCAGCACGACGATAGATAGGATCACCACGGCATTGATATGGATTCCCTCGATGGCATACTGCCAGTCGACGGTCAGCGCATAATTATAGCGGGCGAATATTGCGAAGGCCGTCAGGAGAAAGGCGACAAGCCAGGAAAGCCTGTCGGCGTTTTTCCCTTTCTTTTTCCTGATATAGATCGCAATTCCCAGGGTTACACAGAGCAAATAAGCCAGCGTGGTGGGAATTATGTGGGTGATGCTGTTGCCCCCCAGATACTGCGAGACGGCGGCGAGGACCGTCATGGCAAAGAGGATTCCCGTGAAGATGAGGGCACCCCTGATTTCCAGCTGCATTTTAGGCGATTGTTCTTTTTTAACTGCAGTCACATTATCCGGGTACAGTCTTACATTCATAGTTCACTTTGATTCAGGCATCAGGTGACATCTGAATATCCTTTGATCCGAATATACAGTTTATACTATTTATGTAAATAGCTAGTATGAATGATTTAGTTATAATGGATTATGTGGTGGATATCCACGTATTCGGGGATTCGGGGAATGCAGAAATACCGTTAAACTGCCCCTCGTCAGATCCCACCGTGGCGACATAAGGGCTGTTATTGTGATCAATTCACTCTCAGATGTGACCACTTAAACGCAGGAAGAACCGGACAGAAGCCTTGAAATGTTATGATGCGCTGCCATATGCCTTTAGTAATGTAAATTAGCTACCTCCCCCGAATTATTGTGTGGTTATAACATAATCGTCTGCTATGTCCATAACGATGATGGTCAAATCGTCTTCAAAGTGCCTTCCCTGCTGGCTCCATTCCGATAAACGCCTGAGTACAAAATCAGAAAAATCACGCGGCGAGAGGTTCTGTTTCTCTTTAACGAGCTGGAGAAACCGGTCGTATCCGAAGAGATCTCCCTCACTGTTCCTCGACTCGATGATGCCGTCGGTAAAGAAAATGATCCGGTCGCCGGCCTTGAGGGCGAACTCTTCCTCGGAGAGCTTGATATCCTGCTGCAGGCCGATGGCCCACCCCCGGGGCATGAACTCGTTGATCTTCTGTTCGTCCTTACGGAATATAATGATGGGGAAATGCCCGGCGTTCGACCCCTTGAGCATGCCTGTTTTCAGGTCAAGATACGCATAGATCGCGGTGATCATCTGCTTCCCGTATCGTCCGCGGAGGATCTGGTTTATTTCCTTTAAGACGTCCATCGGCTCATGGGCGATCGACTTCTGCAGGGAAAAGGCCACCTTCATCATGGCCGCAATAATTGCCGAGGGCACGCCGTGCCCCGAAACATCGGCGATCAGAACGCCGATTCGGTCGTTGTCAATGACATGGAAGTCATAGAAGTCGCCTCCCACCTGGTCCATGGGATGGTAGGTGGCATGGATGCGGAGGTTCTTCATCTCCGGCATCACATCGGGAAGGATCGACTGGAGGATACGGTTCGCGATTTCCAGCTCCTTCTGAAGGGCGATGAGGGTGTTGTTCTTGTCAATGGCTTCTTTGAGGGAGACAAGGGTATTGACCCGGGCGATCATCTCCCTCTTGTCAAAAGGCTTGGCCAGATAGTCGTTGGCCCCCGCCTCGAAGCCGGCGATAATGTCGGTAAGCTGGTTCTTGGCCGTGAGCATAAGGATCGGAAGCCGGTGAAGGCTATAGGTTTCCCTGAGCTTCCGGCAGACCTCGAGGCCCGACATGCGCGGCATCATGATATCAAGTATCAGCAGGTCCGGCAGGTGCTCATTGACAATACGTATAGCGTCCTCACCGTTGGTGGCGATCATAACGGAATACCGCTCCAGGGAAAGCTGGTTGGTGAGGACCTGGAGGTTGATCGGCTCGTCATCAACGACCAGGATTCTGGTCCCCCCGGTGGCCGGTAATGCCGGCAGTGGAACGGCCATGGACATCACCTCTTCGGCGCCCGCTGAGACGGCATTGGCCTCATCAGCAAGAGTGGACTGGTTCACTGAAACCGGCAGGGTGAAGATGAATCTGGATCCCTTCCCATGGTCCGATTCAGCCCTGATCTCGCCGCCATGGAGATCGATGAGCTTTTTCGATATGGAAAGGCCCAGACCGGTGCCGCCGTATTCCCTCGATATGGACGCGTCGACCTGTTCGAAAGACCTGAATATTTCTTTCAATTTATTTGATGGAATCCCGATGCCGGTATCCTCCACGGTTATTTCAACCATATCAGGCGACGCCTCCGGCCCCAGGGCACGTGCGGTGATTCTCACATAGCCCCTATCGGTGAACTTTACGGCGTTCCCCACCAGGTTGATAAAGATCTGCTGGAGCCTGTTCTCGTCGGCGTTCACCAGGGGCAGATTAGCCGGAACCTCGTTCAGGAGCTTTATACGTTTTCCATGGAGGAGCATATTGGCCATGATATAGACCAGGTCCACCAGCTGGTGCAGGTCCACCGGCCGCTGCTGCAGCTCGATGGTGCTGTTCTTCATCCTCGAAAAATCGAGTATATCATTGATGAGGCTGGAGAGGCGCTTGCCGCTCGATATGATCATGGAAAGGTTATACTTCATCTCGATCGATATGGGGCCCGCGGCTCCATCGACGAGGGACTCAGCCATGCCGATGATACCGACCAGTGGCGTTTTAAGTTCGTGGGAGGTATTGGCGAGGAACTCGTCCTTAAGACGGTCTGCCTTGTTGAGATTTTCGATGGCAAGCCGTTGGGATTGTATCGCCTCCTGCTGGGCGATGTCCTTTTCAAGCTTCATGAAGTTGATCTTGTCGCCGAGGCCCAGGGCAAGGAGGGTGAACTGTATCACCGATCCGATCTGGATGGCGTAAGTGGTAAAGGAATTCGTCGGCAGGACCGCCAGCACCTTGAGAGCATATATCATCCCGCCGGTAAGTATTATCATCCATGAGCCTATAAAATACCGGGCCGGCCGCGATTTTTTAAAAGCTCCCAGCGTACCGATACTGAAAACGGAGATGAGTGTAATGAGTGCGAGGCCGACCTGCACCTGCACCGCGGCTGAATACTTGATGAAGAGCTGGAAGGTCATGGAAACGGCTATGGCCGAAGCGAGTATCACGAAAAACCGGTTGAAAGCAGGATACAGTTTTCTTGCATCCAGAAATGATCTGGTGAATAGGACCAGTGTCAGGAGCGTGATCGCAATCGAAAAGGGAATGACATGATTATAATTTTCCAGCAATGACGGCCAGAAATATTCCTGAAGTGTGCCGTTCTGGGTAAGCTGGAAAAAGCCAAAGCTCAGTACAAAAAGAATATAATACAGATATGATAAATCCCTGATAGACACGAAGATAAACATGTTGAAGATGCAGATGAAAAATATGATCCCCAGATAGATGCCCAGCAGATATTGCTCATCATGATCCCGTGCATAATAGGCCCTGGAGGACCAGAGCATCAGAGGGACCTCCATCCGGTCCTGGTTCACAAGGCGGAGGTAGTATGTCCTGGTCTCTCCGGGCGCCAGCCTGAGATGAAACAGGAAAAAGCGCTGTGCGATCTCCCTGGTTGAGAAGGGCAATGCAAATCCCGTTTCCTTCAATAACACGGGCTTGCCGCCCTGCTTCACTTCATACAGGCCCAACTGGTCCATGAGGGGATAGCTGAATTCCAGGATCCAATCGCTCTCTTTCAGCGTCTCAGTCCGGACGCTGAACCGCACCCAGTAAACAGAATCAGTGAAGGCGAAATTGGGAATAGCTTCTTTGCTGGGTACGAATATTTTATCATAATTGCCGCCGGCTACATCCTCAATTGAAAGGTTTCTCCCCCTGTCTTCCAGATAATCAAGATGAAGACCGAGAGGATAGCTTTCTGCTGCATCGGAAACAGCGACAACCCCAGCCCCATAGAGGGCTGCACCTGACAACATCATGCTGATTATTACAACAATAACAGAACCATATTTACAGAATGATGCGCTTAAATGACGGCAAATAAAAATCATATTTTGTATTGTTTCCGGGACTGGTACCTGGCAGATAATCGTATCTGTACCAAGGTTCATTATGGTGATACCGTGCGCCGGTATATGTGTCAATAGAAAAATATAACGCCTATAACATCGCGAGGCCCATTGTCACACGATCCATCCCGGCCTTGAAGACTTCCATTTTTCAACCATGTCACGGACCGGCCCTTCAAGCCCCGGCTCCATGTAAAACCTCGGAATGAGCAGATCATCATAAGGCGCGACAATACCCTCCTCAACCGCCCTGCGTGCCACTTCGGTATGGGGGTATATTCGTATGCCAATGGTTACTTTCACCGACTCGAGGTTGAGGGAATCGGCAAAGCGCAGGCTTTCTTCCACTGAAACGATGGACTCACCCGGGCCTCCCAGCATCAAAAAGCCCATCCTCCGTATGCCATGGGCCGCCATCAGGTCTGAGGTTTGGCGGACATCTTCAATCGTGAAGCGTTTGTTCATTGACCGGAGGATGCCGCCGGACCCGCTCTCTGAGCCGATGCTCACCTCAACACACCCGGCTCGGGCCATTTCCTCCGCCAGCTTCCCGTCCATTTTCCAGGGGTAGATAATACACCGCCAGGTTATGCCCAGGCCGGCCCTGACGATCGCCCTGCACACCTCCAGCGCATAGTTCCTTGGCAGGTTGAAGGTATTATCCACGAAATAGAACCTGCTTATTCCCGCATCGGCGCACCTGCCGAGCCACCGTACCACCTCCCCGGGTGAGCGCTTCCTGAGACGCGTACCCTCTATTTCCGGGGTTGAGCAGTAACTGCATTCCATGGTGCATCCGCGCCTGGTCTGCACAGGCATCCAGAATTCACCTCTCCCGTATTCCGACAGTCCCATCTTATCGATATCGGGGAGAGGATAATCATCCATGTTATCTATGAATGCCCGCTTACCGGAGGGAGTGAAGCCGGTGCGGTGCAGGAGATACGGGCCTTGCAGATCAGAACCCGATTTTATGCGGGAAACCAATTGAGGGAATACGGCCTCCCCCTCGCCCGGAAGGCCCAGGTCCGCACCGACGTACATCAACGAGCTTTCAGGAAAGATACTGTACCCGGCACCTCCCAGCACAATGGGCGCAGCTGAAAGGTCCCTGCACTGGGCAATAATGTTTCTCACGTCATCCAGGAAAAACGCCGTATCCTGCATTTGCTGATCGTCTATATTACGTACAGATATGCCGATTACTTCAGGCCGGAAGCCACCTATTGCATGCTCCAGTCCAGCGCGGGAATCGTGGCTCTTTATCAGGTCCAGGACGCGAACATCGTGCCCGGCCTTCAGGGCCGCATCTGCCACGCAGGCCAGTCCCAGGGGCCAGGCGGGCATATTGATCTCCTCACGGTTGGCAGAGATCAGGAGGACCCGTGCCGATGTTGCATCAGATGACATGAGGGCGATTGAACATACTATTATTGTTTTTCTGTGAAAGCCGTGTTGAGGACCTTTGACAGGGCAATAAGATTTCCAGCGCTCTTCCGGAGCTCTTCGGTGCTCTGCGTGTTTAACTGTACGTTTTTGTTCGTTTCATCGATGGACTTGACGACATCCTCGATGGCGGTCTTCTGCTCTGTCATTGATTGCTCGATCTGCTCCGCACGCTGTTTCACGATATCAGTCTTTTCGTTCATTTCGTTCTTGATTGATTTCTGTGTGTTTACCTCGATGTTGGCCTCGGAAGTTTTTTTCTGGATTATGGTGATGTTTTCCAGGAGCTTTTTAATAAAACCTATGATCTCGGTTATTATCTGGTTGCCCTTTTCAACGTCTTCCTTGTTCCTCTCGATAAGGGTGGAGATCTGCTTCAGGTCCCGGGCCGATGTGTCTGACATTTTACCTATCTCTTCCGACACGACCGCAAACCCCCGGCCATGATCGCCGGCCCTGGCCGCCTCGATGGCAGCGTTGAGGGCCAGGAGGTTGACCTTTTCAAAGAAGTCTTCCATGATGCTCACGACTGAAATGATGCTGTTCGAGTTGGAAAGTATCTTATTATTGATGGCATCAAGCTGCTCCGAGGCCCTTCCCCCAAGCTCCGCCTGTGTCATGAAGGTGGTAAAAAGGTTGGCGATCTCCTTCCCGTTCCGCTCCATCACGTCAATCGATCCGGACATGACCCCGATGCTGGCAATGAGGTCTTTGACTGACCCGTTCTGCTCCTTTGTTGCCGTGCTCACGTTGTTGATGCTCGCGGATATCTCCTCCATGGTGGCAGTCAGCTCCTCCACCGACGCGGCCTGGCTCTGCGAGGTGATCGCATAGCGGTCAATGACGGTCGACATGACATGGATCGAATCCGTCAGCTCGCTCGACGTGTTGCGGATCGTCTGGTTGAGGTCTTTGATCTCAAGGTACTGTTTCCTGTTTTTTTCGGTCTCATCCTTGCTTCGCAGAATAGCCCGGTTGAGGAACCGCGATGCGGAAAAGGAAACAGCGTAGACCATGGCAAGGGATACGATGCCGTCCAGCATGGCCGTCTTCGCAATATCAGCAACCTGTTCGTCGATTATGCCGGGAGAATTGATGAAATAATAAACAACATGAGTAATGATAAAGCCCAGAAAGACCGGCAGGGAAAATTTTGTCGTCGAAAAAAGCGTGGCAAAAACAAGGCTCATGTACATGAATAAACCCATTGATACGCCGGCAATATGCGGCGGCCTTAAAGAAAAACCCATTATGATAACCACGCAGGATGATATAACCAGGAGATTGATGGCTATGATCGCCTTGCCGTATTTAATGAGAAGAATACTCGTTACAGCTACCATCATCCCCGGCAGAATCATTGATGCATACCGCAAAAATTTATCCGGTGCAGCAACTGCCACGGCAATAATAAGCATTACCAGCAGGAATAAGAAAATAAGGCAGAAATTCAATACGAACTGTGCTTTCTTAAAATCAAGGTAATCCTGATTATAATAAGGTGAAAGAAAAAAATCACGAAGTTTATTCGTCTTTTTATCTGCCATTTAGTCCTCACGTTATATTTTTTTCATGTTTTCATTTAATTTATTGGTAATACTTATTCAAACTAAATTATAAGGATCAATTTTTCAACAAAATAATAAAACTTTCAATCAACTTTCAACATAAGAAGTTAAAAAAAGTAAATACTTTTCATTACTGTAGGGGAAAATCACTACAAATTCACAGTCACAGAGAAATACTGCCAGAGTAAACTACTGTTATATCAATGATCCCTCTTTCCATCCAAGCCTGACCAGATCAATTTTATTCGGGTCCGCCGTGCCCAGGTGGTGCCGCGTGTCCGCAAGAAACACATGCTTCGGCGGCGGGTTCAGGGGCCGCTCCTCGCGGAAGAATTCCCTGCGCTTAGCCAGGAGTATCCGTACTCCCGTCGAATCCACCGCCACCGGATCGGTTCCAACCAGGAGGCCCTGGTATGACCATACGTATTTGCGGTTGAAATGATGAGGACCTGTGCCATGAAAGAGGGGTGTAAACATCACCAGGATATTCAGTCTGGTCTTTCCCTTGACTTCCGGGAACTCCCAGATTTTCGCCAGGTCCGCGCATGAATCGCCATGATAGGTAAAGGGAAGTCTTGAAAAAACTATGTAGTTCTTAATGAGACTTCCCACGCCGGCCCAGTGGTGGGTCCGCATCGGCCGCACGTTTACCAGGGCCGTGGTCCTTCCGAACACGTCATCGCCTCTAACATCGCGGTCGGTGATCCCGATGTTGCTCGTTCTGACTCCGGCATCCATGATCCTGGCCCTGATGGCCGTTTCCAGCTCGAGGGGGGTGCGCAGGTAATTCCATTCGTTCGTCTTAATTCCCACAGCGTCGGAAGGCTTGAAGAGACGCTGCCAGGCCTTGAGGGGATCCTTTTCATTCATGAGGGAAGCCACCGCTTCGTCCAGCATCTGGCGCATTACTTCCTTCCTCGGCGATCCCGCGGCGTCAAGGAGACCCCTGTTTCGGATCAGCACGACGCGGCTTTTAACCCCGGCCTGCGGTGCAAGATCCTCCGGCGATGCCAGGTAGAGGGCCCCGGCCCCGGCCGTGGCGGCAGCGTTTTTTAAAAAGTCCCTTCTGGTATGCACAGTATCGCTCATGTCCGTCGCTCCTTGATTGGTTTATTTCCTGTCCATCAGCGCGTCATCAATAAGCCGCAATGCCTTTGCCTCCGCAGTGGCGCTGAACACAACCGCGAGGTGCCGGCCGCGGGACCCGCACGCGGTCCAGGTCCCGTCCTCGATCCGCACGGCCCTGCGCCCGGCGGCATCAGGCAAAAAGTGCTTCATGAAATCAGCCCGGGCGAGTTCCATTTCCTTTTCATCCGCATACTCGACCACCAGTAGGACCGTGCGCTTCATACCCCTGCCGTACTTGGCCAGGATCGCGTCAGTTTTCTTGTTGATGCGAAGTATGTTCCGGTCAGCAATGTAATAATGGGAATTGAGCCAAACATAATGATGAAAATAGCGGACGCTTTCAGGGACCAGGTCCTTCCCGGGCAATCGTTCAATAATCGTGGGTAGCGGCCCTTCGCCGGGAATGTCATTCGATATTTTTCCGGCCATCTCGAAGACGGCCTTCTTCAGTTCGACGGTCTCTCCCTGACCCATGATTGAAATATAATAACGGTCTTTCCAGAAGATCATCTGGCCGGCGGCATATTCCGAACCCTGTCCCGCGTCCCGTTCGATCTTTTCCCTGCTCTGCGAAAACACGCCGAAGGCATCCTGCGATCTTCCCATGTCGAATAGATCCAGGGTAATGCCGGGCTGGCCTGGCCGGGTGTAGGTACGGCTGAAGAGGTACTTGAAACCGTAGGATATATAGAGTTCCGCTCCACCGTCAATGTACTCATAGAGCTGCCGTCCCTGAAACAGGCGGTCCTCCGCCGCGGCTTTCCAGCCGTTGGATTCAGCCGGCGCCAGCCTGGAAGCTTCAGGATTTTTTTGAGTCATCGCGCACGCTCCTGCGAGGATTGATAGTGAGACAAAGATTAATAATGAAGAATTATTTATATTCATGGTCAAATACCGTCATAACTCCTTTTTATGTTCCCGCGCTTTTCCTGACCCCAAGATAAATGGACACGACTGCTCCCATCAGAATAAAGTGATATACGCTGTTATAATCAAATTGCCATATCAGGGTAAACTGGATGGAGCGCATGGCCTGTACAGCCGAGGCGATCATGATGGCCGCTATCCCCGCGGCCATGAGCGCCAAAGCCCTATCCTTCCGGGACACCGCAAGAGAGATACAGAGGAGAAGGGAAAAGGCCATGGCAAGGCTTGAGTATGCGATAAAGACTATGAAATACCTGTCTATAAAATGAGAAAGGACAAGCATCGCGATGAAAAAAACAACCCCCATCGGGATCATGACCGATATTGCTTTTTTCAATATCCTGGTGCCTTTCCACTCATATAACATGGCTACAACAAACACCGAAACCATCATTCCCAGAACAAAAGAAAGAGGCATCCAGAAGAAAACAAGGGTCTCTTTTGCCATGACCACTGCATGGGCAATGGTTCCATAAAAAGAGGCGAAGGCTAGAAGGCCCATAGTCCACGACCATACGCCGGCCTTGACCGGCTCCCTGTCTTTCAGGGCGCGAATTCTGAAGAGAATAAAAAGCGCCAGACACCCGAGCAGGAAGTCCGTGACTGCCGTTGTCATCTCAGGGGGAGTTGTCAGTTGCATGGGCCTCTCCTCACATCATCGTGGTTTTCTATTTCATCCCCACGGTCGCCGTTCCCCTCTCAACCGGGTAGGTATCGACCATGTAGTATGCACGGACCCTGCCCCTGACCTGTCCCGGGTCATAGCTCACGGTAACCTTCTTCACTGCGCCGTCGCTGCCGGCTTCCACCATCGTGCGCTTGGTGTAATAGAGGGGCAGCGGCTTCCCGGTGGCATCGTCGACAAGAAGAAGGCTGAACACGTGGGCGCCTTTCCTGAGCGTCCCCCCGGAAATCACCGCCGATGCCGATGTCTCACCGGCGGCAAAGGTTATATGTCCCGCGCCGTCAGGCTTCGTGGTGTATCCGTCCCCCCACGGGCCCAGGTTCATGCCGCCGTACACGGCCATGCGCCCGGTGTCGAATTCCGACATGCCCATGAGCTTCAGGCCCTTGCCGTAAAACTCGATCTCGTCGCAGAGGGCAACGGCGTTGAAGGCGGCACGGCCCTTTACCGCACCGCCGGCATGATTTGCCGCCGCGGCTATCCGGTACAGGCCGAAGGGCATGTCCCAAGAACCTATGAAGTTGATTTTGAAGCCGTCATAATTGCTGAAAGTGACCAGGCCGCCGTCATAGTCGAGGATCAGGGGATAGCGCGCTTCCAGCTCCGGGTTGACGACAGTCCTCCCGGTGACGCCGTCAAGCTTGCCGCCGATAACCCAGAAGAGGGCCCTGTTTCCCGAGCCTTCAACCGCGCCGGCCAGATAGTGTAGCGAGTCGAACCCTATCTGGTTCCACGAGGGGAGCATGGAGGGATTCGGCGCCGCCAGGCGGCTAAACTCGAAGCAGGCCGACGGGTCACCATCTGAGCGGGGCACACGGTAGGGCATGGCGCCACCGGGCCGGGCAGGCACCGTAAAGGTGTACACAACATTGAATTCCCCGCCCCTGCTCCCGCAGAAAAACTTGAGGCCGAAGCGGGACATCTTCGTCGTGTAGGTTCCCTTGAGGCCCACCGTTATGGTGCCGCCCGCCGGTCCGATCCACGCCTCCTTAGGCGAGATCGTCACAAAGCGGCGGTTCGCGGCGACGTTGACCGCCATGGCAGGGCTGCCGGACACCGACACCTTCAGGCTGTCCCGGTCAATGGCTGATAATACCGTATCGCCCTTTTGCCTGACGAAGAGTGAAAAGGTGACGGCCTCGTTCGCATTAATGACTTTCGGAGTTTCTTTTACAAGTCCGCCGAATGGCGCAGTGTATATCATGAATACACCTTCGTCGGGGAGGTCTTCCTTCGGCCCGAGGGTACAGCGGGGATCGCCTTTCCCGGCCGGCGACAGCGGGTAATCGTAAGGTATGAAAAAGACGCCGCCGTTTTCACCGGCGATGTACACGCCGTCCCTGCCGAGGGCCGGGGAAGCGTTCAGGTCGTTGCGGTCGCCCATGATGCAGCGGTACGCCCAGCGCAGGGTACCGTCCGGATTAACGCAGAAGAGCCGGCCTTCGCCGGACCCGACATAGATCCGGTCCTTTCCGTCAACCGCCGGGGAAGACCGGATCGGCTCGAGGGTGTCAAAGGCCCACTTCTGTCTGCCTGATTCCGGATCCAGGGCATAGATGCTGCCGTCAGCGGACGGCACGATGATGGTCCCATCGGAGAGCTGCGCGGCGCTCGCGTAGATGTGGTCCCGCGCTCCGAATTTCCACAGCTCCTTGCCCGAGTCCTGGGCATAGGCTCGGAGAAATCCGTCAAAGCCGCCGATGACCAGGGCGCCGTTGGTTTTGCTGGAGGTGAGCAGAGGCGACGCGGCGTTGGTTCCCAGGCCGCCGGCGGTCCATTTCTGCTTGCCCGAAACAGTATCATAGCAGAACACATTCTTCATGGCCATGAAACACGTGCCGAAGAAGACCCTGCCCGTTCTGGTGTTGACCGCAGGGAGGGACCATATCATTTCATTGGCGACATACTGGGTGATCCTCTTCCCCGTATCACGCATCAGGGTATAGACAAGGTAATTGTCGTTGGGCGCTAGGAGGGTACCGTCCTTGAGAATGCCTATGTTCCCCTCGAACCAGTTGACGTTATAGGTCTTCAAGCCGAAGACCTCCTGTACCTCCTTCACGCTGTGGGCCTTCGATTTCCAGAGCACCGCCCCGGTCCGCCGGTCCGCGCAGTAGACGAAGGCGTCGCCGGAGCCGAAATACACACGGCCCCGATCGTCAAGGAGCGCGGCGGAATCGATGATCTCCCCGGTCTGAATCGACCATGCAAGGCTCCCGTCTTTCCGGATCGCGTAAAAGCGCTGGTCCGCGGAACCGATATAGACGATGCCGTCGCCGTCGACCACGGGAGAGCTGAATATGCCTTTTTTTGTCTTGAATTCCCATGGAATGCCATTGCCACGATCCGGCGCCACTGGGCTGCGGCCATTCTGGAGCTCGTTGGCGCGAAACTTGGGCCAGGGGCTTTTAGCATCAAGGGGCACGCTGTAGGAAAACGAATCACCGGCCGACGGCGAGGCCTTATCAGGCTTCAGATCATAACAGCCGAAGGGAACCGAGATAATTACATAGGATGTAATAATGATAATTATTAATGCATACAGAACATGCATCTTCCTGAAGGAATACTTCTTTAGGAGATCGCCCGCGTTCATGAAAACCTCCAGCCCAGGATATACTTATGACGATATAACATCAGCCGGCTTTTATTATTTGCAAGCAAATATTTCATAATTGGCGTATACTTGATATGCCGGTTCAATGTTGTAAAACAATCATAGAAGAATACCGGCTCTATTTATAAAACCAAAAATGCACCAATTATTCATATAATCAACGCTTTTAATCCATATATTGTCATCTTATCCGGGTTAGTAATTAATTGTAAGCAATTGTCATAATAAACTTAAGGGCGAGTAAAAAAAAAGAACAATGAACAAAATTATACACAAGTTAAATTTTAATTATTAATATTTAATCATTGACAAAATTTATGCATTGAACGGTGATCAACAAAGAAAAGCGTCCAACCGTTCGGTTTTTTGGTATTACGCATGAAAATGAAACATGACTGCAAAGTCCTCATTGTTGAAGACGAGGCCCTGATAGCCTTTGACATCAGCATGACCCTTCAGCAATTCGGCTACACCGTTGTTAACATCGTCGCGACAGCAGAGGAATCGATCAAGGCCGTGGAAGAATTTATGCCCGATGTGGTCATCATGGACATCCTCCTCAAGGGTAAAACAGACGGTATCGAAGCGGCGGAAAAGATCAAGGAAGTGTATAAAATCCCCATCATATTTCTCACGACCTGCACGGACGACACGGTTGTGAAGCGGGCTACGACCCAGGTTCCCTATGGCTATCTTTTGAAGCCGTTCCGCAGCATGGAGCTCAGCATAATCATCGAGCTGGCGCGCCAGCGGCATAGCTTAGAGCAGGTCCTTATACAGAACAATCTGAAGCTTACCGAGGAATTAGGTAAAAGCAGAAAATTGGAAAAGAGACTCCAGGAGGTTTCCCTGGTGGACGAGCTCACGGGCCTGTACAACAGGCGCGGCTTCAACCAGCTGTCCCGCCAGCAGGCCGAAATCGCGAAACGGACCGGCAGGAGCATGTTCCTCAGCTTCTTCGACCTTGACCACATGAAGCACATCAACGACGCCTACGGTCACGCTGAAGGGGATAATGCACTGATGGCTGCCACCGGCATACTGAGAAGGATATTCCGCACCTCAGACATCATCTCTCGCTGGGGCGGAGACGAGTTTGCCGTGCTGATGATCAATGCCGATTGCGATGAGATACAATCCATTGAGCAGCGGATACTGAACAGCATCAACAGCTACAATGATACAGCAGATCACCGATACATAATTTCGATGAGCTGGGGTATCGCAAAGTTTGATCCCTCCTACCCGGCCGAAATCGATGACCTGGTCTCACGCGCAGATGAAATGATGTACCGCCATAAATCGTATAAAAGATTATAACCGCAAGCAGGAAGCCTCTCCGAAATCAGAAACGCACCCGCTCTTTCGGCATGATGGCAGTGCCGATGAATGCTGCCAGGAGCGTTTTGGCAACCGCACCGGGGATGAAGGGTATGAAGCCCATGTACAGAAGGGCTGAAAACCCGGAAGCCCCGCCCCGTACAGCCGTAAGCCAGCAATACAGGTACAGTGTCCCGAGGCCCAGGATGATGACGAAATTCGCGATCCCCATAACAACGGTGATGGGGAGAAGTTTCCGCATATACTCGTGGCGCTCAAGGATCATCCCCACGAGATAGGCAGCCACCACAAATCCGCCAAGATAGCCGAAGGTGGGTCCGGCGATGACGGTGGGGCCGCCGCTCGCACCGGCAAACCAGGGGACGCCGGCCAGGCCAATGGTAATGTAGAACAACTGGCTCAGGGCCCCCCACCTGCCGAGCAGCATGGCGGCGATGAGCACCGCCAGGGTCTGCCCGGTGACGGGCACCGGGGTCCAGGGGAGATACACGGCGATCTGCGCCATGACCCCGGTGAAGCAGCTCATCACAAGGGAGAGAAGGACCATGGTTATGACACCTGACCCGCTCCGCCAGCGGTAAAATGAAAACCGCGCCTCGCGATACCGCCCAATGACCGTGGCAAATCCTTCCATGGGGAAATCTCCTGGATTACTTCATTCCTTTCTGTAATTGCATCAGCCGTTCCACGCGCTTTTTCACCGGGGGATGCGTCGAAAATACCTCGCCGATGCTCAAGCCTGAAAAGGGATGCACGATGAACATGTGCGCCGTCTGCGGGCTGTGGTCTTCCATGGGTGCCCTCTGCACGCCCCTGTCAAGATTCAGCAGGGCGCTCGCCAGGTATTCAGGGTGCCCTGTCAATTTCGCTGAAAACTCATCAGCCTTGTATTCCCGCTCCCGCGAAATCGCCATGGTTATGACAGTGGCGGCGATCGGCGCCAGTATTGACACGGCAAGACGCTTGCCGAAGCTGGCCCTGCTGTTGCCCCCGAAAAAAAGCGACATCCGGGAAAGTATCATCACGGCCCCGGAGATTGAAGCAGCCACGGAGCCAGTCAGGATATCATAGTTTTTCACGTGCCCCATTTCATGGGCCATGACCGCCGCCAGCTCATTATCGTTCATCGTGTCAAGGATGCCCTGGGTCGCGGCGACCGCTGCATGGTCCGGGTTGCGCCCGGTGGCAAATGCATTGGGCGACCGGGAGGGCAGTATGTACGCCTTGGGAAGGGGCATGCCGGCTTTACGCGCCAGTTCGTGCGTTATCTTCTCGAGCCTGTGACCCGCCGGAACCGGCTGGGCCTTGTAGGCGGACAGTATCAGGCTGTCTGAAAACCAGTAGGTCGCGAAATTCATGACCAGAGCCAGGATGAAGGCAATGATCATCCCCTTCTTTCCAGCGATAATCCTTCCAACTATAATAAAAAAAGCTGTTAAACCAAACAGCAGAAAAAATGTCGTTAGCATTACAAGGCACCTCCCGATTGGTTGTGGATGTTTAAATGGAGCAGTCCCGATTTACCATCACGTCTAATATACTGTACGCCGGACCCGTCGTAAAGGGCAGCAGCGATTTATTTTTGGCACTGGATAAATTTTCTGACGGACCTGTCATAGGTCCTCTCGACGCTGTCGGGGAAAAAGCAGGCGGGAAGCTCGTTGGATTTCCGGTGGTATTGTATGCATTCGCAGCATTTTCCCTTCCTGCTGCACGGCTCGTAGGAACAATTGCAGATGGCTAGGTTTTTCTGTTGGTTATCGCAGGCCATGGCAAACCCCTGACTATCAGCCTCTTTTTGTTTCATCAATAGGGCACGCGACGATATAGGTGACGCCCCCCTCCCTGCTGCCGGTTACCCTCTGTTCCGACATTTTCCAGTAATTGCACAACACATAACCGTTCTGGTATGATATATGGTTCTTGCATGATACGCAGTCATCAATCTTCATGGTTGTTTCTTATCCTTATCAATTTTAAATATATCAATTAGTTTGAGCGTCTAAAAGTAATCGCTATCAGGGCATTTTTTGTCAAGCATATATGATAGCATTTTTCTATTTTGGCGGTAATGGTATTAATGATAAAGCGTCATCAAAAATAGCCGGGCGGCCGAGGATGTCTACAACTTCTAAGAATTAAAATCGCATCAAGTCTTCTTATTAATCCTCAGGGCCACCAGGTAGAACAGTACCGGTGCTGCCAGCCAGATGAGCTGGGGCACGAGTGTGATGGGGCGGCCGTTGAACAGGAAGAGTGAGGGATTCCACCATGACGGGTTGTACTCCCACCCGCCGGAGCCGGTGCTCAGCAGTTCCACCGCCAGTTCCTGTGCCTGGCCCCAGACCATGAGGACCGCCAGCTCCCTGGCTTTAAAGATCACAAAGCGCGGTTCCGGACAGAGGATGGTGACCAAGCCGACCCCGGCCAGAAAGAGGCCGCCGTCCCAGAAGGAATGGCTTATGATAATAACAAGAAAGTGGGCCGGTGGCGGTGTAATAAAATGAAAGATATCCACTACGCCGAGGCCGTCAAGGGTCGAGAGGGGTATTTCCCAGGTAAGTCCGATGAGGGCCCCTATCCAGAATAATTTCCATGTAAACAGAGTGATCTTCTTCGATACGTGGAGCAGCAGCACGGTGAGTGGAATTGCCGCTCCGATGGCGAAATCGATCAGATAAAAGTTTTCACGCAGCAGATCCATGGAGGCCTCCCTGTTGGTCATAACAGCCGATTCACACCGTGCTTTACAGGATATTCTGCCGCCCGCTCAGCGTATATCCGGCTCAAAAAATGACCACCGTATATTCGGAAACTTTTCCTTCATGGCGGATTCGCACGCGTTTATCGCTTCGGATTGGAGCATGCAGCTTTTGCATTCTTTCATCTCAGCCTTGACCGCGACCATGATGTCCGGTCCCATCTGGAGGGTAATGACATTCAGGACCCGGATTATTTCAGGCCTGGAGCTAAGGAAATCATTGATTTCCCTGCGGGTCTCCTCGTTGGTGCTCTGCCCTATGAGCAGATTCTTAACTTCGTTGCCGACGCTCACCGCGACGCCGACCAGTATTATTCCGATCAATACGCTGCCGAGGGCGTCGTAAAAGGGATCGGCGGTGATCAGGGTTATTACTATCGAAACGAACGCTACGGACAGTCCCATCAACGCGGCCATGTCTTCCCCGAAGACCACCAGGAGCTCGCTCTGGCGGCTTGTCCTGAACCATTGTAACAGGCCCTGGTCTCCCCTGGTCCTGTTTACCTGCCTGAGGCACCCGGTCAATGAAACAGCCTCAAGCACAATGCTGATGCCGAGTATAACCAGGGCCACTGCCGGCTTCTCCAGGTGTTCGGGATTATTCATTTTCTTAATTCCCTCATAAACGGAAAAGAGCCCGCCGAGGGAAAAGAGTATTATCGCGACTATGAAGGACCAGAAATAAACGGCCATGCCGTAACCCAGAGGATGCTCGGGATTGGGCGGCTTTTTCGACCTTTTAATTCCATAGAGAAGGAGGCCCTGGTTCGCACAGTCCGCCGAGGAATGCACCGCTTCGGCGAGCATGGATCCCGAACCGGTAACCGCCGCTGCAACGAATTTAGAGACAGCTATCAGGGCGTTGGCGCCAAGGGCGAGAAAAATTGAGATCAATGAGCCCGAGTCGTGTGACATCGAAGGTTCCCTATATTTTTTATTCAATTCACATATTAGAATCAATGTGCATAGATTATCTATAAAAATAATAATGGAATTGTCAATTGTAATACGATTAGTATAGTTAACACTTTAGAGAGTAGTCATCTTATAAGCAGGAGGCTATCCCGCTCGTCCACCTCGTATAATCCCGATTCCTTTTATGCATTAAATGAATCGGGATTGACTCGGTGGAAACGGCGACATCCCTGTCGCCTGCTCGCTGGGATAGCCTCCTGCTTATAGATATAGTCATTTCATTTAAAATGTTGCCATATACAAAGAATGCTTTACAATTGAATTAGCCTTTACCAGTTTAATTACTTACTATTCTCAAAGGGAAAGGGCATACGACATGACAGGTCTTATCACAATAGCCTTATCGGCATGGATGAACATCACGCCATATACCTTTGATGATGTTATAAAGGATATAGTTCCCCGCAGGAAGGGAATAGAAGCCGTCAGGGAAATAACGCACATCGTGGATAAGACGTCCCGGCAGTTCCGTACTGACCCGGAAACAGAAGAATTCAAGAAAAAATTCAAAATGGTCCTGGAAAACTTCGATTTCATGAAGCTGTATGAAAGTCCCTATCTGAAAGACGCGGGGAACGGGTTCCGGGGCCTCACCTTCCGGGGCTGCAGCGCCAACGACCACTACCTGGAGAGCATCGCGGCGCCCCAGGACGGCAGATGCGGCTTATCGCGCATCTGGGATTATTCAACGGTGTATGCCCTGAAAAAAAATAACGCCTGCGCCGCCGGGGGGAGATCCTTCATAGGGTCCATAAAGTCTGTCACGGCGACAAAAAGGTACACTCACCGGAACGCCATGCGCTTCGTTGAGGGCCTCCTGAGGGTAATAGATCCCGACAACATCCATTCTCTGAAGTCGCCCGAGAGCTCCCTCTATCCTGAAATCGATGGAATATCCAGAAAGGTGATAAACGAATTCTACCGCTCCTTCCCCGGTGTCTCGGAGCTGTTCAACCGCTACTCGGTCATCCGGTCCTTCCTGGATATCAGGAACCACCGCGGGATCCCCTATACCCGCCTGGCCTTCAGATATGGCTACCGCATCAAGAACATCAAGCAGGAATACCCGGAACTGGGGAAATCCCTGGTCAATATCGAAGGGCTCTACCGTATCACCATGGCGGTCAAAAACAGCACCAACCACACAATCATGGTCATCGTTTTCGACAGCCGAGAGGACGCCCTCTCGCTCACCCTGAACACGAGGCGCGGCAGGATCATCCCCTTCGATGACGCGGGGAACCCGGTCTTCAGCGAAGAGATAGTGCTGACATCCCTCAGGGACTACACCTACCGGGCAGTATACGATATGGTCCATGAAGTTCACGGCCTTAAATTCACAACCGACAGCATGGTCGTAGCCTTCCGGTACCGGGACATGCCGGGCCGCGGGTCCTGGACCATGAAACTGGAAGAGGTGTCGAAGACCCGCATTACCGGGAGCTATTACCACATCATCCCCGGCTGGATGATCGACCTGTTCATCCCGAACAACATGGAGCAGCTGATCTATGACGTGTCCCGCGTCATGCTGAAGGCGAACGATGGCGCGGGCTCCCTGATATCATTCGAATGGGACACGCGCGACGCCGCCGAAGTAAAACTGCACTTCAGCGCCATCAGCGAATTCATGGATAATTATTTCGTTAAATATGGCCTCAGGGTATGGAGCAGGAAGGTCCTGGCTAACGATCTGTTTACGCGCGAGGTGAAGGAGCTACGGGCGAAATTCCTGGACGCTTTCAGGGCCGACATGAAATGGCAGGAGGGACCTACGGGCCCTTGACCGTATACAGTTTCAGCACTTCCGTTTTTCCCTTGACCTTGACAGCGCCGACCTTGCGCGTTTGTACGAGTCCATCAAGAAACGAGTTGACCGCCCCGGAGAAAAGGAGCGACTCTCCAACCACTTTGCAAGAGCTTTCAATCCTGCTTGCCGCGTTTACCGTGTCGCCCAGGACCGTGTATTCGAGACGCTCCTTTGTGCCGATATTACCCACCAGTGCCGGCCCGAAGTGAATGCCGATACCATGCTCGATTACAAAAAGGTTTTTCATTCTTCTATCGTTATTGTATTGTTTCAAAGCAGTCTCCATATCCATGGCCGCTTTGACCGCACGGACCGCATCGTCCGGCGCGGTCCGCGGCGTGCCGAAGGTGGCCATGATGGCGTCGCCGATAAACTTGTCAAGGGTACCGCCATGCTTGAAGATGATGCCAACCATTAATTCATGATATTCGGAAAGGAATTCCAGCACTTCACCAGGCGGTAGCTTTTCACTCAATGAGGTGAAATTCCGAATATCTGAAAACATCACCGCCACGTCCTGGATTGTGCCGCCGATACGTGTGAAATCATCATCGCTCTTCGAGATTGTCTCCGCCACATTGGGTGAAAAAAACCGGCCCAGCTGATGCGTCGTCCGCTCAAGGGACGCGGCGGCAATTACCGTTTTTCGTGCGTTGTAGGTGAGCCATGCCATAAGGCAGCCAGTAATTATTATAAATATTTCCTTTGTAAGGATGGCGTTGTAACTGAGCTTTGCTGTCATGAAGGCATCATAATAATTGTCCGTGTATTCTATCCCGGGGTAATAGCTTGCGTATACGAACAGAAGCAGGTGCACCAGTGCGGTACCCGCGGTAGCAATTACCGGGTATAAGGGCTTCATTGCCTGGCTGTTGAGCACAATTGTAAAAATTGAAAGAAGGGTCACCATATTTTTAATTAGAAAGGATGCCGGTACTGCGGTGCCGCCGACTGTAAAATACCAGATCACCGTAAAAGCAGTTACCAGCAGGACGTCTACAACGGCACCCATGACACCGATCAGAGTAAAATTTTTATCTTTCTTGATCAACCATAGAAAAATAGCGGTAATGCCTATTGATATCACCAGCGTGATTGATGAAAAAAATCTCTCGAAAACCGATTGTGCCAGTATTGCAGAGACCGGCAAATAAAAGATTATCAGGAAAACCCGGACAATATTCTGCATCCGGAGTCCGTTCTTTTCCTTGTCATACAGGATCTTGCTGATAAGCCCGGATTCCGGATGATCTTTATTTTTTTCCATTATGGCTTTCCATTGGAGCGTTTATTCCCAACATGATAGCGTCTATATGTTAACATCCATTGCGGCTGCCGTCAAGGACTATATGGTTTCAATATTCCCGAATGATCTGCATCAGCACATGTAGAATATATAAATTGGCAGCGCCACTGGTTTTATTATTGCATTTGACATGACGCATACTAGACTTGCTGCTAACTTAAAAATAGCGGTGATATCCGTCCCGGCTGCACAGGTTGCAAACCATGACACAAACAAATACGTACTTCTTTAATCTAACGCCCGATATCGTAATCAGGGCCGTCGAACAGAGCGGCTTTGAACCGACAGGGCACTGCATGGCCCTCAACAGCTACGAGAACCGGGTCTATGACCTCAGGCTGAAGGACGGGTCCCATGTGGTGAGCAAATTCTACCGTCCCGGGAGGTGGACCCGCGAGCAGATACTGGAAGAGCACCGGTTTCTTTTCGACCTGCGGGATGACGAGATACCGGTCTGTGCTCCACTTACGCTGCCCGGGGGCGAAACCATCCATGAAACAGAGGGCATCATGTATGCCATATGGCCCCGGACCGGCGGGAGGGTGCCCGATGAGCTCAACGATACGCAACTGCAGATGCTGGGCCGTCTCTGCGCGAGGATCCATAACAACGGCGCCGCAAAGAAAGCCCCCCACCGTATCGAGCTCACCGGAACAGCCTACGGGCTGCAGCCCCTCGCCTTCCTGGAAGAGCGCGAATTTATCCCCACTCATTGCAAAGACCGCTACCATAATGCAGTGATGGAGATTACTAAAATCTACGAAACGCTCCGCAAAGACGTCCCCTTCCATCGGATTCACGGAGATTGCCACCTGGGAAACCTCCTCCACGGCTCCGAAGGATGGTTTTTCCTCGATTTCGATGACTTCCTCACCGGGCCGGCAGTGCAGGATTTGTGGATGCTTGTACCCGCCCGCGACCGGGAGGGCCTTCGGCAGCGCGAGGTGTTCCTCGAGGCTTACCGCCAGTTCAGGGACTTTGACCAATCCTGGCTCCGTCTGGTGGAACCGCTCCGTGCCCTCCGGTACATCCGCTATGCCGCCTGGATAGCCCAGCGCTGGGACGATCCGGCCTTTCCCGCGGCCTTCCCCCATTTCGGCACCGTGCAGTACTGGGAAAATGAAACACAGGATCTGGAAGACCAGCTGGATTACTTTTACACCAATACCGGCGACCTGCCGCAGGGCATGCAGAAGCCGGCTGACGAAAAAGCGGAAGAGAAAGAGCTCACCAATAAAGACTACTTCTGGGACTGGGAAGAAAAATAGAATGCATTATGCAAAATTTTGACATTTTGAATTATTAATATTATTAAAAGGGATTAAGGCGGTCTTTTCAAAACATCCTGTTAACCCGGTCAAAGTCCATTAAAAGCACCTAAAGAGCCTTCCTTTGCGATCGTTTACCGATTTAAGAAGAAACTGTAACTCAACAACTTCGGGTAGCTCCAGGGCACACTATTTCATCAATTTATTCTTGACATCAGAATCCTATACATTAGTTGTTAACCAAGTGGTTAAACTATTTAGTTAGACCATACGGTTAACAATTTTTAAATAATACATAAATTACATACAATCCTTATGAATAGTCAAATCGACAATACAAGCAAAGAAAAGATTCTGAGGGCCGCAATTAAGATTATCGCACAAAAAGGCAAGCATGGCACCAGAATGGATGAAATAGCCCAGGAAGCCGGTATTAACAAGGCCATGGTGTATTATTATTTTTCAAATAAAGACAATCTTTTTTTAGAAGTATTAAAGACCATTTTCTCAGAAATGTATCAGCATTCAATGCATAAGATCAGCGAGGATATATCAAAGGGGAAAGGTCACATCGAAATAATCAACAATAGCATCAGGTACTCCTTCGAAAGTTATAATAAGAATCCCGATTACACCCGGATCATGATAGACGCGATCAGCAACGGGATGGATGAAATACCCAAAGCCCTGGAAGTCGTTTATAACAATTCCACACTGAGCCCTGTTTCATATATTCTCAATACTATAGAAGACGGTATTAAAAAAAACATTTTCAGGGAAGTGGACCCGGTACAGACGATGATCAGCATTACCGGCATTACGTTCATTTATTTCTTATCGCGGAATATCATTAATTTTTTCGGATTGAACATAGAGAATGAAGAGGAATTCATAAATACCCGAATACAGAGCGTGATTGACTTAATAATGCATGGAATGCTTATAAGAGAATAGTTATGTATATCATTTGACTTGCCGCGATAGTTACAATCATGGATTCTTATCGCCGCTGCCGGCGGTAAGGTGATATCCCAATAAATAAAAAACTAAAGCAGCAAGTCTGTCATAAAGAACAGTGCGCCATGAATACTGAAATAAAAATAAAAACGATTGCGTTTATACCATTACTTCTGTTAACAACAATTCTTTTTCATGCCGTCGAATTCAGGGTCGCCGCATGGAATCTCGACGAATTGATATTCGCTACCGGAGGACAGAAAATAATTGCGGGGGATACCCTCTACAGGGATTTCGGCGACAACAAACCTCCCCTGATCTATTACACCTATGCCCTTATACACAAGCTGTCGGGACCGTCGTATATATCGTTTCTGGTAGTTTCCAAGTTATTCACGATCGCCGTCATATTCCTGATAGCCCTGGGTTTATACTTCATCGGCAACAGTCTGGGCGACAGAATGATCGGCATGTGCACCGGCTTTCTATTCGCGACGTATAGCATATGTTCCCAGGGATCGGAAGTGCTGGGCGGAAGAAGTGAAATCTACGCCACTCTCTTCAGCGTCATAAGCATATTATTTTTCATTAAAAAAGATTTCTCCCTGAAAACCGTCGACATTGTGCTGTGCAGCCTGTTCCAATCCCTGGCCGCTCTCTATAACACCAGATTCGGGATAATCATGGCGGCGTATGGATTATTCATACTTTACAGGCACGGTATCGGGAAAAAATCCATCGCCCTTATCATGACGCTTTCAGTACCCTTCGTACTCGTTCTGGCTTCAGTGCCGGCATATTATTACTTTACCGGCGTGTTTGATTATTACACCTTCTGGCAATCGACAATCGTACACCACTATCTTGGAATCATGAGAATACCCACGAAACTGGCGTCCGGGCTCTTGATCCTATTCTTTTTTGCCGGTCCGGCGCCCATGGTTTTTTTTGCCGTATATCAGCTGATTACCCGCCTTCGGGAAAAAGATGCACTGCCCCACCCAGCGGGAGAATCCAATCCGGAACACAACCCGTCCCGCATCTCACGATGGTCGATGAAAACCGGACGATTCATGCGCTTTATAACATGGGATGAAGAGCGCCAGTCCTTCGTGTTTCTGATGCTGCTGCTTATGCTCCAGTACGCGGCATTTTTTACCGGAGGCAAACCCGGTCTCCGGTATTTCTATATGATGTTTATCCCGCTGTGTCTTCTCGCCGCCCAGGGTTTCACCGCCCTGTACCGGCAGATCGCAGTTAACACTATTAATAAACACCTGGTGCGCGTGATGCAGCTTATCATGGTTTTATTTCTGGCGGCTGCTCCCTCTTATTTTTTCGTTATTCACACGAATACCCCCAGAACGCTGCTGCACGAGAGCATTAAAGAGAATAAACGCCTGGTGGAATATATAAAGGAACACACATCGGAAAAAGACAGGATATTTGCATGGGTCAATGTAAATCCGATTTACCTTCAGGCGAACAGGATCATGGCCACGTCGATGATCTATCCGGCTGAATTCCTATGCCGGTTTTATTATTATACCGACGACTTTAAAAAGGATATTACCGCATGGGATATTTTTCTCAGGCAATTGAAAACTGAAAAACCCGCCATAATAATCGATGATAGCGGCGATTTTACCACTAAAAAAGACAACCTGGTTATTCGCGTTATTCGAAATAAATATATTGAGTTGAAGGCCGATGAAATGAGAACCTTCATCAAGGACAACTACAAGCGTACCGAATCTATAGAAGGATATGATATATATAAACGGATATGATACAATTGCGTGCAGGGCATTCCGGTGCCGAAGAGGGAACACAACCCTCAACAATATTATCACACAGAAAGAATAATAACATGAAAAGACCATTAATTTCCATAATTATTCCCACGTTTCACGAAGCGGAAAACATACCGGAACTGGTTTGCCAGATCAGCAATGTCCTTACCGGAGAACATGTGGATTATGAGGTTATTATCGTAGATGACAATTCCCGGGATGGAATCGAATCAGCAGTTAAAACATTGTCGGAAAAGTATCCGGTCCAGCTCCACACCAGGATCGACGAAAAAGGTTTATCCTCCGCGGTAATAAAAGGCTTCACCCTGGCCCGAGGAGACATCTTTGTCGTAATGGATGCTGATTTAAGCCACCCGCCTTCAAAAATTACGGAATTGATACGGCCTATTATTGATGGGGAATCGGATTTCGTCATCGGCAGCAGGTTTGTCCCCGGCGGGAGCGTCCCGCATTTCAACTGGTTCAGAAAGCTGAATGCATGGGTATCACGAATTCTGGCCCGTCCCCTTGCGGCCGTCAGGGACCCGATGTCAGGCTTCTTCGCGTTCCCGTGGCATGTTGTACCCGGCCACGACATTCTTAATCCGCTTGGCTTTAAAATCGGCCTGGAGCTGCTGGTCAAATCAGAGCCTGAAAATATACGGGAAATACCCATCCAGTTCCAGAAACGACTGCATGGAGAAAGCAAACTCTCCCTGAAAGAGCAGCTTTTGTACATAGCTCATTTATCGCGTCTCTACTCGTATCGTTATAAAAGCCTGGTCCAATTAATTCAATTTTCTTTAGTTGGAGCTTCGGGGGTGCCGATAAATCTCTTTTCCGTGTATCTTTCTTACGAAATAGTATCTATACCTTATTCAACGGCACAGATAGTCGGTTTTATCGTTGCGGTAACATCTAATTACATGCTGAACAGGTACATAACTTTCAGCAATTCAAAACCATCAAGCACCACCTTGCAGTACCTGGAATTCATGTTAACCTGCCTTACCGGCCTGGCAATAAATCTGGTCATCTCATTATCCCTGTATAACCACGTCGATTTTTTTCACCGGTATTATCTAATCACGTCGTTGATTGGAATTCTCGCCGGCATGATTATTAATTTCACCGGCAGCAGGCTGCTCGTTTTCAGAAAATAAGGCAGAAACAGGCCTTATCCGGACACGGAACTGACCCGGCCGGGAGGGGGCGTGGCGCCGCCCGCACCGTTTCTGCCGGGTCACATGGCTTTTTTGATTTCCCTTTCCCGCGCCTTCCTCGGATATTTCAAATACGGGATCACGTCCTCATTCCTGGATGCCGCTGTGCCGTCGTACTCGATCGTGACGATGGGAACTCCGGTGAGCTGCTCGATCCGGTCCGCCATGGCCTCGGTCACCATGGAGGGACAGCAGTAGGCCGGGTTCGTCTGCACGAAGAGTGCAAGGTCCGGGTGCTGGTCTATCAGGTGGAATATCTTCAAGATGTTTTCCATTGACTCACCCGTATGATAAATGCTCAGGCCGAACTTTGTCAGCACCTCTTCGGCGTTGTCCATGGCCCTGAATTCACCTCCTGGCAGGACCTGGTTGAAATACTTATAGTACTTTTTGTTCAGCACCGTCACCACCTTGGAGAGCACCTTGGCCAGGGCCGCATCACCGAAGAGGCCCTGCAGGAACCACTTCTTGATATAGCGGTCCGCCACAATCGTTATCAACTCGCTGTAGGGTGTCGTGATCACCTCGCCGCCGTTCGCCTCGATGGTCTTTATCAGGCCCTGGTTCATGATGTCGTTGTCGCGCACGTACAGGTCGCCGAAGATGGCCACCTTGGGCCGGTCGGTCCTGGTGACGCCAATCGCCTTGAAGAGGCCCATTACTTCAGTCAGGGCATCTTCCTTGGAGCGACCGGTGGCGAAAGTGTCATTAAGTATGTTCACCGCCGATTCCAGGGCCAGGTCCGTGGTCCCCGGGACATTCTCGTAGGGCCGGATGTGGCAGGCGATCTTCCTGAGCATGCCGCCGAACATGAAGCCGAGATAGCACTGTATGGCAGTCTGGACGGACATATCTATAAAGGTGACATCCCCCATATAAACAGAGATTTTTTCATACCCTTTACCGAAAGATTCGAGGAGATACTTCGTGTAATGGGGAAACATACCGATGTTGCAGGCTATTTTCGAGTTCATACTCCATATAACACTCCGCTCCGGGTCAAGGCCGTGCCGATCGATATAGTCGACGCCGTTCTGCACGATGATATTGAGCGGGATGCACTGCCCGGTATTGAATCGCATGCTCCGGTGTATCGATTCCGGGCTCTCAGACATGGTGCGCACATCAATGCCGTCCCTTCTCAGAATAGACTCAATGAAGCGGCACGAGATCCAGTCCCAGTTGGGCAGGAGGAGCGTCTTTCCAGCGAAGATATCCTTCCCTTTCGACAGACCCGCGTCATGAATGACCTTGAGCGACGCGGCGGCGCACCGGGACGAGGACTGATGGTTCCTGAAGGCCCGGATTGCAGCCTCGATACGCGTTTCATATCCCACGCTGGAATCGTGTTCGTCAAGCTGGAGTATCAGGTACGGCTTTCCGCTGTTGTCCAGGACCTTCTTGAAATACTCCATTACATACGAATCGGGGGTACACTTAAAGGACGTCACGAACACCGGATACACACCGTCGGTCGCGGCGATGGTCTTAGCAGCATCCATTATAATGGAAGCGTATTTCCAGTGGATCATGTCAAGGAGATCATCAGTGCCGGTTTCATCATGGTCGGCTTCCGGCAGCATGTCCTGGAAGAATGTCTTAATCCCGTGGCGGGTGAAGATCTCCGGAATGCCGTTGTTCATCCCCCGGGAAAGGATTGTATAGGGCCGCCCGACAAAGACGACGTGAATATCCCCGGCGCCGACCGATTCCTTGCTATAGAGCTTTTTTAAATCCTCTCGGGCCTGGGTGAAATATTCGCAGGCCTGATCATAGGCGGTCGACACCTGCATGAATCCGATGCCGGTACCCAGTATAGTTTTCATCATCCTGAATAGCTGCACTTTCAGGTAAAAGGTTCCCAGGTTGGAACGGATCAGCGGGGTGAGGATCCTCTCCTTGTTCTTTATCTCAATTGCAGAGAGCACCAGTGACGGAGAGTACTGGGTATAGTAGCAGTAATTGCGTTTTACCGTGCGGCTGTTCTGCCTGTTTTCCATGTAGTGGGGAAGAAAGATGTAATCGGCCCTTTCGGACAGGTAGTTCACATGGCCATGGAGAGCCGCCAGGGGGGCGCAGAACTCGGCGCCGGTAAGGTTTTTCCCCTCGGATATACCCTTCCGGTACTGGTCGCTGGTGATGGTTTTCACTTTCAGGATGTCGAAGAATTTTCTCCAGAGCGGTATTTCGTCGAAGAGATGAAGAGCAGCGGGGATGCCCACCGTTACCGGAGATGCGGCCCCGCCTGACGTAATCTCCCCGGCCGGCGGCAGGTCGCGGTTCAGCACCCTGTTCCGCTCCCTTATCAGGTCGAAGGCGTTGGGGTGCCCGACATACGTGTCGGTGTTATAGTCCCGCCCGCACAGGAAGCCGAAGGCCACGGTCTCACCCATCACCTCGGCGACGGTGATCTTGCAGTGGTTGGTGCAGAGATCGCACACCTCGGTGCGGACCGGGATCACGGTGCGGTACAGGCCAATGCCTCGAAAAACAGACTGCTGCATTCCCTGGCCGTGAAGGTGCAGCGCGACCCCTATGGCGCCGGTGAGGTGACAGAATTTAGATACCATTATCGGCCTGCCCAGGCGCTGCTCGAAGGCGGCCACCAGGGCCCGGTTCTTCGCTGTGGCGCCCTGGAAAAAAACGCGCTGCCCGATGTTCTTCTCTATGGCCACCTTGGCAAGGTAGTTGTCGCGCACCGAATGGAGCACCGAGGCCAGCACCTCCTTCACCGAAAATCCCTCGGATAGGTAATAGTTCAGGTCGCGTTCCATGAATACCGTGCACCGATCGCTGGACAGCGGCGCGCGGGCCCCCTCGGCGCGGCGTGAGTACTCGGAAAGGGGGCAGCCGAGCTTCTTCGCCTGTTCCTCGATGAAGCTCCCCGTGCCGGCCGCGCACACATGGTTCATGATCGAAAAATTCACCATGCCGTTGCGCAGCGTTGTGAACTTGGAGTCCTGCCCGCCGATCTCTATGACCGTGTCGACCGACGGGTCAAGCTCGCAGGCCGCCCGGGCATGGGCCGTGATCTCATCCAGGGCTATATCGGCGCCCACAATGCCACCGATGAACTTTCTCCCGGAGCCGGTCGTGCCCGCTCCCAGGATTCTGAATAACACGCCGTGAAGCATGGCCATATCGTCAATGCTCTCGAACAGGGCCTGAACCGCAGCCACGGGCCTGCCGGAGGTCCTGGTGTAGAGGCCGGCAAGGACCCGTTTGTCGCCGTCAAGCATCACCGCCTTGGTGCTGGTGGAGCCGATGTCTATGCCCAGGTACACGTCATACTCCTTACCCGTCTCGATGCGCTCATAAATGTCGATTTCCACCGGTATGGCGAAGTCGTTGTGCACTGGCTGGTATTCGTACCGCTCCACACTGTCGAAGGTGGGATACTCTGACATTTTAAGGGTCAGGGAATCGTAATAATAATCTTTTTTCTTTTCATGGACCCGGATAATATCATCCGGTTTTGTGATATCATCGGTGCCGCCCTGCGGCCGGTCATCAATATAATTCAGGGCCGCACCGATGGCGCCGTAAATCTGAGAATGCTCATGGGTTATGATGTCGATGTCGAGCATGCGGTTAAAATGCTTTACCACTGCCCGGTTCTTGGACACGCCGCCGCAGAAGATCATGGGTCCTTCCATCTTCACGTTGCTGAAGAGGGTGTCGGCGATGTTCCTGGCGAGACCGAGGGAAAGACCGTCGCAGATCTCCTCGCGGGAGTAGCCTTCCTGCTGGGCGTGGATAAGGTCCGTCTTGGCGAAGACGGCGCACCGGGAAGCGATCTTCGGCACGCTGCCGCTGTTCCGGAAAGCAAGCTCGCTGAATTCGTGAATGCCGGAGAGGCTGAGGCGCGCCGCCTGCTGATCAAGGAAGCTGCCGGTGCCGGCAGCGCAGGAGGTGTTAGAGCGGTAATTGAGATACTCCCCCTCCCCGTCGAAGAGGACCAGGCCGAACTTCTCGCCGCCGACGATCAATATGGACCCGACCCTATCATGGAGGTGTTTCGCCGCCCTGATCATGGATACGCGGGAGTCGTAGACCACGGCGCCGGCTATTATATCCGGTGAAGAGGATGTCGCGGCAATGCCGCAGATGGAGGGAAGGTCAAATTCAGAGAGAAGCTCTTTTAATGTTTCACTGATCTTCCCCCGGTGGAACGCGTAGGCGGTCCTGCCGATGGTCATGTCGCGGTCCATTTCCGCCAGGGATATGGATATAGATCCGATGTCTATGCCGAGAACATTGGTCTTGTTCGCCATAATGCTGTGCCTCTTAGTATTTTTGTTTTAAGGTAATACTTCCCCCGCCCCTTTACAGCAGCGTGGCGGATAATCATGTAATCTTTCATATTGTATACAACCGGAAAGATTACTGGCCAATAGATGTTTCAGCATGCTTTGTCAATAATTAATTTATATTTTTACAGAACCGACCGGAAGGATTAATAAGATTTACATGCATGTTAAATTATCAATTATTTTCATTTTGCAAGTATTTATTTCAGTACAAAAAACCCGTGTTTGATGATTATTTTTTATGCTGGACAAAATGTATATTTCATGCTATTTTGTTTTAACTTAACATAACTCCATAAATCATATTATGATACCAACATGGTAAAAGAAAAAAAACAAAAACCAGTAACCCAGATCGAATACACTCCCTACGAGATTCTCCAGATCAAGGGAAGTTTCATGTATTTTATCGGCGTTATAATAGTTACCATGATCGCTATAATCTTCATGGCAGTGTCCAAAGTCGACGTGATGGATATCATCAAACCAACCAGTCTGGACATTATTGCCATTACCATGGCCTTCTTCGTCTATCGGAGAAAGAAATCTCGAAAAAAAACCGCCATACTGTCATGGATAACAGCATTTTTGACTATTATGGTCCCCATCGTCGCAAAATATAATTACGGCATTAATAACGGCTGGACCTTCGCACTGCAATCATATAACTCGTCTATTCTTCTCATTGTGCTCGTAATATTGCTCTATCTCCAGTACGATAAAAAACTCTTCATCTTTTATTCTATTTTCGCTATCGTCAACTGGAGTTTCTTTTTTTACTGGGCCGTCGCCAACGGCGGCGAAGTACACCTGTATGCCGTCGTTGACGGCAATCCCATCATAACCGGCGTTGTTACTCTCCGTGAAGTTTTTTTCATATTGATGACTGTATTTCTTTTTTATCTGACGTACCGGAATATTCCGGTCATTGAGGAGTTCAACAACCGCACGACGGAACAACGAATATTGATCGAGAAGCAGTCAGAGGCCCAGCGGGCTATAACACTGGAGATCAAGGAGCGGATGTCGCACCTCTTCGAACGGGTGGACGAACAGAACGTCCTGGTGACGAAATTCAACGACAAGATGCAGAGCCAGTCCGCCGGATTTGAAGAGATGTCAGCCACCATGGAAGAACTCTACGGCGCAGCTGAAAACATAAACGGCACCGCTAGGGACCAGGTCGACGGCAACGTCGCCATGGAAAACATCGTCAACGACTTTAAAACGATTAAGACTGAGACGACGAACAAGCTCCGGGACACATACCGTGACATCGAGGAAATCGTTGCCCAGACCAGCATTTCCAACGAGAGCCTGCGCGAGGTGGAGAACACCATCGGAAAGATCAGCGAGCAGAGCAATATAATCGGCGAAACGGTGTCAATCATCGTGGACATAGCCGACAAGATCAATCTCCTCTCCCTCAACGCCAGCATCGAAGCGGCCCGCGCCGGCGACTATGGCCGGGGCTTCGCGGTTGTTGCGGATGAGATCGGCAAGCTGGCCGTGCAGACGACGGACAGCATCAAGGAGATCGAAAAGGTCCTCTCCTTCAGTACGAACACAACGGCGGAAGGCGTCGCAGTCATAACTTCAACGGCGGAGACAATCAAAAAGCTTATCAGCAAGATGGGCGAAAGCTCCGGCAAGATCAAGCTGCTTCAGGAGAGCATCCTGGTCGAGGAGCGCTACATCAATGTCATCATTGAACAGATGACGAAAAATATCGAGATGGCAAAACACATCGGCATAAGCACCACGGAGCAGAAGAAGGCGATCGGGGACACGACCAAGGCCCTCGACGATGCCAACATGATCGTCGCAGAGATGGTCGTGGAAATCCGCGAGCTGTCGAACACGTCTAGCTCTATCCTCAAAAATGCGACGGAGCTCCTGATGAAATCAAAAGAAGCGGTTTAGCCCCGCCTCAGGACCCGAAGCCCTTCACGTTGAGCATGGGGTGCACGATCTTCCGCAGCTCTTTCTTGGAGAACTTACCCACGCTGGTCTTCGGTATCTCTTTCAGGAAGACCACCTCGTCCGGGAGCCACCACTTGGCCACCCTGCTGGAAAGAAAATCGATGATCTCTTCTTTAGTCAGACTATCCTTCTGATCGGGCCGCAGCACCACGCAGGCGCAGGGGCGCTCCTGCCATTTCTCATGGGGAATGCCGATTACCGCCGCCTCCAGGACCTTCGGGTGCTGCATGATGGTGTTCTCAAGATCAATTGACGATATCCATTCCCCTGCGCTCTTGATCATGTCCTTGACCCGGTCTACCAGGCTGATGTATCCTTCCCCGTTCATGGTGCCGATATCGCCCGTATGGAACCATCCGTCCTTGAAGACGCGGTCGCTGGTCTCCGGATCTTTATAGTATTCGCCGGCGATCCAGGGCCCGCGCACCAGGATCTCACCCATGTCCTCGCCGTTCATTCGCGCCTCCTTTCCCTCCGTGGTTATGATCTTCACCTGGAGGCCCGGCACCGGTATCCCCGCCGTTGCCTTGAACTTAATCTTCTCGTCGATCGGGAGATCCGCCATGTAGCTCTTGGTAAGTGACAGGGTCACCAGCGGTGAGGTCTCCGTGGCCCCGTATCCCTGGGCCATGTTGACATGATATTTCTTTTCGAAGGCCTCCATCAGGTGTATGGGAAGGGCTGATCCGCCGGAATAAAAATTCCTTACCGAAGAAAAGTCATGCTCCCCGCCCCCTTCAAGGTAATTATACATCATCATCCAGATGGTGGGAACACCGCAGGAGAAGGTCACCCGTTCATCGGTGATAATCTTACAGAGAGACTTCATGTCAAGGATCTGGCGGCCCGGCAGCACCTGTTTCATGCCGAGCATGACGCTCACGAAGGGAGCGCCCCAGGCGTTGGCGTGGAACATCGGCACGATGTGCAGAGTGCAGTCGCTTTCCAGCGCGCCCAGCGTTGCTGCAACGGCGTAGGTGTGAAGAACCAGGCCGCGGTGGCTGTATACAACGCCCTTCGGATCGCCGGTCGTGGCGGAGGTATAACAGATAAGGCACGGCTCGTTCTCGTCCCGGTCGACGCTGAAATCATAGCTGTCGTCATAATCCTTTATGAAATCCTCGTACAGTACGGACGGAGCAAGCTTTGTCTGGGGCATCTTCCCGGTCTGGGACATGACGACAAAGAGCTTCACGGTTTTGAGCTTATCCGCTGCCGGCTCAAGAAGGAAAAACAGATCTTCATCGAGAAACACGATCCGGTCTTCAGCGTGATTGATGATGTAGATCAGGTTTTCCTGCGACAGCCTGACATTCAGGGTGTGCAGCACCCCCCCCATGCCGGGGACACCGAAATAGAGCTCCAGGTGCCGGTGATTATTGAGGGCGAAGGAGGCTACCCGGTCGCCCTTTTTAAGGCCCCATGCATCCAGGGCATGGGCGAGTTTGCAGACCCGCTTGAACCAGTCGCCGTAACCGTACCGGAACGTTTCGGCTGGATAAACAGAGACGATCTCTTTTTTGGGATAATACCGCGCGGCGCGAAGCATGAAATCGGTAAGCAGGAGAGGATAATTCATCATGGCTCGACCTCCAAAAGATAGTGATATCAGCGCGCTGCCTTTTTCTTCGGAGTCTCATAAACCGGATGAAACGATAATGGAAATGATCAGGAACCCGTTAAAAGCAATATTTGTCATTGCGAGGAGCCCCTCGACATGCTCGGGGTAAACTCCGCGACCTTGTCCCGACTACGCTCGACAACCGTGCCTCGACTACGCGGTTCCCGCGCTAAGTCGAGGTGTGCTTCGTTTCAGTCGCGATGACAGAAAATAAAATGATAATATTATTGTGATACTTTCTAGATATTATTATACAATTAATAAGGGTTAAAGTCAACTTGCATGGCAATTTAGTTTAATAAATAAGCATACAACAGGCGTTATCAGTTTTTCTTAATGACCATTGCCGCCCGGACTCATTCAATCTTCTTCAAAATCATCATGGTTACGTCATCATTGAAAGAGTAGCCCTTCAATTCGGAGAGAATGCCCTCTTTAATTTCCCCCGGGCTCAGGGAGCCCAGACGTTTGAACGTTTCCTTGAGCCGCTCAAGGCCGAACATGTCTTCAGACGGATTGCGCATATCCCTCGTGGACCCCTGCCGCCACGCGTCGGTAATGCCGTCGGTGTACAGCATGAGGATATCACCGGTTTCCATGGTGAAATCTCCGGTCGCCGGCCGCTTTAACTCCTCGGCAATGCCGATCCAGATGCCATTCGTTTCTATCAGTTCAACGGCGCCCGCGGCGCCGCGGTACAGCATTATATGCTGGTGCTGGCCCGAAAACATGAACCGCCCCCTGCTCATGCAGGCTATCACGGTTATCGTCATGTACCGGTCCTCATCCAGTTTCTCTATGTTCTCGGTGATGACGCTGTTGACGCGGTTCAGAAGCACATCGGGCCTCATGTTCGGCTTCCCGGCGATGGCCATGTGTATCGCCGTCTGCACCATCATCATGATGAGTCCGGCGGGCACGCCGTGTCCCGACACATCCCCGATGACGAGCCAGTCAAGCCCCTCGGCGTTGATGATGTCATAGTAGTCGCCCCCGACCTGGTCGGCCGGCTGCATATAAGCCGCGATCTCGAATCCCTGAATCACCGGGGATCGGGGAAGAAGAGTCGTCTGGATCTTTTTCGCCAGCTCCATCTCCCCCCACAGGGCGTCCATCGCCTTTTTCAGCTCCGCGGTGCGCTCTTCCACCTTCTGCTCGAGCTGCTCCGTGAGCATGGTAAGGTTGCTGTACATGACGGAATTGTCCAGGGCTATCGCAACCGCGGCCCTGACGTTGTTGATGAACTGCACCTCGTAGGCGGTGAGCTGTCTTAAATTTTGCTTCTCCGGCAGGGCCAGCAGGGTCAGGAGCCTCCCCTTCTGGACAAAAGGGACCAGGTACATAGCGTCCAGTTCTTTGAAGAGACCGAGGAGCTCATCCCGCACGGCATAGTCCTCCTTTACTTCGACGAGGGTACGATCCACCAGATGGTTTGCGTTCACGAACCACGACTCCAGACCGGTCTCCAGACGGCATGTCCTCATGCCTGAATTGACGAGGGCCGATTCGTCAAGGCCGCAGAGAAACATTTCAGCATTCTTGAATGAGAGGGTTTTCCTGATGAGCCCGGTAAACTGACCAATCAGCTCATTCAGCGTTTGAAGAGAGGATATGCTGTCTATAAAGGCCGATTCAATCCCCCTGAGATTGAATTTGCGCCTGTTAAAAAGCTGATCGATAAGGGGCTGGACTTTTCTGAAATAATAATAATTGATGATAAACCAGGCGACTCCAATCATGAATTGATACGCTGCGCCGATGCTCCCCAGATACTGATGGGCAAAGTAGAAAAGCACTATATTGGGAATAAGAATGAGGGACGACATGGCTCCCCACATCACGGACACATGGAGGACGCTCCGTATCTCCATCAGGCGGTTGCTCAGGACACCGTATCCGAGAAACGCCAGGGGCAGGAACATCAGGTTCCCCATGGGATAGAAATCGATGCCGTTCATGGCCGGCAGATTCGACAGGGTGAGGAGCCCCACCAGGATGAATGACAGCACGATATATTTGAGCTTGAGGCGCAGTATTTTGTTTTTCTCGGTCCTGATCTTCATGAAAAACGACACGATAAAATATAGCACCATCGCCGCAGAATACAGGCCGAAGACCTGGAGCATAATGCCCCCCCTGGATATATATCCCCATGAGTATTCGTTAAGCCCGGTCAGGTAGTAGCCGGTAAAGGTCGTCAGGGAGATGAGGAAGCTGAGAACGAAGGCGCCGGGCAGGATCACCCTGCTCCTGGTCCCGGTCATCCGGAAAAAATAGAGCGCATTGATGGCCGGCAGGTACACGTAAAAGAAATGCACACCCCGCTCGATCTTCATTATTGCATCGATCTTGCCCCATAAAAAATGGTGGCTGATGAAAATCGGCATAAGCATGGACCACCAGACGCATACAATGGCAAACAGGATGTTCTCGCGCGAAAGCCTGCCCCGTATGAGCGCCGTCAGGGCGATCGTGAGCCCGATGATGAGGGACAGGAGCGGCGGTATTATGAAAAGGCTTCTTAATTCAAATGAAAAATCCATAGGGCTGATGCTCCGACCGATGCCTCGGATTAATTATTTTATCTTAAACTGGCCCTGTTCGTTAAAAGCCAGTTTCAGCGGCGATGTCTTGATCTCATCAGGCAGCTTGACGCTGGAGTATCCCTTGAACTGGTATGCGCCATTTCGGTCGGTCAGAAAATTCACCACCGACTTGCCCAGGGCCTTCGAGCTGAAGGTATTGGCTATCCGGATAACCGACCGGTTCCCCTCGTTGGTGGTCCTGCCGGTGGTGCCGGTGAGTATCTTCGCGTCATTCACCGTAAAATCGTACGTGAGATCCTGGAACTGGAGCCGGGCCTTCGTAGTGTTCTTAATCTCCACGTCGAAGCTGACGCCAATGGGCACATCAAGGGACGTCAGGTCAAGAACATCGACCGGGTTGGTCTTCTTCCCCGCTATCAGGTCGCCAAACAGGTTAAATAATTTATTGGCATTAAGGTTCTTCTTCCCGGTATCGATCAGGGACTGCTTGATCTCGTCAATGGTGGGGGCCTTCACCTGAAAATTGGCGATGTTAAAGGACGGCTTTAATGCCGGTATCTTTTTCTGCACCGTGTAATTAAAGGTTATATTCTTCTTTATTGAATGTATAGCTTCGGGCAGTGGTATCACGATATCAATGTCTATCGTACAGTTCAGGTCTTCACGCTCGGTGTAATCTTGTATAAGGCGAATGATATCCGCAAAGGCAATGGTCACTTTTATCGGGGTAACCTCGCTTCCGCCTGACTTCACGGTAATTCCCTTCGGTGTCCTTGTTTTCAGGAGCTGGTTCCCTTCCACCTTGACAGTGAAGCCTACATCCTGGAGCTTGAAGCCTATCGGGTAGGGATTATCCAGGGCTATTTCAAAAAGAAAGGTCACATCTTTCAGGCTGATGGAGTCTATGTCGAAACGCTTGAGGCTGATCTCCGGCTTTTTCCCTATCAGGCCGGTAAGGGTCGCGCATGACAGGAACAGCATCGGGAACAGAAACAGGGCGATAGATTTTCTCATGACTGATGATACCTCCCGGAAGCGTTACATTTATAATATATTGGCCAGCACCCCTTCATCGCAGGAAGGGAACAGGTAGACGGTGACGGTGTTTTCTGCAACCTTTACAACGGCATGGGCGCCTTCATTATTGCTTCCGCATTTTATAGAACTCCATGCGGTCGTTTCAGGTTTTGTTGCCTTTTTAAACTGCGGCAGGGCAATGGTGCCGATTTTCTTCCCGAGATAAAATCGTTTGATCTTTTCCGCCACGAGAAGGGCGTTCTTATGTTTCTTCTGGATCAGCGCAAAGGTTATTCCTCCGAACTTCGTCCCCTCAACTTCCCTGATGCCGATGAATACCGGATATTTCACCATATCCACGACTACGAAGCCTCTCACCGCCTTATAGATAATAGCCTCGGAGGATTCAGCCCCCTTATTTTGGGCTGATGCAATGTGACCGGACATTATCACACAGAGCGCAATAAAGCAGTTGTGCAGCGTATGGCGTCGTTTCACGACCGACCTCCCGGTTGACTATTATACCTTTTATCCGCCCTGTATCCTACCACTGTAAGCAGGTCTGTCAAGAAATAAACTATTACTGGTGAAGTCAGAAGATATTCATCTCCGGCAGCACGTCTTCCGCCCTGCCCTTTATGAAAATGTCTGTGATGGAATTAGTCAACCCCGTCGGTTCAAGGTTTATCTCGATTATCTTCGCGCGGTTCCCTTTCGCCATGACCGGAAGCTCCGCCGCCGGGTTGACGACAGCCGATGTCCCAATTACCAGCATCGCGTCTGCGGTGCCGGCCAGGAGCCGGGCCTCCATGAGGGCGCAGAAGGAAACGGCCTCGCCGAAAAATACCATGCCCGGCTTGAGAACCCCGATGCATCTTGGGCAGAGCGGGTCTTCCATCATGATGTTAAAGCCGGCGATATCGAAATCCGCTTTGCATTCAAGGCAGCGCAGCGTCATGACGCTGCCGTGAAGCTCAATGACGCTCCTGCTCCCGGCACGATGGTGAAGGCCATCGATATTCTGGGTGACAAGGCCCTTCAGAACGCCGCCGCGCTCCATCTCCGCAAGGGCGCGGTGGGCCGGGTTCGGTTCGGCCGAGCTTACCAGGGCGATGATCTCCCGCGCCATCTCCCATACCCGACCCGGTTCTTTTCGAAACATGTCTATAGACGCCAGGACCGGATCGTATTTCCGCCAGATCCCGCCGCTGCCCCGGAACCCCGGGATACCGCTTCCGGCAGAAACGCCGGCCCCGGTCAGGGCCGTGAGGTAATGGGATTTCGCGATGATTTCCCGGGCGGCTTTAATCGCATTCATATCTATAAACATGACGCGGCGGGAATGTACCGCCGCGTCATGAAATACTCCGAAAAGTTTCCCGCTAGAACCTGGCGCTCACATTAAAGGTTATACCGTAAAAATGGTCCCACTTGCCTTTGACCCACTTGTTACGATAGGCGAAGTCGATCATCGAGCTGTCGTCATCGCCGGGGACGCACACGACGCCAACCCAGCGGAATCCGACACCGATAGAAAGGTGCGCCGGAGCGATAAAATAGGCTATGCCGATGTCGGTATCGAAGCCGAAGCCGATAACGTCGGTGTCATACTTGAAGGGTATCAAGTACGACCAGGGAAATGGAAAGAATTGCGTGCTTTCCAGGTAGTGGTTCCCGAAGTTGACAAGTCCATTGACATCGAAATAGATGGAGAAGCCTTTAATCTCGTATTCAAAGCCGAGTCCAAGAATAGGACCGACTTGAAAATAATGAAAATCGGAATCTTTCATATTAAAAAGAGGCCCTCCTGGATAATACAGGATAAACTGCGAGCCGCTGCCGTCGGCGTAATTGAAGCGGGCGCCGAAATTGAAATACAGGTACTGGACAATACTCTTCCCGAATTTCAGATCAACGTCATAACGACGAGCGGATGAATCACCGATTACAAAGTTACCCATTGATACATTATCTGGAATACCTGGAAAATTCCACAAGGTCATATCCCACTTGTAGTTAGTATATTCGAACTTATTTTTTGTAATCCCAAATAGGGCCAGTAGTTGCATCCTCCAGCCGCCCCATTTCAGGTTCAGCTCAGGCCCCAGCATGAAAGAACCGTCGGAATCATCTTTTAAACCCATATAAATAAGGCTGTCGGATTTTCCTCCATGAAACTTCGCAAAGGGCGCCTCCCACCAGTCGTACATGCCGGATAGCCCTACCTTCACCTGGACGGCCCCTGCCGGCGCCGGCCTCATGACTGCGACAAGAGCAATCACAATGATTGCTATGATCAATGTCTTTTTCATTAATAAATCCTCCAAGATTTATATCAACCATATCCGGAATATGATAATTGATCCAATCGCCGATGTCCAGTTTTTTTCTTTCAAAATTTTTCACTCAACCTGAGTTCCAACCCGATTGGGCTTTTAACATGAACAGCCTACAATTTTATCAGGATTGCAGCAATTTGTCATTTGGGGCGGGGTCTATCCCGTGAGGCCGCTCACGGACATCGTGTCCTCCTCGGCATTACTGCCATCCTGGCAGTAAAATGCTATCAGGATTTTTGATGATGTCGCCATTTCCGCCGAGTGAAAACAGGTGCGCTGGACAGTATGTCCGAGTGCAGAGCCGCGACAGGATGTCGCATTTGGTTCTGCTTATACGAGACGGACGAATGGGAGAGTCCCCGACCCCAAATGTCTAAAATTTGTTGCCTGCAGAACCGAATGATTAATGCGATTTTTACTTGCCCCTGGAAAGGAAGGCTGAACAATTGACTCACCATGAACCCATCAGACAGACATTTCCCCGAGATTGTGGCACCCGCCGGGAACCTTGAAAAACTCAAGGCCGCGGTCCTGTATGGAGCGGATGCCGTCTACTTCGGCGGAAAGGAGCACAATCTTCGCGTTCAATCGAACAATTTCAGCAGCAGCGATATGACCGAGGGTGTCCGTTTCTGCCATGAGCGGAATGTCAAGGCCATCTTCCTGATGAATTCTTTTTTACACGAGAAGGAGATACCGGACGCCCGGCGCTATGTTTCCGGGATCAGCGGCATTGATTTCGACGCGGTGATGATTTCCGATCCGGGTATGATGACCCTGATCCGTGACGCCGGTATGACCTGCGCCATCCATCTCTCCACCCAGATGTCGACCCTGAACCACCTGGCGGTCTGTTTCTGGCATAATGCCGGCATCGACCGGATCGTCCTGGCCCGGGAAGCGACGATAGAGGAAATCCGGATGATCAGGGAAAATACCGACGCGGAGATAGAGGTCTTCGTTCACGGCGCCCTCTGCATCGCCTACTCCGGCCGATGCCTCCTGAGCCGGTATCTGACCGGGCGTGACGCCAACCAAGGGGACTGCGCCCAGGCCTGCCGGTGGCGCTACTCCCTTGTCGAAGAAAACCGGCCAGACAGTCATCTCGATATCATCGAAGACCGCAGGGGCACGGAGATCCTCTCTTCAAAGGACCTGTGCCTTATCGAACGCCTCGGCAAATACATTGACGCCGGGGTCAGCGCCTTCAAGATCGAGGGCAGGATGAAGTCCGTGTACTACACGGCCAACACCACGAGGATATACCGGGACGCCGTGCGTATGGCCGGGAGGGCCGAATTCGACAGGCGCCTTCCATTTTACCGGGAGGAGCTCGACCTGGTGAGCCACCGGCCCTACACGGACGACCTCTTTAACGAATTCAACGGCACTGGTTTTTCCAGCATTCCTTATGTCAACAGGGCGATGTTTATCGGATATAAATCCGGCACAGCCCCCGACGGCGCCTCTATCATTAAAACATTCAACCCCTTATACCGCGGCGAATCTATAGAAGCCATCTTACCGATCACTGACGAAATCAGGGACCGCAGCTTAACGGTGCGTGAGATCATTGACGCCAACGGCTCCTCTGTGGAGATGGCGCGTCCCAACGCTTTGTATACTATCATCTTCGATGCGGATCTCGGCGATTATGCCATACTCAGGCGGAGGCGTTGATTCATGACCCGGAGCGGGTCGGCAATATTTAAAAGGGGAAGAGGGAGACATCCCTCTTCCCCTTTTGATCCCCATCACCCCGGTCGCTCAGTCGGCGCGACTGCCTTTGGCGATTAACTCGCCCTCATTCACTCCGCTTCGCTCCGTTCGGTGAGGGCTCGGACAACAATCGCCTATTAGTGTCCGGCTATCGCCGGACGTTTTGATGGCCCGATACCTGTAAAAATAATTTTCATTGTTATTCACAAGATCCCTGTCACGAGGATTATTTCTCTTTTCAGAAGTAAAAATACAAAAAGCCGGGCAGGAGGCCCGGCTACAAATAAAAACGCGCCGAGGATGGCGCCAGAATCCACAATAATCGGTGAATAAATATTGAATTGCCCGATAAAACAGTACCAAAACGTATGTAAACTATATTTAGCAGAATAACAAGGACTTGATTTAAAACTCAAACCTCAAGCCCCCGCCGGCGATTGAGGCGGCGGGGTGATGAGAAGCACGAGGAGAAGAGGGTGTGCAACCCTCTTCTCCTCGTAATATTACAGACCGGATCCCGGTCAATAAATCCCGCCCTCGTCAAGGGCAACTGATTGAAGCCCTCTCTCAATTAATCAGAATTAATAAAATACTAATAATAGACATTGTACTCTTGACAAAAACCGTGCTCTGCGACATAATAGTTTTATAATATGAAAGGATCACACAATGTTATCAAAACCCCCAGGCATTGAAGATATATTTCCCGACCGGATCGAGCGGCGCAACCTCGTCATCAACGCGGCGCGGGACGCTTTCCGGCTTTACAACTTCAGGGAAATAGTCATCCCCGTCATGGAATTCACCGAGGTCTTCGTGCGCGGCCTCGGCAACGAAACCGACATCGTTTCAAAAGAGATGTTCACCTTCGAGGACCGGGGCGGCCGCAGTATAACCCTCCGCCCGGAAGGGACGGCGTCGGTCGTGCGCGCCTACGTCGAGAACGGCGAGTACAACCGCCTGGCAATGTGCAAGTTCTTTTACATCGGCCCCATGTTCAGGGCGGAACGGCCCCAGAAAGGCCGCCTGCGGCAGTTCAACCAGTTCGGCGCCGAGATTTTCGGGAGCAGCGATCCCTACCATGACTTCGAAGCAATTGCCATGATGGACGCCATAGCGAAGCGGGCGGGCATGGGCGATTACACTATCCTTATCAATTCAATCGGATGCCCGAAGTGCCGCGTCAACTTCGTCAGGGAACTCACGGACTATTATACAGGGATGAAGGACCTTCTCTGCAAAGACTGCGGATCACGGCTTGACCGCAACCCCCTGCGGCTCCTGGACTGCAAGCAGGACTCCTGCCAGCCGCTGAAAAAAGACGCGCCGAAAACCACGGATTTCCTATGCGAAGAGTGTAAAAGCCACCATGTTTTAGTGAAAAGATACCTCGCGGACGGCGGAATAGCCTTCACCGAGGACCACCTCCTTGTTCGCGGTCTCGACTACTACACCAGGACGACCTTCGAGTTCGTCACCGCCCGGCTGGGGGGACAGAACGCCTTCGCCGCCGGGGGCAGGTATGATAACCTGGTGGAGGAATTCGGAGGAAAACCGACACCGGCCGTCGGTTTCGCGGCTGGCATCGAACGGATGGAGCTGCTTTTCGAGGAGAAGGACATCCCCGGGAGCGGCATCGATGTGTTTATCGTGCACACCGGCGGGGAGACCCTTACCCGGGCCGTTTCCCTGTGCGGGAAGCTGCGGGGTGCCGGTATTTCCACTGACCTGGACCCCGGCTCAAAAGGTTTCAAGGCCCAGTTCAAGAAGGCTGACCGGGAGGGCGCGGCCCTTGCCCTGGTTATCGGCGAGGACGAGCTTGCCGCCGGCACCTGCACAGTGAAAGACTTGAAAAGCGGCGGCCAGGAAGCGGCCGGCGCCGACACCATCGTTGAATATATAAGAAATAAATTAGCATAGGGATTCCGAATATCACACTGCATCATGTATACCACACGACCCGTTACCAATAAGGACCTCTCAACCGTATGCGGCTTTTTTGCCGGCGAACGGGAGCTGCATTACGCCTTCCCCGGAGTTTCCTATCCGCTGTCTGAAACCGCATTGAAAACATTCATCGATTCCCGTTCTGATGCGACGATCCTTCTGTCAAACGAGAAAATCGCAGGCTTTGCGGACCTGTTCAATATAAAAAAAAACGTCGAATGCCAGATCGGCAATGTTATAATCAGCAATGACCATCGCAGAAAAGGGGCGGCAATGTTTCTTCTCCTGGCAATGATCGACATTACCGTATCCAGGCATAACGCGACCAGGATAATCGTCCCGTGCTGGTGTGAGAATACCGGGGCCCTGCTGCTCTATTCTAAATTAGGCTTCAAGCCCTTTGACATCATAATAAAAAACCACGACGATAGCGAAACGGTACCGGTCCTGTTACTTGAAAAGAACCTGGACTCCGACCTGCCGGAACCTTCGCCCGTTGGCACCGTGTGATGCCATCATGCAAAGTAATGAACGAACCAACCTGATGAACGATATATTCCGCAGCTGCGGCTTTGTCCTGTCGCCGCGCCAGCTTGACCAGTTCGGCGCTTACTATGATCTCCTTGTTGAAAACAACGACGAACTTGATCTGACCAGGATCACATCCTTCGAGGACATCGTGTACAAGCACTTCATCGATTCCATATACTTCACGGAATTCATGGAACTCCCCTCTCCGATCATAGACATCGGCACAGGCGCGGGCTTCCCCGGAATACCGCTGAAGATTTATCTTCCGCGCCTCCACGTCATACTATCAGAGCCGAGAAAAAAGCGCGCCTCCTTCCTCGAAACATCGGCGAAAGCTCTCCGCCTTGCCGACGTAGAGGTGTATCCGCACATGGTGACGGAACGGTCGTTCTTCACGGTTGAAGGGGTGATAACCCGGGCCCTTGAATCGATCGACGATACGCTGACGCGGGTGAACCACTTCCTTCCCCGGGGCGGCAGGGTCATCTTCATGAAAGGCCCCGAAGCCGACCGGGACCTCGACGCGGTAACGCCCGGCAACAGTGGGGCCTATTCCCTGGAAACAGACCGGCAGTACCGTCTGCCCCATACCAGCTACGAGCGCCGCCTTATTGTCTACAAAAAAGAATTAGCCGGCACCTGTAAGACATACTCCATTCTAAAAGATTTGAAGGCCACGGCAGGGACCGCCATAACCTCAGGCGAAAATAAAACCTTCAAGGAGCTGAAAAAACTGAGCGACGGCAGCGGCATCCGGAAATCGGGGACCGTCCTTGTTTCGGGAAAAAAGATAATCGCGGAACTGGCGGACAACGACGGCATAACGGTGCATGAATTGATACTCCATGACGGGTATGCCGAAGACGACGACGGCATCAACGCCCTGATCGGTAAGCATGAAGACGCGGGGACGCTCCTGGTCCTGAAAAAATCCCTCTTCAATGAACTGGATACTTTCAACACAGGGGGTCCGCTCCTGGTAGTACGGCCGCCGGATATTCCCGATTGGAAGAAGGGTATCGCTCCCGGGTGCACGCTCTTTATCCCTTTTCAGGACCCGGTAAATGTGGGATCGGTTATACGCTCTGCAGTGGGGTTTAATGTGGGGAAGATCATCATGCTGAAAGAGGCGGCCAATCCCTACCATCCGAAATCAATCAGGGCCTCGGCCGGTACCGTATTCAGCGCAGTCATGGAAAAAGGGCCTTCTATACGTGACCTTCCGGCGCTGCTGGGCGAAGGCGTTTCTGCCGTGGTCGCTCTTGACGCCGGGGGTGCTGCGCTGGATTCATTCACCTTCCCGGACCGCTTTCTGCTATTGCCGGGAATTGAAGGCCCCGGACTGCCGGAGACATTCAAGGACAGGTCAATATCGATCCCCCTCAGCAGCATCGTGGAGTCACTTAACGCGCCGGTGGCCGTTTCAATCGCCCTGTACGAATGGAGCCGTCAATCTCCTTCAAATTCAACCAGGGTGAAGAGATTGTAGCCGGCCTCCTCGATTCTTTTACGCCCGCCCACGTCCGGCAGGTCAACGATGAAAGCGAGCTCGACCACTTCCCCGCCGAGCTTTTCCACCAGCTTGGCGCACGCCAGCGCTGTCCCCCCGGTCGCCAGAAGGTCATCGATGATGAGGACCTTGTCCCCTTTTTTCACCGCATCGACATGGACCTCGAGGGTATCAGTGCCGTATTCAAGCTCATATTCATAGGAAACCTTTTTTGAAGGAAGCTTCCCTTTTTTACGGATGGGGACCAGCCCTTTCCGGAGCTCGTAGGCTATGGCGCCGCCGATGAGAAAACCCCTGGCCTCGATGCCGGCAATACAGTCGATGTCCATCCGCGTATAGTGCCGGATAAATGCGTCAATGCACATCCGGTATCCTTCTTTATCGTGCAGGAGCGTGGTAATATCCCTGAACATGATGCCGGGCTTGGGGAAATCGGGAATGGTCCTGATTTTCGATTTGATGATTTCTTCTATTTTATGGTTTTTACGATTCATGCACGGCCTCAAGGAGTATTATTCCAGTAATTATTTTATTGCCTCCCTGCCCCTTCCTCGACGGGAGGGGCAAGGGGGATGATAAATAAAATTTAAAACTTAACTTCCGCTTTTATGTACACGTTGTTATTGGGCGTCGGGTCCTTTTTGGTAATGCTGTGCAGATTCATGAACGGTTTAACATGGTACCGTACTGTTTCATAATAGAGGATCATCCTGAAGTATTGGCTGAATTGATAGCCGACGCCTCCACCCAGCACCAGGGTTTCGTGGGGCTGACTCATGTTGCCCGCGAAGCTCGAGAGCTCCTTGCCCCAGGCGGCGCGTCCCAGGAGCAGCACGCCGGCGGGCGTTACCGCGCCGAGGTTGAGATTAAACCACGCGTCCACCAGGTAGTACTTGAGCTTGTGACGCACGGCTAAATTGATAAAATACGGAGCGATGGCGGCATCGTACCAGATGGATTTTGAATTCTGCATTTCAGGCATGAAGAAGTTCGCGCCCAGTTTCAGGAGATCACTGCTCCATGCGGCGCCGACGCCGTAGTAGCCCCTCCCTTCTACGCCGCGGTATATAACGCTTGTGGTCCCTGTTCCGGATACCTTGTTTTTATTGGTATCTTCCCATCTCCCGTAAAAATTTACATAGAGTTCCTTTATATAATCAATGGGGTTAACGGAAACCAGCAGGGTATGGGCCTTTCCTCCATATTGTTCGTTATCGTCGGATCTCATTCCCTCGCCATTAGTCAGCGTGTATTCCAGGGTAACCAGATTAAAAAGACTCAAAGACACCAGGCCGCCGAGATCAGCTGAATCATCGAAACTTTTCCCGTTGAGGACCAGCTTTGAATTGTTGAGATAATTGGGCCCGATCCACCGCAGGTCGCTCAGCCTGTCCGTTATGCCGATAACGGGAGTGCCGATTTTCCCCAGCTGGGCCTTGACGATTACCGGCCCCACCGGCGTCGCGAAATCCTTGTACAGCTGGATAAAGCCATATTTTAGAAACAACAGGTCTGCGCTGTGGGGATCGATATCGGTGGTGATCTTCAGGCTGAATATCTCGCCGATCCGCTTCTTGATGGTAAGATAGCATCGCTGCATGCGGAAAGTATTGTCGTTTTTCTTATAATTATAGCGTTCTACCGGGAGCAGATCGGTCGGATCGCCGGAGAGAAAAGAAGCATCGTCTAAAAACCCCCAGCGGGCGACCTTTCCCCAATCAGTACTGCCCGTGTACTTGAAGCCGCTGAAATAGGCCCATTCCATGTACATGAGGGCTGACAGGTCAACATATAGCTTACTCGGGTCCTTTTCCCCGGTTTCAGTTTTTTTCTCTGCTTCAACCGTCTGTTGCTGATCATTTTCGGGCTTCGGCTTATCATCTTTTTTCTGCGATAATGCAGGAATGGCAGATGAGAGAACCGCAACGGAAACCAATAAGCCCACAATCCTTTTCATAAAAGTCCTCCAGAAATAGCACGTCTCGATTATTTGACTTATTTCTCTCACCTGTCCTTTTTTTTCAAGCAGTAAACACATCTAATTGTAATATCTCGTAAAATATTAAAAATTTTTTTCTTGTAACATTTGAATTTTTATTGTACCTGATCGTAACGTGATTATAAAATACCCCACAGCAAGCTACGGGGTATTTTGTCGCATAATGTCTTGCGCGCTCTCATTACCGGAGCAGAGCTCCGGGTATGAGAGCGCACAGCGATCAGACGCCGCGGTAATCCTCGTCAAGTTCAGTGGAGAATACCATGAAAAAACTATCATTGCTCGCCATGCTCATTACCGTTACCGTGTCAGCCACCGCATTGAGCGCGGAAACTTTTCCGGGTGAAACCGCCAAAGAATCACCACAAAAAAAGAAAAACCAGAATTCCCCGGTTTATGAACTGCAGAAAACATATCAGAATATTTACGACCAGTATAAAAGCAGCGTGGTCTTCATCAGCACGGAAAAAACGGTCAAGAGCCGTTACCATGACCCCTTCATGAACGACCCCTTCTTCAGGGAATTCTTCGGCAGGCAGCAGCCCGCGCCGGACACGCAGAAGCACCGGGGTCTCGGCACCGGCTTTATTATATCGGACAACGGGTACATCTGCACCAACCATCACGTGGTTGCGAACATGGATTCAGTAACGGTTCGAATCAACAACAAGGACTACAAGGCGACGTTGGTCGGCTCTGACCAGCTCACTGATATCGCGCTCCTTAAAATCACCGGCAACGACAAATTCACACCAGTCTATTTCGGCAACTCCGACAGCGTCAGGGTCGGCGACATGGCAATTGCCATCGGCAATCCCTTCGGCCTGGATAAGACCATCACCACCGGCATCATAAGCGCCACGGGCCGCCATGTCTACAACGACATGGGGATCTCCCATATCCAGACCGATGCCTCCATCAACCCGGGTAACAGCGGTGGCCCCCTCATCAACATCGACGGCGAGGTCATCGGCGTTAACCGGATGATCTACTCAAGCACCGGCGGCAGCCTGGGGATCGGTTTCGCCATCCCGATAAACATGGCAAAAAACACCCTGGTGCAGCTGCAGAAATACGGGAAGGTAAAGCACGGCTACATCGGGGTCCAGATATCGCCCCTCACGCCGGAGTTTGCGAAAGAGCTGGGACTCCAGAAACCCGAAGGGGCGCTGGTAGGAGCTGTCGAAAAGGACGGCCCGGCGTACAAGGCCGGGCTCAGGATCAGGGATGTCATTACACGTATTGATGGAAAGTCAGTACGGGATTACACCGACCTGGTGGGTATCGTCAGCAGTACAGAGATAAGCAAGAGCATCCAGCTTACCGTCTGGAGGGATAAAAGCGAAATCAATGTGCAGATAACTGTACAAGAGCGCCCCTGATGCGGGGATAAATCAGAGTTCCCCCACGTTCTCATACTCGGACTCTTCGTAGGCAGGGCTGCCGGTCATTGCCTTGTCATCCGGATTCCGGTCTCTTTCCGAACTGGATGATCCGCCTCCTTTCTTTCCCTCATCCTCCTCGGCATCGGGGATCATCCTGTTCTGTATGCGGTACAGCATTTCCTGCGTGCTCATGCTCTTCCATTTTCTGGCCGTGTCGATATTGGCCCCGCGGGGATAATTGTTGATATATATCTGGAATTCCCGGGCAGCCAGGTCGAATTTCTTCATGAGGAAATAGGCGTATCCTTTCTTGATCCGGGCGGCCTCGTCATTTTGGTTGTCGTAATTACCGAGTACCCTGTCGTAATAATTAATAGCCGAGCCGTACTGGTGCATGGCAAAGTAGCTCTGACCGATCCAGTACAAACTTTTTTCCGCGTACCCGCTCTCCGGAAAATGTGTAAGGACCTTCTTGAAATAGGAAATGGCGGACGTATATCTGCCCCGGCGGTAGTTTTCATGGCCGGTCCCGTATACCTGATGGATGTAGGCGTGCTTCACGTCGTCGGCATAATGGCTGAAGTTACCGTAGTACCTGAGGTAATACTCATAGAGCGTATATGCCATGTCGACCTGTCCCAGGCGCTTATACGCCCGCGCCTTTCCCAGGATGGCCTCTTCGTTGTCGCCGTTCTCGGTCAGGGCTATATCGAACATGCGCTTTGATTTTTCAAGCTCCCGCATCTGGAGATAGGTATGGCCCAGCTCCGTATAAACCCTGCTCCTGAAATCTCGGTTTTCAGAATGATGGAGCAGACCCATGAGTTCGTAGATACCCTCCTCGGTGTAACGCTTCATCACCTTGAGGCGTGCGATCCTGGCCTTTACCTCCCGTGCGAAGTCCTGGTCTACGTTCTTGCTGTTCTTGAGGATATATACATATTTCAGATAGGCTAGACGGTTAAGGTTCATCTTCTCATAGGCCTGGGCTATGTTGAAATACGCCTCGGATTCGGCCCTGGTGCCGGGATACCGGGCGATCACCTTAGAAAAAATATTTACCGAATCATTGACCGCTTCCCGCGATCCCCTCTCGTATATGAGCTTTCCCTCGGTGAGCAGTTCCTGCGCTTCCCGTTCATGTCGGACAAAACGATCATAGTAGGCAAAAATGCCAATCCCTATGACAACCAGCACAGCGCCCAGTAGTATCCCTTGTTTCATAATATGCCCTCGATTAATATCCCTTGTATTAGTAATTCCTGATACGCGCCAATGCGAAAGCAGTCCAGAAATCCGCATCTTTCGGAAAATATTTTTTTACATCAGACAGCAGCAGAAAATCGAGCGCTTTCCGGCAGCGGCCGAGCTCAATATACGACCTGCCGATAAAAAGCTTTGCTTTTGCGGCGGTTTCCCCTGCGACACCGGAATTGACAAGCTCTGACAATTCCTTAATAGCCTCTTTATATCTGCTTTTAAAGAATGTCCGCTTCAGTATACGGTCAATATCATCCGGTTCGGTAATTTTAATCTTTTGCTCTTTCTTTTGAATTTTTTCTTTCTTTTCTTCCTTTAATCTTACCACTGCCGGATTTCTTGTAATATTCACCCCTGGAACAAGCTTGTACGATTCAAGATCTGTGCCGCTTCCCGGTACCAGGCCATAATAATACTGCCCTGCCGGCACCGCCGCATCCATGTAACTGCCGTCGCTGATATTGACATTGCGAAGGATGTCCCCGCTGACGACTTCACTTCCGTTTTCCACCTGCTTCACGGACCTGAACAGCCTGAAATTGGCGTCACCGGGACCGGAAAAATCCCATGTGACCAGAATGCCTCCTTCTTCAGGGGCGGCGCTGATGGTCGTGATCTTGTTCTCTTCAGCTTTGTTACGCGTGGTGACCAGGGTCCCGGTGGTGGTATAGTTCTCGTCTGGAATGAAGGCCTTATTGTCCTTACCCTTCAGGGACTTCACGGTGACCGCGTAATAATACGGAACGTCGGTGGCTATTCCCTTATCGATGTATTCTCTGACATCAACCAGAGTGTCAAGCCGTTCAGACTCTTTAAGCCGGTCCCAGTTGTTGATCACCTGCTTTGAGCGGTATATGGTATAAAAAAGCGCTGATTTTCCGGGCCTATCCCAGGTCAGGCGCACGTTGAGGTCATCTGCCTCAATTGCCTTGATGTTGGAAACCATTGGAAAAGTTCCTGATTCGCCCACGACAAGAGGGGCCGACATATAATTGGAATCCCGGTACAACTCAATGTTATTTTCCGTGATGCTGGCTTTTGAGAGAACAACATAATAATAATTGCCGGGAGCGCAATCGGGATCAATCACCGTGTTCTTTGCAGCCCCTGCCACCGTCTGGACCACCCGTGCTATGCGGACTTTTTCAACCGTGTCTATGACCTCGTTTGACTTGGCCACGACATAATCTCCCGGATATTTCGGGTTAAGGTCCCAGGTTACTTTAATGGTGCATGTTTTTCCTGAATCGTCAGAAAATGATTCTGCTTTTATGTTCAAGGCTATATTTTCAGGAGCGGCGCTCTTCTTCTCTTCAACAGGTTCTTTCTCTTCTTTTTTATCTTCATCATCGGCCAGGAACTGGGAATAGAGGCTCGCCCCTCCGGTGAGGCTGATCACTAATACAAGAGGCACAAGCCACATCAGTTTACTTGTCCTTTTATTACCCATTGATGTATTCCCCTTGGCCTTTATTTGCCCGGTCATTGCCGTTTTTTCGTCAATGACTCTTTAGACTATTTTTTATATTTTCGGGAAAAAAATTATATATCTTTATATTTTTATTTGTATTCTTATGTCCAAAAATGTAGTAATGAATAGAGCCTTTGCGTCTCTGCGAGAATCATTTTTCCTTTATGGATCATTAAATGTACAATACTAATATATTATCAGTATATTTTATTTATCAAAAGGGGTTTTAGGGATCAATGTCGGATATAGAATTAAAGATTCGCAGCAGGGACATCGGGACGCTACTGAAAATGATAAAAAGCAGCAACCCCGACATAGACCTTGCGGTAATTCAGAAGGCCTACCTTTTCGCCAATGCCGCCCATGAGGGCCAGCAGCGCCTCAGCGGGGAGCCCTATATCGTCCATCCCCTGGAAGTGGGCATTATCCTGGCCGGATTCAAGCTCGACACCAACACCATCGCCGCCGCCCTCCTCCATGATACCGTCGAGGACACGGGCACCACGCTGGATATGATCGAGAAAGCCTTCGGCGAGGAGGTAGCCCGGCTGGTGGACAGTGTCACCAAGATATCATCCATCAAAAGCAGGACCAAAGCCACCGCCCAGGCAGCCACGCTGCGAAAAATGCTCCTGGCCACGGTCAAGGACATACGGGTCATCATCATAAAGCTGGCGGACAAGCTCCACAACATGAGGACCATCATGTTTCAGCCCCCGGAGACCCAGTCGCGCGTGGCAAAGGAGACCCTGGACATCTACGCGCCCCTGGCTCGGCGCCTCGGGATGTCGAAAGTATCCAGCGAACTGGAAGATCTTGCCTTCCGCGTCCTCGATCCTGAGGCGTACAGCGATATCAGGAACAACATAGCCCAGCGCGATACGGAGCTGGAAGCATACCTGGAAAACGTCAGGAAGATCCTGGATGAGCGCCTAGCCGCCCTCGACATCAGCGCCAGGATCACGGGCCGTGCCAAGCACTGCTACTCCATTCACAAAAAGATCCTGGAACAGGAAAAACCCTTTGCCGAGATATACGATATCAGGGCCATCAGGATCATCACGAACGAGATCAGGGACTGCTACGGCATCCTGGGAGTGGTCCACACCCTGTGGTCTCCGATCATCAAACGCTTCAAGGACTATATCGCCGTCCCGAAATCGAACATGTACCAGTCACTCCACACGACCGTGATCGGCCCGGACGGACACCGGCTCGAGGTACAGATACGTACCGAGAAGATGCACGCGACGGCTGAGATGGGCATCGCCGCCCACTGGCTCTACAAGGAGGACCCCAGCGTCATCAAGAAGGACTATAAGAATATAACCTTCCTCAAGGACATTACGGAATGGCAGACCGATCTTCAGGACACGCGCGAGTTCATGAAAAGTTTGAAGATGGACCTCTACGACAACGAGATTTTCGTTTTTTCTCCGAAGGGGAAAATCATCAAGCTGCCCAATGGCGCCACGCCGCTCGATTTCGCCTACGCCATCCATACTGAAATAGGGCACAGCACGGTGGGCGCCAAGGTTAACTCGCAGATAGTCCCCCTCAAGGCAAAGCTGAAAAGCGGCGACATCGTTGATATCATGACGAGCAAGAAGGGCCATCCGTCCGAATCCTGGCTCAAGCTTGCGATATCGCCCAGCGCCCGGAACAAGATACGCGCATGGCTGAGAAAACAGCAGGAATCCGACGTGAAGCACGAGGATGAGGAAAAGCCGAAGGAAGACAGGCAGGTCCCCGCTTCATTTCAGGGGGACGAGCAGGTCAAACTTAAAAGCTCACCGAAGAAAAAACAAAAACAGTCTGGCATAACCATCAACGGCGCCTCCAACGTACTCATACGTCTTTCGCAATGCTGCCAGCCGATACCGGGAGACGACGTAGTCGGTTTCATCACCCGCGGCAGGGGCATCACCGTGCACAAGAGAAACTGTCCCTCTCTCAAGCGCCTGGCCCATGAGCAGGAACGGTTCGTCAGTATCAAATGGGAAGGCACCCCCGACACCTTGTATCCGGTCAAGGTGGCGGTGGAAGGCATTGACCGCCCGAATCTTCTAAAAGATGTGGCCGATGAAATAGCGCTGGCCAAAACAAACATTGTAAAAGTGGAGGCGCGTGTCGAGGAAAGCGACCATGCCATCTTCAGGTTCATCCTGGAGGTACGGAGCAACGATCACCTGAAGGAGATCATGGCCAGGCTGAAAAACATAAAGAACATAACTAATGTATACAAGCTGAACGAAAAAGTAATCATCAAGTGATCCATGAAGATACTTCTCGGCTCCTCATCTCCGCGGCGGAAATCCATACTGGCCGACCTGGTCGACGCATTCCGAATCGTCCATCCGTCAATTGAAGAACACCCCCTGACGGGGGAGATCCCGGAGAACTTCGCGACGCGCATCGCCGAGGAGAAATGCCGCGCTATACTGGAGTCCTGTACAGCCGGCGACTTTCCGCTGCTCATCATCACCGCCGACACCATCGTCACAATCGACGGGCACGTTATCGGCAAGCCGGGCGATTTCGATGACGCGGTATCGATGATCTCAACTTTAAACGGCCGCACACACCGGGTCATCACCGGACTCACTCTCCTGACAGCAGAACGGCCGGAGGGTCCGTGCCGGATGCTGACCCGGTATGAAACGACCGGGGTCACCTTCAAAATGCTTGATCGGGACGGTATTGTCCGGTACCTCACTACCATCGATTACCTGGACAAGGCCGGCAGTTATGCCTTCCAGGAGCGGCGAGAGCTCATCGTCGAAGGATTCCAGGGGTCGGCCACGAACATCATCGGGTTCCCCCTGCGTCTCTTTTTTCCAATGCTTGCGGAGATGGGCATTCTCGAAAGGGTTTTAATCTGAAAATATATTGACTTTAATAACCTCTCCTGTTTAGATAGGGTATGCTGGCACGGGGGGCTGCAGCCGGCAGAACGAGCTTTAACGCCGAGGTATCCGATGAAGAAACGAAAACAGTATATCATTGACAAGAATTTCCAGCTGCGGCACACTTTTTCGATAATCGGTATTGTGAGCGTTATAACAGCCGTCATCCTCGTTGCCATAACCGCCAGCGTTGTTTATAATAATAACAAGCTGACAGAAAACAACACCAGGATTACGAATATCTATGAGATAGAAAACAGCATCTTTGTTTCCCTGTCATCCCTTCCTGAAGCCGTAAAAGACCCGAATCTGAGAAAAGCCCTCATCCAGAACACCAAAAACCATGACAACAACATGGAGACCCTGAACCGCATAATCACATTCAATACAACCATTATGAAGTACAACAAGATCCTTCTGGCTTCAATCCTCGCCATAATTCTTGCTGAAAGCATCGCACTATTCATCATACTTATAAGAAAAACGCACCGGATTTCCGGTCCCATCTATGTCATATCGAAATTCATGAAGGACATCATCGAGGGAAGGGACCCGAATCTCAGGCCCCTCAGGAACAAGGATGAACTCAAGGAATTTTACGATCTGTTCCAGGACATGGTCAAGGAAATCCGCAAGCGCGGGCATCACAAAGCATGATTCCACTGCGTAACCTATGACCGACGCCATCCAGCCCATCATCACCAAAGCGCGGGAACTCGCCGCCTCCATCCGTGAGCACGAGACAACAATTCGCTACAATGAATGTCTTTCCAGGATCAGCAGCGACCGCACCGCCCAGCAGCTCTATTCGAAGCTGATTGCCATAGGAAAAGAACTCAACGACCGCATTGCAGCCGGCGGCGTTATCGAGCAGCAGAATTCATCCGAGTATGAACTGTTGCAGCGGGACCTTGAGCAGAACTCTATCGTCAAGGACTACATACAGAGTCAGAAGGAATATTTGGACCTGCTGAACAAGGTGATAGAGAAGATCAAGAACCCGTCTTAAAAAACCACCGGGCACCATATTCAAGAACATCCTCACCCCCGGCCCCTCTCCATAAAATGGAGAGGGGGGACCAAACATAAATTCATTAAAGCGGAAACCCTCTCTTTTTCAAGGAGAGTGTGCGCGGAGCGCGGGTGAGGTCACGAGAGAGAATGTCCTGATGCACTGAGGTCTCCCCCCTCAGGAGGACTGTGGGGTCTTATTTCAATGTAATTATCGTTGCACCCCAATTGGGACCGTCGTTGCGGAATTCGGCCACGTCGGGGTGGTTCTGCAAAAGTTCATACACGCGCTTCTTCTTGGCGGATATCCCCTTCCCGTGCACCAGCCGGATCTTCTTCAGGCCTTTCGCCGCGGCCTGCCTGATGAATTCGCGCACCACGTCGTCGGTCTCGCGGGGCTCAAAAAAATGGAGGTCGCACTCGTATCCGAAATCGATATCGCTGTAATCGTGTTCTGGCATATCATATCGGCTGTTATTAACGATGGTAGTGGCGAACTTAAACCCGCCACTGCCATCGTTAATGGGATACGCCTGCCGCCTACCTTTTTTTAAATCCCAAAACAAAAAGTCCCGCACCCAGGGCGGCGAGCACCGCGAAGAAGATATAGCTGCCCTTCCTGCTCGATGAAATGAACTCCTTGTAGTCGGCGACGGAACCCGAGTACCAGTATTTGACCGCAAGGGCGGCCGGGACCGATGAGGTCAGGGTGCCGATGGCCGCTATCGGGTCCCCTCTCTTCAGTCCGACAAAGCGGATCGGGTCTTTATTCGGGGTAATTTCATCGGTTTTAAGGGCATTGATCCCATCCGGCCTTGTGCAGACCTGAGCAGAGGCGAGGATTATCTCGCCCTGCGCCAGATCGGCAAGCACCGGCTGGTGATATACCTGCAGGATTGTCCATGTTCCCTTATCGTTATTTTCCTTTGCAGCGTCAACGTAATCGTGTGTGAGGATCTTGTTCTTCACACTGACCCTCCCCTCGATTATGACCAGGTCTCCCTGTGCAGCAGCGCCTGCTGCGCCTCCCTCAAAACGTGCGGCCTTTTTGAGGGATTCCTCCTCTTCGCCAACCATAAAAAGCGCAAACAATAAAATCGCAATCGCGGCTAGCACCATCATCACTCCAACTGCCATCATTCTTCGTGAATTCATATCATCCTCCTCTATTCCCTGCATACTGTCATTGGTTTTGGCAGATTTGCATTTATACCAGATTATTGAAATAATATCAAGGAAATTCCCCATACAAAGGCACAGCTTATGGGATACAATAGAAATTATCTGAACCTGTCACTGATCAGATGATGCCCCTGCAACCTTAAAAAGGGCCGGGCAGGTGCCTTAATTTTTTTCTTCAGTCCTCCCTCTGAGCGAAATGGATTGACTTGCCGCTAAATTTATTAATAAATGATATATGTCCACGTGTTCCTCAATGGCGGGGACAAAAAAACATTAGCAGTTATGCAGCAAGCCTGATCATTGTTTACACATTGGAACAAGCGGAGGTGCGGCAATGTCGTACGCGGAATTCATTCAAAATGAAGAAAAGCTCAAAAACGGGGACCTGGCAGGATTGAACATGTCCACAGGCAAAGTGCGGAAGTACCGCGCCGGGGACGAATTCATCGGCATCGCCATGCCGGAAGCGAGCTTTGTCGCGAACGCCAAACATGAGGACGATGCCGGTTATTCCCTCATCGGGCTGGTGGGACAGATTGAATTCAGAGACGACCAGGTTGTGATCGAGAACAGAATCATCAAGACCCCGGACGGAATGAAGATAGGGGTTTTACTGAAAAGCGGCAAGGCTTTCATACGGTAGGAACGACCCGTCCTGCCGAACGCCGCAGAGTGAGAAAACCTGACTTTACATAGGCACAGGGAGAAACCCATGGCATTGATAAGCGTAGGCCTTACCTTTACATCGGAATGTTCTAATTGCAAAAACCCCCTCCCGGTGAACCAGGCGGCAGAGCTCACCTTCTGCTCGAGATGCTCGGAGAGCATACCCACCGATGTGGAGGTATGGAATTTTTTAATCTCCAAGAGGATCATTGAGGCAAGCGGCATGAAGCCGGAGACGGACACCTGGGCCACGATAATGCATGCGAGCCTGGGGAACATTCGGCTGACGTTCGGCAACCTGACGCCACGCTGCGGGGGTTGCGGTGCCTTTCTTTCCCTGGAGAGCCTTTTTGCCCTCGCCACGGAGGGAAACACTAAATTCTCCTGCAGCGCCTGCGGCGTGATATCGAGCGTGCGCGTGCCCCCCGCCTGGTTTAACCAGGTGGCGCCCTTCGGGGTCCTGCTCGTGGGAGAGTCCGCGCCTGACGCCGGCGCGGACTTGACCGGCATCCCTGAAGGGATCAGCATGCGGTGCTACCACTGCGGAGGCCCCCTGCCTCTTGACGGATCGAGCCGCACGGTCAAGTGCGCTCACTGCGGCCAGGACCTGCTTGTGCCGGACGACATCTGGCAGCGCCTGCATCCCCCCGTCGCCGCTCATCCGTGGTACATCCTTCTCGATACCGGCGAGACGGCGGCCTTCCTTCCCGACGACATCGACGATTTTTGTGATCTGGCGGCCCTGCCCGGCGGCGATACCGCCCTGCTCTGGGAGGAGGATTCGGAGGGACGAATCGGCCGCGCCGACCGGAACGGCACGCTGCGCTGGATTAAAAAGAAGATCGTCCTCAGCGATTATGCGAGGCTCCTCTACGCTCCGGAACAGGATCAGCTCTGGGTCCTTGACGGCAAAGTGGACATTGCCCAGGCCTTTCGCGCGGATAACGGCGACCAGGCGGCAGCGATCAGGAAGAAAAAAAATAACCCGGACTTCATCACCGCCATAGACCACGAGGGGATCGCCGCTGTCACCGACGGGACCCTGCTGGTATACCGATGCTGGGAGGACGATAATTACGCGCTCCGGCGTTTTGATCCGGCCGGGAAACGGATTCCCCTGTGGCCCGGCAGCAATGACGATGACCTGTCCAAAAAACGGGTGGAGTGGGACGAACTCAAGGACCGGCCGGCCCGGCCTCCCGACGGGGCCTGGATCGCGGCCGGACCGAAGGGCGCCCTCTATTTCATTGAGCGCGAGACGGGCCGCTTTGCCAGCTTTGACCGGAAGGGCGGCATGCGGGGGATCATTCAGCCCGATTGCGGAGTTGTTGAAAAAATTCAGGATTGCGGGATCGCCGGTGACGGGAGCGTCTATATCCTGTTTGACCATAAGAAGACAATACATGATATCAACTTTTCCCACGTTGGCAGGATACATCCGGACGGGTCTTTTCAAGTGCTGGCGGGGCCCCACGCGAAAAAGAACAGCTGTTCCCTTGGCACGGACATGGAGCGCATGTCGGTGGGAGAAAACGGGGAAATCCACCTGTGCGACAGGGGTTTTGATAATTTCCGCGTCCTGGCTCCTGACGGATCCGCGATCTGGCGCAGTCCGGCAACAATAAAAGAAGATGAAAGCCGCGCGGAAGAGCTCGCAGAGGCGCTTGGCTCATAAATCCCGCAATAAAGAGGCCAAACAGAATGTTCGGTTTTGCGTAACAGCTTATGACGCGCGCGCAAAACGAAGAGATGTCATGAAACATTAAATTGCTTGCGCAAAACCGCATGAATACATCTTACCCCTGCTAAAAACCAACCATTTGAGAGATACTCACAACCATAGGCATCCAGGCGTCGCTCCGTTTGAGCGACCGGATCGCCCCTTTGTCACGGAGGGGCATCATCGCCACCGATAGTTATCGGTAAAAGCCTGTTAATCTTATATTTACGATAACTATCCTAACCAAAATTTTTTATATATCTGAAAAAAATTTTTTCATTTGAGGACCGCCCTTCGTATACCTTGCAAATCAACACAAGGAGCTATGCCATGCAAAACTACCAAACAGTAACCATCGAAGGGAACGCGACACGGGATCCGGTCATCAAAAAAACCAAGACCGGGAAAAGCATCTGCTCGTTTTCGGTGGCAATGAACCACTACTCGAAAGAAGACGCCGAACCCAAGGTGTCATATATCGACGTGGAAACCTGGGAAAAACTCGCCGATTTCTGTTCAGACAGCATCACCAAAGGGAGACGCATCTTTGTTGCAGGCACACTGCGCCAGGATCGGTGGGAGGGGAATGACGGCACGAAGCGGTCCCGGATCAAGGTCATCGGCAAGGAAGTTCGTTTTATCGAATCATTTAAGAAACCGGATGGCGTTCTGGAGAAGAAGTCCGCGTGATTGACCGGCCCGGGGTGCCGCAGCAGGCGGCATCCCGGGTTCAACCGCCGGCTTTCAAAACAGGGACATACCGCACTGAAGGGGGCATCCCCTCTGGCATTTCCCGTTACCGCTTTCCTATCGCCTTTTCAATGCCTTCAATCAATTGATCAACATACTGTTCGATATTTTCGATATCTTTTCCAGGAATCCTGAAACCGATGGCGCCTTCATGGCCGCCTCCATTATGGAATGAAAATATCTTCAGGACCTTCCGGAGGTCGAATTTCTTAAACCCCTGTCCCCTGCGGAGCCTGAACTGGACGAGACCGGACACGCCGGAATCATCATAGACGACGAATCCCAGGCGCCCGCTCTCTTCGGCGAGATGGTCTGCGACGGACCGTGTGACCGCAACAATGGTATCGCTGTCAAACTCGCGGTACAGGTAATCCATGTCATCCCTGCTTAATACCGAAAATCCGACAGATCTCGAAAATTTCTTTTTATTATAGATGTACCGGAAGCAGCGGTCCTCAACGGCGGACAGGCGCTGGATTTCATGGAACACTTCGTCCTTGTTCATGAAGTTCGAGTCTTTGGTGGTTTCACGCTCGAGGAGTGTGCTGTAGATGTTGCTGAAGATGTCGTAATACCGTTTCTGGCGCTTCGATTTTATATACTGGCCCATGTTGGTATCACCCACGATCCCGGTCAGCACGGAAAGGATCACGTTCCTCGAGAGCGGGTTGCCGATGCTGTAATGCTTGAGCAAGTCCTTGCGCTTGGCCAGCTTCATGGCGATAAGACCCACCAGTTCGCTGGATGAAGTCGCCTCGGTCACCAGGCGGTATCCCTCGTCACCGATGTAAATGCTGTCGGCGCCAAGGTGATGGTCTATCTCGATTTTAAGGATATCCTTGTTGTGCAGAAGCTCCTCAATGCCGGGAGTGAGGTCTATCATCGAGGGCTTCGGCGTATCGCACACCACGATGACGTCCACGGTGTCATCGATGGAATCCATCGTTTCGGAGCAGCTTATCGCGTTATGCCTGCATATATCCAGGAGATATTGAAAATGTTCGTGCATCGATTCGCTTATGTACACATTGGCTTTCTTGGAGAATTTGCCAGCGATGAGAGCAAAGGCGACCATGGACCCGATGCAGTCTTCATCGGGATTCTGGTGGCCGAGAAACAGGAAATGGTTTTTCCTCTGCAGGGCATTGATGATATTATCAATAATCCTGTTTTTCTCGTAGATGGTCGAAATTGGCTTTTTATTCATGTGCGTGGCTGGCCCTTTTTCCGCGGTTATGAGCCCGCGCAGATAACCCGGTCCCGTCCTTCCTCTTTTGCCCGGTACAACGCCTGGTCAGCCATCTCCTTCAGTTTTTTGATATCATCCGCATGTACCGGGAACGACGCAATGCCGGCGCTCATGGTCAATTTTTTCACCGGTCCCTGGTACTTGCCCAGCATATCGAGTCCTCCCAGGTTTTTACGCACCTGGTCTGTCATATCCAGCGCAGTATCCCACGGTGTATCGGGCATAAGTACCGTGAATTCATCGCCGCCGAACCGCGCCAGGATATCACTCTCCCGCAGAAGGCGGTTAAACAGGTGCACGACCTCCATGATGCAGCGATCACCCGCTTCCTGTCCGTAGTTTTCATTGATATCCCTGAAGTAGTCGAGGTCAACCATGATCAGCGAAAGGGGCTTCCCGCTGTTCCTGGCCAGGTCAACCTGGCTGACAAGGGCGTCATCGAGAAAACGGCGGTTATAGGCGCCGGTAAGCTCGTCGGTTATGGCCCGACGGCGGGCCGCTTCGCCCCAATGCACCATATCAGACAGGAACTCACCGGTATCACGCAGCCGCTGTGCCGTGATATTGAGCATCCGGTACATTATCTTGGTGGCTATATCCGGATATTCTTCGATTATGCGGTAAAAGTCCTTCTCCTGGAGTCCAAGCAGGACGCTCTTCTCCAAACTGCGGCACGTGGCCGACCGGGGTGCGTTCTCAAAAATTGACATCTCACCGAAAAAATTGCCGGCCTTGAACTGGCCAACCTGCCGTTCCCCGCCGTCGGGAAGGCGGATGGAGCTCGCAACGGTACCGCTTTTCACGATAAAAAGTTCGTTTCCATCCTCGCCCTCCCTGAACAGCACTTCCCCCTCATTAATTTCATGACTGCTGAAGAGGCCGGCAATACTGCTGATCTCCTCGGGCCCCAGGAGGGAGAATATCTCAACCGTGCTTAGAAACTCAACTGATATAGCCATATCGAATACGTATCCATGATATTATAACTCACTGCTTACTACAAGGTTACCGCCGCGCTCACGGGCCGCGAACATCCTCTTAAAGCATGTCTCAACCAGCTTTATGGGATCTCTGCCGTGGTCCGGATAAACCGCAGCGCCGATGCTCACCGTGGTGGAAAACCCACCCCCGGTGATATGGTCGAAATTAAGGCTTTTCAGAAGAGCCCGGAGATGATCGGCGCAGGTCAACGCCGCATCGAGTCCCGCGCCGGGAAGAATGAGGGCAAACTCATCGCCCCGGAACCGCACGGCTATGTCTGCATCCCTGATCTGGGATCTGACGGCATAGGCGATGAGCTTCAACGCACGGTCGCCTGCCTCGTGGCCGCACCGGTCGTTGATCGCCTTGAAGTTGTCCGGCTTTATCATAACCAGGGATGACACCAGGCCGTAATCATCAAGCTGCCGCGGAAATTCTTCATCGAGGAACGTCCTGTTGTAGAGCCCCGTGAGCTTGTCATAGTAGAGCTGCTGCTTCAGATCGTCTACCCACTGCGACTTCTCAGAAATAAGGCGGTTGGTCCCCCGGATCCTTCCGGCAATGGCCGCCATCACTTCGTGAAGGATCCGCGCCGAGATGTCAGGATACTGGCCCAGAACGTCCTTGAATTTTGTTCCCCGCGAAGGGAACACCAGGAGGACGGCGTCGGAATCGGCCTGAGCCGTGGCACTCATCTCCCTGTTTTCCAGGAGGTCCATCTCGCCGAAACTTTCACCGGGAATGAACTGGGCGATGTTCATAGTCACATCATCGGCGCGCTGTTTGGTGATGAGTATCTCGCCTTCCCGTATCACATAGAGACCGTCACCGTAGCTTCCCTCCCGGAAGATAATGTCCCCCTTGCGGTACGAACAGAACTCGCTGTTCTGCGCTACCATGCTGAACTCTTTATCTGCAAGAGCGGTGAAGATACTCACCCCCTTTAGGAGTTCGATCTTACTGGTCAGCTCATTGTTATGTACGGTATTCATATTCAAACACAATCCTTATCATAGCCCCCGGGCCGGGGCTGTTTCCGGATTACACGGAGGAACGGAAAAAGCAGCTTTATTCCATTATGCTATAATGAACGTTAAATACAATATTTTTTCTTTTCCGGTGCTTTTTTTTATCATGGTAAACGCACGTTCCGTACTATAATAAAAGATCTGCGGCTATCGCAATGGCGGATTCACCATTTTCATGTATCCCTTTACCATGGCAACTATGGCCCGGTCGAAATACAGGGTTACCCTGTTGTTCAGCTCAACGGCCTCCATGTAATCGGTCTTCTCATCATACATCTTGTCCATTACGAACAGCCAGATATGGCGGCGCTGGAGTATAAGTGCCTTCACAACCTGCTCTATCGGAATGCCGGACTCGAAGCGATCCCTCCCCATCTTGCCGTAGCGGTCGTCGATCTTCTCTTTCGAAAATTCGTTTGATATCCAGAGCGACAGGTCCTTGTATACGAGATCGCTGAAGCGGCATACCTCATCCCTGTCCGTGTTTCGGTAGGCGGCCGTCTCGGGGTGCTTAAGGAGGTCGTTCATGAAATTTTCAGTGACATCACCATGGCTGTCCTCGATGAGCTTCACGAACTTGTTCAACAGAATGGTTTTCTTTCCGATAATCGTTTTTTTCATATCATGTCTCCTGTTATATCTATTGTCGAGGCCCCCTAAATCCCCCGTAGGGGGACTTATACATGAATTATTCCGAGGGAAGGCCTGATCGCATCTTCATTTTAATAAGCCCCCCCAGGGGGGGGTTGGGGGGGGTGGCCCCGGCACTCTAGTTCTCCAGAATCGTAATCTCCACACGCCGGTTACGCTTTCGTCCCGCTTCCGTGGCATTGTCCGCGGCTGGCTCCCGTGACCCCTTCCCCTGCGTGACCACCCGGGTCTTTTTGCATGCGCCCTTCGATATCAGGAAGTCCGCCACGCCCATGGCGCGCTGTTCGGACAGGGCCTGCGACGTCTGCTCCTCGCCAACCCGTGCCGTGTGGCCGGTCACCAGGAAGTCCCGTTCCGGGAAGCGCTTTAACATCCCGGCTATGCGTGAAATTTTCTCTCTTTCAACATCAGTCAGCTCCGGTGAATTGGGGGGGAACTGGACGTTTTCCAGCACAATAGTAACGCCATTTTTGTCCTTCCTGACAGTGGCATCGGCAATGTTGTCTTCTTTTAATCTTTTAGCGAGATCCTCAGCCACCCGGTCCCGGTCAAGCTTCGGCGATTTCAGGAGCCGGCCCTCGGCTTTTCCCCGGTACTCGACAGAAGCGGCATTGGAAAGGAAAAAGATGAAATCGAAATCCTCCTGGTACGAATGGAACTGCCCCGCGGCAATGTCCCACCAGTAGAGCTGGGACGATGCGCCGGTAATTCTCACCGGCACCGGCCGTTTGGGCGCCCCGTCGTAAACAACCTGATGGAAGATGGTGAACTCAACCTTCAACACCGCGGTCTTCACACCCTCCCTGACCTCGTCCCTGAGGTAGGTATAATGCACCTTTACCGGGAAATGGAAGGCCTTATCAATGCCGTAGCTCCGGCGGAAGTCATGTGCCTCGTCGGCGTCGCCGGTCCAGGTGTCGCCCGGCTTCACCGTCCCCGCGGGAAAGCGTGGCACGTTGCGCACCACTGGCATGAAATATGACGGGTCGATGGTAAAGACGCCGAATTCATCGCGCCAGAAACCTGACCGGTAGCTTTCTTTCAAATAAAAAGAGTTGTACCTCCCCTGTATCGATTCGGACATCTGGAAATCGCAGTCAAGGCGCCCGGAGGCGCCCTTCACCTCCGCGGTGTCCACGGCGACCTTATTAAGAATTATGGAGCGGTGTGAAAGGACGCCATTAATCAACACATCCTCGTCAACCTCGGTTATTATCCGGTATTTCTCGCCCGGGTCGTACTTGAAGCGCAGCTTCTGGTCGGCGGCTTCTTCTCCGGCAAGGAGCGGCGCTCCACACAGGAAAATGGCAATGAGTGTAATTATAATTCTCAGTATCATTGGCGGTACTTCTCCAGTTCTTTTTCAGTACGCAGCATCAAAGCCATTGCGTACTCCGCATGAGACCACATCAGGGGCGTGGCGAAGGATATGTGCCCGTTGGCGCCGATCGTCAGACATTCTTCTTCTATGCGTGCATAAGCGTTCCGCATATGATTCAATTCCTCAACGATATTATCATAGGGGATGTCGTCAATCAGGATATGCGGTTCGAACTCCTTGTCGAAATCGTGCCCGCTGAGCCACTCCAGGTTCTTGAATTCGAAAAAGCGCTCAGGCGTGGTAAGGTGCTCGCACAGGTACCCCTCCTTGCTCCGGTACCCGTCGATGATGCCCATGATATCATTTCCCCGCGCCGCCTTTCCCGTATAAAAATAATACTGCGCCAGCATGGCCGTGTACTGCACCCAGGGGCCGTTGCCCGCGTGAATATGCGATTCCGGGTCCTCGATGAATGGGAGATAACGCTGCAGCATCCCCAGCTCGGGGTCCCAGAGCATGTCCTCGATGAAAGCGATAGAGCTGGTGAAGGTCTCGTTATCGGTGAAGTAATCCTCATCCAGGCCGGTGCCGAAGAAAAACGGCGACAGGAGTGTGATGTCAGGCCGGAGATCGAGGGTTCCGTCCGGCTTGAGGCGGCGGATATAGCGCCCCGACTGGGCGAAGACCTTCTCCACGGTCGGCTGGAACCCGGCCCTGAGGTCAGCCTCCGCGGCAAAGCGCTCAGGGATGCCGTAGGCTTTCCCGATCCGCTCCAGGAGGCGGAACATCAGGAGATATGCGTAATTCACCCAGATAGTGTACCCTTCCTCGATGGCCGATTCGTGTATCGATGTGGTTGAATAAAAGAGGTGGATCTCCTTCCGGTAATAGTTCTTCCGGGCGTAGGATGAGCCCCTCTCAATGGCGTCGAAGTACTTTTCCACGCCGGGGATATCGACCCCTTTGATTTTAGCCGCCAGCAAGTACCGGCAGAGGATAGACACCCCGTGGGCGACATTGTCCTCCTGCCTGTATATACCCTTGTCCTCGCCATGGATGCCGTATCGCTGTCCCCAGTAGCCGTCGGCGCGCTGACAGTTCATGATGTAGCGCGCTATCTCGCCCAGGAGACGGAGGGCGATCTCGCCCGACTTGAGGGTACTCGTGGCAAGGCGGAAGAGAAAGCGCGACGCGCAGGCGCTGTCACGCGGGTACACGTAGGGATAACGGGAGCCCGGGAGCGTTGCCATGAGGGCGCTCCCCCGCTCCGTATCAATTGAGCACTGTGACAGGATGTCCAGGTGCACGTTGACGTCCCGGTTCAGGTCCAGCAGTTTCCGGGTGATGATGGCGATGTTCGGATTTTTGAGGGCATCACGCTGATGCACGCGGCGCTCATCGGCGACTTCGTTCAGCTCCTTCAGCATCAGGGAGTCCTTCTTTACGATGGAAAGAAAATCATCGCTCGATATTCTGACCATATCGGTTTTTTTCGAGGTTACCACCGTGGCATTCCGCTTTTCGTCGGAGAGGAGTGACATTTCACCGAAAAACTGCCCATCGGACAGGATGGCGATGAGGCGCTCTTCCTTTTCATGGCGGCGGTATACGTTCACTTCGCCGTCGCGGATCAGGTAAAAGGCGTCGCCGGCCTCTCCCTCGGTGCAGATGGTCCGCTTTTCCGGAAGGGCGAGGAGCTCAACCCGGTTAAGGACCTCTTCGAAGAGATGGTCGTTCATGTTGGTGAAGACCGGGACCCGCCGAAGGTCGTTCTTGAGCTGACGGTCGATGTAGCTCTTTTCCATAAGAGTGCGTATGACTTCTGAAGACTCCATGAGCTTCCGTAGGCTGGGTCCGTCCATGGAGAGGGCAAAAAGAAATTCGTCCGCGACTATGGTGCTATCACGCGGCTCGGAGGTATAGATGATCTCTTCCCCGAAAAATTCTCCCGGCCCGAGACTGTAGAGGCGGAATTTCGGATTTTCCTCCGTGGGGATCACGGCCCAGACCCTTCCGGTCAGGATGATATAGAAACGCTCGTCAAACATGCCATGGCGGCAGATGATGTCCCCCATGTTGAATTCACAGACCGAGACATGATCCGCTATCTCTCCGAGGAGTTCCATGCTGACATCGGAAAAAAATTTGATGCCCTGAAAAAGGGAGGTTGGATCGAGACCGCTCAGGGCCGGGATGTTTTTAAGACGTAAAACCAGTTCCGGGATGGTGTATTTGTTGAGTGACATGGTTTTTTTATTTCATACTACGGGTAAACAAATATTAATCAATACTTTTTTTGAAACAATGGTGTCGTGAATTTCCACCAGCACCGCCGGATAACCGAAATTCATTATCGCCCATTCAAGGGACATTGAGCGGCAACCTCCTGTTTCGATTATTGTTTTTCATTTTCTTCCGGAACCCCGGCCGTTTCCTTTGCCTTCATCCTTCTCCTTCTCCTGACGCGCTTGACGATGAAGATTATGGAGGCTGCCAGGAAGATGCCCGCCATGATAATGAGCTCGTACTTCTTTATATCGTCGAGGACGGCCTCCATCATCCGGCCGAAAAAAAAGCCGAGGACCGCAAGGGTCGCCGCCCAGATGGCGGCGCTGATCACGTTCAGGATAATGAATTTTTTCAGGGTTACATTGCTCAGGCCGATGGCGAAGGGAGCCACCGTGCGCAGGCCGTACAGGAACCGGAACACCAGGATGAACCAGGTGTCATGGCGGTCCATCATTGTTCTGAACCGGTTGACGCGCGGCTGCCAGCCCGGGAACCTTTTCAGCAGCGCCCGGCCATTGTAGCGCCCTATGAAAAAATAGAGCTGGTCGCCGAAGAGGCTGCCAAAGAAGGCCGCTACCATAACCAGGGGAAGTTCCAGGTATCCCTCGTAGGCGGCAAAGCCGCCGACGACCAGAATTGTTTCTCCTTCCAGAAAAGTCCCTATGAGAATGGCCAGGTAGCCGAATTCCCGCACCAGCGATTCTATTGTCATTTGATAACTATCCTTTGTAACTGACTTTTCCGCACCCTGGCTATGACCGATGATTCGGTGATACCGGCGCCATGCAGCTCGGACACAAGGGCATCTGCAGCGCCTTCTTCAACGGCGATAAGGAGTCCGCCGGAGGTCTGCGGGTCAAAGAGGATATCGAGCAGGTCCTGCGCCACCGGCGCACCCGTTTCACACAGACTTCCGATATAATCACGGTTCCGGTACATACCGCCCGGGATCAGGCCGCCGGATGCCGCCTCTCTGGCCCCGGGAAGCACCGGCACACGTTTTGAATCTATTTCAATTTCCATCCGGTTTTTTCCAAGCATTTCCCGCACATGACCGACAAGGCCGAACCCCGTGACGTCGGTGCAGGCGTGGACCTTATGGCCGCGCATGATCAGGGCGGCGACGCGGTTCAGAGTGGTCATCGATTTGGTGAAGGACCCCATGACCACCTCATTCACGGGCCCCGCCTTGATTGCGGTGGCAATCATGCCGGTCCCGAGAGGCTTGGTAAGGACAATCGCGTCACCGTCCTGAATAGCATCGTTACGCATCGCCCGGTCAGGGCGCACAATACCGGTCACGGCGAGACCGTACTTAAATTCCGGATCATCCACGCTGTGGCCGCCCAGGAGCTGGGTTTCCGCCTCTGCCAGCGCAGAAAGGCCGCCACGGAGCACCTCCTGTAATACGTCAAGGGTGAACTTTTTCACGGGAAAGCATACGATGTTCAGCGCCGTTATGGGCCTGCCGCCCATGGCGTACACATCGGACAGGCTGTTGCATGCCGCAATCCTTCCGAAGGTGAAGGGATCGTCGACAATGGGCGTGATGAAGTCCACAGTCTGAACCAGCGCCTCCGATTCGGAGAGGCGGTATACACCGGCGTCGTCGCTGGAGTCCATCCCCACGATCACGTTGCCGTCATACCTGACCGGCAAGCCCTTCATTACTTCCTGCAGGTCCTCCGGACCTATTTTGGCCGCTCAACCAGAGCTGGTCACCGATTCGGTGAGGCGCAGGACGTTCAGTTTGCTGATGTCGCACTTGTCGCTCATCGTTACTCCTTTTTTATGTAATCCCCGGGTTGAAACCCGGGGCTATCAGACGTTGGTTAAAATCCGCGCTTACCGTAAATTCTCTATCCGGGCGAACTCGACCCCGCCCTTCGTCAACACATCCTTCACCCGTTCGATATCTTCGCTTTTTATCCGCACGCAATATCCGCAGTCCGAGCTCAGGTTTCGCGGAATGGGCACCATCTTCCTCTCGATGCCCGCCTTTTTAAGGAGGCGCGCTGTCCAGATCGACGATGTCGTCGAAAAGAATAAAATGACCGAGAAGGCGTTCATGGGGTCTCCTTCATGGCGCTGATTTCCTCCAGGGCGCTGACTGCATAATCGATTTCCTCTTTCGTGTTGAAGACGCCGAAGCTGAAACGCACCGTGCCCCCCGGAAAAGTCCCCATGGTTTCATGGGCCATGGGAGCGCAGTGGAGGCCCGCGCGGCACATGATGTTGTACGGGTCGGACAGGTGATAGGCGACATCTGACGGCTCTTTGCCTTCGATATTGAAGGATACTACGCCGGTCTCGACCAGGGCCGCCGACGCCGGGGAGTTAAAGCCCCTGACGCGTTCACCCGCCCGGGCAAGAAAATAAGCCGCGAGTTCTTTCTCGTGCAACTGTATCCCCCGCACTCCACCCTGTAAAGACAAAATATAATTGGTCCCTGCGCAGAGACCGCTCAGACCGGCGGTGTTCAGCGTGCCGCTTTCGTAAATATCAGGCAGAAATTCCGGCTGGTAAACGCTGTCGGAATTGCTGCCAGTGCCTCCGTATTTCAGCGGTTTCATCCTGCCATGGTCAAACCTTTCAGACAGGAGCAGGCCGCCGGTCCCAGTCGGCCCGTACAGGCCCTTATGGCCTGCAAAAGCCAGGATATCGACCGGGTCGCTTTTCATGTCAATGGGAATGACGCCGGCGGTCTGGGCGCAATCCGCCAGGAGTACGACCTTATTTCTGCGGCACGTTTCGCCTAGTTCACGGAGGGACTGCATGATGCCGAAGGCATTCGAGGCGTGGTTGACCACCGCAAGCTTCGTATCCGGCCGCAGTGCCCGCTCGAATTCCGCGGGATCGGCCACGCCTCCGGGACAGGGAACCACGGTCACTTCGATCCCGCAGCGCCGCTCCAGCTCCCTGAGGGGCCGGATTGTGCTGTTGTGCTCCATCGCTGTGGTCACGGCATGCCCCCCATCTCGCAGCATTCCCTGGATGGCCAGGTTCAGGGCGTCCGTTGCGTTGGAGCAGAATATTACCCGCATCGGGTTTGTGACGCCGAAAAGAGACGCAACTGCCTCGCGGGCGGAAAATACGATCTCGCCGGCATCAACCGAAAGCTGGTGGCCCGACCGGCCGGGATTGCCTCCGACGCGCGTCATGTAATCCACCACGGCATCCACCACCTCCCGGGGCTTGGGGAAGGTTGTTGCGGCATTGTCAAAATAGATGGGTTTATCGGCACTTTCGACCGGGTTTGTCATAGTGATGATCGGGCCCTCTGTGCAAATTTAAACAGCAATGAAATGATATAAATGAGCGTATCATATTAGCAACTATTTTTTACGGGGAGAGACCTTAATACCCTATTAGCAGACCCCCTGCCCCCCTGAGGGGGCATGAGGCAATTTACTTATTGTTTAAAAGAATATAATGTATCATTTCAAACAAAGTGAGAAAACTTGTTATCCGGATTTCTCCTGGCTTCGATTATTGATATGACCACAATTTAATCAATAGATCACATCTATCATGCCTACTCAAAGAGTCAGGATAATTTGCACGTGCCCCCTCGGGGGGACAGTGGGGTTAAAAATTTTCTTGCTAAATTGCCTTTCCTGCTGAAATATCCCTCAATGCGGTAATAATTTTTGGACCATGGCTCATGCCGCATAAATCTGCAGAGCGGGGTAAATTCCATGTCGCGTCAAAAGACCGGAAGGTTAATAATGGTATCATCACTTTTACTTGCCGGGCTGGCGCTTTCGGAACCGGCACAATCCTTCCGCGCGTCGCGCAAGCCCCTCTTCATACAGGTCCACGCGGCCAATCCCTTATCGAATATAACACCAGCAGATCTGAAAAAAATCCTCTCCGGCTCGGTGACCAATTTCAAAGAGATCGGCGGCAGGAACATTGCGGTGCGAATATACGCCGACGGGCCCATCGCGGCGAAGCTGGCAAAGGCATATCCGGGTCTCCGGTTCAGGGTGCAATCCTTCGACAGGGAGTCCCTCGTGTCAGAGCGGAGCTTCCTCGGCATAAGCGACCTGCGGGGCCTCAGGCCATGCTTCAAGGTCCTCTATATCGACAGGACCCTCCCCTGGGGAAAAATCGACAGTGATTATTACCTCAAGGATACCGGATCCTATCCCTTCATGATGAGCGGCGCGGAGCAATGGGACCCTGATGCGCACATCTCCATCGCGCAGACCGGTGTCACCGCCATGACCAGGGCCTTCATTCCGGCAGTGGAGAAATCGGGCGATCCCCTGTCGCCGGTCAAATATACAAGGGCGGTCACGTCAGGGGCGGACCTGGCAACGACCTCTAACGAAGTCTCCTTCCGGGAGCCTTGCACCTGGCCTTTAAAAGACCGAATGCTCTTCTGTTCTCCCATACGCTACCTGAAGATCCTGGAGGAATCCGGCTTTGACGTAATCGAGCTTACCGGCAACCACAACAATGATTTTGGCGCCGTCCATAACGCCGAATCGATGGAGTTGCTGAAGCGCGTCGGGATGAAGTATTTCGGCGGCGGAAAAAACAGGAACGACGCGGATAAGGTATTGTACATGACTGTCAAGGGGACCACGGTCGCCTTCGTCGGTTTCAACGAGCTCGGTCCGGAGTATGCCTTCGCCTCGAATACGAAGGCCGGCGCATCGCGGCTTTCAAAAGAGATCTTCACCAGACTTATCAAGGAAGCTGTTTCAAAGGCGGACGTTGTTATCGTAACGGTCCAGTGGAGCAATGAAGACAATCCAGCTCCCCGGGAAATTCAGAAACGCTATTTCCATCTCGCCGCGGACCTGGGGGCGACCATCATCGTGTCATCCTCCGCCCACCGGCCCATGGGCCTTGAATTCTACAAAGGCAAGTTCATATCCTACGGACTGGGTAATTTTCTCTTCGACCAGATGCAGAGTCTGAACCACCGCCGGGGCCTCATCGCGCGGCACCACATATACGGCGGCAGGCATGTATCAACCGAACTTATACCCTACCTCATCTATGACTACTCGCAGCCTCGTCTCCTTCGCGAGAAGGAGGCGAGAGAACTCTTCGAGGAAGTGTTCCGGTATAGTATCGGGCCGGCTTTCCGATAATTGCCCTGGCCCAGGGCACCTTGCAAGAAAGCTAGCCTTTCTTAGGCACCTTCACCGAAATCATAATATTCGACTTCTCCGGCTCGAAGCCGTAGCCAAAATCAAAGGGAAGCGGCCCCTTGTTTTTCTTCTTCATTGCTTCGTCGAGGTCCTTCTGGAACCGGTTGGCGAATATGGCGATGACCCGGTAGGTCCCGTAGAAGGACATGTCCCAGTCCTTCGAGTTAAAATGCTTATAGGGGATACCGCTGTCCTCTTGAAGAAGATACCTGCTGCCTGCCAGGAGATATGACCTCAGGATCCTGAAATTATCATAGCTCAGGAGGTATGACGCGGACTTGATGAAGGTTGTGAAGTTCTTTTTCCCGCTCAAGAAGTTCGAAACCCCCTGAAGCCTGGTCAGGGAGCCGTCGGACAGGTCAACGCTGAAAAAACGCGCCACTTTAACCGGTGCGCCCGCCCTTTTCCTGAAGGTGAATTCGACGCCTTCGGCATTCTTGTCGCCTGGCTTCGGTTCCCCGCGCTTGATCTCCCCGGCGCGGCTGATATAAATCTTCTGTATGTCCAGTATCTGGTACTGGTAGCGCGCCAGAAAGAACATCATGACACCGGTGATATTGCTGAAGGAATCAGCCCTAAAGTCCGCCGCCATCTCTATGGTGCGGAAAAGGTTGAGCTGAAGAATGGTCCTGAGGGCATTCTTGATCTTCCACATCTCCATGTAAATATCGGGCCCCTTGTAACGGAGCGGATCCGGAACGTTCCCGGGCAGCTCAAGCCCGATCATGACATATTCATCGGCCCCCGGGAAAAAGGCCAGGGCATTCAGGATATCGGGTCCGCTGAAGGGATACATGACCAGCCCCGAACCGTCATCCTTCACATGTTTTTTTCTCCATGCCTCTATATTGTTAAGGTTCTTTTTCCTGTAGTTCTCCCAGATACCGTTAATATACTGCCGGTATGCCCGGTACCGATCATCCTGCGTCAGGCCGTACAGCGGAGACTTTTTGCCGATATCCGTCCCGGCGAGAAACGCCGCTGTCTCGTTAAGGCTCCGCGAATTCTTATAGAGTGAGCGCATCTGGGCATCGCTGAGATACCGTTTGTCGGCGCACGACATGAAAAGAAGCGCCGCGCCCATGAAAACCATCATTGCTGAAACACTGATCCTTTTACTCATATCCAATCCTCATTATCAAAATACACCGTTGCCGGCCACCAGCAGCTGCGCACGGCTGCATAAAATTCTCAACTGCCCTTGATCACCTTGGCAAGCTCTATGGAGAGCTGTTCAATGGTATAGGGCTTCTGAAGAAAGCCCCGGGCCCCCATCTTGAGCACCTCGTCGATACGCGAGTCGTTTCTAAACCCGGACGAGACAAGGACCCTGACATCGGGGTCCATTTTCTTCAGCTCGATAAAGGTCTCCTTGCCGGACCGTTTCGGCATCACCATATCCAGGATCACGGCATCGATCTCATGGCGGCGCTCGCGGAAGACCTCTATTCCGCGAAGCCCGTTCTCGGCAATCAAAACTTCATATCCGAGGAGACGCAGTATCTTCCGGGACGTTTTCTGGATGGTGACGTCATCCTCGATCATGAGGATCCTGCCCTCGCCCATCCTGTGCTCCGGTTGCGGTTGGACATTTTCCTGATGGAGGGCGGCGTCCTTCGCGGATGGGATGTAAACATTAAAGGTTGTACCGGACCCCGCCTCCGAGTAGACGTCGATGAAGCCGTTGTGCTGCTTTATAATATTGTACACCATGGCCAGGCCGAGGCCGGTCCCCCGGTGCTTTTCCTTAGTCGTAAAAAAGGGATCGAACACGCGCTCCTTCGTGTAGTCGTTCATGCCGACGCCGGTATCGCTGACGCGGAGGCACATGTACTCGTGCTCTGATGCGTCGGGATACTTCAGTATGAACTCGCGGCCCGGCGGCACACGGTGTATGCTGACTGACAGTATGCCCCGGTGCTCATCGCCCGGGGGCCTCATGATGGTCATGGCGTCATGGGCGTTGATGCAGAGGTTCAGTACCACCTGCTCCAGCTGCGTCGCGTCACCCAGTACCGTGATGGCATTCTTTTTATCGTACCTGAAATCGAGTTCGATCTTCTTGTCGAAGGTATTCTTGCATATCTCGAAGACATGGTCCACAATTTTACATAAGTCGGTGACCTCCAGGGTGAGCCGCTGCTTCCTCGATATGCTGAGAATCTGTTCGACCATTTTCATTCCCCGCTCCGCTGAAATCTTAATGGTGCTGATTTCATCCTCAAGCTCGGTGGGGCTGGCCACCGTGCCGTTCTTTATCTTGAACTCGACAAGGGACACGCTGCCGATAATGCCGCCCAGGATGTTATTAAAATCATGGGCTATGCCTCCGGCGAGACTCCCGATAATCTCCATTTTCTGCGACTGTATGAGACGCTGTTCGAGACGGATTTTTTCCGTGACGTCCCGAATAATGCCGCGCATTCCGGCGATCGATCCGGCGGAGGTGATCACGGCGACATTGTTTTCACCCGAGATAAAACTTCCGTCACGGCGCTTCACCCCGTGCGTGATGATGGTGATTGACATGCCGTCATCCTGCTTTGCCAGCGTGCCCCTGAGCACATCATAATCATCAGGATCCATCAATTCGCTCATAGGAAGCCCCCGGGCCAGGTCGTCCGGAGCATACCCGGTGAGGGCAAAGCCGGCCTCGTTCAGGTAGATTATGTTCATATTCATGTCGGCTTCATAAATAATATCGGGGAGCAGCGCCGTGAGCTCCCGGTATTTTTTCTCCGAGCGCTGGATCTCCAGGTTGCGGTCTTTCAGGTCGGAAACCATGTAGTTGAACTGGTGCGCGATATACCCTATCTCATCAAGGGACGTTACGTCGATCCGGTAATCCAGATTCCCTTTCTGCAATTCCTCGATGCCGTCCAGAAGGCTCTGGAGCGGCTTGATCAGGCTGATCCTGACCATAAAGCGGAGGAGAAAGAAAAGAGCTGCCACGGTTGCCAGTGCCCCGAAAAAGACGACCGACAGCAGGTTATGGAGATATATGCGGTATGCGAGATAGGGGAACCCCACCTGCACGATATGGGGGCCGTGACGCATGGTAAAAAACAGGTAGACCTTCTTCCCTTTCAGTCGAAAATCATGACGGACCTTCCCTTCGGTCGCATCCGAAGCGAGCATGACGAACTGCGGCTGGCTGCCGATGAGATAGCTCTCTTCATTGGTGCTCAAATCTTTCAGGGTTATGAACTCAATGACCCCCCGGTATCGCCGGGAATAGTATTCCGGGTCCTTGCTGTATGTGTTCACGTCAATGTCTATCCGCCGTGCGATGCCATCCATGTTGTCATAATATGCATGACGATACACCATGAAGGTAAAGGAGGATATAACGCCGATAATTATTATCACCATAAACAGGATAACCAAGCGTGTCTTGTCAGAATAAAAAAACCTGATTTTGGCATGGTCGATATAGGCCCAGAAGAAATATACGACAATGATGCTGGCGAAAAACGTAAGTAATGTGTTTACCACGTTTTCATCATAGTGAAACAGCTTGATGATAAAATAGGTTACCGGCACCGACAGCAGCCCCAGCAGAACGGTAACGGTGATCTTTGAGGCGAAGCGTTTTGCTTCGCCTTCGAGAATAACGGACTTGTAAGCCAGGTTTTTTAATGCCACCAGCGACAGAACAACCTGGGCGATAATGATGTAATTCCTGAGGCCGGAAGGTGTTATAACATAGACGTCCTGAGCGGGATTGAAGTTCAACTGTACCGGCATCGGCAATATGACAAAAAGAGCATAGAGCAGGATGATAAAAAAGGCCCCGAGTCCAAGGATAAAAACCAGGTTCCTTTCACGCTCAAATACCGGCTCTATAAAATAATAGGAGAATATCGCGAGTCCCAGGTACCCGCAGATGGTGAAGCCCGAGTTGAGAAAATAATAAAGCGGATATGCGGCGGAGGGATGAAACACCGAATTGTTCACCAGCAGGCTCATCTGCCACAGTAAAATCATGATTATGAAGATCTGGAGGGAAAAGAACTCCCAGTTTTTTTCAGCGCGGGTGAAAAAATACGCGGACATTATCAATACGAGTATTGAAAGCAGGAGATTGTTTATCGATACTATATTAAGAAGCCACACACGCCGTACCCGCCCCTCCCATATACAATCATACTGTTCAAGCCCGGAAACAGTGTCAATACATAAGTTTTATGCTTCGCTTTTTATCATCCCGCCGGCCACTGCCGGACCCGGTCTCCGGCTTCTTTTTTCCCTGCATGGTAAGTCTTTTTTCTGTAACGGGCCCGACGACTCCGAAGCGATTCATGATCCTGGCCCGCAAAATATTTTCCCCCGGCTCAAGGTTCCATGTGAACCGGTCCCCGGTCACCTTCCAGTCGGCGCCGTTTAATTTGACAAGGTATTCCATGAAATTGGGGGTATAATTATTATTTCCGAAGGCGTTGAGTCTCACCTCTACGGTTTTTACACGCCGGCCCGCCTGTTTTCCGGCCTGCCCCCCGATGTGAACATCAACCCTGTTGAGATCGTAAAAAAGGGCTTTTGATGAATACCCTGTGCTTTTGGAAAAATATGTTCTGAACCTGTCCTTCCATGATCCTTTCGTCTTCAGCACGTAGATGGGGTCCCATGCGTTTGATCCGTTGCGATTGCAGCATGAAAAAAAGTCGTTTCTGCCCAGAATGGCTACTTCATTAAAGTAACGTATCCATCCGCGGTCCAGGGGTATCAGTCTCCATATTTTACTGTCATTCCGCCTGACGGGAAGGTCCCGCGCCGCGTAGCGTCTCTCGTTTTTTCCGGCCCCGAAAACATAGACGATGTCCCGGCCATTGTTCCCGAGCCATTCGCGCCGGATTTCGTCAATCGACAGCGGCACGCCGCGGTGCTCCATGTGGATGTTCCAGGTAGGGTCCATGTAAACCCATTTCCGATACTGATTCGACCAGATGTCATTGCCCGCGTGTTCATCCCCTACCCGTTTTTTTAAAATAACCTGCCGCGACGTCCAGCCCATGCTCACGGCGGTCTGCACAAAGACTGTTGATATGCTCGTACAGATGAAGGCTTCCTTCCTGCCCGCCCTCCTGAGAATCCGGATCGAGTCGCGCAATTCCGAATCGGCGAAATTCAAATCATAGGGGATGCGGGTATAGACCCAATTTTTCAGCAGGGCCATCTCCTGGAATTCAGTCAGGCCGGCGGATACATGGGAGCTGAAATCGAACTCTCGGAGAAGCTGGTCAACCCGGGGCTCATCTGATGACTCATGGTAGAAAGCCACCGGACGAGACTGCATGTCGGCGGCCCTGGCCCGGCCGCCATGTTCAGGGGAGACGGCGGCTGCGATGACAAGAACCGCCGGGACGATTGACAGAATTCGTTTTTTCATTCAGGAGACTTTTTAAAACAGCATCCCCGTCTGTCATCTATTTTTTTTATTCCCTGAGGTCCTGGACCTTAATCTGCACGGGCCCCGGCGCCACATCGGCCTGCTTCCGCTGATCAACGCTGGACCACCGGCAGGCCCTGGACCATTCGGACTCTGTAAAAACAGTGGCGTAATCAATGTTGTCGAAATCGCCTTCCAGCGTGATGAAAAAACCATTAGGCCGACAGGCGAAGTATTCACGGGAATGGCCGTAGTCCCTGCCGATGCCGATATCGATCCATCCGCTTCCCGGCAGGTATACCTGGTTCCAGGTCATCTTGTAGTCCGATTCCCGTTCTTTCGGGATCCCATCAAGGAGGAGCCCCCCGGCCGCCCTGGCCGGAATCCCCAGGTGGCGGGAGATCGCAGCGAAGCCCACCGTCTGGCCATAGGCATCCCCCCTGCCCCGGAAAAGGTAATCACTGGCCTTTACCCAGCGGTCGCTGTAGCCGCTAAACCTGATGGCACCGTTCACGTAATCACGGATCGCCAGTATCCGCGCGAGGCCCGGGCCTTCTGTACTGATCCGCGACGAGTGCGACTTGATGATATAGTTCGAAATGTCAAAGACGCCGGTCTCCCTGAGAAAGGATTTTCGCACCTCTTCGGGTACGTCGCCGGGGTTCAGGACACGGTCCCGCTCGATGGTGTAGGCCACAGCTGCCGTGATGATGTCGAACTTCATGACCGCCCGGACGCTCCCTGAAACGCGGTCCCACCGCAACCGGGCCCACCGGTTGCCGAATCGGTCAGCGGTTATCTCCCGCGGCTGCGGTTCTATGGACACCTTCCTGACGTTCTGGAAGCGGCGGTTCATCGGATAGGGAAGCCAGAGATCGACATTGTAGAGGTACTGGTTCCTGCTGTTCACCGGAAAAATCAGTTCGACACTCTGCACGCGGGGAGCGGCAAGGACCATGTTGCCGTCCGCCATGACCACAACGGGTGAAACCATGGCTCCGGAAGAACGCTTCTCCAGCAGATACAGTCGCCTGCCGTCGCTGGTCATCGCGGCCGTTTCGGTATTAACAAAGGAGAGCTTCTTGATAAGCTTGCCATCGGGTCCCATGACCAGGAGCCAGTTGCTGGAATAGGTGTCAAATTCACTGATACTGGCAATGATATGCCCCTGGTAAAAGGCCACCCCGCTGATAACGCCGTGATAGGATCCTATTTTTCTCATGGCCCGGCTCTGCCGGTTGAACAGGTACAGGTATGATTCGTCGCCGGAGCGCGTGTAAAACACAAAGCTGTCGCCGGCGCAGGCAAGACCCCGGACATCGCCTTCCGGGAGGGACCTGACTGCAATATCCCCTGAGCCCCGGCCGGACAGGTTCAGTTTCCTGATGAAGTATTTTTCCGACCTGCTGATGATCCACAGGTACTGCCCGTCGCAGGTCATGCCCTCGGCTTCCTGCCGTCCGATGCCCCAGATTGACTCGATCCTGCCGGAGCCCCTTCTGATGGTGAAGACGGCATCGGTGATGAGGTTGAAATTCTTAACCAGGAGGTAGATGTATTCCCCCTGGACCGCGATATCGCGGATGTTGCCCGTTATGGGATTGATCCTGACGGAGGCAATGTCATTGTTGAAGAGCTGGCGAATGCAGAGGTCGCCGCACTCTTTCCATTCTAGGGCTGGATCAGGAGGCTTCGGCTTTTCCTGCCTTACTTTTACGTACCGCGGCCTGGAGTAACGGGGGCGCTGTTTCTTCGCCGGTTTCGAGAGCAGGCCCTGGTCCAGGAACAGGGATACTAATATAAAGAGGATTAATAATACACGGGACCGGGCCATTTTCTATCTCGGGAAATAATAATTTTAATACGTTGATACTGTTATTTAAACTTGAAATTGTTGATAACCGAATTCGCCTGGTTGAACACTTCCTCAGGCGCCTCTTTGGTCGCCAGTGCCTCAATGACGATAAAGGTGCCCTTCTTCACGAAGACGAAGGCGCGATATGAAATCCGGGCGCCATCGGCGCGCTCCCTGACAAGTTGCATCTTGGCGACGGAGTCAGCCCCAAATCGGTCCTTCATCTTCGACACATCCGCAGGTGGATTGACGATACTGACATACTTTATCTTCTTCAGCTGGTTCTGTGCTATCTGCAAGGCGTCCAGATTGTTTTTGTTGGCGAATTCGTATATTATGACATGAACGGTATTGTCCGGGGAAGTTGCAGTCACGACAGCCTCTTTGTTTGATTCCACCTTCCATCCTTCCGGCATGGCATAGGTAAAGGACGGTTCCGCCAAGACTGGTGATCCGATAGTGAGCAGGAAGAAGCCTAAAGCCGCGGCAACAAGGATCAATGACAAATCTGTTCTAATATTTTTCATCTGCAGCCTCCATCATCATTAATTAGTATCTTCAAAGGAATGACAATGCGAAGGCATCATTATTCCGCGCGGGAAAGAAGGCATCAAGCGGTGTAACAGTACAAAGAGTTGATAAAAGTTCAAGCATTTTATTCTTACATTTTTCAGGATAAGTATTTTCCTGGAATTCTCCGGAAATTTGAATCGGGCTCACTGAAGAGTTTATCATCCGCAGATCCCGCAAGATTCATCCTCAATGGCCCGGTGCAGGTCGGGCAGACTTACGCACTATTTCTGCCCATATATAGCCAGGTACTGATCTTTGATAAAATCATTATAATAATTTACTAATTTTAATCCTGATTTTTCCATCCATACCGTAAGGTCTTTATCTGTAAATTTATTTGACATTGGAGGCCAATTTTCAATAAAGCTTATAACAGCTATTTTGCCGTTCTTATTTAAATAGCCAGACAATTTATTAATATATTTTTCCTGATTGTTTATATAGTGCAGGGTATCACAAATAAAAATTAGATTTACAGGCTCTGGAATTTTAGGGTCGTCTTCACTTGCCAATATAGTTCTTATGTTTTGAATATTATCTTTTATATTAGTTTTATCAATATGTTTAAGGAGCTCTTTATTGATATCAACTGAATATACTTTTCCTTCAGATGCTACTAATATAGATAATTTTCTAGAAAATAAACCAGAACCAGCGCCAATATCAGCAATAATATCGCCTTTTTTGATATTTAACCTTGCGGTGATCTGATCAATATTCATGCGTTTTATTCGATCATCGCTTTCCATGTGATCAATATAAAACATCGATTTAATCTTTTCTTTAAAAATTGTTAATGATAAAACTGCAGTGACAACAGTAACCGACAATGTAATCAAGATAATCAAGCGACTCATATTAATCCTCCATAATTATTGGTCGTCGCGACTCAATATCGCAACAGGTTCAATATAAAGCGCTATTGTAACTTTATTATTTCCCGAATGTAACAAAATGTAACGTGTGGTATTCCGGGAATTTTCCCGGGGAATATTTCGGTAGGCCCATGCCGCGTTGGGCGCTGTTGCGCAATCAAGACAGGGTAACACCTTCCCCGATATTTACAAGTTTCACATTATGATAATTTTTAAATGTATCACTGTTTATTGCTTCAGAATAATGAGAAAATGTCCCCCAGTGAACGGGAATCAATACTCCGGGATGCAATTCGGTAATCATCCTTTTTATATCATTACTATTATTGGTAATCCTTCCAATGATTCGTGATAACAATGATTTCCCGACCATCGCCGCGCCGGCATTGGCAATAATTAAATCAATATTTGAACTGCCGAGATAGTTACGTGTCCCCTGGCTGTAAACTGAATCACCGGTGATATATACTGAATAGTCAAACTTACCTTTACTTATTTCAAGAAGATATCCGTTCCCGTTTCCAATTTGATTGCCCAGCAACTTATTCCTTGCATGTATTGCCGGCACAGCTTTAACGGCGACACTAATGCCGGAAAATGAAAACGCGGTATTTTGATTCCATTTAAGAAACTGAACATTCTTATATATATCCTTTTTGAGATATGATTTTAAGCTTTCATGAGATACGATAGAAGCGTTTGTATCTATCATTTTTATTCCATATTTATCAATATGATCCTCATGGTTGTGAGTTAGAAGCCAAAGATTCACATTCCGCAGCTCGCTTTCATCAAATACGGGAGCGTTTAATCTTTTTGTTTTAAAATATTTATAATCTTGTATATGGTCTTTTGGACACAGGACCGGATCACATGCAATTTTAATCGTGTCAATCTGCATTATCCATGTTGCTCCGCCAATCCATTTAAAGCTGATCTTCATAAGGGCGCCCCGCTTTTAATATATTTATTTAAATAAAGAATATTATGAAAAATTCTATTCTCAAATTTTTCCTCAGCCGCCGTTGGGGGCGGAGGAAAACGTAGCTGCTTATTGATTTTCGCAACAAGTCTATTATAAATCTTTTAACCAAGTATATAAATCAGAATAGGTATGAACTATACAATGAACACTCCAAACATAAATTCCAATGTCATCAGGCTCATTAAAATTAAAGCCATATATATCACCATCAATATAATAAATTGGCAATAAATCACCCCAGAATTTACAACCATCTTTCGGATGAACTTTACCTGCTATTGCTTTTTCATAATCAGACCATTGTTCATTCCCAATTTTTGTATTTATTGATATAAGTGTCTCTAAATCAGTTATAAATTGGCCTTTTGATAAATTCGGGAAAATCTCTACTATATTAGTATCAACATACTTGCTGCAGAATTCTTTAAATACTTGCGGATAAGAAACAGAAAATGTCTTTTCTACTTCAAAAAGAAATTGAATTGTTGGAACTGCCATATTTTATCCTGACATTATAAGATGAATATCATTCTTTCGCATGAACAGGGTGATTTCCATGAAACGCATTGTTGCTATTTAAAAATAATCACTTAATTTGGGAGGTAAATCTATTAGATTTCCTTTTAATATCGTTTCTCTCTTGTGACCGATATGAAACGATTTTTTATCACCGCTTAATCCAATGCGAATAATCATTTCTTTTTTTTGCGGTATATAAACAATTGTCCACATGGTTCCCAATATTAACGAATAGTTGTTCATTGCAGGGCCTTCCCGGGAATTCCCCATAAAGCTGAATATCGCGTCTATATCCGCTTCAGGATATTTTTTATGAAATTCTTCAATTGATCTTCGTCTTCTTAAACTATTCGGTAATACTTTTACATTTTCAGTTTTATTTGAGATCAATTGGAAATGATTAGTAGCCGTTAAAAATGCATCCTGCCCGGATTTTTCTCTAACTAAAATAGTGCCGGAAGCAACCTCAACAACTGCCATCTTTCCGGTTTTATCTAAAAGCGAGTAATTGCATGCTGTTGTATGGGGTAACTTTTTAAGCAGGGATATTGCCGAATTGACGTCTTTGGCCTTATCAAGAACACCTCTTACAATAATGGGCATGGAGATTCCTCCATTAACAGGAAATCTTTTATTACTGGTAATTGCTGAAATTGCAATAACCAGACCATGTTCATTAATACCGCAAACCGCTCCGAATATAGATTCAGAAATCATTATTGATGAATATCTTCCTTTTGTACTTTCAGTTGACGAGATTATTCCATCGACCAATGTGGGAGGCCAGTCATAATTTCTGGCGAGGAACGGCGTCGGACGGGAATTAGTATAAACACTGCATCCGCCAATGAAGAAGTGCGCCCCATAAAATTCCATTAATTTTTCGAGGGAAAAACCATGTGCATCTGAAAATGATTTCATTTCCGCATAAATTTCCGGGAAAAATTTTTCTAAATTTTCTTTAACCTTCGGAGGATTGCCCATAATTATTCCGCTAAGACTCATGCGGTCTTCAAGCCGTTGAATAATTACGGGATTCTTTTTAATATAATCAGCTTTCTGTTTCCCGATATCAGCAGGGTTTCCCTCCCAATGGATATACTTCATTGAAAATGGAATTGTTTTATTTTTAATTGAAACCAGGTTTCTCTGATAAACCTCTTCATTCATGCCGAATGTAGCAGCACTTATGCAGCCAGTCAATAATAGCGGTAAGAAATAACTGATATACTTTATGTGGTAGAGCATTTTTATTATATGAATTGTAAGATAGAAATATCTCATTATATCCTCGCTATAAAATAAAAGTCTTCATCTCTTAGTCGGACGCCCGGCGCTTTCTAAATAAATTGAGCAATCCGTTTCATATTTTTCAAATGCAACGGATTTTTTATTATTAAATAACATCTTTATATTGATTTAGTTCAAGAAGGATTATCATTTTTATAATCAGACAAATGAATCACATGTTGAAACTCGGAATTTCTGTTTTTTGTCCAGAAATCTTGATGCATTTTTATCATAACTTCATGATTAATAGGTCCATTAATAATTATACCTGAATCATCAACAGCAGCAATTTTATGAGCTGACATGAATTTTCCCCATCCCCGTATAGCTGCAACTTGTTCTTGAGATACAAAGTAGGTTACTTTTCGTATTCCAGACCATATACAAGCTCCCATACACATCGGACATGGTTCATTTGATGATATCAAATGTGACTTCAATAGGATTTCAGCACCATAGTTTTCAATAGCCGACTGAATTGCCAACATTTCTGCGTGTTTTAACGGATTACCTGAAGTTCGTGATTGATTACAACTGGCAGAAATCACTAAATCATCCATAACTAATAAAGCAGCAAAAGGCGGGTTGCCCGTAGTAATTGCTTCTTTCTGTAGTTGAAGAATAATTGAAATTACTTCATTCGATATCATTTGTTAAAAAATCTCCTGTCTATTCTTTGAAACCTTAGTAACTTTTGCTGGCATTTTTGAAGTATGAAATTTTATCTAACGATTTTTATACGAATTTCATATAACTAATAAAATTGCAATTGATTTTCACAGAATATAACTATGTTTCATCATGCCTTTCAAACACTCTACCTGTATTTTATAAAATGTTATCTGAAATTGTCATAGTCCCGCCCCGCGAGATGCCGCGGGTGTCGATCTTTATCTTAAGCTGCATACGATCGTTGACATATGTTGATGTTTTTATCTCTGGCCACCCCTCAAAATATCCGCCCGCAGGGCGGATACCTATCGGGGTGGTGCCTGAGGCGAGTCCCACGCAGTGGGTGAGCCGAGTTCACCCCGTAGCCTGTCGCGGCGCCTGAGCGACCGGGGAGAGAGGGAGCGCGAGGGCGAGAGGGCGCGTAGCACTCTTGCCCTCGCAAAATTGCCCGACCGGCTCCCGGTTATTTACCCGCCCCGGCCTGGGGCAATATCTTCGAAAGGCTTAGCAAAAGTGCCGGGATGGCAATAGCCATATTTAAAAGAATCGTACCCCGTATCCCCAGGATCGGGAGAAAGACCATTACCGTGAGGAGCGCCCCGGCGATTGCGCCGAAATGGTCCATCGCATCCAGCACCGATGCCGATTCCAGGGGGGCGTCAGACCCCGCTGTCGCGAACAGCGCCGGAAACACCGCGCCGCAGAGAAACGAAAACACCACCAGGAGGACCCAGAACAGGAGATCGGACCCGGCCCAGGTGGAAGCCAGGATAGTCCCGGCGGCAATGGACAGGCCTGTCAGTATCAGGGGAAGTCGCGGCCTGTTCCACCGGGTGGCGGAGAAGCCCCCCATGGTCAGCCCCAGCATAAAGAGGGCATTGATGAGGGATATACGGTAGTAGACAATGCCGTGTGAATTCTGATAGAGCACGATCATGACCAGCATGATCGAAATGCTGATGAGGCCGGTGGAGAAGATCACGAAACCGGCGGCAAGGCGGCGCCGCCCGTGCTTCCTCCCGACGTCCCAGAAGACGGCGCCGGCAAGGGCAGTGATGATCGCAAGGAAAAACGGGAACCCACGGACCAGGCGGTGCAGGACCGAACCCTCTTTGAAGGCGGAAAGGACAATGTTCTTCCAGTAGGCCCCAGGCTGGAGGTCCCTGTTTTCGTCGATGCTTTTCAGCAGGGGCGCCATGACATTACCAAAATAATCAAGGTGCGACTTCTCGAAATAGGCCCGAAGCTCTTCGGGGGAAAAATTATCGGTGATCTCCCCTTCGAAGCGTCCCGCAGGTAGAGGCATTGACTTCGCATACCGCTCTATGAGAGCATCACCGCTCTCCGGCAGGACGTCGTTCCGCCCTGCCCCAATGAGGTATATGGTTTCGCCGGATGTTATCAGGTGATGGGGGAATTCCGCGGCAAAGGCCCGGTACATCGAGGCGATATAATTTTTCAAGTCATCTGACATGTAATTGCTGAAGCCGTGCAGGGCAGTAATAAAGATGCCGCCTTCGGCCAGGCGCTTTTTGCAGAGCCTGTAGAATTCCCTTGTGCAGAAGCGGTTAAGCATGATGTTCTCCGGCGGGGGCGGCAGGCTGATGATCATGCCGAAGCACTCTTCCCTGTCAGTCAGATAATGGCGCAGGTCCTCCCGGACAACCCTGAGCTTCGCGCTGTCCCCTTCCCGGTATAGTACCTTGCGGAAAGGATATACCGCGTCCCACAGCCCCGGGTCATGCTCGAAGTAGCTGAGGCGGTCTATGTCCGCCTTCAATAGATTGTGCAGTAGCGACCCTGGGCCGGATCCCATGAGAAGGACCCCGGGGCGTTTCGATAAAAGGGCATTGATCAGGTGAAAGACGCCCCGCGCCTCATACCGGTCCGGCAGGGTGTACATGAGTATGCCGTCGCCATATACGCTCACCGTGTCCCCGGCTGACTCGACCGCCACGGTCTGATACTTCGTCCGCTGGTAATGGACCAGCTTTCCCGCGTGGGTCCGATTCCAAACCGCAGTGAAGATACGCTCTTCTATCGTGCCGGAAAAGAGAAGAACCGCCAGGGGCAGCAGGGCCAGGGGAAGGAGCCTTTTATTTACGCGCCAGAATACAAGGCCCATAGCGATGACAAGCAGGCCCGATGCGATCGCCAGGGGATTCGCGATGGTGACAAGTATAAATGAAAAGACCATGCCGCCGGCAAAAGAGCCGAGGGACTCTGCGTAAAAGATGGTACCCCCGGACCGCTCCTTCAGCTCCGCCGAGGCGATGCTGACCATGGGCGGAAAAAAAAACCCGATGAAAAAACCGACCGGCGCCGTAAAAAGGAGAGCCAGGAAAAGTTCGGCTGTAAAGGAATAGAAGGTCCCCACGGTGCGGGGTATGACGATCTGCACGGCATGGGCCCCGTACACCGAGGCGGCCAAGGCCAGGGGAGGGATAACAAGGGATATAAGCACGCGCCGCTCCAGGGACCCCTTGTCCCCGGCAGGGTTGAAGCGGGCCCCAAGGTAGATGCCCAGGAACCAGGAGGAGAGTATCACGCCGATAATAAGCTCGTTGCCGCGGCAGAGGACCAGGAGCTCGCGGATCAGGACAACCTGCGCCAGGGCCGCCGCCAGGCCCATGAAGAAGGCTATTGAAATACTGCTGCGGCGGCTTGCATCCGTCATGCCCATACCCCGGGTATCCTTGTTTTGCAGAAAGGACATGCGCCGTCCCGGATGCCGTTCTCAACGTGGTAAAAGCCGCTTCGCCGGATGATCATTTTCCCGCAGCTGTGGCAGTAGGTGTTCTCCCACCGGTGGCCGTCCACGTTCCCTACATAAGGATACCGGATACCCTCGTTCTTCGCAATTATCCGGCACCGCTCCAGGGTGGACACCGGCGTGGGAGGCAGATTCTGTAACCTGTACATGGCGTGGAAGCGCGTGAAGTGCATGGGCACGTCGGGGGAGAGGTTCTTCCGCACCCACGCCGTCATTTTTTTTATTTCAGCAGCAGAATCATTCAATGTTGGTATCACCAACACCACGATCTCGAGCCACTTCCCCGTCGCGTGGACCGAAACCAGGTTTTCCAGCACGGGCTTCAGCCTGCCGCCGCAGATGGAGCTGTAGAAATTCTCGGTGAAGGCCTTGAGGTCGATCTTGATGCCGTCAAGACTCCGCGCCAGCATCCGCCCCGCATCCGGCTTTATATAGCCGTTGGATATGATGACAGACCGGACACCCCGGCGCCGGGCCTCAGCCGCGGAATCGAGGATATACTCAAACTGCACCGTGGGCTCGTTGTAGGTGAAGGCAATCACCTTTGATCCGCCGGAGCGGGCCCTGCGGGAGAGCTCCGCCGGGTCTATGCGCTCGGCCTCGAGGTCTTCAGGGTCAGCCTGGGACAACTGCCAGTTCTGGCAGAACTGACATGATATGTTGCAACCGGCCGTGGCCACGGAATAGGCGGTCGAGCCGGGGAGAAAGTGGAACAGCGGCTTCTTCTCGATAGGGTCGACGTGGGCCGCGGCTATGCGGGAATAGACCAGGGTGTAGAGGCCTCCCTTGATGTTCTTCCGCACGCGGCAGATGCCGCGGTCGCCGTCGTCCAGGACGCAGCCGTTGGGACAGAGCTCGCACCGCACCGCGCCGCCCTCGAGCTTTTTCCACATCTTCGCCGGCTTCAGAAAATAGTCCCTGCCGGACTGGCAGTAGGTGTCAGAGCAGCCCGCGGCGCCCAGGCCTACAAGGGCAAGGAGGCACATCCCTTCTCCGGCCCTTGCCAGGAACTCGCGCCGCGCCATCAAATCATGGGGCCCCTTTTTCATTTCCGCTCCTCACCGAAGATGATGGCCTGAAACCGCAGTATCTTCGTTCCGCCGTCCTTCCACGCGCCGGCGGGAAGCCCGGCCTTGAGACTGGTCTGGTCAAGGAAGGTCTTCCGGTCCCACCCCTGTTCCACCGGCACCTGGGGCAGGAGGAGCCCCCGGTACGATCCCCGTACCATAATGAGGCCGTCCCTTCCCACCTGTATATCCTCAACGGACTTCACCGGGACCGGCTCTGTGAGCACGGAGATCTCGATAGTTATCGCCGGAAGCTCATCGGCAGTGACCGGCCCGAAGCGCGGGTCCTGGAAAGCCGCATTGTAGGAATTGTCCAGCACCGCCTGAAGAAGGGGCTTCAGGCCGGTGATATAGCCGATGCATCCCCGCAGCTCACCGCGCTTCTTCAGGGTCACGAAGACCCCCCGCTTTTCCAGCAACGCCGGCGGCACGTTCGTGGGGAAGAATCGTATCCCCCTCCTTTTTTTGAGCCATGAAGCGATGTTGTCCCGGGCGGCTTTAAGAAGAAACTTCCGGTCCTTATCGGAAAGAAACGACCCGCTGTCATCCCGTAGTTTAGCCGCTTCCAGGCGCCCGGAAAGAAGGATCGCGGCGTAACTCACCGAGTTTGTGTAATCGCCGGTGATGTTCCCCGATGTATCATAGGCCACCTGCTCAGCCTTAAAGCCCGCAATGGGCAGGGCCAGTGCGATTCTTATCGGGTTTCTTCCGCAGATGGTGGCCCCGGTCCTGTCGCAGTATCCGGTAAAGCCGGCAAGGTCCTTTTTAAGTATTAAATCTATGGCGCCGCCGTCAAGCTCCTTCAATTTAACCGCGTTGCTCTGACCCCCGATGTTTTTGAAGGGCTCATAACCGAAATTCGGTCCGTAATGGGTAAAATCGGAGCTGATAATGAAAAAAGGTTTATACCGGGCAGTCGCGTCCGCGAGTTTCCGGGCCGCCTTTTTCGCATCACCGTCATCCAGCTCCCCCACCAGGATGGGAAGGACCCGGACATCCTTTGCCAATCCGGGGCCGAATATCCTCTGGATAAAAGGGAGATGAATTTCAATGGAATGCTCCCGTTCAAAGGCGGGGGCGTTTTTCCTGAACAGACCGTCACGGGCAAGGTCATCGGCGGCCTCCCGGTTCAATCGCACCTTCCCCAGGGGCGTTTCATAATAATCGGCGTCGATAAGGGAACATCCGCGAAAGGCGCTGTAATGGGAAGGTGCCAGGATAACTATCAGCCTCGCACCAATACCGGGTTTGCCGACACTGCCGATAACCCGGTAACCGGAGGCGGCCGTTCTGCCGGAATAAACATAGCCCGCATGGGGCAGGATGAGGACAAGGGGGTCTTTATGCTCCCCTGCGGGGCGGGCCCTGGCCAACAGGGTATCGACCTGGCCTGACAGTTCGCCGGTATCGGCGGGATACCATGTGCCGGCCAGGTTTGATATTTTCACTTTTGCCTCTGAATCAGTGGCTGCGCAATAAAAGGAAAGGAACATAATTAAAACTAATTGGGCGTACTTTTTCATAACTTTTCCCTCAATCCCTGGATCAATTGAAAAACTATGTGGCAGATCGAATGACAGGTGCCTTTTTATACTAATAATAATAAAAAAACAATCAATAATCCATGCCTGTTATATATTGGAATTTAAGAAATAATTTTAATAATTAATTACCACAATGCTAAGACCAGGAATATAATTATTATGACAGATGAATGAAGATTACATTTTTAATATAACAGATTCCACTATGGATAATGAGGGAATACACTTACATTAAAATAAGCTATAAACTATTATTTTTTGAATTATTCTATTATAGTCATAAAAGTTAATATACGATATATTACTGAAAATACTATATAATAAAAAGAATTAATTATTGTCTCATTAAAAATGTTATGCAAAATTATATATATACAACACTGTTAACGTACTCAAACAAAAAGTGATAAAATTTATAATTAAAAACCCACCCGGGTGGGTTTTTAATTTGACTTAGACTGATTCTTCCTTTATCTTATTCATGGTTATATGAAATAAACATACTAAAAAAGCAATGGATACAAATTTAAAATTAACACCTAAATCAATGATGACCCTTGAGCAAATTGATGTTATGAACAAAGGATCAACCAAATGAATACAAAACTGACCATCGCCATCTCCCTTCTCCTTGCCATATCCCTTTACACCATACAGACTGAAGCTGCAACTATCGTGCTCCGTTCAGGAGTGACTGTCAAGGGCAAGCTCATCGACCGCACTGATGATGAGGTAACCATCCAGGACCCGGACACCAAGCAGATGCGCATAATCAAGACAATTTTCGTCCGCGACCTGGTACTGGAACGGGATGAACAGAAACTGGTGGATAAGCTGGAAAAGAAAAAGAAGGGAAAAGACCTCAAGCTCCGGGGTACCGATGAAAGCGAGGACATTCTATCAGTGATCCAGCCGACCATAGGCCTGATGCCGGGTATTGCCTACCCCTTCGGTAAAGTGGGAAAAAATCTTAATTTGGGTTTCGGCGGGCAATTGTTCTTCGATGTGGGCATCCCCATGAAGACTGAAATCTTTAAAATCCGCATGGGACTTTCCATCGGCTTTCTCTATCACCAGACCAAATCGAGCGAATATGCGCCATCATTGATGATGCTCCCCATGACGGCCTACATGAAATTTCAATTTATATCCAGAGTCGGGGTGCGGCCCTATATCAAGATCGGCGGCGGCATAACGCCGGTGCTGAGCAGCGGCGGCAATTCCTTCGACCCGACCGCAACCGCGGCATTCGGGCTGGGTTATGTTAACGACAGGATACCATTCATGGAATTTTTCTTAGAAGCGGGCATGATGATGGCCTTTGAGAAAATCAGGGGCGACTTCATCACCGCGAATATCGGGGTCGCCTACCGCTTCGGAGCGCCCCCGGCCACGGTCACGACTGTGAAAACAGACGCAAAAAAGAAGTAAGGTATCGGAACGACCTGACAGGCCGCCGAGGAGGAATATATGAAGAGCGCAAGAATCACACAAATTATTAAACTGTTAACGGGCGATCTCGCCCTGATCCGGCACAGGATCATCCTGGGAGTCCTCGCTCCCTTTATTGCATTTTCATTATCCGCCTGTAACGGCAACGTGTTCTCGTCGCTGCCGGGAAATTCAAACCAGATGCTGTACATGATGATGCTGGGACTCATAAATAACGTATCCGATGTCCAGGTATCATCCATTACCTCGGATAATTCCAATGGAACATACGGCATAAGCTCAAGCTATTCCGTTGTTGTAACCTTCAGCGGGCCGGTGACCCTTGATAGCGGTATTATTGATGTGACCCTGAACAGCGGCGAAATCGCCCATGTTACCACTGCCCATCCGACGATTGCGAACAGTTATTATGGTATCGTTACCGTCGCCGAAGGCGATTCAACACCAGCGAGTGTGTACCTTAACGCGACCGCGATAACCAGGATCGGCGGTACATTGTATGATTCGGAGAACAGGAACGTGCTGCTCACCATTCCTGCTTCAAGCAACATCGCAAATAACAAAAATATGATTATAGACGGCATACGCCCGGTAATTACCTCGATAACCACCTCGACATCCAATGGCACGTACGGGTCTGGCGCGGGCATCGATATTACCGTAAACTACAGCGAGACTGTCAGCCTATCAGGCGGGACCCTTGATCTTGCATTGAATTCATTTGATGGTTCCGTATATGCGACTCCCCAGATAACCGGCATTGGCGGATCAACTTCGAGCACTATCACCTATACTGTCGGAACCGGGTATAGCACATTCCTGGCGGATCTTACGATTACGGGAATAACCCCGACCGGCCTCTCGGTTATTGACAATGCCGGGAACACCATGGCGGACTTTACCATCCCCGGAAGCAGCAACCTGGCGGACAATTCGGATATTATAATCAACGGAACCATGGCCGGCATCACATCCATTACATCGGCCAAGGCGGACGGCAGGTACGGCATTGGCACCTCCATTGGCGTTACGGTTAATTTCAGCAGTTCAGTCAAACTGACAGGCGGGACCCTTGATGTAACCCTCAACTCGGGCGAGACCATCAGTATTAACCCCTTCACCGGTACGTCAGGCAGCGCCACCTATACCGTCACAGGCGGGCATAACAGCACAGACCTCGCCGTGACCGGAATAGTATTGAATGGCGGCACTATCGAAACAGAGGTAGGCCTCAACCCCGTGGACCTGGATGTAACAGGAAATAATCTGTCAACAAACAGCATTATTATCGACACAACGTCACCAACGATCAGCTCCGTGACATCATCGTCGGCAAACGGCACCTATGGGAATGGCACCAATGTCAACGTGACGGTCAACTTCAATGAGCCGGTGACCCTCTCCGGCGGCCCCCTGAACGTGACCCTCGACACCGGCCATGTCATTTCATTGAGCGCTGTGACGTACCCGTCATCGGTGTTAACCGGCACCTATACAGTGGCAGTCGGCGAAACCAGCCCAGACCTTACCGCGGTTTCGCCGCTTTCCCTTACCGGAACGATAATTGACGCTTGCGACGAAAACCCGAACACCTTGACCGGTCCGACCACTCTTTCAATACCGGCATTACAAAACCTTGCTGATAACAAAGCAATAGTTATTGACGGTGTGCTTCCTACCGTCAGCCTGATAACCTCAACCAACACCAACAGCTCCTATGGAATTGGATCGACCATCAACATACAGGTCCAATTCAGCAAGAACGTAACACTGGCAGGTGGGACACTGGACGTGACCCTCGGCACCGGTGATGTTATCAGCTTTAACACTATTAATAATACCAATATAGCCAATGCGACCTACACTGTCGGGTCCGGCGACAACAGCGCGGACCTGACGGCGACCTCCATTGCCCTCAGTTCCGGCGCTACACTGCGGGACGCTGCAAACAACAACACGGCCGTGTCTCTTCCATCGGGACAGAACATAGGGGACCTTAAAAATATCATCATTGATACCACCAAGCCGACCATCGCGTCGGTAACGTCCACAACGTTGACCGGCACCTATGGGACCGGCGCCATCGTTAACATCACCGTCACTTTCAGCGAGCCGGTGACACTGACCGGGGGCGGACTTAATGTGACCCTCAATTCGACCCGCGGGGCAACGCCCATTACGGTGGTAATAGCTCCCTTCGGTATTGCGTCATCAACCGCCACAACAACTTATACAGTAGTCGCCAACGACACGTCCTCCGGCGCAGACCTGAACGCAGACAGCATAGCCCTGGGAACAGGCGCGACAATAACCGACACCGTGGCGACCAATCCCAATACCATGACAGTCTTCACCGTCCCGGCCCTGAATAACCTCGCAGATGATGCGGATAGTAAAATTAAAATAGACGGCGTCCTGCCGTTGATATCGTCGATCAATTCTTCAACACCGGACGGCACCTATGGTTCCAGTTCGCCCATCATAGTGGAATTGAATTTCAGCAAGCCCGTGACCCTTGCCGGCGGCGTACTGAACGTGACCCTGGACACGGGCGACGTGATTACCGTGAGCGCCGGGGCATATCCTGCGACAACCCTGACCGGCACCTACACGGTGGGCTCCGGTGATGCGAGCGCAGACCTGAATGTGACAAACATAGCCCTGGGCGGCGTCGCCACCCTGCGGGACAGTGTGGCCAACAGCCCCAACAACGCTGTGCTGATGCCCCTGCCTTCGAGCAACCTGGCGAACAACAGGGCATTCGTCATTGACGGCGTACTGCCGGTCATAACTTCAATAAACTCGTCAACGTCCAACGGCACCTACGGCGCAGGCGCGGTCATAAATGTGACCATTAATTTCAACAAGGCGGTGACCCTGGCCGGAGCCGGCACCCTCGACCTGACCCTGGACACCGGGGAAGTGGTGTCGATCGCTGCCATATCCGGAGCGACGACCGCAACCGGGACCTATACTGTCGGCGCAGGGGAAACCAGCGCGGACCTTAACGTGACCGGCATTGCCCTTAGCGGCGCGGCTACTCTGCGGGACAGCGTGCCCAATAACCCTAACAACGCGAACCTGGCCCTCCCCTCCAGCAATCTGGCGAACAACAAGGCCATTGTCATAGACGGCGTGGCGCCGGTTATTACATCGATAACATCAACCACAGCGGATGGCCGGTACGGCCCTGGAGCGGTCATTAACGTTCGGCTCAACTTCAGCAAGAACGTGACCCTTACAGGGGGTTCCCTGGGCGTGACCCTGGACACGGGTGATGTGCTGAGCATTCCCACCATCAGCAACGCGACCCAGGCAAACGTAAACTACACGGTAGGCGCCGGCGACACCAGCACCGATCTGAACGTGACCGGTATTGCGCTGAATAGCGCGACCTTGAATGACCAGGTGGCCAACAACCCGAATAATGCGGACCTGTCGCTGCCGGCGGGGCAGAACATGAGCAACAACAAGGCCCTCGTAATAGATTCAACGCCTCCCACCATCACGTCGGTTACTTCGACGAGCGGCGATGGCACATACGGTACCGGCGGCACGATCAACGTGACGGTGAATTTCAGCGAGCCGATACAGATCGTTGGCGCCAGTGGAATACTCATTACCCTCAACTCTACCAACGGCGGTACGCCAAAAACCGTGACATTATTCAACGCGGACGTATCAGGCTCCAGCGCGAGCAAGACCTACACCGTGGCGGCTAACGATACCACGTCCGGCGTGGATCTGTTAGTAAGCAGCATCGCCGGGATCAGCGGAGCAACGATTCGCGACGTATGCACCAGTAACAGCAATACTCTGACGGATTATTCAATACCAGGCGGCCAGAACCTGGCGGACAGCACAAGCATAGTGGTCAATGGCATCGGGGCGTCCATATCGTCCATAACCTCATCGACGGCTGACGGCCGGTACGGCGGCGGCTCCACTATCAACGTGACAGTGAACTTCAGCGCCTCGGCGACCCTGACTGGCGGCACCCTGGACGTAACCCTGGACAACGGCGCGGTCGTAAGCATCAATCCTTTTGTAGGGACCTCGGCTTCCGCCACCTATACCGTGGCCGGCGGCCAGAACAGCTCCGACCTGTCCGCAACGAATATTGTCCTGAACGGCGGCACTATTGTCACGACTATCGGAGGCAATGTGGTCAACCTGTCGCTGCCGGTGAACAACTTTTCAACGAAAAACATCATCGTGGACACCACGGCACCGACTATCGCTTCCGTGACATCGACGACGAGCAACGGCACCTACGGGGCAGGCGCGACCGTCAATGTGCGCATCCTGTTCTCAGAACCGGTGACCCTTACGGGGGCTTCCGGTCTGAACGTGACCCTTGATACGGGCTCGGTGGTGAACATTACGCCATTTACCAACGCCAGCACGGCCAATGGCACCTACACGGTGGCCGCAGGGCAGAGTAGCACGGACTTGACGGTAAGCAGCGTTGCCCTGGGCAGTGGCGCGACCCTCAAAGACACCAGCACTTCCCAATACGCCCTGACCGATTTCTCAGTACCGGGCGGCAGCAACCTGGCGGACAACAAGGCCATCGTCATCGATGGCGTCGCCCCGGTCATTTCATCAATTAATTCATCGACTTCCGACGGCGCTTACGGCGTCGGAGCAAGCATCAACGTACAGGTCAATTTTAGTGAACCGGTGACCCTGGCGGGAGGCCTTCTGAACGTGACCCTCAGCACCGGAGACGTAGTTTCCGTAAGCGCGGGATCATATCCGGCGTCGCAGCTGACCGGAACCTACACCGTGGGCACCGGCGATTCCAGCGCGGACCTCAATGTCACACTGGCGGCCCTGGGCGGCAGCGCCACCCTGCGCGACGACGTCGCCAATAATCCCAATAACGCGAACCTGGCCCTGCCGGTGAGCAACCTGGCGAATAACAAGGCCATTGTAATTGACGGTGTAGTACCGACGATTTCATCCATTTCTTCGTCGACCGGGAATGACACATACGGGGCGGGTGCAATAATCAATATCACCGTCACCTTCAGCAAGAACGTGACCCTGGCCGGCGGCACCCTGGACCTTACCCTCGACACCGGAACGGTGGTACAGATCCCGGCCTTCACCAATTCACTGACGGCGAGCGGGTCCTATACGGTAACTTCCGGCCAGAGCAGCGCGGACCTCGACGTGGATAGTCTCGCCCTGGGCGGCGGCGCCACCCTGCGCGACACGGTGCCGAATAATCCGAACAATGTGGACATTTCCCTTCCATCGAGCAACCTGGCGTATAACAAGGCCATCGTCATCGACGGTGTGGTCCCGGTTATCTCGTCCATATCATCCTCAACCATCAACGGCACCTATGGCATCGGCGCAAATGTGGATGTGACTGTCACCTTCAGCAAAAACGTGACCCTGGCCGGCGGCACCCTGGACCTGACCCTTGACACGGGCGCGGTGGTCCAGATCGCCGCCTTCACCAACTCATTGACGGCAAGCGGGACCTACAATGTGACATCCGGCCAGAGCAGTTCCGACCTGAACGTCAGCAGTATAGTCCTGAACGGAGCCACCCTGCTTGACACGGTGCCCAACAATCCGAACAGTGCCAACCTGGCCCTGCCGGCAAGCAACCTGGCGAACAATAAGGCCATCGTCATCGACGGCCTCGCCCCGACCATCTCTTCAGTCACGTCGATGACCGCCAACGGGACCTACCCATCCGGCGAGAATATCAATGTCACGGTTTACTTTTCCGAGTCCGTTACCCTTTCCAGCGGGACCCTGGATGTGGCCCTCAACTCGGGGTACACGCTCCATATATCACCCTTCTCGGGCACATCTGCAAACGGCACTTACACCGTGCTTGCCGGCAACACCACCTCCGGCGGGTACCTGACAGCCACCGGGATAGGAACAACCGGAGGCACAATCAGCGACGGAGCCAGCAATGCCTTAAGCGATTACTCGATACCGGCGACCCAGAACATCGGGGATCTCAAGAATATCATCGTGGACGGTGTTCTGCCGGCCATAAGTGCGGCTGAGACCATGGATGTGGACCATGACGGAAGGATCGATTACTACAAGATAACGTTCAATAAAAATATCAAGGACAGCACCTTCCCGGGCTATTCGTCGAACAACCTGGGTACGGCCCAGACCGACTGGCTTGTTGCGGGACATACGAGCATAGTCCTGGCGCACGGCACTGCGGCCCCGGTAACTGATACGATAAATGATACCATCATCTATCTCATGTTTAACGAAATCCCGACCGGCTACGATACTGATTCAAAGCCGGACCTGACCACCACGTTGACCCCTGGCCTTACCGACACCATAGGCACAACAGGCAATCCGCTGGCCCAGGTTGGCACGACTACGATTATCGAAACCGATAAGGCGGCCCCGATAATCGTTGCCTCCAGCGGCGTGACCGGAACGAATGTCATGGCCATCACCTTCAGCGAGCCGGTTGACCCGAACGGAAGCACCGGCGCCTGTTCTTCCACCATTGGCTCAAGCGCCTTTACCTACGTGAACAGCAGCGGTGGCGGCGTAGCGAGCATCTCCAGCATGAGCGGAGACACCACAGCCTGCGACGACAACAAGGTGACGGTGCAGATCAACACGAACCTCACCGCTGCTGACCTGAGCCCAATTCCGGACCAGTTGCACGCAGCGGCGAGCGCCCTTTATGACATGGGCGACAACCCCGTGGATTCATCTCTCAACGTGGCTATAAGCGGCGCCATATCACCCTACGTGCTGGGTGTGACCGCCACCGGAACGAGGAAGATCAGGATCACTTATTCCGAACCGGTGGACAACAGCACGGGCGCCACGGGCGCGATGAACCTGGCCAACTACACCCTCATCGAGGACCCGGTGCAGTCAGGATGCTCCGGCGGATCGGATACCATTAACCTTACGGGATCGGTGACGGAAGTAACCGCAAATACCGATTTTGAGCTGACTGTCGATGCTGACGAGTGCCCTACCACGACCTACCGACTGACAGTGGCGAACGTGGTTGACATAAACGACAGCGTGGTCATTGTGGCGCCGGTTTACGGGAACTTCCTTGGGAACGAACGTCTCAAGGTATCTTCGGCGTCATGCCTCACCACTTCAACGATGGTGGTAGTTTTCAATAAAGCGGTCTTGGCCGGTTCAGGCAACAATGGAGCAGAATCAACCGCCCGGTATCTGTATACCGGACCTACAAACCTGGGAACCATATCCAGCGCCGTACGGGGAACCGGCGGCAACACCAACCAGGTGACTCTGACCCATTCGGTAATCCAGACAGGCTCCACTTATACGGTAATCGGCGCGAATACCCAGACCTCTGACGGTTTTGATGAAACATCCATCAGCGGAACCCCATCATACCGCCCGATAAAAACCGCGGACCTCGCTGAATCGCTCCAGGACTCGCCGCGCGACCGATCACCATGGGTCGGGTGCGGAACTGCCATTACCGATCTTGAACAAGGACCGGTCTCGAACGATCCTTTCGGCGACGGCACGACCTTCGGATACCTTGCATCATACGCGGGTAAGGTGTACATAGGCCCGAACGTGAACGGCAATGCGGCCAATAGGATGGAACCCGATGCTACGAACCCGGTCAATGTATATTTTTCTTTTGCTCAAGACACAGGTACTGTTGATACTTCAAGCAACAGCGCTACAACCCGCGACGGGGGCATCGCAGTACCGCCCTATGTTACTATCGGTCATACCGGATGTACGACGAATAGTGGGAATCTGGCAACAGGATGCGGTCCGGACAACGAGGACGGACGGGGCGTGTTCAATTCCGGAACGCTGGGGGCGTCTGACTATATCATAATGGGCGGTGCCCGCACAACAGCCAATTTCAATTACCTGTACTATTCAAGTAGTACCGGCATAACCCTGAGCTTCAATTATATTGATCTGGGCACCATTACCGGTACAGCAACGCAGGGCCTGTCTTCTTTTAACATTACCGGCGATAGGATATTCATTGGCATGGCAAAAACACAGGCCACAGGCCATGCCAACAATTCGCCTGACTTCGGCAAAGTAAATTTTACTACCAGCACAGAAGGCAATTGTCTTGCCGGCTCTAACTGCGATGCGACTGACGGTGTGAATGGCGCCCGGTTCTTCATCAACCACATGCCTTATTTTGGCGGGGGCGGCCAATATGACACCAACAGCAGTCCCAACTGGGCGTGGATGGTTGGCGTAGATTCACTCTATATTTTTAACGGATATATTTATGCCGCAAATGGGGGCCATAATGCCACAAACCATAATGGCGCGGTTATTCGTTCATCTGTCGATAACGGAGGAACATCGAATAATCCAAGGGTTTGCTCAGCAGTCAACGTTTGCGATGATTGGTCTATGATCACTCCATCAGACGCGGCATGGTATAATACCGATCAACGGTATTCCGTAGAGTTGACAAAAATCGCCGACCTCATACCGGCGGACAAGGCGGTCCCGGGCTTTGCCGATTTCAACGGTAATCTCTACATGATTCGTAACTCGTGCAATGTCGCCTCTTCCGGGACAGATTTCGATACAGCCGCCCATACCACGGCCGGCTGTACCGACGGCTCCTATACAAACCGTCAGCCCCAGCTCTGGAAATGCGTGCCCGGAGCGAATAATACATGTGAATCGGGAGAATGGTCGCTGGTCGCGGAAACAGGCGGCGTCACTAACATGGGTACTGCCGCCAACCACTCCATCACCATGGTCATCCGCAACGGCTCGCGTCTCTACATCGGCTTCGATTCGGTCAGCGGCGTTCAGGTATGGAGGACCAAGTCTGGCGTGACCAATCCCACAGCAGCAACCGATTTTGAGCAGGTCGGTACAACAGGCTTGAATGATCCTACCAACATGCTGCAGATTTTTTCGACTCTTTCCATTAACCAGGGAAGCGATTACAATCTCTACATATGTACCGGCAAGAACCTGACGCCGATGTCGGTGTACCGGCAGGTAAACCAGTAAGCAGATTAAATAAAAAACGGCCGCGGAAGCGGCCGTTTTTTCATATCTGTTCTTGAAGAACTATACACATACAACGTTCACTTCTTTGCAGGCATGGCTTCTTCCCTCACCTTCATCATGTTATTGAACATAATCCTGATGAAATTTACCGAATAATCCACAGACGGCATATCCACCAACAGGAACATCAGCCATCGATACTGGCATAGTACACTGACGCTCCCCTTTTCCTGCCAGTGACAAGCCTTCAGTGGCGTCCCGGGGATGGGGATGAATCCGGTCAGGGTCTTGTTCATTTTCGCCAATTGGGTTACGATGTTCCCATAACGCCGTTTTGCTTCCTGTTCTGAATCCAGTTTCTGCGCATAGATATGGGCCACATTTGCCTGGGCCTGGTAGGTGGCTCCGTAGGCGTTAACGACATCGATACCGCCGATTACGCGCGACCTTATGTAGATAACAGAATCAGCGAAGCGGTTCTCGGCAGGCAGTATCTTCCAGTGATAGGAACAACCCGGCCGGGTCCTGAGCTTTTCGTATAGATCCAGTATCTTTTCACCGTGCTGGCGATAAAATGCGGCATAGGTCATCGGGTTCGTCGGCGAAGTGATCCAAAACACATATTCGCCGTTATAGCCCGCAAAATAGGGGGACCGGTAAGACATCTCCCCTCGTTTATATTCCCATCGCTCGCGCGGCATCGCCGTCAGGGCCGAGTAAATACCGTAGGTGTCGTCAGTATTTTGACACCGGGCCATTCCAAGGATAATTTGTATACCGCCGTAGTCGTATTCACCTGCGCTGATCCCCCGAGGCTTGAATTCAGCCATAACAGATTGCAGGAGAGCATCTCTATTAACCAGTGCAAGAGCCTTATCATCATGGTGGACTCTATTCATCCTGGCAGCGCCCTTGTCATCAAGCGAAGGAGGGAATATCTTGCCCATCTGGCCTGAACACGACACGATAACTATCATAACAATCAACAACAATGTCCGGGTCATTTCATTCATGTAAGGTTCCTGTATATATATTGGGATATCCCATTGCACTCTGAATTACTTGTGGCACTGTTTTAAACGTACGCTTCCGCAGCCGCGCCTGCCATCGATAAACTATTACTTTAATCTTATTTTTTCTTGGGCATCAGCACCGGGGCCATCCACATGTCGTGAAGGTTGCACTTGACAACAATCTTATATTGTCCTTTCTCCGGATCGGGGAGTTTGAATTGAGCATGGGCTACATTTAAAGAGAAAGAAATACTTTTTGATTCTATCTCCCTGCTGCCGTCCACAAGAACAATAGCCTCTATGTAATGGAGAGGACGCTTAGACGGTTTGAGAGGCACCTGGACATCAATGGTATCTTTTCCGGTTACGGTTATAATGGGAACATGGGTGTCTGATTTATCAATCCATAAGCCTTCATTAGATGCAGTGTGGTACTTGGGCTGGACTATCTTTTCATCTTCATCTATGCTGCCGCACTGAAGAAAAATGAAACCCATCAACACAATAAAAGAATAGATAATTATCGGTCTTTTCATAGTTTTATTTCATCCTGATTATACCCAGTATTGCAACAAAATTGAGAATAATATAAATATATCATTATTTCAAGATTATTTTTTATTATATAATTATAAAACAAATAACATGTATTTCATCAATTATATTGTCTTAATCATTTAGAATGTATATCTTACACCTAAAATTGAATTATTTCTTGACGATAATCGTTAAGAGGGCCATTATATCTTAATCATTCCCGCGGAGGAGTTTTAATGTCACTGTTCCAGTCACAGAAGCAGAAAATGGAAATGAAGCTGTCCGCAGAGCTCTCATTTAAAATCATGCAGGTCGGGCAGCTGGTGTTGGAGCTTAAAACCGACTATATACAATTTTTCGATGATGATACCCGCATGAAGCTCCTCCAGGTAAATGAAATCATCGAGGAACTTGCCCAGCAGATGACCGGTAGCACCGCCGAGCGGATGTACCTGTGGCGGGTAGAGAAGGAAGAAAAGAAACGCCTGGCACAGCAGGAAGCCAAGCAGGAAAAAAAAGATGCAGCCGACCAGGAGAGCCAGCAGACGACAGCCGAAGATCAAAAATAATCGAAGTGTTTTATCCAAAACGTAGTTGAGTCAAGGGTTTTCTTGGCACCCCCCAGGATAATATCCAGCAGACAACATCATCAAGAATTACACCTCAAGCCTGCCCGCCATTCCTTCCGGTCTGGATGGAGGTATCGTCACTGGAACCTCATCGATGACTCTCATGCTTTTCCACCGCCCCCCCAGGAAACGGAGCATGAACACGGTCCCGAGGAGCATGACGTACACGGTAAGGATTGTCCATCCGGTGTAAATTCCCAGATCCAGAAAAAATAGCGCTGCGCTGGTGGGGATTACCAGGCCAAAAATAGAAAGTATGATAATGGCTTTCATGACGAAATGGGTATCGCCCGCTCCTTTTATTGCTGATGCAAATATGATATTCATGGCATCAAAAACACAATATAGCGCAACGAAGCGAAGCAACACCTTTGCCAGTTCGGCAATGTTCCTGAATTTTTCAGTGTCTGTGCCGGCGGCATAGAAGTAGAGGAACAGTCCCGGTGTAAATACATACAGCAGCGCGATTATTCCCATATAAGCAATCGCCAGGTGAAGGCCCGAGTAGACACAGTACTCCGCCTGCTCCGGATTATTCATTCCCAGGTACTGGCCGACCAGCACTGATACCGTAATCCCCAGACCTATCATCGGCATAAATGCGAACGTGTTCACGTTTAAAGCAATAATGGTGGCGGCAAGATTGTCTGTTCCAAGGCGTCCGATTATCAGCAGGAATATGGTTACTCCCAACATGTCGAGAAAAAACTGGATTCCATTGGGAAGACCGTAACGTATGAGGCGCCTGAAAAGCCTTGGATTCAGCCGCCATCCCCTTACCGTATTAAATGTTTCATTATATGAGGGGCGGAACAGTAAAGCCGCATAGATGGCAAAAGAAACACAAGCTGAAAGCGCCGTAGCTATGGCCGCCCCTTCGATGCCCATCCGTGGAAAGCCGAAATTTCCGAAGATCAGCAGGTAATCCATGATAATGTTTTCCGCCGTTGCTGCAAAATTGGCAATCAAGATGATCCAGGTCTTGCCGATGCCCGAGAAAAAACCTGACATTGCCGATGAAGCGATCAGGGGAATAGCGCCCAGACATAAAATGCGGAAATATGCTGATTCATAATCCTTCACTTTTCCCGCATGACCGACCAGCGTAAAAATACTGTCGGAGAAAGGGAAGATGAGCATTATTATAATGCCTGATATGACCGATATGTACAACGCCTGCCACAGGACCTTCCCCATCATTTCATTCTGGTCCGATCCGTAATATTGCGCCACAAAGGTGCTCACATAACTGACGGTACCCATGAAAAGGCTCACTATAGTAAAATTAAGCATCCCGGCAGGCATCGATGCCGCCATTGCTTCAGTGTCATACCAGTTTAGTAACATGCGGTCTATAAAATTCTGGAGGGCCCACGAACCAGTGGTAAATATGAGGGGGATGGCAATGGTCAGGATGTCCCTGTAACCCCCCTCACTTTTAAAACGGCGGAAAAATTTTTTTTCCCGGGGCCTTCCTGATGTTTCCGGAATGAATTGCATTATAATACCAAGTGGTGTCAAGATAATAGAAGCGAGGATTAGGATAAGCCGCTTTTAGGCAAGAACAATTTTATGACGGGGCGTCTTCAATCTTTTTCAGCAGGCTCTTCCTTTCTTCGAGGTCCTCAGTAAGCCGCTCGCTCATGCATTCATACGCAACCTGATAGGCAAAGGCATTCATGCGGACAAAGACGCCGTCATAGAGTGAATCCTCTATCACCCTTTTACCCGTCAGTTCCTTTGAGACACCGGAGCCATTTTTCACTTCCAGTATCACGCAATCGTGGAAGGGGATCGGTCGCCCCCATTCGCTTGTTTCGTCAGACACCCTGTTTTTAAGGGGCTCCCGCGCCGGCTCCGCCCCGGTAAGAGCAGTCCTGCCGGCGGCCCACCGGCGGTGCTGGTCGTATACCGCCTGCAGATCCCTGCCGATAAGATAGAAGCAGTCGCCGATAAAGCGTATAAAACGGCCCATCTCCGTCTGCTTGCCGGAGAGGTTTTTCGCTATCCTTTTAGCTTCCTCCCTGCTCAACGCCAGGGTCGGATTGTTGGTCCTGAAAAAATGCATCTCATCGAGTATTTTGTTGTAAAGGTTCAGATGCTTTTCAAAGTAGTCAAAAGAAAAAAGCGCTCCCTCATGCTCTTCCCTTCCCATATCACGGAACACGATTGTGGTCCCTTCCAGGAGGGGGAGATACATGTTCTTGAAATACTGCACCAGGGCATCCAGGAAGGCGATGAAATTTTCGTTATATGCCATCCTCGGATCATGGTGCTTTTTGTCGATATAGCGCCACTGGTCTTCAACGCCTTTAAAAAGCAGGTTCCTCCCCTCGTCATCATGGCGGAGCAGCTTTGCCAGGGTCTCGTACGGCTCGGCGACCTTCCGCAGGGATTCCCGTTTTTTCTTCTGCAGCGACTCCGCGTCCTTACCGACGGTGATCAGGTACTCCTCGCTGTAGTCCCAGGCGACGATGCTCACAAAGGGCGCTTCAATCCTGTAATATTCCATGATTTGTTCCCGGGTGACCGGGCGCTGAAACACCAGCGCCTCCTCTATCGCCATGAGGAGTTCCGCGAGGCTTCCAATGCCGAAGTCCTGCTTCAAACGCTTTGATAATAGGCAATCCTGCTTTACGTCGATAGGCAGGAACGACCTCAGGTTCATCATATATTCATATATCTGCTTTTCCTTTGCCAGATTGCGCTTTTCTTTTTCACGTCGGAAAGCCTCCGGTTCACCATTGATCAATTCCTCCTTGCGGAGCTCCTCCAGGGAGCGGAGCCTGATCTCCGTCTCCAGTATTATTCTTTCACGCAGATCCCCTTCCAGCTTCAGGAATGAATAAAACCAGGAAACCCAGGCCTTCAGTTCCCGGTCGAACTGCGGGCGTTCCATCCACTTTACAACATCGTATTTCAGGTGGATCAGGGGCGTCTCGGCAAGCCATTTCCTGACAAGGCGGAGAAGGTTGAAAACAAGGGGATCTTCCTCGGCAGGGTCTTTTATGATTTCCATCATGAGCACCACGAGCCTGCCCGTGATGCCGCTCTGGACCCCCGCCAGGTAATTCATGACCTTTATCAGCTGTTTGGTCGGGACAAGACGCCGTCTGAAGCCAATGCCGAAGCGGTTGTTGCGATGGACGAGGATCCGTTTCCGGAAAAACTTTAATGAACTGTATTTGCGGTACAGGTCATCAACGTAGTAGGAGGTCTCTGTAGGGGCTGACGCCAGTTCCACGGCCTGCTTGCGCGCTTCATCCTGCAGCGGCGCCTTTTTCTTTTTTGCCGGCTCAGGCCTGACACCTTCATCGTGATACAGCACCGCTATTTTATCAGGGCAGGACTCGACAAGCTCGATGATTGCCCGGTACTTTTCCTCGGGCTTGAGCTGCTTGTTGTTCATGAGGGTGCGCACTACTTCCTGCTTGTGCGGCGGTATCTCCTTGCTGGTCAGCAGGGCCCTGGCGCGACGTTCGATTCTTTTTATCTCTTCTTTACTGTTCATACCATGACCGGGTTGGATGGGGATACCTGTTATCCGCCCGGAGCCTCATGCTGTCTGCAGGCTCCGGGTTAACTATACCCTGTCCAGCCATTCCAGTCAAGGAAAAAGCGTCACTTGCTGGTAAGACGCGGAACGACAACAATATCGACACGACGGTTGAGGGCGCGGTTCGCCGGCGTATCGTTAGGCACTATGGGATTATACTCCCCGTACCCGGCCGCGCTGAAACGCGCATGATTCAGCCTCTTATCCCTGAGGATATAGTTCAGGACCGACAGTGCCCGTTCAGTGGAAAGCTGCCAGTTGTCCCTGAACTTGCTGGTACTTATAGGCACGTTATCCGTATGCCCCTCGACGATTATTTTGTATTCGGGGAAATTGTTCAGTATCACAGATATCTTAACCAGTGCCGGCATGATCTCTTTCTTCAGATCGGCCTTCCCCGAATCAAAAGAAATCTTGTCGTCAATGTTTATGATGAGCTTATCGTGGAAGCGCTTGAGCTTGATATCGCCTTTTTTGATTTCATCGGCGAGCTGCTTTTCCAGCTCCTTCGCCTGGTCCTCCATCCGGGCCAGTTCCTCTTTCTGCTTCTCGTTAAGCTTCTTGAGATTCGACAGTTCGTTGTTCAGGTTGGCGATTTCCTTTTTCAGATCATCTATCTTTTTCTCGTATTCATTGCGCAGGGCCGAGAGCTCTTTAAGGTTTTTCTGCCGCTCCTTGACGAGGTCATCGCGGAGTTTCACCAGGTCGTCCTCGCAGCGTTTCTGGAGCTTCCGGTTCTCCTCGATCAGCTGCTGTTCCCGGTCCCCGCCCTTTTTCTTCAGGAGGTCGGTCATGTTCTCCATTTCTTTTATCCGGCTGGCTGCGTTTTTCCGCTCGTCTTCCTGCTGCTTCCGGAGATTTTCCAGCTCCCTGTCCAGGCTGGCGATCTTGCTGTTCAGGTCGCTTATTGTGGATTCAAGATTTGCCTTGTCGTTCCCGTACTGCCGCTTGAGCGAATCCAGCTCGAGCTGCAGCGCGACGTTTTCATTGTAGAGCTTGTTATACTTCCCGGCAGAATACAGGATGGCACCCTGCACACCGGCCGGCGCCGCCAGCCAGAGCAGTGTCATTGCCGTGAAGACTGCGGCTATCAAAAAATAACTATACTTTTTTTTCATCGCTCTGCTTCCTTATTTTTTTAGCTTATCTTCAGCTATTTTTAACTTCAGCGAAGCCTCGTCCCTGGCATTGCGTCTATCCACAAGGTTTTCACGCTGCTTCTCCAGATAGGCGCGATACTTTTCATCATATTTATCCGGATTGGCGGCCTTGTTCTTCTTGTCCTGCTCGACGGCTGTGTTTGCCACGTAGCGCTTCACCAGGTATTCCCTGGCTATCTTTGATTTCTCATAATTCATCTCAGCCACCATGACGGCCAATTCCGTCTCGCCTACCTCTCTCTGGGCACGGGCCAGTTCAAACGCGGCTGTCATGTGTTCCAGTTTCGTTTGCTGTGTCCTGGTTTCTGCTTCCTTTATGGCTATCTGCCTGTTGCTCTCATCGAAGTTGGTTATATCATTTTCCATCTGGTACTGCTTCTTCTTTTCATCCAGAAGCTTCCTTTCATCCTTAAGAATCTCCAGCCTTCCCTTTTCGACTTTCACTTTTTGCTCTGCCGCCTGTTCCTTTTCCTTCAGTGTTTTCACCTCTTGGTTTTTGGCGATTACGCTATTTTCCAGTTTCTCCAGGACCTTGTCCTGCTCCGCCGTTTTTTCCGCCAGGTAATCGACAGGCACCGGATCCGGCATGGTAACGCATCCGGCCAGTGATAGAAGCAGCGCTGCTGTCAGAATAACGAATGATCTCATATACCTACTCCCTCTATTATTGTTCTTGCAGCATGATTTAAACACGCGGCAGTTCTTTTTTTCTCTGTCATATATTAGACAGTTTTTAAACCGGGAAAGTCGTAATTTTTTAAAATATGACATTTGCTTATGTTTGATTATATATACAACCTCAAGTTACATGATTCAAGCTGCAAGTCAAGAATAATATACCAATGCCTGTCAGTCCTCTGTTATCTGTGGCGGGGGCACCTCTTTCCCGCCTGCCAGCCCCGCCGTTTTTTCAGCACCAGACTTGACCCGTGACGCTGAAAACAGGTTTACCAGCGCGATGACGGCTCCAATCAAAAAAACATACTGATATCCCACTGCATCCCATATCACTCCGCCCACCAGGGCGATGGATATGGAGAATATATGATCAATGCTCACCCCCATGGTGAGGGTCTGCGGAACATCCTCCGGCTTCACCGCTATCTTCTTTAAATATGTCGCACGGGCCATCCCCACCGACATCAGCAGCTGATCTGCCACAAAGCAGGCAAAGGCTACATAGAGCGCCATCGTTTCACTGAACAGGGATTTCGAAAATCCGTAGCCCGCGCACACGATGATAAGGAGGGCCGCTTCTGCCATCAGGATCCGCCGCTCACCAAGCCGGTCGATGGCCTTCCCCAGGAGGGGATTGAAAAAAATGCCGGCAATGCCGCCGACAGTGAGGAGGGTGGCGACCATTTCGGTCTTCTGGTCAAATATTTTTATCAGCACCCAGGGCGCGAAGGTGAGAAAAATCTGCTTCCGCGTGCCGAAGAGTATGTTCAGCCAGTAAAAGAGGCGGTATTCCTTCCTCATTGTAAATTTTGTCTTTGCCGGATGCGAAGTGCCCGGCTTCATGAGAAAAAGGAGCGCCGAAGCGCAGAAAAATCCGATGGCGGCGATGACAAAGGAAACGGCGAAACTAAAATGCAGGTATTTGAATCCGATAAAAATAAGAAAGCTCCCGGCTATGGCCGCGATATTCATGGCGCCGGTCAGCTGTCCGAGGCGTTTCCCTATGTTACCCTCCCTGGCAAAATCCATACCCAGGCTCTGGTTAAGGGGCAGAAATATATGCTGCCCCATGCTGTATAGAAGGAGCCAGACCAGCATGATGGAATAGGTCGGGGACATCAGGCCGACCAGAGCGATCCCGACGGCGGCGAGAAGATTGGCGAAGGCGGCGAGGCGCCTCGTGCTCATGAAGAAGAAAAGAGCTGAAAAAAAGACGACGAGGAAACCGGGCAGCTCGCGGGGAAGCTCCAGCATGCCGCGCTGGTTGTTGCTGATGTGGAATATCTCATTAAGATAGTTGTTGAATACCGAGTTAATGGCGCTCTGCGAGAAGCCGATAAGAGCGATCGCCATGATGAATAGTATGAAATCCCTCGGCAGGCCGGTTAATTTCCTGTAAATGTTTCCCATCGGCAATCATCCCCACGTAGATCACGATTGCCGATCACTCCAGAAACCAGAGCGTTTCGTCAAGAAATTTTCGACGACACGTCAGTGAAATATCGTATAGGCGATCCGGCTCATCTTAGCCAGCAGGTCATAGGCGGTTACATCATTCACCTTGCGGCTCCCCTCTTCCACCTGCTTGATATACTTATGCATATTGACCAGCTCATTTTTATCAAGCCAGTAGGATCCGCACGAAGGACACCGGTCCATAACGATATCAGAATACTCGAGAAAATGGATCTTCAGCATTACTGAATCGGGACACTCCCGGCACTTGATTATGGGACGTCTGTCGTCATCCGGCAGCGTGTTGTACGAGCAGAGCTCGACGTCTCCGCCGCTTTCTTTCAGGAGATTATTGAGCTGGTGCTTGTGAAGCCACATTCCGTCACAGGACCTACAGACAAGTATCTCCTCGCCTTCCCTGCTCTCTTTTACCATTGTCTTTTTACAACGGGGACATATCATAGGGGCCTCCAACTCTATAATCAATATAATCGAAAAACCAGTACAACGTCAAGCTAGTTTGTATTTATTAATATTAACTCACGGACCTCACCCCGCCTCTGGCGCGCCCTCTCCCACAGGAGAGGGCTACTAGTAAAAATTGCTTTTCCCGGGCTTCCCCCTCTCCCTGCGGGAGAGGGGGATTGAGGGGGTGAGGTCTGCGGGTTGGAGGATCTATTTTTTTATTTGCTGATTTTCTGTAAAACTATCTTAATTATTAACCCGATTATTTCGACAATATAACCGGATATATCCATATTTCAATTACTCTACTACTATATGCTAAAACTGAAACTTATAAACCTGTACCATCAGATCAGGAAAAACGCCGGGAATGTAATTCCCGGAGCCACCTTTTCTGTAAAGGAGAAAATAGCCGGCCTCGCCGTCTGGCAAAGTAAAACAATACATTATGTATTCATGAAGGTGACCCGGAACTTCTTCTTTAAGTTATTTCTGGCGGCATCTATATTTCTGTCGGTGCTGTCGGTGGCTGTATATTATTTTGAGAGCAAATACGTTTTCTTCAAACAGGAAAATGGCAAAATGGTCGAGGATGCGGGTAATTCGAGCAACATCAGGTCGCTTAAGGACGCGGTGTGGTGGGCCTTCGTCACATCCACCACGGTCGGGTATGGGGATTATTATCCGAAATCAAACGCCGGCCGCCTCACGGGCATTCTGTTGATGTTTTTCGGAGTTTCGCTCGTCGGCGTCATAACCGGTAATATCGCATCAGCTCTGATTGAGCAACAGTTAAAGGAGGGTCGCGGCTTGAAGGAACTGAATCTTAAAAATCATTTTATCATCTGCGGATGGAAACGTGACATGGCCGAAGTCCTCAACAGTATCATGGAAAAGAACAGGGACTTCCTCCCGTCGGAGTTCGTCCTGATAAATACCGCTGACCCGGAAGATGTGCAGAACCTCAAATCGGACAGCAGGTTCGCCCATATTAATTTCATACGCGGCGATTACATAGATGAACGGGTCCTCAGCAGGGCCAACCTCAAGCATGCGGCGCGGGTAATCGTCTTCGCCGACCGGTTGGTGCAGGGTTCAGTGCAGGAAGTGGACTCGCGAACCGTCATGACCATCATTACCATCAAATCGATATCAAAAACCGTGTACACCTGCGCCGAGATCCTTGATGAAAAATTCGAGCGCTATCTGAGGTTTTCCAACTGCGACGAAATAATACTGTCAACCGAATTCAACCGGTCCATACTCGCCAACGCCTCGGCAGGGAGCGGCATATCCCAGGTGATCAGCGAACTCCTGAACGTGAACGCGGACGTTTCCATCATCACCCAGGACATTCCGGGAAAATTCATCGGCAGAGCCTATGGTGAGCTATATGATTACTACATGGGAAGGAACAGGACCATCCTGATCGGCATTCTCGAGAACACGGGGAACTTCTTCACCCGTAAAAATGAAGCAATCAGGGACGCGCAGAAAACGCCTGACATATCAAAGCTCGTGGACAACCTGAAAGTGGTAAAGCAGCTCATGGCCAACCTGCCGGTAATCAATCCCGCCACGGACTACGTGATCAACAGGTACAGCAGGGCCATCATCATCGAGGGGAGGAAACAGGGCCCCCAAAAACTACCGGGAAAAGGTATAGAACATGCCGTTGTTTAAGCGTACCATAGAACAGACCGAAAGCGGCAACATCATACTGGATAAGATCAGGCAGGTTTCCTTCTTCTCCATGTTTGAGAACGACATGGAGGTGCTTGGAAAAATCGCCAGCATGTGCACCCGGCGGCAGTATCGAAAAGGCAAGGTCATCATCCGCGAAGGGGACTACGGCGACGAGCTCTTCATCATCCTGAACGGCGAAATTGATATCATAAAAAATACTCTCCAGAACGAACAATATACCGTGACAACGCTGAGCGCCGACCTGGGCAGCATCAACGTCGGGGAGATAGCCCTCATAGACAATGACCGGCGTTCCGCCTCGGTTGTGGCCCAGACCGATTGCGAATGCCTCGTCATCAACCGGGACGATTTCATCAAGTTCGGAGATGAAAACCCTGTTGCCGGACTGGCCATTACCAGGGCCGTTGCCAGTCAGCTCTGCGCCAATCTGCGCAAATCCAACACTGACATCATTACCCTCTTCTCCGCCCTGGTGGAGGAGATAGCGGCTACGCAATGAGGCATTATGGAACTGAAGCTTGTAAAATCATACCTGCACGGCGAAGACAACTCAATGGCGCACCTTTCCATAGAGGCCGCATACGGATACCGTGGAGTTATGTGCAGGGATACTATCCAGATTAACTACAACGGGAAAAAACGTGAGGCTTTCATTGCCGCCAAGGTGCTGAACCCTGGCGCCGGCACTGTTATTGAAAGGATGATAGAAGCCATTACGGCCGTTGACTATTCGTCTTCGCGGGTAAAGAACCCGCCCCTCCTGATACTGGAAACTCTGGCCGAACGGTTAAATTTAAAGTATGACACCGAGGAGGCGGAGCGGACCCTGTAAAACCTGCGTCCCCCGTCAGTCACTACAGCTTTTTCCCGGTAATCACGTAATAAGCAATCGGCACTGATTCGTTGCCCACGTCTCCACCTGCACCGGGAGCTGCTATGGAATCGCCCACAAGGTACAGGTCCGAGAACCCGGGCACCGCAACGCCCGGCCGCCGGTGTTCCGTCTGGCTGATGTTGACCTGCGCCCCGTCAACCATCTTCAGGGAAGTTTCCCGCTTCCAGAGTATATGGTCCTCGATGGCCGGAAAATACTTCTTAATGGCCTGCCACAGCTCCTCTTTCCGCTGCATGCGCAGGTTGTTGTCGCGCACATCCTCCATCGTCGTCGGGTAGAACATGGTGAGGAGCTGGCCGCCCTCCGGAGCAAGGCCGTCCGCCAGGTTCGATGTGATCATGCCGTAGGTCATGGGGTTGTAGGTGTACAGGAGCCCGTCGTAGTCCCCCACCCTGCTCTTCAGGGCGATGTCGAAAAATATGCCCGATGTGGGGACGAGGGTCTTGCACAGCTTGACGTATTCCCGGTCGAACTTTTCCTCCGGAAGGATGCCGAAGATATCCTGCACCGGAAGGTTGATCACGACGCGGTCGGCAGTGTATTTTTTACGGCCCGCTACGACGCCGGCGGCTTTTCCCCTTGCCGTCAGCACCGAATCCACCTTCGCGCCGTAATGGATCGTCCCTTTTTTCTCGATTTCTCCGATCAGGGTCCGGTACACCGGCTTCCATCCGCCGGCGAGATACTCCGCCGAATGGCCCGTAACGAAGACCTTGTGCAGATTGCGGAACATCTCCCCGGCAGAAGTCTTCTCCAGAAATGGACACACCATCACCGAGGCGCTGATAAGCTCAAGGTAACGGCGAACACCCCCGGTGATCCTGTTCAGGTTCAGCCAGTCGCGGAGAGACACGTCCATGTAGCCTTCGTTGAGGGCGCCCTTCTTTATTTTCAGGAGCAGGCCGATGAGCTTGATTTTCTCGAGAAAGGTAAACATGCCGCTCTTGAAGATACCGTCCGGGCTGGTGGGGAAGAGGACCTTCTTGCCATTCTGGTCAATGACATAGGAAAGGCCGAGTTTGCGAAACGCGACCTCAGAGCCGATCCTCTTCATGATCTTCGCCAGGGAGCTCTCCGGGCCGAACCGCGTGAGGTGCACCCCGTAGTCCATCACGTACCCGCCGTACTCGTACATAAATGCCCTGCCACCGGGATGGCTGTTTTTCTCGAAGACCGTGACCTCTTCGCCGTCATGGGCGAGAAGAGCCCCCAGCAGGAGGCCGTTTATCCCGGCGCCGACGATTATTGTTTTACTCATCAGGCCTGTTCCTTTTTCACCAGCCGGTAGAGCACCAGCATTATCACCCCGAGTGGAAAATCGGAAAAAAGTATTATGAGGTTCGCCAGGGTGTTCCACCCGCTCCCGGAGCAGGCAAATCCAGCAATGAAAAATCCGAGCCCGAAAAGTGAGGAAGTGAACTTTGCCGTCACCAGCGGGATGGCCATCCGGTAGTTTTTCCTGATGTCTTTATAGATGAAAATGGATAATACCGTAATGGTGGCCATCATGGACACAGTCAGGGAAAGCCAGAACTTGCCGGAATCCGACGCGAGCGGCAGCGACGGAAAAAAGGTTATTGAAAAACCATTCATTACGGCAAACATCGGCCCCGGCAGGCAGATAAAGACCAGGACCGCGACGATGAAAATCACGGCATAGAGAAGTCCGGCATATTTCATGATTTTTTCGTTTTTCGTCAGTTCCATGTGATTCTCCGGTTGAGGAAAGATTTCATTGTCGGGTAAGAAAATCCTAGTATTCTAATACAAACAATTTATCCATTTGTCAACAAACTATTTGACATCATTCAAACTGCCATCTACAAGGGCATACAATTCGATGCAGCAACCGTCACGACAGTATGAAACAGAAAAAAATAATCATCATAGCCGATTCGGTTTCCATGCCCCGCAATGGCATAGCGTATGAGGAAACGTGGATACACATGCTGAAGCGTGAGTTCCCCGCCTATGACATCATCGATCGAACCGCTCGCGGAAGCACATCCACGCGGCTGGTCACGGAAGGAGGCGGCGGCGCCGACCTGCTTGAAACATATATGCCCGACATCGTTATACTGCAGCAGGGAATGGCTGAAGCTGCGCCGCGCCTCTTTGACAAGAGGGGCATGGAATTTACCATAATCAGCAGATATATGCCGCCGCGGTTCAGGCAAAAGTATATAGAATACGTGAAAAAGAGACGGATCAGGAATCCCGATATAACGGACGTTGCGCCGGAGCAGTTCCGGACCAATATCATGGCATTTTTCGAACGCGCAAAAAAGATTTCCGCCAGGATCATACTGATCCCGATCCTGCCGCCGACGGATGAATACACGAGGAAAAGCCCCCATGCCCCGAAGAATGTGGACCGGTACAATGCCATTTACCGGGAAACGGCCGCCACGTTCGATAACGTAACCATTGTTGACCCCTTCCGGCCGGGGATTGACATCAATACCATTTCAATAGACGAGCTCCATGTCAATTCCGAAGGTTCCCGGTTGATTTTTACAGCGCTTAAACCCTTACTCTGACACACCTGTTCCGATGTAAACAGAGTTCACTGTTTTTAATTAAAACAAACATTTTGGCAAAGCCATCTGATTATTTTATTTACTTTTAAACTCCCTCCGGTTATAATGTCATTGATAAGTATTACTCTATTAAATGATAAAAAAAAACGGTCATAGTAAACCATGGACCTCAAGAAGAAGCTCATCATAATCATCGGCTTATGCCTCATCCTCTCTGTCGGCTCCATCATTATAGTAACGAAAATTTTCGACAAGACCGAGGAACAGCTTTTCCAGAAATGCCGTATCGAGGCACTTGTCGGCGCCAAGGTTATAAACACATTCATGGAACTTATGGTGCACACCAACCAGCTTACGGCCGATCAGATCATGGATACCGTGTATGTCCCCATAGCAGGCACCAGCCCGCAGAAATACCGCACCCAGTACGATGCCATCTTCGACAGCTACATCCAGAAGTTCGAGGACGAGTTTCTCAACGACGAGGACGTGGTGTTTTCGATATTGATCGATAAAAACGGATATGTGCCGACGCACAACTCCAAGTATTCCCGTCCGCCCGATGCTGACCGGAATAAAAACCTCTTATATAGCCGCTCAAAAAGAAATTTCGCCGACAAGCCTGAAATCAAGCAGGTGTTGCAGTACCGCGGCGAAGGCACTGTAAAGTACCTGTATGAACGCGACACTGGAGAAAGCATGTGGAATATCGGCACTCCGGTCAAGTTCCGCGACAAGCACTGGGGGGCATACCTGGTGGGTATATCCCTGCACCGGATCGACATCATAAAAAACCAGATGGTTATCATTACCGTGACCATCATGATAATAATACTGAGCTTCACTCTCCTCGTCATACTGGCAGTTATACCGCAGAAATATCTGGTGCCTCCGGTGAAGCCGGGAGCGCCCGATGGAACAGGTAACGCTCCGGACGCCGGTTGATCCTCACAGGGTGTTTCCAATTCGAGTTGTTTTTTAATTTGACATACTGTCAGACTCGGGATATATCATGGCATCAACAACCGTGACAGCCCTGTCACAACAAAACCGGTCATGATGGAATCGGCCCATGCCGCAATGCCTGCCGGACTCAGGCAAATTGAAAGTAAAAGGAGACATGAAATGAATAACATCACCTATGGCCTGGAAGGGAAGATTGTGGTCGTAACCGGCGGCAGCCGGGGCATCGGCCTGGAACTGGCCAGAAAGCTCATCGAGGAAAAGGCCAGGGTCGTGATCTGCGGCCGCAAGAAGGAAAACCTCGACGCCGCTACCGCTTCCCTGGGAGGCGGCGACCGCCTGTTCACGGTGGCGGCCCACATAGCGAAAGAGGAGGATGTGAACCGGCTCTTCGAAGAGGTGATGAACAGGTTTTCCCGTATTGACGTCCTGATCAACAATGTCGGCATGAACCTGATGACGCCCTCAACGGCGGATACCGAAATTGCGCAATGGCAGAAAATAATCGAGACAAACCTGACGGGCACATTCATCTGTTCCCGGAAAGCCGCAGCGATCATGAAGCAGGCGAAAAAAGGAAAAATCGTCAGCCTGTCATCGATTGCCGGCCGCAAGGCATCGCCGGGCCTGGGTATTTACGGCATTGCGAAGGCAGGAGTGGAGATGATGACAAAGGTCCTCGCGGCGGAACTGGCCATGTTCAACATACAAGTCAATGCCGTGGCTCCGGGCATGGTGCGCACCGACTTCAGCAAGCCCTTCTGGTCAAACAAGGATATCCACGACCATGTCGTGAAGAGCATCCCCATGGGCAGGATAGCAGAGCCCCTCGAGGCGGTCCACCCGGTCCTCTTTCTCGCATCAGAGGCTTCAAGCTATATCACCGGCCAGACCATCGTGGTTGACGGCGGCACCACCGTAATTTAACCTGTCATAATAAAAAAGGCGCCCGGGTTCTTCCGGCCGCCTTGTCTGTTCCCATTGTTCCAGATCCTTGTATTACTTCTTTGAATCTTCCAGCTTGGTCTGGATGGTGTAGTATGCCTTTTTTGCCTCTTCCCTGACGCTCTTATTAAGGTCTTCCTTGGCTTTCTCAAGCGGCTTGAGGGAAGCGGGGTCAATTATCCGCTCCAGCGCCTTCACCGCTTCCAGCCTGATGTCAAAGTACGGGTCATTTATCATGCGGGCCAGGGTATTAATGGAGCCTCTGTCCCTCATCTGGGCAAGGGCCTTGACTGCTTCGAAGCGCACGTTCTTGTATTCATCGCTCGTCGCCTTGTGAACCAGCGGCAGGGCGTCAACAAACCTGTGCTTGCCGATATACGTGAGGGCGTCCACTTTGGACGCGACGCCTTCATTCATCCTCTTTACCATCATCATCAAAGGCGCGTCGTTGAGGGCCTTTTTGGCCTTATCAGTGCCGATGCTATCCATGATCTCGCGGGCCGCGCGCCGTATCTCGAGCTTGTTATCAGTCAGGGAGCCGATAAGGAGCTCTATTGCATCATCCGACTCAATATTCCCGAGGGCCTTTACTGCTTCCAGGCGGATCTGGTGCCGTGTATCATGAAGTTTTTCCTCGAGGTGCACTATCGAAGTATGGTCCTTCAGAGCGCCCATGGTCCGAATAGCTTCAAGCTGCACCATTCCTTTCTTGTCGTTCAGAGCAAGGACGATGAGGCTGGACGCCTGGGCATCTATTTTTGCGCGGTCTGCAAGGATCCTGAGGGCATCGATCTTGTCATTCTGGGACCCTTCGACCATTATGGAATGAAGATCGTCAAGGATGCCATCGTCACCGGCTTCGGCCAGCTTGAGGATGGCTGCGTTTCTGACACGAACATCACGGTCATTTTTCATTTTACGCAACGCCATGATGATCTCTTCGTTTTTATCATCCCTGCTGACGAGGGTAAGAAAAGCTTTAAGCCTTATTTCGGGGTCTCGGTTGGTAGTGCATTTGATAAGGCCGGGTATATTATTCTCACTGATTAACTTTTCGATATTGGGTCTGAATAATGACATTTAAGTTACCATGCCCTTTATAGCATTTTAGCCAGACTAGCAACTATGCAATAATTGTCAATATAAAACAATAAAATTGCGGCCCAATGGCGCGAAACTACAGTTTTCCGTGATGCAAAAATAACCAGAAATAGTGATTTCGTAAAGTACAATTTCAATTAATGATTCATTTTGATAAAGACAGCATAGAGGGATAACCAATAGGTCCGTTATGTGATAAAACGGTTCACTATTAACTGCAAATAACCAACGGGAGAAAATTATAATAGACAATATAGTGAATATATGTAATATTTGTGCCAGATGATCGTGCAATGTTATTGTAAGATTCCTACTTTAATTAACCAGAGTACACTATGAGCTTACGAAGAAAAATCATTTTAGCTATAGCCTTCAGCCTGATGTCATGTCTCGGGTCATATCTGATTATCTATAAGATTTTCAGCAACCTTGAAAACCAGCTCTACGAAAAGTGCCGTATTGAGGCCATGACAGGTTCCAGGGCGATGAGCGAAATCATGTACTTCATGATAAAAAACAATATGCTTTCTAAAGAAGATATATTCGACGAGAATTATATAGAGATTCCAGGGACCAATCCTAAGAAATACACGACCCGCTTTACCGCTGTTTTTACAAAATGGATGCAGGGAATCGAAGACCAGTTTCTCCTCGACACAGAGGTGGAATTCGCCATATTAATGGATAAAAACGGATATGTCCCGATCCATAATTCGAAATATTCGCATCCGCCGACAAACAATTATGCCCGCGATGTTATATACAGCAGGTCACAGCGGAAATTTTCCGCCTTTGAAGGAATAAAAAAAATACTGGATTATAACGGCGATAGCGCCATTAAAAAGCTGTACAAGCGGGACACCGGCGAAATGATCTGGAACATAGGGGCGCCGGTTCGGCTTTACGGCAAGCAGTGGGGGTCCTTTATCATAGGCGTTAATCTGATAAATATTGACAAGATCAAGAACCAGATGCTGGTACTTATCGTTATAACCATGACCGCCATTCTGGCGGTTACCAACCTGATAATCTTTATGATGATCCCGCGCCGCTATGATTCGTCCACCGACCAGGAAACAAAACTGATGGAATAACCGGTTGCCGGGCCGACAGATTGCTGCTCAGTAAAACCTTTAAAAAATCATTGATCCAAATCAGAACACCCGCCAGTGGCGGGTGTTCTGCTGTTTCACCACGATGTTCGATGAATACTAATACTTGATATTCATCTCGGTCATTTCTTTCTCGATAAAGTACTCAACCGGCGTAACGCCGTATATCTTTTCAAAGTCACCTTTATACGGGCAGAGGTTGCATCCGATTTTCTCCAGGACGTTGGTCAGTTTCAGCATTTGCTTGGCTGTATCCTTATCGACAGCCGTCTTCCCTCCGCCCTGCATGCTTGTTTCCAGATACTTCCTCATTTTCTGCAAAACACATGCCTTGCATTTTTCCGCATGTTCTCTTACATTTTTGGTAATTAACGCCATTGAAGCTTCCTCCCCTGAACGATGTTTTCAATTAATTAAGGTTACTGTTTAACCATTTTGATACATAATAACATTTATGTTAAAAAATTTCCACTAAAAAATTTACAAAAATATTATATACGGCCATTTTATTAGTCTCGATACAATCGGGACGAAGGGATACATGGATGTATCGCCGTTTTTCGAGACGGTTGCCGGGAAAAACGTAAGGTTTTATTATTTCACTTCCCAAAACCGACCTGTGCTGGACACGATGTCCGAATGCCGACGTTGATCAGAGCGCAAAATGCGTCGGCAAAAATTCCATGAATGGAGTTTTTCAGGCACTGTTAGAGAAAAAACCGTATCAGTTTCGCAAAGAAATAGGCCCCGGTAAAGAGAAAGATGGGGATGGTCGCGAAAAATGCGGCCACTTCACCAGGCTTGACCACCGAAGGATGCAAAACTTTTTTCCCGAAAAAATTATAATGATAATTCTCCGGCAATTTTGACCGCTGGTATAGCCTTCTCAAAATGGTGATCTGTGTTATTAACGACAACACCATAATGAAGCCGTTCAGTATCCACATCATGAGCGGGAATTTGATTTTTTGAATCTGTTCCGGCTTATACAGGGCCACGAAGATCAGGGCGGCCGAAATAAAAACGTTACTTATCGTGGTAAGGATATACTTCTGCAGCAGTTCGGGTCTACGTGACTGGATATATCTGGCAAGGTATGATAAGTGGATCGCAAGGGACAGCAGCAGCACCAGGAATAAAAGGACTATTATCACCTATCTCTCCGAAAATAGCGGGAATTACACAAAATAACAACTGGAGGCGTGCATAGCATACTCCCCTGATAAATGTACAAAATAGAATTATTCGGTCATTTACAGGTTATCTATTTTCAACCCCCCCATTGAGGAAGAGTGGGTCATCAAATATTTGACATATGAAATTAAAGTACCCTGACCGATGCAAGCTGAAGAAAACCATACTACCGCGACTGTTTGTAATAATAGGCCACTTGTATAAAAAAGTCAAGAGAAAGACTATATTTTTTTTAAGTCCGGGGCGGGGAAACCAGTAACGGCTGATTAAAAAAAAGATTTCCTCCCTGAAGGATTTTAATCTCCTTCAGGGAGGGGAAAAGGATATGGAGGGTTTAAATCGGTTATCAACCGTTAAACTGCATTGTTATAACGCAATAGAACTCACACGTTCATCTTGCGCATTCTCCAGAAGGTTATGCTCCCGCTTACCAGAAGCATCCCCCCCAGAATACCGAGCAGGAGGCCGGCATTAGTCGTTGCTGAAACTTTCATAAATGACGCAGTCAGGATCGTGTCGTCCCCGGTAATGCTAAAAATGTCTGCATTACCCGTCATTTCCATTGTATGACCTGTAAAATTTAATGTCTGATCAATATATAGATCATGATTTGCTTGATAATTGTACAGAACAGCAAAATCACTGTCTGAGGACACATTGCCTGCTGAATAACTGCTCTTTAATGATAAAAACAGAAACGAAACAATAACAAGTATCAGGTAGTGTCTCTTCATTATAATGTTACAATTATCATCATGCTTATTTTAACTTTGATAATTCTGTTAATTAAGCATACCATAATCCTTGATAAATAACTTAATTATATTCATAAATACAAATACAGTATACAATTAAATTAATAATACAATAGAATAGTAAGAATGTCAATTAGAAATCCCGACTGGATGGGTTTAAATATTATTTTTTTAATACTGCTTTTTTATGTATATTGATTTTTATTATATATATTATTTTGACTATATTTAGTATAAATAGCGTGGGATGGGGTTAGAGCAGCCAGGATGACCGAGAGACTCGATAACTCAACCATGGTGCCCAAACCTAAAGTAGAAGGTGAAACATATTCATATATTGCAGTTAAGAAACGAGTCAAATGTTTAAAATTATATTGACTCCTTATACAACCTGTTGCATATCTCATCAATAATGTTTCTTACAACCCGCCAGTGACGGAGATGCGGGATGTAGAAACTAGTTTGCTAATGCGACCGGTTCAATAATCATGATAATAGAGTAATTAACCATATGCGGCTTCAATACGGCCCCACTCTACATAAACAATTTCAAATAATGACCCGTATTCACATCATAAATAACGATCTTTTTTTACATCACAGTGTCTAATGAACAGGAACAGTAAAACAACGACCCGGCCGGAACAGGAAGACGACGCATTGATCAGAAGCTTCCTGTCGGACAATATCAATGCCTTTGACCGGCTCGTGATCAAGTACAAGGATATGGTCTTTAATCTTTGTTTTCGCATCGTAAACGACTATGATGATGCCAATGATTGCGCCCAGGAGACGTTCATAAAAGTGTATAACAGTTTGAAACAATTCAGGTTCCAGTCGGGTTTCTCTACCTGGCTGTACCGTATCGCGATAAACACGTGCAGGAACAGGATCGCATCTTCCGGCAACCGTATCAGGAAAAAAATGCTGCGCATCGACAACCCGGGGGAACAGGGAAGCGACCCCGTAGAAATTCATGACTGCTCCTTCAATCCGGACAGCGTTTTCGAGAAAAACGAGCAGACCCGGATAATCCACCAGGCCATTGATGCGCTGCCGGAAGAGCTGAAGATACTGGTCGTACTGAGGGACCTCGAAGGGAACTCATACGAGGAGATTGCTGATATTACCGGGGTGAACCTGGGAACGGTCAAATCACGGCTGGCTCGGGCGCGGCACCTTCTGAGAGAGTCTCTGCGGGAGGTCATCTGAATGAAGTGCGATGACATACAACTGCTGCTCGATGAGTACCTGGAGGGGAGCCTTCCTGCCGGGGACGCTGCCCGGGTAAAGGAACATCTGAAGAAATGCGCCGATTGCCGGGATGAACTGCAGTTTCTTAAGAAATACATGAAGAAAACCGAAACCTTCCCCATGCTAAAGGCGCCGGACGATTTCCTTGAAAAAATTCACCGGAAGATCGACGCCCCTGAGCGCGGAACACTTATCGAAAAGCTCTTTTTCCCCCTGAAGATCAAGGTGCCCCTGGAGGTCGCGGCCCTGCTGGCCCTTGCCGTGACCGGTTTATTGCTCTTCAAGCCTTTTCAGCCCGAGTTGACCGAATATAAAGCAGAGAAACCGGGCCGGCAGATAGCCATGGAGGATAAAAAATTGCTGCAAAAGGAGACTGTTGCGTCCCGCAGCGACAGTCTGGCTCCTGTCATGGGGAAAAACCGGGTCAGGGAAAAAGGCATTGATCCGGCGGCAGATAATAAAGTCGCCGCCTCCCGCATCGAGGACATGGTGGCGTCCGAGAAAAGTGTATCAGAACAGCTGTCGAAGGAAAAAGAAAAATCATCCCGCGGCGAGCAGGCAGAAGTGACCCTTTATCTGAAACAGAATGTTCTTGCCGGTGCTGAACCTGCTATGGATGATTCAGTCCAGACCCGGGACCAGGACCGCGCCGAGGATTCCAGGACCGCTACACGCAAGAGCCTTGACTTCGCTAAAAAAGACAAAGCCGTGTCAGAGGGGGCGATGCAATCTGCCCCTTCCGGCACCGTCAGCGGACAGGCCTCGATTGACAACATAGCCAGCCTCGCCCGATCGCTGGAAGGCCGGATCATAAAAAAAACGCAGGGCGGGAACCAGGTGATCGTGGAAATCCCCCGCAAAAATTACAGCCAGTTTATGAAAGGGCTTCGCGGCAGCTGGAGCGTCCAGAGACAATATCCGGCAGAACTTTCCAGAAAGGCCAGCAAGGCCGAAAAGGTCCAGTTCAACATCAATCTGCAGAACTGATTCACTGCCGCACCAGCTGATCAAGTATCAGTCCGAAAAACCCGCTGCCTCCCGATTGATAATGCCATCCCAGGTGCGACAGGCAGCCTGAACAGATTACATAACACCACCGGAAACCAGGAAACCAGGTATATTCATCAGTGGAGGAACCCATGAGATGGCATCCGCCTGCCCTGGAAAAACAGCCGATGCGGAAAACCACCCCCCGGGGATTCATGAAGGTATGCTCGTGAGAGCCGTTAATAGCGACACCGGCATCGTCTGATGTTATAGGATTACCGCAGGTTTTACAGAGGATATTCTTTTTACTCCCGTCAGTCTCATGATCTGCCACCTCCCTGGTTTCGGTGCCTCCGAGCAGACGTTCATCCGCCTGCTGCAGCGCCATTAGTGGCACACCAGGACATACATCAGCTTCCCTGTTTTCCCCCGTCAGATCATGTTCCATGACAATAATATAGCGACCGTACTCCCATATGTCAATTATATCATTATACCCACTGATCCTTCGGGGGATGGGAAGAGGATTTTTGCATTGTTCGAAATGATAACAAGTGAAGAACAATTACTTCGTGCCCCCTCAGGGGGACAGGGGGATCATAAAAATCGCATGCTGTTAAAACTCTTGACATTTCGGTTCACGGGTATAGTAAGTATCTTTTGGCCTAATCCCCATGCCGTGATCAACCATGATAAGAGGAATATCCTCATGAAACCAGCCCAACTCCCGATCAGCAGGATCATTGCCGCGGCAATACTCATCACGTCGATAGCCTACGGGATTTTCTATTTCAATTATTTTGAAACGCCCTCAGGGGACTATATGAGCAACATCAGAGTGCCGGTCCTGGAATACATGAAAGGCAACTTCCCCGGCGAAAACTACAAGTTTCTGCCGCTCTACCCCCTCCTCCTCTCACTGCTGACCGGATTGAATCCCGTTACAACGGCTGATCCAGTGTATCATACCGCCATAGTCCTCAACATGGTCCTGCTGGTGCCGTACCTTGTCCTTGTCTTCCTGGTATACCGGCGGTTCCTTTCAGAAAAAGCGTCACTGGCGGCGATTCTCTTTCTGGGCGTCAACCTGTACACGGTATACATGACCATAAACTCCGAATTGGAGATGACCCTCTCCCTGCTCACCGTCCTCTCCCTTTTCCTTACCTTGCGCGACTCAAAGACTTCCTATGGGACGGCATTTTTTGCCGCCCTCACCAAGTGGGACGCGGTATTCATCGTCCCGGCCGTTATGTTCAGGGACTTCTTTTTCAAAAAGAAATGGCTGATGGCCATCATTCTGGGGGCATGCGCCTCCGCCGGCACGGCGGCCTGGCTCCTCCTCAGCATAATCAACACCAGGGGGCAGACCTACGTGAGCGAGATCGCCCACCGCGGGCCGAACATCTACCGCTTCATCATTGACTGCTTTCTGGTAACCGGTGGCTTCATCCAGTGGACGGTAACGCACGCATGGTTTCATGACAGCCGGGCCGTGAAACTGTCCCTGCTGGCCCTGGTAGTCATCCCCGGACTTGTCACGTTAGCCGGCGTTATCTGGGGAATCATTCTTATCTGGAAACAAAAAAGAAAAGACTTCGCGCCGATATTCGTCTTCTTCGCCGGCTTTCTCCTCATCCACATGGTCTACCAGAACACAAAGGACCGCTACGTCATGCCGATACTCTGGATCCTGACGCTCTTTCTCTTCTACGGCATATCGGAAGGGATGACGCCCTGGCTCAGGGAGAAATGGTACGGACTTTCATCGCGGGCGCAGGCTGCCGCCGGGACACTTCTGGCAGCAGCGGCATTGATTATATTCGCTATCTCCTTTGGGGCGATCGCGCGTGACAACACGGCACTCCACTGTGTCTTTGCAGCTATTTTCACGGGACTCATGGCGGCAATCATTTTCCTCGGGAAGGAGAAAAAAATCACACTCAATAATACCGTACTCATCCTTGCCTGCGGCGTCCTCATCAATTTGATGGTCTATTACGGCGTGCGTGCCATGGACCATCACAGCCTGTCCCGCGTGGAATTCAAGAAGGCCGCCCTCTGGTACCGCGACCATGCCACGACCTCGGATAAAATGCTAATATCGGAAACGAATGTACCTAAATATTTTTCAGGCTTCGGTGATGATAAATACATCATCTCCTACATTATAAAAGGGCGCACCATCAAAGAGCTCGTTCCGGAGCTTGCAGCTCTGAAAGCAACCTACGTCTTCGTTGACGATTTCTACATACGGCGGCTTCCCCTCAAGGATCCCAATGCCATTGACCGTAAAGCGTGGATTTTCAAAGAAATCAGGGATAGGGGCGAAGCAACGGGCCATTTCAAGCTGATCAGAACATTCCATACAAAAGGCGACATTACGAGCTACCTGTACCGCTTCATTCCGTAGCCATTTACGGTCGTAGCTCTTAGGGGGCACCGGCCACGGCAAGGCAGTCAATTTTTTCCTTGACGGATGTTTACTTCACAGGGGAAGGTTACAGGAAAGCCGGGGACCCTGGAGACTCGGACCCCGGTCGGGTAACTTTGTAATGAGCAGCCATACGACTTGCAGAGAGGAATAACACTGAAATGGGCATGAGTTATCAAAACCTGTCGATAGTAGCGATACGGGCACTGCAGAGAAACAAGATGAGAACGCTTCTCACCTGCCTGGGTATTATCATCGGCGTCCTCTCGGTAATACTGCTTATCGGGGTCAGCAACAGCATGCGGGTCGCCGTGCGGGAAAAAATCCAGAGCTTCGGCAGCAACTCCATCATGATGGTGGCTTTCAAAAAACCGTTCAACGATAATGACCTGACAGACATCAGGGACAACATCCCCGACATTCAGTACCTGACCCCGATGAACAACTGGGAGTTCTTCGTAAAATATAAAAACAAAAACCTGAACCGGCAGATATACGGTGTCAACAATGATTATTTCAAAATGGGTAGCTGGGAGCTCGAAAGCGGCAGCTTTTTTTCCGAAGAAGAGATAAAATCTTACAATAAAGTCGTCGTTATCGGCAGCAGCATAAAAAAAACATTCTTTGAAAATGAGGATCCTCTGGGCAAGGTCATCCTCATTAACCGGATACCCTTCAGAATAGTCGGCTGCCTGAAGGAAAGGGGGATGTCCCTTGGCGGCAAGGATTTTGATGATTTCATCGTCTGCCCCTATACGACCCTGTCGAACAAACTGATCGGCATTAAGAGCTTTATCGTTATCAACATGGCCACCTTTAACGAGTCCCAGGTGGATGACGTCAAGCAGGAACTGCTGCTATTGATGCAGAGAAAGTACAACCTGACGACGGAGCAGCTCCTGGAATATAAAATATCATCCAGCAAGGAAGTAATGCAGAAGACTGAAGAAATATCGGGCTACATTTCGATCGCAACAATAGCAATAGCCTTCATTTCCCTCATCGTCGGCGGAATCGGGATCATGAACATCATGCTCGCTTCGGTGAGCGAACGCACCCATGAAATCGGCATACGCATGGCCATCGGCGCGAAAAACGGCGACATCCTCATGCAGTTCCTCATCGAGGCGCTCATCATAAGCTCCCTCGGTGGAATTACCGGGATAGTCATCGGAGTAACAACATACATACTGTATACCTTTATCTCTAACCAACCCTTCATCCTATCATTGTTCTCAATAATCGGATCCTTATTATCTGCAACCTTCGTCGGAATAGTGTCCGGATATTATCCCGCGAAAAAAGCGTCCAGCCTCAATCCGATTGACGCGCTCCGTTACGAATAACGTCCAATCGCTGTTGCATTAATGATACAACTGTATTCTTTTCGCGATAAGCTCCGCCCCGGACAAAAAAAAATAAAATACATAATCCTTGACAGAGTCAATTTATGAATTTATTCTGACGGGGTGTGTGAGTCATCTTGCGGATTTTTTTCCGGCTTCCAGCAGCCAATCGATCGTCACCAATCCATCGGCATGGAGGGAAACCACTGCAGCCGAGCAATCACCAGGCTGTATAAAAAGAAAAATGGATTATGCCAGTTATGAAAAAAACGAAGAAGATACGGGTGGCGCTTTTCGCTGATGTTTTAAAAGAGAACCTTGACGGCGTGACCTACACGCTTTATAATATTATCGAGAGGATACCCAGAGATAAATTTGATTTTCTTTTCATAACACCGTATCCGCCGACTGATATCGCCAGATTTCCTTTTCCGGTCATCGTGTGCCGGTATATAAAAATGCCCCTCTACGGCGCCTATCCCCTCGCCTTTCCCTACTTTGACAAGAACCTTGAAAACGCCCTTGAGCAATTCAAACCGGACCTGGTGCATTTTACCACTCCTTCAATTCTTGGCCGCTATGCGCGCAGCTATGCGAAAAAACACAACCTGCCCCTGGTAAGCATGTATCACACACACTTTCCCATTTATGTGGACTACTATTTCAAGTACCTTCCCTTTCTTAGATTTCTGAAGTATATAGTGCCGGTGATACTCAGGTTCTATTACAACAGGTGCGACCTGGTATATGTGCCCACGAAACCGGTGCTTGAGGACCTCGTCAAGTTCGGTATCGAACGCAGCCGCATGATGATTTGGGCCCGGGGCATTGACATGACCATGTTCAATCCCAAGAAACGCGATAACAAGTATATCGACGATCTGTGCGGAAAAGGGACGGTCCGGATCCTCTTTGTCAGCAGGCTTTTCTGGGTCAAGGAGATAACGACCATCATCGGCATATATGAGAAACTCAGCACGACCCATCCCACTGTGAAGATGGTCATCACCGGAGACGGACCGCAGCAGAAATACATGATGAAGCGCATGCCGAATGCGGTGTTTACGGGCAAGCTAATCAACGGCGACCTGCACAGGATCTACGCATCCTGCGACATTTTCCTGTTCCCGTCAATTACAGAGACGTTCGGAAATGTCAACCTGGAAGCGCTGGCTTCGGGAATCCCGGTGGTGGCCGCCGCCAAAGGCGGGCAATGCGGTATCGTCAAAGAAGGTGAAACCGGTTTCCTGATCCAGCCTAAAAATATTGATGCTTTCTGCGAAAAGCTCGTCTACCTTATAAACAATCCGGTTGAATTGAAGCGCATGAGCAAAAACGCTGTGGAATACGCACGAAAGCAGAAATGGGACACCCTGTGCGAGAAATTATTCAAGTCATACGAGAAGGTTATCATTGAGAACAAAAAAGAACTTGAGGGACTGAATGAAGCTGCCGTCTGATCTGGCTGAGACACCGGCCCCGAAGAAAAGCAAGGTCCAGTATATACTCAGGGCCGCCGGCCTCCTCCTCGGGATTTTCCTCATCTACTGGTTCGCGTCCCGGTCAAACCTGACGGGAATATGGGACCAGTTGAAGCTCGTCAATATCCGGTTTCTTCTGCTGATCGCGGTCACCTTCATCGCATATTTCATGGTTACCCTGGCCTGGCGACTATCCTTCTACCGGTTTCCGGGGGATATCTCGACGGCCATGCTTTTTATCATACGCCAGATCGGCGAAAGCCTTGCCCAGATCAACCCCACCAATGTTATTGCCGGCGAGGCGCTTAAGGCCATACTCTTAAAAAGAAAGAATATCCCTTACAAGGACAGCATCGTATCCCTTACCATTTCCCGATTCCTTGTCCTCTTCTCGGCGCTGGCCCTCATCATGATCGGGGTATACCTGTTTTTTGATCAGCTCAAGTTCATGGCCGGCACCGTATCACTGGTTGTCATGATCGCGCTGATGTTCGCCCTGCTGATGTTCCTCCTCTACCGTCTCGGCAGCGGAAAGGGCATCCTGTCGATGCCGGTCAAGCTGCTCGCACTTGTTAACCGGCGGTTCCCCCATCTGAAGAGTATCCCTGGATCCATCGAAAAAATGAATGAAGCCGACGAAGAACTGATCGACTTTTATAAAACGAAAAAAATAAATTTTATCATTGCCTTCGCACTGTCATTCGCAAGCTGGCTGATGGGCGCCTCGGAATTTTACGTGATCCTCTACCTGCTCGGCCTGCAGGCCTCGTTCCTGTCATGCATCGCCATCGAGGTGGGAGTCATGGTATTCAAGGGACTGGGAGCCTTCGTGCCGGGACAGATCGGCATCGAGGAATACGCCAGCAAGATGATGCTTGAATTCGTACAGGTGCCCGGATCCGGCGTCTGGGTCACGGTTTCGATACTGCGGCGGGCGCGCCAGCTATTCTGGATCGGCGTCGGGTTTGTCGCCTTCCTCATCATCATTCGGAGTACCGGAGGATCGAAAGATGGAAATTCTGTTTATAACTCATAAGTATCCGCCTTCCGTCGGAGGGATGGAAAAACAGAGTTATGAGCTTATCAACGGCGTGGCAAAAACGCACAAGGTACACACCCTGATATACGACAACCGTTCGAGCAGGGTCAGGTTCATCCTTACCGTACCGATGAAGGTGAAAAAAATATTAAGGGAAAACCCCAACATTTCCATCATTCATCTCAATGACGGCCTGATGGGCTTCTGCGGCAGCTTCATTAAGAGGATCACCTCCATTCCGGTGCTGATGACGCTTCACGGCCTTGATATCGTCCTGCCCAGCAAGTTCTACCAGAGTTATGTGGTGAACAGGTTCAAGAAAGTGGACGGCGTTATTGCCGTAAGCCAGGCGACGGCTCAGGAATGCATCAAGCGGGGGTTTGAGCGCGACAAGGTCTACGTGGTGCGCAACGGTGTTGATACGGACATGTCCCTCATCAGTAAAAAGGCGGGTTTCCGTAAAACCCTGGAAAACAAGCTGGGCATACCGCTCCATGACAAAAAAATCCTCGTATCCATCGGCCGGAGCGTGCGGCGGAAAGGTTTCTCATGGTTCATGACAAGGATACTGCCCCAGCTTGACCCTTCTATCATTTACCTGATCGTCGGGCCTACCGACCCGAACATCCGGCGGACCAATTTTTTTCTGAACCTCCTGCCGAAGCGCCTCGCACATATCCTCGTGCTGGCGCTGGGTCTGGGCCTGGATGAAATCGATGTCCAGGAGGCCCTCGGGCGGGAAGAGATCAAAGGAAGGGCCTTCTATCTCGGCAAGCAGCCCTTCGAGGACATGGTGCAGATCCTCAAGCATTCCGACATGTTCGTGATGCCCAATATAAAAGTAATGGGAGACGCCGAAGGCTTTGGCCTCGTGGCGCTGGAAGCGTCAGTGAACGGCACCCCGGTGATCGCATCCTCACTCGAGGGTATAACCTGCGCCGTCATCGATGGCAAAAACGGATTCCTGGTCCCGCCGCAAAATGAAGCGGCATGGATCGAAAAAATTCATTCCATATTATCCGATACCAGCCACCTCAAAGATTTCGGCGAGAACGCAAAGCTGTTCACCATCACGAATTTCGCATGGAAAAAAATGGTGGAAGGCTATTTGACGGTTTTTAAAAAATACCATTACCAGCAGCTTTACCAGAAGAACAAGCTAGCGTCTTCGGACTCAAACCGCAACCCGGGACTATCCGGACCCATGGTGCTTGACAACTATTACAAAAATAACGCGTGAGAGAAACCATGCTGCAGCTATTAAAAAAACTATCAGGCCACAGGGCTTTCTATTCCGCAATAATCATCCTCATTATTATCTTCACCCTGATGCGCCTCGTCCATATCAATGCCGACGCCCCGCAGGACCTTACAATGTCGGCAGCGACATATACCGATGAAGGATTCAAAACCTATGACGCCCGCAACCAGGTCCTGTTCGGCGACTGGAAATGGACCCCCGAAGATGAATACGAAGGGTGGAACGTAAAAAGCCCACTGACAGTGCTGCCCCATGCCTGGATATTCAGGCATTTCGGCGTCAGCTACGCTTCGATACGCGTACTGTCGGTGCTCTATGCAACTGCCACGATGGCGCTTCTCTTTTTGTTCCTGGTGCGCAATTACGACCGTCTTACCGCACTTACCGGCCTGGTCCTGTTCGGTATAAATTACTTCGCCGCGATGTTCAACAGGCTCGGTATGTACGAATCGCACCTGATCTTCTACATAATGGTATCTATCCTGGGGTTTTCCGAGTGTTTCAGGCCCTTCAGGGATCGCCGGGATTCGGAAAGCGATACGTCCCATACCATGAAAAAATCGATCTACCGCGCTGCATTCTTCATGATCGGTTTCCTCGGTTTCGCCGCAGGCTTCTTTGTGAAGCGGAACCTGCTTATCATCGTGCCGGCAATGGCCCCGGCAGTCATCCTGTACATCTGCAATCGTTATAAAGCATCAGTGCGCCTGATGAATATCGCCCTGATGCTCTACATCGCAGCTTTCGCGATCATATATATACCTTTCGCGCACATGGATATATTAAAGGTAAAACTTGCGTTCCTCTTGATGTCGTTCAAAGTATTCGGCCAGCCATTATCAGCCTTTTTACCCTTCACGGCCTTTGATCCGCTGCAGAACGTCCTGGCAAAGGGAATTTATATGGAATTCATTTTTCTCCATCCCTTTACCTTTTTCACCGGCATCCTGTTTTCCCTGCACGCCATATATCGTTATATCTACGGCGGCCGGCGCAATACTGCCGACCTCTTTCTCGCCTGCTGGCTTCTGTTCGGATTGCTGTTTACAACCGTTATGTATTACAGCCCGTCACGCTATTATCTTCTCATGGTTATTCCCCTGGTCGCCCTGGCTTCAAGGGCCATTGCAGATCCCGAGGATGATGGTGCCGCGGCTTACTTCACGGAAAAAAAGCGCTTCCCGCACAATCTTGGTTTTTACGTCTTTATTATCTTTACCTTGCTCTACACGGGCATCGTTCTGCTTGTGCACATGATCCCCCAGACTCTGAAAAACCGCCTGGTGGAAAAGTTTTACCCGGCAATCATGAAAGGTGATTTTTCCAGCATTGCCATTATCATGGCCGCGGTTGGCATCCTGTGGCTTGCCTGCATCATCACAACCGTGCTGATGCGGAAACGCCTCATCGGCTTAATGAAAAACCCGAAATTTCCGTCGATCATTCTCAGCGTTATCATGGCGCTGCAGCTCTTCCAGTACGGCAAATGGTTCCTGTTCCATGAACACACGCTCCATACGGCCTCCCGGGAGCTTGGCCGCGAACTGCCGCCCAATGCCATTCTGGCCGGCAGCTGGTCCGCCGGACTTGTCGTTGAAAACAACGCACGGGCCATAATAATCCAGTCGCTGATTCCCTATAACTACAAGCTGATAAATAAAATCCTTTACGATATTGATATATCCGTGAACAACCTGAAAAATGGGGAAAAAGTCACAGGGAACGAAAACGGCATCCCACTCTATCTGGCGGTTTGCAGAAATGTTATCTTTGAAAAAGCGATAACCGAGGTATACCGCGATCAACTCCGTACGGAAAACTTGATTAAGACCATACAATTTGGTTACTTTAAGGTGGAGATATTCAAACTGACCAAGCACCATGTGGAAACAGAAAATGTGGTTCAATCGCTCTTCAACAGGTTTCTATAGCAAAATCACGCTTTTTTTTATCATCCTGTTTTCCTTATATCTACCGGTTGATTCGGCCCGTACCCTGCCCGAATCAACCGTGGGAATTCTTTGGTTCAACTCCTACGGGGTCCCCGTCGACACGATCAGAAAACTTGATTCATACCTTCTGAAAGCTACTCACAAAAATCGACTGTTTAAAACACCCGTGCATGGTACCGCACCCCTCTGGTACGAATATGAGACCGGAAACTCCATCTCGCCCTGGAACCTGTCGCGGTATGAAGTATTGTGCAGCCTGCTCAAGTGCCGTTATCTCCTAATGGGTATGGTGTACCCGCAAAAAAACAATCTTCTCATCCAGGTTAAAATCTATTCATCGCCCGATAAAGTTTTCATCTACACCCTTGACCAGACCATTGAGGGGGGCGATCTTAAAAAAGCGGCAACCCTGCTGACCCGCAACGTTACCATGTTCTTCGACGGAAAGCTTCCGACGGTATCGCGCCTGTCAGTTTCACGGGGTACCTCACGGGATGCCGTTTCTATGAAATGGACATCCAATACCTCCGGCAATACCTACAGGATATACCGATCCCCGTACCACAATGGTCCCTATGAAGCAATCGGCGAAACTGATGCCGGCCGGTTTTCCGACAGCACGGCTGAAATCGGCATCAAATACTGGTACCGCGTAACTGTTACCAGGGGAGAAATATCAGGTATAACCGCATCCGGTTACGGATACCGAAAACCGCCTAATCCGAAGGGCCTAACCTATAACGACCTCCTCGACGACCACAACAAACCATGGCCAAAGCCTGCTACAGAGGTTGAGAGAGCTCTTGAGAGCAGAAACCTCAAGCTCTATGAAAAGTATTATGAAAGCTATTTCATGATGACCTTCATAATCATGGCGGGGAGGATGTACATAAACAGCGGCGAGCTTATCGCCTTGCGCGGCTTCAAGTTCCATTCCTTCGATCAGCCGAACCGCATCGTCTATTTCTCAAAGCCGGGTATGCCACTAGTTAAGTTTTATTCCCGACGGTTTTTCAGGTTTTTCCGGGACGTGCAGATCATGAAACTCGATTTTTACGCTATCCGCAAACGGCTGATAGACAATGCAGTAATGTTCTGTATCCGTTCCGGCGATAAGGAAATCATGGAACCGGACAGCAGGATCAGATATGTGCCGACCCTCGAGGTCGTGGGCATGATGACGGAGTACCATCGTGATTACGAAAAGTGGAAAGGCAATGTCATCGTTTTCGCCACCAGCGACGAAGAAATCTACCGGAAAATCAGGGAAGCCCAGATGAGAAGCTACTGAGAGACCGGCATCCAATCCCGCTAATTTATTTTTTCCAGACCTTTTTGAGAAATGTCATGAATCCGCGGCGCTCCTGGGCCAGGGCCTCAACCAGTGTTGAGTCATTACGATATTCAATCAGGTCTTTCATAGTACGGAGCATGTCCGGGTTCAGCTGAGAGATATTACCGGCCAGCTCCTTCGCCCGCGGGAGCAACCGGTCCGCGGGAACCACCTCGTTAACGAGTCCGGCCCGGAGCGCTTCCTGCGCGGAAATGAACTGGCACGTGAGGGACATCTGCTTTGCCATCCGCTGTCCGACTGCCTCTTGGAGAAGCTGGCTCATGCCCCACCCGGGATGTATGCCCATTTTCACGTGCGTGTCGGCGAAAGACGCCTGCTCCGACGCGATGAGGAAATCGCAGTTCAGCGCCAGCTCGAAACCGCCGGTCATCGCCGGGCCGTTGACGGCACCGATGATCGGCTTCGAGCAGGCACCCATCACATCGATCAGGTCCTTTCCGTCGCCCCGGGGGTCCATGAGGTTATCGGTAGCTATGGCCTTCAGGTCAAGTCCCGAACAAAAGCCTGTTCCTGCCCCGGTGATAATCGCCGCTTTTATATCAATATCCGCAGCCACGTCATCGATACAACCATAGAGGTTCGCCAGTAGGTCCTGGTTGAGGGCATTACGACGCTCAGGCCGGTTCAAGGTGATCAGGGCTATGCCGTTTTCCTTTTCGATCAGTACTGTCTTTTCCATAAGGTTCCTCTCACATGTAGTTATTAACAGGACAATTATAGATGTTATTTCATGTAAGTATCAGGATCTCCCCGGCCGATGGATACAAGCAAAAAATACCATGTCTGCCAAAAAATCATAGGTAAAATTTTTCAAAATAATCGCGGCCATTCGTTTATCATTCAATTACACATGCTAATGGATGGGAATGGCGATGGAAACAACGGTCAATATGCATAGAGATATACTTAAAAGAATAACCCGTGCCGCCGAAGTGAAAGGTATCTCACGGTCAGGGATTATCATGCTGGTTATCAAGGAAATGATGAATCACCTGCCCGACGCTGACTATGCGGGAACCATGGTACGGTATCAAGAATGCAGGAAACCTGATGAATGGCATACGTTTCATATCCGGATCAGAATGGATGAATATGAATACATGCTGGATCTGAGGAAATTGTTCAAGATGTCTGTTTCTCTGGTTATCGCGTATGGAGTAAAAAGATACTTAAACAAGCTTATAAAATTCAAAGGTGCCGATAACAATCGGTTTACCAACTATGCAATTATTAGAGAAATCATTGATAATATAATATGCTGGAAATTATACTGGGGGTGTCCGCCCGACCTAGGGAAACTAATCCCTCGCTACGAGTATTCTACCTCGCAGGTACAAAAAAACTAGACATAAACTCTGCCGATAATACAATAAGACTATGTCTAAACTGAAGTATATTATCGCAGGCGCCGGCGGTGGCATTGTTTGCGGCATTGTATGTCTGGCCTTTGTCCTTTCAGGAGTAACAGCCTCACGAGAAGGTCCTGGCGCCGGGATAGTTGTCCTTGTTGTATCGCCTCTCTATTTCTTCCTCTATATCGTGGCATTCTTTTACACGCTGTTGCCAGCTGGATTGATCACGGGAACCATGGCAGGCCTAAGCGAGGCAATTCTCCCCAGACCATGGAGCATAATCCTCAGTTTGATATCGGGAATGATAAGCGGAGGTGTTTTCGGCGTCCGGTTCACGGACATTTTTCTTGAAAGCAGGGACACGAAAATGGATCTCATTGTCGGCGGCATTGAAGCGGGCGTTTTTCTGGCCATATCGGGGGCGCTGCTGGTTAAAATGCTTCATCGATATTTCAGGAAAAGCGACCGATAACAATATGGACGAAGCCTTACCTATTTGATGAAATATCCTTCCTTCACGCCCAGACCGATAATTTTTCCTCCCTTCATGACAAAATCATAGATCTCGCCCTTCTCGTTCTGTCCCGGAAATATATACACGAAAGTATGAAGCGAGGTTGGTATGAGGCCGACCCGCAGGCCATTGTACGATTTGGTCGCGATCAGATACCCACCCGGACTCAGCTCGATATCGACATATTTGCCGCTGCTGGGACTGCTGTATTGCCGGTACCGGCCAACAAACAATTGCAGCTGCTGCTTCGACGGCTTGTCCGCGTCGAAGGTTACGGGGTCGAAATCGTCGGACATCAGGGCCTTGCAGAAACGGACCAGCCTGCTTTTCAGGCCGTAGTAATAGCCGTAATACTCCTCCCGGTCATACACGGGAGGATTGCTGATGAAAACATAGCCGCATTTATGTTTCGGGAAGAGCTGCATGAATCCGCCGGCGCTTGGCATATGGGCGGCATGGTGCATGGAGTAAACCCTGTCATCGATGGACCATATGCGAAAACAGAGCCCCCGGTATTCTTTTCTATGTGAATCGGGAGTTTCAATGGTCTCATCAATGATTTTCCGAAACATTCTCCTCGAGATAATTCTTCTCCCCTTGTAGACTCCGCCGTGCATGAACATGATGGTATACTTGGCAAGATCGTTGATCGAGCATTCGACCCCGGCCGCGCCCCGCGTAGTGGCGGGGGCCTTGGAATCCTTCATCTCCATGGGAGTAAGGATATTCCGGGTAATATATTCTCCCAGGGGCTGGCCCGATGCTTCAAACACGATGAATCCCAGGAGATTGTATCCCTGGTTGCAGTAATTGAACCGGAACCCGGTGGGATATTTCTGCTCCGGCACGATGAAGGGATAGCTATTCTGGGCATGCTTAGGGCTCGGGTCCTCGATGAGGCCCGAGGTATGGGTGAGGAGATGCCAGACGGTTATGGGCTTTGAATTGAGCTCGCTGTTTTCGAATTTCACCTGCAGGTATTTGCTTATGGGATCATTGAATGAAACCATGCCCCGCTCTACAAGCTGCAGGATCGCCAGGGCCGTGAAGGTCTTGGTAAGGGACGCGGCAAGAAATGGCGTGGAAGGATCGCACCGCACCGTTTCCATGTAAACGATCCGGTCCCCTTCGACGACAACAGCGGCGGCTGAAGGAACGATAGGATACCAGGTATTGGCCCTCATCCAGTATGAGAGGTTCTGCTTCTCCGAATTGATTTTCTGTTCCTGTATTTTCTTCTCCGCCTCAATTTTTTCAGCATCGGGCTTCGGTTTGGGCTGTTCCTTTTTCTGGTTCTCTTCAACGAAACAGCCTGATGATATCATTACGGTAATGCAGAGGGAGAGAGCAACCATGAACGGGCGGAACCTATGATGGTGACGGGGAATCATGGTTCTGATTAAAGCTGTTTCTGTGAAACATGTCAAATAAAAACAATATTTTTGAATTGATTACGCGAAATTTTATATCAACTATCTTCGACAGCTTATGTCGCTTTAAAATCATGCCATAGCGAAATCAGGGTGGCACTTCGTCATGTTAGTGCATTGATCACCATGAGGAAGACCGTGACGCTATTCCCGTACGGCCTCGTAATAGCCATGCCTGAGGGCCAGGCCGACCACGCGGTGATCCTTCCACACAAAGTTGTGCAGCATGCGCCCGCTGTCGATGAGAAAGCGGTTCGACGTAAAAGTCCTGAGGGGCATGGACCCGCCGAAGCCGTTACTAAAAAGGGTGCCTCCCTTGAGGGAGACGTTGACCTTTTCCCCAGTAATGACGTTGCGGTACCGCCCTTCATACCATTTAAGTTCATCCGGTTTCAGGGAGGGCCACGCAGTGCAGAGGGTCTCATCGCTGGAAATTTTTCTCACCAGGAAGCGAAGCATGCCGGTAAGGCCCTGGCGCCACGACATGAAGGAATCGCCCAGATGTTCCGGGGGATTGCACAGATATATGAAGGCTATCTTTCTCTTCGGAAAGACCTGCAGGCCCGATGCCTGGTTGAACCAGCGCCCCGCCTTGTAGTAGCTGTCAATGCTGCCACCCACAGTAATAACTTCCCAGCCGAGAGAGTAGTAGTAATCGACCTTCGTGGCGGGGAGCTCAACCGGCTTGGCGAGGAGCTCATTGAAAGACTTTTCGCTCAGGATCGCCCTGCCCCGGTATTCGCCCCGGTTGATGAGCATGGCCGTGTATTTCGCCAGGTCCTGTATCGTGGTCACGATGCCGCCGGTCCCGTTGGAGAACTCCGCCGTGCTCGAGGTCATTCCCAGGGGATCGAGGACTTCCGCTTTCATGCACTCGGCGTAGGATTTTCCGGACGCCGCTTCTATGACGTGCATCATCAGCTCGTATCCTTCATTCGAATAGGAGTAGCTGTAGCCGGCCGGATGTACCTGCTCCGGCACCGATAGTTTCTTGCCGTTTACATCATACAGAACATGTTTGCCTGCAAAAGAGGGAATGCCGGAGGTGTGGGCAAGGAGATGCCTGACGGTGACCGGCCGCGAGTTGAGCTTTGAACGCTCGATGACAACATTGGGGAGATACCTGCTCACCGGTTCATCGAGGTTGATGATTTTCTTTTCCTGGAGCCGCAGGGCAAGGATCGCAGTGAAGGTTTTTGAAAGGGAGGCGATGCCGAAACGCGTGGAGCTGTCGGCCCGAACGCCATGGTGGAATACCAGCCGGTCGCCCTGTATAACGCCGACAGCGGCGGAGGGCACCATGCCGCCGGGAACATTGCTGTTCAGCCAGCCGGCAAACTGCTTTCCGTATTGCTGCAGGCGCGTGTCGGTTTCCCTGTCGGGAAATCCCTGGATATCATTCTCTTTGAACCCGAACAGGGTCGTTGCCCGGGACATGCCGGCGAGACTGATGAATATGATGACGCATAACAGTGCTACGGCGCCAGTAAAAAGGTATAGCTTTCTCTTCATGAAATATCCTGATAGTATAACAGTTTTTCGCTAAGAAAGAATGAACATTCTTTCTATTTGTCAGAAATATCACATACCACTGCGTGGAATATGGGATATACTCTGATATATTTTTGTTGAAGGTCTTAGATTGTTTCAATACAATCTGGACCTTCATACTGTCAAGTTAAAAAAGTCCATACATCGGTCAATGGACCGGCACATTTCTGATATAAAGATCGGCGGATTTATGCCGGTTTTTAACACATCTTTTTCACTCCTGCCCACGACATAATCAATCACCGCACAGAGAACCGGATAACATAGTAACGGAATATCCGGGAAAAAAATATATTGACTATTCGCACTTGACTTCCCGTATTGATGCAGTATTATCATTTTAGAGTCGCAGGGACACGGCAGCAGGCCTTCACACGATATGATAGACGATAAATATGAATTGATAATCAACCACTCCCGTGAGAAAGGCTTCGAGAGCATCAAGCTCGACAAAAAAGATTATCTCAAGGAAGTATCGTATCTGCTGAAAGAGCCGAAGAAAGTCTTCATCGGCCTGGGCGATTTCCTGGAAATCGGCGACTACAGCACCCTCATCGACAACATCTTCTTCGATACCGAAGGAATAAAAATAGAGAACATCCTTGACAACAACAACCGGAGGATATCCTCGGAAGGCGAGGTCCCTTTTTCCTTCTTCAAGCTTGCTGTCTACTTCCCCGACTTTCTGCTTAAAGACGTGCCCACGTCGTGCATTTCCGTCATTGGGGAAAAGTCACGGCTGTTTCCCGGCGCTGAGACCTTCATCAAATTAATCAGGGCATACAATCCCCTGGTGCTTACGGCGATGCCGCTGGAAATCGCCACCGAGTTTGTCAAGCGGGTCGGCCTGAACGAAAACAATCTCATCGCCACGGATTACAAGAAAAAGCAGGACAAGATCAACAAGGAAGTCTATGCGGGTGATGTCAACCGGTTCATATCCGGCGACCGCAAGAGCCTGATCATCGAAAAATATCTCCACGAAAACAACCTGAAAAATGACGAGGTCGTATACATGGGGCGCGGAGAAGCCGGCGTTAAAACCTTCTCCCAGGTAAATTCAATCGCCTTCAACCCCTTTGACAACATCATAACGGAATCAAAGATCACCCTCTACGGGTCATCCCTCCTGTCGCTCCTGGTGCTGTACAATTTCAACGGCGCCTTCGAGGATATCCTTCTCTCCGAGCAGTTCGAGGAGTTCATGCCGTCCCTGGTGGTCTATTCCGCCGCGCGGGAAAAATCGCCGGAGCTGATAGGCATCGAGATCCACAACCGGAATCTGCAGAACAATGTTATCGGCCAGCGCATTGAACACTCCGGGGTGAGCTACAAGTCAGTCGAGCGCGAAATCGAGGTGGTCTTCGCCGGATCGTCCATCAACATCAACCAGGTAAAGCAGATGGTCACTGAACGGATGGAAGAATACCGGAAAAACCCGGGAGAGCTGGTAAAGAAGATATATGACATAGCGAAGCTGAGATATAAAAACTTCTGCACCAACGGATCCTCTTTCAAGCATGTCCCGTGATCCCCGGCGTATACCGTGAGGCGCCCCATGTCCTTCTGTGAAAAATGCGCTATCGAAGAAAAACTGATGCAGTGCTGCGGCAGGCTTCCCATGACCGGACAACGCGCTCCCCTTGCCCTGCCGGCAGGCACCACGGTCGCCGCCTGCCCGCACCTGAGCCCCGGGGGCCTCTGCACGATCTATGAGAGCAGGCCCCAGGGATGCAGGGAATTCTTCTGCGACGCTTTCATGACCGACAGCAGGTCGGGATTCACCCGGCGTGACCCGTAAAGCCCTACCGGGGCATCTCCCGCGACAGAACCTCGTTGAATTTAAGGAACACCGCGCGATCGACCAGTATCGTGTCATGGTCCACGTCAAACCCGTGTTTTCCCTTCGCCTCCATGTAGACGCGCTCGTCAAGGGCCCTCCCCTTCGCCACGCTGTCGCCCTTACCGTAAAACAGGTGGTGGGAAACCGACGCGGGAAGGCGGCCGTCCAGGGCTCGCCTGATAAACTCGCTGTGGGTTCCCACGTCGATCCAGCTGGGGAGTTTCTTGGATGGAAGCCGCAGGGCCCAGTTGGCTGACTCGAACCCGCTCCAGGGCGATGCCAGGGTCGCGAAAAGCTTCACCTCTATGCCATGCCGCCTCAGATCATTATAGCAGAGGAGATGCCGGGCTATGAGGCCGCCCATGCTGTGGGCGGTTATGCAAATCTTCGTGAAGCCGTATTTCTTCTTAAGATCGAGGAGCGACTCATAAAGGAGCCGCGACGCCAGCGAAAGGCGTATCCCCGTGGGATAATAGTAATACCAGGGCTGATAGCGCCCCGCGTTCAGCCGAAAATGGAAATAGGCCCAGTTCTGGGGGCTCCCCTCAGAGCCGTGGACGAACAGGATGGGGATCTTCCGGGCATCATATGGTCCCGCGAGGTAAATATTGGCACCGAAAGCCTTCATGAAAAGCGTCGGATTCCACAATCCGGCAGAAGCGTTTTTCATGCAGAATTTTTCATCGTAGATTTTCATGATGGCTCCGTTCACGGTCTGGTGCGGGATGGCAACATCGTCACGAACGTTTATTTTCGTTGTAAGTTTTATTTTCGACGCGGCTGAATAGATTTTCACCCCTGAGATAACGTCCCCGGTCCTGACGGATACTCCATCTCTGCCTCCGGCCATGCCAAAAATCTCATCATCAGTGAAAACGCCGTTTCCATCAACATCGGTAAAGGCATAGATCCGATACGTACCTTCCGGCACGTAGAGCATAAACCTGCCGGGCTTATCCTGAATAATATAATCCGCCGCCCCTTCTCCATTACTTACCCCACTCCTGGCCATGACCATAACCAACCTGTCCCGTGCGGAAGACACCGTGCCGATGATGACAGCTGAATTGTATGCCGCGGCTTTTCCGCCATCCGATGCAGGGCGCCCTTCGTATACGTTGTCCCGCTTGCTGATCGACATGTATCCGCATGCTATTCCGGATGCAATAAGAGCGCAGAGGCACAGGGCCGCAGTTTTCATTCTCATCTTACCGGCCCTGCCTTCTTATTTTCCAGGTATTCGGCAATGGCATCAAACCTGTAATCACGGGCCAGCATTGCCGCGGTCTTTCCGTATTTGTTTTCAACGCCGGGATCGGCGCCGTGTTCCCTCAGATACACAACAGTATCGTAATAACCATACTGGGCGGCCGTCATCAGGGCCGTGGTCCCGTCAGGGCCCCGGCGGTCCGGATCGGCACCCCCCTCCACCAGGAGCGGAACAAGCCCGGTCTGCCGGTTATTTATTGCATAGATGAGGGGCGTGACGCCGGTCTTGTCCGGGACGTTCAGGTCGGCCTTGCCGTGTATCAGGATGCGCAGTGAATCCTCCTGCTGGTTATATATCGCCGACATGACAGCGGGCCTGCCTTCACGGTCTTTCGCGTTCGGGTCCGCGCCATGGGTCAGGAGATTTTTCATCAGATCAGGATAGCGGTTTTCCACCGCGATGACAAGGGGAGTGACGCCGTTCCGGTCGGAAATGTTCGGGTCCGCGCCATGGGTCAGGAGAAGAAGGGCCATATCAATATACCTGCCTTCGATGGCCATGAGGAGGGCGGTTTTGCCAAGGGCATCCCTGGCATTGATATCGCCGACCCGCCGGACAAGGTCAGCGGCCAGATCGCCGTACCCGCGGGCCACGGCCTTCATCAGGGCATTATTACCCGCCGAATCAACAGAGGACGCCTTCGCGCCGATATCCATCAGGTAGCGCGCCGTCCCGGGCCGGCCGTAGTCAATGGCGATCATAAGGGGTGATCTAAGCTCTCCGTCCAACACGTTGATGTCGGCGCCTTTCAGGAGCAGGTACTCGATCAGGCCGACATGGCCGTTCTGCGCCGCGTACATGCAGGGTGTCCAGCCATAGGCGTCGCGGGCATTAACGTCCACGATGCCCTCCTCGACGCACCGCATGACCTCGATTATTTTTCCCTCGCGCACGGCATTGGCAAAATAGCCGACGGGATCATGATACGACTTGGCCAGCTGGTTATTGTGGCTGCGTATCGCCGGCGCCCCGCATGAGGCAAGCACAGCCGCGATAATAATGGGAACGGTAAATCTCATACTGAAAAAATCATCTCCAGCACGATAGCAATGGCCAGCAGAAGATCGGTCCCCAGCACCACCATGACATTGATCCCCAACGCAGGCACGAGCTTCGGCGTGTCCTCGCAATGCCTGAGGGCCATCATTCCCGCCTTCACCGCCAGGGGAATCGTGCCGCACCCCAGGATGATCCACCACGAGGAAACGCCCGACAGGGGCGCCGCGATGATGAAGATGTAGGTCAGCACGAGGCCGGCCACATACAGGTACGAGGCCTTTTTTTTGCCGAGCCAGATGACCAGGTGGAACCGCCCGCCCTGCTTGTCCGCCTCCGCATCGGGAAACTCATTCAGAAAGAGGAGCAGCGATGTCAGTATTCCCGGGGGTATGGATATAAGTATGACTTCGGCCGGGAAGAGGTCGCAGACGCTTGCCGCGGCGTTGCCCGTCATGGCCACGAAAGCCCCGATCACTACCAGGGTCCCGAGGCTCAGGCCCGCGAAAAACTCGCCCATGAGCACCCTCGCAAAATACTGCGTGTAAAAGACAATGGACACGGCGCCGATTATCATGATGACCATCACCATCCAGTGGGACATGATGGTGAAATAGAGGCCGATGAGAAAGGCCCAGAACAGGGTCTGCCATGCCGCGGTGCTTACCGCCAGGGGCGTGGTCTTCCCCTCCTGTATCATGCCGGTGCCGCCGCTGAAAGGCGTCCGCTGCGTATTTTCATCGATACCGGTCTTAGAATCAGAATACTCGTTGAAAAGGTTGACCGACACGTGGGTCAGCACGACTCCCAGGACCAGGACGACCGCCTCGATGACACTGAAGGACCCGACGCCAGTCTTTTTAATGAAAAGGCCCGCCAGGGCCAGGCCGATGAAGGAAAGAAGGACCGCCAGGAGGAGAAAATTGCTCCTGATCTGAATGATCCAGGTTTTAATGAGTTCGCGTGTAATCATATCCATCTCCAAAAAATAATTAAAACCCCTGACCCCCTGAGGGGGCATGAAATAATGATATCTGATTCCCCACACGCCCCCTTGGGGGGGACGGGGGGAGTCTTCAGGGGTGAGATTGTATCAATCCTTTCTCTTCTTCAAAAACATGTCAATTAAATCAATCGGTATCGGGAAGAGTGTCGTGGAATTTTTTTCCGCCGATATCTCGCGCAGTGTCTGGAGATAACGCAGCTGCAGCGACATGGGGTGCACTTCCATGAGGGCCGCGGCGTCGACCATTTTCTGCGCGGCCTGGAATTCGCCCTCTGCGCCGATGACCTTGGACCGCCGTTCCCGCTCCGCTTCCGCCTGCTTCGCAATGGCCCGCTGCATTTCCTGGGGCAGGTCCACGTTCTTGACGTCCACGTTGGCTACTTTGATGCCCCACGGTTCAGTATGCTTATCAAGCACAAGCTGAAGTTCCGCGTTGATCCGGTCCCGCGCCGAAAGAAGATCGTCCAGCTCCACTTGGCCCAGGATGCTCCGCAGCGTTGTCTGGGACATCTGGGAGGTAGCATACATGTAATCGTCCACTTCAGTGATGGCGCGGTTTGGTTCCATGACCCTGAAATAGATGACCGCGTTAACCTTAACGGACACGTTATCCTTGGTGATGATATCCTGGGGAGGGACTTCCATGGCTATCAGGCGCAGGTTGACCCTCACCCACCGGTCTATGACGGGGATGATGAGAATAATGCCCGGGCCCTTGGGGGCTTTGAGGAGCCTTCCCAGCCTGAACACGACCGCCCGCTCGTACTCCTTCACTATCTTGATGGACGCTATCAACAGCACAACACCGAAAATGATTATGATCATTATGAGATTTAAACCGAACAGCATGTGCGACCTCCTTGTTTGATTTTATACCCCCTGTCCCCCTGAGTGGGCACAGTTAAAATGCTTTTACTCATTGTCATTTCAAATCCTTCGGCAAGCTCAGGACCGGCTCCATGAAATATCTTTTCCAGATTTCTCCTTGTCCTTAAAGACTTGTCGAAATGACATTTATTAACATTCACCGCTCCTTTTCACTCGCCCCCTCCGGGGGTCGGGGGGGGCATGATGCTCTATATTAGCGGCATGGTAATATCATTTCTTCCTTACCTTCAGCGCCATCCCTTCCATCTCCGTTATGACCACTCCTTCCCCTTCCCGGATCTCCTCGCCGGAAAGAGCGTTCCAAATTTCGCCATGGACCTCGACCCTGCCCTTTCCCTGGCTGTTAAAATCGTCCAAGGCAAGGCCCGTCTCGCCGATTATGCCCTCGCGGCCGGTGGTCACCTGCGTTTTATGGACATTGATAACCGCCCTTACCACGATAAACATGAAGGCCAGCAGCGCTACAACCATCGCAATAATTGTCGTCATGGGCACCGAACCTCCCGGAAGGGGTGAATCAAAGAGTATCATGGACCCGAACACGAACGAGGCTATACCGCCGATGGTGAGGAGCCCGTAACTGGTGATCTTAAGCTCAAGAATAAAGAGGACAATCGCCAGGACGATCAGGATGATGCCGGCGACATTGACCGGAAGGATCCGCAGGGCCATGAAGAAGAGGAAGAGCGCGGCCGTGCCGATAACTCCCGGGGCGATAAGGCCGGGGCTCTTGATCTCGAATCCGATGCCGACAATGGCGATTATTAAAAGGAAAAAGACGATCTGGGGATCGGCGAAAAAGTTGAGGAACTTCTGCTTCCAGTCCATGGGATACTCGGCAGCCGTGCAGTTGCCGGTCCTGATCACCACGTTCTTATCATTTATGGACACGGAGCGGCCGTCCAGCTTCTTTATAAGATCGCCCATGTCCTCCGCGATAAAGTCGATGACATTATCCCGCCGGGCTTCAAGGTAGGTGCTCGAGGCCGCCTGCTTCACGGCGCGCTCGGCCCAGGCGACGTTCCGGTTCCGCTTCTGCGCCAGGCTTTTAGCGTAGGCGATCATGTCGTTGAGCACTTTCTTCTCCATGACCCCTGCCGGGTCTCCCTTCTCGTCCCGGGGCATAAAATCGAGCATGGGACTCACCGGGTGCATGGCGCCGATCTCGGTGCCCGGCGCCATCACGGCCACATGGGCGGCCAGCATGATATAACCCCCGGCAGACGCGGCCTGGGCGCCGCGTGGATAGGCGTACACCACCACGGGCACCTCGGATGCCATGATGGCCTTGATGATTTCGCGCATCGAGTCTACCATGCCGCCGGGCGTATCAAGCTGTATGACGATGAAGCGCACCCCGTCCTTCCGGGCTGTCTTCATGGATTCCGTCAGGTACTGCGACATGATGGGGTTCACGCTCCCTTCGAGCTTCATGAGGGCGTAGCGGTCTTTTGCCGCCAGGGGCACGGACAGAAGCACAAGGGCGCTTGCAAGAAATATCAGGCGTTTCATAGGCCTACCTATTTACAATGTTATATTAAGATCCCGCCCTCGCCCCTTTCTTCCTCACCCCCGACCCCCTCTCCATAAAATGGAGAGGGGGTAAGTATGAGGACATATCAGGTAAACCTTCTCCTTTTCAAGGAGAGGGTGCACAGAGCGCGGGTGAGATCTTCAATTCTTAATACCCGCACTGGCCGCCGCGTCCATCATGGCCGGAATTTTTTCATAGATGCCGTCAAAACCGCCGTTGGACATCAGCACGATCACGTTCTCCGCGTCCGGGTCGATATTCCGCGACACATGGTCCAGCATGGGCTCCACACCGCTAAAAAGGTGCGCGTTCTCATTGATGGCCCTGATGTCGCGAAGGAGCCTGTCCGGGTCAAGCTTCTGTCCGTCCCTGATGGCCGATCCCTCGTAGGGCGTCTTGATGAGGATGGCGTCTGCCGCGGCAAAGGACGCGGGCAAAACGTCCTGGAACACGTTCCGCCGGGACGTGGCCGACCGCGGCTCGTACAGGGCCCAGAGGCGCGCGCCCGGATAGCGGTCCCTCATGGTATCCAGCACATATTTTATCGCCGTGGGATGGTGCGCGAAATCATCATATATCCTGATGTTGTTATTGTCATAGATCAATTCCTGGCGCCGCCGAACGCCCTGGAATGACTCGAGGCCCCGTGCGATAGCGTCCCCGCTGATACCGAGGAGCCGCGCCATGGCCGCCGCGGCCATGACATTATCGAAATTAAACTCGCCGAAGAGCCCGGTCCGGGGAGAGAAGCTCCCCATGGGCGTGACGATATCGAGCTCCGAGAAATCGCCATGGTATCCCTTGAAGGCATAGCTGAAGTCAGCGCCGCCGCTTCCGTAGGAAAAGCGCTTTGATAAGGATTTTGAAACGATCTCCTTGAGGTTATCATAACCGGATGAATACACGATGTTGCCGTTGGAAGGTATCATGTTCACCAGGCGCCGGAACCATGTTTCGATCTCCCCCAGGTCGCGGTAGATATCGGCATGATCAAATTCCAGGGATGTCAGCACCAGGTGGTTCGGCCGGTAGTACACGAACTTGGGAACCTTCTCGAAGAAGGCCGAGTCGTACTCGTCGCCCTCGATGATGAAGTAATTGCCCTTTCCCAGCCGGTAGTTGGAATTATAATTACGGGTGACCCCGCCCACGAAGAAGGACGGGTCAAGGCCCGCGGTCACCAGGAGGTGCGCCAGAAGGGCCGTGGTGGTGCTTTTGCCGTGGGTCCCCGCCACGGCGATCACTTCGCGGTCATGCAAAAAATAATTATAGAGCGCCTGCGCCATGGACAGGTAGGGGATCCGGTCGTTCAGCACGTGCTCGGCTTCGGGGTTTCCCCTGCTCACGGCATTGCCGATGATGACCAGGTCGGCCCCGGTCACGTTTTCGGCGCTGTATCCGCTGTACAGCTTCATGCCGCTCTTTCTGAGGATGTCGCTCATGGGGGGATAGATATTCTGGTCTGACCCGGACACAGCGTATCCCCGCTCGTTAAGCATCTGCGCCAGCGTGCCCATGGCAACGCCGCAGATACCGATCATGTGAATGTTCCGGACCATCTATTTCTTGCAGTAGCTGTCTTTTTGGATATCCAGGGTGACCAGTTCCTTCCTGCCGTCCTTAACGGTGTAGCCTGCCTTGACTTTCTGGCAAATCTCCACTGCCGCGCGGTCAGACGCCTGGCCGTCCTTGAACACTTTGGAACTCTCCGTCCAGTAGAGGACATACTCGTTCCGGCCCTTTTTTATTTCAACGGCCGTGTCGGAGGAATTAATGATAAGCCCCTGTATGTCGGATGTCGCGGCGGAATAAACACCGGCTACTCCCAGCAACACCATCAAAAGACCGGCACATACTATCTTTCTCATTCTATTACACCCCCTTTATGATTTCACCGGAAGTGACAGACGGCAGCCTGCTTCATGACCGGCAGAGCTCCGCTTTTGATACCATCCGCTCCCGTTGCGTGCGCAGCAGAAGCCGCACATCATTCCCTGCCCTATCCATATACAAAACTAATACACCTATATAAATATGTCAACGCCGATTCTATTTTGCCGCTTTTCACCGGTTTGAATTTGCCGGTTTTTGTATTCGGTATTATTCAAAATTGACTGCTCCAACCTTCAGGCGATCTTTCATGCGGTAAGAATCACCTTTGAGACTAAGGACA
>JBGSUQ010000030.1:0-74790 GCA_041753395.1 Spirochaetota bacterium
AAGGGGCAACACAGACCCAGGCGGCGGCACCGCGCCAGGAAGCCCGCCGCGAGCCGCGCCGCGAACCGCGACAGCAGCAGGGCCGGGACCAGCACCGGAGAAAGGGGCCTGCCCTTTCCCGCGACGCTACGCCGGAAGAACGCCTGGAATACTTCAGGAAGAAATACGGCGAAAATTTCGAGAAAGCCGGAAGGATCCTCGGCGACGAAAAGAAGCAGAAACCGAAGACCCTGGTGCAGGGCATCAAGGGTCTCTTCAGCAAGCTCAAGAAAAAGAAGTAACGGCTGCCGACATCAGTATGCATAACAAACCCCGCGAAAGCGGGGTTTGTTATTTACCATGCACTATGTTCATTACGACATTTACTCGAAACGGTCTCCCGGCGTCAGGCGGTAGCCATTGATGAAGGAGAGGGCGTCCATGATCTTCTTGTTGGCCGGCTGTATCGCGAGTATCTCAACAACCCCGTTGCCCGTTTCGGCGAGAAGACGCTTTTTCTGATAGCGGATTATGGAACCGGGCCCGGCAGCGCCGGGCACATCAGCATCCATCAGCGCAGTCTTCCATATTTTTATGTTCTCTCCTCTAAAAGAAGCAAAGGCAACCGGCTTCGGATTGAGCGCCCGGACAAGGTTGTGTATCTGCTCCGCCGGCCTTGTCCACTCTATCATGGCCAGATCTTTGTCGATTTTGCTGCAATAGGTTGCCTCGGACTCGTCCTGCTTCACGGGCCGTGCACTCCCCGACGCGAGAATACCGATAGCGCTGTCCATCAGCCTGACCCCGCGATACGACACGATCTCCATCACATCGGCGGCGGTTATCTCCCTGTCAAGGGGCAGCCGTTCCTGCACGACTACATCACCGGCGTCCAGCTTCTCGTTGATGAGCTGGACGGTGATCCCGGTTTCCTTTTCGCCGTTGATCAGCGCCCACTGAACCGGCGCCGCTCCCCGGTACTTCGGGAGCAATGACGGATGGAGATTGATGGTTTTCAGGGGGGGATATTCGAAGACCTGCCTCGGTATCAGGTTCCCGTAGGCAACGACCGTGTATATGTCAGCATCATAGGAGCGAAGCGCATCCACGAATGCCGGGTCCTTGAGGCTGCGGGGCTGGAGCACCGGGATCCCGAGGTCCAGCGCCTTCGCCTTGGCCTGGCATAAGTGTATCTCGCGGTTCCTCCCCGCTTCCCTGTCTTCAGCCGTAACTGCGAACAGGATCTCATGCCTCTCCCGCAGGCCGAAGAGCACGCGGGCAGCAAGCTCGGGGGTGCCGAAAAAACCTATCTTCATGGCCGTTTGTTGAGCTTCTTGATCTTTTTCAACTCCGGACGAAGTTCGTTCCGCTTATAATCCTCAAGGTGATCGACGAAGAGTATTCCATTCAGGTGGTCCACCTCGTGCTGGATGACCCGCGCGAGCAGGCCCTCTGCCTCGATCTCAATCTCCTTGCCGTCGCGGTTGAGGCTCGATACGACAATCTCCACGGGACGCACCACCTCGCCCATGATGCCGGGTACCGACAGACACCCCTCCTCATAGGGTTCCTCTTTTTTTGAAAATTCCTTGATCACGGGATTTATCAGCTCCATGACGATATTCTTCTTGTCGTCGTCGATATCGAGGGTGACGACGCGCCGGGAACGGTCCACTTGGGGAGCGGCCAGGCCGAGACCCTTGGCGCGATACATCACATTAAACATGGAATCGATGAAATCTATGAGCTCGCCGTTGATGTCTGTGACCTCTTCGGCTACTTTTCTCAACGTGTCATGGCCGTAATATATAAGATCTATCGCCATGGATACCTCTTGCTTTTTCAAAATTCCTCTCATGCTGTAAAATAATGAATCTACCGCCTATCCTGTCAATTGTTTATTCCATTATACATTAATCAATATATGTCTCCGCCGCCTTCGGCGGCGCGGGACATCACAAGTTCAATTATTTGAATATATATACAAGTTCCGGACAGAAAAAGAATTTTTGCCATTTAACTAAAAAAAATGTATAATAATTATCCTCCGGAAAGTCAGTCCGGACCTGTAAATTCATGATCAATGGCCAATTTATTCTTGTCAAAAAACCACGGGTCCGCAAGGTAAAGCATGATTATTTTCCCGGCTTAAACCGCCCAATGGAATAGACCATGATTCAGAAAACGACCCATCGTCTTCAGCAGTTCTTTTCCCCGACGAACATTGCCGTTGTTGGAGCTTCCGCTAAAAACATCTGGTTCAATAACATCCTCGAGTATGCCCGGCGGAACAGCTTCGCAGGACGCTTCTACCCGGTAAACCCTGGCTCGTCCGAAGTATATGGCATACCGGCAGTCCCCTCCGTGGCGGACCTCCCGGAAGGCGTCATCGACTTTGCCGCGGTCATTGTCAGGAGCACCCGTGTCCTCGAGACCGTCCGCGCCCTTTCGGAGCGTAACATCAAAAACATCCTTCTCGTATCCTCGGGCTTTTCGGAAGCCGGCGAAGAAGGGGCGCGGCTCCAGGAGGAGCTCGTGGATTTCTGCAGATCCAATGACGTGGCCCTGCAGGGCCCCAACTGCCTGGGATTCCTTAACGTCATCGGCGGCTCCGGAGTTTTCGCCGGCGGCTCCATCGAGGGCGATCTCCTTCCGGGCAACATCGGCATAATCGGCCAGAGCGGGGCCTCCAGCGAGGTCATCGCTACCAAGATCCTCAAGAAGGGCCTGGGAATATCCCTATTCGTTTCTTCCGGCAACGAGGCGATAATAACCTTCGAGGACTGCCTTGATCACATGGTACACCACGGCAAAACGAAAGTGATCGTCGGTTTTATCGAGGGGTTCAAGGACATCCAGCGCCTGAAACGGATCGCCCGGGAAGCGGCGAGGAAAAGCATCCCCATCGTCATCATCAAGGTGGGGCGGTCAGAAAAAGGAGTGCAGGCGGCGCGTTCCCACACCGGCGCCATGGCGGGCAACGACGCCATCACCGACACCTTTCTCCGCCAGAACGGCATCATCCGCGTGGACACCATCGAGGAGATGGTGGAGACCGCCGGGATCCTCTCGCGCTGCCGACTGCCGGCCGGGGGACGCCTTGCCGCATGCACACTGTCAGGCGGCCTGGTAGGCGTGTATGCCGACCTGTGCGACTCACTTTCCATCGAGCTGCCTGATTTCGCCCCGGCCACCATCGACGCGCTCAAGGCCGCCCTGCCCGAATTTGCCCAGCCGGGCAATCCCCTGGACGTGACCGGATCGGGCTTCACCAGCGGCATGGACCGGGTTTTGAAAATTATCCTGGATGACGAAAATATCGACCTTGTGGCCACCCTCTCTTTCCCGCCGGATGCTTCAACCGACGCGCTGGCGGAGAAGTATAACGACTATATCATATCGCACCTGTCCGCAACGTCCAAGCCGATCATTCCCATCACCTTCAGGGAAGTGGGGGACTACGCGAGGAAATACTACCGCGACAAGGGGCTTTACTTCATAGAGCATACCCGCGACGGCTTCAAGGCCGTGGCGAACCTGATACGATACGCCCGGTTTACCAGCAGAATGGAGGCGGAAGAGGCAGTATCCGACATTCCTTGTTCGCGGGAAGCTGAAGGAAAGGAGAAAGTTTTTTGCTAAAAAATTGTATTGACATAAAAAACCTATATTGTTTTATGTACTTCGCATAAACGAGGGGTTGTAGCTCAGCTTGGTTAGAGTACCTGCCTGTCACGCAGGGAGTCGCGGGTTCGAGTCCCGTCAACCCCGCAGAATGTAAAAAGCCTGAACTTTTAAGTTCAGGCTTTTTACATTTATACCTGTACCGGTCACTCGCTCCAGTCGACCTGCTTTTCCCACATATCGTGAAGGTTGCACTTTATTACGATAGTCGCGGGTTCGTTGAAGCCATTGGGCACTTCGAATACCGCTCCTTCCTCGCCGAAGCCCTTATTAAAAGATTTCTTCTGAAGCTCTTTCCTGTTCGCATCAAGGAGCAGAATGGTGCTACGGCCACAGGTTCATGATCGGATCGATGACACAGCCAAGGATTTCAAGGATACGGAAGAACCGAAAATGATCATTACAATCTTCGATCTTGCCGGCATGAAAAAGGTCACCGGCACGAAGCTGAAAGCCGAAGAACTTGTAACGTTTATCCCAAAGCTCGGCGGGAAAGAATATATTTTTTTACTGAAACATTATCACGCAATACAAAAGAAGCTCCCGGCATGTTCAGGAGCTTCTTTATATCCAAAAACCCGTCATCCATGAGATTGAATCTCTTACATGTGAAAATGGATACCGGCTAACAAACGAATTACTGATTATTTTCTCTTTTTGATTTTTCCGGCCCGCCTCTTAACAACCTTCTTCACCTGTTTCGCATCCTGCTTTACCGGTTCTTTGAGTGAAGTGATGACGGAAACGATCTCGCCCTGCTTCTGGGTTATGGCCATGGATAAATTTTTTGATTCCTGAAAAAGATTATAGACCGGGACCTGGACCGTATCGAGGTATTTTTTTCCCACGGCGTTATGGAACCACCAGAAGCGCCGGGTTGTGTACCGCTGTTCCTGCAATTTCCGCACCTCCCCGGGGGTCATGTCGTTAGGATGTTTCGCGTATTCGTAAAGCTTCTTCCATCGTTCATCAAAGAGCTTCTGCGTCAGGCCGCGGTCAAAAAACACAAGGGCCTTCCGCTTCATCCCCTGGTAGGTCGCGGATTCAGGGTGCTGGATCGCCGGGTTAAAGGTCTGCTTCCATGAGAGAATATATTCGAACATGACGATCTGCGCAAGGGGGACACCCTGCGGATTGAAGGACCGGATCAGTCCGCCGATTTCCCTGGATGCCGCAAGTGCTTCGTTTCCCATGTTCTTATCAGCACCGAACTGATTCAGCATCGACTTCAGGATATTCAGGGATTTGTCATATATCCGCATGGCTGTAATGTAGTTATTCATCGATCGCGCTGATCCGATGAACTGGATATTGAGATTCAGCTGGTCTTTCATCAATTTGAAGGCAGCGCCATGCTTTTTTTCCTGCATACGGGTTATCATGGTGGCTGTTATCGAGTTGTGCAGCGCGACATACACACGGACCTTCTGCGCGTCGCGCGGGTCAGGCACTGCCATGTCGGCGAAGAGGGGTTTTCTGATGATATCACGATAGAGTCCCATCATCTTCTTTACGTCATCGCGGACCGCCAGGGTTTTCGCCACGGTATATTCTCCCCGCGACTTATCGAGGTAATTCTCCATAGCCCCCGCATTACTGAAAAGGTTGATGTCGCATATATCCTTGGTGACGAATTCATTATACACCTGGTTATCGTAAATAATCGCGCATCCGTTGGAGTCAGCGGGCGGCGCAGGCGGCAGGTTGCTCTCGGTAAAGAGGGGCGCGGGGACCATATGCTTCCGAAGATTCATTCCAAGCCATACAAGGGCAACCAGCGCTGGGACGGCGACCAAAATCGCCACAATATAAACAGACTTTTTACCCTTGAACCTTGGGGCCCTCAATTTCGGAAAGGCAAATTTAGGCACATGCAGCCCCGGAAGCTTAATGCTGGGAATCCTGATTCTAGGAACCCTGGTTTTACGAGGCTTCGATTTCGACTTCTCGACAAATACTTCTTCCCGTTCTGTCTGCTGCTCTCTGGCAGGCTTTTCCCCCAGCTGTGCGGCCTGACTTTTGTTCAGGTTTAACTTGCTTTTTTTCGCTTCTATTTTCATATTACTTTCTTATGCTCTTTATAAACTTACTTATATTGATAAATAAAAAACCGGTATTACTATTTCCCCGGGTACCCGACAGTCTGAGACAGAATGATCATCTGGTCAGATTTTAGTTTCATGGCTTTCCCCAGGTCATCCTTGTCGATCCAGCCGCGGATGACCGTTGACAGGCCCTCGGACGCGCAGAAGAGATACACATTCTGCCCGATAAAGCCGGTATCTGCTCCGGCATAAAGGAGCTTGTCTTCGCGGTTTGACCCCGCTGCCTTTGATATGTCCGCGACATAGACCAGGTTGACCACCGCCTTGTTGACAAAGCCCTGCCTCCCGGTAAGGGGCCTGACATCCTTATCCGCAATCAGCTCCAGCAAATGTTTCTTCGCATTATACTGATACAATCCATCTTCCAGCGCAACATAGATAGCGATTTCCTGATTGTTCATCGCCGTGGGCGCGGTGCGTTTCCCCGAATCAGGACGGTTGATCCCCGATGCCGCCCAGAGAAGGTTGGACAGGACCTGGTCCGGCAGTTTCCGCGAAGAAAAGGATCGGGATGACTGCCGTTTGTTCAAAGCAGTCATGAGGGGCATTCCCCCGGTCATAGTCGGCCTGACGAGCTTGATTTCCTTCGAGGCCGCCGATGATCCAATCGGGAATGACAGGGCAAAAACCAGATATGAGATAGTTAATGACAGCACAGTTCTTTTCATTGATACACCTCTCCTGTGGATATTTTATTACTTATGGAAAATCCCGACAACTTCTTTATGTAAATACTCTACTCACCCTTATAAAACCCGTATTCCCGCGCATTAACATTGTTCCGCTTCTCCCAACCGAGAGTGGAACTGGGCGTGGGACCGTAATCGTGGCCCGGCCATACCACGGTATCATCCGGCAGTTTCATAAGGCCCCGTATGGAACTCCCCAGGGCGGCGCGGTCGCTCCCCGGAAGGTCCGTCCTGCCGCTGTCGCCGACGAAGAGAGTGTCCCCGGTAAAAAGATTCCCCCCGGCGTAGAGACAGATCCCGCCGGGGGTGTGGCCCGGCGTATGGAAAATAGTAAAGACGATGTCCCCCACGGCAAGGGCCTTCTCCGAATCGAATAAAATGTCTACTTCGCCCTCCCCGCCTTCCAGCCGGTGGCGGATAACTCTGGCGCCGGTCAGCTCTTTCAAACGGCGGGTGCCGGCAATATGGTCAATATGGCCGTGGGTATGAATTATATACTTAATAATTATACCGGCTTTTTTCGCCTCTTCCGCTATTGTCTCGGCATTTCCGCCAGGATCAATGACAGCACCTGTTCCGTTTGTTTCACTGCCGACGATATAGCAGAATTCGTCAAAACCGCTGATTTTAATCTGCCTGATAATCATTACTGCCCAATGCCTGAATTGTATTATTCTCAATTAAACGGTTGTATGCCTTCCCGACAAGTATAATTTCATTATCCACCACTCCCACCGGGGCAGAAAGGGGTAATGCTTCGGCGGGCTTGTAAACTCAGAATATACAAAACGCCCGATTTGAATATTTTTAGTTGTACCTATAACAATACGCATTTTTTATTCTTTAAATTAACGCCAAATACCGAAAATAATATCAAGTGACGACTTGATTTATATTAGATTATTTGATGATTCTTTCCGCCGCCTTCGGCAGCGGGGGGAAAAAAATAAATCCAGTTTGGTATAGAAACATTTTTTCAGGGGTTGATATATGGAAATAGGGATGCTGATAGGGATGATCGCGGGTATGGTCGTTCTGGTCATGGGGGTTATAGCCGCAAAAAGTAGTGTGCTTTTATTCATAGACATCCCGTCGATGTGGATCACCATCGGGGGCAGCATCTGTTCAATGCTGGTCGGTTATTCCATTAAACAGCTGCTTTTAATACCGACATTGTTCAGGGTTGGCCTGTTTCCTCCCAGATATAATTTCAGCGAATTAATTGTAACAATTGTATCCTTTTCCGAAAAGGCCCGCCGCGAGGGACTTCTTGCCCTGGAAGACGACCTGGATGAATTGGACGACGCCTACATGAAGAAGGGTCTGCAGCTCGTAGTCGACGGCACTGACCCGGAACTGGTCAAAAATATCATGGAAACCGAAATCGATCAGATGGTGGGCCGCCACGACGACAACAAGAGGATGTTCGACGACTGGGCCGGGTTCGCACCGGCCTTTGGTATGATTGGTACACTCATGGGACTGGTCATGATGCTGGTCAACTTGAGCGACCGGGCCTCCATCGGCCCGTATCTGGCCGTTGCTATTATCACGACCCTGTACGGCGCTATCATGTGTTACCTATTCTTTACACCCCTGGCCTCGCGCCTTGACGTTATGACCAACAATGAAGTGCTCATGCGCTCCATTATACTCATGGGCGTGCTGTCAATTCAGTCCGGGGACAACCCCCGCATTGTCAAGGACAAGCTGATATCTTTCCTGGCGCCTAACCTGAGGGAGGAAATATCAGAAGAGGTGAGCGACTAATCCATGGCGAGAAAAAGAGAAAAATCTAAGATCAAAGGCGCTCCCCCCTGGATGCTCACCATGGGGGACATGAACAACCTCCTCCTTTGTTTCTTTATTGTGCTCATGGGCGAGGAAACGACCGTCAAGGGCTTCGAGTTTCTCTACGTGCTGTCGTCCTTCAAGGGTAATGTGGGCATCATGGCCGGGGGCAAGTCCATTTCCAAGGGTAACCTGATGGACCTGGGCCACAACATCACCGCCCTCCCCAGCAGCCAGCGCCAGCAATACATGTCACAGATGATGAAGCGCGCCGTGGAAGCCTTCAAGCCGGAAATCGAATCGAAACAGGTCCGGGTGATGGAAGACGAGCGCGGCCTGGTGATCACCCTGAGCTCCGACGTGTTCTTCGACCCGGGGACTGCGCGCCTGAAGGGCGAGGTGCGACCTGTTTTAAAGAAGATCGGGAGAATAATAAATAAATTGGATAACTTCGTCCGCGTTGAAGGGCACACCGACAATTCGCCGGTCACCCTCGTGAAGGCGCGGGAGACTTACAAAACCAACTGGGAGCTCTCATCAGCGCGGGCGCTGAACGTGCTACACTATTTAACTGATGAAACGGACGTAAACCCGAGCCAGCTATCCTCCGTGGCCTTTGGCGAGTATCGCCCCATAGATGCCAACAACACGCCCCAGGGAAGGGCCTATAATCGGCGCGTTGACATCGTCATACTGAAAGAGCATTTCTTGAAAAAATCCGAGGACAAGAGGATTCCACGGCCGCTTCCGGATGAAGAATGGCGGTAATGATTACGAGCTCTTCTTTTTTTTCACCTCAATCATTATGCGTTGTATATTATCCCTGCAGTTTTTTCTGTAATCCTCTATGATTTCGGAAGGTGGGAGCTTTTCAAGGTCGGCGTTTAGGTCCTCATAGACCGAAAGTGCCCGGGGGAGATTGTCCATTTCGTAATAAAACCGCGCCTGTGTAAAGCGGGCCATGTAATTATTTTTATTGCGCCCAACTACTTCCTCGATTATTGACAGCGCCTTATCCTTCTCCTCCTTGTGGTAAAAGAGGAGTATAGCAAGGGCACTCTGGGCGTCAGAGTAATTCTCCTGCATCACTATCGCCTTTTTGTAGTAATGTTCGGCCTTGTCAATGTCCTCGCGGCTGTCGCGTTCGGCGCCCCGGTTCCCGTAAGCCAGGCCCGCCGAGTAGTACAGGCCGGGGGTATCCTTACCGTACTTCATGCTTTTCAGATAACATTCAATGGCAGGATCCCAGAGACGCTTTTCAACATATATCGTTCCAAGACGGCTGTAATTGTTGGCCAGGCTGTTCATCGTTCTGGTGTCCTTGATCTTTTCCTTCTCAAGGTCGGCAATTTTTTCTTTTACTTCCTGAATGTTTTTGTCAGTATCCACCTTGTATTCACGGACCAGGCCGCAGTTGAAAAATCTCGCCGCCAGCACGACCGCCGCTGCCACCAGGAAAAAAACAATTAACGCCTTCACCTTTTTCATCATTCACCCCTGCATTATATATGTATCGTCAAACCCGTCGGATAGGAAACCCGCCGGCAATCAGCAATCGCCTTTCTTCGAACCTATTTTTTCTTCATTCCCTGTTTGTTCTTAGCCGCAGTTTCCTGCTTTATCGCCTGTATGGCGTGCTTTACCTTCACGATGGCCATGTCTATCTGGTTGTTCGCCCTGTCCAGCTTAAACTGGTTGACACTGCCGATGGCCTGCATTGTCAGGATCAGGGCGGCAGCACGATGCCCTCCCCCATTATAAGCGGTCACCGTGAGCTGTTCTTTCGCCCTGGTAAGGTTCCTGGTCTTCACCTGCACGGCGGTGGTCATCCGCGCCTTCTGAAGAAAAACCAGCACGCCCTGCATATTCTCAAGGGGCCCCGCCTGTGCCGCAGATGCGATCATGATCCCCAGCGCCACAATAAGGATTATGGTCGCTGTTTTCTTCATTCTTTTCATGACATACTCCTCTTCTTCACCGAATATCAGCCTGCCGGATATACAACAGCCATCAAGACCGTTGCATATATCAGGAAACACCAGCATGGCATAATGTCAAATATTATTGTACCATACCCTGTCAAAAAGATCCTTAAACACAATCGAATAATAAGACCCCGGCAGATGTCATTTCAGCACAAATTTTTTTTATTTCCCTTTTTTCGATACCCCCGTTTGCCGGGATAAAAATAACAGGGGTAGACGATTTTTTGTTGAATAAAACATCGGTTATATATATTATTAGAGCAAAAGCCTTATACATCCGACCGTGCACAAATCCGGTCAGTCATTTCGAATGAAGCGAGAAATACATTATTATGATTTCTCCTCATTATAAGGAAATCGGGATTCGTCGAAATGATAAAGTGTTAAACTATCAAATACTATTACAAGGAGCTGGTTATGGATAACGATCAAAAATCTTATATGCAGAAATTATCCGATATGATCCTGGAGTGGGACAAAAAGATCGATGAACTGATGAAGCAGGGAAACGAAGCCGCATCAGTCATGAAAGAAGATTACGCCAAAATGGCCGAAGATCTCAAGGTAAAGAAAAAGGACGCCGAGGCCAAGCTGAAGGAACTGAAAAGCGTCAGCGGCGAAGGCTGGGTCGAGATCAAGAAAGGGGCCGAGCAGGCGGTAAACGACCTGTCGCAGGCCTTCGAAAAGGCCAAAGCGAAGTTCAAGAAGTAATAATCGCATATTGTTTCCGAAGCTCCCCTGTTCTTCTGCAGGGATTTCAGTATTACCTGCAAACTGTCTTCATTAATATATGGGGAGAAGGAACAGTAAACGATCAAATCGTCAACCAATCATTGCACTAAAAAGGCGAGGTCAAAAACCTCGCCTTTTTAGTGCAATGTAAATAATCTTATCTTTCCCTATAGTTATCGGTTACCTGTTTTCATCCGATAACTATCAGGAATCCCTAAAAATAAGAATTGATCAATATCGTCATCCCTGCTACTACACACAAATGAAGCGAATTCTTCTCCTATGCACTGCTGTCATAGCCCTGTTTCCCCAGGGATGCCGGGACAACATCGATGAATTGATCCGGAACGGAGACTTCGAAGCCGGGTATTACTACCACAGCGGCGGCTTGCCGGCGGACCGGTTCGTAATCATTACAGTCGTGATCAACAAAAACGGCGGCGCTCTGAAACGTGAGGAGCGGTCAGCCAGTGATACAAAAAAAAATAGAGAAACTTTGACGCTCTTCAGAGTATCCAACGCGGACCTCAAAAAGCTCTATTCAACACTGGAACAGCAGGGCTTCTATGCATTAAAAACAGTACAAATCGAAAATCCCGGCGCCAGGACCTTGTACCTCAAAATTAAAGCAGGCAGTACACAATATATCCAGGAGGAAAGCCCTGTTTTGTCCATGGCGTCCAATTTTGACAGGCGGAAATTCATGTCTATCATAAGCAAATTCAACGTCTTCGTGAAGGAGAGACTCCCGGCTGGACAGAAGCCGCTGGTTGATTTCTGAATGGATTTAGTAATCATCAATCCTCTATTTCTTGACACAATAAGGTAATTGCGGTAAGCAGGTACAGGTACTGTACCCTGCCGGAACAGCAGGATGCGAAGTCGACAGAACGGAATAATTATGAAAAAAAACTTTTTTTGCTCTGCAATACTAGCTGCGATTCTTATTACCGGATGCGGCAAGACGGGGGACAGGGCGGCACCATCCGGAATCAGGGTTGCCGTGTCTGTCTTCCCGCTCTATGATATCGCGCGGAATATCTCCGGCGACAGGGGGTCAGCTTTTTACGTCATTCCCGCCGGTGCGGATCCCCATACCTTTGAGCCCAGGCCGTCAGTTGCCCGCGATTTGCAGAACACGACACTCTTCATAGGCGTCGCCCGCGAATTCGATGGATGGATCGAACGCTATCTTCCCGCCTCTTCAGCCCGGTCCTATCTGATTGATACAAGGCGTGGCGCGCCGGAGCCGAACCCCCATATATGGCTCAGCGTGAAAAAAGCCAGGGAGATCGCCGAAGCCATGGCGAAGCAGATGAGCGCCGTTGATCCGGTGAATAGCAGGTACTACCGGGACAACCTAAGGGCCTACGAGGAGCAATTGAATGCGCTTGACAAATCCATTGCAGCCCTGTTCCTGAATACGACTAGGAAGTACTTCATCCAGTGGCACGAGGCGTGGAACTACTTTGCTGCCGATTACGGGCTCACCATCGCTGCCACAGTCCAGCGCGAGGGCAGCGAGAAAGCCTCGGTGAGGTCAATGAAAGAGATCGTTGACCGGGCTCGGCGGGACAACATAACCGCCATCGTCGTGAGCCTCTCTTCTGAGGACAGGACCGCGCGGGTCCTGGCGGGTGAGATCGGGGGAACCATCGTGAGGCTCGACGGCACCGGCGATCCCGCATCTTTGGACCGGTCGACGTACCTTAAATTCATGAAATACAACGCGGAAAAGCTGGCAGACGCATTGCGATAATACAAGGAGTAATTGTGGGAGAAGCAGTGATATCATTAGAAAAGGTGTGGGTCCGGTACAACGACAGCGTGATCCTCGAGGACGTGAGCCTTACGGTTAATACGGGGGAGATCCTTTCCATCGTTGGACCCAACGGGAGCGGCAAGAGCACCCTCCTCCGCACCATCATGGGCTTCAAAGAGCCCTACCAGGGCACCGTCACGGTGCTAGGGAAGCCCCCCCGGAAAGCACCCCGGGGATCAATCGGTTACCTCCCCCAGAAGAGCACTGTGGACTTTACCATGCCGGTCAGCGTCTTTGACGTTGTCGCCATGGCCCGCTACGCCGGCAAGGGGATGTTCGAACGCCTGAATGGCGAAGACCGGTCCCGTATCGAGGAAGTCCTGAAGCAGGTGGAGATGGCTGACAAGATAGGCCACCATTTCGGCAGCCTCTCCGAGGGACAGAAGCAGCGGGTACTCATCGCCCGGGCCCTTGCCGTGGGACCGAAAATCCTGCTCCTGGACGAGCCGTCGACCGGCCTGGACGCCTTGGCACAGGACAACTTTTATCAGATGCTCCTGTCACTACGCACTTCGATGAACCTGACCATCGTCATGGTTTCCCACGATATCGGCGCTGTATCAAGCATCGTTGACCGGCTGGCGTGTCTCAAGACCAGGCTGCATTTCCATGGCACGCCCGGAGATTGCCTCTCCAACGAATCGCTCTCCAGCGTGTTCGGGAAAAATGTCTATTACGTCAAACACGATAAAAACTGCGAGGGATGCGGAGAAAACAAATGATAGAACTATTCCAGCTCCAATTCTTCCGCAACGCCTTTATCATGAGCTTAATCGTGGGTGTACTCTTCGGCATCCTATCCTTCTTCGTTGTTATGCGGAAGATGTCCTTCCTGGGAGCCGGCATCGCTCATACCGCCTTCGGAGGCGTGGCCCTGGGCGTGCTCCTGGGGATCGATCCCTTCCTCACATCCTTCGCCTTCTGCGTGGCGGCGGCGATACTTATCGGCAAGATGGTACGCTACGGCAGAATATCCTTCGACATGGGAATTGGCATATTCTTTTCGTTTTCCATGGCCCTTGGGGCCATCTTTCTCTCGCTGAAAAAGGGGTACTCCTTCGACCTCATGAGCTACCTTTTCGGGAACATACTGGCTGTTACCCCGGCTGACAATATCATCGCCCTGGCGACACTGGCCGTCTTCGTCCCCTTTATTTTCATATTCATCCACCGGATTCTCTTCATGACCATGGACGAGGAGGTGGCGGCCGTGAGCGGCGTCCGCACGGAACTGCTAGACACGATCCTCCTAGTTTTCCTCGCGGGAATCATAGTCATCAGCATAAAAATCGTGGGGATTATACTGATATCGGCGCTGGTGGTTCTGCCGGCGAGCTTTGGCCTGCTGGTATCGAAGGATTACCGGAAGGTCATCCTGTCCGGCATCGTCTTTACGGTTGTAGTGATGATCGGGGGGCTCTTTCTATCCTATTTTCTGGATACGCCGGCCGGGGCCACCATGGTAACGGCAGGAACCATCCTCTATTTCCTCTCACTGGGAATGGTGAAAATTATCCTTCCCGACCGCTGACACTACCCCGCCAGGTATCCAACACCGCAGATCACAAGGAGCACCAGCATGAAGAAGAGTGTGACTCCCACCAGCAGCGCCGGGAAAATGTAAATAACGAATGCTTTTCCGAATCCGGCGGAGTGCATCTCGGAAATCCCCTGGACCGCAACGAGAGCAGTCCAGACCAGGAGTCCAAGAGAAAAAAAGGTGTAGAAGAACAGGGGCGCAAAATTGAACACCTTGAAGATATACACCAGGGGGAGGATAAATATCTTCGGGAAGAGGGAAAAATTAACCAGTATTACGAAATCGCGGATATTACCCTTGTAGCCGAAAAACTGCGCTGCCATGTCCATAAGGGCCGCCGAGATAACGACCGTAAGGGCGTGGTATAAAAACATAAAAATCCACCCGTAGGTGATTTTATAAAAGAAGAAGGGCGATTCTTTTCCCAGGAGCGACATGGTTATGATATCGATGACGGCTACTGCCGCAGGTATGATAAAGCTGAGCGCGAAGGATTTCGGCTCCTGCCGGTCGATCTGCCGGTAGAGGGCCCGCGGGTCCAGCAGGGCATACAGGAAGAGGTCCGCCCAGCGGAGCAATCTTAACTCTGAAATGATCATGGCAGGTACCTGTACTCGATCCGGTAATTATTTTCCTGCTCCAGGCTCCGCAGCCCCTGCTCCATGAGGTTCTGGCCGCGGAACATGCCTTCCATCCTGAATAACATCTGCTCAAAAGGTGACTTCATTTCTTCATAGACCGGGCAGTCCTCGGAGAGCTTCGCCATCTGACGCGCCTTGTCAATGGCGTCCTCGAAGGTACCCAGCATGTCTACAAGCTTGTTTTTCAAAGCAGTCTCGCCGCTCATCACACGGCCGTCGGCAATGGGCTGAATATCGGATTCATTCTGGTTTCTGCCGAGTGCCACATCTTTAAGAAATTTCCGGTATGACGAATCGATTATCTCCTGTATGAGCTGACGCTCCTCCGGGCTGATGTCCCGGAAGGTTGAGAGTATGTCTTTGTATCTCCCGCTCTTGATGACATTCATATCGATCCCAATTTTTTCGAAGAGCCGGCGAAGGTTCGGCGACACCGCTATCACGCCGATGGACCCGGTAAGGCTCCCGTGGTTGGCCACGATGTAGTTGCACGCGGAAGCAATGTAATATCCGCCGGACGCAGCAATCTCCCCCATAGAGGCCACGAGGGGAATGTTCTTTTTTCTCAGCTTCCAGAGCTTCTGGTATACTTCCTGGGAGGCTCCAACAGTGCCCCCGGGAGAATTTATCCTCACCACCACAGCCTTGATGTCGCTGTTGCGCTCGAGGTCGTCAAGGCGGCGTATGATATTTTCTGCGCCCTGGGTCATGCTCAGGGGAGAAGTTGAGCCTATCATCTGTATAGCCCCTTCAACGCGGACGATACCTACCCCGGACCCCATCTGCGGCCCCCGGAAGGACATCCCGGCGCCGCGTTTCTGCTGCATATTCATGCTGATGTCTACAATCGCTATAACCGAAGAAAGGACCAGCAGTGCCAGTATGGAAATGAGTATTTTTCTGTTTCGATCCATTGTTTTGCCTTATGACAAGTATAGTTATGCTTCGATATTCGGATAGTTATCGGTATACAGAAAATAAATTAATAGTGAGTTTTCCCGATGCAGATGCAAGCATACACCATGTCTTTGGGCGGCTCACATTTGTTTTTTTTCACAAATACTTTCATACTCGGATCAACGCCATCACAGGTACAATAGCTCACGGTTGTAAGCTCCTGACGGGATATGCTGGTCTTGGCTATCATTTCCGCCAGAATTACTTCCTGTTCGCAAATGTATACTTCAACGACCTGGTAGAGGCCCCTATTCGTACTATGGAGAACGCTTGTAACAACAAACAATAAAACAATGGTCACCAGTAGTATCAATCGTTTCATGCTGCTCCTCCTTGAATGTGCAATCTGTACCTTCCTGAAACGTGCTGAATCACGACTAATCAGACAGGAATTAACCAGATAAAATAAAGATATTCAAGAAGATAATAAAAATCAAGTACTATTTATAGGTCGTGGCCCCGCGTACACAACGCGGGGCCACCATGAATAATGGAGGGGGACATAAGCCGAATTCTGTTTATGCAGCAATCTATCTTGACCGGATGTTGCCATACGGTTCTGTGCGACCTACCCGCAGCTTCGAACGGGCCGTCCTCAAACAGCTGCTTACTTGGTCTTGCACCAGGTGGGGTTTACCTTGCCGTCGGCATTACTGCTGACGCGGTGAGCTCTTACCTCACCATTTCACCCTTACCCCTTGCGGGGCGGTATCTTTTCTGTTGCACTTTCCATCGCCTTACGGCGCCCGGGTGTTACCCGGCACCCTGCCCTGCGGTGTTCGGACTTTCCTCACCGCCCGCCTCGCGGCAGGCCAGCGCTACTGCTTGGCCCCCTCCATGTATATCAATAACGATAAAGCTATTATGTGGCAAGTATAATTCATACTTTTTTTATGTTATGCAGTATATTGGGTGTGACATCAATTTTGCAGTTACTCCCCAGGAAAAGACCCAGTTGACTATATCATCAATTATCAATTTATTCATCGCATAACTTATTAAAGGATAGTTATCGGGATTATTTTTCATTGAATCAACCATTTCATCAAGATATTCATCAATCGCTTGAGCTACAAGAAGGGATACGGATTTCTTGAAGGTTTTCCTTAAATCAAGAAACAATTCATATTCTCCTGGCCTCAAGCCAATATGCAGACGATGATATCCCCCCTTCTCCACTCTTTTTTGATACTGTATCTGTTCCCACATTTTTGAAAACCTATCATGATCTCTGGAAAGACGAAGCATTAATGAAGAAATAATTGATCCTTTCGATCGTCCTGTAAAAATTGATGCATTAACGAGTAATTCAAAATAATAATTCTTTATATTTAATGTAGTTTCTATATTCATATCACCCTCACTGGAGATATTAACGAACAGTAGAACGTGATACGAAAATTTTTTTACAACCGATAACTATCTATACACATATTGTAGTTGGATTCACAGGTATTATCTCTAATCATCTTCCATCTCTCGAGCACGCCTGATAAGGTTTATTGCCATGTCGTGGAATATAAGGAAGTGTGAGGGTTTAAGCAGGTACCAGTAGACATACCCCCACAGTCCATGGGGAAGGAAATAAGCGGTCTGCACCAAGGAATTCCCGTCTATATGGAATTCAAGCCATGCCTTTCCTGGTAGTTTCATCTGAGCAAGGAGAAGGAGCCTTTTGTCCTCCTGGATATCCGCAACCTTCCAGAAGTCCAGACTGTCCCCGATACGGAGGTGATCGGCATCTCTTCTTCCCCTGCTCATGCCGTAGCCGCCGATTAGTTTATCCAGGTAACCGCGGATCTCCCATAAAAAATGATAAGAAAACCACCCGTTTTCACCTCCCAGCGCCATGATGGATCGGAACATATGGTGCGGCGATATATTCCCGAAATCCTTTATCTTCCTGTCCAGGAGCACCTCGTGGGCAATCTCATCATGGCCCTTGACGTCGCACAATTCAGCGCCGCTGCTGTCGCTCCATCTGCTCAAAACCTGTTTATTTTCGATGTCATCAACTGCTTTGCGCATGGCCGCTTCGAATGACGCGGGAACGATACGGGGAAAATATATTTCAACGTTCCTGTTCCGGATCAGGGTTTCGCATCTTAATCCCTTCAGAAGCGCCACGGTCATGTGCCGGGGCACTGGAAAAATATTTATAAAAAATGCGGATGCCAGTCTGAGGGTCCAAGCGGGGATGGGAATGATATATCTTTTCACCCCGATCACTTCGGCCGTTTTTTTGAGTATATCCCGGTAACTCATTATATCCGAGCCAATATCGATGACCACATCTCCCTTCACAGCGAGGTCCCTGGCGCCGTTAAGATAGGACAGGACGTCATCAACAGCAATCGGTTGTGTCATGGTATCGATTGAGCTGGGAGCAACCATGACCGGCGCTTTTTCCACAAAATTCCAGAGTATCTCGAAGCTGGCGCTGCCGGAGCCGATGATCATTGCGGCGCGAAACCAGATGGTCTGGATCCTGACAGGGCGGGCGGAGAGAATTTCACCCGTCTCGATGCGGCTCAGGAGGTGCTTGCTCGCGCATTCCTTAATGCCCAGTCCGCCGAGATATATAATCCTTTTAACGCCTGCCTCGATACAGGCTTCCCTGAAGTTCTCGGCGCTGATGCGGTCAAGTTCCCTGAAATCGCCTTTTGCTCCCATGGAGTGGATGAGGTAGTACGCAACATCGATTCCCCGGAGAGCAGCCTTGAGGGACTCCTTGTCAAAAGATGATCCCTCAACGATATCGACTTTCTTTCGGGAAACATCTTGGATCTTCTTTACATTTCTGACAAAAAGCCGCAACTCCACACTTTCATCCTCAAGGAGTTTAACTTTCAATCTGCGCCCGATATAACCAGTTGCACCTGTCAGCAGCACTTTCATAGGGCCAATACCCTTCTTTCCCGCTATCCGCATACTCGCTTAATGGGACAAGCCAATAATCTTATTTTTTCCGCTTCAATTTTCTATCAATTTCCTGGGCCCGCTTAAGGTACAATCCGTAGAAATAGGGCTTCTGCGATGCGAAGGCCATGGCCTGGTGAAGGATCAGCTCTTCGGCAAAATCGATCCGGTATTTCCATGTCTCGTAGTCAAAAGTGACAGAGCGGGCAAAGTAGAGCGGCTTCAGCGCTTCGATGATATCCTTTTTCATATGCGGGGTTCCGGTGTCGAAAGTATAGAGGATCTGGTACACCGACTGGGTCCACATCAGCGTGTCCATGTCATAGTGGTCCTGCTCTATCATGTGCCTGATGTTAAGATACAAGTAGGGGCTCAGGTATTTTTTCAGCAGCTTCTCGCGCGACAGAAACTCGTTTCGCAGTTTCTCCTTCAAGTCGCGGATATCGATAGCAAGCTCCTGCGGAGAATCCAGTTTTTTCATGCCAAATAAGGGCTTCGGTTTCGGATTATCCTCAGGCATGCCGATCCAATCAGCCTTTTTTGAAAGTACCTTGTCAAAAAATGTGGTCACCACTTGCGTGAACATGGGTCCCAGCTTCGGCGAACTGGCCTTGTGTATCTTTGCCCCGAGGCCGACCTCGCAAATCCTGAACTTGCCGATGATGGCATTCAGGGTCATGAAGATATCGATGCCGTAAAGACGTGTGGTGGGAAGCCATTTCTGCTCGAGCCAGTAGATAGCAAGACGCGGTGAAAAAGAAAAATCCCCACCAATGGGCTGACGTACATTCTCACCCATGAGGCCATAGAGCAACGGATAACAGATATGATTGGTTATGGTACCGTCGAACTGGTGGCGACTGTATCGTGGGAGCGCATAGTCATATCCCTTGAGGATCGGCTCTATGAAGTGCTTGATCCATTCAGGGGTTACTGACCGGAGGTCGGCGTCCAGCACCACGGCCGCTTTAAGGGTTCCCGCATGGGTTTCCGCCGCTTTGAATAGGTTCATCAGGTTGTTTCCCTTCCCTTTCACGCCCCTGGGAGTGGAAATGTATTCCTTGGGGGTTGCCGTTGGGGTGGAGAGGAATGCACTCCTGGTGTCATCTTCACTGTTGTTGTCCACATTGATGATAACCGCTTCCATGTTGTGAAAATACCGCTGGATCCCGAGATCCACCTGCCGGGTGACATACCCGATGGTATCCGCCTCCATGTATGATGGAATCCCGACTATCAGTTCAACTCCCTTTCCCTGCTTCATGTCGTTCTCCCGGTATCTGTTGTGTGGTTAAACTCAATGTACCGTCACATTGAAAAATAATCAATGATTTTTATACAAGTACGATCCCTTTTACTAGGGCGGCAACCGTATCGGGAGTATTGCCGTTAAACACCTTCCCAGCATTAATGGTTGACATATAACGGCTCATTCCCGGTATGATAAACCGCATTACATTCAGGGAGCAACCCGTGCACGAACTATCCATCATGAGCGGCATCCTGGACATCGTCCTTGAGCACGCCAACAAGAATAACGCGAAGAAGGTCGCCGCCATCAACCTGCGGATCGGCCAGCTTTCCGACATAATCCCCGAATGGGCGCAGTCCTATTTCGACATGCTCAGCAAGGATACCATCGCCGACGGCGCCGTTCTTGACATTGAGCACATCCCGGTCAAGGTCCGTTGCCGCGCCTGTGGAAATGAACATGCCTTCAAGGACAAAAAATGGAGCTTCACCTGCGTAAAGTGCGAATCCCCCGACATAGAGCTCCTGGAAGGGAGGGAATTTTCCATAGTGAGCATCGAGATAACCTGATGGGAACCGATCTTAACAAAAAACTCGCCACGCGCCTCACGGGACTGCAACTGGAGCATGAAATAAGGATCATGGAGGTCTGCGGAACCCATACCACCGAGTTTTTCCGGACCGGCGTCAAGGACCTCTTCCCCGCGGGGCTCACGCTAGTGGACGGTCCCGGTTGCCCGGTGTGTGTCACTCCTAACGACTACCTGGACCGGGCAATAGAAATCGGCAAACAGCACCGTACCGTCATCGTTACTTTCGGCGACATGATCAAGGTTCCTTCATCCTATAGTTCCCTGACGAAAGAGAAGGCCGAGGGGATGGACATCCGTGTTGTATATTCACCTATAAACGCCCTGGAGATCGCCGAAGGAGACCCCGCCACCGAAGTGATATTTCTCAGCGTGGGTTTCGAGACCACGGCCCCGGCTGAAGCGGTCGCCGTGCTTGAAGCTAAAAAACGCGGCGTCAAAAACTTCTCACTCCTATCGGGGAACAAGCTCACCCCGCCGGCGGTGGAAGCCCTCCTGGCGGCGCAGGAAGTGAAGATCGACGGGTTCATCCTGCCGGGGCACGTTAGCGCCATCATCGGCGTCAAAGTCTGGCGTTTCATATCTGAAAAGTACGGCAGGCCCTGCGTGATATCCGGCTTCGACGCGCCAGACCTGATCATGGGCATGCTCTCCCTTGTCGATTTTGTCCGAAAAAATAAAAACGAAACAATAAATCAATATACCCGCGTCGTCAGGGAGGACGGGAACACGAAGGCCCTTGATATACTCAACCAGGTATTCAGGACATCCGACGCCCACTGGCGCGGCATTGGCGTTATCCCGGGAAGCGGCCTGGAGATCCGCAACGAATACGCGGAATTCGACGCAGCGCTGAAATTCCCTGTCACGCCGCCCGAGCCGAAGGAGGCAAAAGGATGCCGGTGCGGCGAGCTCCTGCGCGGACTCATCACACCGCCGGAGTGCGCACTCTACGGGAAGGCCTGCACGCCGGAGGAGCCCGTCGGTCCCTGTATGGTGTCCATGGAAGGGCCCTGCGCTGCCTATTACAAGTACTGGAGCAGATGATGCCTAAAACAATACTACCGGGACACGGGAGCGGTGGGAAGCTCATGAACGAGATGATCGACACGGTCATCCGGAAGCGCTTCGGCACTGGGAACGTCCAGCTTGATGATTCTGCGGTCCTCACCATCGGAGGTTCTACCATCGCCTTCACCACAGACACCTTTACCATCACACCGATCTTTTTCCCCGGCGGCGATATCGGGAAGCTCGCGGTGAACGGCACCGTTAACGACCTCGCAATGATGGGCGCCCGGCCGCTCTTCATATCGTGCGCTCTCATCCTGGAAGAAGGGCTCGACTTCGCGGACCTGGAGCGGATCCTCGACTCGATGAAATCGGAGGCGGACCGGGCCGGCGTAGCTATCGTCACCGGCGACACCAAGGTGGTTCCCAATGGCAAGGCTGACAGGATCTTCATCAACACCTCTGGCATCGGCATCATTGACAGAAAAATCCAGCGCGGGGAGATCGTCCCGGGAGACCGCATCATCGTGAGCGGCACCATCGGCGACCACGGCATGTCTGTCATGGCCCTGCGCAACAGCCTGTCCTTTTCCCGGGGCCTGCAATCCGACTGCGCCCATCTAAACCACATGATCGCGAAGATCACCGATAACTATCCGGACAGCATCAAGTTTATGCGCGACCCGACCAGGGGCGGCGTGGCTTCCGTCCTGAATGAAATCGTGAAGGGAAAACAATTCAGCGCCATGCTTGCCGAGGAGACCCTCCCCATCCGTGACGAGGTGAAAGGTGTGTGCAGCATCCTCGGCATCGAGGCCCTATACGCGGCCAATGAGGGCAAGGTTGTGCTCATCGTCAGGGAAGCTGACGCCAGCGGCATTGTGCAGATACTGAGGACAACTCCTGAAGGGAAAGACGCTACCGTGATCGGTGAAATAACCACAGCGTTCCCGGGAAAGGCCTATATCGAAACGGCTATCGGCGGCAGAAGGATACTGCCGCTCCTAACCGAAGAGCAGCTGCCCAGGATATGCTGATTACTTATCAAGGAGAACAATATGTGTCTTGCAGTACCTATGACCATAACGAAAATTGAAGGTAACCGGGCGGTAGCCGAGGCCCGGGGCGTAGAAACCATGGTCGACATCTCGCTGATGCCCGACGTGAAAATAAACGACAGGGTGATCGTGCACGCCGGGTTCATAATCGAGCGACTTGACGAAAAGGAAGCAAGCGAGATCGACAAGGTGTGGGACCAGTACCTGGAGCAGCTCGACAAGGAAGATAGCGCCTGACATCACTCAACGATGCATAGGTCCAGATACTGCGGCATCTCCACGGTGAATCGCGCCCATGAGCCATGCTCGGAATCAGCGGCGATGCGGCCGCAGTGCAGCTGAACGATTTTCCACGACACATACAGCCCGACCCCGCTCCCTTTCCGCTCTATCAATTCCGCATCTTTAAGCCGTGAAAACTTTTTAAAGAGAAGATGCCGATCCTGTTCGCTGAACCCCGGCCCCTCGTTCCATACGGATAAAGAGAATTTCTTGAAGCCCTTCACGAGGGATACCCGCAGCACGCCGCCATGATTGCCGTATTTAATGCCGTTACTGATGAGGTTCATGATAACGATCCTCATCAGGTCCGGATCGCACCGCACCGGGAACACGGTTGAGGCGTAATCGCGCTCCATTGTCACTTTCCGTTCCGCCAGCTGAGGAAGGAGTATGTCGATTATCGGTTCAACAATATCATCGACGAAATCAATCAATTTCGGATGCAGTTCTATCACGCTGCTCTCGAAGCGTGACAGGTTCAGGTACTGGTTGCTGACCGCATTGAGGTATTCCGCCTTTTTCAATATCCGTCCCAGGATTTCCCGCTGTTTTTCATCCAGCTTGCCGAAGTAGCCTTCCTGCAGGGTCTGGACAAGGGTCACGATAGAAGAAATGGGGCTCTTCAGCTCATGGGAGACAAAACTCAGCATTTCCATATAAGCCCGGTCATTCTTCTCGATACGGTCCGCTTGCTGCGCTTTTTCAAGATGATACTGAAGCAGTTTCGCTATTTCCTCCAGCAGCATGCCATGTCGGTCGGAATATGATCCCGTTCTGCGGGAGCCGCATGATAGCGTCCCCACGATCGAGCTGCCGGACTCGATCGGCACGACGATATGCGAACGTATGCCCTCCTCCACCAGCAGCCTGGACAGGTCAAGGACCTCAAATTCACTCCCGTGTTCGGCTGGATCGCTGATAAAGGGCCCGCCTGAATCCAGCGCCCGCTGGTAAAAGCTCTCCGGTATGTCAACAGTCTCCCCGGCGGCTGCTGCGACCGGCTTGTAAGCGGCCCTGACGCTCTGGAGTACCACGCGGCGTCCGTCCTCTTCCAGTAACCCGGCGTCAAGCCTTTCGCAGGGGACAAGTCTGCCGATGCCTTGAAATACGGCATCCATCGCCTCTTCAAGCGACTTCGCTGCAGTTACCCTCCCGGCAATTCCGGCAAGAATATCCCGTTCATCAGATGTAAGATCAGGTGTCTTCATTTCTTCCTGTGGTCTGCATGATAATGCCATGCATCATGAATCATGTTATTGAAACCCGACAAATTTTCAAGAAGAATAATCAGTCTTTCTGCCGGGTATTTGAATTTTTATCCTTGACATAACTATTTTTTCCCCTTTTTAATGCTGATGCCCCACTGGGGACACAGGCAAACCCCCGCGACGGGAAACAATTATTATGATATTGCGCGAAGCTATAGAACTACTGAAGGCCGATGTCCAGTACAACCAAAGCGTTCAGCTCGAAGCCGAAATACATAAGGCCCGGGCCAGCGATCTCATGAGCGAAGTCCTGGCTGATGACGCGGTCCCGGATATCCTTCTCACCGGACTGTGTAATTCCCACGTTATCCGGACCGCATCTGTATTCGGCATTAAAGCCGTTGTTTTCGTCCGGGGCGGCCCGGTAGACCAGAAGCTGATTGATTGCGCCCTCGATGAAAACATAGTGGTAATGACCACGCGGGACAGCCTGTTTACATCATGCGGAAAATTGTACGCTGCCGGCGTCAGAGCTGTCACGGAAAATCATAATCGGCGGGATTAAGCACAATAACAATGGAAACGCGCCTGGACAAAACACTGGAAATCCTCTTCGAGCTCAAGGTGGGCGACGCAATGAAGAAAGACGTCGTCACCGTGGGGCCCGATGATGCCATGGGAAAACTCAATGAGGAAATGAGCATCCACCGGATCAGCGGCGTCCCGGTCGTCGAAGGGAAAAAACTTGCGGGCATCATCAGCATATCGGACCTCATAGCCTGGCTGTCAGCCGGCGTCAAAGACTCGAAAGTCAAAGACTGGATGGTAAAGGACCCGCAGTGCCTTTATGCTGACCAGCCGCTCATACACGCCATCAAGCGTTTTGACCAGCTGCGGTTCGGGCGCTTTCCCGTCCTTGACCGGGAGAGCGGGGAACTGGTGGGGATCATCACCAACGGCGACATCATTCTGGGCACCCTGAAGAAGCTGGAGCAGGACTACAACGAGGAGGAGGTGCGCCGGTATCGCGCCAGCCACTTTTTCGAAGATATAAACGCCGACCACCTGGATCTCACCCTCGCCTTCATCATTACCGGCAAGGATTTCGACCATGCCGGCCGGGCGTCCACCACCATGAAAAAAAACCTTAAGCGGCTGGGACTGCAGCCGGAGATCATACGACGGGCGGCCATCGCTTCATACGAAGCGGAGATGAATGTGGTCATCTACACCGATGGCGGCACGATGAAATTCACCATCACCGATGAAAAACTCACGATTATCGTCAAAGACCGCGGCCCGGGCATCGAAAATATAGAGCTGGCCATGCAGGATGGATACACCACCGCCGAGCCGTGGGTGCGCGAACTGGGCTTCGGTGCCGGTATGGGCCTGCCCAACATCAAGAAGTGTTCCGATTTCATGGATCTCCAGTCCGTTGTGGGCGAAGGGACAACATTAAAACTTGAAATCATGATAGGGGTGAACGATGAAAGTAAAAGAATTAATCCAGAAGCTAAATCTTGAACTGACGAGCACATCCACTGCGCTCGATGCCGAGGTACAGAACGCGTATGCCAGCGACATCCTAAGCGATGTAATGTCCCATGCGAAGGACGGCAGTGTATGGATTACGCTCCAGACTCACCGGAATATTGTCTCGGTGGCGGAGCTGAAATCCTTTGCCGGGATAATCCTTGTCGGCGACCGCAAGCCCGACGATGAAACATTAAAAAAGGCGAACGAGGAAAATATCCCTATTTTCTCCACCAAGCTGTCGACATTTGAGATTGTCGGGAAACTGTATGAACTGGGGATACGGGGGTAGGATTATTTGTTGCCCATGCGGATGGGACAATGCCAATTCGTCGCCTTCAGTGTCCGCCGACCGTCACTCCTTTCGGTTGTGGATATACAGCAGCGTATCGATCGTTACCAGGGAAAAATTTACCATATAGAGATAGATCACATTGTCATAATTGAAAAATACCTTGTGCATAATGCCCGCGAGGTACCCCGCCATCACTATGAACAGGAAGACCAGGCTTTTCCCCTTGACTGATTTCGACTTCCATGACCGGTAGATTGAAAAGGGCCAGGCGGAGCCGAAGCAGACCAGCATGATGATTTCGAAAATACTCATTGTAGTTCCTCTCGCAAAAAAGACCCGTTGGTATGGGTGCATATCATTGTATCGATGTAATCAGCTACAGGCGGGAATAATAATTAATTGTCAATATTAATATTCGGATTACCGTACTGCGCTGGAAAGCCCGTTATTATATTAATAACACAGTCCTTTCCCTTATCCCTTCCCATCGAGAGAGGGGATAATTCGTATAATGCTTTCAATATTTTTTCTTTTTCGCCGCCCTCGCCACGGTAAGGTCCGCGATCATGCGGCTCATCCAGCCGGGAGAAAATCGCTGTACATAGTAGAGGAGCCTCGCCCTGAATCCGGGCATGATCAGGTAGCACCCGCCAGCTATTCCCCGTATGATAAACCTCGCCACGTAATCGGGTTTCAGAAGCCCCACCATGTTTTTCACCGCCCGCGACTCAGGTGGGATGGTCCTGCTCTCCTCGACCAGGAAGGGGGTGTCTGTTTCGGGCGGGCAGGCCAGGTTGACCCGTATGCCGTACCGCCTGACTTCGCTGCGAAGGCACTCCGCGAATCCCACGAGGGCGAATTTCGATGTTGCATACGCACTGTAGCCGAACATGGCCATGAGGCCGGCCATGGACGAAATAATGACGATGGAGCCGCCCTTCTGCTTCATGTGGGGCAACGCCGCAGCTATGACGTTTCGGGTTCCGTAGAGGTTGATCTTCATGACCCGGTCAAAGGCGTCGTAAGAAATATTTTCAAAGTAATCGGCGCTTCCGATGCCGGCGCTGTTGATGAGGATATCGGGAATGCCGAAATCACCGACTGCACTGCCGATGACCTTGCGCACCATGGTGTTATCGCTGACGTCCAGGGGCATGGCCGCCACTCTCCCGGAACCGCTGCGGTTCCCCTCGACAATCGCCCGGGCCTCTTCCAGTTTTCTTGCGTCGCGGGCAAAAAGAAGCAGATCGGCTCCCAGGGACGCGAGCTGGCAGGCACTAGCCAGGCCTATGCCGCTCGATCCGCCGGTGATATAGATGCGCTTGCCTTTAAAAAAATGCATGGCCATTCCGCCTCCTTACAGTCTTCGGATTTCATGCATCATGATTACGGCACTTATCCTACCACGATTCCCGGCACCTGTCGACCGTCTTTATTAACTGCTTCATTTTATTGCTGATCTGTGGATTCCCGCTTTCGGATGGAGTCTATATTAGCGGTAAGCTCATTTGAAATCTGCTCGATGATCTTCGAATAACTCCTCACGGTATCTGCGTTCTGGAGCGTATTCTGAGCAATATCGGTAATCGTGTTGATCATATTGGTCAGCTCCTGGAGGACCATCACCTGCTCATTGGAAAAAGTGAAAATATCGCCCGATATGCCGCTCAGCTGCTCGATCTTCGTCTGGATGTTGGTGTTCATGCTGTTCAGGCCCGTGGTGAAGGCGATTGCGTCCTTCATAACATCCCCGGTCTCGAGGATCTTTGAACGGACGTTCGCAAAAATTTCAGCGGTGCCGCTGATATAATCGAGCTCGCCGGCAACCTGGGCCGTATGCTGGACGATAGTGGTCTGGATCCCCTTGACCAGCTCGGTGGTCTGATCGGCTAGCTTGTTCACCTCGTCGGCAACCACGGCAAAGCCCCTCCCCTGCTCGCCTGCCCGGGCCGCCTCAATGGCGGCGTTCAGGGCCAGAAGGTTGATCTTGTCTGCCAGCTCATTAATGGAATTGACCGTCTCCTGTATTCTTTTCAGATATTCCGCCAGGCCGCTGATGGCCTTGATCGACTTGTCGATGGTCTCGGCGCCGACGTCGACCTGCCGGATGGCCTCGTTGATACTGTCGGTGAGCCGCGATACCCGCTGCGTGAGCTGGCCGCTGTTTGCGTTGATCTCCGTGATCTCGTTCTTCACGCCCTCCGAGTTGTCCATCTGGACCTTGATCGATTCCAGGTTCTTTTCGAATGAGGAAGACATTTCTTCATATGCCGACGCTGCTTCCTCGACAATGGCCGTCAGCTCACGGGCAATGTCGGCCAGGTGCTGGGAAGCCTGGTTCAGGTCATTGCTGACAGTCTTGACCTCTACGCTGTTCGTGGATATGGTGCCGATCATCCCCCGGATCGTCTCTACCATGGTATTAAAGGAGCGGGTGACATAGCCGATCTCGTCCTCCATCATGACGGGAACGGACGTGTTAAGGTCGCCCTCGTTGACGGCGCGCACGCCGCGGGAAAGGTTCCGGAGAGGGGTGATGAGGACGCCGCGGAAAAAGAGCTGGAACCCGAAGCGTACGACCACCAGAACCACTCCCAGGAGGATCATGAGCTTGAGGACAGAATCATGCATGAACCCCCGGTACTTTTCATAGGGGAAGCCCACTTCATGGACGACTCCGGCGTTATAATCGGCACGGGTGTATGCTACATAATGGGCCCCGCTTTTCGACGCGGTTCGGAACATGCGCGTACCGGGTTTCTGGACCGGGGCAAGTAAGCGGAGCATTTCGATCTTCAGCTCGTTTCCATCGGCTTCGCTCCCGGCGAGACGGCGCTTTATGGCTTCGGCAAAGGACCCGAAGCCCTTGTGCTCTTTTACCAGATAGGCCTCCATAGTTCCGCGGAACCCCTCATCGGGCAGATGCTGAATTTTATTCCCATGGTAAAAGGTTACCTTGTTCAACGACGATATCGTTTTATCAAATCGTTTCACCGCATCCGTGGAGCCTTCGGGCATTCCATCAAGCAATTTTATCAACTCCCCTTTGTAGCCTTCAAAATAAGGCTGGCTTTGCTCCAGGAACTGTTTCGCCCTGCCGAACTCCTTATCGCGAAGATACTGCTCGAGGATACCGCGGTAATAGGTATTGGCAAGATCGACATTAATGGACGGGAATTCATCCGGATCAACCCCGTCATGCTTTGTTATCGCGTCTTTTTTCATCGCGTAGACGATGCGATACCGGGCGGCCTGCAGCAGCCGGCCGGTCACCAGGGTCATATCCATATCCTTGCGGTAAATCTCATCAAAGGCCTCGTCCCGCTCCTGCAGGGACAGGTAGCTGGAAAACTGCAGCACAATCAAAAATGTAACTAGGGTTATGCCAATAATCTTGCCGATAAAAGAAAAACGGTCCCGGGCGTTATTGATAAAGGTTATCATGAGAAGGAAAAATCCGGTGAGATTCAACAGAACCCAGGAATTATTGAACACCTCCCGTCCCACAACGCCGTCGCGGCTCATGGTATTCAGAACAGAGGGAACGACGTTAGCTAACAGATAGATGACGCTCAGCAGGGCAATAATCCATCGCTCCCTCCCCTTCAGGATGATGAATTTCCACAGGGAGATCAGTGCGATAATCCCGACATTGGCGACTATCACGATTGCGATGATCTTGCTTATCTCATCAGCGTTGAAATCCCAATAGTGGCCATTAAAAAGGAACACCTTTTCCGCTTTTACGGTCATAACGAAAAAAGCAAGGATAATAACAATTGTGACCACATACGCTATCCTGGCAAACCACTTGGTAAAGCGGGGATGACTTACTTCTGGAAAACACAAGTAAAAGAGGTTGCCATGAATCTCGGCGAGAAGAATGGTTGTGACGGTCACCCAGCGGTGGTAGGCTGCCAGGGGATGGTAAATGGTGGCGGATATCAGATACCCGAAATTAAAAACGGCCAGGATGGCAAAGGCCATACCCAGGTGAAATGTCGCCCTGGATTTCTGTTCCAGGGACAACATGAAAATTGCAGAGATTACAAAAAATGCGACGGCTATGAGGGACCCGATGGAGAATGAGTTTAAATATATAATTCTTTCCGCTCCCATCTGCTCCCCCCTTGAAGGCAATGTCGCCGCGGGGCGCGGAGGACGTCGCCGCAGAACACCTCATTTAAGCATACTATGCCGTTATTATCAATTCATCATAATTAAAATAGACACGGATCCCTCGCTCTGTCAAGAATTATCTCCGCCGTCATGTCAAAATAACATTAAGGTTGTAGCAGCCATCCTTGGGACACCGGCGCCATGGCGGCGGATCGAGCCATAAAGAAACCGGCCAGGACCGGTTTTAGCTGAATATAAACCATAGGAACTTGATTATATATGAAGCGCTTTCTTGATTGTCTTTACCATCTGATCCGGCGATACCGGCTTCTGGAACATACCGTTAAAACCGAGCTTATCGAGCTCGATGTTCTGTGCCGTTGCGGCACCGATGCTGCTCAGGAGGTAAATGGGCAGCTTCTTGTCCTTCTTCCTGATTTCGTGGGCTACCCTGGATCCCGCATCAACCTGCTCCATCATCATGTCGCAGAGGACCAGGTCCGGCTTAACTGTATCGACAGCCGCGATCCCGTCCTTGCCATTGCTCGCCGTGTACGCGTCAAAGCCGCTGGCCGAGAGTACCGCCTTGATGGAATCGGTAATATCAACATCGTCATCAATCACTAATATTTTTTTCTTATCAGCCATACAATTTCTCCTTACTGTTAGTTTAACGTCACCGTCTCGGACATATTCATGATATCCGTTATTTTTCCCACAAGAAACCGGTACGCCTCTTCGAGGTTCTTTTCCGCCGCCGGCGTCAGCTCCTCGACGAACTCCCAGCCGTACCCACGGATGGCCAGGACATAGGCCCGAACCGATTTCCGGTACAGCTCGTGGCACAGGGCCAGGATGGAGCCGGGCGAGACGGAATGCGTTGTGAATGTAATTTCCCCCGACGGCTTCAGCTCGGTGAAGGTGAAAGGACCTTCGCCGCTCATGGCCGCGTCTACAAAAATGACCGTGCCGCTCTCCGACACCGCCACTGCGTCCTCGATCTGGAGCTGGTAGTTGCTATCGGTGGCGACCCCCGGAAGATGCGCTTCCTCGAGGCGCTCAACCAGGGCCGCTCCCAGGCCGTCGTCCTGACGGCCCGGGTTGCCGTATCCGTATACCAGTATCCTGTTTTGCAAAGTACTATTTTCTCTTCGTGTCGATAATATCGCCCGTCGAGTCGTACATGGTCACTTCGAGGGGCATCTTGCCCAGAGCGTGCGTCGCGCAGGAGAGGCATGGATCGTAGGCCCTGATGGCTACTTCGACACTGTTCATCATTCCCTCGGTGATCTCCGACTTGCCGGTAAAAACGCTCTTTGCAACGTTGTTAACGGCGCGGTTCATCGGCTCGTTGTTGTTCGTCGTGGAGACGATCAGGTTCGCCATGACGACCTGGTCCTGGTCGTTGATCTTGTAATGGTGGAACAGGGTCCCCCGCGGCGCTTCGATCAGGCCGACGCCCTCGTTTTGTTTCTTGCCCTTGGTCACCAGGTTCTTGCCCTGGATGTCCTTGTCAAGGAGAAGTTCCTTGATCATTTCGGCGGCGTGAAGGTTCTCGATCAGGCGGGCCCAGTGCATATGCATAGACATGTTGTTCGGCTTGCCCCTGGTGTAGGCCTTGTACTGTTCGAACTCCTTCTGCGCCAGCGGCGTCGGAATGAAGTCACAGGTGTTAAGACGCGCAAGCGGCCCGACCGTGTACCATCCGTCCTTCTTGCCGATCGACTTCAGGTAGGGGAACTTCATGTAGCTCCAGTTCTTGACCTCTTCCCCGATATGGTTGTAATAATCCTGGTAATCCACGTCGTTCAGGATCTTCTTCCCTTCGGAATCAACGGCGCGCAGCACGCCGTGGTAGAGATCGAGGGCCCCGTCCTTACGCACGAGTGAAAGGTGGCTGGACGGGAATACCGCGAAATTATCGAGCATGTCAGCGTGCTTGGAATGGAAATCCTTGAAGAAATCGACCGCGGCCTGCGCCCATGCGATCATCTTGTCGCAATTAAGGGGATCGGCCCCCTTCAGGAACTCGTCCCGCTCCTCGTTCGACAGGCTCTTGTTGATGCCGCCGGGTATCGCTCCGGTGCCGTGGATCTTCTTGCCCGCGGTCGCCCGGATGACTTCCTGGCCGAACTTCCTCATCAGCACCGCCTGTACGGCCAGGTCCTTGTGCTCGAGGACCACGCCGATGACGTTGCGGATCGCCGGGTCGCCGTCGATGCCGAAGAGCAGATCAGGCGATGCCAGGTGGAAAAAGTGCAGGGTGTGGGACTGGAACATCTGCCCGTAGTGCATCAGCCGCCGCATCTTTTCGCCCGTGGGGGTGAGCCCGTCGCCGGTCCCCGCGCCCACGATCACGTCAACGGCCTTCGCCGCTGCCAGGTGGTGGCTCACCGGGCAGATGCCGCACAGGCGCTGCACCAGCACCGGCATCTCCCAGTAGGGTCTTCCCTGAACAAAACGCTCGAAACCGCGGAACTCGACGATATGGAGCCGCGACTGGGCCACGTTGTTGCTGTCATCGAGCTGGATGGTCACCTTGCCATGTCCCTCGACTCGTGTTATCGGTTCTATCGTTATTTTTCTAGCCATAATATTCTCCTGAAATTTTCCTTAAAAACACCATAGCGGGGTTTTTAAGTGGCCGTTTACAACGGCTAATCATACTTTAACACCTCATACGGCAAGTTGAGCGGCTTCCCGGACAGGAGCGCCGTTAATGCCTCCCATATCAGGTCCGCACGCGGCGGGCACCCGGGAAGGAAATAGTCGATCTTCACGATCTCGTGGAGTGGATAGACCCTGTCAAGGATCATCGGGATCTCCGGATCATTGGGGATGATCTTGTCGTCAACCGTGACGCAGTTCAGATAAGCCTCTTCCAGGCACTCCTTGATGGGGATGCCGTTCCGCATCGCCGGCAGGCCGCCCATAATAGCGCACTCTCCCAGGGAGATGAGGATTTTGCAGTGCTTCCGGAACTCGATCAGGTTCTCGACGTTTTCGCTGTTACAGCAGCCCCCTTCAATGATGCCGATGTCGCACTCCTTGGTGAACGTCTTGATGTCATCCACCGGCGACTTGTTGAACTCCACCAGATCGATGAGTTGTAGTATTCTATCGTCAATGTCAAGCAGAGACATATGGCACCCAAAACAACCCGCCAGCGACGCGGTAGCCACAACTGGTTTACTCATTATAGTTTCCTCCGATCATTTCATTACTTCTGAATTTCGCTGCCGATGGGCGCTTTGTCATACTTGCGTTTGCCGATGGGCACAATAAAACCGATTTCCTTCTTCAAGATAGCGCCCACCGGGCACTGATCCATTGCCTTCTTCGCCAGGTCGTCCGGCATCTTCGCCTCCAGTTCACGGTCGGCAACGATGGTGGAATGTCCCGAACGATCCGTCATCGCGAATATATGCCTGCCGTCCTTCGTGGTGACGCCCCGGACGCAGCGCCGGCACTGGATGCACCGGTTCGTGTCGATCATGATCTTCGTGTAGGTCGCATCCATCGCACGCTTCGGGAACAGGTAAGGAAAGCGCGGCGCCAGGAGCTGGTACCGGTACCCCAGGGCCTGGAGCTCGCAGTTCCCGCTCTTTTCGCAGGTGGGGCACATGTGGTTCCCTTCAACGAAGAGCATCTCCACCAGGGCCTTACGCATGTCCTCCAGTTCCGGTATCGCATTTTCCACGATCATCCCTTCCGAGATGGGGGTCGTGCAGGCGGCCATGTTTCTGCCGCCGACCTTGACCGTGCAGATGCGGCAGATACCGGCCGGCTTCAGGCCCTCGTACCAGCAGAGGACCGGAATGTATACGCCGCTGTCGCGGGCCGCCTCGACAATGGTCTGGCCCGCCTTGCCGGTGCACTCTTTTCCGTCTATTTCAAATGTTATCTTGCTCATATTAATGTCCCTCGATGTTTGAATTTCTTCCCGCGGTCTTGCAGTACTCCTGTACCGCCCTGTTCATGTCGAATTCGGTCACATAATCCACACCCTTCTGCAGCTTTGCTTCGTATGCGTCGCGGAAATTCTCGATGGTGGTCGAGATCGGGTTCGGTGACGTCTGCCCCAGGCCGCAGCGGCTCGTGGCCCTGACAATGGTACACCAGTCTGCGAGTTCCTTGAGGTCGGACCCGGTGCCCCTGCCCGCCATGATCTTTTCAAGGCGCTGCTTGAGGAGCACATTACCTGCCCTGCACGGTGTGCACCATCCGCACGATTCCTCAACGAAGAAATCCATGAAGTTGTGAACTATTTTCAGCAGGTCGGTATTGGGTCCGATGATAATGATGGAGCCGCCGGTGGGGAGTTCCTCGAAGGAAAGTTTTTCCCCGAAGTCCTTTTTACCCACACACTTGCCTGAAGGACCACCCACCTGGACCGCCACGGCATCGGAGCCGCCGGCATCATCGAGGAGGCTCTGCAGAGTGGTGCCGAACTCAACTTCATAAATGCCCGGCTTAGAACAGTCGCCGGATATGGACAGGACCTTAGTGCCGTGGGACTGGAAGGTCCCCATCCTGGCGAACCACTCGCCGCCCTGGACCATGATACGCGCCGCCGCGCAGAGACTTTCCACGTTATTGACCGTCGTGGGGTATCCCAGATAACCATTCTGCGCAGGGAACGGCGGCCGGTTCCGCGGCTCGCCCCGTTTTCCTTCAGCGGATTCTATCAGAGCCGATTCCTCGCCGCATATATAGGCGCCGGCGCCGAGCTTTATTGTAATGTCAAAATTAAAACCTTTTTTCCCCGCGACATTCTTGCCCATGAGATTGTTGTTCCTCATTGTTTCAAGGACGCTCTGGAGATACTTCAGCAGGTATTCGTATTCAGCCCTCAGGTAGAGGACCCCTTCTTCGGCACCGATAGCGTATCCCGCCACGGTCATACCGTCAAAGAGCATCTGCGGCAATTCAGTCAATATGACGCGGTCCTTGAAGGTACCCGGTTCGCCTTCATCGGCGTTGCAGACCACATACATTTTCTTGCCATTAGAATTGCGGGTAAATTCCCATTTCATACCGGTGGGGAACCCTGCGCCGCCCCGGCCGCGAAGGTTCGATTTTTTAATTTCCTCGATGACCGCTTCCGGCGTCATGCCCACGGCTTTCTTGATCCCGGAGCCGGTCTCGTAAGGTGCGAATATCACCGGACCTTTTTTCTGGATGTTGTTCTTAACCATGGCACCGATCAAAGCGGACTGGTTCTGTCCATCCCCGGTCTCCTTAACCATGGTCTTGACATCTTTCCCGGCCTTCATCTGGAACACGAGGTCTTTCGCTTTTTCCGGCGTAAGGTTCGTGAATACAATGCCGTTGATCAGTGCCGCCGGCTCCTGGTCGTTCATACCGATATCGGAAGTGTCATACAGACCGATCTGACCGTCGAATGTCGTTACTCCGAAGGAACACCCCGCCGCCTGCTCAAAGGCTTTGGCCACAGCATCTCTCCCTTTCATTTCAGCCACGGCGCTGTTGTTCAGGTAAACCGTGTATTTTCCCCTGGGCTCTTTTGAAAAGAAATGATAGAAAGAAACAACACCATCAACGTCAACCTTAGAAACACCCAGGTTAATGGCGATGGCGGCTGATGCCTCATCCGAAACGAAGCCAAATTCACCCTGCACTTCGCGGATAATATCGAGCATCATGGTAGCGTCTTTGCCATGCTTCTTCACAGCTCTTGTGACTACATCACCTATACTGCCCATATTCCCTCTTTTTTATTTAATTTTTTATCATCTTTACAAACAACTCATAAATAAACAATTATAATAATATGTTTATTTTTATATTGCAAATGTTCATACTCTAATAAAAGAAATTGTTATATTAAATATTATTATACGATATTTTGTTAGAAAAGCATCACTAAATATTGGGATAATTTGTTAATAGGTTGGTATAAATACAATAATAATTTTTGGTCGATGGTAAAAAAAAATAGCAGTTTAATGAAATATGTCACGGTTACTTTTTGATTATGGTCGGAACTTATATTACTCAATGATAATTATTATAGATAGTATATTCCTTATAAAATTAAATTTTTGTATTCAGTTTCTTATAATTACCGATGTTCAAATCAATTCTTACAACAATAGATGTGGTATTTGACCGACTCTATGCCCTTTGTATATCAAATTCCCAGAGATCTCTTGATGGATGATATCAGCTGCTCAGGATGGACAGGCTTCTGAAAAACGCCTTTGAAGCCAAGATTTCCGGTATCGATATTCGCCGCGGTTGCGTCGCCGATACTACTGAGAAGGAAGATGGGAGCGGCAACGTCCTTTTTCATCAGTTCCTCCGCAACCTTCATGCCCGCGTCAATCCGTTCCATCATCATGTCGCACAGGATCAGGTCGGGTTTTTTTTGAATCGCAGCATCAATTCCATCATGTCCGCTCATAGCCGTGGCGACATCAAAACCGTTTTTTTCTAGAATGACTTTAATTGAATCGACAATATCGATATCATCGTCAATTACCAGTACCAGTTTTTTATCAGACATAACAAATCCTCCTTTGGACCGTAATAAGCTGCAAGTATGATTGCGCACAAATGTCAATTGCCGGGTATCAACCACCCTGGGTCTGCGGAAACGCCGTGTTCGAGTAGAGATACTCAACTTTTTCCTTGTGCTTCAACTCCTCGTTGGCCATTTTCAAAAGCATTTCCTTCACTTCACCGTCGGGCTGGATATCAGACAGACCCTTGTAAAAATTATAGGAATTCAACTCCCGGTGGGCGGCCACAAGGTATACGTCCTTCGTGTCAAGGTTCTTCTCTATGTCCGGCTTGTCCAGATACTGTGCGACTTTATAATCAATGACTTCCGTCATTCTCAACGCGCCGGAGCCGGTTTTCCCGCTTTTATATGATACGAGAAATTCCTTGTGTTTTTTCTCCTGATCGGCGAGAAACTTTAACGCGTCTTTTGCCGTCGGGTCGGTGACGGTGTTTCCCAGCTTCGCATAAAAATCGAAAGCCTCTTCCTCCCTCATTATCGCCTTATCAATGAGATTCTCAAGTGTTACATTTTCCATACGCACCGTCTCCCTTTTGTCATAATATCCGCATCCGCATGTGGAGAAAGAAAAGCGCCAGGACGCCGGGCGTTCCCGGAGTCCTGGCGTTACATCGTCTATTATGCGTTTTTACCTTTAGGTGCCTTGTAAACCATGGCAATCAGAAAACCAACAGCTAAAAGACCGGCTGCGATATACAGCGCCTGGGGTTTAAATGCCTCGAAAACAAGGGGGCCGATAATACCGGCGGCGCTCCATGCAGTGAGCATGAATCCATAGACCTTGCCGATATAGGCCGGGCCGAAGGAGTCAGCTGCAAAAGCAGGCATGGTGGCGAAGCCGCCGCCGTAGCATGCGAGCAGGTAGCAGGACACTACGATGAAGAGCGTGTAACTGGGCACATAGCCCATGGCAACGAGCAGATACAAAACGGACTGGGTTGCGAACATGATCATGAAGACCATCTTGCGGCCGATATTGTCTGAAAGTTTTGCCCAGAAGAGCCTTCCAAGACCGTTAAATATGGCGGCAATAGCTACAACGGTTCCGCCGGCAGCTGCAATAACTGCTGCATCGACTACATCGGGGTTTGAAAAAGTAAAAGTTTTCTGAGCCAGCGGAGAGTGCTGGGAAATTAGTCCAAGACCGGCTGAAACGTTGAGGCAGAGCATCGCCCACAGCATCCACCACTGAGGCCTTTTTACCGCTTCGCCGAACTGGAAGGAATCAGCAGCAGAAACGGATGTCTTGGCAGGGGTAAACCCGGCAGGCAGCCATCCCTTTGGCGGGTTCTTGAACAGCTGGGCCGCGCCCACAACAAGAACAAGAAAAATAACGCCCCAGATATACCAGGTCATGGCCACACCGGTAGAGGTGACCTTGCCGGCTTCGTCAACCACATTGTAAGCCTTGATCATGGCAGGTGCAATTTTTCCCATGAAGAATGCGCCGGCGCCGAAACCCATAACGGCCAGGCCGGTAACCAAGCCGCGCTTGTCAGGGAACCATTGGATCAGGGTCGCGATAGGAGTAACATATCCGAAACCATTACCAAGGGCCGCGATTACGCCAAAGCCGATATAGAGAAGTGCAATGTTTCCTGTCTGGGCAGCATAACCTGCGACCAGGGTTCCAATACCGAAGAGAATACCGCCGGTGGTAGCCACAAAACGGGGGCCTTTTTTAAGCACCAGCGTTCCGCCAAAGGAGGCTGCAAGTCCAATGATGAGCATCAGCAGCATGAAAGTATACTGCACCGTTTTTCCGTCCCAGCCCCACATGTCCATCAATGGCAGTTTAAAAACAGACCATGCGTACACGGTACCGAGGCAGAGCTGTATAACAACAGCCGCGATGGCAATCAGCCATCTTTTTGATTCCAGGTTCTCGTTACTCATATTTCCTCCAAATTTTTTCAGATCACCTATTATAATAAGTGTTATTAATGTTTATAACATCAATGCCCGCCGCCGGCATAATACCGGCTCAGCGATCTGTCGCATTGCGGACATTTGTGTTTCGAATCACAGTGTTGCAGAAACTCTTTCCTGAAGTATTTCAGCATCGTGGTGATGGGCATGATCGGCGACTGTCCGAGGGCGCACAGCGACGCCTTCTTCATGATCGTGGCCTTTTCCATCATCAGATCGATATCCCCCGGCATCGCGGTCCGGGACGCGAACTTCTTCGCAAAATGGTGCAGATGCGCGGTGCCAACGCGGCAGGGAACGCACTGGCCGCACGACTCGTGCTCAAAGAAGCTCAGTATCTGCAGAAGAAAATCAACGGCGCATGTATTTTCGTCGCATACCAGCACAACGCCGGAACCGAGGGTGACTCCATTCTTGGTCGGCTGGTCGATATCAAGGGGAAGCTCCATCAGGTCCTTGCCGAGGATCCCGCCGGCGCTGCCGCCCACCTGCGCGAACTTGAATTTAGAGCCCTTGGCCATGCCTTTCCCGTACACATTGATTATTTCCTTGAGGGTAGCCCCCATGGGCAGTTCCACCAGCCCCGTGCGGGTGAGTTTCCCGGACAGGCAGTAGAGCTTGGTGCCGGAACAGTTGGTCGGACCGACCGATTTATACCAGTCAGCGCCCTTCTCGATGATCATCGGCACCGACATGAGGGTTTCCACATTATTGACGTTGGAGGGGAGATCGTTGAAGCCAGCGCCGCCGGGGAATGGCGGCTTGAAGCGGGGATATCCCCTCTTCCCTTCCATCGAGTTTATCAGCGAGGTCTCCTCGCCGCAGACGTAAGCCCCGCCGCCTTCCTTAATCATTATGTCAAAATCGAATTTTGACCCGAACAGGCCCTTGCCGAGCATCCCCTTTGCACGCGCCTGGTCGATGGCCGCCTGGAGCCGCTCGATCGAACGCCGGTATTCGCCCCTGATATAGATATATCCCAGGGTCGCGCCGATTGCATAACCGCAGATGGCCATCCCTTCCAGGAGAAGGTGGGGATTCTCTTCCATGAGAATCCTGTCCTTGAAGGTGCCGGGCTCTCCCTCGTCGGCATTGCATATCACGTATTTCTGCACCGGTCCCTTGGCGACAAAAGTCCATTTCATACCGGCCGGGAAGCCTGCGCCACCTCTGCCGCGGAGCCCTGAATCCTTGACGATATCAATGATCTTCGACACTTCCATTGTAACGGTCTTCTTCAAGGCCCCGTATCCGCCGGAGGAAACATAGCTGTCGATCTTCAGGGGATCAACCACACCGATATTGGCGATGAGGCGCTTCGTCTGCTTCGGATCGTCGATAATGCAGGCCTTTCCCTCAACTTCATCGCCGCACTCTTCGAAAAGAGAGGGCTTCTTTTTCTTGTAGGAATTCAGTATCGACACGATCCGTTTCGGGGTGAGGTTCCCGTGTATGTCGTAATTGATCATCATGGCCGGCGCCACGGAGCAGACCCCGAGGCATTCACATTTTTCAATGTAAAAAAGCCCGTCTTTGGTCGCTTCGCCGATACCGATGCCAAGGTGCTTCTGTACCACGTCGAAGACCGAGGTCGCCCCCATAACGTGACACGGACCCGACTTGCATATCCGGATGAGGAATTTAGCCCTCGGCTTGGTCTTGAACATCGTATAGAACCCGACAAAACCGGCCACGGCGCTTTCGGGGATGTTCATCTCTTCCGCGACGGAACGCAGTGTATTCACATCCAGCTGGTTTTTGCCAGACTGGACCTCCAGGTCGCGCAGGATCAGCATAAGGTGTTCCGACGTCTTCCCGTATTTCTGAATTGTTTTTGTTATAGTTTCCTGTTTCATTTCATTACCCCCGCCTACATGTTAATCTTTTCGATTTTACACGCACAGACCTTGTACTCAGGCATCTTGCATGTTGGATCGAGGGCGTCTATTGTCAGCTTGTTAGCAGCCGCCTCGACAAAGTGGAAGGGGATGAAGGCCACGTTCGGCATCGGGCGGTCGCTGATCCGCGCCTTTATCCGTATGCTACCCCTGCGCGTCGAGACCGACACCAGCTCTCCGTCCTTGATGTTGTAATTACTCGCCTCATTCGGATTCATTTCAACATAATTCTCGTTTACGGTCTCCACAAGGATGCGCGAATTCCTGCTCATGGTTCCGGTGTGGAAATGCTCCAGTATCCGCCCCGTGGTCAATATGACCGGGTATTCCGGGTCCACTTCCTCCGCCGGCGGCGTGTACTCTATGGCGCTCATCAGGCCCAGGCCACGGGAAAACTTTTCCCTGTGCAGATACTGCGTTCCCGGATGGGTCTCGTTGGGACACGGCCATTGTATGAGCTCTTTTTCGAGCCGCTCATAGGTGATGCCCGCGTACGACGGAGTCACGGTGCGCACTTCGTCGAAGATGTCCCGCGCCGACTTGTAATCCCATGGCACGCCCATCCTGTTTGCAATCTGTGTCAATATCCACCAGTCCTCTCGGGAATCGCCAGCCGGTTCGACCACCCGGTGCATCAGCTGCACCCGGCGCTCCGTATTGCTTACGGTCCCCTCTTTTTCCAGGAATGCGAAGCCGGGGAGCACCACGTCGGCATACTGCGCTGTTTCAGTCATCATAATGTCCTGCACCACAACAAAATCGAGCTTCTCCATCGCCTCGATCACGTGGTGCTGGTTGGGATCGGACATGACCGGGTTTTCACCCAGAACGTAAAGTGCCTTGACGTCGCCGGCAATGGCCCCGTTAAGGGCCTCGACGATGGTCAGGCCCGGCTTGGCCGAAAGCTCGAAGGCGACCTTCCATGCTTCCTTGAACTTCTTCTTGTTGTCCTCGCTTCCCACCGGCTGGTAGGCCGGGTAGACCGCGTTGAGGGCTCCCATGTCGCAGGCGCCCTGGACGTTGCTCTGGCCGCGGAGCGGGTTCACGCCGCCGCCGGCCACGCCGATGTTGCCGAGAAGCATCTGGAGATTGGCGCAGCACTTAACGCCGTTGACCCCTGACTTGAACTGCGTAATACCCATGCAGTAGTAGAGGGCCATCGGCTTTGCTTCCGCCAGGATCCGCGCGGCCTTTACGATCAGCGACGGATCTTCAATGCCGCAGATGGAAGCTACGTGCTCCGGGGTATACTTTTCCAGAGTCTTTTTCAGCTCATCAAAACCCTCGCACCGGCTCGTCACATATTCCGCGTCGTGAAGGTTTTCCTTGAGAATAACATGGGCCAGTCCGTTCAGGATGGCGATGTTGGTGCCCGGCTTTATCTGCAGAAATACATCTGCGTATTTAGCAAGTTCAATCCTTCTCGGGTCAACCACAACAAGCTTCTTCTTATTGAGGATGACCGCTTTCTTGATCATGGACCCGATGACAGGGTGGTTCTCGGTAGTGTTAGATCCGATTACGAGAAACGCCTCCGAAAGGGGGATCTCCCTGATCGAGTTAGTCATTGCTCCTGAACCGAGTGTTGCCGCCAGACCGGCGACAGTGGAGCTGTGGCACAATCGGGCGCAGTGATCGACATTGTTTGTTCCGATCACCGCCCTCATGAATTTCTGCATTAGGTAGTTTTCTTCATTAGTACACTTTGCCGAGGAAAAGGCCATGATGGAATCAGGGCCGCTCTGCGACTTGATATCCGACAACCGGGAAGCCACAAGACCGAGGGCCTCGTCCCAGCTTGCCTCCTCGAATTTACCATTCTTCTTGATCAGCGGCTTCGTAAGGCGCTTGTCGCTCTGCACGAAATCAAAGCCGAAACGGCCCTTAATGCAGAGATGGCCTTCGTTGGGCCCGTTATCGTTGCCCATGGCCTTGACGAGTTGTCCTTCCTTGTTTGTATAAAAATCAATCTGACACCCGACCCCGCAGTATATGCAGACGCTCGTTTCTTTCTTCAATTCCCACGCCTGGCCCCTGCCCAGTACGGTCTGGAACGAAAGGGCGCCCGTGGGGCAGAGCTGAACGCAGGTGCCGCACTGGACACAGGTGGAATCGCCGATAGGCGCGTACGCATCCGATGTCAGGTCGGTCGATGATCCCCTGCCGGTGAAGTCCCACACGCTGTTCATCTGTATTTCACTGCAGGCCTTGACGCAGCGACCGCAGAGGATGCAGCGGTTTTCATTGCGGCGGAGGCCCTTGCTCGAAACGGTATCCACCATACGCTCGCGGTGGGGGAACGCGCCGGTCGGCTCCGGCACCTCATAGCGGTGGCAGAGCCGCTGAAGCTCGCATTCGCCGTTCCACTCGCAGTAGAGGCAGTTATGGTCTCCTTCGGAGAGAAGCATTTCGAGAAGGCTCCTGCGTACCTGACGGATCTCGTCATCATCAGTATCGATTTTCATCCCATTTGCCGCGGGTTCTGTACAGGACGTCTTTAATGCGCTATCGTTTATGCGCACCATGCATATCCTGCAGGCGCCTGTCTTGGTGATTCGTGGGTGGAAGCAGAGGTAAGGAATATCAATATTATTTTCCCTTGCGATTTCAAGAATCGTCTGGCCTTTTTTGCCGTTTACCTGCTTCCCGTCAATGGTTAGCTGGATAGTATCCATCGGAAACTCCTTTTTTCGTGATTCCTTTACCTATGGTAATATATTGTTGGTATTGGTTTGATTATGGCTGCATAATTCGTTTTTGATGTATATAACAGTGGTGAGATTCTCATAGTATTATTAGTTAATAAAATTTAATAATACAGCTTTTTGCTATATTGTTTTTTGTTAATATTTAATCACTTATTTAGGGGATACTGTCATAAATGGCCGAAAAAAAACAAGATTAATTTATTAATAGAAATCAAAAAATGAGACAGAATAATGAATCACCATGAGGATTTCTCTACAATCTAAAATAATTGAATAATTTATATTTTAATCTGATCTTCCCGATATTCTTGTGAAAAAAGGCAGTATATATGGAGGGATTAACTGCTGGATCAATCCGGGTTCAGAGAAAAATGAGTATAATCTCAAAACAGGACAGGGGGGATGAAGTATTGACTGATAACAATCAGCATGACGGGTCAAGGAGACTTTTCGCCACCGCGAGCTGCCCCAGGGCGATGCAGCCATCATTGCAGGGGACCTGTTTGTGGGTATATACCGTGAAGCCTTTTCCGCGCAGAACATCGATGATCCCCTCCAGGAGGACCCGGTTGTGAAAAACCCCGCCGCTCAGAGCAGCATCATTAAGGCCGGTCGCCGTGCGTATCCTGTCAGCAACCGCGGCTGTGGTGTGGATTATGGCCTGGTGGAACGCGGCAGCGATATCATCCGCGGCAACGCCTTTCTCAATGAGGGAGACGATATGGGCAATCAGTTCGTCCGTACCGATAACTATCGGTCCATCAGCTGAAAAAGGCACGATATAAGGCCGCTCCGGTGCCCTGCCCCGCATGGCTGCCTCCTCCAGAAGCTGGGCAGCTTCCGCCTCGGCGCTCACTGAGCGGGCTATGCCCAGGATGGCCGCCACGCCGTCAAATATCCGTCCGATACTGCAGGTTAGGGGCGAATTGATGTTCTTCTTTATTATCTCGATAACGCCGGTTGACGATTCATTGCGCTCCATCACCGGATAGTTATCGCCATACCGCTGATAAAGAAGGGACACGCCGATTTTCCACACATCCTTGATGGCGCTCTCTCCACCGGGCAGGGAAAACTCGCTAAAATGTGCCGCCCGCTCGAAACCGCCGCGGCTGGCCAGGAGGAATTCACTCCCCCACAGGGTGCTGTCGGTGCCGTAGCCCGTGCCATCAAATGCAATGCCGATCACCGGGCCCTCAAGGCCATTTTCCTCCATGACCGCCGCTATATGGGCGTGGTGATGCTGAACCTCAACCAGGCGCTTCCCCCGTGAAGCGAGTTCCTCAGCGTGCTGCCGGGTGAGATACGCCGGGTGCGCATCAGCCACTATCACCTCTGGATCGGCGTCGAATATCCTGATGAAGTGGTCCACTGTACGCTGGAACACCTCGTAGGTAAGCGGGTCCGCCATATCGCCCAGATACTGGCTCATGATGATGAAATTTTTTCTGGCAATGGCAAAGCTGTTTTTTAAATCTCCGCCGGTGGCAAGCATGGTGACCGGTGAATTGCCCGATAAAAAGGGGACCGGGATGTACCCCCTCGACCTGCGTATGAAGTAGGGTTTTTTATTGACCACGTAGAGGACGCTGTCGTCCCCCTGGCCGATGATCTCCCTGTTATAGGTCACGAAATAATCGGCTATCCGCCCCAGGCGGTCGAACACCGTGTCGTCGCGGTACTCGATCGGCTCGTCCGAAACATTGCCGCTGGTCATCACCATGACCATATCGGGATCAATGATAAAGAGGTGGTGCTGGAACGGTGCGTAGGGGAGCATGATCCCCAGGTAGGTAAGGCCCGGCGCCACCTGCCGGCTGAGATCATGCCGCGTCTCCCTGAGGAGCACGATGGGCCGCTCCTTCGACATCAGCAGATCGCGCTCTTCCGGACCGATCTCAAGGAACCTGCCGGCTGCATCGGCAGATCCCGCCATGACGGCAAAGGGCTTGAAAGGGCGCCGCTTTCTCTTCCTGAGCTCCATGACGGCGGTATCGTTCCGGGCGTCGACTGCGAGATGGTACCCCCCTATACCCTTGATGGCCAGGACCGCCCCCTCTTTCAGGAGGGCTACGGTCCTTTCAGCCACGGTCTCATTCTCCGATTCAATCAGATCCTTTCTACTATTATAAAGAGTTATACGTGGTCCGCAGACAGGACACGCATTGGGCTGGGAGTGAAAGCGCCGGTCCATCGGTTCGGTGTATTCCGCCAGGCACCGTTCACACATCGGGAAAGGGTCCATAGCGGTGTTTTTTCTGTCATAAGGGATATCACGGACGATACTGAAGCGCGGTCCGCAGTTGATGCAGGTTATGAAGGGATAGTGGTGACGCCGGTCAGACGGGTCATTGAACTCTTCGTGGCACCGGTCGCACAGGGCTACATCGGGCGAATAGAAAGCGAGACGCTCCGCTGTCACCACGCTCCGGTCGATACTGAAATCCGCCCGGCCCGAGGGCGCCGACCCGCTGACATCCACCGACATGATCAGGGCCAGGGGCGGTGCGGTTGCCGTCAGTTCCCGGAGGAAGATATCCAGCTCATCGCTTCCGCCATCGGCATGGATGATGACCCCTTCTGTGTCATTGAGGACACTTCCGGTGATATGGTGCCGATGCGCCAGCTGGTACACGAAGGGACGAAACCCGACGCCCTGAACGATCCCTTTTATCCTGATGTTCAGCGATTTTTTCATAGAATACCGAGCCGTCCCGGCCCGCTGCTATATCCGATATCCTATCATTCCGGTAAGATAGATGGTGTGGCGCTCGCCCGGAAGCCGGTCATAATCCAGAATCCCGCAGCCGAGGCCGAGCTCGATGAAGACGCGGTTCATAGTAAAGCCGAAGACCATCCGGGCCCCCAGGTCGACCGGCTGCAGACGCTTTGTATAATTCATTTTCCTACCCCAGAGAAAAACGCTGTACCGCGCCTTGGCGAAAAAGAGCACGGCCACGTCCAGGCCGGCGCCCATGTAGAACTCTTCCAAAATATGGAAGCGGTACAACACCGGTATGGTGAAGTGATTGGTGTCGAAGCTCGATTTGTCCACGTACTTATTAAGCGGCGCGCTGTACAGAAATCCCATCGGCAGTCTCGTAATCATGGTAAACAGGCTAACATTAATAATTTTGACCTGTATGATCCTCTGTTCGAAAAAAAGACCGGCCGAGACACAGTGCTGCTTATGAATATAGAAGAGGGCCTCCATGCCGCCACGGAAGCCAACGGTGAAGGAGCCCTTTTCATATCTATACTTGAATATGTCCTCCTTTGACTGCCGCGGACCCAGGATCCCGTAGCCAAAGGCCCCGATGCTGAAGCCCATGTGGAAGGAGAATAAATTCTTCTTCCTTCTAATAGAAGTATATTCTTTCAGGCGGGCTTCTATCCCGTCATCAACGGGCTTACCGTCCAGTTTTTTGGCCTTCTCGCTGTCAGGGTCCCGCCAATCGCCGCCCTCGCTGTCATGCAAGCCGGAATCCGACTTATCCGGAGCGGCCTCGGTTTTCTGCGGACTGCGTTTTGTATCCGCGGCTACATTCATGGCGAAAAGCCCGGAATACCCGCCGGTGAGAAATATCAGGAGCGATATCAGAATTAACTTTTTCATGCCTGGTCCCCGATTGTCAGATCAGCATAAGGCTAACCGTGATTACATAACCCCGTCAATACATTTTTGGATGAAAGTTAAACGGCGCGCGACCCGGCTCTGGAAAGGCCGGCGCTCCCCTCTCCTTAAAGCCTCGCCCGGGCTCCGCGCGCCTTATCCTTGGTAAGACCTCACCCGCACTCCGTGCACGCCGAACGCTTTTTGGACATCCTGTCCGCTTTCGGCACTAAAACATCCTGTTTAGCGCCTCTCTTTTTTTAAAAGGAGAAGGTTTCCGCAATAAAGAATTTTTTCTATTCTCCCCTCTCCATTTTATGGAGGGGCTCCCGACAGGATGTCGCAGTGGCGAGCGCAGACAGGACGTCCGAATAGCGCTCGCCGGCCGGGGTGAGGTCTCTGAAAAAAAAGTATAGACAGTTTTATCAACACCTGTCAAAAAGGATGTGATAGTATGATCGTGGAAAGAGGAAGGGGACTTCACATGGAAATCAAAATCCTGAAAGACATTCTGCAGCTAAATAAGAACGCAGCCGCCGAGGTCAAAGACCTTTTAAAGAAGAAAAAGGTATACATGATCGACATGATGAGCTCGCCGGGTTCCGGAAAGACAACACTGAACGACAAGCTGATTGGCGCGCTTAAAACTAAATACCGCATCGCAGTCATAGAGGGAGATATAAAGACAACCAAGGACGCCGAGCGGCTTGCCTGCCACAATATTCCGATCTTCCAGATCGAAACTGACCGCTTTGGCGGCGACTGCCACCTGGAAAGCACCTGGATAAAAAAATGTCTGGACCAGTTCGACCTTGACAACCTGGACCTGGTCATCGTGGAAAACATAGGCAACCTGGTGTGCCCCGCCGAATTCCAGCTGGGCGACGATGAGCGGATCGTGGTCCTCAGCATTACCGAAGGAGAGGACAAGCCGGCCAAGTATCCCCTCATGTTTAATTCTTCGGACACCATGGTACTGAATAAAATGGACCTCCTCCCGCACCTCGATTACAGCGTGGACGAGTTGATGGACAACCTGAAAAAGGTTAACCCGAAGATCAGGGTTTTCCAGGTGAGCGCAAAAACCGGCGACGGTATGGGGCCATTACTGGAGCACATCAGTGGCAATATCGAAAAAAAAATCCGGGCCTGATCCGGTACTGCACAATCGGCCGGTATAACCATCATGGGATTCAGCACAGTAACATTCCTGTTCTACTTTCTGCCGCTAATATTAATAGCGTATTGTGCCGTGCCGGCGAAGTACAAGATCCCCCTGCTCCTAGCAGGCAGCTATCTTTTTTATTTCTGGGGCTCCCCCACCGGCGCCGCCGTCCTGCTGCTGGGAACGGTCATCGACTACCTTTTCGGAAGCGCCATCCACCGGGCTGAACGCGCGAAGATGAAAAAAACCCTCCTCGCCGCTTCAGTAACGATCAATATTCTCATACTTTTTTATTTCAAATACTCAAACTTTTTTGTCGGAGAGATAAACCGCGCCCTGACATTCTTCGGGGCCTCGTCGGTCCCCTGGACTGCGGTTATATTCCCTGTGGGCATATCCTTTATAACATTCCACAAAATAAGCTACCTGGTGGACATTTACTACGGCCGGGTCGCGCCGGCAGAGAGCTTCACCACCTACGCCATATACCTTGCGATGTTCCCGAAACTGACACAGGGGCCCATCGTGAGGTACCACACCATTTCGGAACAGCTGACAACACCGAAGTACAGCCTTGACAACATGTTCGAGGGAAGCATCCGCTTCTGTGTCGGCCTCTCGAAAAAGGTACTCCTGGCAGACCCCATGGGAGCCGTGGCGAACCCCATCTTAAGCATGGATATATCATCCCTGACCGTGGGATATGCATGGCTCGGGATTGTCTGCTACAGCTTCCAGCTCTTTTTCGACTTTTCCGGCTACACCGACATGGCCATCGGCATCGGGCGGATACTGGGCTTCACCATCCCGGAAAACTTCAACCGCCCTTTCTATTCACAGAGCTTTACCGAGCATTGGACACGCTGGCACATCACGCTGAGCAACTTTTTCCTTGAATACGTCTATATACCGTTGGGTGGCAACCGCGTTGGCACATTGAAAACGTACCGCAACCTCTGGATTGTTTTTCTCGTCTCCGGCTTATGGCACGGTGCCAACTGGACCTATCTTGCCTGGGGTTTTTACAACGGCCTCTTCATATTCCTGGACCGCATTGTGCTGATCAGATTGCTGAAACGGGTACCGGTGCCGCTGAAAATAGCGCTTTTCTACATGCTCCTCCTCGTGGGCTACGCGCTGTTCAGATCTGAAACCATCACCGGTGCCTTCCTATACATCCAACGGATGTTCGACTTCACCGCCATTGGCGCAATCAACTCGCCGTTCCTTCTGTCAAAACTAATCGGCAACCGGGAGCTTTTCGTGATGGCGGTAAGCCTGCTGATATGCTTTTTTCCCCAGCCGGCCATTGAAAAATGCAGGCTCCTTATTACATCGCGAATAAGCGGTACAGGCATTGTCCGGCTGAAGATTGCAGCGGCATGCCTGATCTTCGTACTGTCGCTGATATCGCTGATTAACAACAGCTTCAGCCCATTCATATATTTCAGGTTTTAATAATGAAGGATAAAAAAATTTTTATCATCGCGGCTAATATCTTCATAGCCATTGTGCTCATCCAGACCTATCTCCGCCCCATTAAAGACATGATACTGAGCGGCGCGGAAAAAAAAGCGGTTCCCGGCGTACCGGCCGTCAGCGACGTTATAACGGGAAAATTCCAGAACAGCATTGAAACGTGGCTCAAGCAGAACATAGGTTTCCGCGGCACCTTCGTAAAGACCGACAACCAGATAAATTTTTCCATCTTCAATGAATTCTCACGCAGCCACCCGAGGAAGATACTGCTGGGAAAAGACAAGCAGCTCTTTGAAGAACATTATATTGATGCCTTCAACAAGAAAAACAGCCAGCCGGCATCCACCCTGCAGAAAAAGGCCGACGCATTGAAAGAGCTGCAGGAAAAACTTGCGGCCAGGAATGTCAAGTTCCTGCTTCTGGTATCACCCAGCAAGGCGACCATATATCCTGAATACCTTCCGGAGAAATACATCCTCCGTCATGCCGTATCAAAAAAAGATAATTACCAGATCATCATGCCCATGCTGAAACAAAACGGGGTCAACGTTCTTGACGGAAGGGAGCTTTTCCTGGAGATGAAGAAAAACGGAATCCCCCAGCTGTTCCCGTCGAGCGGTTCCCACTGGAGTCTCTACGGCGGATACCTGTTCGGGACCAGGCTGATCGTGAAGATGGAGCAGTTGCTGGGACGACACCTGGTGCACATGCCGGCGAAAAAGCTTATACCAAGCAGGGAGCCCATGGGGCTTGACAAGGATGTTGCCCGCCTCGGCAACCTCCTTTTCACCAGGTCACTCTTCACTGAATACATCTACCCCGAAACATACCCCGGTGCCCAGGCCGGATCATACCGGCCCGATATCCTCATGCTGGGTGACAGCTTCTGCTGGAACATTATCCCCTATCTTGAGTCAAACAAGGTTTTTTCACGCCTTAATTTTTATTATTACTTCAACACAGATCATTCATTCCCCGATAAAAAGCATGCTCCCATCGACAGGACCCGGGTTAATTGGAACCGCGACGTCTTCAACCGTGACATCATTCTAATTGAAATCAATGAAATTGCACTGGAAGAAGTCGGCTACGGCTTCCTTGAAACGGCACTGAGCGCCCTCGACCGTTAACCGCCCTCCCAATAAAATGAACTGGCATGTCAGTTTTTTTATTGCATTTTCAGATGCCAATTTTATCATTGTCAGACTGACCGGACGGATTACTTAAATAATACATATATATGTCAGGAGGTTCCATGAGTACGCTGAATCTTAAAAACACCACGATACCGGTTGTCTTCAAGGAGCAGGTCGCAAAATACAGCGACCGCGCCTGCGTCGCATACCGGGACAATAAGCTGGGCAAATACGTCGACATATCCTGGAACGAGATGAACAGGATGGCCCGACAGCTCGGATGCTATCTGCTTTCCGCGGGAGTGAAAAAAGGCGACCGCGTTGCCCTCTTCTCGCAAAACAGGCCGGAATGGTGGGTAGCCGACCTGGCGATCCTCTCCGTGGGCGCGATCAATGTTCCGATCTACGCTACGAACTCGGCCGAGGAATCACGTTATATATTGATCAATTCCGGCGCGAAAATATGCATCGCCGGCTCCAAGGACCACATGGAGAAGATACTGGAAGCCAGGAAGAAGGTCCCCGGCTTCAAAACTACCATCGTCATTGATACCGTCAAAGCGCCGAACAAGTCCGTCATCACCTTCAACGAGGCATTGAAAAAGGGCGCGGCCTACAAGAACCAGGGCGAGCTCGACAGGAGAATAAAAGCCATCAAGGCGCAGGACCTTGCGACCATTATATACACTTCAGGCACCACGGGAGACCCCAAGGGAGTCATGCTGACCCATGACAACTTCGTATCAGACGCGCGCCAGATTAATAACGACTTCAGCAAGTATATCGACGACACCCATGTTCTGCTGTCGTTCCTGCCGCTGTCGCACTCCCTGGAGCGGACGGCGGGCTACTACTTCCCGCTTTTTGCCGGATGCAAGGTGGCCTTCGCCGAAGATTTCGCCAAGGTGGTCGACAACATGAAGGAGGTGCGCCCTACCTTCATCATCAGCGTGCCGCGGCTGTACGAGAAGATTCATTCCGTAATCCTTTCCCGCCTTCCTGAAGCGTCAAAGGTCAAGCAGTTCATGTTCAAACTGGCGGTTGCCACGGCGAAAAAAAACCTCCCCTACGTGTGCACCGACACGCCGCTGCCGGCGCTCCTGGGGCTCCGCGTCAAGCTCTTTGACAAGCTGGTGTTCTCGAAGTTCCGTGAAGGCCTTGGCATGGAGCGCATGGAATTTGCCGTGTCCGGCGGGGCGCCCCTGTCAGTCTCTGACGCAGAGTTCTTCATCGGCATGGGCATCAAGATACTGGAAGGGTTCGGTCTTACGGAAACGACCCCGGTCACGAACGTAAACCCGCCCTGGAAGATAAAGCCCGGCACCGTTGGCCCCGTCCTTTCTGAGACCAAGGTCAGGATTTCCGACGAAGGGGAACTCCTCATCAAGGGACCCCAGGTCATGAAGGGATATTACAAGAATCCCAAGGCAACGAAAGAAGTCTTCACCAGGGACGGATGGTTCAGGACCGGCGACCTGGCCCGTATCGATGATGACGGCTACGTGGCCATAACCGGCAGGATCAAGGACATCATTGTCACCGCCGGTGGTAAAAACATTTCCCCGCAGAACATCGAGAGCAGCCTCAAGGGATCGAAATATATCGAGCAGGTGGCCATCATCGGCGACCGCCGGAAGTACCTTTCCGCGCTCATTATCCCGTCTTTTGAGAACGTACAGAAGTGGGCGAAGTCCAGAGGCCTGACCTTCTCGACCAGCAACGACATGGTCAACAGCAAGGAAGTGCACGATCTGATACAGGGCGAGATCACCAGGGAGATGAAGAGCTATGCCCGGGTCGAGCAGATCCGCAAGTTCTCGCTCCTTGACACCGAATGGACCCAGGACACGGGCGAAATAACCCCGTCCCTCAAGGTGAAGCGCAAAGTCGTCGAGGAAAAATATAAAAATGCCATTGAAGACATGTATCCCGCCGGAGGGAATGACTGACGAGCACAGCAACGGCGCGGTAAAAACCGCGCCGTTGTTTTATCCTGGTCTGCATATTTTTCCTGCTATTCTAAAAACCCGTTCCTCTTTAAGCAATTATATTGAGAAATTTTTCATTATTAAACGCGAGTATGAACAAATTTGAAACATCGGACGGCGTATTGAAACTAATATCATGGGGCGATATATCGCACCTTACAGGAATAGAAGCCCTGGATGATTTTTAATCGCCTCGAGTTATTGTAGTGAATCAGAAACCGCATTACACAAGGAGGTTCTGCACCATGAATAAAGCACGAAACGCCATGACGCTGACACTACCGACCGCCCTGGCAATGATAATCGCCGCAACAATTTCCGCTACATGCAATCAGGGCACAGCTCCGAAAAAGCAGGTACGGGAATGGATCGCGAAAGGGGCCCTGATTGTCGACGTGCGGACTCCGGGCGAATTCAGCAGCGGCCACTATAACGGCGCCATAAACATCCCCCTCGCGGACATCGAGAAGAACCTTGACAGGTTCGGCAGCAGGGATGGCCTGATAGTAGTCTACTGCAGAACGGGAAACCGGAGCGGAAAAGCAAAGGCAATACTTGAAAAAAACGGTTTCAAGAATGTAATAAACGGCGGCGGCTTGAAAGACATGCCGTGACACATTACAGATTAAAAATATCATTGCCGGCGTGCTTATAATTGACAAATAGCCGCCGGCACATCCAATACAGCCATGATCAATCTTACAAAGAAGAATCTTGATAATGCCGCCGACGTATTATCACGTGCCTTTTACAAAGATCCTTTATTCAATTACTTTTTTCCTGAAGAAAACACGAGGAGGCAGCTGTCTTTTTATACGTTCAGGTTCATAGTGTCCCACACCCTTGCCAGGGGATTCGTTGTGGCAACCTCCGAAGCCTTTGAAGGCGCCGCCATATGGCTCCCGTCGGAACGGATCCAGCGGGGATTGATTGATCAAATCAGGTTCGGAGCCCTCACAACATTAATCCGCCAGGGAAAGAAAAGAATCGACCGCCAGATGAAGGCAAGCCATCACATGCAATCGATACACCGAGACCTGATAGCCTTACCCCACATCTACCTCTCGACAATCGGCATAGACGAGCCACATCGCGGAAAAAGACTGGCCTCCATCCTGATGCAGCCCGGACTCGACATGGCTGACAGGAAAAAACTTCCCTGCTACCTGGATACGCATAATGAGATCAACATAGGGATATATGAACGGTTCGGCTTTAAAGTCGTTCATGAATCAATAATCCCGGATTCATCAGTGCGTCACTGGTCGATGATAAGATACAGATGAGACCATCGGCGCCGAATAATTATTTTTTCATGGAGATTCTCCTCCTGGTTAATAAAATATACCAGGCACAACCTCATCGTGTGCCGTGGCCTGTTATGGCATAAACTACCATTACCAGTCTTACTATTCGACCTTACCGCTAAGGCAGGACACGTTTTTCCTCAATATTTTCCGCTCCCTGGATACACAGCCGACCCCGGAGCTCTACTGTTCAGAAAGTAAAATAATGGGCCACCGGACACGGCCAAATACTATTTGACACGTTGCTTTATGGGGATATTATTTCTTCGGAGGAACGCGCCATGAAACTGTTTATCCGGCCTGTCCACGCAATAACCGCTGTGATTTTTTTTCTGATACTGATGGGCGAGGCCGCCATTCCTGTCCGCAACGCCCACGGCCGCGCCGGCCGCGGCGAGAGCTACCGCTCATCGGGATCAAGCTCGAGCTCAAGGTCATCATACCGCTCAAGTTCCAGTTCCGGCTCATCATACCGTTCATCATCAAGCTACAGGAGCTCATCGTCATCATCATCGAGCTCTTCATCCACATCCTCAACATCGGGCTCATCCACCTACAGGTCGTCAACACCGTCGCCGAAGATGGTCAAGGACTACGATAATAACTACACCTTTAACGCCTGGTCCACACTCCTCACCGTTAACCGCGATAGCTCGGTAGACGTGGCCGAGACCTATGATGTGACCCTGACGGAATACCAGTACGGCATTCTCCGGCCCCTGGACCCGATATTTCAGTACGAAAGCAAACAGTATAACACACTGATGGTAACCGATCTGAAGTGCCCCCAGGGATACGCGGAATACAAGGATGGTATCATCCAATTCGGATATAAAGACAAAAAGATTACGGGGAAGCAAAACTTTACGCTGAATTACCACGTCACCGGCATGGTAGTCCCGTCCGGGAAAGGTGCCCGTCTCCAGTGGCGGCCCCTGCTGAATTGGTCAATAAAGGGAGCCTCAGTCAGGATTATCCTCCCCGACGGGGCTACACCGCTGCGGACAAAACTGGTTGAAATAATGTCGAAATCCTCATCACTGTATCGTCGCTTGGAAATGCCCGGAGAGGAAAAGGAGTTGCCCTGCAGCGTTATTGGAAACGTAATAACCTTTCCTTATACCTATACATATGACTATACATGGGAACATTTTCTGGATCTCACCGTTGACCTGCCCGCGGGCGTGATCGATACCGCCGCGGCAGTGGCGGGACTTGAAAAGGCCCTGAAAGACAAACAATATCCCTCGGTGCGGGAATACCGGGACGATATTACCATTAACGAGGACCGGACCGTTGACAGAAAGGAGTCCTATTCAATAGCGCCGGAGAGCAGGACTGACAGCACCATCATGAGGCGCCGGGAAAGGTTCTATACCGTATTGACCCGGGAAGCAAAACCAGGCTCCGATCCATGGCTCCTGGTGATGGGGGACCAGTATTTCTACGGCTTCGACAAGAGATCGTGCAGCGGCGACGACTACACGCGGGACTCGGTGTGTGTCCCGATGGAAAAGGGCGGCACAACCCGCTTCAGCTATTCCATGGTCGGGAATTACAATCTGAAAGATCCGTTCTTCTTCGAGCTGCGCATCCCCTCGGCGCACGTTAAAAGAAGTGACCACGTCAGTTTCGAGATTACCCTTCCCCCCATCGTGAAAAAGGAGCAGGTGCAGGTAAAGCTCTATCTCATCAGCGGTTTTTTTAACGGCAACAACGCCTACGGTGTATGGCGGGATTACAGCGACAAAACAAAAAATGAATTGCTTCTGCATGAAGCGGATTTCACGAGCAGGTGGAAAGGGAACAAGCTGATCTGCGAATATCCGGCGGGACTCATCGACGAACAGTTCCTGCTGGCGCGGGTGTTCCTTCCCCCGGCGGGATTCAGGGACGTAGGGGGCTTCAAGAACACGCGGATCACGCTTTCGAACACCTGGCATTTTAAAAAGAAGAAATTCCTGATAGTGTCCTTCATTATCGCATGCATCCTTGCCGCCTTCATCGTGCCCGTTGTCAGAAAGAGAACAAAGGGGGCTGATACGCCCGCTACATTAAAACCGCCCACGCCCTCATCATCCGAGAAGTTCATCGCAGGGGTGCGGGCCGAAGACCCGGCCTTCTCGCCCGAGGCTTTCCTTGAGCGGTGCGGCACGATTGCGGGGAAAATCCAGGAGGCCTGGTCCAACGGTAACATGGCCCCGGTCCGGAACCTCGTGTCCCAGGGCGTGTACAACCGGTTCCACATCCAGCTGAAGCTCATGAGGGAACAGGAAAAAGTCGAGAACCTGATGGACGGGTTCAGGATTGACAGCCTCATCCTGGACGGATCCTCGATGTCGCAGTCATACCAGACGCTCCACGTGTTCCTGACCGCCTACGCCCGGGACATCACGGTCCCGATATCCATGCCGGAGGACGAGAAAAGGCGCACCCTGAAAAAAGCGATGGATATAAGTTTCACGGAAGTCTACTCCTTCACGAGGAAGCGCGGCGCGAGGACTGACGCGGCAAAGAACCTCCTCGCCGGCCAGTGCCCCAACTGCGGCAACATCGCTGACGCGGCGGGGGAATCCAATAAATGCAAAACCTGCGGCAGCATCTACAACTCCGGCGAATACGACTGGGTCCTCTCGGAGATAACCCAGGCTGAAGAGTGGAAGGCCGGGTCCGCGGCGGATTTTTCCGGGCTTGCGGAGCTCGAGACAAAAAACCTCTCGGTCAACCGCCAGGTCATCGAGGACCGCGCCTCATACCTCTTCTGGCGGTGGATAGCCTGCCAGGCGATGGGGAGCGCCGTGCCCCTGGCCCGGGACGCCACAGAGAAGTTCATCGATAAAATCAAGTCCGATGACATGAGCGCGATGGACTTTCTGCAGACTGCCGTCGGTTCGGTCGACCTGCTGAAAATAACGGACGATGACAGGGAATTCCGCGCCGTCGTGCTGGTGCTCTGGAGCGCGGCCAACAGCCCGGAAAGTGAGCCCCGGCACCACGAGCATGAATTAAAGCTTGTCCTGCCCCGGCAGACAAAGAACCCTTACGGCTTCGCGGACCATGGCTGCGACACCTGCGGCGCACCCCTCCCCGAGAGCGACGCTGCAAAATGCTCCTACTGCGGAAGCGCTCTCCAGAAGACGAACAGCGACTGGCTCCTCGACGGGGCCGTGACGCACAGGGCGGGCTCGTGAGGCTGCTGAAGACAGAAGATACCGAAAGCGGTACGCCATGGCGATTACCGCTAATGTGTATATAATTCTACCGGAGGCATGATACATGAAGCAGATTACCCGTTCCATCCGCGTCCTTACTGTCGCGATATTCTTCCTGATACTGTTGGGCGACGCCGCCATACCGGTCCGTGACGCCCTGGGCCGCGCCGGCCGCGGCGACAGTTACCGTTCGTCCAGCTCAAGCTCCAGTTCGAGCTCAAGCTCCGGTTCATCACGGGATTATTATGACAGGTCCGGCCGCCTGACCCCATCGTATAGATCCACAGCCCCCAGCGGTCCCGGGTCATCGGCGCCGCTGGTACAGTACCGCAAAGAGTACGACATCAATTACGACATCAACTCTTACTCCGCCGTCTTAAAAGTGAACTCCAACGGCACCGTCAACGTCACCGAGACCTTTGACGTGACCATCAACAAGGAACAGCAGGGCATCGCCCGGCCGATGCACAAAAGATACCTGTACAATGACCTGGCCATATCGGACGTCGCCTGTACTCAGGGATACGCGGCGTATTCACGCGATACCTTAAGCGGGTACAGTTATTTTGAGTTCGGATACAAGGATAAAAAGGTAACAGGGCGCCACATCTTCACACTGAACTACACAGCGAGCGGCATGGTGCTCCCCCGCGGTTCCGGGTCCCGGCTGTTATGGAGGTCCTGCATCGGCAAAGAAGCAAAGATAGATAGCGTGAAAGTAAACATCCCCGCCGGAACAGCGCCGGTCAACGCGATGGCAAACCTCATCCCCCTCAGGGGAGGTACCGCCCAGGGCGCCGGTGATCTTCAATGCGTCATCGCAGGGAACCAGGTAACGGTACCCGTCAACCGGAAGGAGGAGGCCATACTGGACATCACGGTGCATCTGCCCCAGGGCGCCGTTGATGCAGATGCCATGCGGGCCGGATTGAAGAAGCTCCTGGCGGATAACCAGAGGGATGCCGCCCTCAGGGAATTCCGGACCGCCATGATGATCAAAGACAACCTGTCCGTCGACATCGAAGACTCCTATGAATGCACTTCCGACAGTCCCCGCATCCTGATGAAAATGTGGTACCTGGACTATCTGCTGTTGTACACGGCGGACAATAAAAACCCCGGCAAGGCTCCGGGCTGGGTGCAAAACAAGCTGTACCTGTACGGCTTTGACAAGAAATCGTGCGACATGGACAATTACACCTTTGACGGGGTGTGCATCCCGGCGCCGGAAACCGGCCAGAATAAAACAAGCCTCCGCTATACAATGCACGGCAATTTCAACCCCGGAGAGCCCTTCTTCCTTGAATTCAAGCTGCCTCCCACAACGGTCAGGGAGGCCGGCCGCGTCCACTTCGAGATCGCCTTTCCGCCCTTTGTGAAAAAGGACAAAGTCCTTCCGAGGCTTTATCTCTATACCGGTGGTTTTGACAGCGAGGCCATGCTGGGCGAAGTTGATTTCGAAAACCGCTGGAACGGGAACAGGCTTATTGGCGATTTCAATGACGGGCTCTACGACGGGCAGTTTCTGAAGTTGCGGATAATGCTTCCCCGGGAAGGATTTACATCATCGGGGCCCGGTCTGATGGCGCAGCTGTCCCGTCACTGGTACTTCAACCGGTGGATATTCATCGGTGTGATTGCTGCACTGCTCCTGCTGGCAGGCGGCGGAGCCGGGCTCTTCCGGTTTATGAAAAAGAAAAAGGTTCAGGCGGGCGCCTGATGGACGGAACCATTCGATCAGGCATAAAGCCCGGCATGAAGGTCGCTATCGTTCTGAAGAATGACCAGCGGACGGGCAGGCTCACCGAGGGGATCGTAAAGGATATCCTCACCAATTCGACAACACACCCCCACGGCATAAAGGTACGCCTTGAGAGCGGCGCCGTGGGCCGGGTAAAGAAGATACTTTAAACTCCATGAAAACCAGAAGAGGATGTCCTCAATGTTATTGCAAGAAGCCCTCTATCTTTTAAGGGCGACAAAGCTATCTTTATAGACCCCCCTGTCCGCCTGCTACCCATTACCCACATCGTAATGAGTCAGCAATTCAACCCCCTAAATCCCCCGGAGGGGGACTTAAGGATACTAAGCCAGGTATCTTTGAGCCCCCCTCCGGGGAGTCTGGGGGGCATAATACTACAAGATCGCTTCGCTACGCTCGCGATGACAGATGTAATGCATGACGTATGGAACAGCCCCTTCAGATTTATTTCCTTGAATAAATTTATCTACTTTCCCAGCATCCCGTTCTTGAGCTCAGCCTGTATCGGGTTGCCGCCGATCCAGATACCGAAGAGGACTTTCTTGAATGGCAGGCCTTCGACCGATGACCTTGGAAGGCCGTTTTTATAGACCTGTACGCCCTTGCCGGGCTGATACACGATATCGTAAAAATCGCCGATCTTGATGCCGTCCTTGAAGGTGTTAATGAACTTGTCTATGCCGGCCTGGTAGGGCGCCATGTTCCCACTGGTCGATTTCCTGAATCCGTCCCGGGTGTTCTCAGCCATGCGCTCCGGCGTCACCATGCCGGAAACAATATGGAGCCGCAGGGACATCGGCTCGTCCGCGCTGACGATCCTGACGGCGTTCGTGTCCTTCGCTTTAAGGTAGAGAGCGCCGATATAGATATCCATCATGAACTTGGTCCTCATGCCGGTCCCGTTCAGCACGAGCGCCGTCCCGCCCGCTTTGAAGCTGTCGGGGATAGTGACTCCCTTCACCGTTTTCGCTTCAGCGACGCAGATGGCCGCCACTGCTATTATTAATACCGCAAACAATCTCTTCATGTACATTGACCTCTCGATGATTTTTTGTGTTGATGGATTATTAATAAGGTCAGCCACGGAGGCACGGAGATTTAGGTACAATTTTTCTCTGTGTCTCAGTGCCTCTGTGGCAAATCTTTTCTTTAAAAGACCCGGTTATCGCATCCACGGATCCTAAAATAACGACGCGAGGGATGCCCCCGCGCCGTCATGGTCATGCATGTGTGTATCGGTCTATTTTACTTTCTCAACAAGAAGCGCAGCAGCGTTGCCGAAAGCGCCACACAGAGACGCGAGGCCGTACTTCTCGTTCGGGAAGTCAGTCTTCAGAACATTAAGCAGCGTGACGATAATGCGCGCGCCGGACTGTCCCAGCGGGTGGCCGAGGGCCAGCGCGCCGCCCCATACGTTGACCTTCTTGAAGGGCGCATTCTCGTTATCAAGCTTCAGCTCGCGGATGCAGGCCAGGGCCTGGCTCGCGAAGGCCTCATTCAGCTCAACGGCGCCGATATCGGCGGCGGAGAGACCGCTCTTCTTGAACAGCTTCTGGACCGCCGGTACGGGGCCGATGCCCATGATCGTCGGGTCGCAGCCGGCGAGAACGGCATGACTGAACTTATAGTGATACTCGAGTCCAAGCTGGTCAGCTTTCTTCCGGCTCATGAGCAGGAGGGCCGCTGCTCCCTGGGTGAGGGGCGACGATGTCGCGGCAGTCACCACGCCGTTCGGCCTAAAAGAAGACGTCATTGCCTTCATCTTTTCCGGCTCTGACTTTGACCGGACCCACTGGTCCTTATCCACCAGCATCTCGGCGCCATTGTCATCAACGCCCTTGACCGGGATTATCTCGTTTTTAAACTTGCCGGCCTGCTGGGCCTCATAAGCTTTTTTATTCGACCATATCGCCATGTTTTCCATATCTTCCCGGGCGATCTTGTACACTTCGGCAACTTTCTCGGCCGTGGGGCCCATGGGGAGGTCCGCGCCGTTCCAGTACTTGAGGATCCTCGGCGGGAAATTTATGTTCGCGCCCATGGGGATCTTCTCCATGTCTTCAACCCCGGCGGCAAGCATAATGTCGGCATCGCCTGTCATGATAGCGCGCGCCGCGTGCATGGTGGCTGACATGCCGGAGGGACATTGGTTCGTTATCGTGTTAGTCCCCACTGTCACCGGCAACCCGGAGGCAAGCCATCCAAGCCGTCCGATATCGTTCTGCATGCCGGATATGTTCGCACATCCAACCAATACTCCGTCAAGATCCTCGGGGTTGACTTTCTTGTTTCTTTCAAAAATGCCCTGATATACATAGGTCAGCAGTTCATCGGGCCTGAGATTCCTGAACCAGCCCTTGTCCTTGTGCGCCCGTCCGTTCGGGGTACGCACACCGTCGATAAATACAGCTTCTTCCATAATACATTCTCCTGTGACTGTTTGTGTTTATATACTAATAAATAAACCGGTATGGTACATTTAATTTGTGTCTTTCCCCCGCCGAAGGCGGGGGAAAGACGGTATTATATGTTAAAACCATTTTATTTAAAGTATAATAATCCCCCCGTTCAGTATATGGAACGAGAAGGATTTTTTTATCGATCATTACAATCGAAATAAGTGCCTTGCCGCAGGGCAAGCGGCGCGCCTCCTCGGCGTCGCCCTCTATGCCCTGGCTTTTTCCTTCTTCCCTTCCTTGTTTTTTACGCCCTTCCCGGCGCTCACCGGCAATGAACTCAGGTCCTTTGCCGCCATCTCGCGAAGCAGCTTCTTGTTGACCTTGTGGACTTCCGTCAGCGGCATGCTGTCGATGATCATGACAACCCGGGGCACCGCGTATTTCGCCACCTTCTCTTTTAGGTAGTCGATTATTTCCTGCTCGGTAATATCATTCCGGTATTTCTCCCTCGGCTGAATATAAACCCCGACCCGCTCGCTCCCCTCCCGCTCGGGATCGGGGATGCCGACGGTCGCCGCCATCTCGACCTTGGGGTGGTGGTACAGGATGTCATCCACCTCGCGTGAATATACCTTGTACCCGGACACGATGATCATGTCTTTTGTGCGGTCGACGATGTAGAAAAAACCGTTCTCGTCGATCCTGACCACATCGCTGGTATGGATATATCCATCCTCATCGATGCCGCTGCCGCGGTCCGGCCAGTAGCCCATCATACGGTTCGGCCCCCGCAGGAGCATCTCCCCTCTTTCACCCTTGAGCATATCATCAATGGTCACTTCTTTCCCGGTTTCGACCGAAAGGAACTTCACCTCCACATCAGGGTACGGGATGCCGATAGTACCGCGCTTTTCAGCGGCCCTGCCGGTCGCCTTTTTATTGGCGGCCGGTTTTTTGCTGGTCATCTTTGCCATGAAGGCAAAGGCCCTGGTTACCAAATAACCTACATTGCGGGTGCCGACAAGGCGGAGCAGCAGGTTTATAAACATCAGACCACCCGGTATACTTAAGGCAATCGTATTGATCTTCATACTAGTCCGGCCTCCAAAGAGACGCACCAGGAATGAAGTGTTGAGATGGGTCGTCGGGGACATTTCGGACAGGCCGTATCCCTCCAGGATACCGCCCCCCGCCTTGCTTTCGAATTTATCCTGCACATTGGTGGGCAGCGCCGCTGAACCGGACACGCCCAGCATGGCGTATCCATCGAGTTCCTCGGACAGCTTCATGAACTGTGTCGGCACACCGAACTGCATGAGAGGGCAATGCTCCTTGATCATCTGGATCATGCCGGCGGTGTCCCTCGGGTCCGGCACCAGTATCTGGTTGAAACCCAGAAGGGTCATGTTGTGCATGACAGAGTGCCCGTAGGTGTGAAAGAAGGGAAGGCCCATGAGTACCGTTATGGCCCCCTTGAGGAGTATGGCCTGCAATCCGAAGGCGTACATGCCCTGCATGCTGTTGGCGTAGATGTTCCGGTGGGTCAGCATGCATCCCTTGGCCAGGCCCGTCGTCCCCCCGGTAAACATGAGGGTCTCGATATCATTTTCAACATCAAAGGTTATATCAGGCGGCGCCGGCGGCGTTTTATCGATAAGATCGTTCATCCACAATGCGTCGGCGGGTATATTGTTTCCTCTGGCCGGTGAGACTGCAGCCGGTTTATTTGAGAAATCGTTGAGATCGCAGAGGATCAGGAACTCTATCTTGCATTTTTTCATTACCTGCGCGGCCACATCAGCATGCTCGCTCAAGGTGACCAGGGCCCTCGGTTTCCCGTCGTTGAATTTATGTTCCAGAGAGGAAACAGAATCAAGGGAACTGCTGGGGATATGTATCAGGCCTGCCCGTGATATGGCGTAATCGGTCAGCACAAACTGTATCGATGTAGGTAAAATGGCGGCGACTCGGTCCCCTTTTTTAAGGCCCAGATTGCAGAAGGCCGTTGCCAGCCGGTCGACTTTATCCTTCAGCTGCGGGTACGTGATTTTATGATTAAATTGAATGAGTCCGTTTTTCTTGTATTTTTTTGCGGTGGTATAAAGGAGTTCATACACCGGCTTATCAGGGTAGGGTTGTAATGAAACCGGTATTCCCGTTACCGTGTACTCCTTGTGCCAGGGCAGTGATTTTTTTTTCATTATGCAACCCTCCGATCCTTGAAAAATAGAAAATTATCAAGGAGACCATTTGCACTTTCAACAATTCCGTCCATCCGGTATTATTAAAAGTGCTCCTGATCCCCCCGACAACTATCCGACTTAAACAGTGTAGCTGGAAATGGTCAGTGCCCGGCCACGCGTCCCAGTGACGCACCGGTTCCGGTTTTAGCTGAACAGAGGCTGCGTTCCCATTGCGAAGGCCATGTCGCCTTCAATCTTCATTGCGCCGGACATGAACAGGTTAACCGGGTTTGTCTCTTTCCTCATCAGGGCGCTGGTATCCTTGGCGCTCATCTTGAATACAGAGCTCGGATCGGACGCCCCGTTCAGTATGGCCTGGAGTTTCATGACGCTGCCGTCATCGTTTGTGATTTCGGCCACAAAGCTTCCCTTGAGGGAGTTAAGGGCGTTGTACTTGGCCTTGTTCAGATCGTTCTGGATTCCCAGGATCATATCGAGATTCTGGGTTTTGATCATTTTCTCCATGTCGTCTTTGCTGACTTTCAGCCGGAGCTTCGGACTCGCGATGTCGCCTTTCTTGTATTCGACATTGGCGCCGTTCTTAAGGGTATAGCTGTGCTGGTCCCCCGAAACATCGACGACCATGGTGATCTCCGTTCCCGCGAGATCAGTTGCTGCATTCGAGTTGGCCAGCTGTTCTTTAGCAACGCTCGGCATTATCTCGGACAAGAGTTTTTCAACGCTGGTATCAGCAGAAATAGTTGGTATTGAAGCCATAGGGCATCCTCCTTAGGATTGTGTGAATAGTTGTTAGGTAAAACTGACATGTCAGTTTTACCATATGGTAAAATCCGTCAACAATTTTTTTTTATTACCGGCAAAAAACAATAAATTCCATTGACAAATTCAACCGGGTGTTTTATTTTAGACTGACATGTCAGTTTTATCAATACGGGAAATTATGTCAATACTATTTTTCCAGCGGCGGTGTAAAATCAGGCAAATTGAACGCAGTGTCAGGTATTCCATAGATGCCGGACGCACATCGGTCCATATCGGCCAATGCACGGAGAGTACTATACAATATGAAAGCCAATGAGCGTAAACAACTGATACTTGAACGGGCGAAGCACCTGTTTTCACAAAAAGGATATTATAATACCCAGATTTCGGATATTGTCGACGACGCGAAAATTGCCCGGGGTACGGTATACCAGTATTTTAAAAACAAGGATGATATATTCATCACTCTGATACGAAATTACTACACAGACTGGGAAAAGTATATATCGCTGGAAATGCACAAGGTGGAGCTGAAGACCATCACCCCGGTGGACTACCTGGCCTTCAGGGTCAAGCACACGCTCCAGTTCCTCGCCAATGACGCCGACCTATGCAATATCGTCCTCAGGATGGGAATCGGCCTGAGCGGTGAACTTGAAACGAGCATTAAGCGCTTTGAAAAAAAGATCAAGAATCTTATCGTGGGCGATCTGGAACTCGGCATACGCAACAACAATGTGCGAAAGGATATCGACATCGAGATGACAGGGAACCTGATTACCGGGGCGCTTCTCCGGGTCGCTCTCAATTATTTCGGCAACAGGAAAAACAAGCGTGACGCGGAAGAAATAGATAAAATGACCCGGGAAATCGTGGCCGTCTTTGCGCCGGCAATTTTTATAAAGAAATAATCCTGGCCGCACCCATAATAAACGCCCGAAGGGGGAGTCCGGCCGCCTATTGCGCCTGATGACCGAAAACATAAAAAGCGCCGTTTTATGACGCCCGTTAAAAAAATAGTTGACTGACAGGGGCGCCGCCAGTACTTGAACTGACATGTCAGTCTATTCTTACGATCCACATGCGAGGAGAAGATTATGGAAGAAAAAGATTTCAGTTTTGGAATGTCCGAAGAACAGAGCACGATGAAAGAAACGATCGCGCGGCTGGTGAAAGGCGTCATCGCGGATAACGCGCACGACATGGACGAGAAGAAAGCAATCCCGGCGGAATTTATCCAGAAGGTCTGGGAGCTGGGCGCCACGATATCGCCCATACCCGAGGAGCTCGGGGGATATGGTATGGAATACTCGCCCATCATGAACGCGATCATCCTGGAGGAACTCGCGGCAGGCGACATGGCCCTTGCCATTGCGGCGACCCTGCCCTCCTCGTTCCTGTACCCCATCATGGAAATGGGTACGGACGAGCAGAAGAAAAAGTATATCACACCCTACTGCGACGCGTCGTACAAGCCGTGCACGGTCGCGATCAACGAGCCGCGGTTCAAATTCGACGCGATGTCGCTGGAAACGAAGGCTGAAAAGAAAGGCGGCTCCTGTGTCATCAACGGAAAAAAATGCTTCGTCCCCATGGCGAAGGATTCAGCTCACGTGCTCGTTGCCGCAAGTCTTGACGGTAAGGGTGAACTCTTTATTGTATCGAAAGACAATCCCGGCGTCAAAATCGGCGAACGGGAAAAGAACCTGGGCCTGTATGCCCTGGAGACGTACCCGGTATCCTTTGAAAATTGTGAGGTTCCGGAAGCAGACCGGCTGGGCGGTTCCCAGGGATGCGACTACGGTAAATTTCTGCAAAAATCCAGGATAGCCCTTTCCGCCATCGGCACCGGCGTCTCCCGGGCCTCCTTCGAATACGCCAGGGACTACTCCAAGGAGCGCGTGCAGTTCGGCGAGGCCATAGCATGCCGGCAGTCCATCGCCTTCATGATCGCGGAGATGTCCTACGAAGTCGACGGCATGAGGCTCCTGACCTGGAAGGCGGCATCGGCCATAGAGGCCGGGAAAGACGCGAAGCGCGAGTCATTCCTTGCGAAAATCTTCGCCGGGGATGCGACCATGAAAATCACCGACTACGGCGTCCAGATCCTCGGCGGACACGGGTTCATTCGTGACCATCCGGTAGAGCGGTATTACCGCAACGGCCGGGGGATCGCTATCCTTGAAGGGATGGCAACGGTATAACAAAAGGGAGGAACGACAATGATAAATCTTGAAGCAAACCAGAAAATGATAGAAGTGCGCAACAGCATCAACAACCTGGCCAAGGGGATGCTCCGGCCGATAGCGCGAAAATATGACGTAAACGAGCATGAATATCCAAAAGAGCTCGATATGTTCCGGTCCATCAAGATCATGGGCGGGGGCAAAAAGAAAAAGAAAGAGGGCGACGAGCCGAAAAAAGACGACAAGCCGGCCACCAAAAAACTGGGCACCAACCTGTCGACCGTCATCAGCATCGAGGAAATGTGCTGGGGCGACGCGGGCCTGCTCCTGTCGCTTCCGAACGCGGGCCTCGGCAACGCGGCCATTGCCGCGGTCGCCACGGACGAGCAGATGGAGCGTTTCGGGAACAAGTGGGCCGCCATGGCCATTACCGAGCCCGGCTCCGGGTCGGATTCCGGGTCGATTACGGCGACGGCGAAGCTCGAAGGCGATGAGTGGGTCCTGAACGGGGAAAAAATCTTCGTGACCTGCGCGGACCGGTGCGACGTGGTGGTCGTATGGGCCACGGTCGACAAGAAGGCCGGCAAGTCGGGAATCAAGTCCTTCGTCGTTGAAAAGGACCGCCCCGGCTTCAAGCTGGAGAAGCTCGAGCACAAGCTCGGCATCCGCGCATCGGACACCGGCACCTTCGTCCTCACCGACTGCCGCATACCGCGGACCAATCTCCTGGGAAGCGCGGAAGTAAAGACCGCCACCGAGGGGTTCAAGGGCGTCATGAAGACTTTCGACAACACCAGGCCCATGGTCGCGTCCATGGCCCTCGGCATCACCCGGGCGTCCCTCGACTTCACCCGGGAAAAAATCGAGGAAAGCGGCATCAAGCTCGATTATGAAAAAAATTTGAACAATGTCAGCAGTCTCGAAAAGGAGTTTTACCTCATGGAGGCCAACCTCGAGGCGATGCGGCTTCTCACCTGGCGCGCCGCCTGGATGGCTGACAACGGCGAATTCAACAACCTGGAGGCCTCCATGTCAAAGGCGAAGTCCGGCCGGTGGGGGACCCTGATAACGCAGAAATGCTGCGACCTCCTGGGGCCCCTCGGCTACACCCAGGACAATCTCGCTGAAAAATGGATGCGCGACAGCAAGATCATGGACATCTTCGAGGGCACGGGCCAGATCCAGCACCTGATCGTGGCGCGGAACGTCCTGGGATTTTCCAGCAAACAGCTCAAGTAACTTCCGCCCGCCCGGAGCCGCCGTCGGCGGCTCCGGGCGGGGGTTACTATACAATACCAAATACAAGGAGCAATAGAATGAACATCAACGATGTAAAAAAAATCGCGGTCCTGGGGTCCGGTGCAATGGGGCACGGTATAGCCCAGGTCTGCATCCAGGCCGGATTTACCGTCGTAATGCGGGACATCAAGCAGGAGTTCCTGGACAACGGCGTGGCAAAAATCAGGGAGAGTCTTGATTTCCTGGTGGGTAAAGGGAAAATGGCCGCTGCGGACAAAGACAAGGCCATGTCTCTGCTATCCACTACTCTCGACACCAAGGAAGCTGTCAGGGACGTTCAGCTTGTTGTCGAAGCGGTCCCGGAAATCATGGACCTGAAAAAAACTGTTTTCAAGGAAGTTTCCGATGCGTGCCCGGCCGCTGCCATCCTGGCGACAAACACCTCGACCATGAGCATATCCGAAATCGGCAGCGTGGTGAAAAACCCCGAGCGCTTCGTGGGCCTGCACTTCTTCAACCCGGTCAACCGGATGAAGCTTGTTGAAGTCATCTATGGAGATAAAACCAGTGATTCGACAGCGGATCTCATGTGCGAAATAGCTAAAAAATTCGAAAAGATCCCGATAAAGGTCCTGAAAGACCGGCCCGGATTCATCGCCAACCGGATCAGCGCCCCGAACCAGGCCCTCCTCTCGGCTATACTCGACGAAGGCAAAACCAAGCCCCAGGAACTGGACGCCGTGATGAAAAAAATGGGCGCAAAGATGGCCCCCTTCGAAACCGCCGATTTCGTCGGCCTTGACGTTTTCTGCCACACCCTGGACTATTATGCCAAGACCCTCTCCCCGCAGTATAAGCCGGGTAAGTACCTGACCGACAAGATAGCAAAAAAAGAGCTTGGCATGAAGAGTGGAAAGGGTATATATGAGTGGAAAGACGGGAAAGCGGTGATCGATATATCAAAAACATCGGAAGACCTGACCCCCATACACCTGCTGGCCGTGCAGATAAACGAGGCGGTCAAGGTATGGAAGGAAGGACTGGCGAAATCGATCCAGGACATCGATGACGCTGTTAAATACGGCATGAACGCTTTCGCCGGCCCCTTTGCCCTGGCGGCAGGCATGCAGCCGCAGCAGCTCGCAGATGCCCTGAACATGATCAGCCAGAGGTTCAAACTCGATATTCTGAAGCCTGAACCGGAAATTGTTGACGGATCATTTAAGACCATAGGAAGATAAACCGTTTCCGGCCGCGTCGCCGGAACGGTATGCGCGGCCGGAGCATACACCCAAGGAGGCACACAATGTCAGACGCAGTTTTACTTGAACAGAGAGATAAAGTCGCACTATTAACTATAAATAAACCCAAAGCGAACCAGTTGAGCCATGAGGTATTCGAAACGATCCGCAAATACCTGGATCCCATTGAAATGGATAAAAACACCCTGGCAGTTGTCATCACCGGGTCCGGTGACAAGATCTTCAGCGCCGGCGCCGACCTTTCCAGCGGGTTCGGCGACTTCAACGCCGTTGATTTTCTGAAGCGAGGCCAGGATGTATGGAACAAAGTGGAATTCTTTCCCAAACCGATCATCGCGGCAATGAACGGCCACGCCCTGGGCGGAGGATTTGAACTCGCCCTAGCCTGCCACTTCCGCTTTTTGAAGAAGGGCGCCCGCGTCGGCCTTACCGAAACCAACCTGGGCATCATGCCGGGCTACGGAGGGTCACTCAGGCTGCCGCGCATGGTCGGCAGATCAAAAGCGCTGGAAATGATGTTTCTGGGAAAGCAGGTCGAGGCTGAAGAGGCACTGGCCCTCGGGATTGTCGATCGCCTATGCGAGGAAGGAAAGACCCTCGACGACGCCATCGCTTTTGCCAACGAGCTGGCGAAGCGTCCGCCGCTGTCAATCAGGTCCATATTGAAAGTCGTGGCCATGAGCCCATACGTTTCCCCGGAACTGCACCTTAAGGTCGAGCGGGAGGAGCTGGCGAAGCTCTTTACCACCAAGGACATGATGGAAGGCATGACCGCTTTTGCGCAGAAACGTGAACCGCAATTTAAAGGAGAATAACGGAGGAATAAGGCCGTCCCCCGTTCAACGCGGGACGGCCGAACCCATGAACAGAATACTATACTCAATCCTGGCGCTGACAGTGATGCTGGCGGCGCCGCTCCATGCTGACACCCTCACCCTGGGGACGGGCGACACCTATCAGGTGCCTATCGAAATCGTGCGCGATGAAAAAGGCTCTCTCACCTTCGATGATGTGAAGGGTTCCGCGCAGTTTGTCAAAACGGCAGAAAACGCCTTCGGCTTTATCACTGACGCTATCTGGGCGCGCTTTACCGTCACGATTCCCGAGGGAAATGAAACCGAATGGTACCTTGAAATCGGGTATCCTCTGCTGAACAGGATTGACATATACCTTCCTGACGAGAATAAAAATTATACAACCAGACAAATCGGGAACAGGCTTCCCTTCGATAAGCGGGACATAGACCATCATAATTTTCTCATCCGGCTGAACACCGATCCGGGAACTTACACCTATTATCTCCGCTTCCAGTCGGAAAGCTCCATGAACATTCCCATGACCATACACTCCTTCAAGAACGTCATATCCGAACTCAACATACAGAAAACGGTGTTCGGGCTCTTCTACGGCGCCCTGCTGATTATACTGATTTACAACCTGCTCCTTGCCATATCCATGAAGGACCTCACCTATCTGTCCTACGCGTTCTTCATTGCCTCACTGCTTTTCGTCTCCCTGGAGCTTAACGGCTACGGGTTCCAGTACCTCTGGCCCAATACCGTGTGGATGAACGACATGGTGCCGTTCTTCCTGTTTGCGGCGAACCTGACCCTGACCATTTTTTCAATGATGTACATTCAATATAAACTGCTCCCGAAATACTTCAGGATTATATTGTTCATCTATCTCGGGATCATCAGCATATTTCTGCTGTTATCGCTTTTCATGCCCTACCACCTGAGCATCATGTTCGGCGCCGGCGCCTATCTGCCCGGCATCACCCTCGTGATGATACTTTCGGTCATGCTGATGTTGAAAAAAAAACGCGAGGCGAGCTGGTACACCATTGCCTGGTCCTTCCTCTTCGCCGGGGTCATCGCCACCGTGGGTAACCGGTTCGGCCTGCTGCCCAATAACGTCGTCACGCTGTGGGGGTTCCAGATAGGAACCGCCTTCTCCATCGCGCTCTTCTCGCTTGGTCTCGCAGACCGGGTCAACTCGCTGAAAAACAACCTCGAGGAGATGAACGTTAATCTGGAGAAAAAGGTCGACGAACGCACCAGTGAGCTCACCCAGGCCAAGACCGAGATCGAGGCCACCAATGAGGAGCTCGAGGCCATAAACGACCAGCTGGTCCAGACCAACCGCGAGCTCGAGGATTCCCAGATGATGTACCGGAAAGACATGAATATGGCGGCCCACCTCCAGTCATCGCTCCTTCCGAAAAAACCGCCGGTTTCCGGGCTGTACGACTTCGCACTGCTGTTCCTTCCCAAGTCGGGCGTGTCCGGCGATTTCTATGACTTCTACCTCGACCATGACAAAGTCGCCGGTGTTGGGATCTTCGACGTTTCCGGACACGGCATAGGGCCGGGCCTCCTGACCCTCATGGCAAAATCGATCATCTCAGTAAGTTTCATGGAGCACCGGAAGGATAGCCTCACGACCGTCGTGGAAAATATAAACAAGAAGCTCATATCCGAGATAAAGGACGTGGACAACTACCTTACCGGCGTCATGCTCCGATTCGAGGATGACCGTATCGAGTACATCAACTGCGCGCACCCGGACGTTATCTGCAAGAAAGTTGAAATCGACAGGACCGGCAAGGTCCTCGACAAAAGCGGGAAGCGCGTCAGCGGGCCGATCCTCGGCATTGATGCGCAGGGGCACGCGGGTCCTGTAGGCTTCGAGGAGATATCCTTCAAGCTGAAACAGGGTGACTGTCTTCTCCTCTACACCGATTCGATGCTTGAATCAACAAACTCCTCGGGTAAGTCCTATGGCGATACCATGATCATGAAATCGCTGCAGAACGCGAAGGGTGATTCGGCCCAGGATTTATTGAACAGCGTCATAGGTGATTTTTTCAATTACATCGCCCCCCGTGAAATCATCGATGACCTCACCGTCATTCTCATCAGAAAAAAATAAAGGGGAGAAAACGCTACTTCCCTCGCATAGCCTCGATTGTGTTCCGCAGCTTCTTCAGGGCCGGGCCGTCCTCGCGCCACACGTAGCAGGTATTAAGGAGGGTCTTCATGAAAAATTTGACCCTGTTCGGGTCTGACATGAATGACGCCATTTCCATCGGCTTCTGGGCCCTGCTTGAAAAAACACCCTGAAGCGTCGCCGGTCCCATGGCGATCAAAAGGGTCAGCAGGTGCGTGCAGCTTTTAGTACCGCCCAGGAGCGATTTCATCCTGCTGGAAAAACCCCTGGTGATCTTCTCGCCCCTGATAGCGTCCAGGGTCCCCTGCACATCGGCGCACTCATCACGTGGAACCGCGACAAGCTCCACTTCGACATCCTCAATGATAAAGCCTGATATAGCAACCAGAAGGCGGACAATCATGTTGTGGATCTCGCCGGCAAGCCTCTTCTCTCCGGTCACCAGGTAGTAATCCTTAAGGCGCCGGTCGATGAGCCGTCCCTCCACGATAACCCTGTCATCACCGGCGGGATAGGTAGCGATCGTGATAGTCCTTTCATGGGCCTTATCCGCGGCCATCTGCATGAACCTGCTCATTTAAATACTCCCTTATCAGAATAACCCCAATCCCTATAAGACCTCACCCCCGCTCTGCGCACCCTCTCTCATAAGACCTCACCCCGCCTCCGGCGCGCCCTCTCCTTAAAAAGGAGAGGGCTTCCGGAAAAATTACATTATTCATTTTTCCCCCTCTCCATTTGATGGAGAGGGGGACAGAGGGGGTGAGGTAATATCCGTCCGGGGGGTCTTCACCAGTATGTCCTTCAACGGGGCATATTTTATTTCGGTGAGATCAAACTCGAAATGCCGCCGTTCCCCTCCTTCATCGATAAAGGACACGCGGAAGATATCGGATATGAAGGCGTTCTCCGCGAGCTGTATGACCCCGTAATCGCGCAGCTGCTTAAGGTAGGTCCGGATGATCCCGAAGGCCATCTTCTGGATGTCCAGGTCCCGGTGATGCTCATGGTCATAGAGACCCAGGTTCACGTCAGCGACACGGTATTCCCCCATGCAGGTATCAACGTTGATGCCGGTCTCTACGCCGTAGCGCTGCCAGAAGTGCACGATGTTGAAGAACTCCAGCGTCGCCGCCGCCTCTCCGGAGAGGGGGTAATGGAAGTCGGTGATCCTTTTCAGGTCGGGATGGTCTATGACTGACATGAGGGGCTGGGCCACGAATTTCTTGATCCGCCCCATTTCTCGCCAGAAGCTGGCCCTGGCAAAATCATGTCCCCTGAGAATGGCGCCGCTCAGGGCCAGGACGAAATGCGATCCGAAGTATTTCGGCACCACGTCTGCATCGAGGAAGACCACGATGACGTCCAGGGGATTGTCGCTTTTTGCGCAGGTCGTATTAATGTGATACAGGGCGCGCCGCATATCGGCCCCCTTGCCCCTCTCATCGCCCATATCGGGGACTACGCTGGTGTTGCATATGAGTATCTCGGATCCTCCCCATGCTTCACGTGCCCGGCGTTCAGTCTCTTCCTCATCTTCTCCAGCCCGGCGGTGCGAAACCAGAATCCCGTCAATGTAATCGCCCAGCTCGGACCGGAGGAGCTTTATTTTGTCATGGATCAGTCCCGCCTCCCGCTCGCCGAAGGTGGAAAAAACAACGATGATCTTCCTGTGGTCCTTTATTCCACGGAGGTCATCTAATGCAAATTCTGAGCTTTCATATTGGGTTATGGTCTTCATACTAATGGGGCCCGGGTTATAAACTTTAATCATTTTTGCAATTATTGTCAAGCCCTTATGGGAAGAAGGCGCTTACTTACAAGGTTATAGAGTCAGTTATGAAAATTGATAGGAGGTCAGAGTAATAATCAGCGAACAAATATAAAGATGTGTTAGATTATAATTATATATTTTATTAAAAATGTACAATTTTAACCATTGCGATTTAAAAAAATTATAAAAATACCCATGTGGGTGGGTTTTATTTTAATAATTTATTTGATTTTAATCTTAAAATCTATTACAATATATACCGAAGATAACTATAGGTAATTTACTTATGAATGAATAAGAATATTGATTAGGTTATAATAAGTAATTATCGTAAAAAAGGATTTAAGAATAAACTTAATTATTATTTTCAGATTTAAAAACATTTATGGGTATATTTAAAATGAATAATAAATTTTACATAATTACAATATCATTATTATTAAATGCTACACCATATCTGTATGGTGACATTATCCTTTTAAAAGACGGCACCATCTATCTCGGCGATATAAAAAGCGTCAGTGAAAAGGGCATTGTCATAGAAACTCTGGGTACGACAAAGACCTTTAACCAGAAGAGCATCCAGAAAAGCAGCAAGAATATAGGCGATATCCAGGGAATTACCGCCGAAGTCCGGCTGAAAAACGGCTCAGTGATGAAGGGCACTATCCAGAATTACAGCAACGATGTCGGACTTCTTCTCAAAACCGACTACGGGTCCCTGACCATGCCCGCAAACGGCATTGTATCAATCCATGACAGCAGCCAGAAAAAAAGACACCTTGGGCCCAGGGCTGTCCTGGGCGTCACGGGAGGATGCTATTTCCCGGTTGGCGCCTTCAAGAACAGCTTCAAACTGCAGCCGCTATTTTCGGTTTTCACTGAAATCAATTCAGGATTTCTCCAGGGCCTCTATTTCGGCGTGGACGCCGGATATGTCAACGCCGATTCTATTTTGCCGCTTTTCACCGGTTTGAATTTGCCGGTTTTTGTATTCGGTATTATTCAAAATTGACTGCTCCAACCTTCAGGCGATCTTTCATGCGGTAAGAATCACCTTTGAGACTAAGGACA
>JBGSUQ010000031.1:0-14382 GCA_041753395.1 Spirochaetota bacterium
TGAGAAAAATCTCTACGCCATTCTCGACGCGACACCGTTCCCGATCGCCCTGGTCGATACGCAGGATGACAACATTGAATTCTGGAGCCGGAGCGCTCTCGATCTTTTCGGACATACCGCGCCCACCGCGCCGGAGTGGTATCTGCTGGCGTACCCGGATCCCGATTACCGGCAGGAGGTGGTTGATCGATGGAAGCCATTCCTGGAAAAAGCCCGCATGTCCGGCGGGGCGGTCAATACGGGAGAATACCGGGTTACCTGCCGTGATGGCTCGGTACGCGTTTGCGAGCTTTACGCCGCTTTTTTGTCAGACAAGCTCGTTGTCACGTTCAACGACATTACCAGGCGTAAGCGGACGGAAGATGAGCTGCAGAAGGAAAAGGAGGCCCTTGAGGCTTCCAACAAGGAATTGATGGCGGCCGAGAAGGAACTCCACTCCCAGATGGACGAACTTGCCGCGAAACAGCAGGAGCTCACCGAAAGCGAACGGAAGTTCCGTGATACCATCAAGTATCTGGATGAAGGTTATTACCGGTGCGATGTTGACGGCCTGCTCCTGGAGCACAACCTGGCATTCAATGAGATTCTTGGTTATGGCATCGATACGGATTTTAAAGGCAAGAAATTGCCCGACTTCTGGAAGAATCCCGAAGACAGGAAGGAATACCTGGACGTGCTTATGGCCAATGGATCCATAAGGAATTACATGATCAACGCGAAGAAAGCCGGCGGTGAAACACTGGTCGTCTTTGTGAGCTCCCATCTGCTCAAAGACGAGGCGGGCAGGGTGACGGGGATTGTCGGGACGTTCACGGATTTCACCGACCGGAAGCGGATGGAGGAGGATCTTCACAGCCAGTTGAAGGAGCTCAAGCGGTGGCAGGCCGTTATGATGGACCGGGAGGGCCGTGTGCTTGAGCTTAAAAAGGAAATCAATGGTCTTCTGAAAGAGTCCGGCAGGCCGGCCAGGTACGGAGGGTCATGAAGATGATGAAGATCGAAATGAAAAAAAACCATGGAATAAATGTATGGGTGTTTTCCGAGAAGGAGAATGACTGATGCCAGAGCGGAAAAAACGTAATGTAAAGGATGGGCCCGGTCGTGAACTGAGGGCTCCATCCGGGGAGCCCGGAAGGAAAAAGCCGGCCCCGGAGGAATCCAATGAACAATACAGGATCCTTTTCGAGATGTTTCCCCTTGGCATTAGCATCACGGACGAGGACGGGAATCTCATTGATGCCAACAAGGAATCCGAGCGTCTGCTGGGTTTATCCCGCAATGATCATGTAATGAGAAAATTCGATGGTCCTGAATGGAGTATCATCCGCGTCGACGGGACGCTCATGCCGCCCGAGGAATATGCCTGCGTTCGTGCGCTGAAGGAGAACCGGCTGATAGAGAATTTAGAGATGGGGATTGTGGAAGGCGATGGGAAGGTCACCTGGATAAGCGTCACCGCCGCTCCAATGCGGCTGAAAAACTTCGGCGTTGCAATTGCATACAGAGATATCACCGAGCGCAAGCGGGCTGAAAACGCACTGAAGGAGAGTGAGGACAAATACCGCCTCATTGTTGAAAATACAGGGGATAATGTCACCGTTCTTGACATGAACTTTAAGATAACATACGCAAGCCCGTCGATTACGAAACTGCGCGGCTATTCGGTTGAAGAGGTGATGGCCCAGACCCTGGACCAGATTATACTCCCCGAATCGTTAAAGAAAATCGGCGAAGTTTTTGCAGAGCAGATGGCGCTGGAGGCCGAAGGCACTGCTGATCCTCAGAGACGTGCCATCATTGAGCTCGAGGAGTATTGCAAGGACGGCTCCCGCATCTGGGTGGAGGATGTCTTCTCATTCATCAGGGACGACAGCGGCAGGCCGACGGGGATACTGTCGGTTTCAAGGGATATAACCGACCACAAGCGGCTCGAGGAAGCATTACAGAATAAAAATGAAGAACTGGTCCTGGTGACGGACCAACTGGAAAAGATGATAGGCAGTCAGGACCGGGCCCGCCTGGTCCTGCTCAGCATTCTCGAGGATGAAAAGATCGCACGTCAGGTGCTGCGTAACAGCGAGGAGAAATATCGTCTCCTGATAGAAACAACTCCCTGTGTCATTTGTAGAATTAATCCCGATGGTACAACGATTTTCGTGAACAACTACGTTAAGGAGGTGACGGGATATTCCGCGGAAGAGCTTATCGGCCAGAATTGGTGGAATCTGCTTTACCCGGGAGAGCAGCAAGGCCAGGTCACGCTTCTCCTTGAAGCGTTACAATCGGGGGACGTGCACGGATATGAAATGACCCTGTTGTCCCGCGATGGCTTGAATAAAAGCATTCAGTGGGATTCTTTCAATAAATATGGTATGAAAGGCGAGCTAATCGAAATTAATGGCGTGGGAATAGATATTACCGAGCGGAAGATAGCCGAAGAGCAGGCCCGTTATCAGCTCCAGTTTTTGTATGTGGTCATAAACGCCATCAACGCGCCGATTTTTTTCAAAGACGCGGAGGGGCATTATAACGGATGCAATACCGCTTTTGAAAAGTACATGGGTCTGCCATTGGGCAGTTTGGTCGGAAAGTCAGTGTTTGACCTGTGGCCGGGGGATATGGCCGAAATTTATCATCAGAAGGATATGGAGCTTCTCACGGCCGGGGGCAACCAGACCTACGAGGGACTGGTGCGATCTGCCAATGGCATGGACCGTGATGTCTTGTACCACAAGTCGGTGTTCTATGATAAAAACGGCAAGATCGACGGCATTGTGGGTGTCATGGTCGACATTACCGACCGCAAAAAGATGGAGAAGGACCTTCGTGCAAGCGAGGACAAGTACCGGACCCTTGTGGAAAACCTCAACGACGTGATATATTCCCTCGATACTGACGGCGTTGTTACCTACATGAGCTCCGGTTGCATACGGCTGTTCCATTATACGCCGGAAGAGTTGACGGGCAGAAACTTCCGCGATTTCATATATCCCGATGATCTTCAGGCGGTCCTTGATCAGTTTTTGAAAATGGTAGCGGGCGCCGAAACTGAACTGGAATACAGGGTTATCGACAGGAATAAAAGCATACACTATATCCGCACATCGGTCACTCCGGTCATCGTTGACGGCCGTGTGACCGGGTTAAACGGCATACTCATCGATACTACCGATCGTAAGCGGGCCGAGGAGGCGGTACGCGAGTCCGAGCGGTTCGCCCTGAGCACGGTAAATGCCCTTGATGCGAATATCGCGATCCTTGACAGGAATGGCGAGATCATCTCGGTAAACAGTTCCTGGCGGACATTCGCCTTCAGCAATATGGAGGACCCCATCGATGTATTCGAAGGAGTCAACTATTTGAGCGTCTGCGACGCGGCTCAGGGGAACTATTTCGAGGGGGCCGCGGAGTTTGCCGCTGGAATCAGGGCCGTAATGAACGGGGAAATCAAATCATATACACAGGAATATCCGTGCCATTCCCCCGCTGTCAAACGCTGGTTCATGGGGAAAGTCAACCGTTTTCCTGGTACAGGCGAGCTTCGTCTCGTCGTGTCTCATACCGATATAACGGACCGAATCGTGGCCGAAAAAAAAATAGTTGCATCACTTCGGGAAAAGGAGGTCCTCCTCCGGGAGATCCACCACCGCGTCAAGAACAACATGCAGGTGATATCCAGCCTCATGGGGCTCCAGTCAGCATACATCACGAAGGGCGCTGACATTAAAAACGCTCTCGGTGAGATGCAGAACCGGATCAAGTCCATGGCCATCGTCCATGAGAAGCTCTACCAGTCAGCTGATTTAAGCAGAATTGATTTCAAGGAGTACCTGGCCAGCCTCGTGTCCAGTGTGGTACAGTCTTTCATGATCGACCCGGAACGGATCCGCCTGGAGATGAACACCCTCCCGATGAAGCTCGGCATTGATTTAGCGGTGCCCGGCGGTCTTCTTCTGAATGAACTGATCACCAACGCTTACAAGCACGCCTTCCCCGGCGGCCGGCGGGGCGTTATTACCATATCCATGAATGTAACAGACAGCGGCTCATACCGGATGTCGGTCAGGGACGACGGCGTCGGGCTGCCGGCCGGTTTCGACATGGACGCGTCCGGATCGCTTGGTTTGCGGCTGGTGCAGATACTGACCCAGCAGCTCGGCGGCGAGCTCGTTGTGCGCAATGAGGGAGGGGCTGAATTCACCGTCGTATTCCCGCATGAGAAGGAGATGCAGGCAGATGAAGGGAAGTAAAATCCTCATTATCGAAGACGAGCTGATAACGGCGGAAAACATCCGGGAGAGCCTGCTGCGGAGCGGGTACATCGTTACCGGCATGGTTGACACCGGCAAAAAGGCGCTCGATTTAATCAGGGAGGACCCTCCCGACCTGACCCTCGTCGATATCATGATCAAGGGAGGCATGGACGGTATCGAGACCGCCAGGCAGATAGCCGGGGAATTCGACATTCCGGTAATATATCTCACCGCCTTTTCGGACTCAATAATCCTGGAGCGCGCCAGGGAGACGCTTTCCTATGGTTACCTGTTGAAGCCTTTCGAGGACAGGGAGCTGTCCAGCAACATAGAGATAGCCATCCAGAAGCACCGTGCGGACCGCGCGGTCAGGGAAAGCGAGGGGCAGCTCCGGCGGATGAATGAGAAGCTGCATGTCACGATTGTCGGCATCATCGAGGCGATGACCGCGGTGGTGGAGACACGTGACCCCTACACGGCAGGCCACCAGCGCCGTGTGGCCGAGCTGTCGGGCGCCATGGGACAGAAAATGGGCCTCGCGGCAGATACCATAGAGGGCATCACCCTTGCCGCCGCGATCCATGATATCGGCAAGCTCGGGGTGCCCAGCGAGCTCCTTTCAAAGCCGTCCCGCCTTAACGAAGTTGAGTTTCAGCTCATCAAGACCCACTCGCGCGCAGGGTATGATATCCTTAAAAACATTGATTTCCCCTGGCCTATCGCGGAGATCGTATATCAGCACCACGAGAAGATCAACGGCACGGGCTACCCGCGGGGCCTGGCGGGCGACGCGATTCTTATCGAAGCCCGCATCATCACCGTTGCGGACGTGGTGGAGGCGATCGCCTCGCACCGGCCATACCGGCCCGCCCTGGGCATAGAAAATGCCATCGCAGAGCTTACAACTAATTGCGGGGTCCTCTTCGATCAGGATGCGGTTGAAGCCTGCCTTATGCTCTTCGACGGCGGGTTTGCCTTCTCGCCGACGGGCAACATTCCCTTCGGCGCAGGCCGGTAATCATGATGAAAGGGTGGAACAATGGCTGATGTGAAGATCCTGATCGTGGAGGACGAGCTCATCACCGTTGAGCTTCTCCGGAGCGTCCTTGAGGGCCGGGGCTACCTGATCACCGGTTCTGCTGACAGCGGGCCAAACGCCCTCGATTTGATCGACCGTGAGCGCCCGGACCTCATACTTATGGACATCAGGATCAAAGGCGACATCGACGGCATCAAACTGGCACGGATTGTCAATGAACGCGACCGGATCCCGATCATTTTCCTTACCGCCTTCGCTGACCGGGAGACCCTGGAACGGGTGAAAGAAACCGAGTCGTACGGGTATATCTTAAAGCCCTTCGAAGAGACGGAGCTCCTGACAAACATCGAAATAGCCCTGTACAAACACAGCTTAGACATCAAGCTCAAGGAGAGCGAAGAGCGCTACCGGACCCTCTTCGAGACGATGAAGGACGCCATTTATATTCACGACATAGAAGGGATGCTGATTGATTTTAACCCGGCACTGCTGGAGCTTTTCGGTTATTCGCGGGAGGAAATTGTGGCGGTGAATGTACGGAGTGTCTTTGTCAATCCGGAAGATCCCGACAATTTCCTGAGCGAGATTCTTAAAAACGGTTTCTTAAAAGATTTCGCGACATCGTTCCGGCGCAAGGACGGGGGCGTTATCCACTGCCTCCTGACAGCGAACCTGGTAACTTCACCGGTAGGTAAAAAGAGGATGATCCGGGGCGTCATCCGGGACATCACCCGGCGCAGTCAGGCGGAAGAGGAACTGCGAATTTACCGGGAACACCTGGAAGACCTGGTGCGTGATCGGACTGCCGAGCTGGTGCAAAAAAATGAACAGTTAAAAGAAGAAATCGCCGTGAGGAAAAAGGCCGAGGACGCGGTCCTGGGTGAAAAGCTCTTTTCCGACACGGTCATCAACAGCCTCCCCGGTATATTCTACACCGCCGATGAAAAGGGTAAAATAATCCGATGGAACAGCAACTTTGAGTTGGTCATGTCCTATACGCCGGAAGAAATTAATAACATGGAACTGGTCCAGATCGTTGACCCGAACTACCGGGAGATGTTTTTCAGCGCGGTTGATTCTATGGCGCAGAAAGGCAGTTTTATCCTTGATCTGAGGATATTGACAAAATTCGGCGCTTCATTTCCGTACCTGATGACCGGATACCGAATGTCCATTGTCGGGAAAGGATATATTGTGGGAATCGGAATAGACATCGTCAGGCTGAAAATCACAGAGGAGGCCCTGAAGGCCGCAAAAGAAGCTGCCGAGGCCGCCACGAACGCCAAGAGCGATTTCCTGGCCAACATGAGCCACGAGATACGCACGCCCATGAACGCCATAATCGGGATGAACCACCTGCTGTTGAAAACCGGACTCTCGCTGAAGCAGCTGGATTATGCCCAAAAAATTATGGTGTCTTCCCGTAATCTCCTCGGCATCATAAACGACATACTCGATTATTCAAAAATAGAAGCGGGGAAGCTTTCGATTGAACATATAACCTTCAGTCTGAGCGACCTCATGTCCAATGTGGCCGGCATGATATCCGTAAAGGCCCGGGAAAAAGGCCTTGCCCTGTCCGTCGACATCGGGAAAGGCGTGCCGGACCTGGTCATCGGCGACCCCCTCCGTGTCGAACAGGTGCTCCTGAACCTCGCGGACAACGCGGTGAAATTCACGGCCGGCGGTGAAGTGGCGATTTCCGCATGCATCGTACGGCTGGAGGAGGGTGGGGCTCGCCTGCGTTTTTCCGTGCGCGACTCCGGCATCGGCATCACCCCGGAGCAGCGGGACAATCTATTTCAGCCCTTCAGCCAGGCGGATGCGACGACAACCAGGATATACGGCGGCACCGGCCTGGGGCTTGCCATCAGCAGGCGTCTCGCGGAAATGATGGGCGGCTCGATAGACGTGGAGAGCGGGCCGGATACGGGAAGCACCTTTTCATTCATGGTCAGTTTTAGAATTGCGGAGCAGGATCCGGAGGAAGGCCTGGCGACCCCTGAAATCCTGCGGGGGATGCGTGCGCTGGTCGTTGACGGGAGCGAGAAGGGCAGGATAATGAATGAATCCGTTCTGCAGGGCCTGGGCTTTCAGACTGCCGCCGTGGCTTCAGGCGAAGAAGCGATACAGGAGATACGGAGCGGTTCCGCGAAAGGATGCGCATTCAATCTCGTGCTGGTGGATTGGCATAGTACCGGTATCGATGGAATTGATACCGCACGGCGGATTACGCACGACGAGGAAATCCCTGATAAACCGAAAATCATCCTGGTAACGGATTTCGGGAGTTTTGAGATACCGGGGAAAGCGGAAGGAGCGGGCATCGGCGGGTTTCTCAATAAACCGATAAACCGGTCGCAGCTTCTCGATTTATTTATGGTGGTTTTCGGGCCGGACGTAAAGAGCAGGCAAACAGCTGCCGGAATCCAGGACTCGCCCCATGGCTTGAACTCTATACGCGGCGCCCGTATTCTCCTCGTCGAGGATAATGAAATCAACCAGGAAGTGGCGCGCGAACTTCTTGAATCCGAGGGGATGTACGTGTCGGTGGCAGTTGACGGATTCAATGCAGTCCGTGAAGTCATGAATAACGCGGCCGGTAAACCCTACGACGCGGTGCTCATGGACCTCCAGATGCCGGTGATGGACGGGTATGAGGCGGCCCGCGAGATACGGAACGATGACCGGTTTAACAGTCTGCCCATTATCGCCATGACCGCCCATGCCATGAGCGGCGTGAGGGACCGGGTGATTGCCGCCGGCATGAACGACTATGTGACCAAGCCCATTTCGCCGTATAAGCTGTACGAAGCGCTGGTGCGGTGGATACCGGCGGGCGCCAGGATCCCTTTCACCGTGAACGATGACACCGCCCACGCCATCTACGAGACCGATCTTCCCGGGTCTCTGCCCGGTATTGACATCAGGGCCGGCATGGAGAGGATGCGGGGAAATCGGGAAAAATACCGCGCCCTGCTGGTAAAATTTTCCGGGCACCATGCAACCACGGTTTCAGAGATCAGGCGCGCAATGGAAAGTGGCGATGCCGAAACCGCGGCGCGGCTGGCCCACACCCTCAAGGGCGTATCGGGTAATATCGGCGCCGGCGACCTGTTCGAGTCGGTAAAGAACCTGGAAGCGTCGATCAAAAATAATAACGGGGAAGATCCGGACCGTCTCATCCGGGCCGTGGAGGATGCCCTCGCCGTTCTACTTGGTTCGATCGGGCGGATTGCAGGGTCACCGGCCGCCCCGGAGACGGCCGCCGGGCCTGCTGACAGGGAGACGGCGGTCGTGGCGGCGCGCGGCCTGATGCGGTTACTTGAAAACTTCGACACGCGCGCGCTGGATGAATGTACGGCCCTCAAGGATTTGCTGGGTAATGGGCCGGCGCAGCAGCATCTTGATGAGCTGGAACGCCTTCTGGGCAGATATGACTTTGAAGGGGCCCAATCAGTAATGCGGAAAATATTGGAATCGCTCGATTAAGAAAACCACAGAGGTGTTTGTTATTGATTGAAAAATTAACATCATATGTGATAAGCAGTATCAATTATTTCTGTATTGCAATACATGCTACTAAAATAACTCAGTGTCTCTGTGTCTCAGTGGAAATTTTTTTCTTTATTAGACGGCGCCTGTGCCGGATGACTGGACGCGTTGGGAGATGACATGACTGAGAAGCATGACAAAAAGCAGACGATTCTTGTTGTCGATGATGCGCCTGAAAATATCGACATTCTGTCCGGCATACTGGGCGACCGGTATGTGATCAGGGCCGCGACGAACGGTGAAACGACGCTGAAGATCGCGGCCGCCTCGCCGCCGGACCTTATTCTTCTCGATGTCATGATGCCCGGGATGGACGGCTTCGAAATATGCCGCCGCCTGAAATCGAACGACGCGACCGCGAAGATCCCCGTCATCTTCATCACCGCCCTTGGGGATGTGACGGACGAATCGGCGGGGTTCGCGGCCGGCGGCGTCGATTACATCACCAAGCCGGTGAACCCGCCCGTCGTGAAGGCGCGGGTGAGAACGCACCTCGCCCTCTATGACCAGAACCGCCTCCTCGAAGAAATGGTCAGGGAGCGCACATCGGCGCTTTCTGAAATTAATAGTTTTTTCCAGAGCGTCATGGAAAGCACCGGTAGCGCCATCGCGGTCGTCGGACGGGACGGGCTGCTGTCCTTCGTTAATCCGCAGGCGCTCCGATTGACGGGCCGCGCCGAAGCGAGCCTGCTGAACAGCGCATTCGCCGATCTCTTCGGCCCCGACGACCGCGACATGATGCGGGAGCGGCTCGCCGCGGTAATGGGCGGCAGGACGGCCATGGGCCAGATCGAGGCGCACCTGGTCCGTCCGGACGAAACTGCGGCCCTGGTGACATTCAACCTGTCCCCCCGGGTAATGGACAGATCGATAACCGGCGCCGTCCTGGTTGGCGAAGACGTCACAGAAAAAAAGTCCATGGAGGCGCAGCTTATTCATTCGAGCAAAATGGCCTCCATTGGCGAAATGGCCACCGGCATGGCCCATGAGCTCAACCAGCCCCTCTGCATCATCAATATGGCGGCCCAGATGATCACGTCCGCGTTCGAGAATAAGGATATTTCAAAGGAAGTAATGTTAGAGAAAGCCGCTTTAATACTCAAGCAGGTGAGCCGGGCCTCAGGGATAATTAATCACCTTCGCACTTTCGGCAGAAAAGAAGAAGCCAATATGGTTGAGACGAATGTAAACGTTCCCATCCGCGAAGCCGTGACCCTGCTCGGGGAGCAGCTGAGAAATAATTCAATCGGGGTAACGCTTGAACTTGATGACAGTCTTCCCCTCGTCGCAGGTGATTCCAACCGTCTTGAACAGGTTTTTATGAACCTTATCATGAATGCCCGGGACGCGCTGTGCGGATTCGAGCGGACTGATACGGCAAGGGCCATATCGGTGCGTTCTTATAATTCCGCACCGGGCGGCGGTGTCACCATAGAGATCTCGGATAATGGACCGGGGATCCCCCGGAAAATTATCGACCGGATATTCGAGCCCTTTTTCACAACCAAGGAGATCGGCAAGGGAACCGGACTCGGGCTGTCGATAAGCTACGGCATTATCAAGTCCCATGGGGGCGTCATAAATGTAAAATCTGATTGTAATGGAACGACGTTTATTATACAATTGCCTGTGAAACATTAATTGATGCATGACCGGTGTATGTATCTGGTTGCGGATCGGCGACCGGAAAGCACCATTGTATTTTATATCGAAACGTGCTGATATGATAGATAAAAAATCGACAACAATTTTTCTGGCCGATGATCACCTCATGGTGCGGGACGGCCTGAAGTCTATCCTGGCCAAATCCCCCGCTTACACCGTTGTGGGCGAAGCCGGCGATGGCCGGAGCGCCCTGGAGAGCATCGAGCAGCTAAAGCCCGAGGTGGCGGTCCTTGACATAGCAATGCCTGTCATGACCGGCATCGAGGTGGCCCGGCAATTGAAGAAATACCACCCGGAAATAAAAATAATAATGCTGTCGCAGTATGATGATGAGGAGTATATCAAGGAGCTTCTGGGAATAGGCATCGACGGTTATATTTTGAAAGAGAATGCCAGCGATGAGCTCCTCAAGGCCATTGATGAAGTCATAACGGGGAATAAATACCTGAGCCCCCAGGTGACTACCAAGGTGGTGACGGGCTTTTCCAGCGCCCGGGGAGCCGACCGGAAGGACGTCGTCACCCGCTTTGAACAGCTTACGAACAGGGAAACCGAAATATTGAAGCTGATCGCCGAAGGCAAAACCAACCGCGAAATAGCCTCCCTTCTTTTTATATCGGAACACACCGTTAAGGCCCACCGGACCAATATCATGACTAAAATGGGCATGAAAAACCTCACGGAAGTGATCCGCTATGCCATCAAAAAGGGGCTCATTGAGCCATAAGGTGCTCTTTCCTGACCGGCTAGCCTTTTATGGGGATACTGGGCAGGGATTTAGTCCCCTAGCATCCATCAAATCATCCTTCCATCCTATATTTAAAACCAATGTAATCCGTTAAATTTGTCTTATAGTCGTGGTCTAATGTTCTTTTTCCTTTGACCGTAGGACTTCTGTGGCACCCATGGCTGCGGTACTAATGTAAAGGGAGGATTGAAACATGAAAAATCTATTGCAAATGAAGATGATAAGCATGGCTGCTGTGGTAGTTTTCCTCTCATTAATCGTAACCGGATGTGAAATCGGTAAAACAGACATTCTTTCCCGGCTTCTCGCATTATCCGGGGGTGCCTCAGATTCAAAGACCATTACCGCATTCGGCATTCCGTCAGCCGGTGCAACGGGGGTCATTTCCGGGGCCAACATCAGCGTTACGGTTCCCTATGAAACAGATGTAAGCGCTCTGGTTGCTACGTTTAATGCGTCAGGAGCGTCTGTTGATGTCGGCATGATTTATCAGGAAAACGGGGTAACGCCGAACGATTTTTCGGATCCAGTCGTGTATAGAGTGACCGCTGCGGATGGCTCGTATCAGGACTATACCGTAACCGTTACCATCGCCTCAAACACGGCAAAAGAGATTTCGGCGTTCGGCTTTCCATCAGCCGGGACGACCGGAGTCATATCCGGGACCAACATCAGTATTACGGTTCCCTGTGGAACAGACGTAAGCTCCCTGGTCGCGGCCTTCAGCACGAGCGGAACTTCGGTAAACGTGGGCGAGACCATCGGGGTCATCCAGACAAGCGGAGAAACGCCGAATGATTTTACGGATCCTGTCATATATAGGGTAACTGCTGCAAATAGCTCATATCAGGACTATACGGTAACCGTCACCATCGCGTCAAATATGGCAAAAGAGATTACCGCGTTCAGTTTTCCATCAGCCGGCGCTACCGGAGTCATATCCGGGACAACTATCAGCGTGTCAGTCCCCGGTGGAACTGACGCAACCGCCCTTATCGCGACCTTCAGCACGAGCGGAGCATCGGTTACAGTCGCCTCAGATGCCCAGACAAGCGGGGAAACACCGAATGATTTTACTGCGCCTGTTGCGTATCGAGTAACCGCCGAGGATGGCTCCTATCAGGACTATATCGTAACCGTTACTGTCTCTTCAAGTTCGGAAAAGGCGATTACGGAATTTGGCTTTCCATCAGCCGGCGCCACGGGAATCATTTCCGAAATAAACGGGACCATGGCTGTTACGGTTCCCTATGGAACCAACGTAACGACTCTGGTTGCGACATTTGCTTCGACCGGAGCATCAGTTAAAGTAGACTCTACCGCACAGACCAGCGGGGGAACGCCCAATAATTTTACCGATCCCGTGGTTTACACTGCTTATGCGGGAGATGGATCAACAAAGAATTACACTGTTACAGTCACCATTGCATCGAACACGGCTAAAAATATCACGGCCTTTTCATTCCTGTCGGTAAACAATCCCGGTATTTCGACAGATGTAACCGGCACGATAGGTGAATCGGCCATATCGGTGGCATTGCCCTTCGGAACCGATGTTTCGGCCCTGAAGGCGACATTCTCAACTTCCGGCGCATCAGTCACGGTGGGGGGGGTATTGCAGGTAACCAATGTAACGGCGAATGATTTTACCTGCCCCGTCATTTATACGGTCCATGCGGACGACAGCAGCACGAAACCGTACACGGTTACTATTTACCTGGCGAGAGGTGTTGAGAATTTTACCATCCGAAGCATGGATGACCAGATTACTATAACCGAAACGCCGGCTACCATATCGGGCAGCACCAGTGACGGCATTGTCAGGGCGAGCGGCGCGCTTTCAGAGCGAATCCAGGGCAGCAGCGCCAACGACATTTCAGTCAGTGTCACGGTAAACGGCATAGAAAGCCCGATGGTGGATAATTTAACTGAGGGCGACTGGTTCTCGGGCGACATCGTTCTGAACAACGGGATAAACGCGGTATGCTTCGTGGTCTATTTAAACGGCGTGGTATATGGAAGAAGCCAGGTCGTGACGATCGACAGCTCCATCCCACCATCGCTTGTACGCTATGAACTGAGATGGGACGGTCCGGGCGACCTGAACATCTATTGTCAGGGCAATATACCGGAGTTCGTGGTAAATTACGAGAATTCGATGTACATACAGGACGGCTATGATATTCGGCTGGATGTTAACAACATGTCGGGTTATGGTCCCGAAAACATCCGGGTTTACACCCTGGGTGGGGCACCTTACATGGTCATTTATGTTCATTATTTTAGCGGCGACCAGGATCTCAATGCGACTGTACGATCCTTCGGCGCTAATGGAGAACTTATTAATACTTATACGCATACGTTTCTTGCTGATCAAGTAGGGTCGAATTGGGTGGTCGTCAGCTACAATGAGCCTCCGCCCCCCCAAAAATAACATTAACAGAGAGCCTCAGGTACGAGCCGCCATGAAAACATAGTGGCCTTGTTTATCTGTTATATACTTATTTTAATAGTCATTATCCGTGTTCTGACAAAGTATAACAGCATATTGCATAAAAACGATGAAAATGGGCATGAAAAACCTCACGGAAGTTATCCGCTATGCCATCAAAAAGGGGCTCATTGAGCCGTAGGCCGTTTTATCCCCCTGACAGGCTAGCCTGTTATGGGGATACGGAGCAGGTATCTAGCCCGGAAGTGTCCATCAAATCATCCCTCCATCCTCTGTTCCCCATCAGTTAAATCCGATACATTGGTCTTATAGCCAAGATCGATTGATATTATTCCTTTGACCGTATGACTTCCGCGGCGCGCATGGCTGCGGTATTAATCTAAAATGGAGGATTGGTGTATGAAAATTCTATTACAAATGAAGATGATGAGCATGGCTGCTGCGGTGGTCCTGGTCTCATTAATCGCGACCGGATGCTTCAGCGATAAAAAAAATATTCCCTACTGGCTGCTCGCCTTTTCCGGTGGATCTTCAGATTCGAAGACCATTACCGCATTCAGCATTCCGTCAGCCAGTGCCACGGGGGTCATTTCCGGTACCAACATCAGCGTCACGGTTCCCTATGGAACAGACGTTAGCGCCCTTGCCGCAACATTCAACACGACGGGAG